>CALAJV010000039.1 GCA_937922805.1 uncultured Acidimicrobiales bacterium | reverse complement strand
GGTTTGGGGGGTTGGTGTTTGTGGTGGTGTGGTTTGGGGGTTTGGTGTGGTGTCGAGTTGGGGTTGGGTTGGTTGTTGTGGGGTTGGTGTTTGTGGGGTTGGTTGTTGTGGTTGATCGGTTGTTGGGAGTTGGTCGTTGGTGGGTGTTGGGTTGGTTGGTTGGGTTGGTGGTGTGGTTTGGGGGGTTGGTGTTTGTGGTGGTGTGGTTTGGGGGTTTGGTGTGGTGTCGAGTTGGGGTTGGGTTGGTTGTTGTGGGGTTGGTGTTTGTGGGGTGACTGGTTGTGGTTGACCGATTATCGGTGCAGTCTCGAATGTGAACTCTGGAAGCTGAGTGGCCTCGCTGACCGGAGCTGTTGGTAGCGGATCAGTCAATGTCGGCGCGGTCGACGGCCCAATGGGTTGCACCGCCGGGCGAGTTAGGGGAGGAGGCGATCCACCAGTCCGCGGCACACCAGATGCGATCCGATACGAGGGGCTCAACAGCGAGCCCGGCGCCAAAATTCCATCCGGGCCATCGTTGTTGTTAGCGTTCCACCACACTAATTGGCACAACCACCATGGCAGATTGGCATCGCATAGAGCCTGCCACCTGAGAGCGTCGGCTAGCCGGAAACTCCCCAGTATTTGATTATTCGTTCCTGGTCGGAGGTCGCCCAAGCGATCATTGAGTACCTCAGAGTCGGTAAGGCTGCTCTGCTGACCGTATTCGCTATCACCGTTAGCAGAGGCGGCGACCGCTGGAGCACCTTGACCGAGAAGAACAGCGAGGATTGCAGCCAACGATGCGCCAGTTCGCAGCCGGTCTCGAAAGTCGTCCGCTCGGTTCGCCTGGGCCATGAAGCGAAGCCGCTGGTAGCGACGCACGGTGTTGTTCGGCGAGTAGATTGAGTCCGCTTGATCCAGGATGCTTGGCAAAGGTCGACCCGTACGACCACTTTTCTCACCGCTGCTGCCTTGTCCACTATTCATTGGAAAACCCCCCATTTGCCTGAATACAACCGTGCACATACTTCACAAAAGTAGAAGCGCGGCCCAACCCAGTTTTCCTATGCCCAACACACTATTTTCTTGCCAGATGAAGTGCAAACGCGTACATCTACTTGACATAGACTGAATCGTTTCAAACTAGGTAGTTACACCATCGGGAAATGGCGCTTCACTACCTTGTTTGGGTACTAGCCTCAATGACGATGACTCAAGATGCAACCACCCAAACGACTCTGGATGAGCTGCCGAAAACCTATGAACCGGCGACCGCCGAGTCAGCGGTCACGCAGCGATGGTCGGACGCAAAGATGGCGGCGGCCCCATCGATCGTTGATCCCGGCAGTAACAGCTATTCGATCGTTATCCCGCCACCAAACGTGACCGCAGCGCTTCACCTCGGGCATGCACTGAATAATACGTTGCAAGATGTGCTTGTTCGCTACCACCGGATGCTCGGCGACGCGACCCTTTGGATGCCGGGAACCGATCACGCTGGGATCGCAACCCAGACAGTGGTTGAGAAACGACTGTTGACCCAAGACATCAAACGACTCGATATGGGTCGCGATGCCTTCATAGCGAAAACCCAAGAGTGGAAAGACGAATACGAAGCGATCATTATCGAACAGCTGCTAGCCATGGGCGCATCGTGTGACTGGGACCGAACCCGATTCACGATGGACGAGATGTGTGCAACCGCGGTCCGACACGCTTTCTTCAAGCTATTTCAAGATGGCTTGATTTACCGAGGTAAACGTCTGGTGAATTGGGATCCAGCCACTCGAACCGCTCTTTCGGACGACGAAGTCGAAATGGAAGAAGTGGCCGGCCACATGTGGTACCTCAAGTACCCACTCGAAGACGGGTCAGGTCATGTAACTGTGGCGACGACCAGACCTGAAACCATGCTGGGTGACACCGCAGTAGGTATAAACCCGAACGACCCGAGAGCAGCTGAACTTTCAGGCAAACATGTACGCCTTCCGATTGTTGACCGGTTGATCCCGATCGTTGAAGATGATTACGTCGTTATGGCCGACCCCGAAAGCGACGAAGTAAAAGCCCAATACGCGAGTGGTTTTCTCAAGGTAACCCCAGCTCACGATGCCAACGACTGGGACATCGGCCTCCGTCATGATCTCGATGTAATAAACGTGTTGGGACCTGACGGAGCAATTAGCAGCGAATATGGATGGGATGACGTCTCCGAAGAGGCTCAGCAGTTCGTCGGCATGTCACGCGAGGATGCTCGAGCGGCGATAGTTTCCTGGTTCGATGGTCACGATCTGCTAGCCGAGATTCGTGATTACACCCACTCAGTTGGCCACTCTTATCGCAGTCACGTTCCGATTGAACCTTGGCTTTCCGACCAGTGGTTTGTAGCGGTAACAGATGATCGGTTGCGAGGTGCCGCATTACGAGCTCAATCGGCCAACCAAACTAGCGATCTTCCCGAAGATGTTAAACCTCGTAGCGAGGCGCCCGGTGACGGTGAACTTAACTTCTTCCCACCTAGGTACGCAAAGACCTACCAGCAGTGGCATGAGGGAATTAGAGATTGGTGTATTTCTCGCCAATTGTGGTGGGGCCATCAGATCCCAGTTTGGACCCGAACGATCGCTTTGTCCGAGGCCTCAGCTGGTGTAGCAGCCACCCTAGAAGGTGCCGCCGTTGATGAACCCCGAACGGTGGAAAGTCGGTGGGTAGATGCCGGAGCGGCTCACCAGGTTCGCAAAGTCACAGAATCAGAATTAGAAGAAGCGGTGTGTGTTCCCCCTGACGCAACGCTCGGGCGGCTGCAACGCTCCGATGCTTCCCATGATGAGAACGGTCTAGTCGAGGCTCTCGAAGCAGAAGGTTTCAGCCGCGACCCTGACGTGCTCGACACGTGGTTTTCGTCTGGACTGTGGCCGATGTCAACCATGGGTTGGCCCTGGCCTGAAGACTACCCCGAGACCGTTGGCCTTTTGTCGAGCTACAACCCAACTTCGGTCTTGATGACGGCCCGCGAGATAATCACCCTGTGGGTTTCGCGGATGACGATGTTCAATCGCTACTTCATGGACGGCGATGTGCCGTTCACCGATGTTTTCATTCATGCCATGATCCAAGACGGACACGGCCAAAAAATGTCGAAAAGCCTCGGCAACGGCGTCGACCCTAGAGACATCATCCATAGCCATGGCGCTGACGCTATGCGATTCACGTTGGTACAAATGACTACCGACACTCAAGACGTCAGGATGCCCGTCGACATGGTTTGCCCCTACACGGGCGAATCGTTTGGTCCTGAGTTCATCACCACTGCGGCTGGTCACGTTGTCGCCGCTCCGATTCAGAAATCTCCCTCAGACCCAGACAAAGAAATGGTCAGCGCCTACGGCGTAGCCGTGGGCGAGGTTGAAGCCACCAGCGAAGCGCCGCTAGCACGAAACACCTCGGCCAAATTCGACCAGGGAAGAAATTTCGCCAACAAGGTTTGGAACGCAACCCGATTCGCGCTCGGGCGGATCGACTCGAAGATACCTCTTGACGCCCCAATCAATCTTGATAAGGCGGCGTTTGCAGATCGATGGATTGTGGCTCGGCTATCCCAAACCCTTTCGGTAATGGACAAGGCCTTATCGGAGTATCAATTTAACTTGTATGCCGACACGCTCTATGACTTCATCTGGCGAGACGTTTGCGACCGTTACCTGGAAGCAGTCAAACCAACTATCGACGGCAATCCTGAGCAACAAGCCGTCCTCGGAGCCGTGCTTGATGCAGTGTTGCGGGTCCTTCATCCAGCGTGCCCGTTCATCACTGAAACACTCTGGCCATCGGTTTCATCGGTCCGGCTGGGCGATATCCACGGAGTGCAACTCCCGCCGTCAGATCTGGTCGCTACCGCTGCTTGGCCGACAGTGAACGAAACTGCGGTCGATTTAGGCGTTATCGAAACCTTCGATCGAGCCGACAACCTAATCGGAGCGATCCGTAAAGTCCGGTCTGAGCGAAACGTGAAGCCGAAACAAATGGTAGTACTACATGCTCCACCGCGGGTTCAAGAACTGATCGCCGCTAGCGGGGGAGCGATTGAGACATTGGCAGGAGTCAGCGAAGTGCTCGGCGAGGCTGATGAGCGGCCTCCAGGGGCCAGCGCTATCGCTTTCGAAGGGGCAGAGGTTCTCATTTCGGGACTTGTCGATGAGCTTGATCTTGATGCTGAGCAAACCAGGTTGGAGAAGATCATCGAGGCTAAGGCCTCCCAGATCGAGAACTTCGAGAAACGGCTTGCCAATCCAGGTTATGTCAACAATGCGAAGCCTGAGTTGGTCGAAGAGACCCGACAACAGCTGGCGGCGGCGAAGCAAGACATGGCGGCGGCCCAAAGCGCTCTATCCGCTCTCAACTAGATTGAGCGGCTATGGTTAGCTGCTATGAAGGTTGGAGACACAGTCCAAGAGTTCACGCTTGACGACCAAAACGGACAACCGGTTTCGCTGACCGACTTGCTCGCTAGCGGCCCACTGGTTATGTATTTCTACATCAAGGCAATGACACCTGGATGAACGAAGGAAAGTTGTCACTTCCGCGATCTGCGGTCCGAGTTCGATGAACTCGGCGCATCAATCGTGGGAGTGTCGTCCGATCGGTCTGATCGGCAACTTGAGTTTGACGAAGCCAACCAGTTTAAGTTTCCGCTCTTGTCCGATCCGGAGCGAACGGTAGCCAAACAGTTTGGTGTGAAACGAATAGGCCCGATGCCGACAAAGCGGGCCACATTCGTGATCGACACAGATCGGAAAGTGCTCGCCATCATAAGCAGCGAGACGAACATGACGGCTCACGCCGACGACGCGCTTGAAGTACTCCGGAAACGGTAGACGATCTCGCAGAGCTAGCTAGCGGGGGTAAAAGTGGCTGGTAAGTGCTTTATTCCGTGAATGAACGAGGCCTTCAGCAGCTCCGGCGGCCCGCTAGCGTGAATATCAGGCAGTCGAGTCATTAGCTCTTGCAACATGACTCGGATTTGGCGTCGGGCCAGATGAGCGCCAAGACAGAAATGGGGGCCCGGCCCACCGAATCCAACATGGGGATTAGGGTCTCGGCGGACGTCAAACGCCAACGGGTTATCGAACACATCTGGATCGCGGTTCGCGGCCAGGTAAAACATACAAACTTTCTGCCCTTCGGCGATCGTTTGATTACCCAAAACTGTGTCCTGGGTGGTAGTGCGGCGCATGTAGGTCACCGGGCTTGCCAATCGGACGATTTCTTCAATCGCAGTGCCGACAACGTTGTCAAAGTCGCTCTCAAGAATTGCCCGCTGGTCAGGGTTGTCGGTTAAGTACTGTAAGGCCCAGCTGATCGAATTGCGGGTTGTTTCGTTGCCAGCTACGACGAGAAGGATAAAGAAGCTCGCAAGGTCAGCTGCGGTTAGTTCATCGTCGGCCAAATCAGCGTTGACCAGTTTGCTGGTTAAATCTTCGCTATCGCTGCCCTTCTTCGAAGCCGCAACCGAGTTCATGATTTCAGCCAGTTCGCCTCCGGCTGTCAACAAGGCGGTGAGTACATCAGTGCCTTCTGGAACATATTCGGGGTCTCCTGCTCCCAGGATCACGTTAGTTCGATCAAAAACGTTCTGGTACTCGGACTCGGGGATACCCATAAGGTCGCAGACGATCCGAAGCGGCAATGCAGCCGCCACGTCAACCACGAAGTCGACTTCACCTTTCTCGGCGATCTCGTCGACAATCTTTTTGGCCGTTGATTGAATCGATTCCTCTAGATTGTTCATCACCCGAGGCGTGAAGCCGGCCGAGACAATACGCCGCAGCCGAGCGTGACGAGGATCATCCATGGCAATCATCGAACTGAAGAACTGAAGAAACTCAGGCGGGGTGTCCAAGACGGTAATTCCCTGCTCTGAACTAAAAATCTGAGGGTTCTTTGATGCCTCAAGGATGTCGGCATGTTTGGTTAAAACCCATGTGCCTGGCCCCTGTTCAAGAGGCATATCATCTGGAACCTTAGGTTCCGGGTGAAACGTTACGCCGCCGGCATCTTGCAGCGCAGCAAGATCGGCGTCTATGTCCGATGCGCCTCGAACCCAGAACTCTGGGAAGATCGGGTTGGGCAAAGAATGAGCCGTATCAGTCATTCGGAGAGCTTAACGCTCCTAGCGATGTGGTGCCGAATCTGCGACGGTGTATTTGACTAGTTCTCGCCCGGTAATAGCTAAGTCAGTCGCTGCCGCTTTCCATACGGCCATATGCTCGGAGGCTCCGTGGGCATCAAGGGCAGCTTGGTCGGCCCACAACTCGAATAAGTGAACGATTGATTCATCGTAGGGGTCGAGGCTGAACTGGTAGGCATGACACCCTGGTTCAGCTTGACTAGCAGCAATCATTGGGGTCAGCAGCTCCATCATCCGAGCTCGATCTGAGGGCTCAACAGTTATTGTTCCGGCCAAAATCAGCATTCTAGATCCTCTCCAGTTCAGCGCCATCGAACAATGGGGTAATGCCGTGGGCCGAACAGTCGGCCTCCATAGCCTCGTTGCTTGGGACAGCACCGGTTTGAGCGGCGGCTTGGCAGATCTGTGGAAGCAGACGGGCGTCGCTCGAGCTGTTGAGGAACAGGTGAGGCTTGTCAGCCCTTTCCGTCCCTGGCGCGTTTTGGCCGGTCACATAATGGACAGCTCGTTCGAGCGCTTGAGGGTCGTCGATCGGTTCATACCAAGAGAATCGACGTTCTGGCGAAGCACCCCACCGACCCTTCGCCACTGACTTGATCGTTTGCACCGCCACGTTTCGATCGCTACAAATTCCGAGCAGCGACTCGACGTCGCTTCGGTACTCGTTGTTGCCCATCATGGTGTAGTTGTAGGGAAATAGGACTGAATCAAATTCGAACTCGCCCAAGCTCCGGACATGCATTCCGGGTATCCGAGTGCCGTGGCCAGTCACTCCGATGAATTTGCAGAGCCCCTCGTCTCGAGCCTGGACTAGGGCGGCCAATGCCCCATCGTTGCCAAACACCGTTTCCCACTCGTCGGGCTCGACTAGGTTGTGCAGCTGGATCAGGTCGACATTGTCGACCTTCATGCGTTCCAAACTTCGTTCTAGGCTGGCTCTTGCCTCGGGGCCAGTGCGGTCTCTGGTTTTAGTTGCTAGGAAAAAGTCTGAGCGGTGATCGGCTAGAAAAGAGGTGAGTCGTAGCTCAGACTCTCCATAGGACTCGGCAGTGTCGATGTGATTTATTCCAAACTGGGGGAGAAGGGCCAACGTCGCATCGGCCCGTTCCTGACTCATTGATCCGAGAGCGGCGGCACCAAAGATCACGTGGCTGCTCTGATGGCCGGTAGCTCCAAACGGGGCGGTCTTGAGTTTGGATTGAGATGCTGGCGATGACATTTTGAGGCGCTTTCTGGTGGGGAGTGAGCGGGGGTAGATAGTTGTTCGACCGAAGTGCCGGGCGTTTTTGCTTTAAGCGATGATGCCTATGGTCCACGCACTGGCGCCAATTTTCTGTGACTATATGTTTAGCGGCAACCGCGGAACGTCGCAATTAGTGAAAAAACCTCTACCCTGAGTGACGGTCTCCCTTATCGTCGGTAGCTGCTGCGGCGCTGCATCGGTTGCCAACATCGGGTTGAGGCACAAAGTCGAACTGAGGAGCTCGCTATGGCAAAACAACGATCGAGCTTTGCGAAATTACAGCGTGATAAAGCCAAGAAAGAACGGGCCGCCAACAAACGGGCCGATCGGCGTGATCGCAAAGATTTGAGCGAAGATGAAGAGACGGAAACAACAAGTTCTGATGTCCTGGAACGAGTTATGGGTGACGGCGAGCCGTCGCCTGATGAGCTTCTGAAACTGGTTGAAGACCTACACAATCGTCGCGAAGCAGGAACCATAAGCGAAGACGATTTCGAAGAAGCGAAAATCGAGCTTTTCGCTCGTTTAACCGTCGACTAGTTAACCTTTTCTGAAGGGCCGTCTCGCATGACGGCTCTTCGGTCGCGCTCAGAAATCGCTTCTGAGCATCCAGCGTCGGGTCTGGAACGAAGGGTTTTTCGGCTGACCTGTCTTAGAGTGAGTTTTGATGACTCAAAACGCCGATGAATTCAGCAGCCAATGGATCGCCTGGCGGGATCGAGTCGACTTGGCTACTTACGATGCTCGTTGGGAGCGGCTGGCAAGCCGAGGCGAAGATATTCACGGCGAAGCCAACTTCATATGTCGAAGACTCGATCTTGATACTGACCCTTTAGTAATGGATGCCGGTTGCGGATCGGGGAGGGTCGGCATCGAAGTAGCTCGTCGAGGTTTTTCTTTGGTCGGCGTCGATAACGACCCCGATATGTTAGCTCTGGCCTGGCCCAAAACTGATGCTAATCCCGAGTTGTCGCAGCGCGTTCGTTGGGAGCTCGGCAACCTGTCGACGATCCAAATAGCGGATCGCTTTGACATGGTCGCGCTGGCTGGAAACGTTTTGGTCTACGCCAAAGATGACGATAGACAAGCAGCGATCAGTAACTTGGTGAGCCACTTGAAGCCAGGCGGCTTGTTCGTTGCTGGCTCTGGGTCAGCCCCTGGTTATGACCCTGACATTCATCGGCGATGGTGTGAAGCAGCGGGGTTAGTCATGCTCGAGCTTTTCGCAACTTGGGACGAAGAACCCTACGACGATGGACCCTATGCCGTTTCGGTGTTCCAGAATGCCACGAGTTAGCTAATCGAAGCGAGGTGGCGGGCGACTCGATTGGCGCTCACCTTTTTGACTTTGCCATCGGACTCTTTTTTGCGAAGGTGTTGGGCGAATTGAGCTACTCGTAGCTCTTCAATCATCCAGGTTGCCTCTTCTATCTCAGGTAAAAGACCGTGCTCAGCTACTAGTGCTCGATAGGTTGCTTCGACTTTCACACATTCGGCTGCCGCTAGCAGATCTCGTTGCGGGTTCTCTCGCAGTGTCTCTAGTCGAAACGATATTGCTTTGATGTAGCGGGCGACGTCTCCGGTCCGATCAAATCCGACACCGGTCATCAGACCTGGGTATGCGAGCCGTCCGAGGTGGGCTTGAATATCGAGTACCGATTGTTTGATCGTTGTCTGTTTTTCGAGAGCGGCTAGGAGATCTTGAGCTTGACGGTAGCTCGTGATGATGCCTGCCATGTCGGCTGCCATCTTGGCTAACGCCGGTTGAGAATGCTTCTGGGCGGCCAACGTCAGTCGTTCGAATCCGGTTGCGGTCCAAGCTGGGCCGCCTTGTTGAGCGATTGTTTCGTCTAAAGCGCAATCGATAGCGTCGTTGTACCACTCCGCTTTCGACTGAATGGGCCCGGTCGCTAGGTGCAGTTTCGTGTTGTGGTCGACGAGACCATCGAGGACCTTGACTGGTGAAGAGATGGCGAACCGGAGGAGCCGGCGGGTTCCACTCCACATGGCTTCGTGTTGCTCGTCGGCTGAGGCCAATAGGCGGATTGCTACCGAGCTACCTTCATCGACTAAAGCTGGAAACGCTCGGATCGGCTGGGTTACTCCAGCGGTCGCTACCTCGGCGGTCAAAGTTTGAGGGAGGTCTTCGAAATCCCAGGTTCGAAGCCCCGATCGTTCAAGTGAGGCTGATGGTGAGTCCTGGGCCAATTCAGAGAGGCTCGCCTTTACTCGTTCGACCATTAGGCCCTGAAGAGCTCGTAGGTCTTTCCCCTCGGCTAGTAACTCCCGATCTGCATTGATCACTCGAAACGTCGGTCGAAGATGAGATGGAAGTTTGGTCAGATCGAATTCTGTCGGGTTGATAACCACCCCGGCTCGCCTACCAAGTGCGGTTGCCAACGAACCAAGGAGACCACCGGTTGACGGGTCAAGATCTGGAAGCACCGCCGACACCGATTCAGTCATTGGTAGCAATGCTTTTCGCGTTGTCTTGGGTAACGATCGGGCCAACGTGGTGATCAATTCTGTTCTAAATCCCGGAACTGACCATTCGAAGGGTTCTGGTTCTAGTTGGTTAAGTACCTCAATTGGAACATGAACGCTGAGGCCGTCAAGGTCGCTGCCAGAATCGAACTCGTAGGCCAGCTCAAGATCTATTCCATCGTGGTACCAGCGGGTCGGGAATTGGGTTTCGTCGATAAGGTCGCTGTGGTCAGCTACCAAGTCAGACAAGCTGAGCTTCAACAGGTCGGGATCTTGTTTCCTCTTCTTCTTCCACCATTTGTTGAAGTGGGCGGCGGAGGAGATATCGGGAGGGAGTCGATCATCGAAGAACTGATAGCGAGCCTGCTGTTCGACAAGCAGATCCCGCCGTCGAGCCCGAGCTTCAAGCTCTTCGACATCTTGTATTAGATTGTCGTTCGATTGGTAGAAGTCGTGGTTGGTGAACACATGATCGTCGGACCACTCCCGAAGCACCAAACCGTGGTGGATGAACAGCTCGCGGGCCAACTCAGGATTGACACTCGCCACGGTAATGCGGCGGTTGGCGGCCAACGGGAGGCCGTACAGAGTTATCCGCTCTCTCGTGGTCGCGTTGCCCTGAGCCGGATCCCAGGTTGGCTCAGTGTAAGTTCGTTTGTCGACATGGCCGCACAGGCGCTCCACCCAAGCCGGGTCGATTTGGGCCACCATTCGGGCCCATAGTCGATTGGTTTCCATCAGTTCTGCCGCCATTACCCAGTTCGGCGGCTTCTTAGATAACGCTGATCCTCGACCAATAACGAACTTGGTGTTGCGGGCCCCGAGGAATTCGATCTGAGGTCGACCTTGCCGTCCGTTGGCTTGCTTCTTAACCGATTTCTGGTCCTTGAATCCGATCTGCGACAACAGGCCGGCGAGTAGCGCCTGGTGAATGGTGTCATCTTTTGCCCGGTTGCCGCTACGGGAGTAGCCAAGGTCTTTGGTGGTACGAGCTAGCTGGCGGTATATATCCTGCCACTCGCGGATTCGGTTGTAGTTCAGGAACTCCCGGCGACATTGACGACGAAACGCGCTGTTCGACTTATCGGCTCGTTGCTGTTCCAGATATCGCCAGAGGTTGACGAGGGTGAGAAAATCGGAACTCTCATGGGCGTAACGTTGGTGTTGTTCATCGGCGGCCTGCTGGTTATCTTGCGGTCGCTCTCTTGGATCTTGGATTGAGAGCCCCGAGGTAATGATCATCACTTCGTCGAGGGCGCCGTTATCGGCTGCTTCGAGAATCATTCGACCGAATCGGGGGTCGACGGGAAGCTTGGCTAGTTCCCGTCCGGTCGGGGTCAGCCATTTCTTGGTGCCCTCGTGTCCGGGGTCGAGCGCATCGAGTTCCTCTAGGAGTTGGATGCCATCGTTTATATTTCGCTGATCGGGCCGTTCGACGAACGGAAAGGTGGCAACATCCCCAAGTCCAATCGAGGCCATTTGCAGGATCACTGAGGCAAGGTTGGTTCTTTTGATCTCTGGTTCGGTGAATTCTTCTCGGTTGTCGAAATCTTCAAGGCTGTAGAGCCGAATGCAGATTCCGGGCCCAACGCGGCCGCAGCGACCCGCTCGCTGACTAGCTGAAGCTTGGGAGACCGCTTCAATTGGGAGCCGCTGGACTTTAGTCCGGTGGCTGTACCGAGAGATCCGAGCTGTTCCAGGGTCGATAACGTAACGGATCCCGGGAACAGTCACCGAGGTTTCGGCTACGTTGGTGGCGAGAACTATCCGCCGACCTCGATGTGAGGAGAACACCCGATGTTGCTCGGCTGATGACAGTCGGGCGTAAAGGGGGAAGATCTCGACTCCGTCCAGGTTCAAGTCCTCGAGTCCGCCGGCGGTTTCGCGAATGTCGCGTTCTCCTGGCAAGAAGATCAGAATGTCGCCGTTGCCTTCAGGGATAAGTTCGGTGACAGCGTCACAGATTTGCTCCACCTGGGAGCTGTCGCCGTGAGGTTCGCGATAGCGAATATCAACCGGATAGGTCCGGCCCGAAACCTCAATTACTGGAGCATCATCAAAATGGGCCGAGAACCTATCGGTGTCGATGGTGGCTGAGGTGATAACGACTTTTAGGTCTGGTCGACGGGGGAGTAGCTGATAGAGGTAACCGAGAATGAAATCAATATTGAGGCTTCGTTCATGAGCTTCGTCGATGATCAACGTGTCGTATTGACGAAGCAGCCGATCTCGTTGAAGTTCGGCCAACAAGATGCCATCGGTCATCAACTTTATTCGGGTCTGAGGTTTGACTCGATCGTTGAATCGAAAGGCGTACCCGACGCCGTAGCCAAGCTCACTTTTTGTCTCTTCGGCGATCCGCTCAGCTATTGACCGAGCCGCTAAGCGGCGAGGTTGGGTGTGGCCGATTCGACCGACAACTCCTCGCCCCGCCTCTAGGCAGAGCTTTGGCAGTTGCGTGCTTTTGCCTGATCCGGTTTCACCGGCCACGATCACCACCTGATGATCTCGGATAGCTTGCACGATTTCATCTTGCCGTTCGCTAATTGGTAGCTCATCGGGGATGTTGAGCTGAGCGGTGAGCTTGTCGACTTCGGCCTGGGCCTGCTCAGTTGAGAACGGTGTCTTACTCACATCAAAAACCGTAACCGAACCGGCTGAGCTTCGTGCGAGTCAACGACTCCGATATCGTCATTATTGGTATGTCACAGAACATTGCGCTGGTTACTTTAGTCGTCGACGACTACGACAAAGCTATTTCGTTCTACGTTTCGGTATTGGGATTTGAACTGGTGGAAGACACCTATATCGCCAACCAAGACAAGCGATGGGTCGTGGTCCGGCCGAAGGGCGAAGGTTCGACTGGTTTGTTGTTGGCCCGGGCAGCGAACGAAACCCAACGGGCAGCGATTGGCAACCAGACTGGGGGCCGAGTCGGATTCTTTCTCTACTCTGATGATTTCGAGCGAGACTACAAGCTGTATTCGAGTCTTGGCGTCGAGTTCTTAGAGTCGCCGAGAAATGAACCCTATGGAACTGTTGCCGTGTTCACGGACCCGTTCGGGAACACCTGGGATTTGCTACAGCCCCAAGGTGATGAGACATACCTCCCCAGAAAGGCCAGCGCTAGATGAACAGCCCTAGATAGATAGCGCTAGAGGTCCCCAAGCCAAACCGGTGCCCGATCGAGCAGAAAAGCGCTGACTTCGTAACACCGGTCGAAAATCTCGCAAAGCGACGTTCGGCGCATGAAAAGATCGTCGAGATCAAGGTCGATTGCAGCCGTTATCGACAGCGTCCGTTCTGACGCGTCGGTCACTTCAACGGTCGAATCTATCGCTGCCACTTTCAAAGGGAGGTCGGCACCGCCTACGCCGGCCAGATCGGTCGCCAATACGAGAAGATCAGGTGGGTCGCTCAAAGGCGGCAACACCCAGGTAAAGACAAGAGGAATCGACAGTCCCGTCGTCGGACTAATTTCCTCTGGTAGTTCCAGAATCTGGTCTTCGAAGCTATGCACTATGCGAGGATCGAGATCTATCGACAGGTGGAGATCTAAGGGGCCGCCACAAGCTTGCTCAGGGTGAAGGTCGACTTCCCACGCCTGGCGCATTGAGTACGTTTCGATAAAGTGGCGCTCGTCGTGAATATGAAACTGGTGATCGATGGCGTGGTCTTTAATGTCAGCGACAAAGCCGGGTATATCGATGATGGCCAAGTTTCTAGTCTCCAAACCGGTATCGACAAGATTGTAGAGAGCAGAAGCCTCATCAACTCATAGTGGCCAATTTTGTCACTATCTGAGTCGTACACCTAGTCGCCACTACCCTGGGGAGCCGTGGACCGCTACCAAACCCTTGATTTGTTCGATGATCTTGTGACTGAGGTCGTCGGCGCTTTATCCGAGCTCTCAGATTGGGGGCTTTCGGGACAGCGGCCAACCCAGTACAACCACGATGTTGTGGCCGACGACATTATCGTGCCTCGTCTACTTGACGCAGGATTCGCCGTTTTGAGCGAAGAATCAGGGTTAGTTGGTGAGGGTAAAGTAACGATCGTCGTCGACCCGGTAGATGGTTCAACTAACGGATCTCGCGCTCTGCCATGGTACGCCTCGAGCTTGTGTGCCGTCGATAGCGATGGCCCTCTGGTTTCGCTAGTGGCCAATTTGGCCACTGGTGACCGGTTCCGGGCTATCCGAGGGGAGGGGGCCGAGTCAGAAGAAGTAACGTTGCGCCCAACCCGATGCGAAGAACTGGGCGAAGCAATAGTGGCATTTTCTGGTTTGCCGCCCAGCCACGGCGGCTGGGCTCAATACCGAACCTACGGCGCCGCAGCCCTCGACATGTGTGCAGTAGCTAGCGGCTCTTTCGACGCCTATGTCGATATCGACCGAGCCCACGGAGTATGGGACTATTTGGGTGCCCTCCTTGTTTGTGACGAGATGGGCGTTCGGGCGGTTGATAGCGGCGGGGAGCAGCTTGTTGTGCTCGATCCGCAAGCTCGACGGGGGCCTATTGTCGCCGGATCGGCCAGGTTGTTAGAACAGCTATTAGAAATGCAGCGTGATTGGTAGCTAGGTCGCTAGAAACTTAGTGCATTCACAACGCAGGCTAAAGAGGCGGTTGAGCTGGGGTTATGCCGATGGGGTGCAGTTAACCGAGAGAACCGCACGATATTGAGCGGGGTTATCTAACCGGTCGTCATGCATGTTCGCTGAGGCGGAAAGACGGGAGCTTTCGGCACTCCACGAAACGTCATTGAAGCTCGTCAACCAAAGTTGATCGTCGTCGGGGGCCTCAGCAATCGATTCTTGCCCTACCGCAATATCGATACTGTCGTTCGATGCTGCTACCCAAAACCGTTGACCATCAGCAATACCTGGCCCAGAGGCAACGAATCCATCGTCGGTGATACTGCAGGTATCAGTAGCGAACTCGTACAGTTCGCCCGCCACTTCGATTTTTCCGGCTCCGTCAGGAAGGGGAGTAGAAGCGAAACTGCCCTGCGCTGCGCCGAACATAAGAGCACCGATTACGCCAAGGGCAATGAGCACAATGGCGGTAGATCGGTTTTTGATCGATGCAGGCACATTTATAATTGTACGAAACAAGCTGGGAGATGTCGGTTTCCGTTCGGTTGCAGGAAGGTGAAGAAAGATGAGTGCGTCGTGTCAGAACTGTGTAGACTTGGCCCTCGTGCTTAGGTAACTACGTACAACCTAGGGCGTTTAGCTCAGCTGGCTAGAGCACCTCCCTTACAAGGAGGGGGTCGGCGGTTCGAACCCGTCATCACCCACCACTCTTAACAGGGTGCCCGCAGTGAACAGGTATGAAGATATGGGTGATTAGCTCAGTTGGTAGAGCATCTCCCTTACAAGGAGGGGGTCGGCGGTTCGAACCCGTCATCACCCACCATATCTTGCCTGTTAGCAC
>CALAJV010000038.1 GCA_937922805.1 uncultured Acidimicrobiales bacterium | reverse complement strand
TGTACTAGCCACCAGCCGTCGCCTGACATGTTGATGGTTGTGCCGGTTAGCGTCGGTGCTTCACTAGCTGCTGGTGCTGCTGGTTCCGGCGCTTCCTCTGGTTCTGGTTCCGGTTCTGGGGCTGCCTCTGGTGCCGCTTCCTGTTCTGGAGCTGCCTCTGGTGCTTCTTCTTCCGGTGCTGGTTCAGCTTCTTGTTCTGGTGCGGTCGAGAAGCGCCAGTGATCGCCGGTTGTGTGGTTGATCACCTGGAAGTTGCCGCCAGCCGACACTTCGCAGGAATCGATTTCACCCTCGCACAAGGTAGCGAAGTCGTTATCGACATCTTGTACTTGCCACCAGCCGTCGCCTGACATGTTGATGGTTCGGCCGTCTAGGGTTGGTGCTTCACTAGTAGCGGGAGCTTCTTCAGGTGCTGCTTCTTCTTCAGGTGCTGCCTCTGGAGATGCTTCTTCTTCTGGTGCTGCCTCTTCCTCAGGTGCTGCTCCGGGGACAGTAAAGTTCCAGGTCCGTCCCGACAGGTGACTGATTACTTGGTACGAACCGCCTGGGCTTACCTCGCAAGAGTTGATTTCACCTTCGCATACGGTGGCGAAACCGTTGTTGACATCTTGTACTTGCCACCAGCCGTCGCCTTCCCATTCGATAGTGGTGCCGTTGAGTGTCGGCAACATAGTTGGAGCCCCGGCCTCAGCATCTCCGGTTGAAGGGTCGAAGTCAGGGTTATGCCAGGTGCCCCCGCTGTCAGTAATACGAACAACTTCGCCGCCGTAGGACACGACTACCCTAAACACAAGGCCGTCATCGTCGGTAAAGGCTTGCACATCATTGCGGAGGGAATCTTGGTATGTGTATACCTTGTTTGGTTCCCATTCGATCCCGTCGCCGAATGCTGGGCGATCTTCCTCCACTGCAGCAGTTTCCGATACACCGTTGTCACCGACACCAGTTGAGCCCACTACGTTCTCACCGGTCTCGTCGTAGTAGTCGGTTCTCTGGTTGCCGTTCGCATCGATGTAGGTTCTCGACACTCGTATCCCTTCTGGGGTACGAATCACGAGCTGCGGGTTGCCGTTGCCGTCGATGAACCGCTCCTCGATTCGATCTTCATAGGTCGATTGGATCCCAATAACCACCCCGTCTTTGACGACCACAACTACGTCTACGTCGCCCAAGCGAAAGAAGTTTTCTCCCTCTTCAAGGTCTGGGTGCGATTCTCCGAGCCCAGGTACTAAATCGAGATTGCTATCTGGTGTCGCTACGGGTGGTGCCTCAACCCCGCCGAACTCTGATTCTTGAATGGACCGTAGGCGAGCATCTACCGTAGGCTCGACTGCGTCACGCACTGCGGCGTAGACTTTAGCTTCGTTTCTTGAATCAAAGTCGGTTGCGAGGCTCTGTCGCATGGTGGCGACCGTGATTCGCGCAATTCGCTCCCCACCGATCTGCGGGTACTGGGCCGATAGGTCAATCGTGATGTCTCTCGCTACTACAGCCGTGTTGCCTCGAAGCCCTGAGTCTTCAATGGCAGCGATACCGGTGCCAGCATCGGTCGCCTTACCTAGTTCGATTCGGACCTGATTCGTAACGAACGACAACTTTTGTTCGCTAGTGGCATGAGGAACGATTGCGATGTATTCGGCAAACTCATCATTGACAAGAGGATTGATGTACTTGTGCTTGATTACGACATCTTCTTTGATCATCTGGTCGTAGATCATGCGTTTGATCTGGTCATTCGATGCGATAGTGCTGCCATCGAGTTCCTCGGGTTCACCAAAAGCGTCTGGCGTTGCGTCGTTGTTCGCCGTCATGAGGTTGACAACAGCAGTCCGTGACTGAATCCAGAGTTCGTCGAGGAAATCCTCTTGGCCCATGTCTGGGTTTTCGGCTCGAATGTTTGTAGCTCGCGAGTTGACGATGGCGTCTACCTGGTTTTGAGTAACGTTGAACTGGTCGAGCAGTTTTCCTTTTATGAACGCCGATATTTCGGCGTCGCTAAAGTGCTCGTAGTCGAAGTCAGGGTCGGTGTCTGGCCCGTAGGCTTCGAGCCGTGTCGTTGAAATCGTCGTTAACCGCTGGGAGTACTCGCCAGTTTCAATATCGGGGCTGGCCGCCAGCAGCTCATCAGATGTTGCTCTAACGTAGTCCGCCACCACCTGACGATCGATAGATGAAAATTTGGTCTGCTGGCCAACCGTGGTCCAGTAGAGAATCTGGCGACGCGCATAATCTCTTTGCTCAAGCTCCGCCTGAGTGAGGCCATTGCCAACACCGTCAGCGTTGCCATCGGCAGTCGCACCACCCTCTTGGGCAAAGGCTGCGCTGGATGGTGCAACGATTGAGGTTGCGACCAAGCTGGCGAGAAACGCAGCCTGACCCAACTTGGAAGATTTTGATTTAGTGTTCTTTGCTTTGTTGCTAGACATTTCGTGACCTCTTTGTGTCCCTGTCACCCGACATCGGATCGGGCCTCCGAAGGAACGGATTTCCTTCGACATGGATGTGTTGCGGCGAGGCGAGAGAAAAGTTGCAGCGATTTTTCGATAATTTCGAAAAACCTCAAAAACCTTCTAATCAGGCCACGTTTTCGCGTTGGAATCGCCACGATTCCGAGCAATTGCGTCAGGACAATACTTCTCGATTACCCTCCTGCTATTCGTTCTCGATACCCACATTCGAAAAATCGCTCTCCGGACAGATCAACAAACGTTGGCTACCTTGGCTAAGTTCTCGCCTGGGGTAATGCGCCTTAGCCTCACGATTTTCGTTGTCGCCTGGGGAACTAATGTGTCCACTCCATTTCTGGTGCTCTACAAGGATCGGCTTGCGCTTGGCGACAGTGCCACCGTTGGAATTTTCGTCGTCTACGTACTCGGTATTCTCTGTGCTCTCGCGACCGGTGGGCCACTATCGGATCGTTTGGGTCGAAAACCGGTGGTTCTGCCTTTCACTGTTCTGTCGGGCGTGGCCTCGCTTGTGCTAGTAGCAGGCAGAGACACGTTCTTATTGCTGCTCGCTGGTCGATTGTTGCTCGGCATTGTTAGCGGGGCAGTTATTGGGGTGGCCGCCGCGTGGATGATCGAACTTTTCGGCGAAGGAAACGAACTCCGAGCGGCGGTTACTACCACTATGGTCAGCTACTTTGGGTTCGGATTTGGGCCGGTTTCTTCGGCGCTATACGAACGTTATTTCGACCACCCTCTCGTCGTACCCTTTGTGATTCATGCCGTCGTAACCGCTGTAGTGGTTCCGTTGTTGTGGAAAGTTCGAGAAACGCACACGCCAAACCCGACGGCCCCGTTGCGGATTCGGCTTGGGGTTCCAGCTGCTTCTCGTAAGCCATTTCTGCTAGTTATTGTTCCAGCCGCCATATGGGTCTTCGCCTTTCCTAGTACGGCGTTCGCACTGTTCCCGGTCTTGTTGGGCGACTCGATCGATGGATCAAAGGTTCTTTTAGCCGGCTCCTCCGGAGCGCTGACCGCGTGGGGCGCGTTCGTGGCTCGACCAGTAGTCAACCGGATTGGGGCCCGGCGGGCCCTCCCGGTTGGCATGACCCTGGGAATTGCTGGTTACATCGCGGGCACCGTTGCCTTTGGCAGCGGCGGGTGGGGTTTACTACTGCCAGCCGCCCTGTCACTCGGTGCCGCGTCAGGGATACTTTCAGCTGGTTGTTTGACGTTGCTTGGCCAAATTTCCGACGACGCTAACCGGGGCAAGATTACTTCTGCCTTCTATCTGCTCGCGTATCCGGGGATGGCAACACCGCTGCTCATAACCGCGATCGGAGGGCTGGTCGGAACTCGGGCTGGCCTGTCTGGAATAACCGTTGTGCTCGTGGCCCTAACTGCTTTGTGTTGTACCGCGGCAGTAGTAGCTTCGAAAGCAGCAACTAAGCACGTGCCCGCGTAGAGACTTATTGAGCCGTAGTCTCTAACGGAGTGGCTGGTTTTCGAGATGATGCAAAACACACAGCACTAGTCGGTCACCCGCATTCCATTCATCCTCAGACGGAAAGACCAACGAATAGTTTAAGTCGGAGCTGAGATCGTAGTAGCTGGTACCGGTGTGCAGCGCGAAATCTTCTTCGCAAATTTCGAGACCTGCCGACCGAGCGATCGCGCCCGGGTATGGTGTGTCGGCAGGATACCGAGCAGCGCTATACACCTCGAAGTAGTGGGTGCTGCTGCACGGAACCGGCTGTTTGGAGCCGTCTCGACCGTAGCAGGCCAATAGTTCCGAATCTGCCGGAACGTTCTTTGAAGCGGTAGAACCCGACCACACATTGAAAGCAACGCCGATCGCAAGTAGGCCGACCGCGGCGAGCACCAATACCCCGGTTACTAGTAGGATCCAAAAACCCGGGCCCCGCGATTTCTTGGCTGGCGATGATGGCTCTGTTGGCGAAGGCCATACCACCTCTGGCGAGTTGACCTGGGCTGGTGGGGCAGCAAATGGAGGTAGCGGTACCGGTGCAGTATTATGGCCAAGCTGACCTGGCCCGCCGAGCGGGTTGACGCCTCCAGTTTCCATGCCCGACATCGTAGACCAGGTACTAATCGATGCCGTGTCGGCCCCTGGCGGCCAGCGACGATCGGTGGCACCGACCACGGTTGAGGCATCTCGGCCGGCCCAATGATCACCGGGTTTCCAAAACGTCGAGCGGAACCCGGCCGAGACCAGCTTCGGAGCTGAGCCACAGGTAGCCGTTGTATTCGGCCATTGGGGTGTAGCCGTCAAAGCGATACCGGCCGAGTTCTTCTTCGGTTTCGTTGTCAATCCAAATCCAGGTCGCTTCCGGGTCGTTTTCTCGTGCTCCGTAACAGCACTCCCATCTATGGTCGCCGGTGTCGATTGCCTCTCTGGGAGCAGGGCCGACTGGAGGTGTCACCGTTAACGTCGCAGGATCGAACTCGGTTTCAACGAGAACCCCATCCTCGTCTGGGCCGAAGATCCAAAATTTGTCGTCGTATGGTCGGTAGTTAAAAACGCTGTGATCAAGGTCTACTGGGTAGCGTTCAACTAGCTCACCCGTCTGCTCATCGAATTGGTCGATACCCCGGAAGTGGAACATCCACAAGTAGCCGTCGGTATACAAAAGACTATTCCCAGGAGGCGCCTGGAAAGATTCGTGCTCTCCCGTCTGCAGATCAATTCTGCCCATGCCGTCGCTGTCGACGTACCAGAAAAACCCTCGCTCAGTGATGTACCACGGTACGAGCTGTCTGGCCGCCAGCGGATATTGAACTATGGGTTTTTCCGATTCGAGGTCGAACTTGATGATCGAATGAGAGATCGGGTCGTCCTGGTCTCCCGGTGTGATGGTCTCGGCCTGAGGAATACCTTCTATAACGTTAAGTGACCGTAGATGAACGGTGTTTTCGCCGAAGAGAATCGCCGAATGGTTGACGAAACCGAATCGCACCCTTCTCGTGATATCGTCCGACTCGTCTTCGAAGAAGACAAACTCGGTCGACTCGCTGTCGCCGTCAACCAACACCCAAAAACCGCCCTCAACCGTCTGCATCAGCCCAGGGTTTTGCCCGGTGTCAAAAAACTCAACGTCGATCTTCGCCGGTCCACCGAAACTACAGCTTGAAAAAAGGACAACAGCGGCAACGAGAGTGGGTGCGAAGTAGGTTGCAAACCATCGTGACCGTTGGATGTGTGTGTTCTGTCTACTGACCATCAGCCAACCAATCGTCGAGTCGGGCACCCTTTGCGCCCACGTCTGCCTCATCCAATCGCTGGTTGACCGCAACCTGTTGGCTATATATTTGTATGTGCTCATCGGTTTTGCCGGCAATTCTGCGCTCAGTAATATCTTCTTTGCTGTCGGTTGCATACAACAATCCGTTCATGTAGTTGCGGTGTGTTGCCCCCGCTTGACCAATTACCTGTTCAACTTCGGTCCCGGCAAAAAATTCTCGGTTTCTGCTGTCGGTAGCCACCGGAAGCTCAGACCATTCCTTCGTATCTGGATGCTGCCATTCAAATAGGTGATCGCCCGGTCGTCGAAGCGGAACAGCCATCGGTTCAGCAGTACCCGGAACTACAATTTCGATTTCTCCCCGTTCGGCGGCGTGTATCAGAAAGCGGCTGTTCAACGCATTACTCCACTGGGTTGAATGGTCTGACTGGACGAACGACAGTTCTTGATATTGGTCCCGGTACGTCTCAAGCTCGTTGTTGGTGGGGATGCTGAACGGATCAAAGTAGGTATGCAAACTACCTCCAGCTCCGGCCGCAGCCGAAATGCCAGGGCCAGCAAGGCCAGCTAGTCCTATCCCGGCCGAAACAGTGGTGTTGACCCGGCGGTTATATTCCCGAGCTTCGTCATCGAGCCGGGCACTATGAGCGAACATTCCCTCCACCGTTTCCGCCTCGATACCGCCAAGAAAGGTGGCGAACGGCGCCGACAACCTATTGTCGAAGCGGCCATCAACCATTGCCCCGTCAATTGATAGCACAACTAGCTCTTTCGCTTTCTGATTGAGAAGGCGCCCTTGGCCGAAGTGAAGCACCTTGCCATGAGCGGCCTTCCATTCTTCGGCTGTCAGATCCGAATCACCGAACGTTTTCGGTCTCCCCCGTGGAGTGGTGTCGGCGTTGATCGTTGTTTGGGTGATACCGACCCGTTCAACACTGCCCACGGGATACATCAACGTTGCGTGCTGAGCCAAGATCGAGTCCATCCCGGCCGCAACACCAACATCACTGAACTGGGTATCGGCAACGGGGGTCGACCGATCCCAGTCCCATGACGCCTCTTTCACTAGTCGGTGAGCAGCCCGGTCGTTGGAACCAGCGGTTTGAAGAAACCTCGCGATCGGCACATCAGGATCAAGTTTTGGAGCGAACGCGTTGTCGCCGACATAGGCGGCCTGAAACGGAACCTTATGGTAAAGCAGAAGATCAACCCGGTTTTCGGAATCCAATTTGTCGACAACGGCAGCGGCCGTGGCTACCCGTTCGCCACTTCGAGCCAACAGAATATTTCGAGGATCCTCGCCCCGGCCACGATGACGAATGGCGCCGCCCCTACCAGTGGAGGAGTGAATGGTGCCCGCTTTGGTTGGGTCGTGATCGGCCTGAACGAGTGTTTCCACCGTTGCCTCAGCCAAAAATGATGGGCTGAAGTCGCCAGCGGCAAATAGAAAAGACTGATGGTAGATCTCGTGGGTAGCTCGCGGTCCGTTAGGGCTGGCACTTCGAACTGTGTCTGGATGGTTAGTCGCAATTGGGTCGCCAGGCCGAGTTGGGAGAGGCTCAGCTATAAGTGCGCCACCAGAGAAACCAAGCAAGTTTTCTCCGGCCGCCGTCTGTTGCCTTGAAGCGTGACCAAGCCCAGTGCCAAAATCTGCCATCACACCGTGAAGCTCCCAGTCGCCCTCGGTTCGGCTAACTGAGTCGACCAGCGCAGTAGGCAAATAGGTCGTACCTTGAGCACCGATTTTGTTGTAAAAGCTGACGGCAGTCTCCGGTTCGATAGCGAGTTCTTTGCCGATCAATGCGAACTCGTTTCCCAGCTCGCTTGAGTCGTGGTGGTTGAGCGTTGCCTGCCCAGCTTCGTTCTTGGCCAAATTTGTGTTGTAGTACGCGTTGACCCAATCACCGTACTGATCGCCCTCCCACGTTCGGTCGCCAGTCCAATCGCCAAGAGCACCGATCGCTTCGACCTTGGTTAACCGGCCAGACCCATCAGCTCCAAGCGATGCTGCAGTTTGGTTGTAGACCGACTGCTGCATTTTCGCTGCTCGGTCGAGTCGGTTTCGATCAGCTCTACTGCCATCAAACGGGTTCCAACGAGATCCGTCGGCCTCGTCCCGGTCGGCAGCCAACTCGGCCAAGCCTCGCTCTTGAGTTAGCAGTAGCCGATAGTTCCAGGGAAAGAACTCCTCCGGAAGGCCAGATTCGTCGGGTGATAGTCCGGCTTCCATCGCCGCCACCACTCGATGGCGAGCCGCCCGTTCGTCTTCGACACCGTTGAGCTCACGTTTTTCATCGTCGGGCGGCGACGCAGTTATGCCGTTGTCGATCTGCTCGACGCTGGCGGTGACAATGCCAGCGTTGTAAATCCCGAACGCTTGCAGTGCGTCATGTATGTCGGATACGAACTGAGTATTCTTGGCGATGTCGGCCTGCAACCCAGCAAGCAACAACTCTGATTTCGCCGGTCTGCTACCCGAGCCAAGCGCCCGATTGGCAGCTATTCGAGCCGCTTGGACGGCGCCAGCGGTGCCGCCCAAGCCGGTCAAATATGGTTGGCCGTGCAAAACAAACTCAGCGAGATGTTCGGTATTCGCTGAAACTCTGCCGTGAACCATAGCTATACCTCGCAACCAAAGGTTGCCCGTAGCCTATTCAGGCAGCCGTTTGAGGTACTTGCTGCGATCGGTCTTAACCGTAGTAAGTATCGGGATGAAAAACTACGACCAGAACGAAGCGAGCCGTTTTGTTTGGACTAGTGCGGACGCTGGCCTGGCTCGTCAGCGAGCAATCATCGCCCCCTTGCGATAAAGATGCAGTGCTCGCCGGTTGCCCCTTGACTGTCGGTGGCTCTTGCGCACAGTTCATACCGTGCGATACGGCTCGGAAGGAGAATAGTGGCAGCGTGACCACGGGCTACTGGGAACCGACCGCTGTTGATAAACCACTCGATTTGTGAATCGTCTAGACGTTCGTTCCTGTCAGAGCTAGAGGCGATCGCGTCGAACCTGAACGTCTGGCTAAATGTGGCCCCGTTTCTCGGAGTTACGATTGCAATCCGGGGTGCTTCATTCTGGACGGTGAAGCGGACCGTATCCGAAGCGGTGCTTCGGTCTGAGTATCGAGCCACCACCGTAACGGTGTGTTCGCCAGGAGGAAGTGGCGCTGTCTGCGCTCTCAGCCGATTGTCGTTGAAAATACGACGACCATCAACTGACCATTCGAGCTGGCGGTCGCCTCGACCATCATCAAATGCGAACGCTTCGAAGAAATGCTGAAAGCCAGCAGGTGTCGATGAGCCCTCATCTGGTCTCGTTATCCTAATAACTGGTTGGCTGATTGCTCGTCTAACAGCTGCCGCCGGTTGGACGATGGAACCCACGGTTGTATCGGTTGAGCGTTGGGCAGATCCGAGCAGAACTGACCGAACCCCGTTCGCACTAAGCCCAGGGTTAGCCGACCAGATCAACGCCACCACACCAGATACGTATGGTGCGGCAATGCTTGTCCCACAGGTGAGACGGGTGAAAGCCGGAGATGATTGAATTTTGCCGGTTAACGCACAGAACGGAGCAAACAAGTCGACGTCGGTGGCCCCAAACGAGGAGCTTGAATGGCGGACCGTCCTGGTAGGGGATACGCCACCGACGCAAGTCACCCCGATGTTCTCGCAGGGAGCGACGAGAATTGGCTCAGCACAGAAGCTCGTAAATGGCAGACAAATTGTCGCGTCGACGTCACTTCCTGAGTTCCCGGCCGCCGCTACCAAAACCATCGACCTGCTCAGCGCTGCCGTTGTCAGTTGAAGGGGCAAAGCCGTCCACCCAAGACGGCCAGGTAGATCCACGCCGAAGCTCATGTTGGCGACCTTGGCGCCGTTGTTGCTCGCTACGATCAGCGAGTTAACCGTTGAGAAATGGTCAAGAAACGTATAAATGGCTATCGGGTCAGCGACTGGTCCGGCAACGCCGGCCGCTCCAGTTTGGTTGTCAACCACGCCAGCCATCGTGTTCATAACGCCAGTGCCGTGCCATAGGCAACGAAAACTGGCGGAACACGGAGCTAAGTTGGCGCTGCTCAGCGGGTCTCTGAATGGAACGGTGCTAATCCCAACCGTTGATGCGGGAAAATCGCCGTTTGTGGCCGGATCGAAACCCATGTCGAGAGCCGCCACCTTCACCCGATTTTCGATCAAGCCGGTGCCCTCTAGAAGCTGCCAGGCATCGGTCACCCCGTAGGCCGCGGATCCGGTGTTGTTGAGGTGAGCCCAGTCAAACGCGTCCGATGAATAAACGCCCGGCGGAGAGGGAAAACCAGCCGGTCCAATCGGACTCTCGCTCGTCTCTCCCGATTCGATATCGTATGGCTCCCCAATCCAGTTGATGCCAACGGTTAGCCCGTTCACGGCTTCCCGAGCAGCGATAGCAAGAAGCTGAGCGCCTTGCCGGCTGGAAACCCGAAGAGCGCCCGGCCCGTCCGATAGCTCGGCCAGGTCGGGTCCTAGCGAAGCGACACTGACCGAGGTCGGATTGACTTGTACGAGGTGAGTTCGCGGCGCCCCAGACTGTTTCGACGGCGCAGAACTCAACAGCACTCGACCGCGGAGTCGCTTTGCCAGTCGGTTGACTGCGGCCAAGTCTTCGAGAACGACAACCAACTCGTTAGTTACAAACGGAACCGGCTCGCCTTGAGGTCCAACAACATAGCCGATCGGTCGAGGCCCACTCTTAGCTACTTCGGGTGGCTTCACAGTACGACCCGTTAGACCGCTGTCGATCTTTACCACAACCGGTTTTTCGGTAGCGCCGACCGGTTTTGCTTTGGCGTCGGCTTCAGTGACCGGAACGGCAATCAGTGAGCTCAACACCAAAACGAAGGCAACAAACGTTCTCAAAAAGTTTCGCATGCCTACTACGAGTAGTTTCTAACCGAATTAATACCGATTCAGTTCGGGCAACACGACAAAGCCGATCTAGCGTGCAGGGCAAGCTGCGGCGGTTGCAGCGCCAGTGCTCGTCAATGAATCAGCGTAGATCATCGTCGGTATAGACAAATACTTCTATGTTCTCGGTGCCGTCTGGTTCGATCGTAACTCGCTGAGCGGTTCCATTCCGGCGAAACTCGGTCGCGACGCTGGTGCCATCCTGATAGATAGTGGTCTTGGTTCCGAGGTTGTAATCCCACGTATCAACTGAGTTGTCGTTGTAGTTGTAAACCGTCTTCCCTACCTGGCGCCTTGTGTTCTTGTGGATCGTATTTTCCACCCGAGCGTTGCGCTCGTGAACGTATTCGCTGACTGTGAATGTTCCGTTAGGCCCGTTCGATAACGCCACGTCGCCGCTTCGCATCTCGCCGTCTGGGGCGACCACGGGATCTAGCCCGGTTCCACCCATCTCCATCAAGGCTTGCTTCGCGTTCTCGTCGAGGGACAGATCTGGAATCAAGGCTTCGAGATCTTGCTTTGCCTGCTCCCACTCTTTTGGCGTTTCTTCTGGAAGAACCTTGACCATTTCAGACGCAAGCCAAGAGGCGACTTCGTCGACCGAGTAATTCGAAAGCTGTGGGTAGAAAGACTGAATCGTGGCCGCTCTATGTTGGGTCAACCGAGCTGCTTTGTCTTTCTCAATGTCGATGCTCAACCGGGCCACAGTTTCGAGCGCGTGGGCCTTGATCTCAGGATTCGGTTCGGGCGACACATATTGACGAATATGAAGTGCTTCGTGCACAATTTTTGCAACTTGTTCGGGGCTCTCACTGTTGATATTGACGATGAGGTTGTCCTTCAGTGCAAAACTTGGATCAGTGACTCTTCCTAGGTAGGCCGAAACCCGACCCTCTTTCAGATCGGTCTCCAACGCCTCGGCCTCCCCTAAGCGCCCGAGGTCTCGCAATAAGTCGACCGCTTGCATGGCCTCATCCCATCCGGGCTTTCCCGCTTGATAAACGTGTATTTGGTCGGGTCGGATGTTTTGAATCTCGGCGGCCGACAGCGCTCGTTCACTGATCGCTTTTCCGTACTTGTCGAGAACGGGATCTGGCGTTGTCACCGTTGGCTCAACCTCAGCGGCGTTGGCATCAGCCTCGCTCTGCGACGGTGCCGACAAAACTTGATCGGACGGCTCGCTACCTTGATCTCCTGCGGCCAGAATCTCGCTAGCTCCGTTGGGAAGCGGCGCTTCAGCGGTGGGCTCGCCTTGATCTTGAGCATCAACGTCTTGTGTATCAACGTCTTGTGTATCAACGTTGATAATCGATGGGCCTTGTTGAGCGGTTGGCCCAGCGTTGGGATTCGCCGACTGATCGCGTAGAAGTGTGTCGATTTGGGATGTAAGCGATAGGAACGTAGCGTTGGCGTCAGGGCTTGCTGGTGTCGGGTTGTTCTGAACGATTGTTGGTCCAGGGCCTCCAAAGTCAATCAGGTCTTGGTCCAGTGTGTCGACAACGTGTTCACGTTCGGGTGTTGGTTCATCGGCTCTGGAAAGGTCGACGCCGAGCGCCAGCTCATCGGCGTCGGGAAGATCAATGTCGAACAGATCAATGTCGGAGGCGTCGATGTCGAGGCCGCCTTCGATTTCGGGCGTGGGTGTTGGTTGTTCGGTTTGGGTGGGGGTGGATGTGGGTTGGGAGGTGGCGATGGCTTCGTCCATTGAAACCATTCCGTCGCCATTGATGTCGGGCGTGGCTTCGTTTTCCGGCTGACTCTCAAACGTTGTCTGCGCGAGAGAATCTGTTGTCGGATCGGAACTCACCGGTTCAAAAACGGCAGGACTGCTCTCAACGGTCGGTGAAGGTTGGCTATCGTCGCCCGCTCTCTCGTCGTTTGAGTCGATACGGTTGCCACCGTCATAGCTGGGGCTATCGTCGTTTCCGTCATGGCCGCCAGGTGCCGCGTCAGCTTGGGCGGTCAAACCAACAACACCGGCACCCGTGATCAAGGCCGACGAGAACGCTAGCTTCCGTAGGCGGCGCAGTCGCTCGCGAGTAGCGCTAGATGATCCTTCATTTGATCGTCCACACGTATGGCAAGAATCAGCGACCCAAAATTTGCGACACGTTTTGCACATTCAAGACCCACCTCTGAACGCTTCTGATGAACTACCCCTCTTGGGCGTCGGTTCAGTGTATCTAGCAAGGAGTCGTACGACATTCTTGCTAAAAGGCGTCCCCACAAGATCTACCGCAGACGGGGAGAAGGCCCGAAGTTGGGTTCTAGAAACTTGCACCAAAAAGAGCCCAGGCTCCAAGGCCTAGCGTGGCGACGCCACCAACTCGAGTCCCGACCTTGAGAAGGTTTGGAGTGAGGCGGGGACCAACAACTCCAGCGCTCATTCCAAGGAGTGGATGCCAGACGGCTGAGACGATGACGATGCCGACGGCGAAAGCGATCAGCGCCGAGCGGTCGGTAGCGAACGGCATTGCCGATAACAGTGCCAGCCAACTTCCGAGCGCCGTGGGCATCAGCGATGTCAGTAGAAGGAACGTACGGAGTGGACGCGACACCGCCGAGGCCTTTTCTTGCACCACGAGTGGTCGAGTCAGCAATACAACACCGAAGCCCATCAACAGTGCTGCGGTCACGAGCTGGGCCCCATTGAAAAATTCGCTAGGAAGCCCGGTGCCAATGGAGACGACGACAACGGCTACTAGGGCCAGGATGGCGTCTCCTCCAGCAATTCCGGCCGCAGCTCGCACTCCCGATGATCGCCCTTGAAGGCTCGCTACTTGAACTAGCGACACGCTGATCGGACCAGGCATGGCCACGGTGAGCATTCCGAATACCATTCCGAGAACGATGATTTCCATAACACAAGTATCGGAGGTCTATCACCGCAAAGGCAGCTGAATTGTCTGGTGTTGCTGATGATATGCCATATAATTGTTGGCCATAGACGCTCTTGACCGCAAAATGCTCTCACTCTTGTCGACCGATGGTCGAATGTCGATCACGGACCTCGCCGAAGAGCTCCCGCTGAGTATTTCAGCAACCCGTGAACGCCTCCGACGCCTTGAGTCGACTGGGGTCATCGACGGATTCGGCATCCGCATCAACGCTGCCGCCATTGGCCGAACAATCGAAGCGCTCGTCGATGTTCGTCTTGGACCTTCGGTTCTGACCGCTGATGCTGAGTCCCAGATTTTGGCGATGGAGTCTGTAGTTGACGCTATGCATCTGACTGGTCGATTCGATATGCAGCTGTATGTGGTTGCTCGTGATGTTGCTGAGCTAGATGATTTACTCACGCAGCTGCGGGAAAATGTCGGGGTAGAAGAGACGAATAGTCGGCTTGTGCTTCGGACCCTCGATGGCTTTCCACGAACGCCGATCGGTTAGTAACTTCGGTGGCCGGTCCCGGCCCCGGCAACAACCGACGCTTCGGACGCTAGAAGGCGGGTCGTCAACCTTGGCTCCAACGGAGCTATTGGTTGATGAGTTGTTAGCTAAACGATGTTCGGCTCATCAATCACATTATGTGATGAAGGTTCGCTGGTGAGCGGCTAGGAGATTGTTCGACCAAGGCCACCAGCGTTGGGTTTAAGGTCGATGACCGAGGGTTACACTGCGCCAATGTTCCGAGCCACCATCTCGAGTTCGATCCTCGCACTCTTGTTGTTCAGCATCGTAGGTTGTACGTCAGGCGGCGGTAGCCAGTCCCAATCAGACACCACATCAGAACAACCGGCATTTAGTTCAACCGATGATGAATCACAAAGGGAGCAGATCGATCCGACCACCGTTGCATCACCAAATATTTTGCTGTTGATTGCCGATGACCTCGGCGTTGAGTCGAGCGTCTGTTACTCAGAGAACGCTCCGTCCGCTCCTCGTATGGCCGAGTTCTGCCAGCAAGGGATTGTGTTCGAGAACGCTTGGTCGAACCCCATTTGCTCACCGACCCGAGCTGGGATTTTGACTGGACGTCACAGCTTCCGTACCGGCATCGGCGAACAATCAACTCGAGATAACGGCCTTCAAATAGATGCCGGAGAGTGGACACTTCCTCGCGCTCTCGACGCTTCCGAATCTGGGTACACCCACGCCAATTTTGGCAAGTGGCACCTTGGGGGCGACAACGACACGCCGAACGATATGGGGTGGTCCCATTTCAGCGGAGTGCCAACCGGCGGCCTTAGAGATTATGAACGTTGGGAAAAAGTTGTCGACGGGCAACCGCAACAGGTTGAGAACTATGCAACAACCGAAATAGTGGACGACACAATCAATTGGATCGATCAACAGAACCAACCTTGGTTGGCCTGGGTTGCGTTTAACGCACCTCACACGCCGTTTCACCTGCCGCCCAACGAACTGCACTCGGCCGAACTATCTGGAACCACCGCTGACATCGAAGCCAACCCCGATGCCTACTACGCAGCAGCAATCGAGGCACTCGACTCCGAAGTCGGCCGCCTTCTCGACTCGATCGAACCGGATGAGCGCGAGCGAACAACGGTCATCTTCATCGGCGACAACGGAAACCCGGCGCAAGTGAGCAACTCCGAGCGAGGCCAAGCAAAAGGAAGCCTCTATGAAGGCGGGGTGCATGTGCCCATGGTGATCTGGGGAGCCGGAGTAGACAAAGGGTCTCGCACGACTGAGCTAGCAGGAACCGTCGACTTGTTCTCCACCATTTTGGAACTGGCGGGAGTTGATGTGGCCACCAGCGGTCCACCTGATCGCACCATCGATTCGAACTCCCTACTACCGGTGATTGACGGCGGTTCAAGTGCCAGCTCCTACCTATACACAGAGCTTTTCGGAACCGAAAGCAGGCCGCGCTCAGTTGGGCGAACCGTTCGCAACGACCGCTACAAATTGATTGAATTCTCTAACGGACGAGTCGAGTTCTTCGACCTGAAGGTTGACCCTGAGGGTGCAGATCCAGTCGCCAACCTGTCACCACAGGAACGAACCAACTTCGATCAACTTTCAATTCTCCTAGACGACCTTGAGGCGGAAAGCGCCGACACCTAGGCCAGTGGGGTAGTCGAGACACTTCCGAGCTCTGGGTTGCTGATTCTGTTGAACGGCGCTTAGCGATGTAGCTGGCTTTCGGAGTTTGTCAGCCTCCGCCTACTCTGGAGCAATGGTTGTTGAACTAGCTCGTCTTGATCCCGATGCCTCCAAAGAGCAAGTGCTTCATCATTTAGCGATCGACGGTGGCGTGATTATCAAGCAGATGCTTGACGCTGACACGATCGAAAAGTTCAAGACCGACGTTGCTGGCCAGGTCGAATCTCAAGAGCCGGGAGCGAAGACGGGCGGTGATCGCACCGTCGAATTCTGGGGACATCAAACGAAACGTTTCACCAGGCTTGGATGGCGCAGCCCGACGTTTGAACAAATCTTGCTGCAACAAATGATGATTGACGTGTGCGACCATGTGTTGTTGCCGTCCTGCGATGACTACTGGATGAACACCGGGCAGATGATGATCATAGGCCCTGGCGAGTCGGACCAGATGTGGCATCGAGACGCTGGCAATTGGATGACTTTGTGCACGCCAACCTCACCCGAGGTAACAGTTTCTTGCATGTATGCGCTTGGCGATTTCACTGCCGACAATGGAGCAACACGAGTCGTGCCCGGTAGCCACCTCTGGGGTGACTACCAACAGGCACCAGCGCAAGATCAAACGGCAATCGCCGAGATGGAATCGGGCGACGGCATGATCTACAGCGGTCGAGTCATCCACTATGGCGGGGCTAATACGACCACCGACTGGCGATTGGGGTTGCACGTCTCGTTTGTCCTCGGTTGGCTGACGCCCGAAGAAGCGTTGCCGTTGTCTACCCCTTGGGAGTCAGCCGAAACCATGTCCGAGCGAGCTCAACGACTCTTGGGGTGGCGCAGCTACGGAGTTCGATCTCGACTGTGGACCGTCGACTACGAAGACATCCCGGTAGCGTTCGACAGGAATTAGCCATCTCGCTATCCACTGTTGCGGCGATTGGGTCCAATAGTTAGGCGTCGCCGCCATCGACCTAGGTCAGATGGCACAGTTCGTAGCCTTGCGGGCAGGAAACGACTTACTAAACCGACTCGTTGAGAATTCGGGTTTACGGTAAGCTGAGAGAACCGTTGACTAGCTAAGGGCTGTTAAGTCTGCCGAGGGATTGGGTCGTGTCAACAGAAAATTACTCATATGAGCGGCTGATCGATTCAAGTGCAGAGTCGGCGGCGCTAATGAACAACTTAGTGAAACACCTTGACGAGCTAGCTACGAGCGACGCGCTTGCGGATCTACCTGAGGTAAGCGATCAGCTAACGGCGGCCCGTGACCAGCTGGACGTTGCTGCCATCGCTCTTTACACCGAGATTGAAGCGGTAACGAAGCAAGAGCGCGAACAAGATGGTCTTGAGGCGAACGTCACTAGGCGACCCGATCTTCGGGTAGTTACTGGTGGTGCCGGTCAGGCTCCGCCAGCGGGCGAAGATCAAATCAGCGATGAACGTTCGGGTCCAGGACAACTTGTTGTAGCCAGCGAGTCGCGGCGTCAAGAAGTGAAGCAGGTCGAAACGGGCCCATTTCCTGTTTCGTTGCCACCGATATCAGAGCCAGCAGTACGCCGATTTATCAAAATTCCGGAAGCCATTGCCGAGGACCCCGATGCGGTCGCCCGATTCGTTGTCGAGGCTCCTAACGTGGTGCTCCTCGTTGATGGCGATGCTGCTGCTGGGTTAGGTTGGCCAAGCTTTCCGTTGACCGATCAAAGATCGGCACTGATTACCTACCTGGCCGAGTTATCAACCAAATCCGGATGCTCGCCCGATGTAGTGCTCGACGGTCGGCTGGGGCCCGAGGGCACAACGCACGCTTCCAAAGGTGTGCGCCTCAGGCTAACAAAGGCTCCGACCGCCCCGATTCAGGCTCTCGACGAACTCATCGATGCCTACCCAACCAAATGGTCTATCGCGGTCGTAACCGATGACCAAGACTTAGTCTCATCGGCCACCATTCGCAACGCAACGGTTCTGACTAATCGGCAACTGCTGAACTTGTTCAACCCGATCTAGGGAACCCGTAAAACACCGTTCGGCTAACCGTTGTTGTCGAATGCATGTGAGCCCACTATCGAGTGGCCAAAATTTTGGGCACAACGACGCAGACCAAAGCCGAACGCTAGAATTCATCCGATGGAGAACTGGCTGCTGACGTCGATCGTGTTGTCGCTCGGACTTACGCTTGCGCTAAACTTGTTGCCACGATTGTTTCCAAAGGCCACCCGAAACGCCGAGAACAAACTGCACGAACGAATGGAACAAGCATTCGAACAGTCAGCTTCTAGTAACGGACGATCCCAGCCAAACGAGCCTGCCGGCAGCGGAGTGAAGATTTTCTTCCCATGGAAGACAATGCTGATCGGTTCGATAGCGCTAACTGCATTGTTGAACCTCGGGGCCGTGTTGTTTCGTTAGAACACTTGATCAGGTAGTTCGCCAAGCGGACACGACAGATTCAACTACCTATCAGATCTTGTGACTGCTATACATTCTGAGCATGGCCACTAATCTCGCCACCCGGCTCGTTTCAGCCATTCGGCTGGCCCGAGCTGATACCGCTTTCGGAGTGCCGGGAGGCGGCCCTAACCTCGATGTAGTCGAGGCGATGTCGGATCAAGCTATTCGGTTCATCCTGGCCCATGGCGAAACAGCAGCGTGCATCATGGCGGCGACCTACGGTGCTATCACCGACCGACCCGCTCCAGTAGTTGTAACCCGGGGGCCGGGAGCAGCCTCGGCGGTCAATGGGGCGGCCCAGGCCACGCTCGATCGACAAAGCCTCGTCCTTATAACTGATACCGTTTCTTCAGCATCTCAGGAGCGAGTACCACACCAACGGCTTGATCAAAGAGCAATGCTCGCTCCGGTAACCGTTGGTGCGATCACGTTTGGAAACAACAGCACCGACGCTGATTTAGCCAATGTCGTGGCTGAAGCCGTTCGTTGGCCTCGAGGAACTGTCCACATCAACTACGACGCAGACGCTGGTTCGATTGGTACGTCCAACGTGGTTATTCGTCCGGAAACAGCTGAACTAGTAGCGAATGATGCGGCGATGAAAGCGATCGAGGCCAAGGTACGAAACGCCACAAAGCCTGTCGTGATCGTAGGAGTGGCGACGCTGGAGAGTTCAGCCGAAATTAGATCAGCACTTGTTTCGTTTGGTGCCCCCGTTTTGTCTACCTACCAATCAACCGGTGTAATCAGTTCAGAAAACGATCTACATGCGGGGCTCTTCACCAACGGGGCATCCGAACGCCCGTTGCTGGAGCAGGCCGATTTAGTCATAGCGGTGGGTCTCGACATGGTTGAACCGATTCCATCAGCGTGGAACTATGACGCCCCGGTCGTTTCGCTTGCTCTAGCCGCGACAGTAGATCCCTATTTGCCGATTGCGGCCGAAGTCGTCGGCGATTTAGCAACGTTGAGCACGCGCTTGTTGAAAGGGTCGAATCAATGGAAGCAAGACGCCGCGGCCAGGCACCGTGAGTCGGTTCGTAGCAAATTACGAGGCCATATATCCGACACGAGTAACGGGACGGGCCGCGACGGGTTGGGCGCTAGCGAAAGCGGTCTAGATCCGATCGACCTTGTAACTATGGTTGCCGAACACGCTCCTGACCCAGTTACTGTCTGCGTCGATGCTGGCGCTCACTTTTTGGCGGTAATGCCTTTTTGGCCAGTTCACGATCCGGCTCGGTTGTTTATTTCCAATGGTCTAGCCACCATGGGCTACTCAGTCCCAGCCGCGATAGGCGCTGCGTTGGCGAGGCCTGGTGAATCTGTAATCAGCTTTGTTGGAGATGGCGGCCTCGGCATGACGCTGGCCGAGTTGGAAACAATTGTCCGTCTTGATTTGCCGATAACGGTTGTGGTCTTCAACGATGCCACGCTTAGCTTGATCGACATCAAGCAAAAGCCTGGCTTTGCCAATCGCAACGTTGTCGGGTACACCCTGACCGATTTTGCCGCCACTGCCCGAAGCTTTGGACTTGACGCAACGGTGGTTGAAACACTCGATGAGCTTCGGACTGCTCTGGCCGGAAACTGGAACAGACCCAGATTGCTCGATGCCAGAATCGATCCGAGCTCGTATCGCCACTTGATTGAGGTAACTCGAGGTGATTAGTCTCTATTCACGCAGAACATCAAGGGGACGCAAATATGGTTCAAGTAGCGAAGTTTCTAGATCTCCGCGAAGGGGTCCAAGCAAACCAGTTCACGGTAGGTGAGCGAGCCCAGATCAACTCGATTAGCGATCTGGATGAAACCTACAAACAACTGATGGATAAACCGTTGGCCTGTGTGATGGCGGTAATGGGAGGTGATGGGCGACCAAACCTCACACCAATGTGGTTCGACTATGAGGGCGACAAGGTCCTTATCAACGTGGCCAGCCACCGGAAGAAGACCACATGGATTCGAGACAATCCACAGGTGTCGATTCTGATCATGAATCCAGAGAACATGTATCACTGGATGAGTTTGAAAGTAACTGTTGAGCGCGAAATCGAAGAGAGCGACCCAGAAGAAGGTCAATGGGTGACCGATCAACTGAACCGAATCTGGACGAAGTATATGGGTGCAGACGCTGGTGATGAATACGCTATTCGCGACCCATCTTTTGAGGAAACACGGGTCTTGTTTGAGTGCAAGGTCGACAAGATCGCAACGTTCGGCGTACCAGGGTAAAGACCAACCAATTGACAGGTTCTCGAATCGGGATAATCGGTGGCTCGCTTGGAGGGCTAAGCGCGGCCTGTTTGTTGCGCGACGCCGGACACGATGTGACTGTGTTCGAACGGTCGAAGTCAGAATTAGAAGAGCGTGGCGCTGGTATCGGTTTGTTGGAGACAACATACCGGTACCTCGTCGATCGAGCTAAGTGTGATGTGAGCGCGATCAGTGTCGAAACCCAGCACATCCGCTATCTGAATCGCGACAATTCTGTTGTCCACGACAGCCAACATCACTATCTGTTTAGCTCATGGAACACAATCTATAGCGAGCTGCTTCAACACTTCGACCGAGATCGGTACTTGCTCGGGCATCACTGTGTCGACTTTGGGTCGGACAAAACATCGGCGTGGGCCAAATTCGACAACGACCTTGAGTTCACTGGCGATCTTTTGTTAGCGGCCGATGGAATTGGCTCACTGTTCAGATCCCGCCTTCTCCCCGATGCGCAGCCTCGCTACGCCGGATACGTCGCCTGGCGGGGCATGGTGTCGGAGTCGGATTTATCCGCCGAATTAGTGCAGCGGCTTGGCGACGCCATTACCTACTACGTGTACGCCAACAGCCATATTCTGGTCTATCCGATTCCAAACGTTGACGGCTCAAACAACCGAGGTGAGCGACTCATAAACTTCGTTTGGTATCGGAATTATCTTGAGGGGGGAGAGTTGGATGACCTGCTAACTGATTCAAACGGTCAGCGTCGTCAGCTGTCGGTACCGCCCGGTTTGGTGGCGGAACACCACGTCGATGAACTCAGGGCTCAGGCTCAAGGCCGCCTGCCTCCGATATTGGCGTCACTAGTAGATGCAGTAGAGCAGCCGTTCCTTCAAGTGATCTACGATATTGAGGTCGATCGAGTTGTATTCGATCGGGTCTGTCTAATGGGCGACGCCGCTTTCGCCGTTCGCCCCCACGCCGCCGCCGGAACAGCGAAAGCGGCCGATGACGCGTGGGCGTTTAGCCGAGCATTCGAAAAACATGAATCGATCGATACTGCACTCGCTGAGTTTGAACCAACTCAAGTGCAACTAGGGAGAGAGTTGTTGGAACGAACCAGAGTGATTGGCCATCGTTCCCAAGTAGAAAATACTTGGGAACCGGGTGACCCAGATTTCATCTTCGGACTTTACGGACCCGGGAAATGACCGGAGCCAACGGTGCCGTTGCCGCCGAAATGGCCGATGCGGTGGTACAACTGATTTCGACGTTAAACGAAGATCAGCGAAGAGCGGCCCAGTGGTCGTTCCCGTCGAACGAAGAGCGGCTTTTGTGGTTTTACACGCCAACTGATCACGGTGGTTTGCCGCTAACCGATTTAACGTCGGCCCAGCATCGTCTTGTGCACCGATTGTTGGCCACTGCTCTTTCGACACCGGGTTACAACACCGCAGCGCTGATCTTGGGTCAAGAAAATATTTTGGACCAGGTTGAGCGGTTCAGTGTGGACTTTGACCGAGATCGCGGTCGTGACCCGCTACTTTATTGGTTCTCGTTGTTTGGTGAACCTGGAGCTAAGTCGTGGGGTTGGCGATTTGGCGGCCATCACTTGTCGCTTCATTTCACGATCGCTGATGGCAAAGTGGTTTCATCCACCCCGTGTTTCATGGGCGCCGATCCGGCCAGCGTGCCGCTTCTCGGCCCACACCTTCATCGACCTCTCGGCGGGGTTGAAGATTTAGGTCGCGAGCTTGTGCGATCGCTGAACCAAACGCAGTTTGATCAAGCGTTGGGCTCGAACGTGGCACCGACGGATCTTGTCGGTGCCAATAGGTCTCATCTGTCTGACGGCGATCAATCGTTGCCCCTGCCGCTAATTTGGCGGAACCGGTTTGAAGCCGAGATCGACAACAGGCTAGCTGAGTTGCAAACGAGAGAAGAACGAGCGCTAGGTGTCACTGAGCAAGTGCTGCGAGATTTGGCTTACACCACTCAACCGAAAGGCATCTCGGCCCGTGATCTCGAATCCGATCAACAAGAAATTCTTCGCCAACTTCTTACAACCTACGTTGGTCGTATTCACGATGACGTCGCGGACGAACAGATGTCGCTAGTCGAAGACGAGTTTGATCAACTGCACTTCTTATGGGCCGGCGGAACCGAGGTAGGCGCGCCGCACTACTACCGAGTTCAAGGTAAACGGTTGTTGGCTGAATATGACAATGCCCAGCGTTCTGGCAATCATGTTCACACTGTTTGGCGAGATCAGCTGAATGATTTCGGCAACGACCCGCTAGCTCAGCACTACACCACCGCTGAACACCACGACTAGAATCCTCCGATATGGTTTCTGTCTCCCTTGCCTCAATCGAATCCACTAGTACCGAAGCGTTGTTAGCGAACGGTGCTTCGCCAACGGTGGCCGCTTCGGTGGCCAAAGCGGTGGCCACGGCCGAGGGTAATGGCAACCGAATTTGTGGGCTCTACTACTTGGCTAGCTACTGTCACCACTTAGTCTCTGGACGGGTGAACGGGACCGCCGAACCGGAAGTAATTGTTGACCGCCCCGGCGCAGTCCGAGTCGACGGAAAGTTGGGTTTCGCTCAGCCTGCGTTCGATGCTGGTTTCGATACTGCGGTTGCTGCTGCGAAGACAAACGGAATCTGCGGGTACGCCATCGAGCACACGGAGACCGCAACTGCTGTCGGCTACTTTACTGAGCGTTTGGCCGCCGCAGGCATGGTGGCAATTGGTTCGACCAACGCCAGCGCCCGGGTTGCCCCTCCTGGCGGATCCACTCCTGTTCTTGGCACTAACCCGATAGCGATGTCAGTACCCGATGGGGAGGGAGGGATTGCCTTTCAGTTCGATTTCAGCACCAGCGCTGTCGCTCTCGGGCGAATAACGATGGCGTCGGCGGCGGGCGAATCTATCCCTGAGGGTTGGGCGGTCGACGCCGACGGTATGCCGACCACAGATCCCGACGCTGCCCTCAAAGGCTCACTTGTCTCCATGGGGGGATATAAGGGTTACGGAATTGGGCTGTTGGTGGAAGTGCTCGGAGCGTTGCTGACCGGCGGGCGCCTGAGCAGTGATGTGCCTCCGCTAAAAACTCCTGAGGGTCCGCCTCATAACCTCGGTCAGTTCTACATCATTATCGATCCCGAGGGTTACGGGCGAGATCGTTTTTACGATTCGCTCTCCGGATTGATCGAATCAATCACGACACAACAGGGTGCTCGACTGCCGGGTCGTCACCGCTCACCGCAAGATCCGGTCGAGGTTGATCAACAACTCTGGGATGCGTCGGTCGAACTAACAACTCCGACCTGATCGATTTGGCGAAGCAAAACGTCGTTCGGTCGAAGGCTGGTTGTGGTCAGCCTTCGACCGGTTAACACGACTTATGATCTACGGTCCACGGAAGACCTATCGGGTTGCGGCTGCAACCCGTCGAACTGGTAAGAGTGGTTCTTCCGGAACGTCGTATTCTGAGTCCCATCGATCCAGGCGGTTCTTCCAGTCAGACGCTTCGTTGATTTTTCCAACGAAAGCGGCTTGACGTTTTGCTACCCGACCGACGGGCATTTCGTCGGCAGAAGGATCATACTGCGCTTCGATTCCGAGCTTTAAGTTGCTCAAGGCTTCGCTGCGGAGCTGAGATACTCGAGATTCGGTTACCCCGAGGAACCGAGCTAGATCTTGGGAAGTCTTGCCCTCCAAGAAGTATCCGACGATTACAAACCGTTGCCGTTCTGGGAGGAGCTTCACCGCATCACGCAGGTAGTTGTGTAGCTCCCGTACTTCGAGCTCTTCCGATGGTTCGGCCATACTTCGGTCGCTCAGCATGTCGACCAGAGTAAGGTCTTCGTCAGAGTCGTCGCCGGTTTCATGATCTAACGCTAGGACAACTGACCGGAACAATCGGTCCCGAAGGCGGGCTAGTTCTTTGTGAGAGATACCCATGGCCTTAGCCATCTCATCCGAGTTAGGAACTCGTCCCAGCTCAGTTGCCAGTTGCTGCTCGGTTGCTTCTAGTCGACGAGCTACCAGTCGCACCGATCGGGGTGCCCAGTCGGCGGCTCGTACCGAGTCAAGAATGGCTCCCCGTATTCGTTGAGCGGCGAAACGTTCGAATGGAACGCCCCGACTTTCGTCGTATCGGCGGGCTGCTTCTACTAGCCCAAGAGCACCGGCTCGAGCGAGTTCTTCTCGGTCTACGTGGCGGGGAAAGTGCACGGCTACCTGGAATACTACGTGCTTTACTAGGGGAAGATTTGCTTCAATACGTGCGTTTAATTCGGCGCGATCTTTGTCGCTCATTGTTTCTTCAGCAGCGGCGGGGGCAGCTGATTTAGCGGAAGCCGAGGTGGTGGCTTTGCCGGTCTTCGTGTCGCCCATGTTGGCTTTATCCTTCAAGTTGTCCTCCATAACAGAAGAAGTTCTCGACAGGATCGCCAGGAAACTTTAGAAGAAATCTTAGAAAATCTCCTATCGATAGCTTCGACGAAAAAAAGACCTCCCTTAAGACCTAATTGACGAAGAGATCATTTGGCCTAAATCAACAGCTTTATACCCTGGGTGTGGACAACCTGTGAATTTCGCTAGAACTGCTGTGATTTAGCTGTGTATTGGCTTGCAATTCGGCCCGTAGTTGCGGGTCGGACCGGCCCAGCAGCTTCTGGGGATATCGAGTCGCTCGTGCAAAAATGGGTCGGGTCCCAGATCGAGAGACCTGGGACCCGCTTGCACATTGGCATGTAGAAATTTCCGATTTTCAATGTGGGTTTAGAAGAAAACTTCGGTGCACTCCATTGCCCGGTTGTCCGTTTGCAGACCGAATTCAGTGAACTCGTCTCTAAAGCCATCGAAGATGAAGGGATCAGCACATACGACGCAAGCACCGTTGCTTCGCATGGTGCCACCGAACATATCGTCACAGGCTTGTTCGACCCTTTGCCCATAGTTTTCTTTTGACGGAAGTTCCAGCTCGGTCGTATCTACCGGAAGCTGATCCTTAATGGTCGATTTGATTGTGTCCATTTCGATGCCGACGAATTCGTTGATATCGGGAATCGGTGCGTCATCAGGGTATTGGTGGCATGGGGGTAGGAAGTATTGGACGTCTTGGCCGTATGGTCGGCAGGCGCCTTCGTCGTCGCTACATATTCCGTGGCTGTTGACTATTTCGGACTCTGGGATTGCACTGCAAGGAGTGAGGTCTGGCGCTGGTGGCCGCTCCGGACGCTCAAAGCCAAGGTCAACTATCTCACCGGGGTATTGGTGGCATGGGGGTAGGAAGTATTGGACGTCTCGGCCGTATGGTCGGCAGGCGCCTTGGTCGTCGCTACATATTCCGTGGCTGTTGACTATTTCGGACTCTGGGATTGCGCTGCAAGGAGTGAGGTCTGGCGCTGGTGGCCGCTCCGGACGCTCAAAGCCAAGGTCAACT
>CALAJV010000037.1 GCA_937922805.1 uncultured Acidimicrobiales bacterium | reverse complement strand
TGCCAGGCCACTGGTGTTGCTGTGGCCGGTCAGTACTCGAACAACTCGACCGTAACCGGCACACCGGTTACGCCGACCGCTGTTGACCCAGCGATCGACCCTGCAGACCCAACAACGTGGCCTGACGACCCCGACTTTGATCCTGAAGACGAATCAACCTGGCCACTGGATCCAGCTATTGATTTAGCTGACCCTTCTACGTGGCCAACCGACCCAGCCGGGTACGGGGCCCCGATTGATCCAGTTACTGGCGAATCCATGTTCCCGGCAACGCTCAGCGACGAAGATCCTTCTCACTATTGGGGTCTTCCAAACGAGGTCGGCGTCGATATTGAAAAAGACACCAACGGTGATCAGGCCGACGCAACGTTTGGTCCATCAATTCCGGTTGGCGGCGAAGTGACCTGGACCTACGTGGTGACCAATACCGGTCAACTACCGATCACTCCAGCAACCGTAACCGATTCTGATCCGACACTAACCGTGGTTTGTGAAGCTTCGTTAGGCGACACTGGCGGCGATAACATCATCGACATCTTCCAACCTGGCGAATCAGTTACCTGTACTGCAACTGGTGTTGCTACTGGTGGTAACTACGAAAACACCGCCACCGTTTCTGGTCCAACCTCATTGCCAGCGGGAAGCTGCGTTTGCGATCCGACCGATCCAGCGTCGTGGCCAACCTCAGCCGGAGCGTTGACACCAAATGTTGACCCAGCCACTGGTGAACCAATCACGGTGGAAGATACCGATGACTCTCACTACAACGGCGCCGCTCCGGCGATTGATATTGAGAAGACTACGAACGGTGTCCAGTCGGATGATGCGCCCGGTGAAGAACTTGTCGCCGGATCAACCGTTACCTGGACCTATGAAGTAGTCAACACCGGCACAACCGCTTTGGTTGACGCTGTTGTCACCGATGACCAGGGAGTCACGATTACGTGTGTTCCTTCTGGGTCAGCGCCGAACGTGATTCCGTTCATGCTCCCCGGCCAGTCTGCTACCTGTACCGGTACCGGCCCGGCTGTTGTTGGTGGCTACACCAACAACTCATCAGTGAGTGGTCAACCACAGATGCCAGACTTCGCTACCTGTGGTTGTGACCCAACCGATCCTGCAACCTGGCCCACAACGGCTGAAGAATACAGCGACCTGTTGAACCCAGACGGCACCTCAGTCGCTCCCGTGACTGACGCCGATCCATCGAACTACACCGGTATCACTGACGAAGCCGGTATCGATATTGAGAAATCAACCAATGGTGTGCAGTCTGACGAAGCACCGGGTGAAAGCCTGTTGGTTGGTTCACCCGTCACTTGGACCTACGACGTAACCAACACCGGTCCAACCGCGTTGGCTAACGCAACCGTGGTTGATAGCCAAGGCGTCGTCGTTGACTGCGGTGACGGTACCAACGTGATAGCGCTACTGCTTCCAAGTGCGACCGTTACTTGTACCGGAACTGGTGTCGCCGTTGGCGGCCCCTACGCCAACGACTCAACGGTTTCTGGTGACCCGGTTGTCCCCGACTTCGGAACGTGTGGCTGCGACCCAGCTGACTCGACGACATGGCCGACTGATGCCACGAGCTTCCAACCAGCGATCGGTGACGACGGGCTTCCGCTCGCACCAGTAACCGATGCTGACCCGTCCCACTACACCGGCGTTACTGAAGGTGCCGGTATTGATATTGAGAAGTCAACTAATGGTGTTGACTCTGATGAAGCGCCGGGCGAAATGCTTCCTGCCGGTTCAACCGTCACGTGGACCTATGTTGTCACCAACACCGGCACCACTGCCCTTGCTAACGCTGCGGTAACCGACAGCGAAGGCGTCGCAGTTTCTTGTGACGGTGGCTCGAACGTTATTGCCTTGCTTCTTCCTGGCCAGTCTGTGATTTGTGAAGGTACCGGTACCGCTGTTGGCGGGCCATACATGAACGACTCATCAGTATCAGGCGATCCAGTCACCCCAGACTTTTCAACCTGTGGTTGCGACCCGGCCGACCCCGCTACCTGGCCAACCGATCCGGCTAGTTTCGTGCCCGCTGTTGGTGAAGACGGTATGCCGTTGGCGCCAGTTGCTGATGCGGACCCTTCCCATTACACCGGCACGCAAATGATCGCTGGAACCGTTTGGGACGACCTCAACGGCGACGGCATCTTTGACGAAGGCGAAACCGTTCACGCAGGCGTACTCGTTGAACTACTCGACGCTGATGGGAACCCTGTTCTCGACGCCGACGGCAACCCAATCACCGCGATCACCGACGAAAACGGTGACTACAGCTTCAACGTGGCCCCCGGCAGCTATCAGCTGCAGTTCACCCCACCAGAAGGACTGAACCTCACCACCGCCGGAATCATCTCTGTTGACGTACAACCCGGCGTCGACGTCCCCGACCTTGACGCAGGCCTAGACAACGGTATCGAGCCGCTGGCGTTCACCGGCACCACCTCAACCACAACCGTGGTGGTTGGCATGCTACTCCTCGGCCTAGGCTTCGGACTGGCAACGCTCGGCGTGCGACGCCGCAAAACCATCAACGCTTAGCAACCCCAAACAACAACGATTAACCGGGCTTAGCTCCGGCAGAAACGAAACCAAGAAACGACCCTCGGCCCCAAAACCGAGGGTCGTTTCATGTCAACAAACTCGCCTGCAAATTCCTTCGGCAGCCTCAACCAACACAGCGGCCGTCACAAACTATCGCTCGTTGTTTTCGGAATTGGTTCGAGAATCGGACCTGTCGCGGTGCTCTGCCGTCGCAAGAAACTTCTGCCCATGCTTATCGAAGGAAAACCAACTTGCCCTGTCAGTTGAGTCGTCGCCGGGGCAGCTCACGACTAGGAAAGTAGGAGAATGTCAAACAACCTCCGCTGATTGGGCTTACTGAAAAGACTAAGAACCAACCTTCGCCGCGGTGACCTGGCCGCAGTTGCGATTGGTCCACGCCGACGGAGCCGACGTCGCATTCAGCTTTTCGGGCGCCGCCTGGTGTCGTCATCGACGCTGGCGCTACCGCTTTGGATGCCGCTGCCATTCAGCCGAGGAATCGGCTGAAACTGTGGAGCTAAGGGGAATTGAACCCCTGACCTCTTCCATGCCATGGAAGCGCTCTACCAACTGAGCTATAGCCCCGAGGGGACACCAAATCCTATCACCCCAAGGCGACAGACCACACGTAAATAGCAGGTTCTCCTAGCTCTTCAACAATGATCCGGTCGCCCAGCGGCCGAAAGCTATGTTTGGCTACTCAGAGCGCCAAATTGACACCGACGGATAGCTAGCGGGCGTGACAAGTGCGGCCCGAGCCAGTACGCTCTGGCAGCCATGGGGTTGATGATCCTTGTGGGGGCACAAAATAACCTGGTTCTGGCTGGTCTTCTGCTCGGAGCGCTAGCGCTGACGTTCTGGGAGACTCGCGAGCACCGATTCCCAATTCGGCAAACTGTCTGGGCGCTCCTGTTCGTAGCGCTTCTCCACGTTCCTGGCTACCTCCTGCTACGAGGCTGGCTTGTCTACCGCAAACGAGGCCATGCACTATGAGCGAGACAAATGATACCGAACAACCCTCGGCAACCAGGCCAGCAGCCGAGTTGGGTGACTCTTCGACCCGAAGCATGGCAGAAAAAGCGAAGGCCATGTCGTGGCAGGCCAAACTGTTCATCGTTCTCGGTGCAGTCTTGTTAGCGCTCGGCCTAACCGGCCAGTTCACGGCTGGCAACGGCGTTGATATCACCAAAGACGAAGCGATCGAGATCGGTCGACCTGAAGTACCGTTCGAACCTGAGACCGCCGATGCCCGCCTAGTCCGACAAGGCTTCGGGCTCCGACCAGTGTGGGCTATTTCATACTCCATACCGTCCGACGACGAAGACAAAGACTTTGACCAACACACCACCGTCGAGATCGATGGCGGCACCGGCAAGGTGCTAAGGGTCATCACCGCTTCTTAGTTGTCGCGCTCGTTCAGCAGCAGTAGTCAGTTGTCGCGCCTCTTTGCCGGGTCAGATTTTCGTAGCTCCTGGGCAAATGCTCGCAACCTTCTTCGAAATGGTCCTGGCCAACGCTCACGCCTTACAGCGTTGAGCACACAAAACACATAGATGGTCGCGTAAGCCACAACAATGTTCGACTTACTTATGGCATCGGTAACACCAATCGTGTTAGATTCGCCAGTACTGGGATGGGGGTTCCGGTAGCAATACAAAAGCCATTAGGGGGCACATATGATGTTCGGACAGGACACCGTGGACATGACGTTCACGGTTTTCCAGGAATCGTATTACTTCTTCACGGTCGCGATCATGTGGCTGTTGCACGTGGGCTTCATGAGCTACGAAGCTGGCGTCAGCCGCCGCAAGAACGTAATGGCAACTGCGATGAAGAACATTCTCACCATCGCGGTAGTAACGCCAACGTTCTACTACGTCGGTTGGTGGATTTACTTCTCAATGCAAGGCGGGTTCAAATTCGCCGACACCGAAGGCTACGGTCTGCCATGGGACGGGTCAATGGGACCGAACTTAGCCGACAACATCACCGGCGTGTTCTGGGCCGCCTTCGTTCTATTCTCATGGACCACCGGTTCGATCATGTCGGGCTCGGTACTGGAACGGATCCGACTCTCCGCCTACCTGTGGCTAACAGCCTTAATGGGTGGTGTCGTATGGGTTATTGCCGCCGCCTGGGGTTGGAGCAGCGGTGGTTGGCTCGTACTGCACTTCGGCTACCACGATTTCGCCGCATCAGGCGTAGTCCACGGTATTGCTGGAATCTTCGCTCTCGGTGTCCTGTTCAACCTTGGGCCTCGTATCGGCAAATACGACCGAGAAGGCGGAACGCGAGCGTTCAAGCCACACAATCTACACCTAACGCTCATGGGCTTGATGATCATCTTCACCGGTTTCTACGCTTTCTATGCCGCCTGTCTGGCCATTTTCCAAGACCAAGCGCCCGGTTGGGGAAACATCTATCTCAACCCAGCGACCCTTTCGGCCATCACGTTCACTATCACGATGGGTTTCGCCGGCGGATTCGCAGGCGGTTACTTGTTCTCCAAAGGGGATCCGTTCTGGACACTGTCCGGAGGTCTTGCTGGTGTCATTGCAGTATCAGCAGGCGCCGATGTTTATCATCCATCGCTGGTAGTCATCCTGGCCTTCTTTAGCGCCGGTGTTGCCGTGTACGTCGGCAACTTGATCGAAGTGAAAATGCGAGTCGATGATGCTGTTGGCGCCGTCGCCGTACACGGAGTCATCGGATTCCTTGGGGTTCTACTGGTAGGCGTGTTCGCTAGCGGCTACCCCACCGGACCTAACGGCGTCGAATCATCTCTGCTCGGCCAAGTCGTCGGTGTTGCCGCATTGTTCCCACTAGCGTTCCTCAGTGGTTACGGGGCCAGTGCGATCCTGAAAGCACTCAACTTGTTGCGGGTCCCACCCGAAGTTGAGATTCTTGGCATGGACGCCGCTGAATACGGTGGCGATTTCTACCCCGAGTTCGCAAAGACCGAAGAGCCAATTGTGCTAGCTGATGGAACCGAGACGGCGGCCCAACCGGTACTCATGGAGGCATACGGCGATCTAGTCAGCGGCGCCACGATCGACTTACGAGATACGAAAGAAACGATAAAAGCGGCAGTAGAAGCAGAGGTCGAAGCATGACCCAGTTGATTCTGTCAATCGTCGTGATGTACCTCGTGGTCGGAAGTTGCTCGTACTGGAGCCTCCGCAAACGGCGTGATCTCCATGCCACGGCGCTCGCATCCGAACACAAACCATCCACTAGCCAGTCAGCCGACCGGTAACCAACGACCGAAAGGACAAGCACTATGGATTCGTTTCCTTATGACTCTTGGGAAGAAGCACTAGCAGCAGCCGACGGAGCGACTGGCTATTTCACCTTCGGGCCAGGTGGCAATACCGCATCAACCATAATCGTGGCCTTGGCCATTCTGTTGAGCGTTGGCTTTTTGGCCTACCTCACATCCAACGAAGACCGACATATGCGAGGCTTAGCGGCTGAGCTAGCCGAAGAATGGAAGGACTAGTCATGGCAGGTCGACAAATACAATTCCAAGAAAAGCAGACTCATAACAAACAATTCGAACTAGCTGTTCTCGGCTTTTCAGTGTTGTGCATTGTGTTCGCAGTCGTAGCAATTCAGTTCTTTTAGCTAATCCGTTGGGGGATCACATCGTGGCCGTCTGCAGTCCAATTGCTGCCGATGGCCACGATGTTTTTTTAGAAGAAAATCTAGGCACTAGAACCAGGAAGACACCACCATGACCCGAGTAGCAATAATTGGGGCTGGTCCAAGCGGCCTCTCGCAGCTAAGAGCCTTCGCCACCGCCCGAGACAATGAGAGCGTCGAGGGTACCGAAATCCCTGACATCGTCTGTTACGAAAAACAGTCTGACTGGGGCGGACTCTGGAACTACAACTGGCGTACCGGACTCGACGAAAACGGTGAACCAGTTCACGCCAGCATGTATCGATACCTGTGGTCTAACGGCCCCAAAGAATGCCTTGAGTTCATCGACTACAGCTTCGAAGATCATTTCGGTCGACCAATTGGATCGTTCCCACCTCGCCCGGTACTGGCCGACTACATCAAGGGCCGAGCCGAGAAGAGCAACATACGGGAGCTCGTTCGGTTCAATACCTCAGTCCGCGACGTCAGCTTCGATCAGGCAACCGACCAGTTCACAATCGTCAGCCACGACCATGTCGCCCAATCGACTACTAACGATCTGTTCGATTACGTAATCGTAGCTTCAGGTCATTTCTCGTTTCCTAATATGCCGGAATACCCAGGATACGACACGTTCCCAGGCCGGATCATCCACGCCCACGACTACCGTGACGCCACAGAATTCAGCGGTCAGAACGTTCTAGTCATGGGCGCTAGCTACTCGGCCGAAGACATTGCTTCCCAATGCTGGAAATACGGGGCTGCGTCGGTCACCTGCACCTCTCGAAACGGCCCAATGGGCTTTGACTGGCCCGAAGGTATAACTGAGAAACCGATCATCACTCACCTCGAAGGTCGCACCGCTCATTTCACCGACGGAACATCGACCGAGATTGACGCCATCATCTCATGCACCGGATACAAACATCATTTCCCGTTCATGGCTGACGATCTCAAGCTCCACGCCACGAATCGTCTAGCAACCGAAATGCTCTACCGAGGAGTTATTTTCCAACCTAACAACAAGCTCATGTATTTGGGCATGCAAGACCAGTGGTACACGTTCAACATGTTCGACGTCCAAGCGTGGTACGCCCGCGACGTGATCATGGGACGGATCACATTACCTTCCCAAGGTGAGCAAGCTCAGTGGATCGCTGATTTCGCGGCCAGCGAAGACGACATCGCTGACGATTACGGGGCGATCGACTTTCAGGGCGCCTACACCAGGGATCTAATGGAACAAACCGACTACCCCAACTTCGATACCGGGTTGATCGACCAGACATTCAAGAACTGGAAGAAACACAAAAAGGAGTCGATCATGGGGTACCGAGACAACGGGCACCAGTCCCCTGTTACTGGTACCGTCGCTCCAGCCCACCACACGTCCTGGGTTGAAGCGCTCGACGATTCACTTGAAACGTTTCTTGGCTAACGGCGAGCCAAAATCTCGCTCTGCCAGATTTAGCCGACGTTGATTCCAAACTCGTCACCGGCGTCCAGGATGGCGTCGAACAGATACTGCCCGAACGACCGATCACAAGCCAAGAGATAGCCAGGCTCATCAGCGTCGAACCGGACAATGTCGCAGTTCGCCTTCGCAACCGATGCGGAAACTACTGCCCCATCGGGAGTGATGGCGTCGTCCCAGTCGAGGCCGCATATCTTCTCGAGCGTGCCTTTGCTCCCGACCCCAGACAGCTTGAATAGTGCTCGGCTGTGGGTGTGATCGACGACGCTCACATGACCAGTTAGATCAAGAGCGGCTACGAACGCATCTGTTTCCTCAGCTGACCCCAGGATCAGCCATTCAGAAGGTCGTTGACCGCTGACTAGAACAGTGCCTGACTGGCGAGCCGAGCCGAATGGAACCCCAAGCTGCTGAGCGGCCGCAGTTTCACTGCCAGCTCGGATCAAAATCTTCGATGTCGAAGACTCGTCAGTTAGGGTCACATCGCTAGAGGCATTTGTCGGCCGAGTGGAATAGTCGGTGACGACAGGGCTTTCAAACGTCGTAGGTGCGTTAGCCACGGAGTCGTTCTCCTTCAGGATCGAAGTGGGCATGGTGAGACATTACGTTCGCCTTGATTCGTTGACCGTTACGGAGCAACACAGTGAGTTCGGTGCCAGCCTCGGCATGAGCGGTATCAACCTGACCAAGGCAAACCGAGCGGTTCAAGGTTGGTGACATTCGAGACGACGTGATTCGGCCAACGATCTCGTTAGTCGTGCCTTTAAGAATTTGGCAGGCCTCACCCGGCACGATTGTTGGGTCAACGGTCTGGATCGCAACCACATGGGGAACTTGATCTGATTCCATAGCCCAAGCCAACTCTGCTTTGCCAGCAAAGTCTTCTTTGTCGAGCTTGATCAAGGCGTTCATTCCGACAGCTGGGGCCTGGGTGAGCCCATCGGTATCTTGGCCAACGATGAAGTGGCCCTTCTCAAGCCGCATGATGCGTTGGGCTTCAAGGCCAAACGGCTTGACTCCCAAATCAGCTCCCTCAGCCATGAGCGTCTCCCACACGTGGAGTCCGTAGCCGGACGGAACATGAAGCTCAAACGACAGTTCGCCAGTAAATCCGATTCGCCACATGATGCAATTCTCGACCCCAGCAACAGTGCCGGTCCGGACTCGCATGTAGTCGAACGCTTCGGCCGACAAGTCGACGTCGTCAACCAGGCGGCCAACCAGCTCTCGACTCTTTGGCCCAGCCACGTTGATGCTGGTGTATCCGGTGGTCACGGGCGTGACGTGCACCTGCCACTCTGGGTGCTCAGTCTGTAACCAGTTCTCGGCCCACTCCCATATCGAAGCGGCACCGGAACTTGTCGTCGTCATCAGGTAGTGCTCTTCACCTAATCGGCCGGTGACGCCATCATCGAGAACCACTCCGTCTTCGGCGCACATGAGGCCGTACCGAACTGAACCGATCGGTAGCTTCATCCACTTGTTGGTGTAAAGCTGGCTGAGCAGCTTCGGCACATCTGGGCCTTGGAGGTCGAGCTTGCCAAGGGGCGTCACGTCGGTGATACCAACGTTAGTTCTCGTGTTGTTCACTTCGTCTGCCGGGTTGCCGTAGTGTTCCGGCCGAATCCAGGCGCCGGCAATGATCGGGGTAACACCGTTCGCTTCGTGCCATGGCTGAATCGACGAGACTCGAACCGGTTCGAAGTTTCGGCCGGCGAGTCCGCCAAGGGTGATCGGCACATAAGGCGGACGCCACACCGTAGTGCCGACTTGTTCGATAGTCTCTCCTCGGGCCTCGGCTAGCACGGCAACTGTGTTAACCGTTTCTAACTTGCCTTGAGCTGGGCCCATGGTGGCCGTGGTATAGCGCTTCAACAGCTCCACCGAGTCGTAGCCTTCCTTCGCTGCGGCCACCAGATCTTTCGAACCGACATCTTCAGAGAAGTCGACGATTCCATGAGTGGTCGATCGGAACAGTTCAGGATGATCGTCCCGACCAAGTTCCGGTCGGAAATCGGCAGTCCATTCTGGTTCGGGGCCAGCGACCGGCACTGACCGAGCTGTAAGTGCTTGGACTCGGTGTTTGACTACCGAAGCTCGGCCCGCTGCTAACTGCCCGGTTGCTTCACCGTGAGCCACAAGCTCATCCACGCTTCCGTCTCCCGAGATGCCACCAGTAGACAGAACGTTGTCGACGGTAACCGACGGGTAGAACCGAGCTGATCCTTCGTCGTAGACCGGGCGATCGCCCGCCATGTTCAATAACGACGTTGGAGCGGTCCAGCCGGTGGCTGTTACCAACAGGTCGGCTTCGACCTCGGATCCATCGCCGAGCTTGACCGATTTTACCGACTTTGAAGAACCAGAAGCTGACACGACGTTCTCGCCGTTGCGAGCGTCGACGACGCGAGCAACATCTATCCCGACCCGATCGAGGTCGGCGGCGGCAGCATCGCCTTCGGCGTTGGCGGTAAACACAACAGCGCGAGCGCCCGGCTTAACGCCGTACATGTTTACGAGTCGCCGAACTGCGCCGGACAGCATCACGCCAGGCTTGTCGTTGCCCGCGAATACGTAAGGCCGCTCAATCAAACCGGGAGCAACTACCAAAATCTTGGCCCGGGCCTTAATTAGTCGCTCTACCGCCAGAGGGTGACTGCGCTGAACAATGCCAACCCAGTTATCTTCATAGCGCCCGGTGAGCGTGGTGTTGGTCAACACTTCAACGCCAGCAGCAGACACTCGGTTCGCCAATTCGGCTGCGACTGCTCGATCGGCATCGCTCCCCCACAACAAATGTCCGCCTAACTGGTGTTCGTGTTCAACCAGAAGAACGTTGGCCCCGACTTCGGCCGCTGCGGCGGCGGCCGCCATTCCAGCTGGCCCGCCTCCGGCGACAACGACATCGGGATGGGTGTAGCGCTTGTCGTGGTACCGGTGCGGCGTGTCGAGATCGACTTTGCCGCCGGGGGCGAACGTAGATAACACACGCTCGTACGCTGGCCACAGCTTTTGGGGTTTGATAAACGTCTTGTAGTAAAAACCGGCGCTGAGGAACCGCCCTACCAGCCCGTTAGCAGCCTTGATATCTCGATCGAGCGAGGGCCAAACGTTTTGCGGCTCGATCGTCATTCCATCTTCGATTAGCCGATGCCCAGACCGCACGTTCGGGTCGTCTCCGACTTGGACAAACCCGTTCGGGTCCCAGAAGTCGGCGGTCATGTAGCCGCGAGGTCGGTGATACTTCATCGACCGGGAAACGATCCGCTCACCGTTTGCCATTAGGGCCGACGCTATCGTGTCGCCTTTGAACCCGGTAAGCGAATTACCGTTCCAGTTGAATCGGATCGGTGATGTGCGGTCAATTACCTCACCGCTCTGGGCCGCAAGTCGTCCTAGTTCCGAAGCGCTCATGCTTTTCCTCCAACTTTGTTACCTGGCATCGGCGGGTTACGAAACTCGTTCGACCCGGTGTGGCGCTCAAGGGTAAAGAACTGACGGCAGCCAGAACGGCAGTACCAGTTCTCTCGCAACCATCCGGCCGGGTTGTCTTCCATATAGAGGTATTCCCGCCACTCTGTCGGCGTCGCTTCAGACGGATTGGGCCTCGCTTGTGCTTCGCCCACATAGTGCAGGTCCGACGAATTTCTTGGTCCGCAATTCGGACACGGTACTAATAGCATCAGCAGCTCTCTCTAGTTCGATCTCGTTGTTCAGTCGCGTTGTTTCGTATGGCCATTTTGGGGCTAGTGACCGACGGCCGCTGCACCCTTTTCGCCGACTAGGTTTCCGGCGGCGAAACGCTCCAGTTTGAACGCCTCGATTAGCTTCGGGGTTGAATTGGTGGCAATACACTCGGCCATTGTCTCGCCCGCTACCGGGCCAGCTTTGAATCCATAGGTTCCCCAGCCAACGTCACAAAGGAACCCTTCAACTGGGGTGAATCCCATGACCGGTGAATAATCCGGGGTCATGTCGCACAGACCAGCCCATTGACGAAGCAGTCGCATTCGAGACAGTCCGGGCATGAGTTCCAAGACGTGCCCGGCCAACCCTTCGGTGAAATCGAGCGAACCTCGAATGTTGTAGTTGTTATAGGGATCGACCGCGGCGCCGAAGACGAGCTCGCCTCGATCTGTTTGGCTGACATAGACGTGAAGCGAACCAGAGACGACAACTGCCGGAAGGAACACTTTTACCGGTTCGGTTACTGCCGCTTGCAGTGGACGTGTCGAGATCGGTAGCTTAACTCCGGCCATGTCAGAGATGAGCGTGGCCCAACCTGCGGTGCAGTTCACCACGATTGGTGCTGAAATATCGCCCCGGCTGGTGCGGACACCAGTTACTTTACCGCCAGGGCCTTTTCCGTCCGGTCCGTCCCCGCCCTCGACAAGAATGTCGAGCACTTCGGTCTTTTGGTGCATCTCAACCCCACGATGATCGGCGCCTCGGGCGTAGCCCCAGACAACGGCATCGTGGCGGATGATTCCGCCAGGAGGGTGGTAGAGCGCTCCCAAAATCGGGTACCTGGATTCGTTAGACGTATCGAGGCTAGGAACGAGTTTCTTAATTTCGTTCGGATCAATCACGCTGGAATCGATGTCTTGGAGCTTGTTGACTTCAGCTCGCCAATGCATCGTCCGCAGGGCGCTGTCGTTGTGAGCTAATGTAAGGTGCCCTCGTTCTGAGAACATCACATTCATGTTCAGGTCGACGGCCATCGAGTTGTAGAGCGTTAACGATCGATCGTAAAAGGCAACCCCTTCGGGGGTTAGGTAGTTCGATCGAACGATGGCAGTGTTGCGACCAGAGCCGCCGCTGCCAAGATACGCCTTGTCCAATACGGCAACGTTAGTGATGCCGTGGTTGGTGGCCAGGTAATAGGCCGTGGCCAGACCGTGAACGCCACCACCGATGATTACAACGTCGTACTTTTTCTGCAGTGGTACTTCTCGCCAGACGCGCGGCCAGGTTTGCCCCCGCGCCCCCTTTGTAAGCAACCCTGCAGCGGAATACCGCGGAGGTTTTGATGCCATCGTTTGATAGTAGGCGCTAGCACCGTGTGCACGAAAGTATCAATTCAAGTATTATTCATACTGCTTACGTCTTAATAACCACCGTCGCATCGGACAACTCCATGACGCTAAATCTGAAGCGAATCCGCTATTTCACCGTCGTGGCCGAAGAACTCCACTTCGGTCGGGCCGCCGAACGCCTTCATATGGCGCAGCCCCCATTGAGTCAACAGATTCGCCAGCTAGAAACGGACCTCGGGGTTGAGCTTTTCTCTCGCAGTACCCGTCGGGTGAAACTGACTGAGGCTGGCACTTTGTTCTACCCCCAAGCGCTGAAGCTTATAACCGACGCCGAGGGGCTGGAGCGCCGGCTTGCCCAATACAGCAGCGGCGACGGCGGTCGGCTCAGGATCGGCTTCGTCGACTCATCAAGTTACGAGGTAATGCCCAGATTCTTGCGCGCCTACCGAGCCCGCTGGCCTGCAGTCGAATACGAGCTTCGAAGCATGTCCTCGGACGAACAATACAAAGCACTCACTCGGGGCGAGATCGACCTTGGGATCGCTCGAGCCAACCGGAACCCGCAGGAACTCAAATCGACACTCATCTCGAAAGAGCGACTGATCCTCGCTATGCCAGTCGACCACAAGCTTGCTAACCAAAAGAGAACCTCTATCTCCCAACTGCAAGGTGAGGAGTTTCTAGGTTTCGACCGCGATGTCTCCCCTAGCCTTCACACTGAGTTGACGGCATTGTTCTCTAACCATCAGGTGGTGTACGACCCGATCATCGAAGCAACTGAGTACACCACAATTCTCGGCTTGGTCGCATCCGGCCAAGGAATCGCCATTGTTCCCGCTGGTGTCCAAACGTTTAGCCCGCCGAACCTGCGGTACGTCGGATTGCGAAACGCTGATGCGACGAGCCAACTTTTGCTTCTTTCCCGACAAAGCGAGCAATCCCGTTTAGTAACACAAGCCAGTAGTTTGATTGCTGAAGGGTTTACACTTGACTAGCAACGACTAATTCGAAGGTTTTGACCACCGTCTCAGCCAATCGGTCTAAATCAATGCAATAAGTCAATGCAATAAATCAATGCAATTAGGCAGCACAATTAGTCAACGCGATTAGTTAGCCGAGATTAGTTCGAATCAGGAATACCCCAATGGTGACGACAGAGCCCGCAGCGCAATCTGAAGATCACGACGACGTCGTCGGTTTCGACTCAACCGAAGTATGCCAGATTGTCGGTTCTCGAGTTCGAGAGCTCCGCCAAGCCATGGGCGTCACCATGGCCGCGTTCGCCGAGTCAGCCGACATTTCCCTAGGCATGCTCTCGAAGATAGAGCATGGTCAGACGGCCCCCAGTCTTGCAACAATGGTGCGATTGTCTCGAGCGGCGCAGGTTCCCTTAACCGCTCTGTTTCGCGGCCTCGACGAAGAGCGAGACATTGTTATCATCCGGGCTGGCGAGGGACACGAAATTATCCATGAAGGTTCGGGCCCCGGCCGGACCTACACCGACCTTGGTTCCCTACGAGGCCCAAATCGAGTCATCGAACCACTTCTCACTGAGCTAACCGAGGCCGATGAGGTCTTTCCGCTCTATCAGCACCCAGGCATCGAAATCATCCACATCCTGGATGGGAAGATGGAGTACGGCTTCGGGCCGAGCCGGTATGAGATAGCTGCGGGCGACACAATGCAATTTCATGGTGAGGTAGCCCATGGGCCAACCAAACTGATCGAACTACCAGTCCGGTTTCTTTCGATCAAGGTTTATCCTCCACCCACTACCGACTAAGCGCCAAGAACAACTACGTTTGGCTTGACGATGGTGGGTTTGCCAGCGAAGCTTGGTGTACCAAGTTCTGCTCGCCACGTTCGGCAAGTTGATCAGTTCGAAATATTGACTGAGCGGTAAGAGGTCTGCATGGCGCTTACACTGCCCGACCGAGTTCGACGACCCAGCACCGCGACGCTGGGCAAAGGAGTCGAGCGCTACCGAGTTTCCGGCGGCGCGGCAACGGTAATGTCGATGAACGCCGGAGACCGGCTAGAAATTCGAAATATTGAGGGTGGCCAAATCGCCGAGGTTCTCGCCTTCGACCACGCAGGACGCTCAGCCCCCGAGCTTATCGAAGCCCGAAACGACGGCCCGGCCGAGGGGACAGCGGCGATCCTTCTCGATGATGTCGTCGACGCTCGCAGAGTTCGTCAAGGTCTAGCTGCCACCGGAATTGACCTAACGACCGCCGCCAAGACCAACATCTTCTCCCCTGATTCTCCAGCAGGCGAAACCACAAGCTTCACCGCAGCCGAAGACTGCGCGGTAGTCGTAGCGGCGCCGGGTGCCGAGATGAGCCCGCATTCTCAAAACCCAACTACTGCGCTTTTGGTCTTCATCCATCGAAACACCTGTGCCCCGGCCAGCGAGATCATCCTGCCAGTCCCACTGGGAACCCTTGACCAAGATCTGTTCGTTAAACGGCAAACAGCCCGAGCCTACGAGGTCAAGGCCGGTCAGTACATCCAAGTGATCGACATTGAAGGTCGGGAGTGTTCCGATTTCCAGGCCTTCGATGCCAGAGCGCTCGACGGTTCGATCGAACAGTGTCTCGATGCGACCACGACCAGGTCAATCATGGGAGCCAGCTACCCCGGACCGGGGCTGTACTCAAAATTCTACGACATACAGATGAATCCTCTAGTCGAAGTAGTTCGAGACACAGTTGGTCGGCACGACACGTTCAACCTCGCTTGTTCGGCCAAGTACTACGACGACATGGGCTACCCCGGCCATATCAATTGCACCGACAACTTCAACCAAGAGCTAGACCCGTTCGGGGTAGCGCCCCGAGCCGGTTGGGAAGCAATCAATTTCTTCTACAACACAAATATCGACGATGCTAACCAGATCTACCTCGATGAGCCGTGGTCGAGACCAGGCGACTACGTGCTTCTGCGAGCCTTGACCGATTTGGTTTGTGTCTCGTCGGCTTGCCCCTGTGATATTGACGCTGCCAACGGATGGGAGCCAACCGACATCCAAGTCAGGATCTATCCCGAGCACCAGACCTACACGAAAGCGATGGCATTCCGGATGACCGCAGACGCAGAACCCGAACTCACCCGCGAAACCGGATTTCACCCACGAACCTCTCAGCTGACCAGAAATTTCAGTGAGTACCAAGGGTTCTGGCTTGCAGACCATTTTGGCTCCGCCGGACATGGCGCCACCAAGGAATATTGGGCGTGCCGGGAAAAAGCGGTAGCCATTGACCTCTCCCCCCTCCGCAAATACGAAGTAACCGGGCCCGATGCTGAAGAGCTACTGCAAGCGTGTCTGACCCGTAATGTCCGGAAGCTGGCCGACGGACAGGTGAGCTACACCGCTATGTGTTACGACACCGGCGGCATGATCGACGACGGCACGATCTTTCGCCTGGGTCGAGAGAACTTTCGTTGGATAGGCGGCAGCGACGCCAGCGGTCTGTGGCTTCGGCAACAGGCCGCAGACCGGGGGCTTCAAGCCTGGGTCCGAGACAGCACGAAAGAGCTGTCCAACCTACAGGTACAAGGCCCCAACAGCCGCCGAATTCTACGTCAGGTAGTCTGGACCCCGCCAACCCAACCATCGATCGACGAACTGGGATGGTTCCGGTTTACCATCGGACGCGTCGGCGGTCACGATGGAATACCCATCGTCGTGTCTCGCACTGGCTATACCGGTGAGCTAGGGTTCGAAATTTTTTGCCACCCTAGAACCGGGCCCGACGTGTGGGACGCCATATTCGCGGCTGGAGAACCACTAGGTCTAGTCCCCATGGGCCTCGAAGCGCTCGACATCGTTCGAATCGAAGCCGGCTTGATCTTCGCCGGATACGAATTCTGCGACCAAACCGACCCATTCGAAGCCGGTATCGGATTCACCGTCCCGCTCAAGTCGAAAGACGATGATTTCATCGGACGCGATGCTCTGATCAGCAGAAAACAGCACCCGACCCGGACGCTGGTAGGCCTAGAACTGAATGGTGGAGAACCAGGGGTGAACGGCGATGGAGTATTCGTGGGCCGACAACAAGTAGGAGAGATTACTAGCGGAACCATCTCCCCTGTTCTTCGGACAAATATAGCTCTTTGCCGCATGACGATCGAGCACGCCGAGATTGGCTCCGAAGTGGAAGTGGGGAAACTGGACGGTCACCAGAAGCGGATACCAGCAACAGTCGTGCGCTTTCCGTTTTACGATCCCGACAAAACCAAGGTCAGAAACGCTAATTCGGAAAAGTAGAATCACTCGGCAAGAAGCGGTACCCACCTAGCTCTTCGTCGACCGCTGAACTTTCTACTAAGAGGCCAGTTCCTGGCGCAAAACGTCAAGGTTGTAGGTCGCATCTTCGTTACCTTCACTAGCTGCCTTAGCCCACCAGTATTCGGCAGAGTCTTCGCCGTCGAGACGTTCCTGAACTCGGCGAAGCAGTCCAAGATTACACATGGCGTCTACGTTGCCAGCGTCGGCGGAAGCCGACCACCACGCCTCTGCTGAATCCTCACCCTCGGTTCGATCCTGCTGATACCGAAGCAGCCCGAGATTGAGCATGGCATCATCGTGGCCTTCTCTAGATGCGGCCAGCCACCATCGCTCTGCCGAATCCGATCCCGTCAACTGACCGTTCTGAAAACACACTAGGCCTAGGTTGCACATCGCATCGGTATCGCCGGCAAGAGCGGCAGCGCGCCATCCCTGCAGCTCTTCATTGGACGGCTGGTTCTCGTTAGACACAATTTCAGCCTAAGCGGACCCACGTTAGCTAACCAACGTTGCGACCTAGACACCGAAAACGGTTGGCATCGGTGATCGCCGATTGAGGGCGAGGTTCGTTACCGCAGCGAAACAAAAGGTACCCGATATGGGGTTGAAATTTGGGATGAAATGTCCACGAACGGAGACAATTCTTCCCAGTTCAATCTCCTTTTTGCCGAAGGGGTTCCATTGGCCTATTCGGGCTGGGTACGGCTGTCTAGGGAGGTTAAGTAATGTGCATCGTTTCGATTCAGAAGTACAAGAAAGACTCGATGCCTTGTTGACACCAAATAACTTGAGCAAAAGATCTCGGGAGATCGACATGACATCAGAGCCAAAAGCACCACCACGACCACGCCGTCGCATGAAGCGAAAAGTAGCAGCTATCGCTGCCGGGTTACTCTCGGTCTCAAGCGCCGCTGGGGCCTCGGTACTCGTCAATAACTACATGAGCGCCGACTTTGCCGCTGGTACCCCTCCTTGCATGATTAAGGTCGCTGGCGCCGATGAAGCGTTCGAAGTCTCGCCTGGTACTCCTGCATTCGACTTCGAACTTCTAACTACCGAGGTGGACGGGGTCGACCTCACACGGGAGAACATCTCCATCACCGGTCTAACCGGAGATGCTGTCCGAGCGACCGAGGTCTATGAGATCCAGAACAACTGCGAGAATGATCTCGACATCACACTCGTCGACGGAAACCAAGGCACGTTCACTGAAAAGCGGCTTGAGGTCTACCTCGGCACACCAACCGGCACCACTGGCTACCCTGGAGTAACTGGGTCGACTGGCTGGGATGGAACGCCACTGATCTTCGCTGAGACCGCTGCAGATCAGGTCTTCACCTCTGGAACGGTCAACGTTCCCGCTGGCACGAGCGTCGACGTTGGCATGGTAGTTCTCACCGGAGATGCCGCCACCGGTTCGGACCAAGCCACATGGACCGTTCAAGCGGAATGGTCATAGGGAACGAGCCCAAGAAGTAGCCCTGTTTGAGTTATGAGAATCGGCGGGTGGGCC
>CALAJV010000036.1 GCA_937922805.1 uncultured Acidimicrobiales bacterium | reverse complement strand
CCCCAAACCACACCACCAACCCAACCAACCAACCCAACACCCACCAACGGCCAACTCCCAACAACCGATCAACCACTCACCCCACAAACACCAACCCCACAACAACCAACCCAACCCCAACTCGACACCACACCAAACCCTCAAACCACACCACCACAAACACCCAACCCCCAAACCACACCACCAACCCAACCAACCAACCCAACACCCACCAACGACCGGTTTCCCACAGTCGAAGTCAAAGTTCCGAGGATGGACTTCAGCTATCAGATACCACAACCTCGCCATATCGATGAGGTAGTTGAAGGAGACCCTTCACGCCCCTACACGCACGTATTGGGCCACGAGGGTCCGGTACTGGATTCGCCGCCCCAACTCGACACCACCCCATCAGCCCAGCCAGCACATCAGGTTGAGATGCCCGAGCTACCTGAGGTACCAATGGCCGCCGGACCCAACTACAACATGGAGGGTTTACTTGATCCTCGATTCAACGCAAGAAACGCCGGTGATCAGCCTGGCATCGCTACCACGACGTATTCTGGTGGAACTAACGCGGCAGCTGGAAACGACAACTCGAACCGAGGCGTAGTTGTCGGTGGATCAGTCACTACCGAAGTCAATCGCGACGGCACTCTCGTCGTCTCAACCTCTGGGACAGTCGCCGAGACTAGTAGTTCAAGCGGGATCGACCTTGGCCTCTTCGCTTACTCAGCTGGTACGACAAATACCCAGCGGGACACGACGTCGTGGGGGCTGTCGGCTGAGACTCGTCAAGATGTCGACGATTTGGGTTCACTCCCCTCTTACAATCCGTACTCGTTGCGCCCTGGGGACAGTATCACCACGGTTGAATCGCAAGATCTGACGAACAACGTTTCGGTCTCAGTCGGGCGTTCAAGGAGAGGCTTGGGGGCCGAAGCCGGCATAGATTCCAACGTCACCAAGGGACAGTTCGAAACAACGAGCGTTGCCCGTTCCGACCAAAATGTGGTCACCGTTTTCAGTGGTTTTGGGGTGTCCGAACAAAGCACCGCCGGAGTCGATGGCCGCCTCGGCCTCGGCCAGAACGCTTCAGCCGGAATGGTGGATCAGAACACCATTTCTTCCACCGCTTACGAAGGATTCCGAACGTCCTATGCTGTTGGCTCCTCTGACGCACCGAATGTTGGCGAGCTTGCAGACTACGCTTCTGACCTGAGCGGCGGCGGCCCCCAACTCGATCCTCGTGATAACTTCCAAACGGTTCGTGGGTCTACCACTTCTATTCAGAATGATTTGTTGGGTCAGGCCAAAATCGATGGGGCCTTGGACGGCTCAGTTCAAACAGGCGACACCTATTGGCGGGACGAAACGAGAACAGAGCACACGGTCACTCATCAGACACCGACCGGTGATATTGACGATGCGATTCCAATGGATGCAGGAACTACGGTCAACCGCACATCGACAGGAGGACAATTCGCTCACGCCACCGATTACCCGGATGTGGCTTTCGAAATCTCAAGCGTTGTGGATCCTGGCGGTTATGCGGCCGAGAGTATTAGCGTCTCGGTCGATGGTGTAGAGAGTCGATATACCAACGAACAACTTCGGGCCGCGGCGGAAAACCTGGCGGACAATGACGAACGTGCTGCCAGCGGCAACGATGTGATACAAGGGATTCTCGACAGCTCAAGTATGACAACGCCGTTCGCTGGTCGGGGAGATCGTCCAGCACCCAGCGCCGGAGAAATCGCTGAGGCCATGGATCTACTCTCGACTCAAGGAGCGACTGGCACCTACGATGAGGTACCGGCGGTTGGAGCGCCCCGTGCAATCTCTGACCATGAGGACACGGCACCGACCCCTGGCACCAACGACGACGCTAGGCCCAGCCAGCTAACGCCGAGCAACAAAGGCACCTCGTCTAACGATGATGACAAGGCCCCAACTGTAAGTTCGAGGGCACCAAAAACGAGCGGAACAACCAGTTCAGGCTTCGGTGGGTCCTCGAACAACAGCAACAGCAACAGCAACAGCAACAGCAACAGCAACAGCCAAACAGGCTTTTCCGGGTCGCAATCTGGTGGGACCAATAGTTCCAGCAATGGCTATTCCACCAGCGATACCTATGGCTACGAAGAAGCGGCCTATGGAGGAAGCACTGCATCAGGTGCGGGCCAATCCGAAAGCGACGCCAACGACACGACAAGCCACGGATACGACGAAATCTCCTACGGCGGGAGTAGTGGATCAAGCTATGGCTATGACGAAGCTGCCTACGGGCCCTGGTAGCGTACATAGCTGACCAGGTGGGAATCTGATACCCAAACTTGTGCTGGTCTCGGTTCGGACTCTCATCCGAGATTCGTGTGAATCTCAACCGAATGAGACCTAACCCGTTACCCTTACTAGGTTGTGTCTCCCCCTCCTGCATCTTCAAACCCTAAAGCGCGGAAAAATTCGACCGCCGAACCGTCATTTGCTGACCTTGGTGTACCCAAGGACTTAGTAGCGACATTGGAACGCAACGGCATCATGTCGCCGTTCGAAATCCAAGCAGCCACCATCCCAGATGCGTTGGCGGGCAAAGACGTTCTCGGTCGGGCCCCGACGGGATCAGGGAAAACACTCGCGTTCGGACTGCCGATGGTTGCCAACTTGAAGGCGGCCAAACCAAGACATCCGACTGGTCTGATCCTGTCACCCACTCGTGAACTGGCCGAACAGATTCGTAGGGATCTCGACCCGCTAGCCAAAGCACGCGATCTAGCTGTGCTCTCGGTCTACGGCGGCGTCGGCTTCGGCAATCAGCTCAAAGGCCTTCGCAACGGCGACGACCTGATCGTCGCCACTCCAGGCCGGCTGGTAGACCTCATTCAACAGGGCGAAATTTTTCTAGACAAAGTGTCGAGTGTGGTCGTAGACGAAGCTGACCGCATGGCCGACATGGGCTTTCTGCCAGTGGTCAAAGACATCCTCGACCTCACCAACAGCAAACGCCAGACCGTCATGTTCTCGGCCACCCTCGGGAAAGAAGTCCAAGTTCTCACCGATCGTTATCAGACGAACCCTGTGACCCATACTGTTGGCTCAGCCGAACCAGACCTTTCGCAAGTTAGCCACCGGTTCATCAAGGCTGATGCCACATCCAAAGTGGCCATTACGGCCCATGTAGTAAATAACGCTGGGCCGTCGATTGTGTTCTGCCGCACTCGCCACGGATCAGACCGGTTAGCTCGACAGCTAGCGAATGCCGGGATCAAAACCGCTGTCATCCACGGTAATCGCTCTCAGAATCAACGCGATGCTGCTCTGCGTAGTTTCACCCAAGGTAAAGCCGATGCGCTAGTCGCAACTGACGTAGCCGCCCGCGGTATTCACGTCGACGGAGTTGCTTGCGTTGTCCACTTCGATCCCCCAGCTGAGCGAGCTGATTATGTGCATCGCTCAGGCCGAACCGCTCGAGCTGGTGCTTCTGGTGAAGTTGTTTCGCTCATCAACGCTAGCCAACAACGGGACGCCAAAAAATTACAGAAGCAACTGTCGCTAGCTCAAGACCTTGAAGAAACCCCTGACATCGATTTCGAGGCGTTCCAGGCCGAGAGTCGCAAGCGATCCCTTCGTCGTACCGAAGTGGCCAAGAAAAAGGGCGGCGGTAAAAGCAGAAACGCCAAAGGGGGAAGCGGCGGCAAATCTAGAGACAGAGGTCGAGCGAAGTCGAAGGATACCAAGACCTCCTCAGCCGGTAGCCGGAGCGGAACGCCAGGCCGATCAGGTGACAGCTCTCCCCAATCGAAATCGTCGTCTACGGCGAGTCGAAATTCGACCTCAGCGTCGAAACCGCATTCGAGGGATTCAACCGGTTCGGAAGAGACCAAACCATCTGAACGGCCGGTGCGCCGATCTTCGTCAGTGCTCAAGAAAGGCACAAAGAAGCGAAAGCCATCGCGCCGAAGCGGAGATGGCGATGAACGGGGACGATCGGCCAAGCCCAAGTCTGGGTCCCGCTCAGGCCCAAAGTCGAGTACAGCTGGCGCCGCCAAGCCGAAGAGCCAAAAACGCAAACCAGGAGCAAAGGCGACGACCGGTAAACCATCGGCGTCAGGTCGACCCACAACCAGCAAAGCCGCTGGTGGGAAAGCGAAGGCAGGCAAGGCAAAGGCAACTAAACGATCAGGCAAGCCTCGGCCACCAAAACGTAAAAAGGCTAGCGGTAAGAGTCGCAAGAGTGGATAGCAAACGATGAAGGTTTGGCGTTCACCGAAAATTGAAGTTCGCGAAAGCGCTCTGGGCGGCAAAGGGGTGTTCGCCGCTCAACCAATAGCCCCTGGCGAGATCGTGGCGGTCAAAGTCGGCCACGTTGTCGATACCGCTGAGATGGAGCGATTGACCGAGAGTGTCGGCGATTTCGGCCTCCAAATACATAACGACGTGTTCCTCGCACCAAGAACTGTCGAAGAGGTTGAGGACATGGTGGTAATGATTAACCATTCCTGCGATGCCAATGTAGGGTTCGAAGGCCAAGTGACCTATGTGGCTATCCGGGCGATAGCTCCCGACGAAGAGCTCTGTCATGACTACGCCATGATGAGAACGACTCCCTACGAACTATCGTGCCTCTGCGGGGCCGACGACTGCCGTCGAGTAGTTACCGGTGATGATTGGAAGCTTCCTGAGGTTCAGGCAAAGTACGGTCGCTACTTCCAACCTCATATTCTTAGCCAGCTCGGCTAACTGGATCGAACTCGCGGCGTCAGATGGAACCGCAGACCAGGAAACGACACGTTAAGACCGTTTTTATAGCGGGCAGCTAGGGTTTGGCCTTAGCTGCCCGCTTTAGTGTCCACCGAACTGTTGCTTAGCTCCTGATTTACTATTAACTGATTTACTATTAACTGATTACTCAGCCGGGGCTGGGACGAGCACGGTATCGATAACGTGAACCACGCCATTTTCGGCTTTGAGGTCAGCTGCCACTACGGTCGCTCCATTGATGGTTACGGCGTCTCCGTCGATAGCAACGGTCAGCTCTTCTCCATTTAGGGTCTGAAGGAGTTGACCATCAGACAAATCCGCGGCCATAGCGCTTGCAGGAACGACGTGGAAGGTCAGGACTGACGTTAGAAGTTCGGTGTCAGCCAGAAGCTCTTCTTTGGTTAGTCCAAGAGCTTCAAGGGCCGCGACGAACGCATCGTCAGTAGGAGCGAATACCGTAAACGGACCAGTGCCTGATAGGGCCTCGGCGAGATCGGCGGCAATAACAGCTTCGACCAAAACCGTATGGTCAGGGCTGCCCTGAGCAATAGCTACGACAGACTCCGCCGCTGCGGCCTCATCCTCCATAGCGTCATCTTCCATGGCGTCATCTTCCATGGCGTCATCTTCCATGGCGTCATCCTCCATGGCCTCATCCTCCATGGCGTCATCCTCCATGGCGTCATCCTCCATGGCCTCATCCTCCATGGCCTCATCTTCGGCTGCGACCGTAGTTGCTGGTTGGTCATCATTCGCCTCAGTTGTGGCGTCATCTGAGCACGCTGCCGCGCTTAGGCCAATGGCTACGAATGCAGCGGCGATCTTTAGCGTGTTCTTGTTTCGGTTCATTGCTTGTCTCCTAGTTTGTGTGGACGAAGTGTCTTACGCAGGAGATTCGCAACCAGATGCAAGCCATCGGTCACATCTTCAGAATGCAGGAATAGGGACCAAATGGCCTATTGTTAAGGCCCCGCCAATCGGATTTTTTGCGCTAGATGCGACCAGGGGGACGTCTAGGTTGGGATATCAGTCCAGGGCACCGCTTTGTCCACTCGAGGCTCTCCGGGCAAACCGAGCACTCTTTCGCCAAGGATGTTGCGCATAATGTCGCTTGTCCCACCCTCGATCGTGTTGGCCTGACTTCGCAGGAACAATTTGGAATAGCTCCAGTCGCCCCTGGACATATCTCTCGTGAGCGGATATCCGGGCTCATGGATCATCCCATCATTGCCGAGCAGATCCATGCAGCAATTCCAAATTCGGATATTTAGCTCTGCCGAGGCTAACTTTCCGACAGAACCCTCTGGACCAGGATTGCCCATTACCGAGTTTGCTCGACCTCGGATCGTGGTTAGCCGCCCTACTTCTGCTTCGGTCCATAGCCGCATAACGCGGTCGCTCATGATGCTACGAGTCGTTTCGTCTAGTTCAGGGGCCCGTTTCTGCCATAGCTTCATCAGCATGGCGATGTTGCCTGAACCACGGGGAGCGGTTGAGCCACCAAGCGCGACCCTTTCGTTCATTAGCGTGGTTGTGGCGACCCTCCAGCCATCGCCCACCGCGCCTAGCAAGTTCGAATGCGGTACTCGTACGTCGGTGAAAAAGACTTCGTTGAACTCGGCATTTCCGGTTATTTGATATAGCGGCCGTATCTCGACTCCTGGAGAATGCATGTCGAGAATAAAGTACGAGAGCCCTTTGTGCTTCGGCACATCGGGATCGGTTCTGACTAGTAACATTCCGTATCTGGAAACATGGGCTCCGCTGGTCCATACCTTCTGACCGTTCACGATCCACTCGTCGCCGTCGCGCACTGCCTTGCTGCCAAGGCCTGCTACATCGGAACCATGACTTGGCTCAGAGAACATCTGACACCAAACATCTTCGCCAGTAAAAATTCGCTTTAGGTACTGTTCGTGATGCTCATCGCTGCCGTAGGTAAGCACCGTCGGAAGTCCCATCCCGATACCGATGACGTTTAGGCTCAACGCGTTGTAGTTCCGTCCGGCATCGCGTATTGCTGCTTCAATCACTCCCTGCATTTTGGGAGACAGATCAAGCCCGCCTTTGCCCTTCGGGTATTGCACCCGAGCCAAGCCGGCATCCCACAGTGCGGATCGAAAGTCGACTTCGGATGCTTCAAGACCGACTTGGTCAACGACTGATAACGCGAGCTCTCGTAGATCGTGTTCGTTCATTCTTCGATTATGCCGGTTACGAGCCCGAGCAGCCATTCGAGCGTCCCACAAGCCATCGCTCGAACCAACTCCCCCAGAGTTCCGGCAAAGCCGAAACTCCAAGGCACTCGCCGGAACGTCGAGTTCCCGTGGGCCCGGCGGGGCTCGAACCCGCGACCGAGCGATTATGAGTCGCTTGCTCTAACCAACTGAGCTACAGGCCCGAACATCGCAATACTGTGCGAAAGCCACTCTAGACGCTTTAACCGAAGTCGAGCGCCCAATTTTGGGCATTTGTGCAGTAATTAAATCGACGTCGTTTGGCTAGTTTGGCTGTTAGCCGAGGTTGAGGTTTGTTTGGTTCAAACAAATCGGCCAGCATAGGCGTATATGTCGCACCCCGATGAATCGCCACCTCAGCCCAAAGGCCAGCTTGCCGGAGTTCGAATCGTCGACCTGACAACCGTCGTCATGGGTCCACTTTCGACCCGCGCTCTAGGCGATCTGGGCGCCGACGTAATCAGAGTTGAAGCCCCAGGCGGCGACTTCATGCGCGATTTCGAACCAAAGCGCAACCCAAAGATGAGTGCTTTCAGCATGAACGTCAACCGAAACAAGCGTTCAATTGTCCTTGACCTCAAAACAGACCTCGGACACCAAGCGTTACTGGACCTCGTTTCCACCGCCGACGTCTTTGTTTCTAACGTTCGGCCGAGGGCGCTGGCGTCGCTGCGGTTAACCGACAGCGACCTTCGAGCAGTCAAGCCGGACTTGATCTACTGTTCAGCAACTGGTTTCGGTAGCGACGGCCCCTACGCCGACAAGGCGGCTTATGACGACGTGATCCAAGCCGCGTCAGGGGTCGCCTCGATGTTCGCCTGGACTGGCGATGACCCCCAGTACTTTCCAGCCATCATCGCTGACAAGGTGGCGGCCTTGCACATCACGTACGCTGTCTTGGCTGGCTTGTACCAAAAAGCGGTGACTGGGGAAGGAGATTTCGTCGAGGTGCCAATGGCGGAGTCGCTGGCATCGTTCAACTTGGTTGAGCATCTCAATGGTCATACGTTCGAACCGAAACTTGAGCCATTCAGCTACCCCCGGCTACGAACCAAGCACCGAAAGCCGAGGAAAACGGCTGACGGGTGGGTTTGCATCTTGCCCTATAGCGATCAGAACTGGAAAGATTTTTTCCAACTTGCTGGTTTGGAAGATCACGCCGATGATCCGAGATTCGCCGACGTCAACTCGCGAGTGGTAAACGTCGATTTGCTCTATGGCCTCCTCGACCCGGTCATAGCTCAAAAGACGACCGCTGAGTGGATGCAAATTTGTGATGAATACTCAATACCTGCTGCTCCAGTCGTTGCTCTGGAGCAGCTAGACGAGGACCCCCACTTCAAAGCGGTTGATCTAATCCAAGAGGCAGACCACCCGACTGAGGGTCGTTACCGAGTGGTCCGGGATCCGCTGCGCTTTCGTTCCGGATCGCTCGGCGTTCACCAGCCGGCGGCCCAACTGGGTGAACATACAACCGAAGTCTTTACCGCTCTCGGTTATGACGGCGAACGCCTCGCTCAGTTGGAGGCTATGAACCCGGACCTGCCATAGTCATTCCCCGGGAGTCAGGGTTTGGTTGCCCGGTTTAGATGAAAGGCCAGGAAGTCGAGCGACGCTTGGACTTCGAAGTGTGGTACGGCCGAGTGAGCTCCGGTATTTGCATGCATCGATTTCTTCGTGGTCCCTAAGGCGTCGAACAAGTTGAGGCACCGGTCTCGTGGAACCACTTCGTCGTCCCACTGAACGAGAAACCGAATCGGACAGTCAACGTTTGGAGCAAGCTCCACTAGGTCCGGCCCGTTCGGACCCCAGTCCCCCATGAGCCCAAGTACGGCGGCCTTTATTCGCTTGTCGGAAACAGTTACTGGTAGGCCCATCATGGTTCCCATAGAAACACCCCACCAGCCGGTGGTTCGCTGGCCGCACTCATCTTCGATGAAGTCGAGCGCAGCAGTCCAATCAGCAACGATTGCTTGCGTGCCGCCGCCGTCGTTCCAAACCTTACTGAATGCTTCAAGATCGAGGCTGTAACCTTGCTCGGGGTGTCCACCATCGATTCGGTCACCGTGCCCGGGGCCGTCAATTGCCATCGAGGCAATGCCCATTTGACCAAGGCCATGGGCAACTAGCTCGATATAGTCCGCCTGTTTGTGGGCGGTTCCGCCATGGCCGAGTAGAACCAGACAGTCGGCGTCAGCTGTTTCGGGGGCCCAATAGATGCCCGGGATCTGACGGCCGTCACAATTGAGGTGAAAGTACCGCTGTCGGATTGTCCCAAGCGATTCTTCTGATCCTGACCAACTCATTGTTCAAGAGTACCCGGGTCCACCAGCTCCGACTAAATGCTATGATGCGGTACGTATGGTTGCTGGGTGGCCGGTGGAGATTAGCGGGATTGAACCTATCGCGCACCTCGGTACGGGCGGTTTTGGGCAAGTGTGGCTGGCCAACCAAACCGACCTCGGCCGCAAAGTAGCGGTCAAAATCAGTCACATACCGTTCGCCACCGAAGACGACAAACGACGATTCGACCGAGAATGCAAAGCACTCGGCCAACTCGGCGGACATCCACACATCATCGAAGTTCACACCTCTGGGGTTAGCAATAACCTGCCATACCTCGTTCTGCAATATGTCGACGGTGGCACCCTGGCCGACCATGGCCGAACGCTCACCGAAACAGAACTACGAGCCATCACCGGTCAGCTTTGTCAGGCTGTGTCAGCCGCCCACAACCGAGGCGTCCTACACCGCGACCTCAAACCAGAAAACGTCTTCCTCCAACAAGACCGAACCGTCATCCTCGGAGACTTCGGAATCGCCCGCCTCGGAGACGGAAACAACACCGCAGCCATGGGCGTCACCGGCTCCATGGCCTTCGTCGCACCAGAAGTACTCCAAGGCCACGAACCCTCAATCCAAGCCGACGTATACGGAATCGGCATAACCCTCATCTCCGCCATACTCGGCACCTCCCCCTTCCTCGAACCCGGAACAACCAACATCCACGCCATCATCAACAAAGTCATCGAAGCCCAACCACCAAACCTCACCAACACCCACCTCACCCCCGCCTACCAAAACCTCCTCCTCCGAACCATCAACCCAAACCCAAACCACCGCCCACAAACCGTCGACCAACTCCGAAACGAACTAAACCAACTACCACCACTAACCACCAAACAACCGACATCTGCCTCGCCTGATTCTCTGTCAGATCAGGTGTCTGGGCCCTCCGGATATCAACAAAGCGGTCTCCCAGCCACAACGTCTCCGATGGCGCAATCGCAACCGATCCCGTCCGGAACATCCGCCAGACCCGGCGTGGGAGCTCCAACACCGTTTGCGGTTACCGCCCCCAGCGTCGCCGCTACAGAGTCGGAATCAGGAAACGGCCTGACCATTGCGATGGCGGCAGTCGGCGTTACCAGCCTGTTCGTCTTAGGTCTTTTGTTGACCATGTTTGTCAATCGCAACAACGGCGAACCGGCAACACTTGGTTCCGGATCTGACTCCTCGCTCACAACAGCTGAAGAAACGACACCAGTTGAGAACGAGTCGACAACGACGACCGAACAGACCACGACCACCGAACAGACCACGACGACATCGGAGCCATTGCTGCCACTGACGTTGCCGCTTAACGGGCCGACGATTTCCCGGCTTACTGACGTACCGCTCGACAACGGCGGACTCGACCCGTTGCTTGGCGCTGCTAACAACGCTGAGTTCTGTAACGACGTACCAGACATCACCGGCATGACTGACACACTCGCTGCGGTCTACCCTGCTGATGCAACCGAGGAGGGCGGCTTCCGCCAGGTTGCCCAGCGACTTCATCGCTTCTCAACCCCCGAACAGGCCAGCAAATTTATAGAGACGTACACCAAGTTGAGTTGCGATTCGTGGGAAGACGCCGAGATCACCACTGCCGGTATCGCTGAGCTAGAAGCCAAACGGTTCCCAACCAATGTGATCTATGGAGACGAAACTGTCTCCGTTCAGCTGGTTGTCAAGCTTCCTGGACCGATCGGGACGCGACCCGAACTACACTCTCGAACCACCTTGGTTCGGAGCGGTTCAGATGTGTACAAGTTGTTCTACACGTCGCTTGATAGAAGCGACGTGGACCAGGCCGTCGGGACCCTGCTACCTAACGCCGTCGATCGCCTGGGCTATTAGCAGCAACACTGCCAGCCAACTGACCCAACACGGCCTTTCGCTGCCGGACTGGTCTGCTCTATCGGCACTCGGTCCGTTCGCCGCCGAATCAGGCCGCTATGTCGGCGGCTGCATCAACCGCTCCACTTACTTGCCCGGCTGCTTGGCTCTTGGCGCGAGCGATCAACGACCCAATACTCTTCGGACGCCCACCGGCCAGCCAAGCCGTGACGAGGCCTAGTAAGGCAAGGACGATGTTGACCGGGATAAAGGTACGAGGATTGGTATCGCCAATTGTTGTTCCGAAGAAATTCATGACCGCGGCTCCGATCATTGTTCCGAAGAAACCAATACCTCCCAGGATACGAAATCGCGGCCAAAGCAAATCGACCGCAATGGCCAGTTCCAGAATTGAGACTACGACCATGAACCAACTTGGAACGTTCAGAACCTCAGCTTGATCCGCTCGCATACTGCTGCTCGCCAATCGGGCAATCGCGGCCAATGCGAATATAAGCGCAAGAACAACTGCTAGAACCCATTCAAGAATCTTCATGTTTCTCCCTCCGGCGCCCAATAAGGCGTTAGACCAACCAGCGTACTAGGGCTCATTCACTCGCATCTACCTGAATCCTGGTGCCCAGTGATCGCTACGGGGAGGCAAACGCGATCTCTTTTTCGGTGCGTCTGACCTTCTCGTCAAATAAAAAACCCACTCACACTGTGAGTGGGAAGTTATTGGCTATTCAACCAAATGGCTCCGGGGGTGAGGCTCGAACTCACGACCCACTGATTAACAGTCAGTTGCTCTGCCAGCTGAGCTACCCCGGATTGCGAACGTCAATATAGCAAGATTGAGCGCCTACCGCTGCCAATTTGGTGCAATTCTGTCAAACTTCGCAGCGAATCGAGGGCACCACTCCATCTCCAGCCAACTAGCTATTCGTCCAGATAGTCGCGAAGCCGATCGCTCCGAAGTGGGTGACGCAGTTTGGCCAGAGTTTTTGACTCAATTTGCCGGATTCGTTCCCTAGTTACCCCAAACTCGCGACCGACCTCCTCCAACGTCCGGGGCCGGCCGTCCTCTAGGCCGAATCGCAGTCGAACAACTTCTGATTCTCGCTCAGAAAGGTCGTCGAGGACGTCTTTGACCGTCTGCTCTAGCAACTTCCGAGCAGCAAGATCCAGCGGAGCAGCCCCTTTGTCAGGGATGAAGTCAGCCATCGATGTGTCGTCTTCGTCGCCAATCGGGGTGTCAAGCGACAGAGGGTCCTGTGAAGCTATCCGAAGAATTTCCTCCACTTTGTCGGGCGTAATTCCGACCTCTTCGCCGATTTCGGCCATCGTTGGTTCACGTTCAAGCTTGGCGCCCAAATTGCGTTGCGCTCGAATGACCTTGTTGATCGATTCGACCATGTGCACAGGGACTCGAATAGTTCGAGACTGGTCGGCGATGGCCCTCGTAATGGCTTGTCGAATCCACCAGGTGGCGTATGTCGAGAACTTGAACCCTTTGGAGTGATCGAACTTTTGAACCGCCCGCATTAAACCGAGGTTTCCCTCTTGAACCAAATCAAGGATTGGGACCCCACGACCCACATGTCGCTTGGCAATAGAGACCACGAGTCGAAGGTTCGCCGAAGTCAACTCCTGATTCGCCCGCTCGCCGTCAGCTACCAGCCGCCGAAGCCGCCGTTGCTCATCTCGAGGAGTTTCCTTCCACGCTTTTTCGTCGAGGTGGTCGGAGATTTTTTCTGCTGCCGCCAGCCCCAATTCAATTCGTTTCGCCAGTGCTACTTCTTCCGGCGCATTTAGAAGCGGAACTTTACCTATTTCCTTCAGATACATCCGCACTGGGTCCGATGAACCGCTTGCCCGAGCCATAGCCACCGCGGCCACCCGAGCAGGATCTTGTTTTCGCCGAAGCGAACGCCGCGATGATTGCTCCCCTAAATCAGAGACATCGACTGGCTCTTCGTCGAACGGGACATTGTTTTCGCCCATAAAGGCCCGGACTTGGCTAAGTACGGTGGGCGTCAACTCGACCCGAGGCATGACTTCGACCACATCATCCACCGTGAGAGGACGCCCTCCTCTGGCGCGCAACAGCAACCGCTGGCGATGTTCCTCTAAAAATGAGGACGCTGCTGCTGCCTCGCTCACACTGGCTCCTCGGGTAGATCTTTCATCCAAACTAGCAACTGTTCGATAGCTGTTGCTTGTTGTTCCGGATCTCGCATCTCCTCAAGCCGTAGCCGGAGCCATGTGTGCTCCCTAGCAATCTCGGCTTGCCCTTCCATACTTGCACTATTCATGGCCAATGTCGTTTCGGCCATAAGCCGTTCCAAGTATGGCTGCCAGAGCAGGCTGGCCACATCGAGTGGGTCGGCAAGAGGTTCTTCAACCGAAAGCCGCTGAACCACCTCGGCAACCTCAGGTCCACCTAACTCAATTACTTCGTGTAACGACAAGATCTGACCCAACAAGCTGTACGTAGTTGCGCATAGTTCATCGGTAAAGAGCTCCGGGACGATGAGTTCTATAATCTCACTCCGCTGGTGCATCGCTAATCGAAGAGCCTCTAGCTCTGGAGTGTCCCGCTGCGGCCGAGTTCGCTGCTGCTTTGCGTTCGGGTTGGGTTGGCCTGAGTCGCTCTTAGAACGCCCCTGTCGTGCCGCAGGCGGCGATTTAGGGGGGTTGACCAGCTGACGTCGAACTAACTCCACATCGAGGCGACAACGGCTTGCCACGGTCATCGCATACTGATCTCGAACAAGAGTGTCAGGATGCTCTCTAATCATTACCAGAGCTGACTCAGCCGCCTTAGCCCTTCCTTCAGCCGATCCCAAGTCGGCGGCGTCAAGCGCTCGCTCGACCCGAAATTCAAGGAATGGTCTAGCTTCGGTGATCGACTGAACAAGTCGTTCCGGATCAGATACCCCTAAATCGCCAGGATCGACCCCTACTGGGAGGTCGGCGATCGCTACGTCTAGGTCATGGGTTTTCTCCCATTCGTAGACCCGGGCTGCCGCATTCTGACCGGCGGCATCAGCATCGAACGCGAGAACAACTCGGCTGGCAAAGCGTCGAAGTAACTTCACGTGTTCTTCAGTCAATGCGGTACCACAAGTCGCTACGGCCCGAGGCAAACCAGCCACCGCAAACGCGATTACATCGGTGTATCCCTCGCAGACAATCACTTCGTCAGCTTTGACGATCTCTGATTTGGCCCAGTTCAACCCGTAAAGCAGCTTGCTTTTCGCGTAGATGACTGATTCTGAGGAGTTTTTGTACTTTGGACCATCTCCGTCGGGCAGAACTCGGCCACCGAATCCGACTGCGTTGCCCTGGGCATCAAAGACAGGAAACAACACCCGATCTCGGAACGCGTCCTGTTGCCGTCCCCTACGGTTTACGAACCCTAGACCGCTATCGGTCAGATCGGCACTCGCCAACTTGAGCGAGCGAGCCAGTGTGTCCCAGCCATCGGGGGCGTAGCCGATTTGAAACTGGCGAACAATCTCGCCGGTGTACCCTCGTTGTCGAAGGTACCCTCGAGCTTGACCAGCGTCTTCGCCTGTTAACAGCCGATCGTGATACCAGCTCGCAGCTTTACCTACGGCTTCATGCAGCTTCGTTTTCCGTTTTCGATCTTCGCCCGAACCGGCATCGGTATAGCGCAGTTGAACATTTGACTTGTTGGCCAGCCACTCAACCGCGCCAACAAAATCGAGTTGCTCTTTTTCTCTAACGAACGTGATGGCATCACCGCTGGTGTTGCAGCCAAAGCAGTAATAGAGGCCTTCCTCGGCATTCACCGAGAAGGACGGAGATTTTTCGGAGTGGAACGGGCATAAGCCGGTGAACCGGCGACCGACGCGTTTCAGCTGCGTGTATTGCGAAATTACCGCAACTAGGTCACTGGCATCTCTGACCCGCCCTATGTCTTCATCGACAATTCCCACGAACAATCAACTTAACATTCTGAGGCTTCAGCCGCACCTCAAACACTGATTGTGATCGTTGCCGATGCCCTCAGAATCTCTTTACGAGAGCTTCCGACGAGCTAGAGAATAGAGCGAAGAACCTTATACGCCTCAGCAAACTCAACGCCGATTTCTTTGCCTCGTAAACAGGCCAGCGCTTCAACCGACTCGGGACACCTGACATGGGGTGACGGTCGGGCTTGCGAAACGTAGGCGGCCAACGCCTGCTGCTTTCGAGCCAGGACTTCCGAAATATCGACAAACACCTCGGGTCGAGGAATCGGTTCAGACCACCACATAATCTTCGGCGACTCATAGACCAGAACGTTCGGAACCAGCCACTTGCCAAATACCGGAGCGATCGGCCGCAAAGCCGCCAACGCGGTGTCGAAGGTTGCGACATGGTCCTGGTCGTAGTCGGCCCCGGACGGAATCAGAACTAGCTCGGGTTCAAACGCGTTAATCTCTTTTTCGAACATGTCAACCAAATCCCGCTTGGGAATGGTGTCGAGTTTTTCAATCAAGTCCTGATCGCCATAGGCGACCGTCCACTCGAAATTGAGAAGTTTGGCAACATCTTCGATTTCGTCGAGTCGTTGCTGATACGTGGTGCCGCCATCGAGGCCATAGTGATGGAAACCATCAACAGTCATGAACTGAACACGAGTCGTCGCCCCGGCGTCAGCAAGCAGGGCCATTAACCCCCCACAGCCGAGAGCTTCGTCATCGGCGTGGGGGGAAAGAACTAGGACTCGGCTGAACCGAGAAAGATCAGGCAACGGTCGCGGCCTTGGCTTCGACGATTGGACGATAGTAGTCGATCGTTTCTTGGATTAGATCCCGAAGATCGACCTTTGGCTTCCAGCCAACGGCAGGCGCCGCCTTCAGGACCGGTGTCTTCTCGAACGACTCTGCTTCTTCGTACAGTTCACCGTGAATCTTTTTGGCGTCAGCGTAAACAATTTCAGAGCTTGACTCGGTCATTTCTTTGACCATGTCAGCGAGTCCTCGAACAGTAATGTTGTTGTCCGGGTTGCCAATGTTGTAGATCAAGTTTCCAGATTCGATGGCGTCATCCATGTGCTCAACAATGAACCGGGTTAGGTCGCTAACCGATAGGAACGCTCGAAGCTGCTCACCGGTAGCGAACACGGTGATGTCATCGCCGACGAGGGCTTGCTGAACGAAGGTTGGAACAACGAAGCCGCCCATTTCCGATTGGCGAGGTCCAGTCACGTTGAAAGGCCTAATTACAATCCCTTTCAAACCGCGATGTTTGCTGTTGGCCATAATTGCCTCGGTCAAGGTCTTGGCAATGGCGTATTCGATTCGAACCGAGTATTCAACCGGGACTTGGATCGTGTCAGACTCTGCCAGCTGACCGGACCGGCCGTATACCTCGGCCGAGGAGAAGTCACAAACAGGCACATCGTGCTCGATGCACTGCTCGATAACCATTTGACAAGACCGGACAATATCGGCGCCGAGCCGACCAGCGAACTTTAGAATTCCGGCAGGTCCGACTAGGGAGGCCGCGTGGATTACTCGCTCAGCTCCCTCAATCGTGCCTCCGCCCATGAAGTAGTCTTCAACGCTCATCTTCAACACGGTGCAGTTCGGATTGCTGTCGTACGGGTCGGTTGAGATGACAGAACTCACCATCGAGTCAATAATGACTACGTGCTTTCCAAGTTCTAAGTAGGCATCAGCAACGAACGAGCCGATAAAGCCGAGACCGCCGGTAATAACTACCGCATCTTTGGTGTTGATCTCGCCGAGATTACTGGTATTCATATTCGCCACACTTTCGTTTTGAGTTACAAGCCCGATCACTTGCTAGAGGGATTTCGTTTACTTGGAATTGGGGGTATGCCCGTTTTCAGGTACAGGCAAAGAAGACATGACTGCTCTTCGGCTTCTCAGGTAGGCGACTGGACCGACAGCTCGACCTAACATCTGGGCAACTTTGGCTCGCCGCGCTATCCGAGCATCACAAACCGGCAGCGCCACGTCAGAGGCGGTAAACGGTTCGCCCAGTTTCTTGATGCCCTTGGGTGCTCTCTTCACTAGTTCTGACCGGTGTTGAGAGTCCATCAGGTGGTGCATCAAGTAGGCGGTTAACCCTATGCCATAGCTGTACGCCTGGCGGGTGAACGACCGGCCATCGTATTGGTCGTAGACCCAACCAAAGGCCATCGGTTCGTAGGCAACTTGGCCGCCTCGGGCCAATACTCGAACCGGGGCTTCAAGGTCTTCTCCCCCGCGAGCGATTGTTCCTGGACCGAGATCTTCGGCGAAGCCTCCAGCGGTCAAAAAGAACTCGGTATCAAAGGCCATGTTGGAGCCATTGGAGAAACATCCGGCGTACGGATGAAGAGGCCGGTCGGGATCGACGAAGTCGTAAATCAGCGGATCGAACCCTTGGCTGGTGGCCCATCCCATGGCTCGTTCTGATTCGATTTGGTTTGCGTTGTCGAGGAAGCGAGGAATGCAGAATCCATTGACCGCTTTGATGCTTGCACTCCGTTGAAAGCCTCGAGCAATGCCGAGCGCCCATAACGGGTCGACGCGAATGTCGTCGGAAAGAAACGCCGTGATCGGATACGTTGCTTTGGCCAGCCCAACGTTACGGGCTCTGGACAGACCGGGAGGAATTTCGGCTACATATTTGACTCGAGCGTCTTGACCGAAATTTCGTTCGATCGCCGCTTGCGTCTTGTCGTTCATGATTCCGTTGTCGACAACGATCACCTCTAACGGGCCGCCGTACTGCTGATCTAGAACAGCACGGACGCACGTGACTGATTCGTCGGGGCGACGCATCGTGCCAATCACGACGCTTATTCCAGGGAGATTAGTTTCAGCAAGCGCCGCAAGCTCAGAGCTCATCAAGGAATCTGATTTTGCTGAGCCGTTCGCTGGCTTGAACCCGGCCGCAATTCGATCGATGCGTTCGAAAAAGTGATTTTCGGCGTCCTTGGCTAGCTTTTCGACGTTGATGGAACCCTCGGGGTCAACGTCGGCTAGCCGAATTCCGATTGGTTCGCTCCGAAAGCGAACGAGAATCCTGGCGATTTTGTAGCGCGAAGGATGGACGAAGGTCTCGTCCTGACTACGATCGTAAACGCTAAGCGAATCTGGGGTTTGACTGAGATCAATTTCCCCTACCCAAATTGGATCATGTTCAACTTCGGCTTCAATTCGCATTCTTGAATTCACCGCCTCACAACCACTTCCCGCACGGGGCTCAAAGCTTGAACCGCCTCGGAGACACGACTGTTTGCAGTAACCAATTCTACACCTCGGATCACCGCTGTTATTCCACAAGACGAGGGCATTTCTACCCGTGGCAAGGCGGTAACTAGTTGCAGGCTGGGTGACCGTGACTAACCCGGTAGCCCCATCGGGCTAGACGAGCTTTTCTGACAACCATCCAGCCACGTCGGGTATCGGAATCCGGACTTGATCCATAGAGTCGCGATCTCGAATAGTTACTGCTTTGTCCTCCAACGAATCGAAGTCGAAGGTAATGCAGTAAGGGGTCCCGATTTCGTCCTGGCGGCGGTAGCGACGACCGATAGCTTGAGTTTCGTCGTAGTCGACCATCCAATGAGGTTGCAACGTGGCCAGGAGCTCTCGAGCTGGCCCAGTCAGTTCCGGCTTCTTCGAAAGTGGTAGTACCGCAGCTTTGTATGGGGCAATCCGATGATGCAAGCGAAGCACCGTTCGGGTGTCATCGTTAACAATCTCTTCATCGTAGGCAGCCATCAAGAAGGCCATCATCGTTCTGGTCGCTCCAGCCGCTGGTTCGATCACATGGGGAACGTAGCGTTCGTTGTTTGGTTGATCGAAATACTCGAGTTTTTGTCCAGAGTGCTTCGCGTGCTGGTCGAGATCGTAAGATCCTCGATTGGCGATTCCTTCTAGCTCATCCCACCCCCATGGGAACAAGAAGTCGACGTCGCTAGTGCCTGATGAATAGTGACTTAGCTCATCATCGTCATGAGGCCGAAGCCGAAGTTTTGACTCCTCGATCCCGTGGTCGACGTACCATTGGAAGCGTTCCTTGCACCAGTAGTCGTACCATTGGTCGGCTTCACTAGGGTGGACAAAAAACTCCATTTCCATCTGTTCGAACTCTCGGGTTCGGAACACAAAGTTACCCGGGGTGATCTCGTTTCGGAAACTCTTGCCGATCTGGGCTATCCCAAACGGCGGCTTCTTGCGAGAAGTATTGAGGACATTGGCGAAGTTGATGAACATCCCCTGAGCCGTTTCGGGCCGCAAGTAGGCGACAGCGCCCTCGTTCTCAACCGGCCCGGCGTTGGTTTTGAACATCAGATTAAATCGGCGAGGCTCAGTCAATTCGCCCTTGGTCTTGCAGGTAGGACAGGTAGTGGGATCATCCAGTTTGTCTTGACGATGCCTACTACCGCAGCTGCGACAGTCAACTAACGGGTCGGTGAAATTGGCTAGGTGGCCAGAGGCTTCCCAAACAGCAGGCGGAGACAGAATTGAGGCGTCGAGTCCAAGAACGTCGGAACGGAGCTGGACCATGGATCGCCACCACGCGTCTTTTACATTGCGCAACATTAGGACGCCGACCGGGCCGTAGTCGTAGGTAGAGCGAAATCCGCCGTAGATCTCGGCCGAAGGAAACACGATGCCTCGACGCTTAGAAAGGTTGACAATTTTGTCGAAAAGATCTTCGAATGACTCAGCCATAGCAGCAGCGTAACGGCTCCTCAGTGGTTGAAGACGACAATCTTTTACTCTCGTAATGCTTTGTCGGCAAAGAATTCGGCCGACAGGACGCACTATGCGGAGCGAGACCTCGAGTGGCGTTGGTAACACAGCAGTTATGACCCGTCGCATTCTGGCTGGCGCTGTTGATTCGCTAGTCGTTCTTGGCCCCTGGTTCATCGTTCTCCGGATAGTTACTGAGTCATTCCCGGTAAATCGAAGCGACTCAGGCATTCCGCAACTCTCAGCCGCCGACCAGCAGCGGATTGATGAAATCGCCGACGGGATCAACCGTTCACAAGAAGCGGGTGGGACGCTCTACACGCTTAGCGGCTTTGGACTCTGGTTCTCCACCCTATTTTTAGTAGCCGCCGTCATTGGCGCCATGATTGTCATGCCATTGGTTCTTGATGGCCAGACTGCAGGCAAAAAGCTTTTCTCGCTGCGCACCGTTGCGATCGATGGCAGCGCACCCATGCTTCCTCACTACGTTGGCCGCCTAATTGGCGGCTTTGCCGACTTCTTTCCCTTCTTTGTTCCCGGAATAGTCGGGTGGATAGTTGCCTCGCAGGACGAGGAACGCCAGCGACTCGGCGACCAACTCGGGCGTACCTTGGTGGTTGATGATCATTCGATTCCTCGGATTAAGCAGACGTCGGATTCCGCTGAGTCAGACAACGTTGCTACCACAAGCGCTGAAGCTAGTAAATCAGATGAGGAAGGGACTCGATTAGCTAGGAAGGGTCCGGCCACAAGGCTTTTGGACTCCGGTTCAGGCGCGATCGCGGCGAAAACTGTGTTAGACGCCCAAGGAACCAATTCGTCCACTTCCATGGCCGATGGCACCGTCGAAAAGCTCGAAAAAGTCGATTTCTACTACGCTCAAGATCAGAACGCTTCTGAACCAGCCACCCAAGAAACGGATGAAGATGCTGACGGGTCGCAGCAATCCCGACGAGGCGACCGTTCGGCGCAAAAGAACCGTCACCCGACGTTGCGTTCAATGTTGGGTGAAGCTCCAGATGCCGAGTCGAACGCTGACGACTTCAACGACCAAGACACCCCGAAATCCAACGTTGGCGAGATCGGTCTAGCTGGCATGCCTCGACCTGGAAATCTAGGTATGGATTCGACTGGCGAGTATTCTCGCGGATCCGTTTCTGGTGAAGTAGAGCCGCAATCAAACGAGCATGCTGATCATGACTCATCGATTACGTTGTCGGGACTAAAGGTTCTACTTCGAGAAGATTCACCTGACGTTGACGTCGCTGAGGAACCGACCTCGCAGCCGATGGGCGATGTTCAGTCCGATTTCGCCTCGGGTGACGTCGGAGATAGCTCTCCCGCACCGATCGATCAAGCAACGACGACTCCTGTATCTCAATCCGGCGGCACGGCACCCGAATGGAGTGAGGGTTGGCAGGCTTGGCTCAGCTGGGATAAAGCGAACAAACAATGGCTGCGACACGACCAAGAAACAGAAAAGTGGACCCCGATTTAGTGAGTACTGGGGCCAGTCACGGATTCAACTGTTCATACAGAACCGACGGAGCTCGCAAACGGCGCTCGGTATGTTGCTCAACAAGTCGAGCGGCAAGCGTTTCAAGCTCTTGGGCTATCGCCGGTGGTGTGGTTTCCAGCACGTGCCGGACCCGATTGGCAAAAATGTCGACCAATGCTAACCGAGCGGCAGTCGACAGGCGTTCACCCCGGGGGCAGTTAGAGCACAACACTCCCCCTTCATGAATCTGAATTGTCGCGAGGTTCTCGGTAGATCCGCAGCTCACGCAGGAATCCACCCGTGGCTGAACTCCTTCGAGCACCAAAAGCTTAGCTACGAAAGCTGGCACGACCAGATTGTTGCCGGTTCGATCTAGCTCGCGCAAAGCACCAGTCAGCATTTTAAACAACGCCGGATTAGATTCGCCTTCAACGATCGTCGAATCGACGATCTCCAGCAACAACGCTGCTCGACCATATCGACCGAAATCAGCTCGAAGCTCAGAAAAAGACTCGACCCGCTCGGCCTGAGTGATGATGTCAAGATTGCGACCCTCGTAAAGCTGAAGCTGAACCACAGAGGCTGCTTCCAGCCTGGATCCAAACTTGCTCTTCGTCCGCCGCACCCCCTTGGCCACAGCACGCACCTTGCCCCTGCCCTGGGTCAGCAGCACGATGATTCTGTCGGCCTCTCCCAGTTTGTACGACCGAAGGACAACGCCTTTCTCGCGATACAGAGGCATCAGCCCGCCAACCTGGTCGACCTAGTCGGCCTAATCGCTCAGCCCACCAAATCGCCGAGTCCGGCTTTGGAACTCGCCTACAGCGCTTCGGAGATGTTCGGCCCGGAAATCAGGCCAGAACGTATCGACAAACACCAGCTCGGCGTACGCCGATTGCCAAATCAGATAGTTCGAGATGCGGTGTTCGCCCGATGTTCGAACCCACAGGTCGACCTCAGGCATCTCTGGGTCGTAGAGATGACGGGCGATGAGTGCTTCATCGATGTCGGAGGGGTCGACGCCGCTTTCGCAAATTTGCTTCACTGCATCGACGATCTCGGCCTGAGAGCCGTAGTTGAATGCAACGGTCAAGGTAAGCGTTTTGTTGTTGGTGGTTAACTTTTCTGACTCATCCATCTGTCGAAGCAGACGTTTCGGTACTCGCCAGTCTCTACGGCCGATGAAACGAATTCGAACGTCTTTCTCGTGCAGCTCGTCTCGACGACGAAGAAGGAGCGACTCGTTAAAGTGCATGAGGAAACGGACCTCGTCGGTCGGTCTACGCCAGTTCTCGGTTGAGAAAGCGTAGACGGTGAGCCACTCCACCCCTAGATCTAGGGCTCCGTTGACTACATCCAGCAGGGCTTCTTCTCCGGCAGCGTGTCCGTCGGTTCTTTTGAGTCCTCTGGCCTGGGCCCAACGACCGTTTCCGTCCATCACACAAGCCACGTGCGTCGGAATCTGATTTGGGTCCAAATCTGCGCTTGTCATCTTGAATGACGGTAGCCGGTTTAACGCGCTGATGGTCGCAACAAGCCCTAGCGATCTATGAGAACCTCTGTGCTATGTCGGTCTCAAGAGTCTCTGGGCAGCGCTGCCAGCCGAAAATAGAACCGCTCAGCCGGTAGGGGGACCTTGGGTCCCAGACGAAGTAGAACCTGATCCGGTCGAGCCGGTATCGGTCCCAGTGCTGCAGCCGGTATCAGAACCAGAATCAGTTCCAGAATCAGTTCCAGAATCGGTTCCAGAATCGGTTCCAGAATCAGTTCCGGTCGACGCTGAGCTGTCTGAGCCGGAACCGCAAGACCCTCCTGTTCCAGAATCTGTGGTGCCCGAATCTGTGGTGCCAGAGCTTGCCGTACCCGAATCAGCCGACCCTGAATCTGTGGTGCCTGAGCTTGCCGTACCCGAATCAGCCGACCCAGAATCAGTTCCACCAGACCCCGTGCTGGACGTGCCGGTGCCTGCTGGTCCGCCAGTGCCTGCCGGCCCTCCGGTGCTCGTTGTTCCCGTCGTGCCGGTGCTACCGGAATCCGATGACCCTGTCGATGAACTACCCGAGGTCTCAGAACCGGTGGATCCCGTTGAGCCGGAGGCCGGTCCGCCAGATCCGGTTGTTCCACCAGATCCGCTGTCCGAACCAGTTGCTGAAGCCCCCGTATCAGCAGCACCAGAACCTGTCGTAGCGGTACCAGTAGAACCGCTACCCGTCGAACCCGTACCAGTCGAACCGGTACCAGTCGTAGCAGTACCAGTCGTAGCAGTACCAGTCGAAGCAGTACCAGTCGAACCGGTACCAGTAGAACCAGTCGTAGCAGTACCAGTCGACCCAGTAGAACCGGTACCAGTAGAACCAGTACCAGTCGAACCGCTATCCGTCGTGCCCGTAGAACCTGTCGAACCGGTACCAGTAGACCCAGTAGAACCAGTACCAGTAGAACCGCTATCCGTCGTGCCCATAGAACCTGTCGAGCCAGTATCAGTAGTACCCGTCGAACCGGTACCAGTAGAACCAGTGCCTGTTGTACCCGTGGTGCCTGAGCCCCCAGTTGAAGTCGTACCACTATCAGTAGAACCAGTACCGGTTGAACCTGTCGTAGCAGTACCCGTCGAACCAGTACCCGTCGTGCCCGTAGAACCTGTCGAGCCAGTGTCAGTAGAACCAGTACCCGTTGAACCAGTGCCTGTTGTACCCGTGGTGCCTGAGCCGCCAGTTGAAGTCGTACCAGCAGGACCGCCAGAACTCGTCCCCGTGGTACCCGAACCAGTGGTACCCGAACCAGTGGTGCCCGAGCCAGTGGTACCCGAACCAGTGGTACCCGAACCAGTGGTACCCGAACCAGTGGTACCCGAACCAGTGGTACCCGAACCAGTG
>CALAJV010000035.1 GCA_937922805.1 uncultured Acidimicrobiales bacterium | reverse complement strand
GAGCGAACTCTGACTGAATATGCAAGCCGGATTGAATCCGGCCAGGATCCAAGTCTGATTCAGCTGCCGCTTGGATCGGACGGAACTGAGTACGTCATTTTCGATGAACGAGGCAATGTTGTTCAGGCCTCCATTGTGTTCGCCGAGATGGGTGGCGTCGAGGTATTCGAGGAACTGCCTGATGACTTTTTCATCGATGAATCGTTCAACGCTGAATTGATTGTTCAAGACGATTTCATGGACTTCATCGAGTTTGAAGAATCAGCAATTGTTGCGAGCGCCCCTGATGGTGCAAGCTATCAGGTTGTCGGGTACACCCCGATGCGAATCGTGGAGCGGAGCGTCGATCAAGTCAGTTCGGTGTTGTGGGTAGTCATTCCGTTGGTGGCTGCATTATTTGCGGCGTTGACATGGGTTCTCACCAACCGAATGTTGAAACCAGTATCGGAAATGACAGATCGTGCGAATCAAATCCGTTCCGAGACCCTGCATCAACGTTTAGTCGAACCGGGAACCGGCGACGAGATTGATCAGCTTGCCGTCACGCTGAACTCGATGCTCGATCGACTCGACGTGAGCGCTCGCTTGCAGGAGCAATTCGTGTCCGACGCTTCCCACGAACTAAAGAGCCCACTGACTGTGATGATCGGTGAAGCCGAACTTGCGCAGAACAGTCAAGACCACAAAAAGTTGTCGGAAGCAAACGATCGAATCGTGCGCCAAGGTCGCAAGCTCGCAGGTTTAGTCGACGACCTTTTGGCCTTAGCTCGATCCGGCGAACTAGCGATGCGTTATGGTGACGTAGATCTCGACAACATAATTCAAGAACAGATCGCCGCTCAGAGCTACCCGATCGATGCCTCCGGCGTTCATCCAGTTCGAGCTGTTGGTGATGTCGGAGCGCTTTCACGGCTCATTCGCAACTTGGTCGAGAATGCAGTTCGTCACGCAACCAGCAGTGTTCAAGTGTTGTGTCAGCTGCACGATGGGTACGCCGTTGTCCACGTCGACGATGACGGCGCAGGTGTTCCGGTCGAAGAGCGAGATCGAATCTTTGAGCGGTTTTCCCGTTTGGACGAAGCCCGAACAGCGGGCACCGGTGGTTCTGGCCTCGGGTTGGCCATTTCAAAAGCGATTGTTGAATCTCACCGAGGTACTTTGACGGTCAAAGATTCGCCGGGCGGGGGCGCACGGTTCACGGTCAAAATCCCGGTGCCAGTCCGGTAGGAGCATGCCCAACCGGCAGCACCGATGGCTGGGGAGCACTGACGCAAAACGCACCGATGCGGCTAAATGCCGCATCGGTGTCTGTTTTCGCAAGTAGCGGCCAGGCGATCTGCGGCACTCCATAAGGTCCGCTGAGAGCTGCTGCCTTCCGGCCCTGACTCGGTTCACAGGTCATGGTTGCACAGGACCCGACCGCCACCTGCCAAAACAGATGCCGATGCAGCATTTAACCGCATCAATCGGCGTAGATTCGCTATCCTACCGAATCTCGCTGTTGATTTGTTCGATTTTCGGAGTTTCGAAGTTTCGACCGAAAAAGCTGCGTATGGAGGAGTGCGAGAGCGGCCGAATCGGCACGCTTGGAAAGCGTGTGAACCGCAAGGTTCCGTGGGTTCGAATCCCACCTCCTCCGCGCCGGTCGTGCGGAGCACGACCTAACGGAGTTCCGGCCTTTGGGCCGGAACGTCCATGGCTGTGAGTTTTCTTGGGGTTTGAACTTTGTCCCGTTAAGACCGCGTCAGACCTGCGGAGCACGACCTAACGGAGTTCCGGCCTTTGGGCCGGAACGTCCATGGCTGTGAGTTTTCTAGGGGTTCGAACTTTGTCCCGTTAAGACCGCCAAAATTGGCGCTCTTTCCGTCAGCACTGCGGAGAACCCGATCGGTGGACCGACGTCATCTCCCCTCGTTCTGTCTCGAAGGACCCGCTATGACGGGTGACGATGGTGGACACGGCTGAAGCTAGAGCAGGATTTCCAAACACCGTGATCGACGCGTAACCTCGTCCATTGGTCTAGATTGCTCCCGCCTCGCAGTAGATTCACCTAACTCAGAACGGCGGAGCCGGTAGCTTCACCCAGGCGATCACAAATTAGCTCCCCTTACGCTTGTCGCTGGTTGGACAATTAGTAATCCAAATTACTTTAGGAGCACAAACAATTATGGGTAGAAAGTTATGGCGATCAATTAGCGCGGCGCTGTTGATTTTTGCAATGTTGGCAGTTGCAACTCCCGCTAGTGGGCAACTGCAAACCGACGACACGATAGATCAATCAAACCTCGAAGCGTCGTTCGCATGGGGTTGTGGCGGCTGCGCTCGCAACACTTTATTCGGTCAACAGTTTGTCCCGCAGGGCGACAACGTTAGCGCAGTTGAAATCATGTTCAATGGCGATTCGGTAGAACCACATACTGCTGACGTAACGGTCACCCTACGGAACTCTGACACCGATCCCAATGCACTGGGTTCGTCGACAACAACAATTACTACTTTGGTGTATCCGTCGGGTTCCCTTAACGACACGTATGCAACTACAGGCCTGTTCGTATTTGATCCTCCGGTACCGGTAACGGCGGGTGTTCAGTACTTCCTTGACGTCGACGTTCCGAGCCAAGACGTTCGGATTCATGGCACCAACAATACATATAGTGACGGGGACGTCTGGTTTAGCGGCGCTTTCAGAACCAATCGGGATCTCAGGTTCCGCACGTATACCCGAACGGGCTATCAACCACCACTGTCGCCACCAGTCGTAACCAGCGTTGCTGATGTGACAGCTGAAGCTACCGGCCCGACCGGCGCAGCGGTAACCTATGTAGCGCCCACCGCAGTGGACGGGTCGGGTGCCGCCTTGCCAGTAACCTGTGTCGCGCCAAGTGGGTCGACTTTTGCTCTCGGGGACACGTTGGTGACTTGTTCAGCAACTGACGCAGTTGGGCAGACAGAGTCAAGCCAATTCACGGTGACAGTTGCTGATACGGTTGCACCCGACGTAACGGTGCCAAGTGATATTTCAGTTACCGTTGCTTCAGCCCCGACCGCAGTCAACTTTGTTGCAAGTGCTACCGATGTCGTTGACGGTGGTGTTGTCACGACTTGTTCGCCCGCGTCGGGCTCATCGTTTGTCTCTGGCGACACTACAGTCACTTGCGTCGCCAGTGATGCAGCGCAAAATAGCGCTTCGGAATCGTTCACCGTTTCCGTGGCTGTCGTTGCTGCGGCTCCACTTGATGCCTTGATCGTTGAATTAGAGGAGCTTGCCGCAGCAAGTACCGGTGGTGCTCAGCGTCAAGTTAACCGAGCTATAGCGTCGATCGAGCGAGCACAAGCACACCTTGCGGCGTCTCCCGCTCAATCAAGTGCCGCGATTGTTGATCTGCGACTAGCGGTCGCTCAGCTGTACTGGGCCGACCTGTCCGGCGCCGACTCTGCCTCGATTGATGCTGCCTACGATGTGTTGCGAGATCAGGCTCGTGTCATTGCATCCGACGCGGTTCAGGCTGCAGTCGACCGAGGTGGCAACGCCAACCGAATCGCCCGCGCTAATCGTCTAATCACCACCGGTGATAGTCAGACTGAGACCGGTCGAGCAATGGCGTATTACCAGTGGGCGGCCTACGGCGCCGTCCGGGCCTGACATTTGTTAGCGCAGATTTAGGAAATACAGAGAAATAGTCAAACGAGCGTGGGCTTCCAGCAACTTTCGCTGGAAGCCCACCTTGATTTTGGTGCTGCTTTGGCCCAAAGGTTTGTTTAGTTTGGTGGAAATTGGTGAACCAAAACAAATTCAGCCGAAACTCCGCTTAGCAAGGGGCTTGCTGTCGAGTTGGAGGCCGATGACTGATAGCCAAAGTGATAGCCATTCGGTCCAGATTTACTCATCTCCAACACAGCCTCTCGCAGCGAGGGAAGTAGAATTCGGCGCCATCATCGAAGACGTTGCTGTTGCAACACCCGCTGACGAGGCGGTGTCGGTCAAAGTTAGCTCTCGATCGCCGGTCCGGTAATTCGGACCTTTTCGACCTTTCGTCCAGAGACCTCGAGGGTGACGAGCGTGAAGTCGCCGTGGCTCACCTCTGCGCCATTTTCGGGAACTTCTCCGGTGTAGTCGAGGACGAGCCCTGCAATGGTGGACACATCTGGGTGATTCGCAAACGAGTCACCCAGATACTGGCGGAGCTCGAACAGAGGCGCCTCGCCATCAACGACCAACACGTTGCCGTTCTCCGAGATCAACCAACGGTGATCGTCGACTTCCATGATCTCGTCGATGACATCGTCGAGCGAGATGAACCCGACGGTCGACCCGAACTCGTCGACGATGAGCGCAGCATGGCCTTGGCCGCGTTTGAAATCTTCCAGCAGATCTTCAGCGGTGGTCTTGGCGGCTACAACCGACAGAGGACGAGCGATGTCTTCGAGGGAGGAATAGGTGCCGAGCTGGCTCGTCCGGATGAAGTCTTTGATGTGAAGCATGCCAATGACGTGGTCGAGGTCTCCATCGATGATCGGATAACGGCTCCGAGCCGAGGTTGCGATGACTTCGGCAATTTCGGTCGGTGAAGCAGTCTTGTCGATCGCAACGATGTTTGGTCGAGAGATCATGATCTCTTCAGCAGGCCGCTCGTCGAGCTCGAAGATGTTGCGAATCAAGTCTCGTTGCAGGATACCAAGCTGGCCGCTCTCGGCCGATTCGCCGGTCACGATCGCCAGCTCGTCGCTCGTGTGCAGCGACGCAGCTTTGTCCGGCTCTGGAATTCTGAGCATCCGCATCAGCGCAAAGGCGACTGCATTGAGAACTGCGACCATTGGCTTGAACAGCGTGCTGAATGTTCGCATGATCGGATTGAGTTTGACGCTGACCGACTCGGGAGCTTGGAGAGCAAGCGCTTTGGGGATCATCTCGCCGAGCACCACATGAAGGTAGGTGATAAGGCTGAGGGCAACGATGAAACTCACGGTCGAAACCGCGCCGTCGGGTAGCCCGAGATCGCTGAGCGGATTGAACAGCAGCGATGCGACTGCGGGTTCGCCGTACATGCCAAGACCGATCGAGGCAAGCGTGATGCCCAGCTGGGCGACAGCGATGTAGCTGTCCTTGCCCGCATATGCCTTCATCAGGTCGGCTAGCCATTTGGCGGCGCCATTGCCTTTGTCGGCCATGGCCTCGAGTCGGCCGACCTTGGCGCCGACGAGCGCAAACTCGGCAGCGACGAACAGGCCGTTGAGAACGACGAGCACGATGATCGCAACCGTTGGCAAGATGATGCTTCCGAAGAGGGTGATTTCGGTTGGTGCCTCAGCGGCGACGATCGGGATCAAGACTCGACCTCTTCAGCTGGCTCATCGGGTTTTGGCTCGGCAAAGCTGATGCGGTCGATTGCATTGCCGTCCACTGCTTCGACGACGAACGGAAGAGGGCTTCCTTCGAGCTGCACGCTTTCGCCGATCATTGGAAGCCGCGACAGCTTGTGCCAGATGAGGCCGCCGATGGTGTCGACGTCTTCGTCGAGCAGGTCAAACCCGAAGCGGCGGTTGACGTCTTCGATGAGGACCTCGCCCGACATCGACACCTGCCCACCGTCGACCACAATTGGATCGGGGTCGACGTCGAACTCGTCTCGTACTTCGCCGAACACTTCTTCGAGAGCGTCTTCGAGCGTGACGAGGCCGGCAACGTTGCCGTATTCGTTGATGACGAAGGCGCAGTGCTGGTCGGTGTTGTCGAGGCGTTCCCACAACGATGGCACGGTCAGGGTTTCGGTGACTTCGAGCACCTGACGAGTCACCGTGGACACGGTTGCGTCGGGGTTTGAGCGGGAACGAAGGTAGAGCGTCCGCAGGTGGACAATTCCCAGCACGTCGTCAGAGTCGTCAGCCCACACCGGAAACCGGCTGTACGGGCTTTCGACGACCTCGGCCAGAGCAGCCTGAAGTGTGGTCGACCCCGATATCCCGACGAGGCGTCGTCGTGGCGTCATGATCTCTCGCACGAGGCGTTGCTCGACGTTGAGTACACCGTCGACCATGTCGCGCTCGGCAACATCGATCAAACCGCCCGCTGCGCTCTCGGTGAAGAGCATTCGGAGTTCATCGGCAGAGTGGACGTGGACGTGACCGTGATCTGCCTGCAACCGGAAGGCCTTCATGATCGCAAACGCCGAACCGTTGAAGACCACGACGAGCGGCTTGAGCAGCGCCTGGCTGATCGCCATTGGTGTGTAGGTGGCAATCGCAATTCGCTCGGCGTAGCGCAGTGCTCCGGTCTTGGGGAGTAGCTCGCCGAAGATTACCTGGAGAGCGGTGACGATGAGCAGGACGACGAGTACGGAAACAATCTGCCCGCCGGACCCGAAGATGGGTTCGAACAAGGGAGTGAGTCGTCGCTGGCCGATGATACCGGCGACCAGGCTGCTCAGCGTGATGCCAACCTGGCAGGTGGCGACATAGTTATCGAGCGCAACGTGGTCGTCGACGATCTCGAAGAGTTTGCGTGCAGCCTTGTCGCCGTCCTCGGCCTCGGTCTGAATTCGCGACTTGCGAGCACCCACTGTTGCGAACTCGGCCGCAACATAGAGTGCGTTGAAGAGCAGCATCGCAACGATGACTATGATCGTCAACGGCAAGCTAGAAAGACCGATCTCGCTAGATGACTCTACGAAAGCCAACGCATTTCCGCTCGACGGCGGCACCAAGTTCATCCTGAGATCATACGTGTTCGAGCCACCAGTTGTGCGACAACTTGTCAGCGAGATAACGACCCACGATCATGAGCCACGAATTGGCGGGAGGTTTGGCTCAGTCATAAATCGGGATTGAGAGCGTGAATTGGGCTCCGCCGAGTATCGCATTGTCGCACACCCGTATCGATCCACCTGTGCCGGACGGAACCATCGACTCCGCCTACTTCGCAGACGAGTTCGATGATGAGGCGTTGACTGCTGCCTGTCTCGAGAGCGGCGGACCGCTTTCGGCTCTCGACGGTGTTCAACCCAATATGTCTGTGCGGAATCTTGTCAGAATTGGCCACATCATCAGCTTGGAAGGCTGAGGCTGTACCACGTCTCATCCAAGTGGTCTACTTGGCGACAGTGCTTCGCAGATTCGAGACGCATGGTAAATTCGGTTGCGGTTTTTCCTGCCGCTCCGTGAGGTGGCGGCGTTTTGTGCGTGTTGCTTGACAGCTTTTAAGAAGAAATTAATCCCTGGTTCAAGATCGCTGGGATGGTTGATTTATGGCGGGTAATTGGCCACAAATCGGGAAGTTGTTCGATCCTCTGCGGTCCTTTTGATAGCCGGTCGATTTTGAGCCTTTAACTTCGTTCTTTCGACTGTTAGGCTTTTTGGGAAATCATACGTATACAAGAACTATTGCTCTAGAAATGGTGGGAAACGAGCTATGGCGGAACATTTTTTTGGTGGGTCAGATTTTGGCGTTGAGAACGGGCAGCGTTGGGTTCGGCACGGTCGCAAGCTGTTTTTTGTTGCAGCGTCGTTGGCCGGAGCGACTGGTGTACTAAGCGCACCAGCCAGCGCCAGCAACCTTTGCGTTGATACTGATGGCGACGGCTGGGGGTGGGACGGCTCGAAAACATGTACGGACATGAGTTCGAACGACGTGCCAGACTCCGCCGCCACAAATAGCGACGACCAGTCGTTGGATCGTTCGGTTGGTGGTGATTCTGACCCGTCGAGTGGTTGGTCGGATGATCAGTCGTTGGGTCGTTCGGATGACAGAAGTTCTGATCCGATCGTCGCTGGGATGGCGAACGGCAACATTGTCGAGATACCAGCGTCTGACCGCCCCCCGGTAGGCGATCTCGTCCATACCGGTAGCGTCGACATTGAGTTTGACCTTGGAACCTTTACCCGTCCCGCGACCAGACACTTTTATGAGGAACAGGACGGAAGTCCAGGCGTACATTCTGTCGTAATGTTGGGTGACAGTATCGTTGACTTTGGTCCAGAAGATGACCCTTCAGTAGCGGCCTCTGTCGATAGCGACAATGGAACGTACATCGCTCCACCCCCTTCCCCTCAAATCTTCGAATCGATAATAAGCCAAGAGAGATATGCGGGAGTAACCCCGACTCAGGGCGAGAAGACGAGACTAGGTGAAGTTCTCAAAGCCTGGCAGCGCTACTTTCAGACTGACCAGCATACGGATGCGGACGAGCGAGAGATTGCGCAACTCGGCCTCATTAGTAGCCTGCAGGCCTATGAAACTGAGGCACGGATAGCTGGCAATATCAACCTAGCCGATAACGCCGCTAGAGACGTCGAGCGAATAGCTGCCGAGTACGAGAACGGACTATCCGGAGGTGCCACTACCGCACGACAACAACTTAGTGGACTCGGAATGGGTGCCGAGCCAGGAGCAGATACTGATCATGGGCAACCGGGGCCGGGCTCCGGTGGCGATCAATCGGACCATCGAGCCGGAGTCGAAAGTACCCGTGAGGCGATGCTTCGGGACGGAACCCTTCGTCGACGGCCGGGACAAGTCATCGATCGCGATACCGAGCAACCAGAAACCGGAACTCAACCGGAGGTAGATATCAGAGGCGTACTGCCTAGAACCGATGGTCTTCCTGGCATCAACGATCTTCTGGGCGAGATCGACATCGACACTGACTACCGACTATTCGACAACCCACTCGAACCACTCGGAGATGATTTTTCGTTTGGTTCTTCTGTGGATCTTGATTGGTCTCCTTCTGCGTCGGGGTTTGATGATTTCTCGTCTGGTTCCTCGACGGGCTTTGACTCGTCTGCATCCGCATCGGGCTTTGACGATCTGTCCTTCTCCTCGTGGGATGATTTTTCTTTCTGATACCTAGAGCGGCAGGCCAAAACATCGTTAGCTGGAAAGTTTTGAACCCCAGGAACTTTTCCGCGCCCGACTACGACTAAGGAACATCTGCGGCTCCGAATGGCTTCGGATGTAGACAATTCCATAAGAACTAGTTTTCTCGGAAGGAAACAACGTGCGGAGAATTTTCTTGAAACTCATGGTCGTTGCTGGCCTCTTGGTCGGTACGACGGGCACTAGTGTCATAGCTCTCCCAGCTCAACCAGCGGCGGCACAGTCGTCCGTGAAGTGTCACGACCAATCATGGGCGTGGCAAACCGTCTGCTCGAAGACGGTGAAGAGGACGCCGACTTCATGGGAAGCGGCGCAGTGTAAAACAGCTCGCGACGCTCAACGCTCATTAAGCGGAACGAGCAGTGTTACTGGCGCGATTCAACAAGCAGCCGGTGTGTTCGGCTTCGTTGTTTCCAAGATTGGTAGCACCATTTACTACTATCAGAAACTTATGATCGGTTCGTATCTGGGTTACAACGAGTACAGGTATTGCAACCCGACCAAAACGGTTTCGTGCAGCACGACTCTTTACCGGACTTGCACCCCTAGGTGATCTGAACGTTCGTAGCAACGCTGGTCACGACCAGCGTTGCTACGACCCTGTTATACACTCGGACCTACGTCGTCTTTGATCGTCAGATCAGAAGCGATCGTTGCGTTTCTTTGGTGGGGCTTTGAACGGTGCTTCAAGGAGCACTTCGAATCGGGCATCGTCTGGTTGCTTTGGTTCGTTCAGTTGTTGGAGGAATAGCTTCAACGCAGCCCGAGCTGGGGCCACATGATCGCCTTTGGTTCCGGCCGACCGAGCGAGCGCGTCCTTGGCTTTTGCAACCCGTTCCTTGCGCTTGGCCTTATCCTCGTCGGAAACTACATTCGCAACCTTGTTCTTCTTGGCTTCTGCTGCCGCGATACGACGAGCTTCCGACTCTTGGAGGGGGGTGAGCCTATTGCTTGGCATAGTGACTAGATCTCCTAATACTGGAACATACTGGAACTCGGTGGCCAAGGGCTCGACTCGATGGGCCGCTCAAACCGGTGAGTTCTTCAATTGATTGGCTGACGTACTCTACCGGTGAGGCCGACCAGGTTCCGACCTGAACGTTCATAGCTTCAGCATTTGGCCTCGATCAGCACCAAGAGCAACTCGCCGACACTTCGCCCGTGGTTTGAAATGCGTACCCTCCGACCTAGAACGTCCGACCTGTTGGACTAGGCCAAGATGAACATTGCCAACGAGGACAGTCACCTCCAGATGTGAGTCAGGCGGTTCGGTTCAGATTAGACACTTCCACGTCGATACAACGTTAGTGTCTGATGTCGGGACTTTCCTTACCCCTCGCGAGCGAGCCCACGCCGCTGCGGTGGCGGTGATTCCAGCGCTCATCGGTATGCCGTGGCTAATCAGCATTTGGATGCCGACGTACGCCGTCGTGACCTGGATGATCCTTTACGCGCTTACTTCGGTGGTAGGCATCGGGGGAGCGCTGGTCGGAGCAAGCCGACATGAAGCTATTTGGTCCAGCAGCGTTGGAGTGCTTTTCGGTGCTCTTCCAATATCAGCGGTCATCTGGGGATCAGATTTGGCCTCCTTTTGGATTGCCACCGGATTGGTCTTGTTGTTCGTCTGTAGCGAAATCGCCGTCCTCCCATTCGTCAGGATCGGTGAATGGCGAGTTGGTGTTGCTGCATCGTTCGCCATGTTGATAGGCGCCGGATTCTTCGTGCTTCCGCTGATACCGGCACTGGTCTTAATCCCCGTTGCCATCAACATCCTCATAACCGCCAACGGAATGCGAACGATGAAAGATTCGTTAGAGGTCGAACGAAGCATCGCCCGAGCAGAAACAAAACGAGCCCAAGACTTGGCTTTGCACGACGAGCTAACCGGTTTGCTTAACCGTAGAGGGGTGACTGCTCAACTCCAGTCGTTAGAAGGCCAGTCTTCGACCGTTGTGATGTTTGACGTCAAGAACTTCAAGTCAGTAAACGACACGTTCGGCTATGCGGCCGGAGATCAGGTTTTAACTCAAGTAGCAGCCGCGCTGCGGACACGATTCGCTGACGATTGGGTGCTCGGCCGCCAAGGCGGTGACGAATTTCTAGCCATCTTGCCTGGTCGATCGGCGATAAGCGAAGAGATCAGCCAAGACGTTCTGTGCGACCTGAGGCTATACGGCGCTGAGAACCGGCTATCAGTTGCCCTATCAGCCGGTGTGATGTTCAACGAGGGTAAGACATCATCGGACCGAATTGTCAGCCAAGTGGCATACGCTATGCAGGCGTCGAAACGAGCGGGGACCCGGCTTTCCAGATTCGACGGTGACCTCGAAATCCGATTCGATCGAATGCTTGAAGTAAGCGCTGGCGCTCAAAACTCACTTAACTCAGCCGCTTTTGACGCTGCCGCTCAAGCCGTCGTCGACGTCGACGGCGACATAGTTGGCTTCGAGTTGCTAGCTCGTTGGCGGCGACCCGACGGCACGGTTGTACCGCCACTTGAGTTCCTGCCTCTCCTGGCCGAGAACGGCCTCATGCCGATGTTGAACGAATCCATGTTGGAGAAAGGGGTCGAGTTCGCAGCTCGGTTCAACAGCCGACCAGTCGCTCCGTTTATCGCCGTGAATATTGGAGCGTCCAACTTGGCATCCGAAGGTTTGGTTGCGTTCATCGGCGAGCTGCTCGATCGCTACCGGGTTGAACCAACCCGCCTGATGATCGAAATTACTGAAAGCGAAGTATTAGGCGATCCGACTATTTGGGAAGCAAGCGCTCGACAGCTCGAGATGCTCGGCGTTAAGCTAGCTATCGACGATTTCGGGTCCGGGTATTCCAGTATCGAGCGAATGAACCAGCTCCCAATTTCGCACCTAAAGTTCGACCGTTCATTGAACACAGCTATCACCGGACCATTAGGAGAGATTATCCGTGGCGTGGCCCGATTCGCAGCCCAGACCGGCATTGGCATAATCGCTGAAGGTATTGAAACCATCGATGAGTTTCAATCGATGAAGGCCATCGGGATCAAGAACTTTCAAGGTTATTGGTTCAGTCGGCCCTGCTCACTCGACGATGCAGAGAAGCTACTGATTTCGCAGACGTCGCTGTCGCCCGCTGAGCCTGATGCGGCGACCGCAAGATAGGACTCCAACCATCGCTGCTAGCTGGCGAGAGCTCCGAAGATAACGCCGCTCTTCATCATCGCCGCAAAGCTCCGCAATCGAGCCGACCGTCGACTCCGATGCTTTAATCGCCCTGCCAGCCGACGGGTATCCCAACGGTAGGGTTCAGATTTCCGCTGCTGATATCGGCGTCGAGCTGATCAACAAACTTGCGATAGTGAGGGTAGGTCGACCACGGCAACTTCCCGCTATCGGTCGGAATACGATCGGCTCGGAAGATAACAAAGTCGTCGATCCACCTGACCCCTGAGCGGTCAAGCTTGCCGGTAACCGGATGGCGGTTCGACAGCATCGACTTGATCCAATAGTCCATCTCACCGGGTGATGTTTTGACGTAACTTGTTGCTCCTTTGTACGGGTACTGAGGGGTGCCTTGCCACCATCGGGAATCGAAACCGTTTGCCCCAGTCCACGGGTTTCCCTTTGACTGGAAACCGGCTTGCACCATGAGAGACATTTGTAAGCCGGTGGCGTTGAACGCTGTGAAGTTGGTTGTCCCGCCGGCGCGATTATTCTTCTCAGTTAAGAACCATTCGAGCCCTTTGCCCGGGCCCTTGTTTCCACCCGCCATCCACTTGGTGCTAGAGATCGTTAGGTAAGCGTGGGTCATGTGCTTGAACTGGTACATGCCACGAGATCCAGAGATGAGGTTAGCGGGCGAGGTCCGCACGATCGTTTGCGTATTGGCGCCCCACAACGTTTTGGTGTGGGCGGCCATCTCGTCGAGCATTTGGTTAGTCACATGATTCGAACTCCCAGTTGCCGCGCTGCCGTGCTTGCCGTTCCATTGAGGAGACCATCGTTTGTGGTTAGGTTCGTCGATCAAGAAGATGTATCGGATTGTTCCGTTGTCGATCGCCCGTTGGATAGCGGCGTTCGCCTGAGGGTCGCCTTTGATGGTTGTTCCTGACTTCGCTTGGCTGGGCCGGTCCTTGCCTCCGAAACGAGAAACGGCGTCGAGCCATCGATTGAGGCTGAAGTTGCCGCGCCCGGTACTAAAGTTCCAGCCGTACTCGCTTGAACTTCCAAGCTGCAGATCCAGAACAGTGTTCGTTCGTTCCGCTGCCTCAATCACATTGGCGACGTAGGTTCGATCATCTCGATCACCGTTTACACGTGTAGCGAATTAGCTTTCACGTGAGCGAAGGAGTAGTTCTCGAACGTCGTCTCAACCCCTCGATCTACCAGCGGTTGTTTTCCGTTGTCGGCGTAGGCATTGCGAGTTTCGACCCAAAATCCCCAGGCCACGTCGTTGCTGCCCCGGTTCGTCGTTCTAGACGACACGGCCGGCGCCGGTTCGGGTTCTACCTTGGCAACAACTGCTGTGTTTGCGTTAGCTGGAGTCGGAGAACGCTTAGTTTTGGAGACGGCAACCGGGGTGGCAGCGATGGCTGGCTTCGTTGAGCGTGTTTGGCTATCGACCACCAATGGCGTCGCAGCTGACGAGGTCGACGTCACTGGTTTGGCCGACGTATCGACTGAGGCCGACTCGCTATTTGTGTTAACCAGGCCGATGTCGTACTTCGATCGTTTCCGAGCCCGGTCGACGGTGAGCTCGATTGTGCCGGTGGCGTCGGCGTCAGAATCTTTGTGGTCGCTGATTCCTTGATCGGCCGCGGTCACGCTATATCCGGGCGGTATCAGAACCGACAATCGATAGTTGCCAACCGGACCACATAGCGAAAAGTAGCCGTTGACAAGCTTTTGGGTATCGACTCGAGCCCCGCTGGGATCAAACAGCGAGATAGTAGTGTCAACGATCCCGGGTTCACCGCGATCCTGAATCCCGTTACCATCCAGATCTTCCCAAACTCGGTTCCCGACGCAACCTCGTCCGTCTAGGGTTGTCGCCGTGTTGGTATCGGTCGCCGGTTCGGCGTCGGCATCGTCCGCCGGGTTGGCGTCGTTTGACGAAGCGGTTGTTTCAGAATTGGCCTGCGAGGTCGCAGTTGTCTCTTCCTCGGCGCTATCTTCACCGATCATCGAAGAGCCGCTGGCTACTTCGTCGTCAAGCGCGCTAGTCGTTGATGCGTCAGCGTCGGTTGGTTCATCATCGACTTCGACTACTAACGCTGACTCTTCTGCTTCGCCCCCTTCAGCGACCGGCGAACCGGCCGGGTCGGTTGTCGAAACGTTTCCTCGGGTAGCGAACACGGTTGAAAGAAGGCCAACGACCACAACTATGACCGCAGCTGATGTGATGAGAGCAAACCGGGAAGTTCTTCGGCTGGCAGGCTCCGGCACTGGGTCAGGAACGGGCAGCAAAGGAACTTCGTCGTCGCCTAACAGCGGCACCGATGGTTCCGAGCCGGGTTGGATCGGAGCGGCACCGTAGGCATCGGTCAACTCCGGCAGTTGACGGCGGAGTCGGGCTTCCAGGAATTCAAACTCTGATGTCATGACAGTTCCTCACGGAGAATAGAAAGCGAGCGATGAGTCAGCGTCCGAACAGTCACGGGGCTGATCTGCATAATTTGAGCTATCTCAGGATCTGGGATATCGACGAAATAGCGCAGCACAATCACCGTTCGCTGCCGCTCGTTGAGTCGCCGCAATGCGTCGTGAAGTTCGACCAGGTGAGAAGGTAAGACGGCCTCATCGAGACCGCCCATAGTCGAAGCCTCCAAGTGGCGACCTTCGACTTCCCTCCGTCGCAGTTTCGCCCGACAACCATTCACGACCGTTGTCCGCAGGTAACCGCCGGGACGGTCGATCATGTCCCACCGGTCGCCGACGGTCATAAACGCGTCTTGGACGATCTCTTCAGCCTGATGCGCGGAGCCGAGTAGCAAGGTAGCAAGACGAACCATTGGGATACGCTCGGCCAAATAGAGCTCAGAAAGCCCTCCGCTGTGCTTATCGTCGACGGTCATAGTGCTGCCCATATCATCAACGATGCGCTCCTCGCCCCAGATGTTCCCATGAATCTGAAAATTTTCTCCGAATAAGCCTGACCAGCTACGGCCGTGGCCTGTTTATGGCATCAGCCAACCTCTGGCTATCAGATTGCCAGCTCAAAGTCGACGTTCCAGGAGCCCTGGTCAGGCAATATGGTTCGATGCACTGTCATGCAGGTTATATGACCGGTACCGTCTAGTTTGTGCCTGGCCGGTCTGACCCTCCGATACATCAAATCGGCGCGTCGGGTCAACGAGGTGGCGGAAACACCGATGACCTGAAGGATCTGACCGGTCGCACTCTGTCATCAACAGGGTTAGTGATCGTTGACCCGTGGTTGGCTACGGTTCTGGGATTACTGGCCGGGTTGGCATTTGCTGGTTGGGCGATGTCTGGCGATTTGCTGCTGAACTGGGATCAGGTGATCGGCGAACGAATCCCGATACCTCCCGGGTTTTTCGGCGAAGGTCCGGAGCTACCCAGGCGGATGCCCCTCTATGTTTTGCTATCGGTGGTTAGTCGAGTAGTGCCAGGACCACTAGTAGTTGCCCTCCTGCTCGTCGGCTCGACTGTTGCCGCAGTAGTTGGCGTGCATCGCCAAGCTGGGAACGACGTGGTCGCTGTTGTCGTGGCATTGGGGTACGGCGTATCGCCGTTCATCTTGACCCGGGCCGCCGTTGGGCATTTGCCGGTGGTCGTTGCCGCTGCCATGATTCCCTGGGCCCTCGACGCATTCAGTTCCCGCGATCGGCGAAAGATCTTGATCTGGGCAGCCGCTTTTGGTCTGACCGGACCATCCGGTGCCATCATCGGGCTCGTCCCGGCCGTCCTCGCCATCGTCTGGCCGTCACAACTCGAACCAGGCGCCGCGCCGAAAACATCGACAGACAAAAAGGTGGCGAACGTGGGGAGGGCAGTCGGCGATTTGGGTTTGATGATTTGCACCCAGGTAAGTTGGCTTGTTCCTGGCCTCATCGTTTTAGCCGGTGAAGGCAGCTTTCCCAGTTCCCCCACGGACGCGTTTGCGACTAGAGCCAACGGAGTGGCCGGCGTGTTCCGAGTCGGCGCTGGTGGCGGCTTCTTCATCGACCCTGAAGACGTGGCCAACCGGTCAGGTGCGGTAGCTGCCGTTTTGGGAGTACTACTGGTCGCCGGCGGGGTAGGAGGGCTAGTGGCCCGACGGCAGCTCGATCTCAGCGTCAAATCTGCTGCCGTGGCCGGGCTGATGATTCTGGCCTCAATAGAAGGAGTCGGCTCAATCGGCTGGCAACAGCTCACCGCTATGGGGCCATTCGGGGTTGCTCGTGACGCCCAAAAATTCTGGCCGCTAGTGGGCTTTGCCCTCGCTATCGGTTTGGCTCAGTTATTCCGTCGGATGCTGACGACAACTTCAAGGTCGCTCGTCTTGGCCCTAGTAGGTGTTCTAGCGACACTTCAGTTCGGTGCCGCCTGGCCCGGCTTGTTCGGGGCCGACGGTCGGTTGGTTGCGAACGAAGCCCCAGCCCCGTGGGTAGCAATTGAACAAGCCCTAGCTCGACCGACAACGAGAACCGACGCTAGCGAAGGCGAATCGTTGACGGTTGCGCTCCCTTGGGTTCGCTATGAACGGCTCGACCTCAGCGGTGACCGCAACGTACTTCAACCGGCACCTTGGCTCTTATCCAACCGGGTGTTGGTCAGCGGTGATCCCGGCCTCGGAGCTGGCAATTCAGAACGAAACGACACCACCAGCCGACGAATGGTCATCCTCGACCTCGCTGTCCGCAGCGGTGCCGACATCGCACCAGAACTAAAGAAGCTAGGAGTAACCCACGTTCTGATATCGGGAAGCGTCGACGCCGGTCTCTATGAACGGATCGGGAATGAGGAAGGGGTGCAGGTGTTGGTGGCAGACGACAACTACTTGCTGTACCAGCTTGGCCCTAAGAGCAGCACCATCGACACAATCGGTCCAACAATGGCTAAAAATAGCCGATTTCGTTCAGTTCTAGCCGGAGGTCCGACGGTTCTCGTCGTACTCTTTATTGCTTTTGGTGCATTTCAAGCGATATCTTCCTATGTAAGGCAATTTGGGTGACCAGTGGCACAGCAACCTCACGTTGTGCTCAGGTGCGAGTGGGCAAATAGAAGATCGTGGAGATGGCGGTATGAAACTAGCGCGGAAGCTTCTGGTTGCGACCAGTGTGATCGCTCTGCTGGGTGTAGCAGTTTTGCAAGGATCGGTGGCGGCCCAAATTGGGTATACCCCGGACGACCCAGTCATAGAGCGAGTTGGTAGTGGCAAGGTTGATTTTGATGGCAAGTTCTCAATCAACTACACGGCGGCGCCAAAGGTAAACGACCCGCACCTTATCTACGTGCTCGGCACGGATGAGGATGGCGAAGAGTTCGAATGGCTAGCTCTGCAGATCACCGAAGATCAGTCTGGCGAAGGGGTAACGATCGAAGGGTCTAACCTTCAACCCGGCTCGAACTACGGTCTTGAAGCCCGATACGACGGTCAAACGCTCGAAGATGGCCAAATTGAGGAAGCAGCGTCTTTGGTCGCCGAATCTTCAGAGGCAGAAATCAACATCGTTCCGATCGGCACCACCGGTCAAACCGTTTCTTCCGACACTGATGTCGACGCCGACACTGACATAGCTGGTGCAGCTGGCGACGACGACGATGAAGAGGTCGCAGCGGGACCTACTACATCTGGCTCGGACGGCGGCTCTGGTTTAACCGGCGTGTTGATCGGTTTCGTCATCTTGGTCGCCGTTGTTCTTGGTGCTATCGCTTACGGTAGACGCCTAAGAACCCGGCACTTGTGAGCGGTAGAGACACCACCTGTGTAATTCTCCCAACCCGCAATGAGCAGGCGAACATCGCTGAAGTACTTCGACGAATCGATGCTCTAGACGTATGCGACGAAGTCGTCATTGTCGATGATTCAGACGACGACACAGCAGAGGTGGCTAAAGCTGCGGCTGACGATCTCCGACTGGAGGTGCTAGTTCGCCATCGCCGAGGAGCTGAGCGCCACGGTGGTCTTGGTTCGGCCATTGTCGATGGGATGCATCGGACTGAAGCTGAACGGATCGTCGTGATGGACGCTGATCTTCAGCACCCTCCGGAGCGAATCCCTGATCTGTTGGCATCGCTTGCCAGTACCGACTTGGCTATTGCTAGTCGATTCAACTGGGATAACGTTGTCGCCGGACTTACCCCACTCCGCCGGATTGGCTCTCGGGCCGCCGGAGCTCTGGCCTTTCGAGTGTTGCCCGGGGCGGTCAAAGACGTCACCGATCCAATGAGTGGATTCTTTGCCTTCCGCCGTAGCGCCATCGACGTGGATCGGCTAGAGCCATTGGGCTACAAGATCCTGCTAGAAATTCTTGGAACTCACCCGAGGCTTGTTGTCGTAGAGGTTCCGTTCGCATTTGGGAGCAGGGCCGCAGGGCAGTCAAAAGCGGGCGTAGTTGAAGGGCTCCGCTACCTCCGGCACGTCGCAGGTCTACGCCGACGAGCTAGCCAGCTGCCGGATCGGCCCGACAGGCAAGCCAATCTCGGCGGCGACGCTCCGAGCGCCCCGCCGTCGCAGGATCAGCTTCGAATTTTGGTCAACGCCAATCGTGATACCGCGCACGAATACGCCGGCGGTTCAGAAGTGTTTATGGATCATGTGTTGCAAGGTTTGCACAAGCGAGGCCACAAAGTTCACTTGTCAGTCGGCGGGCCTAGAGGGGTGCACCCATATCCGGCCACGGAAGCAGGTGGCACCTTCTCTCAGTACCTTCGAAGTCCACTAGCGTTGGCCTTGAAACGAAAACGCTTCGACCTTGTGGTTGATGTTGCCAACGGCATGAGTTTCTACTCGCCACTAGTTTGGCGAGGGCCAACTATTTGTTTGGTCCATCACGTACACACCAAGATGTGGGCCGAATGGTTTTCACCGCCAGTCGCAGCCTTCGGACGATTTCTCGAACGTCGAATGATGCCGTTGGCATACCGGCAAGCAACGTTCGTCGCCGTGTCTGATTCAACCAAGCTTGAGTTGGAGAAACTAGGGGTCGACCCGGAACGAATCGAAGTAGTACACAATGCTACTTTGGTGCCGGAAGAGCCAGCCGCAACAACTGACGATCAACCACTGTTTGTGTCAGTCGGAAGGCTTGTCCCGCACAAGCAGTTTCATTTGCTGCTTGAGCGGTGGCCTGAAGTTCGGGCAGCTACCAACGGGCAACTAGTCATCATTGGGGAAGGGCCGGAACGAGAGCGGCTAGAGCCGTTGATGTCTGACGGGGTTAGCCTGCGCGGCAAAGTTTCAAATGAGGAGCGAGACCAGCTGTTGGCTCGGGCCACCGCGCTAGTCCACCCGTCTTACGTTGAAGGGTGGGGCCTCGTGGTGATGGAGGCGGCAGCCCAAGGTACCCCAGCGATAGGTTTTGACGTACCCGGCATGCGCGACTCAATCGTCGACGAAGAAACCGGTTGGCTCGCCGAAGACATGGACCATTTCGTCCAACGGTGGATTGAGACAGTCGAAAATCCCGAGCGCCTGTTGCTCGCCGCCAAACAAGCTCACGAACGGGCCCACGACTTTGGGGTGGCGGCCACCGTCGACGCGTTCGAAGCTGCTGCTCATGCTGCGGTGTCGGCTCACTATGGTTCGCACCAAACACTATCTGAACGTGCTCGCACCTGGCCTGGCAGAATGGCGTGGTGGCAAGCAACAAGAAAGACGTAGCGATGGCGGCAACCAACGCTGAGCAGAAACCCCCTAACGCGGTCGAGATTCTCCGGCGGTTCCGCCACGAGAAAACGGACCCCGCTCCGTTCTATGTCGGACTGGCAGCTCGCACAATCGCCTCGTTTCCTTATGATCTGAACGGTGCTCGGCTGCTCGACCTCGGTTGCGGCCCAGGCTGGTATTCGCTGGCGCTAACAGAAGCCGGGGCTGATGTAGTGAGCCTTGATTTGGGTGCTGCCGACGTTCGGGAGGCCGGCGAAAAAGGTGTGGCGGCGATGGTGGGCGACGGTATGCGTCTACCGTTGCCAGATCAGTGTTTGGACGGAGTGTTCTGCTCGAACTTGTTGGAGCACGTTCCCGACACCGGCGCCGTGATCGACGAGATCGCTCGGGTACTTCGACCAGGCGGGTGGGCATGGATCAGTTGGACCCCGTGGTATTCGCCTTGGGGCGGTCACGAGATAGTGCCGCTGCATTTCCTTGGACCCAAGCTTGGTCCGAAGGCCTGGGAGCGCTTCTTTGGAACCCCACCGAAGAACGTTCCGTTCGACGGTTTGTGGCCAACCTACGTGGGTAAGATCACGACCGCGGTGCGGGCCGATTCACGTTTCGAGGTCCGCTCCATCCACCCCAGGTACTACCCACCGTTGAAATGGATCCTCTCGGTACCGGGGGCCCGGGAGGTTCTCACTTGGAACTGCGTCATCGACGTCGTCCGCCGCTAGTTCGGCCAATAACTCTGGATCTTCGAGGCCGGTAGGAGCACCGACATCGGCAGCAACGACCAACACGTCGACCGGTTCGGGCGGTTCGGTCGTATCTTCTGACGGTTCATCAGCGTTTTCGGACGGGTTCGAGGCTTCGACCGGTTCAAGTTGTTGGTTCGTGTCTCTGGCCGGGTTCGAGTCTGCGACGCTGCTAGCCGCATCGCTTGTAGCCACATCACCGCTAGCGTCGGGCGCTGGCTTCTGCTCCACGAGCTCGGCCGGTTCGGCTTGTTCGACGTTGCGGTCGCCCGGAGTCGTCTCGACGTCGTCGGTCTCAAGGTTGGCAGCGGAAGTCGGCACTGGCTGTGCTCTGTCGTTGTCTTGAGACGACTCGTCGAACCTTGGGGTTTGTTCATCGTCATCTGGTTCCAGCTGGACTCGACTAGCTGGGCTATCGCCGGAGCGTTCGGCGGCGGCGCTAGTGCCAACACCCAACTCTGCTGGTTCGTTGCCACCGGATCCCGCCCGTAATTGGGGCTGGCCAGCGTCGGCGGCTATCGGGGTCGGGGTTTTCCACCGATGAACACTGGCGGCGATGACGCCTCCGACAACAGCGACGGCCACTTGGGAGACGGTGTCTACCGATACCGTTTCTGAGACGTGTAAGAACAGGTCACTGACTAGCGCAACAGCGCCGGCAGCGATCACCAGCCATAGACGTCGAGCGCCAAAGAGCATTGCCACCACCGCAATCAAGCCAACGGTGGCCGCGCTTATCCAACCGAACGCCAGCCAAGTGGCCACACACGCCGCCACCATCACTAACAGGCCTGGGCGGTTTCGTTCTGTCTGCTTAGTAGATCCGGTCAGGCCAACAGGCATGTGCGCCAGCGTCGGCACCTTCGGCGACGCTAGCACCGAAGTTGTGAGGCCTGTGATGGCGGGCACCCTCGTTGTGAGAGCGGTAAATGGATGCGTTGCTACTGCACCCGGTTTGTTGCCTAGCTCATCCGTTTGGCGTTGGCGGCGCAGCGCTGATCCGGCCAAGATAGCAAAGCAGGAGAGTATGCCTAGACCTGTGATCCACAACGAAAGCGTCAACGGGCCCTCGGCTTGGTATCGCACCGAGCCAACTCGTTGTGGTTCAACAATTTCGAATCCTGACAGCCCGTTTAGCGCCATCGGGTTGGCCGCCCCCGGTTCTCCCAACAGCCAGCCTGTGTCGAATGAAGCCGGGGTCAGGACCAGATCACCCTTGTCGAGTTCCAGCTCAGGGTCTTGTAAGTCGATGGTCGAGATGGTCAGAGGTGGGAGCAACTCGTCCATGGTGGTTAGCCGCAGCTCGGAGAATGTCGTGAAGGCATCAGGGGTAACGGAGATTATGTATGAGCCAGCCGACATTCGAATCTGTTGTCGTTCTTCGCAGAAATCCAGTCGGCCAAAACCGTTTAGATCGGGCTCAACCTTGACCGGGATCTGAAGGCCACCAATGCGAACAAGGTCTAACGAGCAGTACGGTTCGGTAACGTCGGTTTTTACTCTGGCTTCGATGGCGAAATCATCGGTTCGCCACAGTTTTACTTTGCGATCTAGCGGTTCGGAGGAGAATCCGGGATGCCCGATTGAAATTAGTAACTCGGCTTCGGCGAGCTTGGAGGCAATAGCGGAATTGTCGGATGCTAGTTGGGCGACTCTAGTAGGCAACGAGGCAATGGCCAGAGGTGTCGCTTCGCCGAAGTCGACTTCACGTATCCCAATCGAGCTTGAGCCGGGCCCCAGGTCGGTAATCTCGATCGAGATCTGATCCACCTTGCTCCACACGTTCACGGTGATCATTCCGTCAGCCATGTCGAACTCGGCCGACGTGCCGTTGATCTTCAGGTCAACCTCTCGGATCCGTCCGGCCGGGTCATACAAGTCGACAGATAGCTCGGTTACATTGCGCTGTTCCGGTAAGTCAACAGTCCAAACAGTGCCGACAGGTTCGGCGAGGGACGGGATTAACCAGGAAGTGTTTCGGTTGCCATCGATCGCAGCCGTTGGTGGATTGTCGGTTCCTGAGGTCCACCGGTCAAGGTTGGCACTAATGGTGGCGCCACCAGTCTCGACCACGGTGACCGATTCCCGTGACGTTGACCGAAGCCTGTCTTTGGGGTCAGAGGTGGTTGCCGGCAACGCATAGTTGTACCCGTAATACGTTATTCGCCGATCGCGATCGAGTTTCGTGTCGGCGACAACAACGAGAGCGGTATCGCCAGCCACCTTGATCATCTCGCTAGTAGCTACTGTTGACGCGTAACGGACCGGGTGATGGCCTCGCAACAGCCCAGTTGAGCTGAGGCGCATAGTGGCATCGCCGTCGCCCTCCACCAGTATCTGCCTTCGATTCTCGTTGGCCGGAAGAACAGATGTGGTCGCCGATTCGGAGTTTAGAACTGCGAAGACTTCGATCGAATCAGACGGGCCAAAGGTTCCTACCGGAATTAGTTCTCGATCGGTTCTGAGGTTGTCAAGATCTCTCGGGGAGGCCAATCCCTGAGTCGGCCAGTCAAGATCGTTTCTGATAACTACGTGACTAATCCCGAAGCGCTGCGCCAGGGAGCTAAAGTCGCCAGGCTGATAGTCGGAGGAGGTCAGGTGACGGTCCAACGCATCGGTTACCCCCGCGGCGATCGGGGTGCTCAGGGGGAGCGTTGATGCTACTAGTCGGTTCGGAATCAGCGGGTCGAGAATGTCGTCGCCCACCGAACCCCATCGGTACCCGTTATTGGTAGATCCCGGGAGCACCAGAACCCGTCCTTGAGGAGGGTTCGCCTCGAACCAATCGCCAACCTCAGCCCAGTATTGGGGAACTTCTTCGTTGGTTAGCGTCGGGCTATACAAGCTTGTTCGCCAGAACGGTTGGGTGATACCAGCGAGCAGGAGGCAAACCAGCGTCACCGACGACCATCTGATGTCGCCTCGATGTTTGTCTGGTCGACGTCGAGCGAACTCGCCGAGCGCCCAGCCGCCGAGTAAGGCCACGCCGAGAGCTGAGATAACGCCCGCCTTGTGAGTTGAGCGGAAACCGAACGCTACATCTGACTCTTCGTATAGCGCAAGTAGGAACCGGCCCCATCGCGATGGGTTATCGGTTGGGTAGGGGCCAACCATTGTCACGGTGCCCAACACGAACCAGCTGGCGGCCAAGGCCAAGGGAGCCAACGTCGGTTTTCTCAGGCGATCCACTTTCGGACTCAGGTTCGAGTTCGGCTTCGGTGATAGTTGTCGAAGCCGCACAGCAATGAGTAGTAGACCGGCGACGAGAGGCACCAAGCTGAAAAGCATCATCTGCAAGTTCTCGACTAGCGGAATCTGATGAATTCGACTGACTGAGGGTTCGAGCCGGAAGTAGAGCAACCAGAACCCCATGCCGCGAACCGACTCGGTAAACGATGAGCTGGAGGCAACCGCAACCGCCGGTTCGGTTTCTAGAAGCCGCTGGCCGAGAGCATCGGCGCCAGCGATAGTTTTGGTGATCATGGTTGCGCTAGTGAGTGCAGTCAGAATCAAAGAAAGCGAACCGAACGCGAGAAGCGGCTTTCTCGACGCTGGGCGAAGCACGAACAGGCCGAGTAGACAACTGATAGCGGGAATTGCTGCGAAGACAAGCCCGGGAGGGTCGGCGTTGCCGACGGCGAAGACGATCAGGGCAACAACGCAAGCCCAAGCAAGCGGGCTGCGCCGTCGTGACGCCCGAACGACAGCCAAGACTAACCACGGGGCGACCATGTGATTTGCGTAAAGAGTGGAGGGAATAAGGTACACCGCTGAGAACGGCCCGAACGCGTACAGCACACCAGCGATCACGGCGCTAACGCGTCGAGTAGGGACTAACTCACTAGCTAGTTTGTACGCACCAAGCAACGCTAAGGCCAGCAACGTTCCGTGCCAAAAACGCTCGACCACCCACGGCTCAAAACCGAGTGTCGACAATGCTGACGCAAACAGAGTGACTCCCGGCCAAACTTCTTCGGCCGGGCGACCTAGATCTCTGGTTGGGTCCCAGGCCAAAAAGATGCGGGTCAGGCGACTGGTTGGATCAGCGAACAACTCGTATCTAGCGTCACCAACGTACTTGCCCTGCTGATGGAGAAACGGGATGAGAAAAGCACTGGCGGTGGCGGCTAAAAGAGCCCACGTTGCCGTTGGGGTGGAAACCCATTTGACGGTCGCCGCGGTAATTCGACGAGCCGCTGAGATCGGCTCTTCAGACGGTTCGTCTGACTCGAGCTTCTCCTTGGCCTGGTTGAACCGACCGATTCCACGGTCGACCAATCGCGACGCTGGCTTCTCAACCAAAACATGCAACAGTTGCGCCACCACTAGCGTCACAGCCAAAGCGGCTACACCGACGACCCAAAGCGACGCGTTGGGCCAGCTTTCTTCGATTTGGTCGATGACCATAGGGTGGGCCAGGTACACGCCATAGGAGAGCGCACCGAGCCAGCCCAAAAGTCGTGACGAGAGCAGGCGACCGGGGAAACCCAAGCTAACGCCGGGCCAAACCGCAATGGTGACGAGCGAAACTGCTGCTACCAGTTCGAGTAGGAATTGAGCGTGACTCTGGATCCGAGATGGGGTTTCGAATCCGTTGGGTAGACCTAATTGGGTGACCGCCCAATACGAAGTGACCGCAATCGCTGCTCCAAGCGCTGGGTTAGGAGTTGCGAGCGCCGGCTTGTCGGGTATTACTTCTTGGCGGTAGGTGAGCCACGTGGCCAAAGCCAGGCCTCCGGCGAACCAATCGAGATAGCCCGGCACCCACAAGAGCCGACCAGAAGTTGGGGCTTGAAGAGCCCATTCTCGAAAGACAAGCGCTACCGCAGCCATCGCAACAAAACTGGCGAACTGTATAGCGAGAATCGTTCGTGGTCGACGATTGCTTCCGAGTTGGCGAATTGGTCCGGCTAGGAATGGTAGCGCTACTGAGAACCAGAGTTCGATACAAAGTGACCAGGCGACGAACGGGGGTAAGAAAACAAGCACCCCTCGAAAGTTCTGAACGAGACCGTATGCAGTGAGCAGCTCGCCGATCGTTCGTTCTTGGTTTGCGTTCCAGACGAAAAGGTGAACGGTGAGGACGACCCAGTACAACGGGAGTATTCGAGCTGCTCGGCGAACAATGAACTGAACGGTGCCGATGCTCGGGCCGACCCCAAAAGCCCATCGGGCGAACGGGCGGTAAATCAGGAAACCAGAAAGAACGAAAAATAGGCAGACCGCAGCGTTCCCGAGCGGAACCGTCCACCGGCCTAACGCTCCGTCGGGCGGATCAATCGAAACAAGGTGGAAGAAGAAAACCGAGAGCGCGGCGAGGGCCCGGTATCCAGAAAGCGCCGGGATCCAGCGATTGACCGCTGGTCGGCTTGCGATCATGGTTGGCTATGGGGGGTCACGGAAAAATTCGATACTGCAGCTTGAGTGCCAGACTGGGCGATGATCCCGACTCCAGTGGCATCTGAAAATGTTTCGTCGAGAACGGTTAGTTTCAGTTCGCCGTTAACGAACACGCGAGATTCAACGCCTCTAGCATCGACCGCGATTTGGGTTCCCGGCCCCAACTCGCTTATCCCGGTTGGCCAGCTACGCAAGATCTCGCCGTTAACCGTGAGCGTAAGGTTCCAGGTGCCGAAGTCGGGGACCGAAATCAGGCTCCAATAGTTTGCCTCGTCCTGGTAGCGGTAGACAATGCCGCTACCGGTCGCCGCCCAGGCCATCTCAGCGTCAATCCGACCGTCGGTAGTGTCGATACCGATTAAAGCGATCGAGTTGGTGCCGTCACCATCGGTTACTGTGGCCACGCCGTCTACAGCCACAAACGCTTCGCCTAGTCGGGTCCACTGAATGGCGTTTCCGGAAACACCATCCAACGGCACCGATCGAAGTCGTTCGAAATCGTCAGCGATCGGTGCAAGTGGGGGTTCGGTGGTGCTAGTCGGAGCAAGCGATCTTTGTTGTTCGGGGGATCCGAACCACCAGCCAAGTCCGAGTAAACCAGCAAGCAAGGCCCAGCCAATGGCTTTAGCTCCGGCCCGAAACGTCTTCGTTTGCGTTGGGCGCAACCCGGTCGAAAGAGTGATGCTTGTGTGATGATCATTGTTCGGGGCCGGAGTTAGCTCTTGTGAAGGCTGCGGTTTATACCCGGAAACCACAACTGCGTTTCCTGGTTCGGGCGTCGCCTCTTTTCCTGAGCCTTGATCAGGTGGTGTTGGTGTAGGAGGTGGCGTTGGCGTAACAGGTGGCGTTGGTGTCGGCGTAACAGGTGGCGTTGGCGTAGGAGGGGGCGGGGGAGCGCTTTCGGCGCGCCTTGCCTCCGACAGAATGTCCCGGTTCTTGTTGAAGTCTCTGGGGTTAGTCATAAGAGATCGGTGACCCTCGTAGCTCGGTGGTGGACAGACGAGCTCCCTGAACGTCGATTGGCTCAGATCGCTCGGCGCTAGAACTCAGAGTGGCTAACGACAAGCCGTCGTCTCCGGCTCGTACGGAACGATCGAGAGCTATGATTCCTGCGACCATGGCAACGATGTTGGCGATCAGCCATGAGATGGTGGCACCCCAAACGGCTCGCTGCTCAATGAGTGTCCAGCCGAGACCGATCGATGTCACGGCGAGGGCGCCGGTTACCAATGTGGTAATCCGATTGTTCCGAGCAAGCCGGGCTTCGGTCAGACAGATCGAGGTGACCGCCAGCGCCGCTGCTGACAGAATGATCCACGGGAGAACCGGTGCTAGTTCACCGTAGTTTGGGCCAATCAGGTTAAGAATTGGGCGGGCTAGAACTAGTGAAGCTACCCAAGCTGTTCCTGCTAGTACCAGATTCGCTGCCATCGTTCGGCGAATCCGTGCCAGTCGACCGGCCGCTCTCAAGCTGGTTTCGGACAGCAGGACTTGTGTCAGCGTTTGTGGGAGCAGAGCGAAGATCACGCCAATGCTCCACACCAAATAAAACGCAGCATTGGTTGATCCGGCAACTCGCCGGGCGACCATGAGGGGAACGATGTGGTACGGCGCCTGCATCGCTACCGCACCAAGATGTTGAACGAACAGGAATCGCCGGTCGTCGGCGGATAGGCGTAACGGGGAACGGAACCGGATCTCGCCTTCGCGGATCAGCAAACTAAGAGCAACAAACCCAGACAGGGCTAGGGGAGCGACGGCAACACAAACAATCCAGGTGGCCCGATCGTCGAATGGTTCAAACAGCAGCAGCGGAATTCGGGCTACCGCAGGCAGCGCGTTTCGAACGAACACCGAGCGCCATCGACGCAACGAAAGTAGGCGGGCGTCGCTGACGATTGCCATGGCGGCCCCGGTCGCTCCAATCGCAACGAAAGGTCCGAGACTAAATCCGCCAATCCCCGAGAGCTGCCGCCACGCGCTACCAGCAACTATCGGAGCGGCCAACCCGAAGGCGAAAGCGAACGCCAAGATGATGACGGCGGCGGCTCCGGCAACATCGGCGCTATCTGTTTTTGATCCGGTCCGGTTGATGAGAATGGGGCCGCCTAAGCCCACAAGCAGGACGATCAGCTGAGACAACGTAAACCAAGCGGCCGCTCGGCCAACGGCATCAGAAGACTCAGATAGTTTCTCGGCCAGCACCCAGAATCCGAAACCGGTTGCCGAGACGGTGGCCACTGTTGCCACTGCCCAAATAGACCCCAACTGGTGCTGGGAGTCTAAGTTTGCTCCGGCGGGCGTTAATGAACGAACGTCAACCGGCGTAGTGTCATTCGTACCCGCCATAGCTCCACCTCGGGTTCCTGCCGGAGGAAAGAAGGAACATACTAATTATACGTTGTATGGAGGTCTGTTCAACGACGGCTCTCACCGCGGCGAATGGTCAAAACATCTGTACTTCAGCTGGTTTTCGGTATACCTCTAACCGATACTGATAGGAGTCTCGAACCGATTCGAAGATGGTCTAGTCGCTGGTTGACGCCGCGAAAATCCGAATCTCGATTGTAGGTGATTGTCCATGCATGGAGGCCAAAAGGCGCATTTCAAATTTGTGGTATATGTTGATCGAAGCCTTCTGGCTAACCGCCGCATAACCAGAAAGAGTCAATCCCTCACATGACCGCCGCAACGACCTATTTGCCGACCGCTTTTCCTGCCCACGGCAGTCCGAATTGGATCGACTTGTATACCGATCAAGTCGATCAAGCCAAAGAGTTCTACGCCCAGTTGTTCAAATGGGATTTTAGAAACCGGTTTAGTCTCGTAGCCGAAACCACCGGCGCTGAAGAGCGAACCCAGGAGTCTTTCGTGGCTATTCGAGGTGGTGACACAACGGCAGAACTAGTCGACACGCAACCAGCGTTCGAAGACATGACGATGCCGTCGGCCTGGCATTGCAACGTCTATGTGGACAATCTGGAACACGCTCTGATAGCGGTTGAAAAAATGGGTGGCACGGTGCTGTCCGGGCCGGCCCGTCGAGGAGCAATGGCAACAGTGGCGACCATCGCCGACCCGGAAGAGGCAGTGCTCACCCTGTGGGAGGCCGACGAAGCGGCTGGCCTTGTCGCCACCGATGAGTCCGGAACACTATCTTGGCTTGAGCTCGAAACCCCTAACTTAGTCCGAGCAGTCGATTTCTATGCTGCGGTGTTCGGGTGGGAAGCAAACCTCGTATTGAACGAAGATGGCTTGGGTCAAGATGATGCCATCAGGTTCACCAAACGAGGTCGGCAGGTAGCTATCGCAGTTTCCACGCCCCTCGAAGGAATGCCGGCCTCGTGGTGTCCAGTGTTCGCGGCCCGAGATGTCGACCTGTACACCGTTTCGGCTGTGCGGCTCGGAGCTGTTGTGATGGTCGAACCATGGCGATCACCAGTCGGGCGACAAGCCTGCTTGGTTGATCCGACTGGGGCGGCGTTCGCCCTCGTAGGGCCACAACGGCCGGGCGTCGACGAACTGTAAGCCAACTCGTAACCACTGTGTAGTTCGCAACGTAGTTTGCTTGGTCTTCTTAGCTGACTGAACGTTCCAGTCGAGGTTGGTGGTAGCAGCCGCCAAAGTTCACAGCGTCAGAACCACCGCCTATGATTCCACCATGGCATCGAGCAAAGCGGAAACAGTCGAGGAATACTTGGGGGAGTTACCCGATGATCGGCGAGAAGCGATCGTCGAAGTACGGGAAACCATCTTGGCCAACCTGCCGGACAAAGTAGTGGAAACGATGAACTGGGGAATGATTTCATACGAGATCCCGCTCGAGGTCTATCCCGATACCTACAACAAAAAACCGCTGACCTATGCCGCTCTGGCGTCGCAGAAAAACCACATGGCCGTCTACTTGCACTCGATCTACTGCGATGACGGAACGGCTGAATGGTTCGTCGAGCGTTACAAGGAAACTGGTAAGAAGCTCGACATGGGAAAGTCGTGCGTTCGGTTCAAAAAGTTAGAACAGTTGCCAATCGATGTTATAGGCGAGGCCATCGCCAAAGTAACGGTTGACCAATATCTGGATTTCTACGAAACGTCACGGGCATGAGCGACTCATCAACAGCTGAGGGCGAAGGCGTTAACCGGGCGTTCGCCGCTCAAAGCGACGCTGAAACATCGTCGACCGACAGTGCGTTTATGGCCTTGGCTTTGGCCGAGGCCCGCCAAGCCGAAGCCCACGACGATGTTCCAGTGGGTGCCGTCGTTGTCCGCAACGGCGAAGTGATCGCCAGCCGTCGTAACGAACGAGAACTATCCGGCGACCCAACCGCCCACGCTGAAGTTCTGGCGCTTCGCGATGCAGCGATGGCTGTCGGATCGTGGCACCTGGTCGACTGCACCCTATACGTAACGCTCGAACCGTGTTTGATGTGTGGAGGGGCAGCAGTCAATTCTCGAATCGAACGGCTTGTTTATGGTGCCGCCGACATGGCCGGTGGGGCATGCCTTTCGCTTTACAACGTGTGCGATGACCCCCGACTAAATCACCGAATCGAATTGACAGTCGGGGTCGAAGCCGAGGCTGCCGGTGCGCTGCTCAAGAACTTTTTCGCCACACGGCGGTCATGATATTCGCCGCCGGATCGGTGTCTGATGGTCTAGGGGGCGCTAAGAGCTGTGTTAGCCTAGTCCGATGGGTAAGCGCGTAGTTGTTGTACTTTCGTTCGTGTCTGCGGTGATGTTCTCGCTGGCGGCCTGCGGATCCTCCACACCGGCAGTCGTTCCAGCCGACTTTGAGGCCGAAGTTGAAGTCGAACGAGATAAGACGGTGAAAGTAGACGGCACCGATCTGAAAATCAAAGTCACCCGCACGGGGAAAATCATTCTCGACGATGGCGAGATCTCCGAAGCGGGCGTGGTGTTCAGCGGCATCGGTGATGAGCTTGAAACGTGGATGGAAGATTCCGGTGAGAACAGCGTCGTCGAATACGGCGGGTATGCAATCGAGCTGCGCTCGGTGAACGTCTACGGCGACCCGAAATCTGCCAGCTTTGACATAACCGCCGGCGGGT
>CALAJV010000034.1 GCA_937922805.1 uncultured Acidimicrobiales bacterium | reverse complement strand
ATCAGCAAGCTTCATCGCTTCGAAAAGGCCGAACCGGAACGATTGGCGTAATCGTCGCCGATATAAGCAACCCGTTCATCGGGCCGGCTCTACGAGGGATAACCGAAGGTCTAAGCGGACGACAACTCCTGCCAATAATGTCGGAGACTCGAGACTTGTCGGATGATCTAGGAAAGATTGCCAACCTCCTCTTGGCTCAACGAGTCGATGGCATTATCTGCGCTGCCGGTCGCCACGAAGACCGAGAGACGTTGAAGCGAGTAGCAGCCGAGACCCCGACCGTACTAGCAATAAGGCAGTGGCCTTCGAGCGGAATCACCAGAGTCTCCCACGATGACGCTGAGGGCGGGCGGCTTGCGGCTGAGCACTTGCTTTCCTTAGGACACACTCGTCTTGCTCAGTTGCTCGGCCCCCAAGATATCGGTTCGTTCAAACAACGAACTCAAGGCTTCAGCGAAGCAGCTACCGCAGCTGGAGCTGAATGTATCATGATTGATGATTCGATTCAGTTGCCGACGCTCGACGCAGGCAGCGGGCTAATGGAGAAACTACTGAACAAGACCGGTTCGAACCCTGCTACCGGCATCTTCGCTCAAAACGATTCGATGGCGATCGGAGCCCTCCGAATGGCCCGAGAACAAGGCTTTCGATGTCCGAACGACATTTCAGTTGTTGGCTACAACGATGTTCCATTGACCGCCCACCTCACACCATCCCTAACGACGATTAAGCTCCCAGCTTACGACCTCGGGCAACTAGCGGCCGAATTAGTTGTGTCGCTGATCGAGCAACCTGACCAACCACCACGCCGGGTGATGCTGGACCCTGAACTGATCGTTCGAGAGTCGACCACAGCACCTAGACCCTAGGACCTACCGAAGAGAACAATTCAGCACGAAACCGATTCGCTTCGAGACGAGGCAACGACAGAACAAACAGCACTGACCATGCAATCACCAGCGACGGGCCACCATGCTGCCCGAGCATGCCGTGAATAGCTAAAGCAATGGCGACAAGCGTGGAGCGTTCTTGTGGAACGCGTTATCTCCAACGGAACCGGCTAGACAGAAGCTATGAGCGCTATCCTTCCCGGCGAATCGACCGAGTGTCCGATCTGCACAATGCCTGATCCCCTTGAGGCAGCTGACGGCTTCGAATGCGCCACTTGCGGGCACGAATGGCTAGCCGAATTGTCCGACGGGCTCGACAATATCCGCGATGCGAACGGTACCTTGCTCGCAAATGGCGACTCGGTCACCATCATCAAAGACCTCAAACTCGACGGAAAGACCGGTGGAGTGAAGGCCGGAACAAAGATCAAATCGATTCGATTAGTCGAAGGCGACCACGAAGTAGACGGCAAAGTAAACGGACGGGCGTTGTTGGTCCGAGCCGCGTTTGTCAAAAAGGCCTAAGCCAGATCTCTTTCGACTCAACCCTTGAGCGTTGCCAGAATTTCCTTCAGCGCAGCTGAGTCGTCAGGATTCCGAACCGGAATCGAAAACTCGATTCGATCAACTCGGGGCCGATACCGTTCCGCCAACATTGGTCCTATCTCGTCGTAGGTGCCGATCGTGGCAACGGTATGCAGCATTTCATCATCAACCAGCTTTGGCAGTTCCTCCCACCGACCAGCCCGGCTGCACTCGGACGCGTCGCGAGCAATTCCCTCCCAACCGTGAAGCGCAAACGTTCGACGGTACGACGGCGTCGATAGATAGAACGCCACGCGAGCCCGAACTGTCTCGGTAACCGACGCCAACGTGGCTGCATCGACGGCGGTGCCAACCAAGGGTTTAATGCACACCTCAACATCGTCAACAGCGCGGTTGGTTCGTGCCGCGCCCTTGGCCAGATTCGGTAGTACTTCGGCGTCGATGAACGCAGAAGTGCAGACCGGATGCAGACGCACTCCGTCGCCTACCTCGCCAGCTAACGCGCACATGTTCGGCCCGATTGCGGCTATGTGGATCGGAATTTCTGGGTGGTCGATCGGTCCGGGGTCAAAGAGCGGAACCATAAGATTCAGGTTGTAATGCTCACTTTCAAAATTCAGTTGCTCCCCAGTCTGCCAACAATCCCAAACCGAGCGCATTGCGTTGACGTAATCGCGCATCCAAGGAGCTGGAGCAGACCAATCAAGACCAAACCGTCGGGTTATGTGCGCTCGGACTTGGGTTCCAAGACCAAGCACAAAACGACCTTCCGACAACTTTTGCAGCGACCATGCCGACATAGCGGTGATCGTTGGTGATCGGGGAAACGCCATGGCCACCGACGTTCCAAGCTGCACATTCGACGTTGCCGGAGCGGCCAAGGCCAACAATTGGAACGGGTCGTCTTTGGTCTCTTCCACCAAGACCGCATCCAGCCCGGCTTCTTCTGCGGTCGCCGCCAGGGCGGCGAACTGACCGATATGCAGAGGAGTTTCCGGCTCGCGCATTCCGGGGTCGAGCTTTCCCATCGGTAGCAATGTCTCGACAATCATGAGACCGATTGAACCGTTTCCGCTGCTAACACGCAAATCGATCGATGCCGGTACCTCACGAAAGCCAAGGTTCGTCGCCCAACTCAGTTTGAAGTCTTCGCAGCTCAAGTAACAGTTCGCCCTTAACGTCATCGTAAGCCGGATCAGCGAACACGTTGTTCACTTCAAAGCGGTCAGCGACAAGATCGAACAACTCATACTCGATCGGGTCAGTTGGCCCATTCGCTCCCGGTTGGCCCATCGGATCGTTGTAGTAGCAGATGAGTTTATGGGTCTCGGTCCTGACCCCGTAGTGAGCAGGACACAGGTGAGCGCTATCTCGATGCATCCAGTAGCGGTAATACATCGACGTTGGCCAATCATCGACCGACTTATTCTCCAGCATCGGCTTGAACGAGCGACCCTGCACCTCGTCCGGGATCTGAACTCCGCAGACATCAAGCAGCGTCGGCCCAAAGTCAACGTTGACCACGATCTCACCAATCCGACGCCCCGGTTCAACCACGCCCTCAGGCCAGCGAACCAAAAGCGGCATCCGTAGCGATTCTTCATACATCAATCGCTTATCGAACCAGCCATGGTCACCGAGAAAGAACCCCTGATCGCTGGTGTAGACCACGATGGTATTGTCGGCCAAGCCTGTGGTGTCGAGATGGTCGAGTAACCGGCCAACGTTGTCATCGATCGAAGCGACACACCCCAAGTAGCGTTTTATGTATCGCTGATACCGCCAGTCCAGTTCTTCTCTATCACTTAGCCCTTCGGGGACCGGAGCCCCAAGATCGACAATCGGATCCAAATCCATCATGCGCATTTGTACTGACTGGACCACGTTAGCTCGACCGGATAGGTCGTCGAGGAAGGTCTCTGGCCACGGGACATGTCGATCTTCGTCGACCGTCCAATACTTAGGCGGAGGTTCCCAGCTGCGATGAGGTGCCTTGTGATGGCAGAACAACGCGAACGGCTGATCATGGTCTCGACGGTTGATCCAATCGATGCAGTCGTCGGTGATGAGATCGGTTACGTAGCCCCCTCGTTCGACCACTCTCCCCTCGGGCTCCAACATGACCGGGTTGTAGTAGTGGCCCTGGCCTGGCAACACGCGCCAATGATCGAAACCGGTCGGGTCGGCCCCGGGGCCATGACCCAAATGCCACTTGCCGATCATGGCTGTTTGCCAACCACTAGCTTGAAGCTGTTGCGGGAATGTCCATAGCGAATTGTCGAGCGGGGTATCCAGCGTGGTGACACCGTTTGTGTGGTTGTACGTTCCGGTCAGGATGGCAGCCCGGCTGGGAGCACAGATTGAGTTGGTACAAAAAGCGTTTTCGAACAACACCCCGTCGGCGGCTAACCGGTCAAGATTGGGCGTGGTGGTTATACGGCTTCCGTAGGCCGAGATAGCGTGGGCGGCATGGTCATCGCTCATAATAAACACGAGGTTGGGCGCGGTCATGGTATGAGTATGTCAGCTAGTAGTTACCCGAGACGACTAACGAGCAACTGGCAAAGCACAACCCACCGGCGAACAGCCACGTTTACCCCGAGGCGACATTTGAGCGACGCCTAACCAAGGCAACGCCGGCGACGATGATTAGTCCGAACCCGACGGCGAAAAGAATGGCCGCGCCGATCGAAGGATCGGAAGATTCGCCCGCGTCAACAATCGACTTCAGGCCGAGATACAGAGCGCCAAATCCTCCTAGGAGAAGCACCACTAATCCGATCACAATCGGTGCCTGTCCCAACCGGATCCGAAGGCCAAACAAATCAGTTGCCACCAACACAGAACCCACTCCGACCGCTGCTATCACAGCGGCGTAACTGACCCAGGCTAAATCTCCACCGCTCTCGACTCGTGGCTCACCAAAAACAACGGCGGCAACAGCGAAGGAAAAGAAAAAGATGATCGGACTTAGCAAGACAAGCGTTACACCAACCGCAGTTTGATTGGTAGCGCGACGTGTCGCCACTGCTGGCGGCGGCAGGCGGGACGGGGGTCCAGGTTCCATACCGTCTAACAATACCGTTCACCAATACTGTTCAATGTGGGCCTCCGACCGACCAAACGCGATCGCCGCTAAGCCAAGCCGAGGTCGGAAACCGCTGACCGGTGGGTCTAGGGCGAAACGTTTGTAGTTGCTTGATTGCATATGACACGAGACCCACCCCCCTGATAGCTTTATTTAACTAACCACTACCGTCGACATCACATATAGGGGACCACTATGCGACTACGTTTCGGCACATTTATGGCGCCATTTCACGCGCCTGATCACAATCCAACGCTGGCTCTTGAGGGGGATCTTGAGCTACTCCAACACATGGACCGACTAGGTTTCGACGAAGCCTGGATCGGTGAGCACCACTCGGCCGGCAGCGAAATTATCGCTTCCCCCGAGATTTTCATTATGGCTGCAGCGGAGCGGACAAAGAATATAAAGCTCGGAACTGGGGTTGTTTCACTTCCTTATCACAACCCGCTGTGGGTGGCCGAACGAATGGTCCTACTCGACCATCTGACCCGAGGGCGAGTCATGTTCGGTGTCGGTCCGGGGGCACTCCCGACCGATGCTGCAATGCTCGGCCTTGAGCCCCCGCAAATGCGACCGCTCCTCGAAGAATACTTAGCGATCGTGATGCATCTCTTGACGTCGGAAGAACCAATTAGCTACAGCAACGACCGATTGACGCTGAACGAGGCCCGACTTCATCTCCGCCCATATTCAGAACCGTTGTTTGATATGGCAATCGCGGCGGTCGCTTCTCCGTCGGGAGCTAAGCTCGCTGGCCAATATGGTCACGGCGTGCTTTCACTGGGCGCCACCGTTGCTATTGGTATGGATGTGCTCGCCCATCACTGGTCGGTTCAAGAAGAAACGGCCGCTAAGTTCGGCACGGTTGCCGATCGAGCTAAGTGGCGCCTCGTTGGGCTGATGCACTTAGCCGAAACCGAAGAGCAAGCCAAAGAAGAGGTTCGGTACGGAATCACCCAATGGTTCAAGTACTTCCAGAACGTCGCGGCGTTTCCACAAATGGCGGTCGAAGGTGGCGATATCGATGAGATGATCGAGTTCGTGAACGGCGGCCTTGGAGTTATCGGCACACCGGAACAGGCGGTCGCCCAAATCGAAACTCTGTTGGAGCAATCCAACGGAGGATTCGGCGCCTACCTAACCTTGGCTCACAACTGGGCTAATCCAGAAGCCACGTTGAAGAGCTACGAACTACTCGCCCGGCACGTGATGCCTCGATTCCAAACTAGTGGTGGTGGGTTAGTTGACGCCGCTGAACGAGCCCGAGCTGCTCGCCCAGCTTTGGCTGAAAAGCAGATGGTGGCGGTAGAAGAAGCCACCGCCCGCTATGAGCAGCAAAAAGACGAAGTGATTCTTACCTAGATCCCGTTGAGCCCACTCCGAATATCGCAGAAGTGGCTTCGGTCGGCCGAGTAGGGCCGACCGGCCACCTCTGGGAGTGACGTACGCCTCTGTTTGAGCCCACTACCCTTGAGCTGTTGCGCTTACATGGCACATTTAGGGTTCTGGTTGAACGCGCCGTAAAATGCGGGGAGAAAGACATCTCTAGGTAAGGGCACAGAACGTATGGGCAAGAAGACAGCTGAACTTGATACCCCATTCCGCAAAGGCGAGAAAGTCGTAGCTACTCGATCTCTTCTTGAGATCCCAAGCGGCGCTCCGGGAAAGATTCAGATGAGAAGCGGTCTTGGCACCTGGAATCGTTACTGGGTGAATTTCGACAGCTATGGGGCTGTTGGCTCGATCGATCACAACGACCTCGTTCGTCCCCACCAGCTCGACGAGTGGATCGAACGCAAAGAAGCCTTGGAAAACTCGGCCCTTCAAGCCGAGTCGGCCCAAGCAGACGAAGCTGCTGCCGCCGGTGGGGACGCAGGTGGAACTGGCCCTGCATCGCTTGTTCCCGCTCACCTCCTAGAACGCAGTCGAGCGGCAAAGGCCCGCCTCCTCGGAAGCTAGAACCGGGGCGACTAATTGGCGGCACGACCTCGTGTCGGTTGCTAGGTGTTGTAAGTTTCACATGTGTCCTTAGCATTCCATGGTCGAGCGCGGTCAGCGTCCCTTGGGGTTCTCGGTGTCGCTTTGCTGTTCGCAGTCGCCTTCTTCGGTTGGACTAACCGCAACCACATCGATGCACTAATAACGAACCGAATAGCGGAACCATCGGAAGCTGAAACCACTGAGGCTCAACTCGTTGATGTGGATGAGCCGCCACTCGTTCGTCTTGCAGTCGTCGGAGACACCGGTACTGGCGGTCCCGAGGCATACAAGACGGCCGAATCGATAGACGCAGCTGACGAACAATACCCGTTCGATGCACTTTTACTCTTGGGCGATGTCGTCTACCCCGAGGGTGACCCAGAACGAATCGACGAAAAACTCTACACGCCGTTCAAGTCGGTGCTTGACAATGACACTGAGCTATTAGCAGTCCTTGGCAACCACGACGTAGCTGGAGGCACTGGTGATGGAATGCGAGATGCTCTTGGCATGCCAGAAAACTGGTACGCCAAAGAGTTTGAACAGCTACTAGTTGTCGGCCTCGATTCAAATCAGCCCGCCAATCAAACCCAACTCGACTGGCTCGACAAAACGCTGTCACAGTCTCGTGCAAAGTGGACAATAGCGATCTTCCACCATCCTCCTTACTCGGGCGGCTGGCACGGTGGAAACAACTCAGTGAAAGACCACTTCGTGCCTCTGTTTCAAAAATACGATGTGGAACTAGCTCTAAGCGGCCACGAACACGACTATCAACGAACTGAAGCCATCAACAACACCACGTATATCGTCAGCGGTGCCGGGTCCAAACTGCGCCGGACTGGAACCGAGGATTTCACCGAAGCAGCGTGGGGTACCTATCATTTTGTTGATCTCAGACTCTACGAGGATCGAATTGAGGCCCAGGCTATCGATCACGATGGTCGAGCCATCGATACATTCACCGTTGGTCCGAACTGACAACCAGTAACCGGCAGACGCTCGCTGCACGCTTGGCCTCGATTAGAGTTGGGGTGTGAACGCTAGTTCCGATCAGCCCAGCCAACCGAACAAGGCGTGGTGGCGGCCAGTCGCTTTTCTTGCCATCGCCGCAGCGCTAGTTCTACTTCTCGCCGACCTAGACACCGACGGTTCTGACACTCCGTTGGCGGTTGATGACCAAGTTACTACACCAACTTCGACCCCTGGTAACCAAAGCAGTGGTGGCGCCACCAACGACCGCAGCCCGGGAACTACCGAGAACCCGGCCCGACTAGATTCAGGTTGGTACTGGTCTGTCTCCTATGAGGACGGCCCTTCTTCTCTTTGGATTAGCAGCCCAAAGTCTGAGCGTCGGATCGGCCAAACCGTCGACGAAGCCAGCAGGGGGATTCAGCTCAACGATCTTGCTATCTCACCCAGCGGCGATCTGTACGCGATAAGCGGTTCTGACCTCTACCAACTAGACGCGGCCGACCAACTAGGCGACACGGTTCCGATGCAGAAGGTCGGTCCACTAGTAGGAGTCGACTCTCCGAACGCACTAACCTTTTTGAGGAACGGTCAGCTCATAGCAGCAGGCAAGACCGGGATAAGCGAAATCGATATTGAAACCGGTACAGCGACGGCACTGTTGACCTTCACCGCTAGCTACCAGTCAAGCGGTGATCTGATTCAGGTAGCTGATGAGACGCTTCTGCTCACCGTAAGTAGTGGTCCGAACTCGGATGCTCTGGCCGAGGTTCGCTTAGATACCGGCGAATTTCGAATACTCATCGAGGGCTTGCCGGCGGCCACATACGGGCTAGTCGGCAGTGTCGACGAATTGTTTGGCCTGCATGTTGCGACCGAAAACGAAGCCGACTGCAGGGCCGGCGGTGTTCTTATCGCAATCGACATCGCGTCTGCGTCGACCTCAACGATTCGATGCCTTGACTTCACTCCCGGCGGGTCAGCCCACTCCGAACCGCTACGAAGCTAGCCTTCTCCAGCGGGGATAAAGGCAACCCGGTAGATAGTCGGCCACCGTTTGCCAGTTAGCAAAAAGGTGTCGGTCGTTTCATCCCAAGCAATCCCGTTCAATACCTCGTCGCCATCGTCGCTGCTATATCTGATCGAGGAAGCATCGACGGTGGCTACTACCTGACCGGTAGTTGGGTCGATTCCCACGATCTGGTCGCTCGTCCACCGATTCGCCCAAACTGTGCCTCGCACACACTCGACCTCGTTGAGAGCGTCGACCGTCACGCCCTGGCTTGTGACTGGCATCCGACCAACCTCATCGAAGGTAACCGGGTCTCGAAAAATCAAGTCAGACGATCCGTCGGTCATGACTAATCGGCGACCGTCAAAACAGATCCCCCACCCCTCGCCGTCGTAGTTCACCTGGCGATTGAGTTCATAGGTTGCGGCGTCCCAATAGAACGCGGTGTTGTTCTGCCAGGTGATCTGAACAATTTCATCCCCCACTTTGGTTATACCCTCAGCGAAGTAGTCGAGAGGGGTTGAGACGATCTGTTCGATCTCTCCGGTTTCAAGGTTCACCCGTCTCAAATCGCTCTCACCAATCAAGCCTGTGCTCTCTAGCAAAAACCCGTCGTCATCTAATTCAAGTCCTTGGGTGAACGCCTCGACGTCGTGGGGATAGGAGGCAACTACTTCTAGGTCAAATTCGGCTATCAAATCACCGGTGGACGCCGAGCCGACAGCATCATCTCGGACTGTTTCCTGGTCTGTCTGGCTACTGTCGGAAACCGTTGCCGATTCGTCGGTTGAAGAAACCGCGTTCGTCGACTGCTCATCAACGTCAGCTCGCGGCTCCTGGTCGCCACAAGCGATCATCAGAACGGCTCCAACACCAAGCCCGAGGAATACGCGCTGGTACTTTGCGAACGATCGATTCGGCACGCCCCTAGTGTGGCGTCGAATCTGTCGATTGTGTCGTACCCTCGGACAACACATTGGGAAGATGATCTAGCAACCGTTCTAGAACCTCGGCGCCCGCCGGCTTCAGAAGATGATCGGCACCATCAAGCAGGACAAGCTCGCCCGCTTCGGCCAACATCTTGACCATCTCACTCGCGTGGTGAGGCAAGATCCGGTCGCTGGTCCCGTGAAAGTACAACAGATTCCGGTCTGACATGGTTTCGATCGGCTCACATCCAGCCGATTGGGTAGCCAAGGTAACAACGCCAGGCACAGTCTCCTTTTCAAGGTGTGCCGCCGCCTGGACGGCAACCGCACCGCCGAACGAATGCCCGATGGTCACAAATTGCTGCGCTCCGTGACGACCGGCCAGCTCCATTGCCGCCAACGTGTCGTGCACGCAAAGGCCGAGGTCGTTAGGGCGGCGATAGCTAATTCGAACAACGCCGATCCCCAGCGAGGGTAGAGCCCGGCCAAGCTGATGAAACAGCCCTCCATCGGGACCGAGCAAACCTCCCATCGCTCCGCCGACGCAAACTACTACTCGATCAAGTGAAGCATCGCCGTGCCACAGAACACTTAACAGACCCTCCATCGTGTAAATCTCGAGATGATCAAGCCCCTCATCAACGGCAACGGTTTGCATCGCCAGCACCCCAAGGCGATCCAGCGGCGAACCGCTGACCTGATCCTCGCCGGTTTGATCGCTTGAACCTGGTGAAGATGGACCCGAGCCGGAAGTCATTCCTTTAGCCAAGCACAGTTGGGGAGCTAGAGACAAACAAGTGAATGTCTCACCCGGCTGATCCAGCTGCAATACTATGGCTCCAATGTCTTCGCTTGAACCCAGCGGCAGCGAGCTACCAACTGGAAAGCTCCCGACCACTGAGCCGACGTCACCCTCCGACCTCGATGGGGCCTACGCCCGGTACTTAACGATGTCTCGAGCAGAACTGGTTGCGCTAACCCCGGAGCCGGGAACGCTCCACCAAACTGGAGGGGCACACCTTCCGGGCCCATTTGTGGTTGAGCCGCTAGAGCTATCTGAGCCGATCACTGACAGCCTCATTGAAACGTTCGTTATCGATGGCGACGGCCACTGTAGCGCCACGGGGACCGACGATTCACTAAACGCTCAATGGATGCCAGCTGTTTCAGCCATGGCCTCGAAGGTGATCGCTGAATTGGCCCTCCACCAGGTTTCAATTGATTGGCCTGCTTATTTGACTGCGTCTCTAACTCGAATCGATCAGGTGACAACAACACCGCATTTCGACAACGACCAATTCATCCCGAATGCTGGTGTTGATGTCGTGGCCATTGCGGCTAACTACGACGGTACTCGGATGGCTACCTCTCCAATTACTAGCAGTAACCCAAGGCCAGGCTTGCCGGTTACGTTAGATCAAGCTGAGAGCGCACGATTCCTCGACGGCACCATGGCTACCCAACAGGCCGCGCCAGACCGTATCGTTATCTTTCCGCAGTTCGGTCAACTCCACGGTGGGCCGATACTCGATCGTTCCCGGAAGGGCGGGCCACATCCATCGCCAAATTTCGGGCCAACTCGCAACCTTCTGGTTTTCAGAGCTTCGACTAAGCCTGGTTAACGCACCGACAACCAGAACATTGGTAAACCGGAGCCGCCAAACTTGACGCAGGCGAATACGGTAACGACGCCTGCGGAGTCGACCGAACAAATTCGCAGTCCGCTAGTCGGTGGCCCGAGTCCGCCAGCCGTCTCGCCAGTGATCAACCGCTTGTCGAAACAGCCAAAGCAGGCCCAGCCCGACTGGAAAACCAGCGACGATATCGAGAGGCCAATGTCGACCGAGAGCCAGGCGGGTGAAGCCTTCAACCACTCCGAATCCGACGGCCAAGGTCCAAACAACACGGTCTTTAGAAGGTGGGAGGGCCAACGTTGCGGCGATACCAACCATGAGAGTAACCCGCATTACGCCACCAGAGAAAAAGGGGCCGGCCGTTCCCCCAAGCGCAAACTCAGTGGGTGCATACCCTTGCACGATCCGATGCACTAGAAGCTGAAAAACGTGGCCAACGAACAGAGAACCAACAACTGCCGGAGGAAGGTAGTAGCTTCGGCGCTGCAGACCACTGTAGAAACCAATCCCGAGCGCCATTCCATAGTTGACCGGGATCGATCCCATTTTCGTCAGATGAGTTGACACCTCGATCACACCAGGGATCGATTGGATCGCTGGAACAATTGAGTCGAACAAGGCTTTGTCGACCAGTTTTACTTCGGTGAACAACGAGGCCTCACCCAGGACGAGTGTTACCGAGAATAGGAACAACCACAGAACCACGATTCGCCGCACCGGAATATGGTCAACCGTTGCTTTGACCGCAGAGAGAGTTCCTGGCCTCGGATGGTAAGGAGCGCCGTGCTTCATGGACTATTTGGACACGCCGACGTGTTCTTTAGAAACTGGAACTATGACAAATTGCCCCAACATTATGTTGGTATCGGACGGCTCGATCGATTGTTTTAGCAAAAAGAACCCAAACGGCCTAGCCCGTATTCGAGTACCAATTGTTGGGTAGCGAAGCTGGGTGGCCGGCTCAGGCCGTTGTAGCAGGGGCAGCGCCTTCGTTAGCGGCCACTTCAGCTTTTTCTCGTCTGGCTTTGATTCGCTCAGCTACTCGACGAGATTTTTCGATATAAGCGATTGTTCGTTCTCGCGCCTGTTCGGCTTCACCAGTGAGGCCCTCTAAGTTGGGCAGGTCCCAAAAACGAAGCACGATTGGCTCAAGGATTTGCTCGTAGTGAGCCGACAAATCGTAGATTCCGGCGGCTGCTATTGCCTTCGCATGAGCGCTGAAATCAGGAATACCTTCGCCCGGCATGGCAAACCCGACTACTTGACGCTCCATGGCCTCGACTGCACTGCTCGGATCAATTTCAAGAGCGGCCTTGGCCATGTCACGATAAAAGAGAAAATGGTGGTTCTCATCGATAGCTACCCGTCGCATGATGTCATAGCCTGCTCGGTCATCGATCATGGCCCCGGTATTGCGGTGGGATATGCGAGTCGCCAATTCTTGCAACGTTACATATACCAACCCATCGATAGCAGTCGGCGGTTCTGGAACCTTGCCACCGCCCATTTGAGCCATCCGCCCTCGTTCAAGCTCAACCGGATCAATGGCTCGAGTGATCGTTAGGTATTCGCGGATAACTGTTGCGTGTCTGCCCTCTTCGGCCGTCCATCGTCGAACCCATTCACCCCAGGCTCCGTCCTTACCAAACATGCGCTCAATGTCACGGAAATAGTACGGCAGGTTGTCTTCGGTGAGAAGATTGACGAACAGAGCACTTCGAACTTCGGGCGACACGTTCGACTCTTCCGGCGACCACTCGTAGTCGGGTTCGAAGTCTCGACCTCTACTCCACGGAACAAGCGTGTGGGGGTGCCACTCTTTAGTGCTGGCGTAGTGATTCTCCAATAGCCGTTCAGCTTCTGGCTCGAGTTCTGCTAGTAGTGCCATATCAGCGTCAAGGACCATACCGACTAGCCTACCTACCGGTAGGTAGGCTGGCAAACTTTGCACCGAGAGAAGTCCTACCAGGTGACAGAGTGTCTAAATTCCACAGATATCGGCTTGAAACGCTGGCTTACCATCAGCCTACTCGAAGGTAGGTTGCGAAGATCAGTGTCGAGACTGTCATTATGAGCCGAAGCTCATCCATTAGGAGCCGACGCTCATCGGCTCGCCCAGGCTTACCGAAAACTAACAGTAGGATCGTCGTAAGCAGATAGGCGATCGGGCAGATCAACCCTGATCTGGCTTTACCTTCAGCAAGCCGGCAAGGAGCAGGTCGTGGCCCCGAAATGGATCGCACCAATGAAAGCGGTTAGCGGTGATATTCCAGCCGGGTCGGGTTGGGCCGCTGAGCTCAAATGGGACGGAATGCGGATTCATGCTTCAGTAACCGAAGAATCAGTAGAGCTACATTCCTCCAACGGACACAATGTCACGTCCAGCTTTCCGGAGCTGTCAGACCTGGGCCGCGGCCTCGGCTCCCCAGCGATCTTCGATGGAGAGGTAGTAGTTTTCGACGGCGATCGGCCGTCGTTCAATCAACTCCAGCAGCGAATACACGTTGAGCACCCAACCCAATCGCTCGTCCTTGCCAATCCAGTGGTATTCATTATCTTTGACCTACTAGCCATTGGTGACCAAACGCTACTTCCACTGCCCTATCGAGATCGGCGCCAACTGTTGTCAGACTTTCTTCCTGACGGTCCGACCTGGCGGACCCCGTCCTACGTTGAAGACGGATCCGAGGATCTGTTAGAACTCGCTCGATCACGGGACTTGGAGGGGATTGTGGTTAAGCGACTCGCTAGCCCCTATAAACCAGGGGGGCGAAGCAACGACTGGATAAAGGTAAAGATCAGGTTGCGGCAAGAATTTGTTGTTGTTGGATGGCTGCCAGGGCAGGGTGCGCTTGAAAATCAGATCGGCTCGGTTCTGCTGGCGGTCCACGAGACCCCAGAATCAGGGTCTAGTGACAAAGGCCACCAATCAGGTCAGGACAGTAACTCCAACTCGACGTTGCGGTTCGCCGGTGCGGTCGGCAGCGGACTTACTGACATCGAACGAGACAGCCTCAAAAACCTATTCGTAGAGCGCCTGACCCCACCAATTGTTGAGATTCCTGAGCTAGATAAGCCTCCGACCTGGATCGAACCTGACCATGTTGTCGAGGTCGAATACGGTGAGTGGCCAATCGATGGCGCACTTCGCCACCCGGTCTACGCCGGTCGGAGAATCGACACAAGCCCTAATGACGTAGTGCGCGAGCTACGATAAGCCATACATGGTCGCTACGTGCTACCAAAAAGGCAAGGCAATCTTTACTAGGACCAGTTCTGACTGGTGTAATAGCTCGAAAGACGAATAGCGGTACTAACCTCACGATGACTGACACCGAAGATCGACTACAGGTGTCGTTTCCTGCCTCGGAGACGTTCACCAGAATTGGGAGGGTGGCCATAGCTGGCCTGGCCCTGCGCCTCGGTCTTGATATTTCTGTTGTTGAACGTCTCCGGCTAGCCGTCGATACCGCGGTAACTTCTCTACACGGACCGGGACGAGTCCAGGTTCAAGCCACCTGGGAATCAGGCGAACTACAAGTTGTCTTGGCCAATACCGAAGCCAAAATCGCCAACCAAGGTGAGCTAGCCGCCGAGCTTGGCCCAATGGTCAACAAGGTCTCGGTAGAAGAAAGCCGAGTTACCTTGACTGTTTCCGCTGAATCAATTTAGGGATTTTGAGTTCGCCGAAACGACGCAGCGTCGATCAAGTTGCCCGAACTTCCCGAATCAACGGCTCGCAGTGCGAACTCAACAGTCCGCTGGCGGTTCGGAATAACCACTTCACCCGAGTACAGAGCCCAGCCACCAGTCCCTGACGTTTTTCGAGCAACAACAGTCCCATCGATTAGAACCTCTACGGTGTCTGCATTGTTGCGTCCCCGATGGTAGAAGGACCAGGTGTACGTCGCTCGAGGGTCGACGCTGATTCGCTGAGAGATCGTGTCTGGACCGTTGGCGTTAAGTTCGAGATGATGCTGGCCACCAGCCGACTTGACCCCGCCGTGGCCGGTCCCCCACACTTCGAGCACACCACTTGAGCTAGACCATCCAGTCGCTCTCACAAGTTTCCACTCGCCAGCAGGAACACGAGTTGCCTCGAAGCCACCATTCTGAAGCTCTTGAGGGCCGGGTATTGGTGGTGGCGGAACGGTTGTTGTTGTCGTCGTCGGCCTCGTTGTGGTGGTTTGTTGCGTTGTGGTCGTCAGCCTGGTCGTCGTGGTTTGGCGGGTCGTAGTAGTTTGTTGTGTGGTCGTTGTCTCAACGACTGTTGTTGGGGCCGCCGTCGAGGGTGCGCCCGTTGAGGGTGTTGCCGTAGTCGTTGAACTGACGGTTGAGCTTGGCGCTGAAGAACTAGTTGTTTGTTTGACGGTTGTGGTCGAGCCAGTTGTTGCCGGTCGCTCGGGTGTTGATGTGGTCGATACGTCCGTGGTTGAAGTGGAGGCTCCGGACTTCGGCACAACAAACGCAGACTGATCACCTGATTCAGTGTCCTGTGCGCCAGACTCTAGATCGCCATCCTGATTCGAGTCGACAGCTCCGCTCGGTTGAGTTGTATCCAACGGCTGCTCCAGTTCACCATCAGTAACGACAGCCTGTTCGTCAGTATCAGCCGAGTCGTCGTTGCCTTGCGACTGGCTTCGGAATGCTAGGTACGCGCTGGCGACAACTAGCAAAGCAAGCAGGGATAACCCAGCCGGGCGAAGCCATCGCCGTCTAAATAGCCGAGGTCGCCCATCTGCGGGGTGCGGTGCTACCAAGATACGGTCGAGGCCAGCTCCAAATGCAAGGTCCTCACGGCGGTCAGACGTCACCGAGGCCAAGTCGGCAACAGTCGATGGCGTCGATCGAACAAGGCCACCTCCGAGCGCGGGCACTGCCCGTTGTTCGGCTGTCACCGCAGCGGCGGCGGGTGCGGGTGGAACAAAATTGTTAAGCAATATGTCGTCATCGGGATCGTTGCGGTGCAACGACTCAAGATCCTCAACGGCGGGGGTCTCAGCAGTTGTGACGCTGTTGGCAACAACATCGTCGACTCGTGGCGCCAAGCTAGGCTCAGCGATCTCGTCGTTGTGGATGAGATCGGTTTCGGCTACATCAGAACCGCGTTCGACGTCGGCACCAACCGCATCATCAACGGAAGCCGATTCACTTGACGCGTCGACATCAATTTCGCCAGTATCGGAACCAACTGCGACGCTAACGTCAACAGCGTCGTCATCCGAATCTCCATCGAAGAGGGACCGTGGGCCCACCTGAACCATAACCCCGATGGTAACTCTCGCTGGCTGATTTCGGTAGTTGCCCTGCCGCCATTTGGCTCTAGTACGGTCTTTTACCTAGTGGTATTAGTCACTATGACTGGCTTTTGTTGGCGGATCGGCTTATCGAAGACGCCTTCTGTCGGACCAGTACGACCTGTCGGGTCTGCACCGTCGCTCTTACTCGGAGTTCGACTAGGCAGCCGCTACCGTTCAAATCCATGGAAAACGTGCTACGAATCGCTAACGCTAGTGGCTACTGGGGAGATGATCTCACTGCCCTGCGACGCCAGATCGAGGGCGGCCCAATCGATGTCGTAACGATGGATTTCCTGGCTGAAATTACAATGTCGATATTACAGAAACAGCTTCAACGGAATCCCGAGGCTGGCTATGCCCTCGACTTCGTAGCTCAAATTTCCGATGTCATGAAACTGGCGCTGGAAAACAACGTTGTAATCATCTCCAACGCCGGTGGTGTTGCCCCAATGGCCTGCGCCGAGGCGATCCTGGCCGCGGGCCAAGAACAAAGTTTGGATCCACGGGTTGGCGTAGTTGCCGGTGACGATCTACTTTCCAGACTTCCAACCTGGCACGCCGATGGGGTTGATATGTCCAACATGGACGACGGTCGAAGTTTCGACGAGGTGATCGCTCATGTCACGAGCGCAAACGCCTATTTCGGTGCTGGCGGAGTGGTCAAAGCTCTCGAGGCTGGCGCTCAGTTCATTGTTACCGGCCGGGTCACCGACACCGGCATCACTCTGGCACCGATGATTCAACATTTCGGTTGGGCCACCGACGATTGGGACCGCCTGGCTTCTGGCATTATTGCAGGCCACATTCTTGAATGCGGAGCGCAGAGCACCGGAGGCAACTTCACTGACTGGAAGGATGTTCCTTCGTTCCACAACGTCGGCTATCCCATTGTCGAGATGAGCGAGGATGGCTCGTTTGTTGTAACCAAGCATCCGAACACCGGCGGTCTCGTGACCGTAGCCACCATTCGCGAACAGCTCGTCTACGAAATGGGCGACCCATCGGCTTACCTGACACCAGACGTTGTGGTCGACTTTGGCAGCATCCAGCTCGAAGACGCTGGCTCCGACCGCGTCCGAGTTTCTGGCGTCCGGGGAGCGGCCCCAACCAACTTGCTCAAAGTCTCGATGAGTTACAACGACGGCTACAAAGCATCGGGCGGCGTAATCGTTTGCGGGCCAGATGCCCGGTCCAAAGCAGACAAGTTCGGCGAAATCCTCTGGGGTCGTCTACCCGAGTTCGAGCACAATTTGACCGAAGCGGTCGGCGCCAACGCAACGTGGGGGCCACTGTCACCAAAGCAGGACTCTGCCGAGGTCATGGCCCGGTTTGGCGTTCGGGACCACGATCGGACCAAGGTTCGAGAGTTCGCCAAGATGGTTCCGGCCCTAGTTCTGTCTGGCCCACCTGGTGTTGGTGTCATCGGCGGACGGCCAGCGGTCCAAGACGTCGTGGCCTACTGGCCGTGCCTAATTCCTCGCGATCTCTGCGCCGCCCAAGTTGCAGTGCTCGGCGGCGGGGAACGGGTTGACGCCGAAGTGCTTTTCGAGGGCCCGACGGGTCCGGGTCGAGTCGGTGACGAAACGAATACCGCTCGGACAGCCGAGGAAGGTGACGTAACGACGGGCCAAACGGTGACGGTCAAGTTGGCAGATTTAGCCCACGGACGGTCTGGAGACAAAGGCGACACCTGCAATATCGGGGTGATAGCCCGCCATCCTGCGCTTTATCCGTGGCTGGTAGAAAACCTGACCGCCGAAAGGGTCAAGGAGGCGTTCGAAGGTATTTGTTTTGGTGCCGTCGATCGATTCGAGGTCCCCAACCTTGATGCACTGAACTTTCTCCTCCATCAGTCACTCGGTGGCGGAGGAACCTTGAGCCTCCACATCGATGCCCAAGGCAAGACCTACAGCCATGCATTACTCAGCATCGAGGTTGACGTGGATTCCGGTCTGGCTGCTTTAGTCGGTGCACAGCCGGTATCTGAAGCCTGATCGGGGAAAGGGCCGCCAAGGCCAGTCGAAAACTCCGATGACCCGGCCGAAGGCTGGCGGGTAGTGCCTAGGGCCGGGTCAGAATTACGGAGAGCCGGGATGGTGAACCCAGTCTCAAGATCTCAGGTCGCGTTTGACTTTTCTGAGATATGCGCCAGCTTACCCAAGCCAAACACGTAACAGATCAGCAATATTACATAGCAGACATATGAACTAATTCAGACGAAGCACTGTCCGCAGTTTTGAAGATTCCCCTAACCACAAAGAGTAACGATTGCGGCGCTTGCGACCAGTAAGCCAACCACACTTTCGAAATTTGAATGACATATTCGTTACGCGCGACCGCCGCCGCAGACCATCCCCGATGTTCGAAACGAGCGTCCTTACGACCGCGATTTACGCTCCGGAGCTGCCGAACCCTTGGGCACCCCGATCATCGGTCGACGGTGGCAATTCGTCGACCTCGTCGAAGTGGAACTGCGACACCTGTTGTATGAGGAGCTGAGCGATCCGTTGACCTCGCTCGATCGTGACATCTTCCTGCCCCGAATTAAACAAGATGACCTGCAACTCGCCTCGATAGCCAGAGTCGATAAGACCGGGGCTGTTTAGCACCGAAATTCCGGAACGAAGGGCCAATCCGGAGCGAGGCAAAATCAGACCGCAGAATCCGACAGGTAGAGCAATAGCAAATCCAGTTGGCACCAGCTCGCGTTTCCCGGCAGCAAGAACAACGGTGTGTCGAGCTGGCAGATCAGCGGCGGCGTCACCGGACCGTATCCTCTTGGGCCCTTCGAGGGCAGGTGCTGCGGTGTCGAGTCGCTTTATCGGAATAGAGACCACAGAGATGATAGTACTGGCCTCGACACCCCCGACCGACAGGATCACCCACATCGGCCACCGCTTCAAGTTGGCGAGACGGCTCCGACAATTTCGCCGCCCGTTCACCCCGACAATTTAAGAACTGGGGCATCGACCCGACGAGTAGACAAGAAGTTGCGCACGAGTTGACGTGGACTGCAGCGACAACAGTGTTGAATATAGGGTTTCGAAGCCGCAACTCTCGCGGCGTTACAGCTGAAATTGGCTCAGAAAGGGCTAGGGTTAACCTCTTGCTAGCATGGATGGACCTTGAGATGACCGGGCTCGACCCGGCACAACATGTCATCGTTGAAATCGCAACGCTGCTGACCGACAACGACCTTAACGTCGTTGCCGAAGGGCCTGAACTAGTCATTCACGCTACCGAAGAACAACTGTCCGGGATGGACAAAGTTGTGGTCGACATGCACACAAAATCGGGCCTTCTCGACCAAATCAGGGCAGCAGAAACGAGCCTGGAAGAAGCGGCCGAGCAAACGATGGCGTTTCTAAAAGAACACATCAACGATCCCGGGTCAGTGCCCCTTTGTGGAAATTCCATCGGTATGGATCGCCGCTTTCTGGCCGTCTATATGCCCGATGTTGAACAGTTTTTGCACTACCGTTCGATCGATGTGACGACACTCAAAGAGCTCGCTCGACGATGGCACCCAGAGGTCCTGTCTTCGGCGCCACGCAAAGAAGTTGGTCACCGAGCCCTAGACGACATCACCGCCAGCATCGAAGAGATGCGGCATTACCGTGAGCATCTGTTTTCCGTGGTGAAGGCTGACGCGTAAACGGCTCACTGGCCGCGAACCCTCTCAATACAGGTTTGTGGGTAGCCGGCAGGCGTAAAATGAGGCCACCGGCTTTGTCGCCGAAGAATCCACGCGCCACCACAACCCAAAGCCATCAAGATACCGATGATCCTGATTTTCTGTTTCCCGTTGGGCTGATCGGGTCACGAGCACATCAGGTTGCTCTGGGATTCCCTCTGAATATTCGAGGCGACATCGTCGAGGTACCTCCACAGCATCGGGGAGCCAGTTGTTAACTGCAGCCCAATATGCGGCGTTGTTCACATGGTGCTGAACATCAAAGTCTCCGCGCCTAAGCTGCCACTGTTCGGTGGTGTATTCCTCAAATTGGCCGTTCGCGATCGGTTCTCCGGCTTCGTCGAACTTCAACTTAGGGTTAGTTAACCGGGCTGAAGCCAACCGATCTCCAGCGGCAGCTCCGTACAAGGAAAAAAACTGATCGGTCAGTACAGCTGGTTGGCCACTCGTTGGGTCGACGCAAACCCAGATAGTCGCTACCTCGTAGCGGGCCCCTTCGCTCCCGGTCACTGTTAGACGTCGTTCAGCCCACCGTTTCCCAACGCCGGCGCAAAAGGTCACGAACTCGAGCTGCTCGGCCAAATGAGCTGGCTGGATTTCGTCGACAACGGTAGAACGCACAACCCAAGACGGCACCGGGTCGAGCCCAGCATCGGTCGTGTCGTCGTCGGACACGTCTTGGGTGTATCGAGTTAGCCCATCGAGCCGCAGAACCCCGCTTGAGTCAACGTCGCCTAGCCGAACCTTACGAGTTCCGGTGAAGGTTCGACCTCCGAGCTGAGGCTTCAGAGGTTCGAATGTTTCAATCACGAGTCACCATTGCTGGCCACCAGGTAAGAACGATCGTAATTGGTCACGAAAACGACGGTATCTGAATTAAATCGTTTGACAATCCATCTGATTCGTAGTTCGGTAGACAACGGCCCTCGAATTTGGGCTTAAACAAGACGGATCTTGCCGCAACTAGTCTCAGAAAGGACCGGTTCAATGCATATAGCGCTAAATAAGTCAGCACTTGGTTTCCAAACCAGCAATCGAACCGACCTCCCCTGCAACGAGTTCAGGAGCGAGATGGCAACGACTCTGTTCCCTCGCACTTCGTCAATGCCTATGGCATCGGCTAACTCCGCAGTTGTAAACACCGGATCGGTGGCGATTGCTGATGCCGCTCATCACGTCGGTTGTCAAACTGCCGTTGGGCGTATGCACCTCGTTGCGACAGCTATTACTGCTGGCACCGCCAACTTTTGGTCATATTCTCCGAAGTTTGGCAAGGCCACCCACTTCCAGCGCTGGAAAGTCTCTATCTGACAAACGCAGATAGAACAAAGACTGACCGAGCCGCTGGGAGCAATCCCAGCGGCTCTTCTGGTTTTTGCCCTCACTGCCTTGCGGCAGCCCGGCACGACCACGACCACGAATCCAAGAAAGAGACAACCTCCATTGAAAACTACAAATCAATTAGTAGCGCAAGCCACACCCGCCCTAACGAAGCGAACAGATTTGCTCACGATCGAATCTGTGACTGCCCAAACCAACACGACGTAGAACAATCCGAAACCTTCAGAGCCGCAAATGCCCACACCCGACCGGGCTAGCTCTGATCGAGCAGTGATCGCTCGTCCCCTGGACGACGACAGGCTCAAAGCAGAAAGAGAATGAAATGGCTGTAACCGATGCATGGACTGACCTGGCTCTCCTTGAGCGAGACAACCTAGACACTGTCGACCACCGTCGCATGGTGACCGACGAGTTCTCCGGGTTCACTGTTAGCAACCCCAGTTCGACCTTCGACCAAATCGCCACAAGCTTGGCCGACGGTGATCTTGCCAACGCTGATTTGGGAGAATCGGCTAACGGTGCCTGGGAACTACAGGCAGCTTGTCGAGGAGTCGCCAATGCGTCAGAGCTTTTCTTCTCAGAAGAGTTGCCTGACATTGTTGCCGCCAAGGCAATTTGTGCTGGTTGTCCGGCGATTGCCCCTTGTCTTGAAGGGGCTATCGCCCGGGCTGAGCCCTGCGGAGTTTGGGGCGGCCAGTTATTCCTGAACGGCCGAGTGCTTAGCCAGAAGCGACGACGAGGTCGTCCGCCCAAGGTTGCTCGACCCGAGGATCAGCTTCCTGAGGTGCCAGTGCCTGCTCATCTCCGGGAACTTGTGGCCGCCGCAGGTAGTTAAGGGCTAACCCGGTCAACCTCACAAGTCAAAGAAACTAGCCAGGGAAAGAGGCGGCGTCGCGGCCATCGGCATTGGTCGAT
>CALAJV010000033.1 GCA_937922805.1 uncultured Acidimicrobiales bacterium | reverse complement strand
GCTCAGGCTCAGGCTCAGGCTCAGGCTCAGGCTCAGGCTCAGGCTCAGGCTCAGGCTCAGGCTCAGGCTCAGGCTCAGGCTCAGGCTCAGGCTCAGGCTCAGGCTTTATGTCTTCGTTGCTGTGGCCATACTCTTCTCCTGGCCTTGCGTCGGCGGGAAGAGCCAGCCCAGCGAATGTCGCGCTAGCAACAACTGACGCAAAAACTAGCCTCGATCCACGCTTTGCCCATTGCCCGACTGACGAGCTGCGGTCAAGGCGATTTGTCAGTCGATCGACTGCCAAAGCGGGCTGCAAATCAAGGTTGTCCTGGTCGTTGTCGCTGTAGTGGTCAGGATCTATGCAGACGCATGAACCTATTGCTCTACAAGAACTCGCTTTACACACTTAATACCCACCATCAAATGCACTATTGGTCGAAACCCACCGATCCGACCTGTAGCTCTATTCTACCGCAATCCAGGAATTGCACTCAAAGTTCTACATAATGCAAAATTTTACCGATTTGGGTTCTACGAGGCTAAGGAACCTGCTTACCAGCTGACTTCGTGGCATCCAATATGGCTTTCCGGCTCAATTTGGAACGTTGCATGTTCGATTCCGTACTGCCCGGTCATTATCGATCGGGCTCGGTCGAGGACCGAATGGGAATCAATGTTCTCCTCAGTCATAAGGTGAGCCGACACGGCATCCATTTCAGAGGTAAGCGTCCAGACGTGAAGATCATGGACATTAGTAACTCCAGCTATGGAGCCTAAATCGTCAGCCAACGAAACAAGATCGACATTCTCTGGCGCCGCCTGCAGCAGTATCCGAACCGCTTTGCGACCGAGGTGCCAAGTTCTTGGGAGAATCCATAGACCAATCAGGGCAGCGACTACTGGGTCTATCCAAGACCAGCCGAACACTGAGATAGCGATGGCGGCAATGATTACGCCAACTGAACCAATCAGATCTGCGAGCACCTCAAGATAAGCTCCCTCCACATTCAACGACTCCTTGGCTCCTTGGCGCAAGAGGAGAAACGCAGCGATGTTTGCTAGCAGTCCGAGGCCCGCAACAATTAGCATCTGATTCGTCAAGACCTCAGGCTCTGAGAACAGTCGACGCCCTGCTTCGATGAGAACCCAGATAGCTACAGCGAATAGCAAAAGAGCGTTGACAAAGGCGGCCAAAATCTCGAGCCGATAAAGGCCGAACGTGTGACTAGTCACTGCCGGTGCTGAGTTGGGTTGACCCGATTGGGGCGTGGCCTTCTGAGCACCGAAGCGAGAGGCAAGTTGTATTGCAGCGAGCGCCATGCCAATGCCTAAGACATCGGTGAACATGTGGCCAGCGTCTGACAACAGCGCTAGCGAGTTCGTCCAGAACCCGGCGATGACCTCGAGCACAAAGAACGCTGCGATGATCAAAAAGGCAAAAAATAACCGATGCTTGTGCTTTGCTCCAGCGCGGGCTAGGCCAACACCGTGATCATGGTCGTGCGACGCACCCATTCGATCGATGGTAGCCCGTCTCCGACATCGAGCTGGTATCTCGATCTGTTTCGGGCCTAAGATCGGCCGATATGAGACCTAGCAACGGAACGGCAATGCCAAATGTCGAAGCTACAACGCTAGACGGAAACACCTTCAGCCTACCTGCACAAGCTAGTGGCAGTTGGGCTGTCGTATTGTTCTACCGCGGCCACTGGTGACCGTACTGTCGTCAACAGTTAGTTGACTTCGATACAAACGCCAGCCTCCTCAAAGAACTAGGCGTTTCCGTCTTTGCCCTCTCAGTCGATGATGGCCCGACGACCCAGCAATTGGCCGACGGTTTACGAATTGGTTATGTACAACTTGGCCACAGCATCGATGCCCCGACCGTTTCGGAAGCCACTGGTGCCAATCTCCAAACCGGAGATCGGATATTCCTGGAGGCCACCGGATTTCTTCTCGACCCTGATGGGAACATCAATACGTCAGTGTTTTCAAGCGGACCAATTGGGCGCTTCACCGCCAACGATGTCCTGAAGAAAGTTCGCTTCGAGATGAACCGGGCAGCCAGATAATCGGACGCTGCCAGTGTGACCGCACGAGAGCCACACAAAGGCATCATCGGCCGCACGTTTCGAGATCGAATGAAACACCTACTTATTGTTCACCACAGCCCATCGCCCAACACTCGTTTGTTAGTCGACCACGTTACGACCGGCGCCAACACTCCCGACGTGTCAGGGGTGACGGTCGCGGCCGTCGATGCGCTTGAAGCCGACTCGGCTGCCGTCATTTCTGCCGACGGCTATCTGCTTGGCACCCCCGCCAACCTTGGCTACATGAGCGGGGCCCTCAAACACTTTTTCGATGTTGTCTACAACGATGCCGTGCCAGCAACGACGGGTAGACCGTTTGGATATTGGGTCCACGGCGAAAGCGATGTCGAGGGCGCCCGGCTTGCGATCGAGAAAATCACAACCGGATTAGGTTGGAAGCTGACTCAAAAACCCGTTCTTCTAATAGGCCAGCCAACCGCAGAACATCTAGACGAATGCTGGGAGCTAGGCGCTGCGGCCTCCGCCATGCTTTCTGTGTAGTCGGGCTACTACAGTTACCGCCATGACTGATTCCTTCTTTCCTCAGATCTCGCCCGTTGGCTATGAGGGGCCCTCGTCCGACAATCCGCTGGCGTTTCGGTGGTACGACAAGGACCGACTGGTTTTGGGCAAGACAATGGAGGAGCAGCTCCGGTTCGCAGTCTGCTACTGGCACTCGTTCAACTGGAACGGCGCCGACGTGTTTGGTGCGGGCACGTTCGACCGGCCATGGCTTGATCCGGCGGCCGACCCAATGGCTGCCGCTCGACAGAAAATGGACGCGGCGTTCGAGTTCTTCTCAAAGCTTGGAGTCCCCTACTTCAGTTTCCACGACCGAGACATAGCGCCCGAGGGCGAAACGTTCGAACAAAGCTGCGCCAACCTTGACGAAATGGTCGATTACGCCGCCACCCATATGGAGCGGTCAGGCTTAGAGGTTCTGTGGGGCACAGCTCAGCTGTTCTTTCAACCTCGATATGCCGCTGGCGCCGCTACCAATCCAAACCCGGACGTGTTCAAACACGCAGCCGCCCAAGTTGCTCACTGTCTGAACGCGACCCATCGACTCGGCGGGCAAAACTACGTTCTCTGGGGCGGACGTGAAGGCTACGAGATGCTGCTGAACACTCGCATGGACCAAGAGCTCGATCAGCTCGGGCAGTTTCTCACCATGGTGGTACAACACAAATACGACATTGGTTTTCAGGGGGCGATCCTGATCGAGCCTAAACCGCAGGAGCCGACCAAACACCAGTACGACCACGACTCAGCCACCGTCTACGGATTCTTGAAGAAGTACGGCTTGGAGGACGAAATTAAAGTCAACATCGAAGTGAACCACGCCACCCTTTCCGGCCACGATTTTGATCACGAGGTCGCCCAGGCTGTAGCGTGCGGGATTTTCGGATCAGTCGACGCAAACCGGGGCGACGATCGGCTCGGATGGGACACAGACCAGTTTCCTAATAGCGTCGACCAGATGAGTCTTGGGGTCTACCAGATCCTCAAAGGTGGCGGATTCAACACCGGTGGGTTCATGTTCGACACTAAGCTGCGACGGCAAAGCCTGGCTCGCGACGACCTGTTCCACGCTCATGTCGGCGCCATGGACACTATGGCTAAATCGCTGTTAGTGGCCGCCGCTCTTATCGAGGACGGAACACTTGAAACCTTGATCGAGGAACGGTACGCCGGGTGGTCGTCGCCGGAGGGATCCAAACTCTTAAACGGCGAATACTCCTTGGCCGAGCTGCACCAACAGGTTATGACAACGAACATCGACCCAGCTCCGACAAGCGGCCGTCAAGAGATGATCGAGAACCTCGTCAATCGAACAATTGAACGGATCCAATAGCGCCGAAAGGCGCTGGCAACAAGCAAGTCAACAACCGCAACATAGGGCGACGCAACAGTGTCAGCCGGCGCGTTGGATTCCTAGTCCTGCATGGCCCACACTGAAATTTTCTTTGCGGCCGTTGTTGGCGTCATATCGGTCGTATCCAGTTGAAGAAGTCTGTTCGCATCCAAGCCCAGCAATGGCGTCGCTCCGGCTTGGTTTCTGATGGCAACTTCTGGGTCGCGCAGCTTTTGCTTCAAAATCCGTTCCTCTGATGCGATCCGACGCTTATTTTCTTCCAGGTCACACGACACGTGCACAACGTATAGCGGTGGTCGCTGCTTGCTCAGCTCCACTATCCTCGCCCATTCAGCTTCGGCCCGACCATCTGTACCTGCGAGGACCGTCGTCAGAACCACCGGTTGCTCGGCAGGTAGTTTGCGGATCAGGTTGTGCGCAATCGCTTCGATCTGCTCAACCGTTTCGACAAACTCGGGTGATTTGAACTCGGTCAAGGCGAAAGCGACGTTGTAGACAGAATGGATATCGAGCATCCGGCCACCAATCAAGGCAGCAAGTTCGCGCCCTATGGTCAACTTGCCGACGCCGGGATAGCCGTTAAGGACGATGATCACATGTACGATCCTGCCGCGAATTCCGAAGGCTGTAAAACGATTTCATCCTAGGTGAGCCGCTAGGGCAACATCGACTCCGCCTACGGTTCGACCTCTACAACCCGGCCTCTACTCGATGAGTCGCCGTGTACCCGGGACGGGACTTGAACCCGTACGAGGTTTAACCCTCCGAGAGGTTTAAGCCCTCACCACGAGCGGGTGGTTCTTGTCGACCAGCTCTCGAAGCGATCTTACTCGTTGAACTTCAAGTGCCTTGCCCGCAACATTGTGCACTTTTCGTGCACTTACGAGCAAACACTCGATTGCTGGCCTCGGGTTTGTATTCACTGCAGAAGTCAAGAAATCGCTGAGCTTGATACAAACACACCCTTACGCCTGGCCATCGATGTCAGCCAGGTGGCGGCGGCAACGTCTACCGAAATTCCCCTACAGACTTGTCTTCGGTTTCAAGCTGCTGTAGACGGGCGTTTTCGGCCCTCACCTAGACCAATCGCGCGAAATCTGACCGCGGCTACACGCGGTGATTCCAGTCATCCCAAAATCAGAGAAAACTTGAGACAACCCAAATCGCTGCACCCACGACGCACGCAACAATCACAATCCTATTTCTATTCATAAGGACATTTTACCAATTAGGGGCGTGGGCACAAATATGCATCAGTGCGACCCCGAGACAACTGAAGTCATCGAGCCATCCCTGTTTTAGATGATTCGGGTCGGCCACAGTAGCGGCGACCGGTCATCGCCCGACGTTAGTTCCGATTGCTATCGGAACAGCCTCTTTGAGTGGTACCAGGTCAAGCCTCCTAAATTCAGCTTCGGGAACCCAAAGGATGACCTTGTCTCCAATGAGGTAGCACGTGAGGATGGCGCTGACCTGGCTTGTCGAACAACTAAAACACGTACCCGGGACGGGACTTGAACCCGTACGAGGTTTAACCCTCCGAGGGGTTTAAGCCCTCACCGCTGGCGGTTGGCTACTGTCGACTACAAATCGAAGCGGTCCTAAACCGGCGAACTCTGACGTTCGCCTACGCCGTTGTGCACTTTTCGTGCACTTACACCGAATGCGCAACCCTCCGTGGCCCGGCCAACATCTTGAGAATTGGAGCGTGTCGGGAACGAACGAGAATGTAGGATAAGCCTGGTGAAGTTCGATCTCGCAGGGGCAATCGAAGATCTTTACACCGCTTTTGACGAGGCTCGGCGACCGAAAGAGCCCGCCGACCTCGATATCTGCCCCTGCTGTGTCCATGAAGAGCACATTGGACCGTTGCTCAGAACAGAGCTGCGCAGTCTGACCACTAATGAGCTCGGAGAGTACGCATACACTGCTACGAGCCCAGTAACCAAGGAGGACTACCTCTACTTTTTTCCTCGGCTAGCCGAGGCGGTGTTTGTGGAAGACTGGTCGATCGAGTGGGCAAGGATCTTTTACCGACTGGGCAAACTTCAGCCTAAGAGCTGGACGCCGCGTCAGCGATCTGGACTAGTTGAATTCATGTCGTCGCTTCTCGAAGAGATCAATCGCTTGGCCGAAAGTAGCGAGACCAACCACGAATCAGCGCTTGAAGAGATGCTCTATTGCCATGCGATCTCGGTCTGCCCATGACACCCATACTCGATGATTTACTCGAATACCCGAAGCTGTGCGCCACCTTCTACAACCAGAATCCGGGCATCGAAGCCACCGGGCTCTTGTCGTACAGTTTCGTCACGCCCATGCCTGATGAAGCCCGGGCAGAGATCGTTGAGTGGATGAAATCAGACCAGTTGCTGGCCATCCTGATGATGCTGACCGACCCCGACCCTAAAGCGGCGAACTAAGCACCCGGGACGGGACTTGAACCCGTACGAGGTTTAACCCTCCGAGGGGTTTAAGCCCTCACGACCGGCGGGTAGCTTGTTCCGATCACCTGTCGAAGCGGTCTACATCGGTGCACTCTGATGTCCGGCGCAATCCTGTGCACTTTTCGTACACTACGGCTATAGCTCGATTATGGCTTGTTGTGAGGACCAGTTCTAGGCGAGGACTGCTTTGACCAACGTGGATTGCGGTCGTAGTAGGATGGAGGAATGACTGTTGACGAGCTCCTGACCAGCGCCTTAACTCTGTCCCCGACCGACAGAGCAACACTTATCGAACGCCTATACACCAGCCTTGATTCCGCTCCGACCTCAAAGATCGATCAGCAGTGGGTCGAAGAATGTGACTCGCGAATGGCGGCCGTTGATAGTGGGCAGATGAGTACCAAGAGCGCTGAGGACGTGTTCGCCAACATCGATGAAGATTAACTTCGCCGCCGCCGCCGAGCACGAGCTCACTGATGCAATCGACTACTACAACGATCAACTCGAAGGCCTCGGGTTTGTGTTCGCCGCAGAAGTCAAGAAATCGCTGAGCCTGATAGAGAAACACCCTCACGCCTGGCCAGCGATGTCAGAGCAGTGGCGGCGACATCGACTCCCCAAATTTCCTTACGGGCTTGTCTATGGGGTTAACGAAGAAACGATAACTATTGTCGCGGTGATGCACCTTGCCCAAGACCCAACCAAATGGACCGACATGCCGCTATGAGTCGGCTATTGTGCTCGGCCCACATTCCACAATCGCCGTAGAGCCACGTGTGGTCGATCAGTAGCTCGATGAGTTGCCCTGTACCCGGGACGGGACTTGAACCCGTACGAGGTTTAACCCTCCGAGGGGTTTAAGCCCTCTGCGTCTGCCAATTCCGCCACCCGGGCTGGAACACTAATCAGGCTAGATGCTTTGGCTACAATTGCACGGCAAATTTGCCAACTATTGAACACCGGGCCGTATTAGTGGAAACCGATTTCGGCTATGCCGCTTTGAGTTTGCGACGAACGGACCGGTAGAACTCGAATACTGGGTCAACCAAAAAACGAAGCACCATGCTGGCGGCACCAAGCTGAAGAATGACCCCGATAACTTTCGATACTTGATATAGCGCGCTCGGGGTAGACTCTGCGATCGTCAACCTGGCCGCTGGCAGCTCTTCGCCCTCGGGGCCAGCCCCGGGGCCGTACTGACAGAAACCTTCCGTCTCTTCGCCCAAGGTAAAGGTGTTTGCTCGCTCAGAATCAACCAGAGGCTGACCGATCTCTTCACCATGGGATCGACAAACTTGTTGAGCAACCAAATTATCTAGCGGCACAACGATTGCGTTTCGGGCCACCGAAAGAGCAACAAAGGCCAACACAGCGAGAACCAAAACGACAACCCACTCACCTGGGTCAACCCCGCCACGGAAATACGCCAAAGCTCTCAAAGCGGCCTGCACGGCCCCGTACGTCAGCAACACTTGGAATACCAGCCCCAGCACTTTGGCCAGCGTGTAGAACGGGCCGGGATCGATCTGGCTTTCATCTTCGGTTCCTATTCGAACGACCTCGTTGACCCCACCCTCTTCGGCCGGAGCAAACGTACAGGACGCATCCGAACGATTTAGAAGCCCAACTTTGTTCGAACGTTCATGTTCAACCACCGTCTGATCGGTCTCGACCCCATGCCATCGACAAACTTGCTGCGTTGCCAAACCATCGAAAGGTCGAACGATCACATTTCGAACCGTCCACAACGACAAAAACCCGACAATCACCATGGTGGCGATTATCAAGATTCTTTCAACATCAGGATCAGGCTTAGGCTTAGAGTCCGCTGGCTCAGCGCCTGGTAGTGGTTGTTCGGTTGGTGCGGTCATGCATCTCTAGTATGCCAAGCCTGCGGTGCGACGTACGTGCACCGGCCCAGCAATTCGAACCAGGAAGCTAGCCAAGGCACTCCGACCCACACTCATCTCCTGCGCTTCGGCTGACAAACTACGATCCTTTTGGCCACAGTAGGCAAACTGACTATGCCGCTAGCTGGCTACCAGAGTTTCGAACCGACTCCGCTGACTCCCAAGAGAACGCAAGAAACGATGCCGCCGCAGACCAAAGACAATCGTATAGCTCCTTGTTTAGATGGTATTTCCCTGCTGATTGACGATGGGCTGGGGCGTTCGCGGCTTGAATGCCATCAATCATGTCGGCGATAACAGCCATAACCGGACGACCACGACGAGCGACCGAGACAGTTGCCGAACCATCAGATCGGCGGTTGATTGACCGGCGAAGCCCAGCGGTACGAGGTGGGCTTCGAAAAGTTGGAGCGACAAGGCCATTTTGACGAGCAGCCTCGGTGAGATCGCGGGCGATCTGAGCAAATTGAACCGACGTTAGCTCCGTCGGAAAACCCTGAGGGTTCGATGATTGCTGCCTGCTCTGCTCCACATGAACAACTATGACAGCGCCTAGTGACAGTGGAGTTACCTGAGGCGAGATCTCCGCAGAATTGAGCGAAACCAGTTCTGCATTGCCACACTAACCAATGTGGATCTATCTGAGCCGGAATATAACCAAGCTCAACAGCAGGTACTCGATGAGCTCGGCAGTACCGAAAAACCGACGTTCCGAGCCAACCTGCGAGACGATCTCCGTGAAGATTTAAACCAGTCGCTCACCGAAGCCCTCCAACCACTATTCGACGCCGACGGTGACGATAAGCGGTGGCCGCTGATGATCAACAAACGAGCTTTGAGCATGCTCCACGGCTGCGAGGCTCGCTATGTCGCCGACATCACCGAGGAATTCACTTGGTCTATTCCGATTGCCCGGGGATCAGTGGCCCATAAAGCAATCGAGCTACTCATCGCCCATCGGGGAAATCCCACGCCTCTAGATTTAGTCGACGGAGCGATGGCTCGAATCGAACACGACGAGCGCGACCTTAGTCGCTTTATCCAGCAGCTATCTGAAGCGGAACGGGCCGACCTTGCCGGCCAAGCGAACGACTTCGTGACCACGTTTACCGAGACCTTTCCACCGCTTAAGCGACAGTGGAGACCGGTAGCGGAATCTCGGGTCATGGCCACTTTTTGCGACGATAAAGTTGAGCTCCGAGGTCGGGTTGATCTGAGCCTTGGCCGGGCGACCGGAAACAAAGCGGGCAAAGTGCTGATCGACCTAAAGACCGGCCGGCCTTCAATTGCTCACATCGAAGACCTTCGACTTTACGCTCTGCTGGAAACGTTGAAGCTCGGCGTTCCCCCTCGACTAATCGTGAGCTACTACATGGACGCTGGGACGCCGAGAAGAGAAGAGGTTACCGAAGACCTACTCTGGTCAGCAGCGAGACGGCTGGTCGACGGAACCCGAAAATTGGTCGAAATTACACGACCTGGTCCGGGCGTCTCGGCCCAAAGAGAACCGCAAAGAACTCCGGGTTTCAACTGCCGGTTCTGTCCAATTCTCGACGACTGCGAGCCCGGCACTAACCATATCGAACGTCTCGATGCCGACGAATGGCGTCCCGAGTAAACGGAAACGTGCGCTGGCCAATTCTCAACCCTTAGCGGTAGTAGAAACGCCAAGTGAATTCGTTCGCTCCCAGTAGCCTCGACTGGCAAAGAGAAACCAAGCTGGCAGTCCGGCCAGGATCGGCATCCACAATGAGATCAGCCGATAGGCAACAGTGGCCAAACTGGCGTCCTGGGAGCTAATACCGGAGAACACCAGCAGTACCGCTAATCCAACCTCTACGAACCCGAAACCGCCCGGTGTTATGGGGATCATGTTCAACACCTGAGCTGCCGCGTACGCCAAGAGCACAAGACTCAATCTGGGATCGGCACCTACGCTATACAGTGCAGCGATTAGCGCCAAATAGTCGAACGCCCATTTGCCCGCTGAAGCTGCTATAGCCGCTGGCCACTTCGACCCTAATACCCCAGCGAGCCGATCACGTTCGCTCACCAACAGACCCGAACGAACACCCCATGTTTGACCAAAAGGGCGACCGACGAATCCAAACAGCCGATCAAGCGCAACCTCTGCGCCTTTGAGTGGGCGATCGAACGCAATTCCGATGGCACCAACGGCCAAAGTCATCACAAACAACACTGCGCCAGCAATAGCGGCGAACAGCATCTTTTCTGGAATGGGAGCGCCGAGCATAGCCATAAACGCGGCGACGGCGGGAACCGCTACGAGTGCAGCCGTAGTCAGAATTGATGTGGCGGCCAACGCTCCCCCAGCCGCTGACGGTTCAACCCCTGCTGCCGACAGCATCCGGTAGTAGACCGCTCCCCCGGTGGCCGCGCCACCCGGAATAACCCGACTTACCGCGTTTGATGCCAGCTGCGACGTGGCCGAGATAAACCAAGAAACGTTTGGCAGCACGATTCGGGTCAGCCACCAAAGACAGAAGAAGCTCGCAGCCTCAGCGGCAAACATGGCGAGAAACCACCATGGCCGAATAGTTCGAAGCCGAGGACCAGACTGCAGGACATCTCGAAGCTGATCCTGCATGAAATACAATGCGACTGCCCCGGCCGTCAGCATTAGCCCGCTCAACAGGATTCGACGTATCTGAGGTAGACCACCTGGAAGCTCTCGAATCTCATCGATGCGAGCGATTTTGAACCCCACTAGTGATCGGCCTTACGATCGGCCCGATGGTCAGCCTCGTCCACGCCAACAATCATGGCCCCGGCCCGGGACTCCTGCTGGCTCGAATCGAACAGAAGAAGCGAGAATCCGACTTCGGCCATCATTAGGTCGACCAAACCAAGCGGCAGACCGACCACGTTGTCGTATGAGCCTTTCAGCTCCTCAACAAAGATAGCGGCCCGACCTTGAATGGCATAACTTCCGGCCTTACCACGATGTTCACCGCTCCCCACGTACCACTCAATGTCGTGATCAGAAAGCGCTCGAAACGTCACCGTCGTAGCGGCAATATCGCTCACCGTCGAGCTATGGCCATTGTCAACTATTGTTAATGCCACTGCGGTCAGAACTTGGTGCCTACGCCCCGACAACAACCGCAAGGCACTGCGGGCGTCATCATCATTAACCGGCTTCCCGAGAATTCGCTCAATGCCATTGTCGTCACCCAGAACTTCACTAGCCGTTTCACAAACAACAATTGTGTCAGCACCGAGAACAATCGATCGGCTTTCGGAGGCCAGCGTTCCAGCCAATTGAGATGCCACTGTCTCTGCTTTGGTCCTGGCTAGTCGCTCTACCAACGCTGCTGAAGATTCGCCTCGGTTGGCTGTTTCGTCAATATCAGCGGGCACGACAACGGGCGCAATCCCTACGGAAGCTAGAAGTTGGCTCCTTCGAGGCGAAGCAGAAGCCAACACGAACGTTGGCACCAGATCCTCGGAAACCATGGCTTCCATGGTAGAGCAGGGCCACAACAAAGCGGTGGCGGCACGACTTTGAGCCAATCACAGCCCCATTAACCGGCCCGTCTAACGCCACAGTTATGAATCTCAGTCTCTAGATGAAATACTGTCGCATGGATCTTGTGAAACTAGATATTGCAGACGGCGTCGGAACTATCACCCTTGACGACCCCAAACGACGAAATGCCGTAACTCTCGAAATGTGCGATGAGCTTGATCAGGCTATTACAAGCCTTGAAAACGACCAAAGCGTGCATGCAATGGTTATCACCGGAGCTCCACCAGCGTTTTGCGCCGGTGCCGATTTATCTCACCTGGGCGACTCGGCCGAAGAAGGGCTGCTCGCTATTTACGAAGGGTTTCTACGAGTCGGCCGATCGCCACTTCCCTCAATCGCCGCGGTAAACGGTGCGGCCGTGGGCGCTGGTATGAACCTGGCCCTGATTTGCGATGTGCGTCTCGCTGGCAGATCAGCAAAATTCGACGATCGATTCCTGAATCTCGGCATTCATCCCGGCGGTGGCCACACGTGGATGTTCCAAAACATTTGCGGACCCCAGGCAACGACCGCCGCGGTCATCTTCTCCCAAGTCCTTGATGGCGAGGAGGCCGCCCGAGTTGGTCTGGCCTGGAAAATGTATGAAGACGACGAACTTGTTCCCGCCGCAATTGCGATGGCAGCCAATGCGGCCAAAGCACCCCGCGATCTAGTTCTCAAGACCAAAGAAACGATTCGCGATATTGCCTATGTGACCAGTCAGAATGCTGCTGTCAACCACGAGCTTGGGCCGCAGTCTTGGTCGACGCGACAACCAGCGTTTCGAGACAAACTAGCTGCGCTCAAAGCGAAGATTACGTCTAACTAGCTAGCGGCGGCACCCTGGTCCGCGGCCGCGGCGCGGGGCTAAAGCCAGACCGCGCTTAACTGGTCGCGACGCTCGAGCCACTCTTCGGTGGTGATGGCGTATCGAACGTGGTCTTCCCATGCCCCATTTATTTCCAGGTACCGCTCGGCAGTTCCCTCGTTGCGTAGTTCGAGTTTTTCGGCAACTCGTCTCGATGCTCCGTTTCGAGGAACGATAGACACCTGTAACCGATGAAGTCGGATGTTTTCGAACGCGAACTTCATCAACATGACCAAGGCTTCAGGGACGTACCCGTTCCCGGCCTGCTCCTGATCAATCCAATACCCAACGTAAGCGTTTTGGAATGGCCCTCGCTGCACCGAATTCAAGTTGATTTCACCGCAGAAAACTCCGCCAATGAAAATTCCGAATCCGTAGCCGACCCCAAGCTGCCATTCACGATCGCGAGCGTGACACCTTAGGGAGAAGGCGCTTGGATCTCCGATAACGTCTGGTGATCCCGGAGTTCGGCTTGGCTCCCATCGAGTTAGCCAGTCAGCGTTTCGGCGTCTGACCTCCTGCCACTTGCCGAAATCCTCTGGCCGGAGGGGGCGAAGGAGGATTCTGCGACCAAGCAAACTTTCTGCCACGTTCAGATCCTACTCTGCTCGTAGCAGCTCGGAGGCCAGACCGTGACGTAAACCCTGTTCCGATACCACGATTTCCTCCACCCCAAACTGACGGATGAATTCAACCAAGATGCAAAGCGCTCCAACCACATCATCCAAGTGCTCCGGTTGAAGCCCAGGGTTATGAGCACGATCTTCCCGCGATTCAGTTGCCAAGGTCCGGAAAACATCCTCAGCGGCGCTCCGTTCTAGAACAAACCCATCGACGCTACGTTCCTCAAGCAAACCCAATTCAATCGCAGCGACTTCGTTGAGCGCTCCTGGGCCGAGCACAGTACAACCTTGCGCTGTGGCCGTTCCGAACCCTGGTAGGCCGCGACGAAGATCCTCGAGGTGGAGCTCGATAACCGACAGGGCGGCCGAAAGCTCTTCGGGACGAGGAGGGTCGCTCTCAATGAACTCATCGCTAATCGTTCGGCCGCCAATGGGAATCGAAACGAATCGGGATCCATCCTGGTCAGCTATGGCAAACTCGGTGGAAGCGGCGCCGATGTCGATCATTGCGACGGGTAGGGCCAGATCACGTCCAGCCATCGCCCCCGCTAGTGCAGCTTCCGCCTCTGCGTTTCCGTCGATCGTGGTCAGCTCGATTCCGAGTTCATGGACAACCGCCCGTTGGAGTTCTTCGGCGTTGTCAGCCCGACGGGCAACCTCTGATCCAACGGCAATAACACGGTCAACCCGATTGTCGTCGATTACCGTTTTGAAGTCACGGAGCGCTTGTCTGAGAGCTTCAAGCGCCTCCTCAGAAATTAGTCCGTTCTTCGCTATTCCAGCAGCCAGGTTAGTTTTGACCATCTGGGCCACATCGCCCAGGGCTGAATCTTGGCCCGAGATAAGAAGCTTGGTTGACCCCGATCCCAGTTCGACTACGGCCACTCTCACAGCGACTCCTCGGAGGCTTGGTCCGGCTGAATACCGTTTGTTGGCTGGCTCTCGAGGTAGGGAACGTAGTCGAACGGGAGCTTGTTGCCGGTTAGCTCTAGTTGGCCGTCAACCCATCGACCGACGGGGTCGATTCCGCCAGCAAGAAAATAGGCGTAGTGGGCGTGAAGACACTTCACCCCGATCCGAGTCCCTCCTACTCCCCCCGTTGGGACTGGACCTGTATGATCGGCAGGCAACGCAGCATCACGTTCAATTCGGTAGGCCAAATGAGCCTCAGCCAGCTCAGACGGCTCAACGCTCGCTTCGACCTGGTCGATCGTCCCGGCCGATTCCAGTCGTCCAATCGACTTGTTCAATTCTCGATCGACTAGCCAAAATCGGGTTGGCATCGGCCGCCCAGAATGAAGCAATGGACTATTGATCAGCACCACCGGCCATCCATTCGGACGCCTTAGGATCACCTCGTAGTCGCCCTGAGGTCGACGACCGAGAAGCTCGGCCACCATCTCTTGGTCTGTTAGTTCTTCGGCATCAGCAACGCCACCATCAGATGGTTCGGCGTCGGGTTGCTCAACGTTACCGGCCAGCGATTGCCCACCAAATCAACGCTATGACAGCGGCAGCGCCGCCGGCAGCAGGAATTACTCGTTTCAGCATCGAGCTTCCCGAAACGGCCAAAATATCGACAGGTTCAGCCTCCGGTCCGTCGATTTTCCGAACACCTGAACTCGGCTCCGGAGCTGGTGCGGACTCCGTTACCGGCTCCGTTACCGAAGCAGTTGCAGTTGGAGCCGCTTCGCTAGAAGCAGCGTCGGCTTCGCTGGCGACCGAATCGTTTCCAGCGGTGGTCGCGCTTTCGGCATCGCTGTCAGCCACACCGCCTTCGGCGGCTAACTTGTCCCGAAGATTATCGGTGAATTGGCCCAGGATCTTCTTCGAGACATCTTCGATGGCTCCACGGCCGAAACTAGCGATTTTACCGCTTAAGCCCAGATCGGTATGAATGCTCACATTCGTTTGATCGGTGCCTACCTCGTTCATCTTGGCTGTCACCATGGCATTTGCGTTTCCCTGCCGCGGGTCACGACCCTCCGCTTTGAGCCGGGCCACTTTGTTTACGGCGTCTTGTTCAATGAACGACGCTTTGCCTTTGTAGTTGGCGGTGATGGGACCAACCTTTATCTTGACTAACCCTCGATACTCGTCGCCTTCAATTTCGGTGAGCTGAGCTCCGGGCATACATGGAGCGATGAACTCAAGATCGTTAAGAATTTTCCAGGTCTCGTCGATCGGTCGGTCGATCACAAATTCGTTCGTTAGTTCCACTGGTCGAGGTCCTCAATCGTGTCGATATCAACTGGATTACCTGCACACGATATCTCAGAAACTAGCTCAGGGCGTAGTCGAAAAAGGTTTCTCGCTCCCTCGTCACCATCACGGGGAACGTCGTTCCAGACCGACTTATCCAGTTTGACCGGCGGGCGACGCTTACCACCGAACGACGCGACCACGATTGGACCTTCACCCTTAGCGACTGCCCGCCACGCCTCAGCAGGGACCAGGGGCTGATCGCCCAGACCAATGACAACGGCGTCGAACCCTTCAGCTTGCGCGGCGTCTATAGCCGCCGCCAACGAGGACGCTTGCCCCGAACGCCAATTATCGTTCTCGACCACCACTGCTGTCCCGCCAGACGCAGCAGAAGCGATCTCGGCAATTGGTACCGCTCCGCTGATGACGTAGAGCCGTTCAAACGACGCCGTGTGCGCTGCCTCTATTGCCCACGAAACTAGAGGGGCTCCTCGGAACTCAACTAGAAGTTTGTGCCTCGGGCCTGGCCCTTGCTCTTGGTTGGGCAGATCGGCGTTTTCTACCGATGCCTGGAAGCGGCTACCGGCGCCTCCGGCCAACACTACTGCCGCCGTTCGGGAACGAGCGTGGACCCGGCTGTCGCCCACGCCAAATTCGGATTCGTTGTCAGCGCTCACCGAGCGTGGATATCGCCGGAGGTCTGAGCTAATGAGGGAGCCGCTCGGCCCGACCGTTTGGCGATAATTTCGGCGCAGATTGAGATGGCAGTTTCTTCTGGTGTTCGAGCGCCCAAGTCGAGTCCGATAGGGGCCATGACCGTCGCCAGATCGGCTTCGTTTACCCCTTCTTCGCTCAGTCGACGGTTCCGATCTTGCGTGGTACGCCGAGAACCCATCGCTCCGATGTACCCAGCCTCAGTTTTGAGAGCACCGATAACGGCCGGAACATCAAACTTTGGATCATGAGTCAACACACATATGGCGTCCCGAGGGCCAAGGTCGTCTCCTACCTTTTCGAGCAATCGGTGAGGCCAATCTACAACTACGTGATCGGCGTGTGGGAAACGTTGCGTCGTGGCGAAGACTGGCCGAGCATCGCAAACAGTCACGACGTAGCCCAGGACTTTGGCGACCCGACTCAAAGCAGCGGTAAAATCGACGGCACCAAAAATCAACATCTGCGGCGGCGGAGCAAATGATTCGATGAACACCCCGAGCTCTTCTTGTCTGGCCTCACCGTTGGGACCATAGTGACGAATACCGCTGGTACCGGCGGCTAGCTCACCTAGTCCGTCTCGTTGTACCACTCGATCAAGATCAGCGTTACCGAGCGTACCTAGGGGCTCAAAATCAGGTCGCAACAAAAGCTTGGCTCCCGTCGTTGGAGCTCCAGGCTGTTGGCGTTGGATTTCATCCAGGTCTGCTTCGACGATAGTGGCCAGGGCGACTGGGGTTTGAGCAGCGATCTCGGCCCTGAGTATCTCGAACAACGAATCGCCGTTGGCGTTTGATGGATCAGACAATGGCGTTACCAATCGAGTGGTTCGAGGAACAGATGTATGGTGCCGCCGCAGGTTAAGCCGACAGCGAAGGCTTCGTCATCGGAGTATCCGAAGGTCACAATCTTTCGCTCTCCGGTCTTGAGGCACTCGAGTGACTCGACCACGACTGCACCCTCGACACAACCGCCAGATACCGAGCCAGCCACCTGGCCGTCTTCGTTGACTGCCATTGCCGCGCCGGGCAAGCGGGGACCAGAACCCTCAATGTCAACTACTCGAGCTATCGCGATCTTCTTTCCCTGGCGGCGCCAGGTTTCCAGATCACCAAGGATTTCTTTCATCCGCTAATCCTAGTCGGTCTGGGATCGCCACCAAGATTCGATGATCGAGATTCTGTCCCGACCATGATCGGCCAAAATCAAATGAGCCTGCCGGTAAGTTTCCTTACCAGCAGGCTCAGTTTGATCTAGATAGTTGAACTAACGATTGACTAGCTGATGTCCTCGAACCGTACGAGGCGGTTTGCGGCCAATGCTTCGTCGGATTCACCGGCGCCAAACTGTTCGGTTTCACCGAAGCCCTGCGCTGTTAGGTTCGCTTCGTCGACGCCCTTACCAATGAGGTAATCGCGCACAGCATTCGATCGGGAGATACTGAGGCCCAAGTTGGCATCCTCATCACCTCGGATATCGGTGTAGCCCTGAACCTCAACCTTGGCATCAGGGGCGCCTAGCAAGAGTTCGGCTGCTTGATCAAGATCAGCGAAGCTCTCTTCCAAGATCACGGCTGAAGCAGTCTCAAACTGTACCTGCGGCAGTGCGTTCAGATCAGCGGTGACGCTGACCTGAAGCTCGTCTACTACTTCGGTAACACCATCGACTGCAGCCGCAGCGGCGAGCGCAGGGGCCCGGCCGTCTTCGCTGTCTAGCGTTCCTCGAGCAGTAATAACTGTTCCGATTCCTGCTGCACCCGCAGCCTTAACGCCTTCGCCGGTCAAAGCGCTGGCAACATCGGGTTCAAGAATGACGAGTTGATTGTCAACGCTGTCGATTCCTTCAACTGCGGCTGCTGCGGTTTCCGCTTCGCTGCTTTCGGCATCGTTGGCGACGAATCCGGTCAACACCGCTACTGCACCGTTGTTTGTTCCGGTGATCGCACCGGGAAACGGATCAACAGCGGCTTGAACGTCACCGATGACGGCCGCTGGCTCCTCTTCCACCGCTTCGGTGGTTGTCGGAGCCTCAGTCGTTGTCGGCGCTGCGGTAGTCGGAACCGGGACTAGTACGTCCGGCTCGTCGTCATCAGCGGCTTCGACAACCGTTGAAACCGCAGCCACGATCTCAGCTGGTTCGTCGTCGCTGCGCCATGCATTCCAGCCGAAGAGGCCAATCATGGCCGCAACTACGGCAAGTCCGGCCAAGACGATTTGGTCGTCGGCGGCAACGTTCCACTCGGGCAACAGCTTGGCTTGGCCAACGGCTGCACCGCGATCGTCGTCATCGTTAGCATTTCTATTGGGGTCATTGTGCGAGGTTTCCACAAGTTAATGTGACGGCAAAAAGGCCTCGAAGTCGCGGATTTCGGAAGAAAAGTCACATAAAGCATCCGAAAAGGGGTTCATGGGCCTCGAATGGCACCCCAATAACCGTATTTGGTAAAAATTTGTAGCTATTCTCATCGTTCCGGCGGCCTTCTCTACGCCCAAATTCCACTGACACCAGACACGCACTGTGCGTCGCGCTGACGTACTCCGAACCCAGATGTACGCTTACTCGTCAATTCCTTTACCCACGAGGGCGGGACATGTCTGACCAATTACCTGACGGCGCTCAGCCCTGGGGATACCAGCCACAACCGAACCCGGCATCTCAAGTTCATCCCGGGCAATTCACCCCCGAACAACGTCATCCCCAACCGATCTACCCTCACCAGCCCGATGGAAGCGGCAACCAGAATTGGGGACAGGCCTCAAACCAGGCCAGCACCAATGGCTGGGCGCTATGTGGACTGATAGTCGGACTGGGCTCGCTCGTTCTAAGCCTATTTTTCGCGCTACTACTCTTCGGTTTCCTTTTCTTGCCAGTAAGCCTGTTCGGATTCATCGCCTCAATTGTTGGGCTGCGTCAGATCAAACGAAGTCAACAGCCGGGAATAGGAATGGCGTGGGCTGGAATTGTCCTCAACACGATTGCCTTGCTAGCTCAACTGGCAATGCTTGCTCTCACAATCGTGCTCTTTGGCGGACTTCTCTGGTTCGGCGCCAACTTCGACGAGCTTTGCGAATCGGGCGACCTTGATTGCACAACCCCGCCCACAACTATCAGCCCGACCCCGACCGACAGCAACGATTAGGCCTGGCTGACTACGCAAGTCTAAATTCGAACCATCCCGGAGTCGGGGTCGGTCGTTGTACAAATTGACGAAACTGTCTGTTCGGGATGACTCGGATACGTGGATTCGAACTTTCAGGGGTCGCGAAGGTGAGATTTTGGCGAATCTGTGCAACAATCCCGCAAGTAGAAAAAAAGTTACGACTGCTACTACATTTATTCAGGATCAAGCTAGTAAACGAGCTAACGGTTAGAGGAACATCCTCTAGCTGTCAATCACGTGAGGAAGGGACACTCGTGGAAATCACCGTTGAGGTCAACGGCGCCAGCCACTCTGCTGATGTCGAGCCACGCACGCTTTTGGTGCACTTCATTCGAGATACAGTTGGACTAACAGGAACCAACATCGGATGCGACACATCGTCGTGTGGGGCCTGCACTCTCCATCTCAACGGCGAGGCGGTCAAGTCTTGCACGATGCTGGCGGTTCAAGCCGATGGTCAAGCGGTCACTACGATCGAAGGCCTTGCCGACGGTGAACAAATGCACCCAATGCAAGAGGCGTTCATGAACTGCCACGCCCTCCAGTGCGGCTACTGCACGCCAGGGATGGTCATGGCCTCAGTTTCGCTGCTCGATGAAAATCCAAACCCAACCGAGACCGAAGTTCGAGTCGGCCTCGAAGGCAATCTGTGCCGCTGTACCGGCTACCACAACATTGTAAAAGCAGTACTGAGCGCTTCTGGAGGTGGCAAATGATCCCCGTAGCCTTTGACTACGTTCGAGCCGGTTCCGCTGATGAGGCACTAGCCGCTTTGGGCGAACACGGAGATGAAGCAAAGCTAATGGCAGGCGGCCACTCGCTGCTTCCAATGATGAAGCTTCGACTTGCCTACCCGTCGGTAGTAGTTGACATTGGTCGCCTCAACGACCTGTCGTATGTCAACGACGGTGGAGATCACATCGCCATCGGTGCCCTAACTCGACATCGCGACGTAGAGACGAACGATCTCGTCCAAGAGCATGCGCCTTTATTGGCCCACGCCACCAGCCACGTTGGCGACCCTCAAGTCCGACATCGAGGCACGCTAGGCGGCTCGCTAGCCCACGCCGACGCGGCCGCTGACCATCCGTCGGTTCTTCTCGCTATGGGCGGCTCTGTAGTGGCCCGTAGCGCCGCTGGCGGCGAACGCGTAATCGATGCTGCCGATCTTTTCGCCGGGTTCTTGGAGTCGAGCCTCGAGCCGACAGAGATGATCACCGAAATCCGAATTCCGAAGCACACCGGCGAAGGTTGGAACTTCCAAAAGTTCAATCGACGAGCTCAGGACTGGGCCATCGTTGGCGTTTCAGCGCAGCGAACAAATGGCTCAGCCAAAGTGGCGCTGGTCAACATGGCACCAACACCGATCCGGGCAACGGCAGTAGAAGAAGCACTAACCGGCGGGGCGACAGCAGCCGAAGCAGCTGAACAAGCAGCAACGGGAATGCAGCCCTCGAGCGACTTAAACGCCGGCGTTGATTATCGAAGTCATTTGGCTCGGGTCCTCACGAGGCGAGCACTACAAGAAGCCGGTATCGAGTAGCCGCATACTGCGATTCGGACCGGCACAGGCAACATCCAACCCCGAACGCAATTAGCAAGACTCGGAGACCTCAGTGGCTGAACGGATAATCTCTCTCCTACCGTCAGCCACCGAGGTTCTCTGGTTTTTGGGACACGGTGACCGCGTCGTCGGCGTTACCTTCGAGTGTCACTATCCGGATGAGGCGTCCGAGCTCCCCCAAGTCACCGACACCATTATTCCCCCCGATACCGCTCCGGCTGAGATCGATCGGATACTAAACGAAGCGGTGCGCAACGGCACCGAGCTCTACCACCTCGACCGGACACTCCTCCTTTCGCTTGATCCCGACCTGATCGTTTCGCAAGATCTGTGTCGGGTATGCGCTTTACCCTCGGGCGATGTGGATGCTGCGCTGGAACAGCTCGGTTGCGACAGCAACGTATTCAGCTACGACCCGATGACGCTCGGCGCCGTATTCGACGAAATGACCCGCCTCCACTGGGCGATTGTTGGCGGACCAACTAGCTCAGCAAGCTCCAACGATCAAGTTCACACAGAACCGACCCAGGTACAACGACTTCGAGAACGACTAGCCGCCATCCGCGCCCGAGTTGCCGACCGGGACCGGCCAAAAGTTCTGTTACTAGAATGGCCGGATCCTCCGTTCGGCCCCGGGCACTGGATCCCGGATCAGATTGTCGCCGCTGGTGGGGAACCCCTACTTGCGGCCCCCGGCGGACGATCGACCGAACTGAATTGGGATGCGGTAGCCGAGTCAAACCCCGATGTGCTGATCGTGGCACCCTGCGGTTTTGATCACGCCGCCGCGCAAGCTCAACTTGAACAAGTACTGCAGCGGCCAGAGATCGCTTCGTCGCCGGCGGCCAAAGCGGGCCGAGCCTTTGCGGTTGATGGCGATGCGTACATTGTCCGGCCTGGGCCACGCCTAGTCGATGGGGTTGAGCTTTTAGCGCACCACTTCCATCCCCAAATGTGAACCTCGGTGTAGTATCAGCCACGTGAGCGGAAGATCTACATCGGGCACGAGTCCATCGATTGAACGAGCAATCGACCTGGTACAACTGCCTTCTCGAGAACGGGCACCCCTATCGGCGGTGATTCGCAGAATCGGCCTAGCCCTGTTTCTCGTCGTCTTCGTGGGCGTAGTTGTAACCCTGGGAAGCGACGGATATGTCGATTCGGCCGGCGGTGATATCGGATTCATCGATGCTTTGTACTACGCATCAGTCACCGTGACGACGACTGGCTATGGAGATATCACTGCGGTGAGCACAAGTTCGCGATTAGCGACCATTCTGCTCATTACGCCTGCTCGAATACTGTTCCTGATCTTAGTCGTTAGCACCACGGTCGAGGTGCTAACTGATCAATCGAGAAAGCACATCTTAACGAAACGCTGGAGTCAAAAAGTGAACAACCATTTCGTCATTTGTGGATTCGGATCTACTGGTCATAGCGCTGGCAAGGATTTGATGCAGCGGGGAGTACCGAAAGAACAGATCGTCGCAGTCGACCTTGACCCCGAACGCATTGGCATAGCCGCCAACGAAGGGTTCGTGGCAATCGTTGGCGACGCGGCACAAAGAACCGTGCTCGCTCAAGCCGCAATCGAACGAGCGCGAGGCGTCATCATTACGACCAATCGTGACGATACCGCAGTATTGATCACCTTGACTGCTCGTGAGCTAAACCCCGATGTTCACATTGTCGCTGGAGGCTTGGAGCAAGAGAACCTCCACTTGCTCCGCCAGAGCGGGGCCGACGAGGTCATTGACGCCACCGCAGCAGTCGGAAGGATGCTTGGCCTAAGCACCTACGCTCCACAAACAGTAAAGGTTCTCGACGACATTCTTGACGCTGGCACTGGACTCGACCTGGCCGAGGTGTCGCCGGTAATGGTTGATGGATCGCTTGGCGCTCCCCCGGGCACGACCTTGTTAGCTATTGTCCGGGCCGGGAGGCGGCTTAGCCAAGCAGAGATGGATCGATCGATCCTTGATTCTGGCGACCGGCTCGTTGTACTGCGCGAGCCAGATCCAAACAGCTGAACTGCTACGGCTCTTCGGAAGGAAGAATGCGGTAGCTCTCTTCGCCCGGATAGACAAGGTCGAAATCCCGACGAGCTCGCCGCTCCATCTCAGCATCGGTTTCAAGCAGCTCAAGTTGTCGGCCCAACTCGGCCGCCTCGACATCGAGACGTTCGACTTCGGCCTGCGCATCCCTTGTTTGCTGTCGTTGCGAGATCCAGGTTCGAGCTGGCAAAACCGCAAGCCCTCCTAATACGACCACCGCTAGCAAACCCATTATGACCACCGGCGCCATTTCCCGTAGCCGATCGACGCCTTGCAATGCCTCGGGTTGACTCTTTTGAATTGACCGCCCCCTAGGCCGACCCAGAGGAACTGATGAAGCACTAGAAGAGGCGGCGCGAGATGTTGGCGAGCGCTTAGATGGGTTCGATCCGCCTCTGGATCTTTTCGGTGGTGGCTTCTTCTTCGTTGTCATGAGGGGTGGTAAAGGTGCCTAGGTTGCACGTTGCTTTCGTGTTGGTTGGCGTCGGTTGTGGTTTCCTGAACAGCTTTCAGATTGGCGCTTTACGAAGGTTTGCCGATCGCTAGTGCGTCCTTGCCCGGATAATGAGCAGCTGACCCCAGATCATCTTCGATCCGCAAAAGTTGGTTGTATTTCGCCACCCGATCGCTTCGAGCTGGCGCTCCGGTTTTGATCTGTCCACAGTTGGTAGCGACTGCAAGGTCACTGATGGTTGTGTCTTCGGTCTCGCCTGACCGATGCGACATAACTGAGGTGTATCCGTTGATAGCGGCCAGTTGTACCGCCTCCAACGTCTCGCTCAACGATCCAATTTGGTTCACTTTGACGAGAATCGAATTGGCAATGCCCTCATCGATTCCTCGGCCTAGACGCTCGGTGTTGGTAACGAATAGGTCGTCACCAACCAGTTGGCAGCGATCGCCAACCTTCGCTGTGAGGGCAGCCCACCCTTCCCAATCTTCTTCCGCCATACCGTCCTCGATAGAAACGATCGGGTAGCGGTCTGCTAGATCAGTCAGCAAGTCAACCATCTCCGACGGTGAGAGTGTTCGGCCTTCACCGGCTAGAACGTAGTTACCACCTTCATAGAATTCAGTCGATGCGACGTCCATCGTGAGCGCAATGTCGTCGCCTGGGGTACGCCCAGCTCGCTCAATTGCTTCCAACAACAGCTGGACGGCTTCTTCGTTCGAACCAAGATTGGGAGCAAAGCCTCCCTCATCACCGATCGCGGTTGAAAGTCCTCGTTCGGTTAGGACCGCTTTCAAATGATGGTAGGTTTCCACGCCCCATTGGAGTCCCTGGGAGAAGGTCTCAGCGCCAATCGGCATAATCATGAACTCTTGGAAGTCGATGTTGTTGTCAGCGTGTTCGCCGCCATTCAACACGTTCATCATCGGGACCGGAAGCTGGTGGGCGTTCGCACCGCCAACATACCGATACAACGGCAACGCAAGGTCAGCAGCAGCAGCGCGGGCGACAGCCAAGCTCACACCAAGGATCGCATTGGCGCCCAACTTTGACTTGTTCGGGGTGCCGTCCAAATCTATTAGTAGTTGGTCGACCTCTCGTTGCCCGTAGGCGTCAACGCCAGCAAGTGCGCCCTGCACTGTGGTGTTCACATGGTCGACTGCGGTAAGGACACCTTTACCCATGTAACGGTCGCCGCCGTCACGTAATTCGACTGCCTCGAATTGGCCGGTCGACGCGCCCGAAGGAACCAGGGCACGCCCATAAGCCCCCGAGGCCAAAACTACCTCAACTTCAACGGTTGGATTACCCCGTGAGTCAAGAACCTCACGGCCGATAATCTGATCAATTGTGCTCACGCTTTGTGTTCCTCCTAACGCCCGGGGTGAGATCATAGCAGCTACGAATCGGAAAAGATCCCAAAAAGGGACCAAGTTTGGAGCGACATAAGACTAGTTGCTTGTCGAATGTTTGGGGCTGCAAGGAGCACAAAAACCCACGTACACCAAGATCTCAAGAACCTGTTTAGCTGGAACTCAAAGAGCGTTCCTAAGCCGCGGCTAGTTTGGCTTCCCTACTAAGTGTCCTGGCAACTAGGGTTCGGCCGTCAACGCTCTCTACCTAGTAGTGCCACTGTTGCAGCCGACGAAGCGGCGTCGGCTGCTCAGCTATGGCCGCCGCTTGCTGGCCTGGGGCTAACCCGCGAATGATCATTCGGTTCATTACCGGACGGCCGAGTTGGATCACATGCCGCTCACCGACACCAGGGCCGCAACTGGCTGTTCCAATGCCGCTATGAGCGGCGTCAAGCCGAAGAACCACAAGGTCGGGCCACTCGACTTGATGAGGGTGGTCGACGGCTAGATCGGACGCCCGAACCGGCAAGACGGCCCCATCGAAGCGGTCATCTCCACAAACAACAATTCCGGTTCCGTCCGAGTCGGACACCGACAGCCAACGCAAATCAGTTCGGTTCCCTGATTCCTGCGGGCGAGCGTAGGCAAAGAAGGCCTCGTTCACCGATTGGCGATATTGCCGAGTGACTAGTCCGCCTACCCGGTCTGAGTATGACTCAACTGGCCCTGGCCCGTACCAGGATGTGTCCGTCACCGTTGACGGCAAGTCGATTTCCATTCCGACCCTCAGGATCGGGGGATGACCGGGGTCGGCACTGGCGGCTATATCAAGTGCCAGGTCGCCATTGGCAGCTAGCAACCATTGAACTACTAAGCGGACTTGACCAATCGAAACTCTGGACGTAACCCCAACCACATCTCGGTAGTGCGTCACCGATAGGTCTTGATCAACTACCAGCGCAGCGTCCAAGAGCCCAGACCGCTGGAGTTGGTGCATCACCATCGTGTCGCCGAACGTCGCTTGATCGTTGTCGGTTGGCGATCGAAAGATACCGAGCCGGCTACTGGTCACGGGCCAGACTGTTCCGTTCAACGTCAATGCTGTTGGTTGACCGAAGCTGTCTACTTCGACGTGGGTGTCTCCGATTTTCAAAACACCACTCGATCCATCCACGGAGGCCGAAAGGCCGGAAGCTGAAACGGCTGCCGGTTTTAGTAGCTGTAGAGGCTGGATCGAGATCTCCGGGCGGCGAGAAGTCGGAAGGGGCAAGTCATCCCAGGCCACCGGAGTTTTTGATGAGCCGGTGAACCACTCGACGACCAAACGCCGTTCACCAAACCATGCCGGGCGGGCGCCACCATCAACTGCCCCACTTTGGGGATCTTCATTGCTTGACGAAAGCGGTGGCAGTGGAAGCAGTATCTCCTCAGTGGCCCCAGGGCGAACGTGAGATGCCGCCCCTGGCCCTCCAGACGCGATCGGCGCTCCGTTCTCATACAACGTCCACTGCATTTCCAAGTCATTGATATCAGCGTGATCACGACGGTTCGTAATCAGCAGTCGAACTGCGTTGCGATCACCGAACCTGACATCGCTGATCTCGACAGCCACTGGACGGTAAACCCAGGTCAAGTGCTGAAGCGCCGGATGCGGCGTTCGATCTGCGTCGACTAGACCGTTGCAGTTGAAGTTAACGTCGTTCGGCTTGTCGCCAAAATCGCCGCCGTAGGCCCAATAAAAATCTTCGTTAACTCGGCCCCCACTGCCGTCGTGCATTGTCGCAGCTTTGGTAGATAGGTGATCGCTCTGAGCCTCAACCGCCACAGCCAGCCCCTGATCGACCCAATCCCAGATAAAGCCTCCGGCCAGCCGGCGGTGCTGTCTGATCAACTCCCAATAGCTCTCGAGACCACCATTTGAGTTTCCCATGGCGTGGGAGTACTCACACATAATGACCGGCCGCTCATCAGCTATCAAGGCCAGTCGCTCCAAGGTTGCGAGCGACGGGTACATCGGTCCGATGATGTCGACCATCGGATCCGACTCGGCTGGGTGATAGTGCACGGGCCGACTGTGATCAGCTTGACGCATAGCCTCCGCCATCCGATAGTGATTAGTCCCTAGCCCAGACTCGTTGCCCAACGACCAAACCACGACGCTCGGGTGATTCCGGTCTCGAATAACCATGCGTACACCCCGAGCAACAAATTGCTCAGCGAACCTTTCATCGCTGGCCGGAAGCTTGTCTGGTTCATAAACTACGCCGTGGGTTTCGATGTTTGCCTCAACGAACAGATAGAGGCCATGCTGATCGCAAAGTTGTTGAAACCGCTCATCGTTTGGGTAGTGAGCAGTCCGCACTGCGTTAACGTTCGACGCTTTTAGCAGAGCTATGTCTTCGATCAGAAGCTGATCGCTTTGAACTCGTCCGGTCCAACCATCGTGCTCGTGCCGATTCACACCACGGATCGTGATCGGTTGACCATTAACTAGCAGCTGACCGTTGGCTACCTCCACGGTTCTCAAACCAACTGGCAGCTCACGCGTGTCGAGCAGCGTTCCTGCCTGATCGCGAACTTGCACCGTGAGTTGATAGAGCGAAGGTGTTTCCGCCGTCCAAAGCAAAGCGTTTTCAACCTCGAGCGGCACCTGACACAAACCATCCATTACGCCTTCAACCACTCGGACCGCAACCGGTTGCCCATCTGTAGCTAGCGAACACGTAACTTGAAGCGGCGAATCAGTACCTCCCACCGGCCGATCGATGCTCACCTCAACGCTCACCGAGGCCGAGCCAGCAAGAACGTGGCGCTCGGTTGAATCGGTAGCGTTGGCGTCGTTGTTCACCTCGGCGTCGGACTGGTCCCTCGGAATCGCCGATGTTGTCTGGAAGAACACATCCGCAATAGCGGTCTCGGGGACTCGATACAGCCAAATCGAGCGATGAAGCCCTGCCATCCACCACATGTCTTGGTCTTCCAACCAGGTCGATGCACTCCAACGGTGAACCCGACAAGCTAATCGGTTCTGTGATGCCGACTCTGCGTCGGTGTGTATTGCGTCGGTTACATCAAACTCAGCTGGCAATCGGCTGTCCGTGCTGGCACCAACAAAAGCACCGTTCATCCAGACCTGTACTGTCGATTCAGCTCCACCAAGCCGCAATACAACCCGATCACCAGCGTTAATCCAGTTGGTCGGAACCTCAAAGTCTACGTAGTAGTCACCGTCCTCATCATCCATTGGAATTGATGGGTACTCCTCAGTGGAGAACGGAAATTGAACATTGGTGTAGATCGGGATGCCGTGACCTTGCAACATCCACGATCCAGGAACAGAAATTGGACCAAAACCGGCGGCCTGCTCCCCCTGCTCCAAAAAGTTCAGCGGAGGCGTAGCCGCACCCGGCTGAGCTGGTACCAGCTGCTCCTCGTCAGATTCTGAACTTTGCCCACCGACAGCATGGCTGTGTCTAAACTGCCATTCGCCGTCTAGGCAAAGCCATCCTTGCGGACCGGAAGCACCCGGCCCGGGGATAGGCAAACCGTGCATTTCCCGTCGGTTGGTAGAGACAAAGGTTGGTTCTCTGTGGTTCAGCAATGGTTCAGATGGCACGGGCATAGGTGACAAAGCATAGTTACCTATCGCAAAACAGCGTCGATAGGTCGACGCAAGGGTGTCCGAAGGGCAAGCCCCGACTATCATCAAATTGACCGTGTCAAACAGCCAAAAAGAAGCCCCATTCAAGCTTGAAGGATTCCGGGCCGTCCGCCGACTTGGCGGTGGTGGATTTGGCGACGTTTGGCTCGCGGTGCAAACCAATGTAGATCGCAAAGTGGCATTGAAAGTTGGCCACTCCCCAATCGAAGACGAGTCAGTAAAGGTCCGCTTTGATCGCGAATGTAAAGCGCTAGGCCGCCTCTCTGGGCACCCCAACATTCTTGATGTGTTTACCGCTGGCTCACTGGATGACGGACGCCCGTACCTAGTTCTGGAATATGTTGACGGTGGCACGTTGTGGCAGTTGCTAAAGGCCGGACCAATTCCAGAAAATCAGCTGGCCCGAATTGGCCTTGAACTTGCTAAGGCACTCGACATAGCTCACCGGTCGGGCATTCTACATCGAGACATTAAGCCCGAAAATATTCTGCTACGAAAGACCGGCGCCGCCGTACTTGGCGACTTCGGCATTGCCCGGATTCAAGACGGAACCAACACCACTTCAGCATCGATCACCGCATCAGTCGCATATGCCGCTCCGGAGATACTAAGCGGAACCAAGGCAACAGTTTCAAGCGACTTGTATGGGATCGGCGTATGCCTGTTGGCAGCGTCGCTACGCGCTGTTCCTTTCGTTCAAAAAGCCGACGAATCCATTCATCCGGTAATAAATCGAGTGTTGTCGGAGAAACCGCCAAACATAACGACATTCGGTATGTCTCCGCAGTTAGCCGAAATTGTCGAGTCTCTGCTAAGTAAAGATCCGGCGAAACGCCCAGTCAGTGCCGCCGTTGTCGTCGAGCATTTCGAAAAGCTCCTTGATTCTCGAACCGGTCACGCCCAGACCCGTCCTGCCAACTACCCCAAGCCGGCAGCACAAACCACGCAAATGGGAGCCAGTGGCCAACAAGGGCAAGTGGGTGGATCGGTTCTCGGCAATCAACCTGCGCCGTCGTTGGCCGGTAGCGGCTCAAACGGCAACTTGGTTACAGCCACACCACAGCGAGCGACGCAGAAGCCGGCTAGCGCTTTACGGTTATTCATGACTGCGTATCTCGCGACTGCGGTCATTGCCGGTGCCGCTATTTATCTCATCAGTCGCCTGTTATAGAACTACCCCAGCACCCAGGAACGGTTTAGCGAACCGGCTGACTCAGCCAACCGGAAACGGTCGCCGGCCCCCGCTACAGCTCGACGCAACGCCAACTCGGTGTCGATACCTTGCGACCGAGCCAACTCGACGAGAGCTAACAGAATTGTGCCGACTCCAGCATCGGTAGCCAACTCGGAACCAAACGTATCGTTCAGCCTCGACCCGACATGGCCAAGGTCCGGCGACTCAACGTGCTTCGCACCTCGGCCTAACATCTTTTGGCTCAAGGCCAAGGCCGGAAGTTCTCGTGGTATTCCGTCAAGGGCTGAAGATCGTTGTTTCTCTTTTTGCTTCAGACGATCCCAATTCTCAGGTGTCGAACCATCGATTGCGTTTGGTCCCTCGTCAAACACGTGAGGATGACGCCGAATCATTTTTTCGCTCATCCCTCTAGCAACATCGGCGACGGTGAAGTGGCCTTGCTCACTAGCCAGCTGGCTATGAAACAGGATCTGGAACCAGAGGTCACCAAGTTCCTCCTCAAGGTCTTGGTACGAACCGACTTCTTTGATCGACGGCATAGCAACAGTTGCTGGTGAAGACGCAGCGGGCTCGCTATCACTATCGTGCTCACCGTCACCGATCGATTCGGCAACGTTATCGATTGCCTCCAGTACCTCGTAAGCCTCTTCAATTAGGTACTTGCGAAGTGACTTGTGGTCCTGTTTTCGATCCCACGGACATTCAGCCCGAAGTCTTGCCATTACTTCAACACTTCGCGCCAACTCATATCCGACTGGTTCAACGACAGAAGGGAGGTAGAGCGACGTCAGATGATCGGCTACGACTTCCCGGTCAAGCTCAGGCCAACTTAGGTCGAGAATCTGTTCTTCGTCGGTTCCGAGCCTCTGGAGTACCAAGACTCGCTGCTCTGGCCCCGCGTCCAGCGCCAGCTTAATATCGCTCAGAACCCACTGGGAGTGAACGTGAGCCACGAGCAGTGGACCAGTTTGGCCAGCAGCCGCGGTGGCAAACTCCAGACCGTCAACCAGACGAACCGAGTCGACAACCGGATCGACTTGGAGCGACGTCCAAACTTGATCAAGAAACGAGATAGCGGGAAGCACCTCCAGATCAATATCTTCTCGATCTCGGAGAAACCGAACCGACCGTTCTAGAACCAACGGCGAACCAGGCACTGCGTAAACAACGTGGCCGTGGCGGTGCGCTTCGTTGGCTAACCGCTCGGCAATTTCACGGTATACCTCGTCGAACGTGCTGGCGTTTTCGTATAGCTCATCAAATGAGCTAGCTTTTCCAGCAAGCGTTGCTGTTGGGTGGCGACTGGTACGAAGAAATACCTTCTCGCTATTTTGCAACAGCTCGACGGTTTGCTCGGTGATCTGCGCCGCTCCCCCCGGTCCCAGCCCGCAGACCGTGACCTTCGCTCTCACGACGAGGGAATGATTTGGAACGCCTGAGCGTCCCAAGTTCCGATGGCGGGGTCAAGGTCGATCTCAGCCGAAGCGAGCCGCCCTTGTAGCTGCTCGGTGGCTAGCTGACGACCATCAACCACTACCTCGGAGGTTTCGAAGCTGTCAACGATGATCAGGTGAGCCCCGAACTGCGTCGTGACCGGGCCGACAACTACGCCGACCTCGGCCTCTTCAATGGCAGCTTTGAACTCCGGGACGTAGTTTGCCGGATCGGCGCATCCGAGCTCGCCGCCATTGGCACCGCTACCTGGATCGAGAGATCGTTCCTTGGCAATCTCGCCGAAGTCTCCGTCGGCTTCTAGCTCGGCCAGAATCTCGTTGGCCTCGTCTTCGGTTTCAACCAAGATATGTCGAGCACACGGCAGTGTCTGCTCGGTCGGTTCGACTCCGTCAGCAAGTGTGGTGCTGAGCAGATCTTGTCGAGCTTGAAATTCAGTTAGAAAAGACAAGTACGGCTCATCGTCGAAGAAGTCGGTCACTGGAGTACCTAAATCAGCCGGAGCCAGACCGTTCAACTCGACCACTAGCGCTTCTTTCGAGGTGTCCAGGTTCTCCTGGGTAACTTCCGCCTCGGCATCTACTAGCTCCAGAGCAAGTGCTTCGTTCACGAAAAGTTGCGTCAACACGTTGGCTGCGAAGCCAGGAGCGGCCGGACCATTGAATACGAGTTGCGAGAAGTCGTCTTCTTCAATCGTCGGGCCGACAATATCGTTCAGCTCTCCGTGAGTGATCTCCCATTCAGAAGACTCAAAGGCAACACTCATGGCTACCTCGCTAGCGACACCAGTAGTGTCTGGCGTCAGTTCTGCCAAGGTTGTCGTCGGCTGCGCCGGCTCGTCTTCAGCGCCATCACTATCGGCTTCGACTTCAGAATCTGTCTCAGATTCAACCGCATCCGATGTAGTGGTTGTTAGGGCGAACTCCGAATCGCGAGATTCGCCACAGCTAGCAGCGAGAAGTACCACGAAAGTCAATGCAATAAATCTTTTCACCTGAGTAGGGTAACCGCTCCTTGGTTGTTTAGAACTGCACGCTACTCAACAATCCAAGTGGCACCCGAGCGCAACAGATCACCCAAATCACCGGGACCAGACTTCTCATTGGCCGCAATTAGTTGGTTACCCACCGCTTCGCCATATTCCGGGGCATCGATGGCTCGAAAAACACCAAACGGAGTCGGCGATTGATTGTCGGTTGCCAAACCGCCGAGCGCAAACGCCACCGACGGTTCGGCCGTCTCATCGTGCACCAACAGTTCCGATTCGGCCACATCTGCCGCATTTACTACCTTGGCTTGGCCGTCGTTGAGCACCACGCCTTTGTTGTTGTCAGCGCCAAAGCGAATTTGTTCACCGTGCTCTAGATCGATCATCATTTCTTCTCGGGCGGAGCGCTTGACGATCGCATCGTAGGCACCGTCGTTGAAAACGTTGCAGTTCTGGTAGATCTCGACCAGTGAAGCACCCTTATGGGCATCGGCCCGACGGAACACCTCGATCATATGTTTTCGATCGAGATCGTGAGTTCGGGCAACGAACGTTGCCCCAGCACCCAAGGCAACGCTGATCGGATTAAACGGTCTGTCGATCGAGCCCATTGGAGTCGACTTAGTTACTTTGCCTACTTCGCTGGTTGGCGAGTATTGGCCCTTGGTTAAACCGTAGATCTGGTTGTTGAACAGCAAGATGGTCATGTCGACGTTGCGACGAAGAGCGTGGATCAAGTGATTGCCGCCGATTGAGAGCATGTCTCCGTCGCCGCCAACAACCCACACTTTAAGATCAGGTCGAGACATTGCCAGACCGGTCGCAATAGCCGGAGACCGGCCATGGATGGTGTGCATCCCATAGGTCGACATGTAGTACGGGAACCGAGCGGCACACCCGATGCCCGAAACGAACACGGTATTTTCGCGCTTGACGTCTAGTTCGGTATGGAGAAATTGCATGGCAGCCAAAATGCCGTAGTCACCGCAACCGGGACACCATCGGACATCCTGATCAGAGGTCCAGTAGCCGCGTTTTGTTGGATCGAGTTGAACGTCTGTCATTGATTCATTCCTTCTTCGATTGCGCTAACAAGCTCTGCTGCGGTGAACGGAAGTCCGACGACCTTATTTATCGGTTTGGCGTCAACGAGGAACTCAGCGCGAAGGAGCTTGATGAGCTGACCTTTGTTGAGTTCTGGGACGAACACATGCTTTCGCCCCTTCAGGATTTCACCGAGATTCGATGGGAACGGATGTAGGTGCTGAATGTGAACTGTGTCGGTAGCCACTCCAGAAGACCGAAGCCGTTCGGCGGCCGAGGTAATCGAACCTTTGGTTGATCCCCAGCCAACGAGGAGTAGGTCGGCATCGCCGGGCCCATCGACATCCAACAAAGGAATGTCGTTTGCGATCCCCTCAATTTTTGCTTGCCGTAAATCAGTCATCAAACCGTGATTGGTTGGATCGTAGTTAACGTTGCCAGTCACGTTTTCTTTTTCTAGGCCACCGACGCGATGTTCTAGGCCTGCAGTTCCGGGAATAGCCCACGGTCGGGCTAGTGTCTCTTCGTCTCGCAGGTAAGGAAGATAAATCGGATTTCCGTCTTTGTCGGTGCCGTTGGTCTCGGTGGCGAACCCCACGCTGATGTCGGGCAGCAAATCGACGTCGGGTAGACGCCAAGGTTCGGCTCCGTTGGCTAGATAGCCGTCGGTAAGCAAGATCACCGGAGTTCGATATTTGAGAGCGATTCGAGATGCCTCGATAGCCATGAAGAAGCAGTCGGATGGCGTTGACGCAGCGATAACCGGCATCGGTGCCTCACCGTGGCGGCCATACATAGCCATCATTAGGTCGCTGGCTTCGGTCTTAGTCGGTAGGCCGGTCGATGGACCACCCCTCTGGACATCAATGATGACCATCGGGAGCTCGATACTTACTGCCAATCCAATCGTCTCACCCTTGAGAGCAACCCCAGGGCCCGAGGTGGTGGTGAAGGCAAGGTTTCCTCCAAATGCCGCGCCGAGGGCCGCCCCAACGCCGGCGATTTCGTCCTCGGCCTGGAACGTTCTAACGCCGAAATTCTTATGGTTGCTCAACTCGTGGAGGATGTCTGAGGCCGGGGTGATTGGGTAACTACCGAGGAACACTGGCAGTTTGGCCAGCTGGCCCGCTGCCACCATGCCCCAAGCGGTCGCTACATTGCCGGTGATGTTGGTGTACTCCCCTTGGGCTTGCGGAGCCGCTGCAACCTTGTACGGAGAACCAAACATTTCGGCGGTTTCGCCGAAAGCATGACCGGCTTTGAATGCTGCGGTGTTTGCCGCCACCACCGCTTCCAGTTTGGCAAATTTCGTTTGAATCCATTCCAACGTTGGATCAAGAGGCCGGGAATACATCCAGCTCACTAAACCCAAAGCGAAGAAGTTTTTCGATCGTTCCGCATCTCGCTTTTTGACGCCGAGCGGTTCGGTAGCGTCGAGGGTGAGCGTTGTCATGTTTACTCGGTGAACAATGTAGTCGTCGAGCGAGTTATCATCCCGAGGGTCGGCTTCGAAGCCCGCCTTTTCCAAATTCCGCTCGTCAAAGGCATCATCGTTAAGGATGACGGTGCCGCCAGATCGCAGCCGACCAATCTCGCTTTTGAGCGCAGCCGGGTTCATAGCCACCAACACATCAGGAGCATCCCCTGGGGTGTGTATGTCATGGTCCGAAATGTGAACTTGGAAGGCGGAAACGCCAGCCAATGTCCCTTGCGGAGCTCGAATCTCGGCCGGGAATTCAGGGAGAGTGGCCAGGTCGTTTCCGGCTAAGGCGCTAGCGGATGTGAAACGATCCCCGGTGAGCTGCATACCATCGCCTGAATCGCCGGCGAACCGAATGACGACATGATCGAGCATGCTCTCGTCAATATGATCAACTGTATCTGTCACTTGTTTCTCAGTCTGTTTTGGCCCCGTCGTGATTCGGGTCAGGGCATAGCCGCGAACGGCGCCAGCTTTGCAGTCCCCCTGCAAACAAGCTCGACACTACGTGTCTTTTGACCCCACGTCTCGTGTACTGGATCTACCGTATCCTGACTGCCAACGCACTTGGCAACGGTCTTCGTGTTTTTGAGAAACCGTTTGCAGTACGACCAACAATATTGTTATTCGACACTTGCTGTAAGATCTTCGCACCTAGATGTTCCTCGATAACTGGGTCGCTACGCAAACTGGGCGACTTCATTAACGTTGAAAGTCAAGGAAGACTCAAAGCGCCTTTCCGGGGTTCATTCGACCATCAGGATCGAGCAGCTTCTTCATTTGGCGCTGAACATCAAGCTGGACCGGATCGAGTTCGTCCGAAACAAATCTGCGCTTCAGGGTTCCGACTCCGTGCTCAGCGGCGATTGTTCCGCCTAACTCAACCGCCAACGCGACGATGTCGTTGAAGGCAGCGAGCGCCCTAGCAATCTCATCCGGGTCGTTGCCGTCGAACACGAGCAACGGATGCATGTTTCCATCGCCAGCGTGGCCGATGACGGGCATAAACACGTCGTGCCGTAGACCGATTTTCTGAATGCCGTCAATAAGCTCTGGCAACCGTTGCCTCGGAACGGCCACATCTTCGGGCAACAACGACTTACCCAGTTTTTCAAACGCCGGCCAAGCTCGGCGCCGAACCTCGATCAGCATGTCGCCCTCATCTGGGTCGTCGACATGATGGACAAAGGTCGACCCTTCATCTCGACAAATAGATGCGATTTCAGCAATCCGGGAGGCTGAATTATCGCCAACCGTTTGGATCAGCAGCAAGCAGGCGGCGTCGATGTCAAGATCCATGTTGTACACCGCGTCCACCTGACGCAACGTTGGCTGGTCCAGAATTTCCATCATGGCTGGCTCGTGACCTTCACGAAATATTCGAACGATGGCGTCACCGACTGCCGTCAGCTGATCGAAATAGGCCACCGCGGTCGCCGGCGGCGGGGGCGCTGGCAACAGCTTGACGGTTACCTCGGTGATAATGCCAAGCAATCCTTCTGATCCAACGAACAACCCGGTTAGATCAAAACCAGTTGTCGACTTGATCGTTTTCCGTCCGGTCTTCATTACCTGACCAGAAGCGAGAACCACTTCCAGGCCAACTACGTAGTCGCGGGTAACCCCATACTTCACGCAGCACAGACCACCGGCGTTGGTAGCGACGTTGCCCCCGATACTCGACATTTCAAACGAAGCCGGGTCGGGCGGGTAGAACAAACCCTCGGCGGCAACCGCCGCCTTCAGGTCAGAATTGATGACACCGGGCTGGAGTCGAGCGATTCGGTTGGTTGTGTCTATTTCAAGAATCTCGTCCATTCGATGCATCGACAAAACGACACAGCCGTCCACTGCGTTTGCCGCTCCGGTTAGGCCGGTGCCAGCTCCACGGGCCACGATCGGAACGTTGGCAGCATTAGCAGCTTCGACGACCGCTACAACCTCGGCGGTGTTGGTCGGCATGGCGAGCACTACCGCCTGTCCGGCCTGTTCGAACACCGCCCGATCTTGGCTGTAAGACGCCACTACTTCACCATCGATCTGTAACCGATCAGCTGGCAACCTGGCCGTGAGTTCGCTAACAATCGTCACGGCGCCAGTCTAAGTTATGGACCCCACGTCCCACTAGTCGAAAAAGCGGCGGGGAGCGTCGAGTTCGACTAGCGTTTGACGATGGGACGAACACCTCACCTAAGTTCTCGACTGCAAGGGTTCGGCACAACCATCTTTGCTGAAATGTCGGCGCTGGCGGCCAAGACGAACGCAGTTAATCTGGGCCAAGGATTTCCGGACTCTGATGGCCCAATCGAAGTTCTAAATGCTGCTGTCGACGCAATCCAAGCCGGCGTAAACCAATACCCGCCAGGCCCAGGAATAGCCGACCTGAGAGTAGCGATCGCCGAACATCAAAAACGTTTCTGGAAGCTCGACTACGACCCAGAGAGCGAAGTTCTAGTCACAGCGGGAGCCACCGAGGCCATCGCAGCCAGCATGCTCAGCTTGTGCGAGACCGGCGACGAAGTAATTGTCTTCGATCCAACATATGACTCGTACGGCGCTGGCATTTCGCTGGCCGGTGCGATAATGAAAGGGGTAGTACTTCGCCCTCCCCCATCGGGGACGACGTTTGAGTTTGACCCAGACGAGCTTCGAAGGGCCTTCAGCCCCAAGACCAGATTGTTGCTGCTAAACAGCCCTCATAACCCAACCGGGAAAGTTTTTACCGAAGCCGAACTCACACTTATCGCGGAGCTGTGCTGCCAACACGATGTAATCGCGGTAACTGACGAAGTGTACGAGCACATCGTTTTCGAAAGAAGCCACCTTCCCCTTGCCGCCTTCCCAGGCATGAGTGACCGAACTGTCACCATCTCTTCTGGTGGAAAGACGTTCTCTTGCACCGGATGGAAGATCGGTTGGGCGGTGGGGCCAGCACCTCTCATTACCGCTGTTCGCACCGCCAAGCAGTTTCTTACCTTTGTGAACGGCGCTCCTTTCCAACCAGCGATCGCAACCGGCTTACGGCTTGGCGACGATTTCTATCAGTCGTTAACCAGCTCAATGAAAGCGAAACGAGATTTGCTGAGCGACTTGTTGGAGGCAGCCGGATTTGAGGTATTTCAGCCAGAAGGCACCTACTTCACCACGGCCGACATTCGCCCGTTAGGTTTCGATAATGGTGTCGACTTCTGTCTCCGCTTGCCGGAGATGGCCGGCGTCGTTGCCGTGCCTAGCGAAGTGTTCTATCAAGACAGCCGGAACGGGGCGACGTTGGTGCGGTTCTGCTTCGCCAAGTCCGATCAAACGCTACTTGAAGCTGGCCGCCGGCTGGCTGATGGGTTGAACCCGGCAAGCGGCTGATCAACTAGCCCGACCGGCTGACCTACCGGTCGTTAGCGCCAATCACTCGGCTTCGATCGCCTCGTCATTCGCTGCGGCTTCAGCTCGCCGCTGTACTGCGGTCAGCTCACCGATGTTGGCGACGAAAAGCACAACGGCACCCGTCGTTATCATCGCTCCGATCGCCCAGATACTGACCGAGAGTGCACCCCAGAAAAAGGCACCAATAAGCACAAACGACGAGGCCATGATTACATAGATCACGATCAGTCGAAACACTGCCTGAAAATGTCTTCGAACCAGTTGCTCGAATATTGAAAAACCAGCAGCTGTCGCTAGGAGCAGGGTTCCGATAGCAAGACCATCGAAGACGAGTAGCGCCGCGACCGACAAGAGTAGGAGCGGAACACTTAACGCGGCCCAAAGCGCCAAAATTCTTCCAGCTTCCTGTGGAGGCGCAAGCGGAATAGCTGGACGGTCAAGGTGAGCCCGATAATCACCCTGTACCGTGTCGCCCCGTTGAATTCGAGTTCGTAAGTCGCGAAGTTCGACTAGCTGTCGACGCAGCTCGCTCAACCGTTCCGAGTCTTCGGTCATTTCGCCGGAATTCTCGTTTTTTTGTACTAGCGGCAACAGCTGCGAAGCCCGACCGATTTCACTCTCGAGCGCAGCCATCGTCCCGCTGATGTTCGACAAACGCAGCTCAGCTGGAGCTCGCGACGGAGGTCCGGAGCCGTGGAGGCCAGCGAACCCAATGGGATCCGCCCACGACAATCGGATTTCACCGGTTCGGTCAAACTTTGGTCCTGATGGCCCTCGTTCACCGTTCAACGGATCGCCGCTATCGAACCCCCAAAGACCCCGGAACTGTCCGAAACAACTTCGGTCATTGTCGAGAATCTCGACTGACCACTCAGCTACTTCTCGACCGTCGCCGGTGGCGGCATCGATAAAGGGCATACCTAGCGCGGGGCCGAGACCCCGATCAGCCGCTTGGTCCTTTATTCGCAATGCTTGTCGCACCCAACGTTGGAGCCGAAGCAGCCAACGCAAACCGGGAACATCAATTCGAGTTACATAGTCTCCGGGCCGGAAGTACAACGCGTGCGAGCCTGCTCCTACAAACAGAACCGGACGGTCGCCTTGACGTCGGCACTCTGGGTCATCCCAATGTCGACGCAAGTTGACCCCTTTGTGATCGTGACTGGAACAGACAACCCAAACCGGTTGACCATTTTTAGGGTCGCACATTATCCATGCTTGCTCCCAGTCGGCCTCATGATCGTTCAAACCTCGATAGCCGCTACGCCAGTCATTCATGACGTAGAAATAGGCGTAGTGAAGAACGAGCCAGCTCCCGACTTGGTGAACTCTGCCGTAGACGACCGGCTCATCGTGGAGTTGGAGCTTTTCAGCCTTTATCGACGCGGCAGCAGTAGTAAGCCTTGGAGTTGTCGGCCGAACAAAAACGCTCAGCAGAAACAGTGCGTCGAGTATCCGACCGAACAAGCCAACTCGGCCAAGCCGGGGCCCAAAGAGCTTCCTTGCTAGTCGGCGAGCTTCGTCACGAACGACCGCTCCCCGATCGAACTCGGATACAAACTGCAGATAGCTCTTAGGGGCAAGGCGATGGTCAAGTACCGACTCATCCACCTCTCCTTGATCGAGCATCATCTCGCCATCTACGAAGAGTGAGCTTGCCTTCATATAGCCATCGACTGACGTTGGGAAGAAAAGCTCGCGACTATCGAACCGAAGCACTGGCGCGTGTCGCTCCAGCAGATCTGCTTCGTTCACGGCGACACTATTCGTCGGCTCGGTGGTTGGGTCGGGAGGGTTCATTGTCCTTAACGTTTCAACGATCCAAACGCGATTGTGCCGGGAATTATCGTCCCGGCACAATCGGTCTCGCTTAGTTAATAACAGACACTAGGTGCACCTGATTGTAGGTCCACCAGTTCTGGCAACGCTGGAGCCGAAGCTACAGGGCCGGAATTCGAAGAACCTGACCTACATAGATCTTGTCTGGGTCGGTCAACATTGGCTTGTTGGCTTCAAAGATTACTGGGTACTTGCTCGCGTCGCCGTACCGATCCTTGGCGATCGCGCTCAAGGTATCGCCAGAGACAACCATGTGCAGTTCTGATTCATCTGCATCATTGGTTACCTTGATCTCATCTTGAACCGTGCCAACGTCGGAGACGTTGCCGATTGCCAAGATCACCTTCTCACGGGTTTCCTGATCGGCCACGGTGCCCGAAACGGTTGCGAGCCCATCGTCGTACCGGATGTCGAGGCCGTCGACATCGAAGCCAAGGTTCTTCACATAGGCTTCGAGACCGCTCGCTTTCTTCGATTCTTGCAGCCGTTCCATCTTGGCCTCAGCTGCTGCTTCAGAAGCTTTGCGGGCTTTACGGGCTCGGATTCGCTTGGCCATCTCAGCCGCCCGTTCGGCCGAAGCAGCTTCGGCTTTCGCCTCTTTCTCTGCCTTACTGTCACCGATGCCAATTTTGGCACCTGCTTCCCTAACGAAGTCAAAAACGCCCATATCGGACCCTTCTTTTGGTAGTAAACACGTCTTGTCGGGTCAGACAAAGACCTTTGCTAATGCAAGTCATCGCCCTGTCCCAGGGTCGAACTTACCAGCCCAGAGGCTATTTGGTCTTCTAATCGCCGATGAACACTCCGTTCTAGCTGCGTGAATAACCATTGGCGACCGCTCCGAGCTGGACAATTGCTAGGTGATTACTGTTGATTACCGGCATTTTCAAGCCACAGTCGCATAGTTTGGCCGAATTCTTGTGGGCTGTTGGCCTGATCGGCGGGGCCTCTCCAGCTCCAATATGGCTGGTATCGATGGTTTGCAACGGTCAGATATCGGCTTGGAACCTAGATATGTCAGAATTGCTCCCCGTTACCGGTGATCACAGGTTTGCAATAGGCTTGAGATCGAGGTGGTTGAACCCGGCTACCTTACGTATATTTACACTTGTATTTGCACGTAGATCTGCCCCTTTGAATCAACCCATTGGGCAACCCACCTAAAACTATTTCGGCCAGCAAGGATCCTGAATGCAACGCATCGCTGATTACGAAATCATTCAGCCGCTCGGTGAGGGCAGCCAGGGCGAGGCTTGGTTAGCCAAGGCACCTGACCGGCTCGGCATTGACGACGAAGTGGTCGCCATCAAAACGGTCACCCACGCGGCATCAGACGATGACTTTGAGCGGGTTGCCAACCACCTACGAATCTATGCCTCGCGCGACTCCGCCAACTTGGCCTCGCTCTTTGACTTCGGTCAACAAGGTGGAATTCTGTACTTTGCCGGTGAGTACTTTTCTGGCGGTTCGCTGGCCCGACCGGCAAGGCCGCTAGGAAGAGCCGCCGTCTTACGGGCTGTCGCCAATGGGGCCCGAGGAGCGAACGAACTTCACGATGCTGGCATTGCCCACCGAGCCATACGCCCTGGCAATATCCTTGTCGTCGACGAAAAAGGGAAGCTCGGCGATCTAGGGTTAACCCAAATCTTGAATCCTGGTCAAACAGTGGCCGGACATGGCCAGGTCGGGGCAGTTGAGTTTATTCCACCTGAGGTGATTCAAGGCCAGTCGCCATCGAGAGCAAGCGACGTCTGGGCTATTGGAGCGACGTTACACAAGGTACTCACCGGCCAACCGATGTATCCAAACCTGCCAACGAATAGCCTTATTGCTGCGTTAAGGCACATCTTGAACAATCGACCGGCGATGGGCGACGCTCTACGCAACGGTGAACGACACATTATTGAAGCATGTGTATCCGCCGACCCAGCCGAACGGCCAGCCACGGCCGAAGCACTAGCGATGGCTATCGAAGCCGAAGCCGATCGCCAATCGGAGCAGGCATGAGCACCACGGGCACCCGTTCATCACGAGACGAAGTTCAAAATAGGACGAAGTTCATCACAATGCGAGGTTCATCACAATGACTGATCTAGACCTTCGCGCCGGCCAAATTCACCGCGGTCTTGGCGTGGTGGCGCGGTGGCCCGACATCGCAGTTGTTGTTCCAAGTGATTCAGCTCACGACAACAACGTTGACGCGATGTTCGATGAGCTTGGACCGGAACCGACCTCACAAACCATGCTTCGAGCAATCAATGATCTGCTAGCGGCCGAAAAACTTCGCTCAGTAGGAATGCTGGTTGAAGCAACCGGCGGGCCAATGGCCGTTGCTTACGGAGCGATCGAAATTCTAGCCGACGGAGAAATTCTGCTCGACGGATCGCAGGGCCTAGTCAAACTCCAGATGCCATTGTCCGCTCACCGGCTGACCGTGCGAGCTTCCAACCTGAGTAAAGCGGCTGAGCCGGTAGCTCCGTTCGACCTCCGTCGTGGAGTTGCCCCCGGCGCTGGGCTAACCCTGTTAACTGTGGCGGCCGCTGCCCCAGCCGTCCCAGCCAACGTCGCCCCACCAGCGCCAGAAGTTGCAACACCAAGTCCGGCCCCTCGCGACGAACCGTCCGAAGCCGACTTTGACATCCCGCAATCTCTTGACGAAACAGTGGAGCCTCCGCCCGTTGAGCAACCGGTGTCGGTGCCAGATATCTTCTCCCAAGAGGAAGATCTTCAACCAAATTCGGGAGATTCGTTCCAATCAGCGGTTAGTCAGACCGGCGAAAGCGGGATGCAAGTGCCGTTCCGCTCTGTCGTACTAGTTGGGGCAGAACCGCTACAGCAACTACCTCCTCTTCGATCAGCGTTGCCAGCAGATGAGAACGGAAGCGCTCCGGCTGTCGATGAGCGGGCAGTTGAAGTAAGCGGCATCTTGTGTCCTCGAGAGCACTTCAACAACCCAGCCGCAAGCTACTGCATGGTCTGCGGCCTCTCGATGGCCCATTTGGCTCGAAACCAGATTGTGGGACCACGCCCAACGTTGGGCTTCATAGTCTTCGATGATGGCGCAACCTTCGGACTTGATCGCTCGTACCTGATCGGACGGGAGCCGAATCGCCCCGAAGACGGCACGACAGAGCTTCTCGTTCTTCACGACAACAACGAGACACTGTCTCGGGTCCATGCCAAGCTTGAGCTGGTTGATTGGACGGTCCACTTGACCGATCTAGAGTCAACCAACGGCACATACGTTTGGGACATTTCATTCGAACGATGGAACCAGCTCGCTCCGCAACACCCGGTCGAGCTGTTGTCGGGTGACACGGTAGCTCTTGGTCGACGAACATTTGTATTCGAAGGTGTTGGGTTACGCTCAGTAGGTTGAGCCTGCCCAATCCTGTCGCTTTGAATTTCGCGACGATCAAGACCTAACGGTCAGACGTCGTGGTGCATCCGGTATTGGGAAAGCACGTTGCTTGCTTCAGCCACACCCTGTGCCACCTGTGCGTGTAGACCGGCCTGTCTGGCCCCATCGACGTTGATTTGGTTATCATCGATAAACAGAATCTGATCGGCTGGCAGGTCTAGATCGGCAACAATGTGTTCGAATACATCCAGATCCGGTTTGACCATGTGTAGTTCATACGAAAGGTACGACCGTTGGCAGAGGTTCTTAATCACCTCAGCCGAAGTCTGATTCTCCCAGTGCAGTTCGTTGGTGTTACTCAAAATGCCGGTAATTAGCCCGTTCGGAAGCCCGGCCACAAGCTCGACGGCACCTGGGAATAAGCCCCGAGGAAACTGGCGAAATCGCTCGATGAACTCGTCGGCGCTGAGCGTGAGCTGAAATTCCTCGACAAGGTGGTCGGCAAATGTTGCCGTATCAGTTAGGCCCCGCTCGTACTTTCGAACAGCGTCGCTGGTAAGCCAGGACTCCCAGAATTCGCGACCGGCATCGACAGACAAGCCAAGCAGCTCATCTAGCGATCCCAGCTCAACCAAGACACCTCCCATATCGAACAAAACGGCTCTGATTAGCGGGACAGCTTCACCGCCATCGACCTGATCTTGAGCATTGGCTGAGTTATCTGAGACGGACACGCCAGCAACCGTACCAAGCAGAGCTGATGATGGGATGGCTTCCGGTCGCGGCGATTCTGCCTACCAGATCTGCCCACATTGCCTACCCGAGCTTTGCCACACTGATCTTTGTAACGCAGTCGCTACTACACAGAATCGACTGCAGGAATTTGAGCAGACGATACAAGCAAAATCGCGACGGTAAACACCGTCCAAAGCTTCCCTACGGGGAAGTCCGCGTGGCCCGGTCCTGGTGGTGATCGGGTCACGCTCTTTTTGCGTCTTGGTTCGAGAATCCTCGGCCGAGAAGGCCTTGAGGATAAAAGCCGTGCGCTGCTCGCGAGCCGATGTTAGTAGGACGCTCCGAGTCCAGCTTGAGCGTCGGTTTGAATCCCGTATGGCGGTATGGGGTAGCGTAAACCGTTGCCAGACAACGCTTCTAGTCCGGCAATGGCTTTCGGCAGAAACTCAGGGGGCGTAGCCATCAGCAATTCATCATCTTGTACACCGCCGTAACGTCGCTCAGCGAAACAAGGAATCGACACGCTTGGTTCTCGAAGCGTCAGTGCTCGGCCCCACGAATCCGCACACGCCGACTCACCAACACAGCCCCACTCGAAGTTCTTGTAGCCCGACCACTGCAAACCATTTATTAGAAGGATCATCTGCGCTGGAGTGGCATAAATGAGACAGATATCAGGAGGATCTAGCCGACCGGTTACCAACGGTGACACGGCCATTGCTTCGTACGTTCCGTAGGCAACGGTGTGCATGGCCTCTTGGTGCCGGGCGGAGTCGTCGGGGGTTTCAAACCAAACGCCGGCCATGTGTTCGCCAGACAGCCACTTGTCATCTTGCGGGTGTAGCCCGATAACGGCTCCGCATTGAGCGCCGACCAGATCATCGTTGGTGATTCCGACCGTCCAGTTCAAACGCGACGCCATACCAACGATCTGATCGGTGGTATGAATACTTCCAGGACGACGAATCTTAGGAATTTCCTCCATCTCCTGTTTGCTGCTGAACAACTTCATCCCGATTGGCGTTGTTCGCAGCCGAAGAAGCCTGTTTAGATCATCGACCATCTTCGACCAGTCGATCGGCGCACCGGCCAAATGAACTGGTTGCTCATGGGTCGATTCGGATTGAGTTCCTCGTTCAGAATTTGTAGCCATGGTGATCCTCTTGTGGTGCTAGTTAGCGACACAATAGATCACACTGCGACCAAACAGCTAACGCTCACCCGCTCTGGCCAGCGCCGAGGTCACACGCCGCAGCACAGGCGCTGGCGTCGCCTTCATGGTGTTGGCGAGCAGCTTGTTCTTCGCCCCGGGCACAACAACCGCTTTCCCTTTCGCAATGCCAGCCAGCCCGATAGCGGCGACCTCTTCGGAGGATTGCCACATTACGTTCGGGATAGCGCCGACCGAATACCCAGCTCTGCGATGAAAGTCGGTTCGAGTAAGCCCTGGGCACAGACACGACACCACTACCCCTTGAGGCTCTAGTTCGACGTGAAGTGCCTCGCTGAAACTGGTAACGAACGCCTTCGTTGCCGCGTATGTGGCCGATTGGGGGCTCGCAGCAAACCCTGCGACCGACGACACATTCAATATTCCGCCCCGACCTCGGTCCGCCATGGCGCTTCCAGCCGCATGGGCTAAGTGGTGCATAGCCACGACGTTGACTTGAATTACCTGTTGTTCCCCCGCCGGATCGAGGTCAACAAGGTCTCCGCTGAAGCCAAGTCCAGCGTTGTTAACCAACAAATCTATCGGACGGTCGTTGTCGGTTAGCCGGTCGGCAACCCGCTTTACCTGACTACCGTCGGCTAGGTCTGCCACCAAAATCTCGGCCTCGATATCGAACGCATTTGACAGTTCAGCGGCTAGATCGGCAAGATCGCTCTCCCTTCGGGAGACCAGAACGACGCTTGTGCTTTCAGCGGCCAGGAGCTTGGCGAAGGCTAAGCCGATACCTGAAGACGCTCCAGTTATAAGAGCTCTGTTCCATCGGTTAGGTGATCTCTGTTCTGGCAATTCAATCATAGGCCAAACGGTATCTTCGCTCTGAACGACTCAGTTCCGAACCAACCCAAGTGCTGACTCGAAATACGTTGGGCGGGTGCCAGCTCCGCTGTTAAACGTGTCATTCGGCCGCTACGGTGGCGACGATGAGCGATCCGGTAATCGATGAACTTGAAGCATTAGGCCTCGAATATGAGGTTGTTTCCTGCGATCCCGAGCTCGCCGATACCGCTGCCTTTTGTGAATCGTATGGGTATTCCCTGGAAGATTCAGCCAACGCTATTGTGGTTGCGGGCAAGGCCGATCCGACTATTTTCGCCATGTGCATTGTGTTGGCCCATACTCGGCTCGATGCCAACAAGACGGTTCGTAGACGGCTTGGTACCCGAAAATGCTCCTTCGCTGCTGCTGACGTAACCAAAGAACTTACCGGCATGGAGATTGGTGGCGTAACCCCATTTGGCGTCGAGACCGAACTTCCTCTCTGGATTGATCACCGGGTTATGGACCGAGAGAAGCTTATTATTGGCGGCGGATCTCGAGACCGAAAGCTTATTGTTCCGCCGGCTACTCTGGCGTCTCATCCCCGAGCAGTGGTTGTCGAAGATTTAGCTAAGGTCCCGCAACAGCCGTAGCCCTGGTTGAGGAAGCCCTAAACGGCAACTATGCGCTCGTTTCGGTCAGTTCTTCAATGGGGAACATTGTTTCAAAGAACGTTACGAGGTCAGTTGCCAACGACCTCTTTTTCTTCAACCCAACCTGCAACTGTCCGCCGCGCTCGCCAAACTCTTTGGCCTTCCAAACGCCGCTTGGAAATAGCCGAGTGAATCGTACTTCTTGGCTTACTTTCATCTCGACCGGACCAAGTTTGGCAATAAACTCGGGCCCACCGAACCCGGGCCCTTTGATGACAACTAATTCTGTCACACCGATACGAGCACAATGGGCCCGCAGCTGAGCCACTTCTAACAGCCGTTCGGCCGCCTCGGGGATCGGACCGTAGCGGTCGGCCCATTCATCTCGAATCGCGTCAACTTCAGATTCTTGTTTGACTGCTGCCAGTTTTCGGTATGCCTCCAACCGCTGTGGTTCCGCTTGAACATATTCGGCTGGCAGGTTCGCGTCGAAGGGAAGGTCGAGCTTGATTTCTTCGAGCTCCGGCACCGCTTGGCCGTTCAGCTCACCGACAGCTTCAATCACCATTTGGCAATAAAGATCATAGCCAACGGCAGCGATGTGGCCCGTTTGCCCGGTTCCAAGTAAGTTGCCCGCTCCTCGTAATTCCAGATCTCGCATAGCGATTTGGAAACCGGCGCCAAGATCAGTCGCTTCGCCGATTGTCTTTAGCCGTTCGTAAGCGTCCTCAGACAACGCGGCGTCCGGCCTTGTGAACAAGTAGGCATAGGCTCGTTGTCCTGAACGGCCAACCCGGCCCCGCAGCTGATGGAGCTGGCCAAGACCTAACAGTTCGGCCCGGTCAACGACAAGGGTATTGACCGTGGGCATGTCGATTCCGGATTCGATAATCGTGGTACAAACCAAAACATCGAACTCGCCTTCCCAAAAGTCGAGCACCGTCTTCTCTAGGGTTCCCTCGTCCATCTGACCATGAGCGATGGCGATTCGGGCCTCTGGCACCAGCGCTCGCAGATCGTTGGCCACCTTCTCGATGCTCTGGACCCGATTGTGGACGAAGAATACTTGCCCCTCCCGGAGTAGCTCTCGTCGAATCGCTTCGGCTGCAGCCCGCTCGTCGTACTCGCCCACATAAGTCATGATTGGTTGACGATCGGCTGGCGGCGTGTTTAACAACGAGAGATCTCGAATACCGGTAAGACTCATCTCCAGCGTTCGCGGAATCGGTGTCGCAGTAAGCGTCAAAACATCAACGTTCGAACGGAACTGCTTGAGCGATTCTTTGTGGGAAACCCCAAACCGCTGTTCCTCGTCGACGACGAGGAGGCCGAGCTTAGAGAACTTCACGTCTTCGGACAGAACCCTGTGGGTTCCAATCAACACGTCGACTTCTCCAGCCGCCACCGCGGCCACTACCTTGCGGACTTGGGCCGCCGTCAAAAATCGGCTGAGGACTTCTACTCGAATTGGGTAAGGAGCGAAACGGTCGCTGAACGTTTGGAAGTGCTGCTGGGCCAACAACGTAGTCGGCACCAGAACGACTGCTTGGTGACCATCTTGGACCGCTTTGAATACTGCTCGCAGCGCAACCTCGGTTTTGCCGAAGCCGACATCGCCGACGACCAATCGATCCATTGGAACAACGGCTTCCATATCAGCCTTGGTGTCAACAATCGCTGAGGCTTGATCCGGAGTTAGCTCATAGGGAAAGGCCGACTCGACTTCGCCTTGCCAGGGAGTATCAACGGCGAAGCTGTGACCTTCGGTCGAAACTCGCTTCTGGTAGAGAACGACGAGCTCCTGCGCGATCTCTGCGACCGCCGAACGAACCTTGGCTTTGGTTTTGGCAAAATCGCCGCCACCAAGCCGGTGAAGCGAGGGCTGATCACCACCGGTATAGCGCCGAATGAAATCGATTTGGTCCGACGGCAAGTAGAGACGGTCGTTCCCGCGGTATTCCAACAGAAGATAATCTCGCTCGTGGCCACCAATGGTTTTCTTAACCATCCCGCCGAAACGACCAACTCCATGCTGGTGATGAACAACGTAGTTACCGGGCGCCAAATCGTCGAAGAAACCTTCGCTTTGCCGCTTGCGGGCCCTTACCTTGCGATGAGCTCGACGACGACCAGTCAAGTCCGACTCGGTCAGAACCCCGACACCGACGTCGGGCAGTATGAACCCACGTTCAACTCGGGCGACTACTAGATGCACTCCGGGGCCAAGCCCGTCAGGCAGCGATTGCCGATGGTCGGTCGGGGTGAGGCCCCATTCTCCCAGTAAATCTTTAGCTCGAGCGCCCGTGCCAGCTCCGTCGACCGCCACAATCAACCGGAAACCAGAGTCGACGAGGTGTCTTACTCGTTCAGCTAAGGCGTCGCCTGGGGCTTCCCATCCTGATGCGGCCATGACTGCGACGTCTGGCCCCTCAGGCACGGGCGTTGTGCTTACAATCGGCACGTCGGTCTTGGCCAATAACCGATCGAACTGGGCGTGTAGGCGAAGAGACTCCGGCGCTTGACCGTGACCAGCATCTGACGATTTAGAGTCCGTGGTGGCTGAGTTGTGGTCACCGGCATCTTCATCGGCGTCATCGGACACTGGACTTGCCGTCACCCACGTCCGAGCCAGGCTCGCGGCCAGATCTTTCTCTTCGGCCAGGAGATCAGCAGCCCGATCCCGCATTCGAGTCGGCTGCACCAACACGATCATGGCGTCGCTGTGAAGAAGATCGGGTAGTAATATTTCCTCGTCGGTGAGCCACGGCAGCCAAGACTCCATACCGTCGAACATTTCACCGTTCGATAGTCGCTGCCACTGCTCTCTACCCCACGGCTGGGTCGCTTCGAGCGTTGTCGCCCGAGCTTGAACATCCTCTGTCGGCCTTAGTTCCCGACAAGGAAAGATCTCGACCTCTGCTCGATCCGCAGCCGTTCGCTGGTCGGCGATGGTGAAATCGCAAAGCCGTTCGACCTCATCGCCCCATAGATCGATTCGGATCGGCCCGTCCGCGGTTGAAGGGAAAACGTCGACTATTGAACCTCGGACTGCAATTTCGCCTCGATGTTCCACTTGCTGCTCACGCCGATAGCCAAAATCAATCAGGTCACGGACAAGACCCTCTTGATCGATCTGGTCCTCGACGCCAATAACCACCGGGGTGGCATCAACCGCGGCCGGAGCCAACCGCTGAATCAGGGCTCTGACTGGGGCGACAATAACTTTCGGGCAATGTTGGGGGTCTTGGAGATACCACAGGGTCCGAACCCGGTTGCCCATTGTTTCTATGGACGGACTAATCCGCTCAAACGGGAGTGTTTCCCAGGCAGGAAAGTTGAGAACCTCATCGTCGCCGAGGTAAATTCGCAAGTCGGCTATCAGCCGATCAGCCTCGGTGGTCGTCGGAGTCGCCACCAAAATTGGTCTGCGTTCCGAAGCCTCAGCCATTCCGGCAATTGCCATGGCCCGGGCTGGTTCCGACACGGCAAGAACCGATGCGGAGCGACCGATTAGTCGGACGAGGGACTCGTCGGAAGAAACGATTTTCGGAAGGCTACCGAAGGTCATTGACCGACTGTGTCTTACTGTTTCGGCCGTTGATTGACCGACGCCATGGCGGCGTCGACGCCCACCTCGACCAAAAGCTCGATAGCATCAGCCGCTGATTGAACTGCCGCATCGAGAATTTCGCGGTCTTGCTTGCCGGGACGACGGAGCACATAGTCGGAGCCCTCTTGGGAAACAGGCGGACGGCCGACACCAATTCGAAGCCGAATGTATTCGGTCGTTCCGATGTGTTGGGTTATCGATCTCAAACCGTTGTGGCCGGCCAAGCCACCACCCTCCTTTAACCGGAGGCGGCCAGCATCGAGATCGAGCTCATCATGAACGATGACAATATGATTCGCCTCTTGAACCCCGTAGCTCCGGATCAGCAGACGGACTGCTTCTCCTGAGTTGTTCATGAACGTTTGAGGAAACGCCAATACAACACGCTTACCGTCCATAAGAACGCCAGCGGCGAGTGATCGAGCTTTCGTTTTCTTTAGTCGAGCGTCAGCTCGGCTAGCGAGCGTTTCGACAACTGCTGCACCAACGTTGTGTCTAGTGCCGTCGAACTGCTCGCCGGGGTTGCCCAACCCGACCACTAATAGGTCAGCTGGCGTACCTTTTCGGCCCGGCTGGCCCAATCGACGAGAAAATGAAGACATGGCACGTAGCTAGTGACCGAGCGACGACTGCCGCCCGATCGCTGATCCTAATCGCCACCCTCAGACGAGTCGCCGCTGTCGTCGCTGTCAGAGTCATCAGAGCCTTCGCCCGCTTCGCCCTCTTCGCCTTCAAGACCTTCACCAAGTCCTTCTTCGTCAACCTTGGCTGATCGAGGAATAACTGGTGCTACAACCGAGATGTTGTCGGGAACGAGAGTTGTCGAACCTTCGGGAAGATCGAGGTCAGCAACAGCAATTCGCCGGTCAAGCGTCATGATCGACAAGTTGGCTTTAATAGAGACAGGAATATTGTTGGGAGAAACCTCTAGCTCGATCTCGAACATCTTCTGCTCGATGAGTCCGCCTTCACTGGTGACTGCCGTAGCGTCGCCAACCAATTCGATCGGCACACGTACTCGAATCTTTTGCGTAGGATCAATCCGCAGAAAATCGGCGTGGGTGACGACTCGTTTGAGCGGATCTCGTTGCACCGATCGAACCAAAACGGTTTCGGGTGACCCATCGATATCGAGGGTGAATACAGTGTTCATGCCCGTCTCGAGGCTCAGTGCCTCTCGGAGATCGGTGTAAACCACAGAGACCGCTTGTGGTTCCTTGTTCAAACCGTAAATGACGCCGGGAAGCTTACCTTCCGCCCGAAGACGGCGAGAGGGACGTGATCCAAGATCACGGCCAGTTGAAGCTGAAACAACAGTCTGAACCATAGTAAGTAACGTCCTTGCCAATCCTCGGCTGAGCCTTCAGCCTTACAAGCCCTCTCGTGGTCGTGCGATTCGTAGTCGTGCAATCTGCGACTGGAGGGGCGGATTTCAATCGAAATCCGGGCCATTTGCCAACCTCTGATGCTATCGGGATCAAGCCGAAACTACGCCAACCCACGGCTAACGCAATTATTCAGTGACATTAGATCAGTGACGCCGTCCAGCGACCCTGCTTAGCCAGATTCGGTCAGCAGAGGTCAGTTCTGGTTCTGACCGTTGAAGATCTGGCTAACCGATGTCTCTTCGAAGACCGCTCGGATAGCATCCGCTATCACGGGCGCAACGGTCAGAATCTCCAACTTGTCGAACTGCTTTTCCGAAGGGAATGGCAGCGTGTCAGTAACAATGACTTTCTCGAACAGCGAGTTCTTCAGCCGGTCGATGGCTGGACCGCTAAAGACTCCGTGGGTGGCAGCGGCAACAACCGATGCGGCGCCTCGCTCCATCAACAGCTCGGCCGCTTGACACATCGTTCCGGCCGTATCGATCATGTCGTCGATTAGGACACATCTTCGTCCGGCGACGTCACCGACTACATCTTTAGCCTCGACGGTGTTTTTGGCTCCCTTGACCCGACGTTTGTGAACAATGGCAAGATCGGCGTGGAGTTGCTGGGTATATCGTTCCGCCACCTTTACTCGACCGGCATCAGGCGAAACAACAACAAGTCCTTCGCCGTATTCGGCGAGGCGATCAACTAGAACCGGCATCGCTGTGAGGTGGTCGACTGGACCGTTGAAGAAACCTTGGATCTGGCCGCTGTGCAGGTCGACTGAAACCAGCCTGGACGCGCCTGCTGCTTTGAACAAGTCGGCGACAAGCTTTGCTGTAATCGGTTCTCGACCTTCAGACTTTCGATCTTGGCGGGCATATCCGTAGAACGGCATGACCGCAGTTATCCGCTTGGCTGACGCCCGACGAGCCGTATCAACCATGATGAGTTGTTCCATGATCGCGTCATTAACAGACCGACCATCAACTTCTGCGTGACTCTGCACAATGTAGGTGTCCGAACCGCGGATCGATTCCGAGAATCGGCAATGAGTTTCGCCACTAGCGAATTGGCTGAGATGAGCCTCGGTTACCGGCACCCCCAAATTGTTGCCAATCAGGGTCGCTAGCTCCGAGTTGTGTCGACCGGCGAACAGATGCAATCGTTTCGTCGTCACTAGTTCCATCGCAAAATCCCACTTTCTTGCCGCTGCGTTAAGCTTAGCCGGGATTGACCGAACTAACCCCCGGCAAAAAATGCGCCAGTAGTTGTTCCGTTCGGAACTGATGTGCCTGGCTCCAGCACAGCATATGGCCCAACGACACAATCGTTCCCGATGGCACTGAGCGAGGCCGTGGTCTTTTCGATTCGACAATCATTGCCGACCTTGCATTGATCTAGCCGGGTATCGGGGCCAAGCTCACAACCACTACCAATGGTTGTCGCCCCTTGGAGGATCGTGCCGGGAAATATCGTGATGTCTGTGCCCAATCGCACAGTCACGTCGATATAGGTTCGCTCCGGATCAACCATCGTGACCCCCATTGTCAACCAATGGTGGTTAGTTCTTCGTCGGAGTTCAGCCTCAGCGTCGGCCAGCTGAACCCGATCTTCTACTGGTACCAAATCTTCCGGGTTAGTAATTGGCGCTGTCTCGCAGGCGTGTCCAGATTCAGCCAACACCGCTATTACCCCCGACAGGTCACCGAATCCGTCCGAGTCGCCATCGGCACAACGACGAGCAGCCGGAGCCAGCAGTCCTCGGCGGATGCAATACACGCCGAGCGCCACCTCTGGAACCGGGTCTTCGTCTTCCAGGGCGTGGTAGTTCGGTTTCAATACTTCAGCGAACTCGTCGCCAACCGCTATCCCGGAGACACGACCTCGTTTGTCCCGAGCGACCAGCCCAAAGGATCTAGAGCCAGCAATTTGGCCGAGGGTCGAGGGCTGGGCTGACCGGAAAATCTCATGATCGACTGGTGCAGTCAACACGGTGCAAGCGGCCTTGGAGTATCGATGCTGCTCGACTAGCGCCTGCAACGTGGAGGGTCGAAGGAGCGGAATATCACCAGGGACGATTAATAGATCGGCCTCATCATCAAAGTCGTTGAAGTCGTTGACGCCCACGACAGCTGCCGCAGCAGTTCCGGTATCACTGTTGTGCTCAGTGAATCGCAACGGGAAATCGGGGGCGTCGTTCAAAAGTCGCTTCGCTACCCGGTCGCTATCAGTCGCAGTAACAACTACCGCCTGGCTGACTCCGGCGGCCCCCAGTGTGTCGAGCACGTACGAAGCCATAGCCCGGCCGCAAAGTAGATGAAGTGGCTTCGGACGGGTCGACCGCATTGGTGCACCGCCGCTGGTGGCCAACACCAAGCCGGAGATCGAACTGTTACTCATAGTTCCTTTTTAGTTCATTTCGGGGTCACTGTGGCCAACCACCACCAAAGTGGTCCCACTAGGTTGGGGCTTGGGCGCTGCGAGCTTTCAGCAAAAACCACAAAGGCCGGCTGCCTCGAGAGGCTGGCCGACCTTCGCAGTATCGGGGGAGATATACCTCAATCGGAGTTCGCCTGTGGTTTATAAGGGCTTTACCTGGACATTTAGTCAAATAGTCCTAAATACCTACATCAGCGACGGTATTCAGCGCTGATCTTGAGCGAGGGGCATTCAGCGCACCGGCCTCAGGACTGACCCATGTCGGCGCGGCGCGATGAGAACCTGGAGGCCACGGTCCGGTTAGCGCAAAGACCGGTTTAGCGGCTTCCGGTGCCTTTTCAAGGCGTAGTGCTAGCTCGCGGGGCAGGGCTTGAACCTGCAACCCCCAGATTCAAAGTCTGGTGTTCTACCAATTGAACTACCCGCGATCGAGTGAATTGCTCTCTTAGAGTAGCGGCTTTAGGTTGATGCCGCCTACCAAATGTATCGCTCCTCGTTCGATCCCCGGACTACCGCAGCCAGTCAGTTCACAAACATGTCAAGGTGCCCGCACTGGTTACACCGAAAAGCGGTGACGTCATAGCGGTCTTTAAACGCTACCTTGGCGCCGCCCAACAGGCCTTTCTCGATCGGACCCGGAATCCAGGCCAACACTTGCGACCCTCCTTCACGACGATCTTCTAGAAAACCGGGGTGGAGCTGGCCACCGCAGCGCGAGCAACTGTTCTTGTCCTGCATTCCACCAGTGTAGATGAGCGTGTTTCAGCTAATCGGGGCGACACGTGCTCCAACTGGCAAACAGGGCCGGTCTTGGTGCCGCTTGAACGACCCATCCTGGACGAACTTTGTCGATGACTCTCGATCCAGAAGCCTTCCCCAGAGTGTCTATCTCTAGAATAAGACCGATCTAGGTGTCGACTGGCCGATATAACGGCTAGTCTCCGAACCTGCATGGGATCCTTGATTAAGAAACGACGAAAGCGAATGCGCAAGAAGAAGCACCGAAAGCTGCTGAAGCGCACTCGTATCCAACGTCGTAACAAGAAGAAATAGCCTTCGTAGCTTAAAGCCTATATCGGCCCCCTTGCCCGGGGCCTTTGTTTGCTGATTTCGAGAACCTGGCGGTGTTAATCCGCTGTGGCATGTTCCTGCTCGGTTGACCCGTCTTACTCAGGCACCGCCGCGCATACGATTCGGCCAGGACCGGGATAGGCCCCTTCGACAAACCAAGTCGATCCGCTGCCGGCGAGCCGCGGTTGTTGGCCAGTGTCGTCGCCTAATTGCTGACGGAATCGTTCGAGTTCGGGCACGACGCTAAGCGCGGCAGGCTCTAGATCGTTGCCGTTCTCGCCAGTCGGTCCGCCTAGATCGTCCCATCGTTGGTAGATTTGTCCGGTTGGACACTTGACCGGCGGCGTCATGAGCGTCAACGTCTTTTCAACAAAGGGAAGCGATTCGACCTGTTCACCGATCCCCCGCACTCGCGCTCGGCCACCAACGGTACAAAAAGCCACATCTGCACCGAGCTGAGCGGCTGCGACTAGATCGGCAAATCCAGCCCAACGTAGAATTGCCCCTGCGTCGCTCGACCCTCCGCCCAGGCCGGCTTGCGATGGGATCTGCTTAACTAAGTCGACCGTTGCTTTTCGGCCGACTAGAGCAAGGGCTTGTAGCACCAAGTTCTCAGGCCCAGTCGGAATATCGGCATCACCACCTCGCACGGTCAGGATTGACGGTCCGGCCCTATCTTCGCTTCCAACGCCCTCGGTGTCGGACGAATCGATTTCTTGGATCGTCAACGTGTCGTACAAGTTGACGGTGATCATCTCCGCGTCGATCAGATGAAGCCCATCGTCGCGACAGCCTGTAACACGGAGCGAAAGGGTCAACTTGGCCGGGGCCAAGACCACGTCAGGAGCCTTGGACATTTTGATCATTCTCTCCCTCAATGTCTTGTCGTTCCGCCGTATCAAACGTCGCTACTCTAGCTAAATCAGCCCATTTCGCCGGATGGATCTGTTCAGGACGGGTTGTCGGATCAATGTCGATTTCTTCCATTTGTAACGGCTCGACAACCCCAGCCAAACTTCGGCGGAGCATTTTGCGACGTTGGCCAAAGGCTTTTCTGACCACGGCGGAATATTGGGCGAAGTCCACGTCGTAGGCCGGTTCGCTGAATCGATCGATGCGAACCAGAACCGACTCGACTTTGGGGCGGGGTAAGAAGACGTCAGGGCCAACTGATCCCACAATGCGCGCCTCGCCCCAATAAGCCAACAGAACTGATGGGATCCCGTAGATCTTCGAGCCCGGTCCGGCGGCTAGCCGTTCCCCTGATTCCCGCTGAACCATTACCAGCCAGCGGTGGAGCTCCGGATGGGCAGGCACCAAGTCAAGAACCAGTGGGGTCGACACGTTGTATGGCAAGTTGGCCACGACCAAAGATGGCACGCCTCCTAGCAGTTCCGACCAGTCAAGCTTGGTTGCATCATCATGAATGATGCGCAGAGTCCCAGCCTGTTCATGATGGCCAACCATCTCGCGCAGCGCAGGGAGAATATACGCATCTGTTTCGACAACCGTCAGTTTGGCCTTTGCTCGGCATAGCCCTGCCGTTAGTGCCCCAAGCCCAGGACCAATCTCGATGACTCTATCTCCTGGCTCAATCTCGGCCAGTCGAACAATTTTGTCGACTGTTCCCTGATCACAAAGAAAGTTTTGACCCAAGGCCCGGCTTGGAGCAAGTCCATGCCGGTCGAGAAGTTCACGAGTCCTAGTTCGAGAAATCGGGGTGAACGTCACCAAGTAAACCTAATGGCCATTGCCAGACCTTCCTAGTATTTGTCTAGGTCTTCGTCTAGACAGTAGAGGCTCATCGCGTTGGCCGTCGTTTGGGCGGCAAACTGGGTGACTTCTTGTGCTAGTAGATCAGCCAAGAACTCGCCGACAATCGAAACGTAACCGGGGGAATTCGGTTTCCCCCGATGCGGGACCGGAGTCAAATAGGGCGAATCGGTTTCGACCACGATTCGGTCCAAAGGCGTAACTAGTGCCGCTTCCCGCAGATCCGCGGCCGACGGGAAGGTAACAATTCCACTGAATGATAGGTAGGCGCCACGGTCGAGTGCTTTCGTTGCCTCGTTTACTCCCCCGGTAAAACAGTGGAAGACGGTTTTCGGCGGAATCCCCTCTGCATCCAAGATCTCAAAGGTATCGTCCCAGGCTTCCCTGGTATGAATTACGAGCGGAAGCTCATGGCGGTGAGCTAACTCAATCTGTTGTTTGAAAGCGTCGACCTGAGCGGGCTTGGGTGCATAGTTGTAGTGATAGTCCAGGCCACATTCGCCCACGGCGACAACGCTTGGATGCTCGAGCAACGGAGCCAATCCGAGCGCTCCAGACTCTGCTTCGTGCGGGTGGACTCCTGCGGTGGACCAAACGCCGTCAAATTTGGCGGCAATCTCGGCCGCCTGTTGAGAGTCCTCAACGGTGCAGCCCACGGTCATTAGGTAGTCGACGTTGTAACGGCGAGCTTGTCTAACACACGCTTCGACGTCGTCGTCGATCCCGGTTAGATGGCAGTGATTGTCGAACCACACGGTCTAGATCCAGTCGCCGTTGCTAGCTGGCATCTTCCACCTTTAGCCGTGGGAAGAGCGGAGCGTTCTTGGCCACCGCTAGACCACCTGGGTATTGACCCCACTCGGCCGCCGCTGGCAGTTGTTGTTCCTCGGGGCTTCCGCTTAGACCAATCGTTTGCCAGATAGCGGTCGATCCTCTTGTCAAGGCTGGGCTAGCTAAGATGGCGGCCAAACGAAGAACTTCTAACGCGTCACCTAGAACTGTCGCTACTTCAGTTGAACCGGCTTCCATTTTCCATGGCTCATTGCGTTCTAGGTAGGCGTTAGTCTCTCGCAGCAAGTTCCATACTGCTTCAAGGGCGACCGGCGACTGGAATTGATCCCACGCAACCGCCGCATCGCGATACGACTGCTCTGCGATCGGTCGAAGCGGGCTATCAGGGTTCGGCTTAGGGCCGATTCCGTCGCACTTTTTGGTAACCACCGTTGCGACTCTGGACAACAAGTTGCCGAGGGTGTTGGCTAAATCGGAGTTATATCGGCTTACCATCCCCTCGTAGGAAAACTCGCTGTCGGGCCCGAACGAAACGTCGCGCAAGAAGTGATAGCGAAATCCATCAACGCCAAAGTCTTCCACCAAATCAGCCGGCGCTATTTGAGTGAGCCCTGTCTTCGACAACTTCTTGCCACCTAGTAAGAGGAACCCTGAAACATGGACTTGCTTTGGTGGTTTCAAACCAGCCGCAATCAGCATCGCTGGCCAATAAACACAGTGGAACCGGAGAATGTCTTTGCCGATTATGTGGTGCGACTGTTCCCACCATTTTCCGAACTCAGCCTCGTCGTTTCCGAATCCAACCGCCGTTGCGTAGTTGATTAGAGCGTCGTACCAAACATAGAAAACGTGTCCGTCGTCCCAAGGTACTGGGATGCCCCAGTCGATTGAGGTTCGCGAAATCGACACATCGTCGAGCCCGAGCTTGACGATCCCAAGAGCTTCGTTCCTTTTACCTTCCGGAAAAACGGTGTCTGAGTTAAGCCACTCTGTTAGTTCAGATTCGAGCGCCGACAGCTTAAAGAAGTAGTTATCCTCTTCCAGCCAGTCGACTGGCCGCTCATGGATAGGACAGTTGTTGCCATCGATCAGATCATCATCGATGTAGTAGGCCTCGCAGGCAACGCAGTAGTGACCGGCGTAGGAGCCTTTTTCGATAAATCCATTAGCTTTGGCTCGGCTCAATAACTCTTGAACCGCTACATGATGCCGTTTTTCGGTTGTCCGTATGAACTGATCGTTGGCAATGTCGAGTTGCTCCCAAGCATCACGAAACCGCTGCGACGTCTTGTCGGCCTGTTCTTGGGGAGTAACCCCGTTTTCTTCGGCCGCCCGTTGGATTTTTAGCCCGTGTTCATCTGTTCCGGTTAGGAACATGGTTTCATCTCCGAGCAACCGATGCCACCGAGCAACAGCATCAGCGGTAATCGTCGGATAGGCATGCCCGATATGAGGCACATCATTCACGTAGTAGATCGGAGTCGTTACATAGAACCGGGTCACAGCTCAACAGGTTAGCTGAACAAACCGACTGCTCGGCGATGTTTAACGATGCTGCGCCGTTTCGCCATTCAGGCAGATAAGTCGTTTGACGCCATGACCTTCATCTTCTCGACCGTTAGCGGTTGGCGGCCAATCGACCGTTTCATTAAACGACTTGCCGGAGAGAGTTATGAGAAGAGATGCGAGAATCGGGTAGACCTTCGTCTCGATACCCCTCAAGTTTCTCCAGTTGACGCTCAAATTGTCGAGTCCGAGGACCAGACAGATCATCGAAGGCTTTTTGAGCTGAGGTAAGGCCTCGTCGCATTTTTTCCATTGGTTCCTCCCACCGTTCCCACTGCTCTCGGAGAGAGCCAAGGGCACCAAGGATTTGATCGCTCCGCTTCTCCACCATGAAGTGATCGACGGCCTGACGAATTACCGCAAGGACGGCGAACAGCGTCGTAGGAGAGCACAGGACTACCTTGCGGGCTAAGGCAAAGTCGATCAGGTCCGGGTCGTGCTCATGAAGGAACCCGTAGACACTCTCGTTCGGCACGAACAACAGCAAATAGTCGACGGTGGTGTCAGCATCGATGTAGGACCGATCTGATAGTTCTTTAACCCGATCTCGGACATCGCGTTTGAACGCCTTAGCCTTGCGATCTTTTTCTACCGAATCTTCGGTTTCAAGCCATCGAAGATAGTTGTCGAGAGGAAACTTTACATCCATATTCACCACGTGCCCGGTAGGGAGCGGGAAGGTGTAGTCGGGTACGCCACCGCCAGCGGCCTTCGCTTGTTTGATATAGCTCGTGCCTTCGATAAAGCCGGCGACCCGAAGCACATCTTCAGCCATGCGCTCTCCCCATTGGCCTCGGGCCTTCGGGGACGCCAAAGCGTTATGAAGTGACTGGGTTGTGTCGGCCAGCGCTGTAGTGGCCCGCGCCGCTTGCTCCAACCCAGTCGAGAGCTGGCCTGACTGCTCAGCCCGCTCTTTCTGCAACGTAACGACGAGGTCGCTCATCCGTTGCAGCTCCGACTGCACCCCTGACACCTGGCTGGACACCGCATCTCGTTCTCGCTCCAAAACGATCTTGCCAGCTTCTAGCTGATCGCCAAGCTTCGACGATGCGACCGACATGACAGTATCGACTGTTGAACGAAGGTTTTCAGCCTGCTCGGCCCGTAGGGCATCAACAGCGCGAATCGAAGCAGCGTCGGCAGCGCCCTCTGCAACCCGCCGGGCGAATATCCATCCAGCAACTAGTCCAACAAATAGCGCAATGATGGCGGCAAAAATAGAGGCAAAGAACATGAGAGCCACTGTAGAAACGGGGTGTGACAGTCAAGCCAAAACGAAGCGTGGAGGCCGACCCGGTCGACCTCCACGCTACAAACTCTGCTTGTTACTGCACTTATTTACTGCACTGATTTACTTCACTGATTTACTGCGCAGCAACTTGCTCTACTGGCAACACCGTCTATTGGACTCGGAATTCGATCCGTCGGTTAATTGCTTTGTTAGCAGCGGTGTCGTTGTCGACCTTAGGCTCGGCTTCGCCATAGCCCTTCGGAGTCATACGATCACCAGCAATACCTTTGCCTTCTAGGTATGTCTTCACCGATTCAGATCGACGCTGGCTGAGGTCTAAGTTGCTAGCATCTTCGCCGTCGCTGTCGGTGTGGCCGGCGATTTCAACGTTCACATCGCCGTTTGTGGTCAGGTACTCAGCGGCTTGATCCAGAACGGCTTGCCCTTCAGCAGTGATCTGATCTGAGTTGACGTTGAAGGTAATCGGGTCGAGCGAAAGCTCTTCATTGATTGTTGTCGCCTCAGCATCGTCTGCTCCTACAACGATCTCGTTATTGACCGACTCGACACCGTCAATCGCTGTGACTGCGGCTTCAGCCGCATCCTTGGCCTCGACAGAATCGACCGTTCCGGTAAGCGTCACGACGCCACCATCGGCGACGCCGGTTACTCCGCTGCCTCCAAGTGCAGCATCTACCTCAGGCTGAACACCAGCGTCGGCTGGCGCCTCGGTGGTAGCTGGCGCTTCGGTCGTTTCAGTCTCTTCCTCTTCGGCTTCAGCTTCAGTCGTTTCGGTTTGAGTAGCAGTAGTTACTGGTGCGTTTGCGTCAACGTCATCGGTATCTGAACCGTTGCAGTTGCTTAGTAGCCAGGCGAGAAGTAGAACTAGGGCAATTGCCCCAATCGCCCACGGAAGCCAACCGGCGATTCCTCGGCCGCCACCACCAGCGGCGATGTCGCCAACTGATCCAGCTTTACCTACAGCGCCTTTGCCGACGCCGCTGACCTTGCCAGCAGCACCCTTACCAACATCGCCAACCTTGCCAACGCTGCCCTTACCAACATCGCCAACCTTGCCAGCAGCACCCTTACCAACATCGCCAACCTTGCCAGCAGCGCCCTTACC
>CALAJV010000032.1 GCA_937922805.1 uncultured Acidimicrobiales bacterium | reverse complement strand
AGACAGTAGAACCAGCATCGGGCCAGGAACCAGCATCGGGTCAAGAACCAGCAACAGGTCAAGAAACGGCATCGGGCCAGGAACCAGCATCGGGTCAAGAAACGGCATCGGGCCAGGAACCAGCATCGGGCCAGGAACCAGCATCGGGTCAAGAAGCGGCAACTGAGGCGACCATGGCGTCGACTCCTTCTACCCTTGAAGCTGATTCAACGGTATCGGCTGGCCATAACGAAGCTCAACCCGAGTCACAGACCGGCAGTCGAGACAGCAGCAGTCGAGACAATGGCAGCGTGGTTGACACGGCCAGGTTGGTCGACCAATCAGAGCCTGCCGCTGGCCCAGCCAACGGCGAGTCAACACCTGGGGTTGGGATGAAGTTCAGGACATTGTCACCAAAGGCAAACCTTCCGAGCGGAACCCAGTGTGCAACCCGAGTAAGGACAATGCCGGAAACTGTTCCCGAGAATACCCCTTGGAATCAAAGGGTGGGTCGCTCAGTTGCTGGTGAAACATACATTGCCGATCAGCTCTACTACGTCGATGGTCCTGCCGCCTTCGAGGCCCGAATCGACGGAAACTACACCGGTACCACCGACGAAATTATCCAGTGGGCTGCTTGCAAATGGGGGTTTGACGAAGATCTGATCCGAGCCCAGGTTTACACCGAGAGTTCTTGGTTCGCAGGCAGGCTTGGAGATTGTGGCGACGGGCCGACCTTGGCCCGCACCGGCGGCAAAGATGGATGCGACAGCAACGGCCTACTGCAAGTTCGCGGATCGGACGTGTTGCCAACCGGGCACGCAACCCACATGGGAACGTTCCCTATGGCATGGGACAGCTCTGCGTTCAACTTGGACTACGCGCTAGCCGTGACCCGGATCTGCTTCGAAGGCCAAGAAGTTTGGCTGGCCCAGTCCGCGGCATCTGGGACCAGCTACGAAGCGGGTGATCTTTACGGTTGCCTAGGTCGCTGGTATTCGGGCCAGTGGCGGGTTCCGAGCGCCCTCAACTACATCGACAACGTGAAGCGGAACCTCAGAAACCGGAGCTGGGAAACCGCCAACGGTAGAGGATGTCCGGATTGGACGACAAACTTCTACTGCAGCGGCATCAATCGCAACACCGACGGTTCGAGACGATAACGGCGAACCGGGCGAAGTTTAGGATTGGTGTCTAGGGCGGCGGCTCTAGACGGCAAGGTTAGGCCGGTCTAGGCGGTTGCCCTCTAGCCAGAGTGACTGGGGATCCACTTCGCCGTAGCCTATAGTAAGTCGATCAATCTCGGGTGGGAGCAAACCTTGACGTTCAGGGCGGGTGAAGAATGATCTGTGGTCTGTCGAAACAGCGAGTACCTGGACGATTAGCACCCAGACTCCACTCGGACCCCGTGCCTTCTCAGGTGGCTGAGCGTGGTGTTCGACCTGGAACAGTTACGTGACGAGCTCAGAGCCCTTTCCGCTTTCCGAACCGGCCCTTGTCGGGTCTCGTTTGCCGTCTCGCCTACGTAGTCGAAACGACGTTGAGTTCAGAAAGTTCTACGACGAAGCCGCTGACGGCGTGTTCCGAGCGCTGGCGCTGGCTCTGAACGACGCCGATCTAGCCCAAGAGGCGACGAACGAGGCGATGATCCGGGTGTTTCAGAAGTGGCGACGGGTCCGCCAATACGACAGTCCCGCTGGGTGGGCGTATCGAGTGGGCTTGAACTGGGCTCGCGGGCAACTACGAAAAACGAAACGCGAGTTGCTAACAGACCAGCCCCGTCTAGCTGGAACAAAGCTGAGTACGGTCGAATCGATCGGCGAGATAGCTCCTCAGACTGATCTGCGTCGGGCATTGGCCGAGCTCGGCCTTGATGCTCGATCAGTGGTTGTTCTTCGTTACCTTCTCGGTTGGTCGACGGCCGAGACGGCGGCCGCCCTCGGAGTAGCCGAGGGTACGGTGAAGAGTCGACTTTCTCGAGCCTTAGCCGATCTAGAAACCGCGCTGAAGGACCGCCATGAGTGATCTAGAACAGCAACTACAGGAGCTGCTCGAAGGCGACGCACGCGAACTATCGACGCTGCAGGCAACACCTGACGAAGTCATGGTCGAAGGACGGTGGCGACGAAGAAGGCAACAATTCCTCACAACCGTTGGCGTTGTTGTCATCGGAGCCATAGGATTCGCCGCGGTAACCCAACTTGGTATCGACAATCGAGCAGGCATCGATGCAGTCGGCAATGGTGGAAACTCTGGCGGGGAAATCTCGTCAGTACCTCCAGACTCCGGTGGTGACCTAGACGGGTCCGAATCGTCGGAATCGGGGGAGAGTTTCGCGGACACCAGCTCGACGAATGAGGATAGTTTGGTGGTTCCCGATGATGCCGCGAGCACCGGCACCCAAACCAAGGAGTCGGAACTCGACGAGCCTGATTTTGTTACCGAACAAGATAGCGATGCTGACCGGTCTGAACAGAGCTCAACCCGATCCGACACCAGTGATGACCAGCCGAAGATTCGTTCTGCGGCGGCCTCAATTCCGTCAGAGTCGGTTTTGTTTTCGTCAGGTGGAGAGGGTTGTGCGGCAACGCCGGAGCGTCACCCAGATTGGGTTGAAGGGCAAACGGCTGAAGACCGAGACAGCAATGGAAACGATTCTCACGGTTTTGCTTACCACTCTGGTTCTGCCACCCACCGCTTTGTCGAGGACGAACGAGCAATTGAGGGCAACTGCGTCCTGGCATTAACAATCGAGAATACTGACAAGCAGCAGTCGGCAGCTCGGGTGTTTCGTCGATTTGATCGTGAGGGTATACAACTTCCCGACCAAGCGTACTATTCAACTTGGCTATACATCCCCGAAGATGTGACCTACGCCAACAAGGGCACACTCGATGGTGAAGAGGAATTCGGATACTGGAGCATTTTGCAGCTCCGGAACAAGATTGGAAACGAAACCTCGGTGCCAACGATCGACATCAACATCGGGCCAATCGGTGGAAGAGAAAACAAGATGGCGTTGGGCCTCTACTCCAAAGTAGCTTGCGGTAGCGATACCGGGTGTGACGATGGTGTCAACATTGAGTCTGATGCTGAATCATTCGTAGCAGCGGGCGAGTGGGTTCACATCGAGCTTTATGTGCATTCGGTACAGGATCAGACTGGTCGAGTAGAGCTGTGGCAAAACGGGCAGAAAGTCATCGATTACCGAGGCCAAACTGAACGAATAGGCGCCGATGGCCGTCAATGGGCACTTACATCGGGCGGGCTGTTTCATGATCCGGCGAGCCACACTATGTATGTCGACGACGTGATCGTCAGCACAGTGCCGGTCTCGCCGGTCCTGAAAACAACCGGCGCTTTCGATTAACAGGTTTCAGGCAACGTTGCCAGTCTCAACTGTCCTTTGGTCCCAGTAACGACCAGAAATCATTAAGTGGCTGCTTGTTGGTTGGTTCTGGGTCGAGTTGTGTGGGGAAGGCTGTTCCGTTGTGCATCATGAGTTCGAAGTCGCAGCCGGTGATGTTTTTGGTGAAGTGTGGTCGGCATGTTGGTTCGCCGTCGATCCACAGGAGTGAGTTTATTCCTTCGTTGTTTCCGATTTCTGGGTGGCCGATTACGCAG
>CALAJV010000031.1 GCA_937922805.1 uncultured Acidimicrobiales bacterium | reverse complement strand
CTCGCGAAGGAGTCGTCCGGTGGATTGGGTCATCACCAGAGTTCAAGCAACGTCACCCGCAGACGCCAACCGAAAGGTTGGCCAAGGTCAAGCTGGAAGAAGACGAGTTCAACCAATCATGGTCGCTCTATTTCGAAGAGGCTTTCAACCCTCAGGCGGGATTTAGTGTCGACTGTATCATTTCCGGTGACTACGGGTCGCTTGTGACCAATTGGGAGCCTGACAATCGAAGCGGTCCGTTCGTGTTGACCCAAGTCTTTCCAAGCCGAACAACAGCCGAAGCAATCGCGGTATTCGACAAAATCGTTGCTACCTATACCGACCCAAACCGATGCGACTGGAGCGGAGCAATCGACACTCCGGTGGCCGGCGACCAAGCGTGGGCCGGCACAACAAGCGATAACAACGAATTCTCCTTGGTGCGAAACGGCACGACGGTGATAGCCGTTCGTTACTATCCAGAGGGCAACGGGCCTAGCGGTGGCGCAACTCAGTACTTCGCTGAGATTCTTGACAGCAAAATCAACTAGGACAACTGGATTGGGCACCGCCCATTAGTTCTCGGGCCAGCGATGACCTAAGGTTGAGAAACTTCACTTATCTCAATCCGAAAGGTCAGGAGAGCGACATGCCCCAGTCGGCGACAGCACAACAGGCCATACCAGGCGAAACAGTCATTCGGTTCGTTGACCCTCGCGGCGTCACCGCTGTCGAAGTAGCGCCGTACGAACTACACGCCGATCTCACTGATGCCACCATTGGGCTACTAGCCAATGGCTTTCCAGACTCAGTCAACTTCTTATCCGAAGTTCAAAATGCTCTTGAGCCTTTGCTCCCAGAGGCGAGCTTTGCTAGTTACGACAAAGGCAATGCTTCGCAGTTAGCGACACCAGAGATGTTGGCCGAAATTGCGGCCACTTGTAGCGCAGTCATCCTGGCTTACGGCCATTGAGGCAGCTGCACTTCCGGCACCGTGCGTGACGGCATCGAACTTGCTCGCCTCAACATCCCAGTCGTGGCATTACTCACCGAAGAGTTCTGGCCCCAAGGCGACTTCGTGGCCCAGGCCGCAGGAATGCCTGCCGTTCCCCGTGTCCGTTTGCCTCACCCAGTGGCGGGAACCGGACCGACTCGAATGGCCACCATCGCCTCCGACAACGCAACGGCAATCGTTTCGGCCTTAACCGTTCCCGCTTCCCCATGACGTCCGGTACTGCTATCGACGGAAATAGCCTGCTTGAGGCGGCCGATAACTTCGACGCCATTGAACTGCTACACCAGCTTGGCTGTACCGATGGTCTACCAGCCATCGTGCCAACCCCAGAACGGGTTGAGGCCATGGTTCTTGCTACCGGAATTGATGGTGACTTGTCGATTGGGTCGATGGGGCCCGGGGGTGGCGCAGCCACGATCCGGACCATCGCCGCCAACGCGGTCATGGCCGGTTGCATACCTGATTTGATGCCATTTGTTCTGGCGTCTGTTCGGGCCGTGCTTGATCCAAGATTCGACCTCGGTGAGATGCAAGGAACAACTCACTGCACCGCGCCACTAATCATTGCCAACGGACCTCTAAGCGAAACTTGCGGGATCGCTAGCGGATTTGGGGCGCTCGGACCGGGATTCCGTTCGAACGCAACGATTGGACGAGCACTGCGACTTTGCATGATGAACATCGGCGGCGCTCGGCCGGGTACATCAGACATGGCGTTACTCGGACATCCAGGCAAGTTTACGTTTTGCTTGGCCGAGAACGAAGCTGACTCCCCGCTCGAGCCGCTACACCTCCGTTGGGGTTATGAGGCTGAGGACACAGTCGTAACTGTTGTCGGAGCCGAGCCGCCTCATTCAGTTCTCTTCGTATCAGGCGACGATGCTGATTCGCCCGACCGCCTACTTCGAGTGCTGGCCGCCACAATTGCCAACGTCGGTTCCAACAACGTCAATATGTCGGCCGGAGCGGTGACCGTTGTCCTCAACATTGACCACGCCAATTTGCTACACAGCGCTGGCTACAACAAATCGATGATCGCTGAGAAGCTGGCTGAGTACGCCACCCAAGACGCCGATCACTTGAACCGGTTCAATCCGTCGCTTGGACGGCCGAAGTCCGGCGTAGTCCAGGCGCTACGCTCGCCCGATGATGTTCTTGTTCTCGTTGCTGGCGGTGGCGGCCTTTATTCGGTCGTGATGCCTTCGTGGGCGGCGGGGCCTAACCGCAATTCTGCTGTGCATGCTCGAGTCGAAACTGATCAGGCCTGCCAAGTTCCTTGGGCCTAGGTCTAGTAGCCCGCGAGAAACCAGTGGGCTAGTACCCACTCGCATTTCGCGCCTCCAGCACCGCTCTCGCCCGGCAAACGAAACCTCGCAGTACAACCTTGCTTTTGCATCCTCGCTAGAACGAGATCATGCCTGACCGTTGCAAGTTCCACAGCTCTGAGAAGCGCCCGCGTTGAGCTAGCAACTCGTCTCGCGTCCCCATCTCGGCTACCTGACCGTGTTCTATCACCACGATGCGGTCTACGTCGTTGAGGGTGGCCAACCGATGAGCCACGATGATTGCCGCTTTGTCATCCCATAGATCAACCAAGGAAGCCTGGATTAGTGACTCAGTTTCAGAGTCGAGCGCTGAGGTCGCTTCGTCTAGAACAAGTAGATCTGCGTCCTTTAGAAAAGCGCGGGCGATGGCGATACGTTGCCGCTGCCCCAAACTCAGTTTGATGCCGCGCTCCCCAACGAGCGTGTCATACGACGATGGAAGCCCAGTAATAAACTCATCAATTCTCGCCTTAACCGCAGCGTCGCGGATCATAGTGGACGTGGCCGCCTTCTTAGTTGAGTGATCTAAGCGGTCGACGCCGTATCCGATGTTGTATTCGATTGTCTCCTGGAACAGTGAGGTGTCCTGAGGGACATACGCTTGCAGGCGAGCCAACGTATCCGGACCGACCGGCTCGCCGTCAACCAAAATTTGGCCACTGGTCGGAGCATAAAAGCCGAGAAGTAGCTTGATCAAGGTCGACTTACCTTCACCGCTTCGACCTACAACACCAATCTTCTCACCCTTGGTAACCCGGAGCGACACATCGTCGAGGATCAACTGATCGGGCTGGTCTGGATAGGCGAAACTAACGTTGCGAAACTCCAAATGGCTTTGCAACCGACGAGGCTCTGAGCCACTGACGTTGAGCCCCTTAGTTGACCCGTTCGGCATCTCGTCCGATGCTTTAGAATCTGATGCTAGATGATCTACCGCTGAATTAGCGGTCGACGACTTGTAGTGTTCGGCCACTACGTTTCGACCGGGAAACAGGTAGGTGTAGCCCTCTCGGTAGGCAGCAGATTTGTCAACCCACTCACCAATGAAGTGGACGACGTTCCAGTACTGGCTTGTGAAGTCGACCAGTACCGTAATGGCTATCACCATCGCGGTGAACGAAATTCGGCCTTGATCAAACATGAACCAGTTGAATCCGATAATGGCCGCCCATAGCAAACCTCGGATCAGCATCGACGCTATAGCCCAGTAAAGCGACAGCGAATGCGAGAAGCTGCGATCATCGGTGATCAGCCCATCAATCTGATCGTCGTTGCGGGTGATTTCTTTGCCTTGAGCGCGAAATGAGAAGACGTTGACAAAGTTTGAGTAGGAGTCGAACACTCGACCGTTGTTGACCGCTGTGGTGTCGGTTAGGTGCCGTTGGCGGCGATGCACAGGCCGAACACTGAAAGCCAAAACGACGCAGGCCCCGACCACAAACAGCAAATAGACGCCAGCGTTGGCCGGCGAAGTCCGCAGGAGGATCACGACGTACACCGGGATCGACACGATCATGGGTAAGAACCCGTAGTGCGCAGAATCGAACAACATCTGTACATGCCGACGAATATCGTTCACATGGCTTGATACTTTGCCGGACGGCCGGTCGACGAAGTGTCGGTAGTCGTCAGCCCAAACAGTGTTGAACAGGATTCGTTTTAACTCGTAAGTCAGCGGGTTAAGCCGATGAGCGACAAAGAAATCGGTTATGGCCCACAACAGACCATGAGCCAAACCAGATATGAACAGCAATAGCAGGTAGCGCAGCGCTCGATCGGGATCGTCGGCCGATGTTGCCATCGAAGCCAAGAGAAAGGGATGGAGCGCAGTTAAGACCGTGGCCAGCGCCCGCATCATTGAACTCAGCGCAAATCGAGGCCAATGGTTGATCACCATCGAACCCAAAGCGGCGTACGACCGATCGGCCGGAACTGCCGGGGAAGATGTCAACGTATCAGCCATTGGCCAAGTCTAGATAGCGACAGTGACTAGCGGCCGAGAATTAACGCTGACCAACCGAAAGGTCTACGGTCTTACCCTTTTCGAAATTCTCGCGTGGCTAAGAAGCCGAAGATCAACGTGATACCGAAGCACCAAAGCAAGGATCTGATGAGCGGCCCCGCTACATCGCCGCCGTGCATCATCGCTCTAGCGGTGTCCACGATGGCGGTGACGGGCTGATTAGCCGAAAATGTTTGAAGCCAGTCCGGCATGTTCTCTACCGGCGCAAACGTTGACGCTGCGAACGTCAGCGGAAACGTCGGAAGAAAACTGGCGGCCTGCACCGCTTCGACCGACTTTAGTTTGAGACCCATCCACGCGTAGAACCAGGTCGTCGCGTAACCGAAAAGCAACACCAACAGAAACGCTCCGCCGGTCATCAGAATTCCGTTACTGGGCCGAAAGCCGATAACTAACCCAACAACGATGATGACCGTATTGGTGATAACGCCTCGCAAGCCATCGGCGATTGTCCGCCCAGTCAATACCGCCATGCGAGACATCGGTAGCGAGCGAAACCGGTCAATTACGCCTCGGCCCATATCTTCGGCCAACCCAACCGCTGTGTTGCTCCCTCCAAACATCACTGTTTGGACCATGATCCCAGGTATCAAAAAGTCGGCGTAGTTCTGACCGCCCACGTCCATCGAACCGCCGAAGACAAAGTTGAACAGCGAGACGAACATGATCGGAGTGATTAGAGCGAACACCACTACCTGGGGTCTGCGGTAGAGATAAAGCAGGTTACGGCGAGTCATCGTGGCGGTATCAAATACGAAACGGAGCAGTCCGTTCCGATTCACCTTGCCCGACATCGGGTCGAGCGAACCCAAAGCGTTTGGAGGCGTTGCGGTCGGTGTCATTGGGTCACTTCCTGATCTTCGCCGTCTTCGCCGTCTTCGGTTGATTTGCCGGTGATCGACAGAAACACATCATCGAGGGATGGGCGAGAAATGGAAAGATCTCGTAGAGCCACGCCCCGATTCTGAAATTCTTGACCGGCTTCTAGCAGCGCCGCGATCCGATCGGCCGCCGGGACGGTTACCGAATGTCGTTTGGCGTCAATGCGAGGTGTCTCCCCAGTAACAGCAGCCAAGACCTCGGCCACTACCGATAGATGATCTGGGTCGGCCGGCGCTGCCATTAACACGTCACCACCAAGCTGTTCTTTCAACTGATCGGGCGTACCCTCAGCGATAATGTTCCCGTGGTCGATCACCGCCAGCCGGTTGGCTAGCTCGTCGGCCTCTTCCAAATATTGTGTTGTCAAAAGCACCGTCGTCCCATTATCAACTAACTCTTGAATAAAGGACCACAACTCATTACGAGTACGAGGATCGAGCCCTGTGGTCGGCTCATCAAGCAGCAAAATACGAGGTCGGCCAACGAGACTCGCTCCAAGGTCGATTCGTCTTCGCATTCCACCGGAGTACGTCGAGACCTGACGGTTAGCGGCTTCGGTTAACGACAGGCGTTCCAAGATGTCATCAGCCCGTCGCCGAGCCTCTGCGGTGGTTAGCTGATAGAGCCGACCCACGATCTCCAGGTTTTCCCGACCGGTCAATAGATCATCTACCGCGGCGGCTTGACCAGCGAGGCCGATAAGTGACCGGACGGCCATTGGGTTAGCAACCGTATCGATCCCACCGACCAGGCAAACTCCACTCGTTGGCTTGCTTAGCGTGGCGACAATTCGAACAAGGGTGGTTTTCCCCGCTCCATTCGGACCTAGAAGACCAAATACCTCGCCCTGTTTAACCGAGATAGAGACCCCATCGACCGCTTTGACATCGCCAAAATGCTTGACGATATTGTTTACTTCGACCGCTACCTCGTGGTCCGATCCGTTTCCGCTAGTTTCCATCGCTTGATTCAAGTGTCGTAGCTTACTTCGCTCGTAACCAGTGTGCAGGGTCCGGATCGTTTCGATTCGCTAGCCTGGTCAGTCCCTTGAGCGCTGGGGAGCGGGGTACGATTGCAACCGCCCGGCATCGAAAGGCCCCATGAGTAGCTACAACACTTGGGTTACATCGCTGTTCGATCGAACAGAAGCGCTGGGAGACTGGCGGTGGAACATCGATGGCGAGCCCGCCGAGCTCTCAGATACTGACTCGATCGAATACTTCACCCAACTCACCAACGATTTACCCGCCCTGGTCAAACAAAATTCTCCCTGGCAGATCAGTCTCTGACTTGACTATCTACTCAACGGCAGCACGTCCAACTTCGCCTTCCATCTTCGCGATGGGGCCACCCCATTGGAGCGGCGAAGTGAAGCAATTAGGGCTATCAAACGAATCTACCAGTACGTCTTTGAACCGCTTTGTGAACCCAAGCTGGGAAGCTTGTCCGAGGGCGACTCCAAGATCAACGAAGTCTGCTACATGCTTTGGGATACCACGCCCCTCATACAGTGCAGGAATAGTCCGGACAAACAGGCTTTACATGCAGCCCTGGCCGAGGTGATGGAATTTGCCACGCAATCTGACAATATCGCTTGTATCGAAAGTGGTCTTCACGGCCTTGGACATATGACGTTCGACTACCCGCGATGTTCAGAAATAGTCGAGTCATTCATAACCAGCGGCCGATTTCGCGACGAGCGAGTTCTGGTCTACGCCCACAAGGCCCGTACCGGCCACATACTCTGATTGTTCTTAGACTAAAGGCAGGCCTGAAGAGCCAGTGGCTTTCGACCCACTAGCGTCGATCGGTCGCTACGCATCGTTGGTCATGGCTTAACGTTCGGCGAGGAGCTGATCTCGCAGTTCTCTCTTCAATACCTTGCCGTAATTATTGGTTGGCAACGACTCAACAAAACGATACTCCTTGGGGCGTTTGTAGCGAGCGATGTGATCGAGGCATGTCTGCTCCAGGTCTTCCGCAGTGGCTGGCTGCTCGGGGTCGGCTACAACGAAAGCCACCACCGATTCACCCCATTCCGGATCTGGCCGACCCACCACGGAGATGGCTTCAACCCCGTTGTGACCAAGCAGAACCTCTTCGATCTCTCGAGGGTAGATGTTCATGCCACCGCTGATGATCAGATCCTTGGAACGGTCTCGGAGGGTGAGGTACCCGTCAGCTTCCATTGAACCAACATCGCCGGTGTGTAGCCAACCATTACGAAGTGCATCCGCTGTGGCCTCAGGCTGGTTCCAGTAGCCGGCCATTACCACATCGCCCCGCACAACCACCTCACCAATTTCGCCAGCCGGAACCGCGTTGCCTTGTTCATCGACGATGCGAACCTCGACGCCTACGAAAGGCGCTCCAACGCTTTGCATTCGCTCTTGCCACCGTGGATGGCTTCGATCGGCATGATCGGCTTTACCCAGGGCGGTAATCGTCATTGGCGACTCGCCTTGACCATATATTTGTGCCAGCCGAGGACCGAACACATCAAGCGCCTTGGTCAGGTCGGCAAGGTACATGGGCGCCCCGCCGTAGATGATCGTATTCAAGTTAGACAAATCGGCTGCGCTAATTGCAGGGTCACCGGCCAAGCGTTTCACCATCGTCGGCGCCGCGAAGAACGAGATTCCCGGCCACCGCTGAATAAGCGCCGCCACTTCCGCACCGTCGACTCCCCCGCTCTCTGGGATAACCGTCGCGGCACCACGAGCGATGTGGGCCAACCCATACATTCCGGACCCGTGTGAGATCGGAGCAGCGTGCAATATCGAGTCTGAAGGATCAACTGGGCCAATGTCGGAGTAATAACTGAGCACCATCATCGCCAAGTTGCGGTGGGTAAGCGTTGCCCCTTTCGGCCGCCCGGTAGTACCGCTGGTAAAGAAGAGCCAGGCCGGATCTTCTGAACGGCGGGCGACGATCGGAATCGGGCTAGTTGAGGTGAGCCGATTCCATTCGCTACTCGGCGCAAGAATTACATGGGCCAACGAACTAGTACTTTCTAGCAGTGTCTGGGCATCAGCTGAATGGTCTTCGTCTGTTATCAGAAGACGAGCTTGGCTTGCATCCAAGATGTACTCGATCTCAGATCGGTGGAGCCGGGCGTTGACTGGCACGGCTACAAGACCGGCGTGCCAGATAGCGAACAGAGCTTCGAGATACTCCGGCGCATTAGCCATCACGATCGCTACTCGATCGCCCGGTGCCAATCCAAATGTGTTCCGCATTCCAGCTGCGCCGCTAGCAGCCCGGGCTGCGAACGTCGCCCAGTTCGCGTGCACATTTTCACCCCGGGCCAGCGCAGTGCTATCCGCTAGGCGGACACCATTGCGCTCGACCCAGACTGCCAGATTCATCGAGATGTAATTCCACCATCGATGACCAGTTCTGACCCGGTCACCCAAGTTGATTCATCGGAAGCAAGATAAAGCACACCCCAGGCTACATCCATGGCAACGCCGGGTCGACCCAGCGGGTGGGCTGCACCAAGTGCGTCGAAGAACCCGTCTCGGTCGCCGGTGTTGTCTCCCAACAACTGCACCATTGGTGTCCAGGTATAGCTTGGGTGGACCGAGTTGATACGAATGTTGTAGCGGGCTTCAGCTACGTGAAGAGCGGCCGATTTGGTGAAGAGCCGAACCGCTCCTTTCGATGCGTTGTAGGCAGCCAAGTTGTCGATTCCAACCAATCCCGCGATCGACGAGATGTTGACGATCGAACCGCCTATTGGATCTTGACTTTTCATCGCGCTTATCGCCGCTCTGGTTCCGAGAAATACTGCCTCGCTGTTAACTGCGTTGACATGACGCCAGGCTTCGAGGGTTGTATCTTCAACGTTGGCATCGTGGACCACGCCCGCGTTGTTAACGACAATGTCGAGTCGGCCGTGGCGAGCGACAATGTCGGCCGTCAGCACGTCCCATTGCGCTTCGTCAGTCACATCTTGGTGGATGTACTCTGCCTTGCCTCCATCGGCTTGGATTGCCTCCGCCAATGCAGCGCCATCTTCATCGAGTAAATCGGTTAGAACAACGGTCGCTCCTTCTTTAGCCATTAACCTGCCGCTGGCCTCACCGAGCCCTCGGGCTCCACCGGTGATCAGCGCGACCTTGCCTTCAACTCGTCCCATGACAGTCCCCTTTTTACGTCGTATGTTGGGAACACAAAATTAGTTGCCATTGAACTTGTCGGGCAGTGACAGATGCGTCATCGTGAGAGTGCATTCGCGTCAGTCTGTGTACTAGCGGCTGGGCTAGCCTCGTCGATACAGTCTGCGCGGCGATGGAAGCAGTAGGAATTACATTGGAAAAACAAGCGTGGTGAGAGTCTTAATCGTCGATGATGACCCTTCGACGGTGGCATTCATGAACCTAGCCTTCGAATCGGCTGGCGATGTCGTCGATACGGCCTCCACCGTAGAAGAAGCCATGCGCCATGCCGCCGACCACCCACCCGATGTGGTGTTATCGGATCTTACCTTTAGGCGTGAGGGCGATGAAGCAAGCGATGGGTTTCTGCTATTGAAGAAGCTCCGTGATCATGCCGCTACAGCTCATGTTGGCGTTCTTGCCGTCAGCGGCGCTGATTTTCCCGACGTTTTGCGAGCGACCGAAGATCAAGGTTTCGACGGTTTTGTAGCTAAACCGGTCGACGTTGCTGCCCTAATTTCTCTCGTCCATAGTTTGAGCGAGCAGGTCGCGGCCCGAGCTCCTGGTAAAGGCGAGATCGATGGCTAGCAACACATCACTCACGTCAATCGGCTTAGTGAACAGGTGATCGGGTTGAACAGTACAACCGGAACCAGCTTCGGCGTTAGCTGAGCCGTTGAGCGTTGGGTTATGCGCAATGATGTCAGATCCGGCGGTGAGTATCATTACCGGCAACGACGGATGGCTGCTGCGGATTTCTTCTAGCAGTTCCCACCCTGATCGATCAGGAAGCCCGACGTCGAGAAGGACCAGGTCAGGAGTGTTGCCGGCAATCTCAGCAGCCCCTTCCCTGGCGGTGTGGACAGCCCGCAGGTCCAGGTTCGGGCGTAGTTCCATTGCCGCCCCAATCACATCGATTGATGCTTGATCGTCCTCGATGTAGAGCACCTTACCTGGAGCGCTTCGTGGCTTGCCCGAAACAGTCGTTGGGCTGGCCGTCGCACCGCCGCTTCGCTGTTCAGGCGCTAACCCAGCGGCGGGTAGTTCGATCCAGAAGGTGCTGCCGACTCCTACAGTGCTAGTGACACCGATCGAACCATCCATCTCTCGCATCAGCCGAGCGCATAGGGCCAAACCCAATCCGGCACCTTCGCTTTCGCTATCGCTACTCTTGTCGAGTCGATGAAATGGTTCGAAAATAGCGTCGAGCGAGTCCGGGGAAATGCCTTGTCCAGAGTCGAGCACGCTAATCCGAACGACCGACTCGTCGAGCCGGTCCAGTTTTAACTCGACTCGACCGGTGCCTGGGGTGTATTTGATCGCGTTTTCCAACAAATTGATCAGCACTTGACGCAAGCAATGGTGATCAGCGAACACTCCAAGCGATTGGTTACCACTAATTGAATCAACAAGTTCAACATCTCGCGCTGCCGCCAATGGGCTCAGGAGTTCCAGCGCTTCACCAACCACCGCAGAGGCATCAAGAGGGTGTGCGGCTACCGAAAGGTGCCCAGATTCGATGCGAGAAAGGTCGAGTAACTGGTCGATAAGGTCACGCAGGTGCCTTCCGGCATTCACGATATGGCCGATGCTCTCAGTCCGCTGCGTGTCGTCAAGATCGACGAGCTGCATGACTTGGGCGAAGCCAAGAATGGAGTTTAGCGGAGTGCGTAATTCGTGGCTCGCCAAGGCTAGAAAGTCGGTTTTGGCCTGGTTGGCGGCCTCCGCCGCCTCTCGGGCTCGGAGGTCGGCATGGTGCTGACGAGCGGCTGTGATGTCGCGGACCTCAACGTAGAGGTAGGGCTGATGGCTGGACTGGCCTGGGATTAGCGACGTGTGGATAGAAAGCCACTGCTGTTGAACCCCCGACGTGGTGGCTAATGGAACCTCTACTGGGTTCTGTTGACCGCTCGGTTCTACCGTCGTCAGCTGAGCCCAAGAATCAGCGACCGTATTGCGATAGGTGGGGTCGATCAGATCGAGCAAAGAAATTCCTGTTAACCGATCAGCTTCGTGGCCAACCACTCCAGACAACGCAGAATTCGATTTCAGAATAACGCCATCGAGACCGGCCAACGCGATGCCAGCAGCGGCCCCCTCAAATGCGCTCCGAAACCGAGTTTCGCTTTCGGCCAACGCCTTAAAGAGCCTGTGATGTTCTATGGCAACGGCGGCCAGATACGTGAGTCGGTTGACGAGTCGGATTGCCGCTCGATCTGGACTCCACACCGTTTTGGTATAAACCGCGAACGTTCCTAGCGTTTCGCCGCCTTCAGCCGCCACGATCGGGGTCGACCAACACGATCTCAGCCCGTGTTCGGTTGCGATCGAACGAAAGTCGATCCAGTTAGGGTCTGTTGTAACGTCGCTAGCGATAACTGGTCGGCCGGTGTAGGCGGCGGTCCCGCATGAACCTTGACCTAATCCGACCTCGACCCCGTCGATTGCTTCCCGATAGGCCAGCGGGAGCCGAACCCCGGCCCCGTGCCGAAGCCAATGACCGTCGTTGAGCAACAGCACTGAGCAAACTGTTCCCGGGAGTTGATGCTCTATCGCCGTGACGATACCTTCTAGCGACTGGCTGAGAGGCACGTGACGCACGACGCCTTCAAGGATGCTGGCCTGAGCGGCAGCGGGGTCGATTGGCAGTGACGTTCGAGCTTTTGGAGCCAATGATTCAACGTCGAGTCTCGGCAGCGACAGACGCACTTGGGTTAGTTGTTGTTTTCCACCCGGGTCGGCGACAGTGAGCACTCCGCCGAGCTCAGTCGCATGCTCGGCGATTGTGGCCAGTCCGAGGCCCAACCGATTTGATTTGGCATCGGCGGCAAAAGGGCGTTCTAAGGTGTCGCAGTAATTTCGGAAACCAACTCCATCGTCGCTGACCGTTATGTTGACTGTTTCGCCATCGGTTGTTACTTCAATGCATATGTTCGTGGCGGCGGCCTGCTTAGCGTTATCGATCAGCTCATCAAGAGCTTCGCAAAGCCACCGACTGTCAGCCACTATTACTACATCTTTAGTAGTTAGAGGTTCTGGTGGTTCCTGAATCACCAGTTCGATACCAGCGGGAAACGTCATGTCGTCGAAGAATTGGCCCAGGTCGAGGCAACGTAAGACATATGACGAAGACCGGTACGCTCGGCCGACGCGCCACGAGTCGTCGCCAGCGTTTCGAACGAGGCTTTGGATCTGTTGAAAGGCCTCGTCCTGTTCCACCCGGCCCTGTTGGCCTGCCTCGGCCACAAGGCCAATTACGTTTAGCCCATCGGCTACATCATGACAGCCCTGCCTCGACGCCGCCACCGTTGTGTTGCGACGCAAAGCAACTACTTCCGCCACTCGTATAGCCAGCGCCAATCCAGGCTGGTCTTGGTCGCTGCCTTGCCCGTCGTCTGGCGATGGCACTGCTAGAACAGCATCTGCGCCAGCCAGCTGGGCCAGCACAGACTCGGTCGGTGACGTCTCGTCGACTAACGCCACGATGGCCACACTCGGATCGGCGGTACGTTGCGAAAGCACGGCATCGACACCGACGACCACTCGATGTGTGGGTGATCCTCGCAACGGACGTCCTGCCATTAGCCATTCCCCTTTATATGGAATACTGTCAGAACCAGAGACTAACGACAAGGGGGCACAACAATGAGCCGGAACTTTCCGGCCGACAAAGCTCGCCTCATGATTGTGGATGATCACCGGGTGCTCTCGGAACTGCTAACCGCGGCGCTATCGGCACGCGATGACATAACTGTCGTCGGGACCGCTGATAGCGGAACCGAGGCGTTGCGATCAGTCACGGTTCATCTTCCAGATGTTGTGCTTCTTGACTACGATCTCCCGGATGGCGATGGGGTGTCATTGGTCGGGCCTCTGCTTGAAAGCTCACCCGATTCCCGGGTGCTAATGCTGACTTCCTACACCGATCAGGTCATCTTGAACGAAGCCATCAACGCTGGATGCTCTGGATTCATAACGAAACGAGCCAGCACCGACGAGATAGCGGCTGCAGTGCTGGCAGTTCGTTCGAACCAGACTCCCGTTTCACCGGACATGGTTAGGCATTTGGTAGCCAACGGTCAAGACCGGCCCGGTTCGGATCTAACCGAGCGCGAAGTTGGGGTACTTCGGCTGGCGGCTCAAGGGCTTAGCAACAAAGAGATCGCCGAACAGCTCTTTCTGAGCGTGAATACGGTGCGAAACCATATGCAGCGGGTGCTCAACAAACTCGGGGCTCACTCAAAGCTCGAAGCCACCGCAATTGCCGCTCGGCTCGGCATCGTTCGACGCTAGTCAATCGATCGGACACAGCCTAAGTGGTGCACTTGCACTAACTGGAATGATGCGCCCAACTCTGTTGACGACCAGCAACCCTCGGCAAGCATAGAGACCAACCGTTGACCCTGAGGAGGCCGTCTTATGAAGCTCGCCCTATATCTGCCCAACTTTCGTGATCAGGTGTCGATCAAGGAGCTAGAAGATCTCACTGCTCTGGCCGAAGAACTCGACTTCGATTCAATCTGGACTCTCGACCGAATCATCGTTCCCGAGGCGTCGGACCGAGGCGAGCTGCAACACGCGTTTGGGATGATGGATGGGTTCCCTAAACAACTTCCAGTTTCAGCTCGCGGTCAATGGTTTCAGGGTTGGCCTCTCATTCCTTGGCTGGCGGCCAAAACCTCTAAGTGCCGGATCGGGATGAGTATCACCGACACGCCATTCCGATCTCCGGGCGTGCTGGCGGCCGAGCTAGCCACCGTCGATCACCTCTCGAATGGCCGTTTGAACGTCGGCGTTGGCGCTGGTTGGATGCCAGAAGAATTTGATGCCGCCAGCGCTACCCACATTTATCCCAAGCGCCATAAGCATGTTCGAGAGTCGATCGAGATCATGCAGGGCATTTGGACAAACGAACTGTTCGAATACCACGGTGAGTTCGCCGATTTCGAACCGTCTGGCTTCGGCGCTAAGCCAATTCAGGATCCACTTCCCATCTTCTTCAGTGGATTGAAAGATCCGAAACGATCAGCCAATCGGATCGCCAAGTACAACTTGTCTGGTTGGATCGGCATCCAAGATACCGCCGACGAGTTAACCGACTGGCGAGGCCCGATCCAAGCGGAACTTGAAGAGCAGGGCAAACCCGACGCTCTAGACGGGCTCGAACTGTGCAGCATGTATTGGACTGTCATCACCGACGAACCTTCGGATCAGGCCGATCAGGGTAAGGCCAGCAACATTCTGGTCGGAACAGCCGAGCAGATCACCGAAAATTTGATCGCTCTCAAAAACGCTGGCCTCACCATGCCACTCATCTGGCCTCCGTTCACTGATGTGCCTGTGTCGAAGACCCTCGAAGATTTGCGACAACTAAACGATGAGATCATGCCGCTAGTGAACGCCGCCTAACCTTCGGCGCTTTACTTCGAGCGAGATCAGTCAAGTGTTTCCCTGGTTGCCACCCGGTCACTGGCCAAGCCCTCTCTCAAGTCAACGACGAGGTCGGCTGGTTCAACCGCGGCCAGCCAGACCTCTACGTCGCCTTTGCCTTTAAGGTGAACAATCCGAGGGGGGTCGAACTGACAGTGTTGTTTCGTCAGCTCATAAGTCGCCCGGCCGACTTGGATTCGGCCCGGTAGACCGGTCGCTTCCAATCGGCTGGCGGTGTTGACGGTGTCGCCCCAAAGGTCATAGCTGAACTTTCGGATCCCGATGACGCCAGCCACCACTTCGCCAGAGTTGATGCCAATACGGATCTCGATCTTTTCGTCTAGTTCGACCGATAGCCGATCTACGATTTCAACCATCCGTTTTGCTGCACCGAGCACCTTGGTGGCGTGGGCTGGATCTGGCGCCGGCACGCCCGCCGCAACCATGTAGGCATCACCAATGGTCTTGATCTTTTCTAGGTCGCTCTCGTCGCAAACCTCGTCGAACTCGGTGAAGATCAGGTTGAGTACTCGCACAACTTCTGCCGGATCAAGCCGGGCTGCTAACTCGGTGAAGCCAACCAAGTCAGCAAACAGAATCGACACCTGTTGATACTTTTTTGCGGTCGTACGACCTTCGTCTTTCAACTGTTTGGCGACGCTACGCGGCAAAATGTTGGTGAGCAACCGTTCGGACTTATCGCGTTCTCGTTGAAGAGCAACCGCTTGCGAATATTCGTTTCGAAGTGACCGTTCAAAGATGTAGGCCAACGACAGCACGTTAACGCATAGCAAAATCAGCACTATCAGATTGTTTGCAACCGCAGCCGACGACGCACCACTCACACTGGCAGCAAAGAGATACAACACGATTCCGGCGGGCGTTGAGACGAGGGCATATCGGAATCGCTGTCGGATAAAGGTCGATGCCACAACCATCATGATCATCATCGCCGGCAGCCCTAGGTACTGGAAAAGCTGGTTGATGTCAGCGCTAAGCGGGCTGTTGACCGCTTCGGCGGGAGCGATAATCAACAGACCGAGCACTAAGCCGTAGCTTCCGGCCAGCGTTAGCAACACCACAAGTTGCCGAAGCCAGTCAGGGGCGTCGAAAAAGGTTGAGAAAAAGGCCAACACCATCAACGACACCGGAACCGCGAGGATGAGTTGCACCCGGGCGACCGGCAGCTCAGGTATCGCCCACCTCAACCAGAAGAAGCCTACGAAAAACCCAAGAGCGCCTCCGATGCTGGCTCCCCGTTGATACAAAACGGAGTTGCTGGAATGCCACTGAAGGAAATCTTGCTCCAACTCCGGGTCGTCAAACCGCAGCGCTAGTTTTTTGATGGGCGATCGTTGCATAGATCCAGTCATTTGTAATCGACGACTCAGTGTGGCATGAGAAACAAACAACGACCAACCAACCCGCACTCGAAACCAGACCGCTTGAGACTACTCTCGATCTGATGGTCGGCGTTTACCCGTTCTTCGCGACGGCTAGCGGACCTAGCGATGAGGTTTTGGAGATCGTTGTCGGGCTTGCAGTCGAAGTTGTTTTCTCTGCCCTTTTGGTTGCTTCGGTTATTGGCTTCTTCGTCTTCGTATCTCGGCTCGACGGTGGCTTCGATTCGCCCGACAGTTCCGTCGAACCGGTTCAGAGCAAGTCGAGGCAGCACCGATTTGGCCAATGGTTAACCTTGGCGTTGCCTACCGCAACCATAGCGATCGTGGTGGGTTACCTCATTTGGGACACTACCGGCATCTTTATTGGCGCTGTTTATGGACTGGCCAATGCTGGGGGAACGGCGTATGCAATCCGACATATCCCGCTGGGAAAAAGAGCGCAGCGGGCCCTCATCGGCGCCTGCTTGGCTCAACTTCCTATCGGCATTCTGACGCTCGCCGCCGAAGGCGTTTAGGGGCTGACGGAATCATGGACGTGGTGCGCCGGTTTGCCAGTAGCGGTCAAATGGCACCCTAGGCCTATCGACATGTCGTTTAAACCCAGATAGCTTGAGTCTGTGCCTCCGACAGTTCCCTTCGTTGGACAAGCATCGGGAGAATGACATGAATCTTTTTGGTGGAGACGACGGGCAAGGTCACGATGATCCGGACCAGGGTCTCATTTTTGACCAACAAGCGCCGCCGGTCCAGCCGGAGACCAGCGAACCAGGGCAGTGGGCTAGACCTACAGCGACCGAGCAGGAACCATGGGCTCAACCCTCTTATCAGGAAGAATCATGGTTGGATCATGACGATGAGCCCGAGGTCAGTCGATCTTTGTTGCCTCAGGTTGGATTGGGCATTCTGGCCTGTGTAGTTCTCATCGCTCTCGGTTTTTTCATCGCCCGTATGCTCGGCTCAACCAATACCAGCTCGACCGACAGCGCTATCGAGCAATCCCCTGGTTTGGATGCCGACGCAGACTCTAGCTTGTCCGACGATGGTGTCGACCCGGTGGAGACTACCGTTTCGATTCCAGAAGAAATTGTGTTGGCGCCGATTGGTTTGTCGTGTGTTGTCGAGTTGGCCGATCAGCCCTCGGGCGCTGAATTTGTCATAGGTGAGTCGCCAACAGATTGCCCGGATCTAGCGGTGTGGAACCAGTACGACGGATACGTAGCCGGCGATCTTTTACCCTGGACCGAAGGTGTTGAAGAATGCTGGGTGGGCGACCAGGTCGTTCAGATGTGGATCGGGGTCCAACTTTCAGAAGCCGAGCGCGGTTGGTTGCCGCTTACCCCCGGCACCAAGACTGACCGTTTCAAAGACGGACTTGTCGACGTGGAGCTGTTCGCGACAGCGAGCGCCAACTCTCTCCCGGTCGGTTCGTTTTCGTATAGCGATCTTCGCCAAAAAGTGTTCGCGGTTCGGCTTGACTTACCCGAAGCGATAGATCCGCCGCCTGAGGACAAAACGCATCTCGGTGGCTGCTGGCAAGCAGACAGAACAAACACACTTGGCCTCCAGTTCTACTGGCCCGCCGGCGTTGATGTTTGAGCTGCGGTCGCTGACGCGGCCCGACGTTAGTGCCGTCAGCTTTACCGTTGGATAAAGGGCTGCAACCGGTCCCGTTCGATCCCAGGTACAGCATCGAACGCTGAGCGGAGAGCGTCACCCCAACCGTTTGAAACTTGTTGGAACTGAGGGTCATCTTCGGTGATTCGATATCGCTGGCTAAAGGTGTGGGAGCCGTTCTCATACACTGCGATGTCGAGTGGTAACCCGACAGAAAGGTTGGCCTGCATCGTCGCATCGAACGATAAGGTCAGCAATTTCAGGCCGTCGGAGAACCCCATGTCGTGGCTGTGGGCTCGGACCAAAATCGGTCGACCGTACTTTATCTCGCCGATTTGAAGGAACGGTGTGTCTTCAGAAACTTCGATGAAGTTTCCTTCTGGGTAGATCATGAACATCGTCGGTGCGTCACTACCCACTTGTCCGCCAACAATTATTGATGCGTCAAAGTCGCCCGACGCGGCCATGCCATGACTTCTATGTTCTGAGATAACTTCTCGAAGGGTGCGTCCAACGAGTTGCGCAACTTCGAACATCGACGCCATCTCAAGCAAAGAAGATTGCCGCTGTTCGGACGCTTTAGTTCGCTCATTTAGCAGTCCGATAGTGGCCTGGGTGGTCGCAAGGTTTCCGGCGGTCATTAGTGCAATTGCCCGCTCGTTTGGTACCTCCCACGTATACATTTTTCGGAACTTTGCCACGTTGTCTAGCCCGGCGTTTGTCCGGGTGTCGGAGACAAAGATAATGCCCTCTTCTAGCTTCAAGCCAACGCAATATGTCATGCTCGTCTTCCCCTATTGCTCATGTCCGTAAACATCAAGTGACACATCAAGGTGCTCGTTGCCTGTGCCGTATGTGATTCCTGAAATCGGGGCCGCCTCCCGATAGTCTCTTCCGACCGCGAGGCGAACATAACGCCCGTCAGCTGATACCCGGTTGGAAATATCAAACCCAACCCAGCCCAAATCTTCGATCCAAGCGTCCGCCCACGCGTGGCTTGCCGGGTGGCCGGACTCTTCGTCGACTACCAAGTAGCCGCTGACATATCGGGCGGGTACACCCAGCCAGCGGGCAAGGCCGACGAATATGTGGGCATGGTCTTGGCAAACCCCGCCGCCAAGGTTCGCGGCCTCTTCCGCTGTTGTCGCTACCGATGTTGAGCCAACCTGATAGTCGACGGCGTTGGCAATGGTCTCGGATAGAAGGTGCATTTGGCTGAGCCGATCAGCTGTATTGGCTACTGGTTTCACCAGGCGGGTGAGCGCTGGCCCAACGGCGGTGTAGTCCGTTGATTGGGTGTAGTAGAAGAGCGGAACACCTACTGTTTCTTTGCCAATGATCCCGATGTGTTGATGGGTGTCGACTACACCGCAGGCTTGAACCGAAACAGAAGAAGCGTTCTCATCTATTCCGATGAGCGTGATGGCGTTTCCGAGATGATCGACGTATTCGGCCTGTATTTCTCCGTTCTCAATCGTGAGATCCCATTTGACGACGACTTGGGTTGGACCGGAGCTCGGTCGTAATCGTAAGCGTTGCACGCCGTGTTCGAGCTCAGTATCGAACTGGTAGGAAGTTCGATGGTCAATTTCTACTCGATAACCTTTGGTATCGGCCAGACGTGCGTCGAGGGTCGGGCCGCTATCAGTTACGTCAGCCTCATCGGTTCGGTAGCGAAGGTCACTCATAGAAGCGGAAGTCCTTCTCAATTTGGTTCGCAACCCGTCCGGTGTCGGCGATGAAACGGCTAAGAAACTGATGGAGGCCAAAGTCCATGATGCTGTCGACTGTCGCTTCGTCGACGACGTCGAACATCTCGGTTGCAAGCTTGTTGGCGTCGATCTGTTCTTCGTGCCTTCGGTCGAGGTAGCCGAGGGCGTCGACGATCCGAGCAGTCGAGTAGGCGAGCGATCGCGGCATACGGTCGTCCAATACTAGAAAGTCGACGATTGAAGCGGCGCTGACCTTTCCTTTGTGGAGACGCATATATGAGTCGTAGGCCGAGACTGACCGCAACAACGTCTCCCACTGCAATGAGTCCGTTGGGCTGCCAACGTCGGAGGCGGAAGATAACAGAACGAAGTTCTTCACGTCGAGCAGCCGGGCAGTAGACAAGGCTCGTTCAATAGATTTGCCAAGGCGACAAAACGAGTTAGTGTTGTCTCGCATCATTGTGGCCTGCTGTGCGCCGTAGACCAGAGCGCTTTGCCGGGTCATCAAACGAATTACTTCTGGTACTTCCCGCATGGTCACTTTGTCGGATAGCACGTCATCGACCATCAACCAACAGTCGTTCATTGCTTCCCAGGTTTCACGGGTTATTGCGGTCCGCATCTCGCGCCCGTTGTTCCGGGCTTGTTCAATCATTGCTCGCAGGCTCTGGTTGTGGGCTGGTTCGCGGAGCAGAAAGTTGACGACCTCGATCGGTTCGAACGACTCGTGCCGGTCGACAAACAACGCTTCTTGTCCGGTCGTGGTCAACACTGATCGCCAAACAACCTCCGTATCGGTGGTGGGAATGAGCGCCATGTTGAGCGCCGCGTTTATCATTCGGACCAGGCTGTCGGAGCGTTCCAGGTAGCGGAACATCCAAAACAGTCCACCGGCAGTTCGGCCCAGCATCATGGGTGCTCCCCTCTAGTCATCAGCGAGCACCCATGTATCTTTGGTGCCGCCACCCTGCGAGGAGTTAACGACAAGCGAACCCTTCTTCAAAGCGACTCGGGTGAGACCTCCAGGTACGATGTCGACACCATTCGGCGAGGTCAGCACGAACGGACGCAGATCAACATGGCGAGGGACTAGTTCTGATTGCTTGAATATTGGAACGGTCGATAGGGCCAAGGTGGGCTGGGCCACATACTCACTGCTTTTAGCGATCAGCTTGCGACGAAATCGGGCCAGGTCACGTTTCGACGCGGCGGGACCGACCAGCATGCCGTAGCCGCCAGAACCGTTTACTTGCTTGACCACCAGTTCATCGAGATGGTCGAGCACGTAGGCCAATGAGTCCGGCTCGGAGCACCGCCAGGTGTGAACGTTTTTGAGTAGCGGCTCGGTGCCGGAATAGAACTTGATGATCTCAGGCATGTAGGAGTACAACGCCTTGTCATCGGCCAGTCCGGTTCCGGGAGCATTGGCGATGGTTAGGTTTCCCGCTCGGTAGATGTCGAATAGGCCTGCGACTCCAAGCATCGAGTCGGGGCGAAAGGTGAGGGGGTCGAGAAAGTCATCGTCGACCCGTCGGTACAACACATCGATCGGGGCGTAGCCACCAGTGGTTCGCATCGTTAAGCGACTCCCGGCGATCCGAAGGTCGTGGGCTTCAACCAGTGCCGCCCCCAATTTTGAGGCGAGGAACGTGTGCTCGTAGTAGGCCGAGTTGTGAACCCCAGGGGTGAGTAAGGCGATGGTCGTATCATTGTTGTTGGGCGTGGCCCGTTGGGGGTCGGCGGCCATGCAAGATTCGAGGGAAGCTCTGAGCCGTGACGGGTAGTTACGAACGGGTTCGATATTGAGGTCGGCGAAGAGTTCGGGAAACATTCGTTGCATCGTTTCCCGGTTCTCCAACATGTAGGAAACACCGGACGGCGTTCGGGCATTGTCTTCGAGCACGTAAAATTCATCCTCGTCGGTTCGAACCAGATCGACGCCGACGATATGGGTGTATACGTTGCCCGGTGGCGAAAAGCCTGCCATCTGAGGAAGGTACCCTTGGTTTCCGAATACCAAGGTCTCTGGGACTACACCGGCCTTGACGATCTCGGCGTCGTGATAGACGTCGAACAGAAAGTCGTTGATGGCGCTGACCCGTTGTTCGAGACCTTTTGCCACGTCGGCCCACTCGCCGCTGGTCAGGATTCGGGGCACGATGTCGAACGGAATTAGGCGTTCGGTCGACGATGATTGATTTTCATCCTCGTAGGTATTGAACGTGATACCGGTCGTGCGAAAAACCGACCGCGCTTCGCGCACCTTGGATCGAAGCCTGCGGGTGTCCTCCGCATCGTACCAATCGCCATACTGGCGATAGCAGCCACGACGATCTCCGCTGGCGCCATCGAGCCCGTTCATTTCGTCGAATGCCGCTACGCCCATAGACAACCGCTCGTACTCCGCCTTTTCCTGATCTTCGACGGGTTCGAAGCAGGCCTAACCGTCGTTTTTTCCTATTCCGTCGCTTGCTAACTATCGGTCAGTTTCCGGTTTGAATTAGGGGTGAACAGAGATTGCTGGAAGTGAATGGATTTCGTGGCAAATCTACCTAATCGAAGCGATCGGTCAAGCCCGAAGCGGTAGCGTAAGCCGATACGGTGCAACTAGTTCGTTAGGGAGGCGGGTGGCGGCGATGGTAAGAACGATCGAAGATAGCGATGCTGCGGACCGCAAGGGATCCCAGGCCGAATCACGCGAACGGTTCGACCAGTTCTACATCACGAACCGGGAGCCGCTGGTGCGCTATGCCGCTTCTCGCAAGGCGATGGAGCCTGAGATCGTCGCTGACCTCGCCCTGTTCGACGGCTACAAAGCTATCGATCAAATACCTCGCAACGACCCCGACGCCATGCAAGCTTTTTTGCAAAAGGCGACGAGAAACCACATCGCCAACGAGCGACGTCAACCTGATGAACCGGGTAATTCCGGTAGCGGCGGCCGCAACCCAACTTCTAGTAACGTTCGAACCGGTGAACAGTCACCGGCGATGACTGGCCAGCTATCGGCCGAGATCGCTAGTGCAATCGGCCAGAGCCATGTCGACTCTGGTCCAGATCGGAGACGAACAGTTCTTGGAGTTGTAGCTCTTATCGCAATTTTGGCCTGCTTCGGCGCCGCGCTCTATGGGGCTCGGCAACAAGGCGACGATGTCGAAACGACCGAACGTAACGATGCGCTGAGCCAACGAACCGAGCGTGCTGACGAATCCGATGCGTCGGGCACCAGCCAAGAGTCGTCTGAAAGCGCCGGGACGGCCGACGGGCAACCATCTATCGAGCAGCCGGGCGACGGTGTTCTCGATTCAGAAACCGACCTATCGTCTGATTCGCCATCGGCCGACGTCTTCCGGGTTGATGGTTTCGATCCGCTGACTAAGTCAGGCGAGCAGCTTAGACCACCGCCCACCGACGACGTTCCAGCCGCTCCGACGACCACCGTGGTAACTTCAACCACCTCGCCTCCAACGACGCCAACAACTGAGGCACCAACGACCACAGAACCGCCAACAACTGTTACCACCGCAGCCTCCACGACAGCAGCCCCAACCACGACAGCGGCCCCAACTACAACAGCGGCCCCGACGACGACGGCGATAATTCCGATTTTGCCGCCACCCAGCAATGAGCCAGCGAACCAGAGACCAAACATTCGGCTGACCTGGAGCGGTTATGCGTTGACGGGCGTCGTCGGGCAGACAACCAACCCAGTAACGTTCTTCGGAAGCGATCCCGACGGTGATCCGGTTACGTTTAGCGGTGCAAGACTCCCGCCTGGTCTAGTTGTGAACCCGAGCAATGGCACGATCACCGGCACATACACTGCCCCTTGCCGTTGCCTTGTCAGGGTTACGATCTCCGACGGTCGAGGCGGGACCGACTCGGTAATCTTCGTTTGGAACGTTGACAACTAGACAATAGGTGTCCCCCAGGTCCGGACACCGGATGTACGCCTCGTCTGCGGACCGAGACGGTTCGACAGCCACGATCGACGCCCGTTTTATTGAACGGTTACCACCAGCGTGGATCAGGGTCGGGGGTCGAACCGCTGAGAATTGCGGTCAGGTCTCTTTCGGCCAACCGTCGTTGTCTGCGACCGCCGGCGTAAAAGACGGCGCAGAAGAGCATGTACAAAGCGAACACCCCGGGCGGTACGAGCCAGGCCAGCTGGCTGACATCATCGTTGGATTCCGTTATGAGAGCAACACCCAAATAGGCCATCATCGAGCTGATCGCTGCACAAAACCCAAGCACCACGATCACCCCTATGAGCAGCGGGTTAGCCATTGACAAGTGCACGGTCGTGCCTTCAGCGTTTGGGAGAAAGGTAGCTCGGTTGGCGGTGACGAACGAGTTCCTGCGCCCCGGACGAGTCCCACTTCTTCGCCGAAGACTAAAGCCCGTGTGAGAGAACGTTCCAAAGTAGAGCGGACCCGGGTGTCGACGGAAGCGTCTCCGGTCTCGATGTTGTATGACGTAGGACGTTAGCCGTCGCTGAAGAACTCCAACGTCGTCGGGTAGGTTCAACGTTACTTCCTTAGCCATTTTGTTCGCCATGAGTGTCTTTGCTGATCTCGCCAGCATCGTCGGTTACCAAGTTGTATGTCATCAACCCGAACGATGCCGTCGGGGAGACAAAAGTTCGGACTGCCGCCGTAGTAGCGAAGCCCAGTTCGAATACATCGATTGATTCAACCACCGACACGTGCACTCAGGAACCGGAAATTTACCAGCGGTCGAAGCCGAGAATCCCCGAGAACTAAGACCCCAAGAACCGGCGTATTGCCAATCGTCTCCTGATAACCCAAAAGCGAAACTTCTGCCGAAGCAAGTGGCGAATCGTCGGGTTACGAGGATTCTGGTCCAGGCTTTTCAGCAATTCAGCATGGACGTCATCGGGGATACCGTTAAACGCTTCCACAGAAAAGGTTCCGAAGTTCTCTATCGGTTCAGGCTTCTCATGCGGAGTGCAGGCGTAACACCATTGAGGCTCTTCGAATTCGCCCCTCACTCGATGGCAATCGAGATCGTTGTGCCTTACACGCAGTTGGTCTTCATAGAAAGGTTTGGTTGTGTTCTCCTTGTATGTCTTGGTCGCATCGAAGCACCGTCAAAATGGTAATCCCCACCTCTACATTATGTACAATATTTAACTATGAGGACAACGGGCAGTATTAGCGACACCCAGAGGGACTTGACGTCGGTGATAGCAGGCTTGGCGATTCCAGAAAGTCGTCATCTAATTACTCATGACGGAAAGGATGTCGCTGTGATTCTGGGCGTGAACGAGTATGAATCGTTGATCGAAACGCTCAACATCCTGAGTGACGCCGACGCGGTGAAGGCCATAGCCATCGGCAGCGGCGAGATAGCAAGAGGCGAAGTCGTACCGGTATCCGGGGTGTGGGAAATCGAACCGTAGCCTTTAGTTGCTACACATTTCCG
>CALAJV010000030.1 GCA_937922805.1 uncultured Acidimicrobiales bacterium | reverse complement strand
CTGTACGCCTGGAGGGACTCGAACCCCCAACCTTCTGATCCGTAATCAGATGCTCTATCCAATTGAGCTACAGGCGCAAGTCGCCTCCAACGGGTAACCGTTGGGGACCGTGTGATGGTCCGATCCACAGTTTAGACCGGGAACAGGGCGAGTAGCACCCGAAATTCGACGGTCAGTGAAAGAATGTGACCTTTGCTTTAAGGCGTGCCGGCCGTGGTTAGCGTCACTGTCTCCGGCAGGGTGGTTTGCGGTGCCAGCGTTGTAACTGCTGGGTCTAACGTGGTCGGCCCTTGAGGGTCGACTGTTGCTGGAGCGTCGCTTGCCGAGGAGAAGGCGGCAATGAAGTCGCCGACAGCATCGAGCAGGGTGCTCAGAAAGTTCACGAACCCTCGCCCGGCCACCCCGGCGCCGCTTGCGTCGTTATATATATAGAAGAGCAAAAAGGCGAACGCTAACGGATACAACCACTTTGGCATGTCAGCTCCCCTTCACTCGTTTCGACCAACGTTGTGTAACCCTACCGCGAACTTTTCTAACGGCACTAGTCGTCTTTCGTCAGTCATGGTTGAATACAAAACAACCTCGACAGTTGATCAGCAGCGCCAACCATGTCGGTTGATGCTGTCTAATCGGTGGGTTGCCACCGCCGGTTTCCGGCTACGGTGCAGGTAAGCAAGTCATGGGAGTGACAATGAGTGAGTTTGGTTCAGTTGAAATCGAAGATCCCGGTGACGCTGATCTGACGTTCACTTGCCCCCGATGTTCAAACGAGGTTTCGGCCCGATACTACGGCCCATGCCTTGACTGTCGGCAACAGCTCCACGATTCACAGCATCGCGATGGCGGCGATGTTGAAGTTCCTGAGTATGTGCCGAAGATGAACGTCACCCCCAATGCAGTCGCACTCAAGGACGACTAGCCACCGATCCCGAGGGTGATCTTGGCCGCTGGTTGCCAACTGCGCCCAGACCCCGGAGTTTGCCGAGCGGTATTTGCACGTCCGGAATAACGGTGGTCGAAGGTTCTAGGCCCGGCCTTGTGTCGATCGTCTTGGCCCAAAAGACCTACTGGTAGCGTCAAACGGCCCAAATCATCAAGTGGTTCTGCCGGTGCGAGCCGACCATGGGTTCTCTAGACTGTGGAACGGGCGGGGTTCACTCCCTCGATCGATTCGACCCGACGAACGGGCGGAGGCTGAAAATCGAAATGGATCAGATGGACGACGGCACCACGCCTTTTGACGCCTCCCCACAGCAGGCGCTGGATGTCATCGAGGACCACGACGGTCCAATCCTTGTCGACTTTGATGAGACCCTTTATCTACGGAACTCGACGTCAGACTTCATATCTTCAGCTCGCCCATCGATCGTTGCCTTCCTCATTATAAAAGTTCTCGACGTGTTGAAGCCATGGCGATGGACCGGCGGAACCGTGTCGCGCGATGTTTGGCGGGTACGAGCAATAATGACCTTGTTGCCATGGACGCTGTTCCGGTGGAAGAGGAAAGCTACCGACATCGCCAGCGGAACGTTAAACGAACCGCTCGCCACTTCGCTCAGAGAAACAGATTGTCGAGTAGTTGTCTCCACACTTGGGTTCGAACCGATCGTTGCTCCGCTCGTCGACAATTTTGGTATGAACGGTGTTGAGCTCGTAGCGATGAGCCCGTGGAGCACGGCTGATCGACAGCGAGGCAAGCTAGCGATGGCTGAAGACGCGATGGGCAAGGAAACGTTGGCCCAATGTGCGGTAATTACCGATTCTGATCAAGACATTGATTTGCTTCGAGCAAGCGGTGCCCCCCTTCGGGTTGTATGGCCCGACGCAGCACCTGAAGACACATTTCGCCGTTTGTATTTTCCCACCCGCTACATAAGTAAGGTCAAGCGACCCGGCTCAAACTATGTTCGCAATGTCATCCTCAAAGAAGATATTGCGCTGTGGATTGTTAGCAGCGCTGGACTAGCCACCACCCACCTGATCCCTCACATCATCGGCTTGCTACTACTAGCTGTTTCGTTCTGGGCGATTTACGAGATGGGCTATATAGACAACGACCGATGCGCAGCCAAGCATGAAGCAGAACCGGCGCTGACGAAAGAGTTCCACCGACGGCAACTCACCATTCCGCTTTGGAAGCCGGTCGTTTGGGCCGTTGTTACTGGAGTAGCTGGAATCTTTGTTCTTCGTTTACCTGAGGCGCCACGATTATTGGATTTCGCCGAATGGGCTGGCGTGCTGCTGTTCCTAGCCGGCGTCTACTGGCTATATAACCGCATCGATAAACAAACACGAATCTACGTTTTCCCGATTCTGCACATTTTGCGGACATCGGCGTTTGTTGTGCTCGTCCCAATTCTGCCGATCGCGGCCATTGCGTTCGTGATTCACATAGTCATCCGATGGGTCAACTACTACGTTTACCGAATCAACCAGGGCCCGTGGCCATCTTCGGACCTGTCGCTGGTTCGACTGTTTACGTTTTTCGCCGGTGGAATTCTCGTGGTGTCGCGAGGGCAATGGGGCGAACTCGTTTCTACCACCGCACTGGCGTTGTTGGCCTGGCACCTATTCTTGGCTCGTCACAAGTTGCCGACTGTGCTTAAGGCGGCCCACCGAATCGATCGGTAACGGGTCCTACCGCTACAGCGGAGGTAGCTCGCCGAAATCAAAGTCGAGTCCGTCCTCGTCGTTCTCGAACTGGATCGCGATTTCGATTTCGTCGCGAGGGTCCTCCAACCCTAAACCATTTGCCAGTCCGATCATTCCCGCCATAATGAGCGACCCTCCTGGCTTTGGACGATACGACGTAAGCGGAGCCGCATTCGCCCGAGAAGCAGTCTCAGAGTCGTCCTCGGATTCGGGAAACGGGTCGGGAATCGGGATCGCTGCTGGTTGCGCTGGACCGTTCTCGATATCAGGATCAGACGAGTTGTTGTCGGCTCCCATCCGTTTAGTATGACCGATTTTGGGCACCGAACGCTGACCGGGCGGGGTCCGTTCAGCCAGCAATCAGTTGATTTCGAGAATAGTGATCGGAAAATATGTTGAGTTTCTTTCGCCACGACTAGACAAACTACGCCTTCCAGGCGTGTGTGTTTTCATGCAGAAGCGTTTGACCACCCACCAACACTCCCGGCGAATCGAACCTGGGAGACTGGGACAGTACTTCCACCACCGTCGCCGTAAATCGGTTTTCGGAGCCATAGCTGTCGTCGCGTTGCTGTGTGCTGGCGTAGCCGCAAGCGCGCTACCCCGCACCTTTCCGTCAGCACTTGGTGAAACGACGGCAACTGATGGCCAAAATTCGATGCTGGCCGGTCGGCTAGTTGATGGTCAAACCGGGCCAACTGCAGCGTACAGCTGGTCAAACGCCACCAACGAATGGCGGGACAGTCACTATCCGATGGAAGCGGTGATCGATCTTGGCGCCGACTATAACGTCTCATCGTTTCGCTACTTCGCCGGCGAGATCCCCTACCCGTCAACTGCCTCACTCGTGGTTGAAGCTGCACCGTCGGCCACACCGAATGAGTTCGTGCCGCTAGCGACCGCCACCTCACCTCGGTACGACCGTTGGTCGTCGGCGATTGCAGTCAATGATGTTCAAGCCCGATTCGTGCGGATCCGGTTCGACTCAGTAGCAAGTCACTTCAAGCTGGCAGAGCTCGAAGTGTTCGGGACAGAGGCAGGCGACTCTTCAGCCAGCTACTTGAGCGGGATAACAGCAGTCGATGAGCAGAACTCAAGCCATGCCGATCGCCTAGTCGATGGCGTTAATCCGCCCGGAACAACAGCTGCGGTCAGCTGGCTCAACCCTCAACCGTGGAGCGATACTAGCTACCCAATGTCGGCCGTGATCGACCTCGGCGGCTCATATTCCCTAACCCAGATCGACTACTTCGTAGGCGAAATCTCTGAAGGAAAAGACGAGATCAATTTCGAGTTCACCAACGAACCGACCCCAACCGGGTTCGCTCCGTTGGCATCGGCTAACTCAGGCCACCGGTGGGACACGTGGAGCGCGGTTTCGCTGGACGGCCAGACGGCCAAATTTGTCCGAGTCCGGTTCGACTCGCCGCTCGAACGGTTCAACGTTTCTGAAATTCGAATCAGTGGCCAGCCTTATGCCGGCGCTCCATCAGCAACATCAGATGTAGTCAGTGGAAACGATGAAACGATGACTGCTGCTTCTGACGACGTTCAAGCTGTAACACCTGATGTTCCACCTGGTCATGAAGGGCACGATCATGACCACGGCCCGACCGAGACTGATGAGTCGGAGACTGATGTTCCGCCTGGTCATGAAGGGCACGATCACGACCACGGCCCAACCGCTGCCGGCGATGCCACCGACAGCCAGACGATGACCGACGCCGATAGCCACAGCGATCATAGCGATAACGGCACCGGCGATTCTGCGCCAGTGGACGCACCGCCGGCCGGAACCCCGGTCCTCAGTCCAATCCAAGATCTGCCCCAGGCCACCACCCCTCCCGCCGACGTCAAACGTAGCTATCAGTTTGGAACTTGGCCCGGCGATCACCTGACAGATTCATGCCGTGAGCTTCACGACCGGTACTGGGTGGTTGGTCCTGACGGCGATGCCTACCCAACGTGGCACCCAGCCCTAATCAAAAATCAAGAAACCGGAGAGACTTGCGACATTGGCCACGAGCACGGAACTGATCCATCCGTTTCGCCGCTGTTCGCCAAGTCTGGTGGGTGGCCTGCGTTCGGGTATGCCGCCGGCGCTGCGGCAGCAGCTGGTGGTCACCGTCACGAAGATCACGTTGGCCACAAAGTATCGGTCGCTCACTTTCGAGCCGCCATTGGTAACGGTGGCGGATCAGAAACCATGTACGACGCTGGATTCGAATGCGATTGGCTATCCAAAATCCACCAAGGCTCATTCTCGATGGACGCTTTCGCCAACCATCTCCACGAATATTTCCTGACCCTACGATGCCAAGATGGTTTGAACTCGGCCGGAGAAATGGACGGTAAAACTGTCGGAACCGACTTCTCCATCAAAGTGGTCTACACCTACGGCAACCCAGACGAGTTCGTCGAAAAGAGCTGTAGCGGTGCCGACCGCACCTACCCGGCTTCCATCTTGACCGGCCCTGACGGAAAACCCGGGCCGACCGCCATGCAACAGACCCCAGTAGGGCTTGATTCGCCTAACAACCGAGGGTTCAGTTGCGCCAGTGGGGTTATGTGGAAGCCGATGTCCGAGGTGCGAGAAGTCGATCTTTGGACAGAACTGGTGAAGATTCAACGCAACGACGGCCAAACGGCGCTAACTGTCCAGCCGTACTATCAAATCAAGAACCCAGCTCGAATCATCGCTCCGTTCGACGCCGACAAAGGCGAACAGCCAAGCAAAGTTATTCGAACCATCGATCTTTGCTACGACGACAACGGCGCCAAGATATCGAAGTACCAGTACTGCGCCGACGCCCCGGAGACGAAACCAGTTGACTGGAGTGACCCAGCGTCACCGTTCAACGGAACCCTTCGAGCGATCAACTTCAAATCTTCCAGCTTGAACAACCGAGGTGGACCGACCGAATTCTGCACCAACGCCTTCGGCCGACAAGTACAGGACTCGCCGCCGTGTGCGACTGGCAACATCTTGCAACGGGCTTCCAGTTTCGACAACAACTGGAACAACGGCAAGTACACCTATGGCAATCATGGCGGCCAGATCGCTGGCTCCATCTGGGCCGACAGCCCTTACGGTGAACGCTTCCAATCAGAATCAAATGGCGGTGACGGATACAACCCAGCAGGCATTGGATTCGAGTTCATCATCGACAACCGCGATCCCGACGACAACTTCGATGGTAAGCCAGATGGCGCCAACATCCGAGGAAGAAACTAGTAGGCTCGCCCGGGTTAAACGGCATCTACTCAATGACTCGGAGCTGTGCTCAGTCTGAGTAGGTGTCGTCTAAACCTCGGCCACCAGCGATAATCTCGTCGTTCAACTCGCGGATAGTTGCACTAACCGATGTGCAACAGAGTCCGGGGACAACGGCATGGACCATGGCCTTGACTGTGGCAACGCCAAGGCGTCGAGCAAACGAGGTGGCTACACCAAAGTGCTCAAGGTACGTCTCATCCACCGAGGCTGGATGATCGACAAACGCTCGGTTAAACAAGTTCGACGTTGAGGGTGCAGCCTCGGTTTGAAGTGAACCAGATTCGACTGTGTTGATATCAACGCTGTTAGCCATGTACTAAAAGTACGTGATTTAGGCCGAAACGCCGTCGCTAAAATATGGTCTACTTACGTTGTATCTTAGAACATAGTTCCGCTTGGTGCGCTAGATATGATATTCTGTCCTATTGTGGACCCAGTAGATCGGGAAATTGTTCGACTTTTGCAAGAGGACGCGACGTTGTCAGTGCGCGAGCTCGGCGAAGCTGTCGGACTGAGCGCCACGCCCTGCTGGCGTCGGGTTCAAGCCCTCGAAAAGAACGGCACGATTGATCGAAGGGTAGCTATTGTCGACCCGGCCAAAGTCAACCTCGCTGTTTCTGCCCTCGTTCTTATTCGAACCAATGAGCACAACAAAGAATGGCTGGATCGTTTCGTCTTAGCCATCGATCGGTTCCCCGAAGTGGTGGAGGCCTACCGAACGAGCGGCGAAATCGATTACCTGCTCAAGGTAATGGTTCCTGACATTGCTGCCTACGACGAGTTCTACAAACGTCTGATCGAGCAAGTCGATCTCTACAACGTCCGCACGACGTTCATAATGGAACCGATCAAGCACACCACAGCCCTGCCGCTGCATTACGCCTGTTAGTTCGAAGGTAGCGCTCCGCTCCTAGCAGACCTATTTCGGCTGGTACGCCGGTGGTGGCCTCAGCCCCATCCGAACAGCCTCTGCTGGGTGGTCAGTACCTTGAACGAGTTGTTGATGGTGCGGCTTAATGAACCCGGCGGCGGTAGCAGCAGTAATGAATTGCAACAAGTGTGAGAAGTAGTTGTCGACGTTGAGTAAGACCACGGGAGTGGCGACGATACCGAGTGTGTTCCACGTCAGCACTTCGAATGTCTCATCGAGTGTTCCGTATCCACCGGGCAGCACGACCACACCGTCGGATTGTTCGACCATCGCCGCCTTCCGGGCGTGCATGGTCGGATGAACCTCTAATCGGGTGAGCCCTTGGTGGGCTACTTCGAGCGACACGAGCTGGGTAGTCATGACTCCGATGATGTCTCCGCCGTTGTCTAGCGCGGCATCGGCGACAATGCCCATCAAGCCAACGCGACCTCCACCGTAGATAAGCGTGTGGCCGCCATCGGCGAGCGCTCGGCCTACTTCAGCCGCCGCTTCCGCGTATACAGGATTGAATCCGGTGCTCGATCCACAGTAAACGCCGAGCCGTCGGCCTGGCTCTGTCGGTGAGGTCGTTGATGTCACGGTGACATGCTCGTTGGGCAATGGTTCCCTGGCAAGCCAATTTGGTGTACCCGTACTGGTGATCGCTGCCATAGGCGACGTGAGGCTCGTGACTCACGCTCTACCCTTAGAAAATGAACCACTAATACGTATCAGCGGGTCTTTGAATCGGATCAACGGAGAGGAGCGAACGTTGACGCATCACCAATCAAGCAATGTAGATGTCAACGATCACGCGTCGGCTACCATTCCGGCTCTTCAGTTTGTCGATGTCGGTAAAACGTTCGCCGATGGAACCGAGACCCTATCTGAGCTCTCGCTCTCAGTGGATCACGGACAGTTTGTTTCGGTCATCGGACCATCAGGTTGCGGCAAATCAACGCTGCTCCGTTTAGCCGCCGGTCTCGATCAGCCAAGCTCCGGCCGGTGCGTCGTTGACCGCAGCAACCTCGGCTATGTCTTTCAAGATCCGACGCTGCTTCCGTGGCGCACAGTTGAGCAAAACATCGAACTCGTTAACGAGCTTGATAGGTCGACGTCTCGGACCGAGCAGGTGGCCTCCGGTCTTTCCGTTGATGAGGTTGTCGAGTTAGTTGGGCTAGACGGATTCGAGAACTATTACCCCCATCAATTGTCGGGCGGGATGCGTATGCGGGTATCGATAGCGAGAGCTATTTTGCCTCGACCTTCAGTTCTACTTTTCGATGAACCGTTTGCCGCCTTAGACGAACTAACCCGCGAGCGATTGAATGAGGAAACACTACAACTGTTTAGCGATCAACAGTTCGCCGCCTTGTTTGTAACACACTCCATCGTGGAAGCCGTCTTGTTGAGCACCGAAGTTCATGTCCTGTCGCCTCGACCCGGTCGGATCAAAGGAACGATCAGTGTTCCGTTTCCCTATCCGCGTGAACCCGAACTTCGTTTTGATCCTGAGTTCACCAACGTTTGTCGACAGCTCAGCTCTTGGCTTCGGGAGCCGGTGCAATGAGCGATGTCGCCACTACTAATGACGGCACGGGACATGAGCCTGGTCGACAAGCAGTTAAAGCGAACACGGCGATAAAGCGACTAGGGCCAGCACTAGCTGTCTTCGCTGGATTCCTAGTTGTTTGGTACGGGCTCGCCGCCTTATTGGGCGAACCGAAGAGGGCCGCCATTTTGCCGTACCCGCACACGGTCCTCACCGATGTTTGGCCAACGACTGTCGATTGCGGCGAATTTCTTTGCCTAACCGGCGGCGGCCCGTCAGGAGTGCAACCGTCTCAACTTTTGGCTGCAACTGCATTGACGTTGGCTGTGGCCGTTGTCGGCTTGATCTTGGCGCTAGCGCTCGGTATCGGCTGTGCCGTAGTCATGAGTCAGTACGTCACCATCGAAAGAGGCTTCTATCCGTACGCGATAATTTTGCAAGCGGTGCCGATCTTGACTCTGGTGCCGCTGTTTGGTCTTCTGTTCGGGTTCGGCGTTCTTTCTCGAATCATTGTCGTGGTGATCATCTCGATCTTCCCAGTAATAACCAATACCTTGTTTGGGCTTGGGTCAGTAGACGAAGCTCACCACGATCTGTTTAGTCTGTACAACGCCAGTAAATGGGATCGACTCACCAAGCTTCAATTTCCAGCCGCTCTTCCCGCCATGGTGGTCGGGTTTCAAATTGCGTCCGGTCTCGCTGTGACTGGTGCCATAGTTGGCGGCCTTTTCTTCCAGCGGGGACCTCGAGATCTTGGAAACAGAATCTTGCTTTATTCCAGTCGTCTTCGGCCGGGAGAAATGGTGGCTGCGGTCATTCTTTCATCTCTAATCGGGGTAGTGTTCTTTCAGTTCTTTGGGTGGGTTGGTAATCGTGTAGGCCACCACCGGCTTGAACAAAACAAACCATGAATATTCTCGGCGCTAGAGCTCAAAAATTTGTACCCATTGCCTTGGCCTGCGGCCTGATCGTGGCCGCGTGCGGAGGCTCGACAGAATCTGAGGAAACCTCAGCAATTGAACCTTCGGTTCTGGCCGACTGCCCTGATCCAATCGTGGTTCAGACCGACTGGTTCCCGGAGCCTGAACATGGAGCGCTCTATAACCTCACCGGAGGTAAGGGGTCGATCAACCCTGATACCGGTCGATTCTCCGGTCCAATGGTTGCCGACCCGGCTGTCACGTTGGAGATTCGAGCTGGCGGGCCGTCGGTAGGCGATCAGACAACGACCGCTTTGATGGCTACCGACGATGACATTCTCCTCGGTTACGTTGATACCGACATAGCTGTCCAGAACTACGAAAAGTTCCCCACAACTGCCGTGGTCGCACCGCTGGATCTTTTGCCGACGATCATCATGTTCGACCCTGAAACCTACACCATCGCTGACTGGGATGACGTAATGGCCACCGAAGCCACCATCTCCCACTTTGCTACCGATCTTTGGGTCGAGTACTTAGTTGGTGCTCGCATCGTTGATCAAAAGCAGCTTGATGGTTCTTATGACGGATCTTCGGCTCGCTTCGTGGCCGAAGAAGGCAAGTTGATCCAGCAAGGCTTTGCCACCCAAGAGCCCTACAACTATGAGAACGTCTTCACCCAATGGGGAAAGCCGGTTGGAACTCTGATGGTTCACGATGCTGGCTATGAGAACTATGCTGGGCCGCTCGCAATTCTTGATTCCAAACTCGAACAAGAGGGCATTCGATCATGTCTCGAAGCGTTCGTGCCGATATTTCAACGATCGATTATTGAGTATCAGCAAGATCCGTCGGTCACTAACAGCGCCATCCTCACTGCAGTCGAAGACCTCGACTCGTTCTGGGAGCTGTCCGAAGACGGTGTGTTGAATAGCGTCAAAACGATGGGCGAGCTCAAGATAGTCGGTAATGGGAACAACATTACCGTCGGTGACTTTGATGAAGATCGAGTTGATGAGCTAATCGGCCTGCTCCGAGAGAACGTTGAGTCAATAGATGTTCCGGAGACCCTCACCGCTGAAGACATCGTTACCAACGAGTTCATCGATGAGAGCATCGGTTTCTAGACCATCGTTCACGCAGCTTCGTTCCCACCGTCGATGATGAGCTGGGCCAGGTCGAGGAGTTGGTGTTCGGATTCGGGTCGAGCTGAAAGCTGAACGCCAATTGGCATGCCTTCTGTTCCGGCAGCAGACGAGGTACCAGCTGGGACTGAAATGGATGGCCAACGAGCAACGTTGAATAGATAGTTGTAGGGGAACAGCTCATCATTGCGTTGCAAATAGTCGTCCATCGACGTTACCTGCCCCGACACGTGGTCGAGGGGAATGGCTACTCGGCCGAGTGTCGGCGTCAAAACGATGTCGTAAAGTATCGTTTCTGTTTTCAGTCGCCGCTCAATCGCAACCTTCCTTCGCTCTAACTCCAGCAAGTCAACTGGTTCGAGGGGGCGAACTGCTTCTAAGGCGGCCAACGTCATCGGCTCTACTACTTCGATCGATGGCAACAGTCCCGTTTGTGCGGTTAACTGGTCCACTTCGGCGGCAACCCACCGGCTGAACAAACCATGCCAGGTGCTCATCAGTTGTTCGTAGTTAACCGGCGGCGAAATGGTATCAACACTATGGCCAGCATCGGTTAGTAGTTGGCTGACAGCTTCAGTAGTTGCCACCACTTCGGAATCTGGCGCGACCCCAGCCCAGTGGTCGGTTGACACGCCAATTGAGTAGCGACGCTTCGTTGGAAGGTACTGGCCGTCTCCCAAAACGTCGAGCAACAGCTTGGCGTCAGTAACCGTTTTGGTCACCACAAATTCTGAAGCAATCCCACCCCAGTCGCTGGCCGCGCTGGTATTGGTCCACGGCACCCGACCGCCACCTGGCTTCAACCCAACGAGCCCGTTGGTTGCCGCCGGGATGCGAATCGAGCCCGCACAGTCGCTGGCGTGAGCGATTGGAGCAATACCAGCTGCCACCGCGGCCGCCGCTCCTCCGGATGAGCCGCCAGCTGAAAAGTCTGTTCGGTGAGGGTTCCTCGTCGCCCCAAACCGGGCCGACTCAGTGGTGCCATGCTGAATAAATTCTGGTGTAGCGGAACGACCGACTATCTGGGCCCCAGCTCGAAGTAGCCGATGCATGTACGCGGCGGTTGTTTTGGCTCGATTGCCTTCAGCCATCCGACTGCCCATCTCAACCAGCCGACCTTCGACGGCCGAACCGTAGTCTTTCGCCACAATCGGTACGCCTGCTAATGGACCGTCGGCGGCAGATTCGAGTCGGTCCGGTTCGGAGTACCATTCGACAACCGCATTGATTCTGCCGTTTACCGACGAGCATCTCTGTTCGGCCGCGGTCGCTATCTCGCTCGGCGAGAGCTCACCCGATTTGACTAGCCGAACGATAGTGGTCGCGTCGTCGGTGCCGTCGACTATCGCCCGATCGGCTCGGTGTTCGGCCGGTCCATTTGGTTCGTTACTCGGCGGTTTGGCGGTCATTAGAAACCCTTCGACTCGTTGTCGAACAAATTAACAGTAGAGCCAAGCCAACTTGGGGAAGGTTGACCAGCGGATTCTGTGGTGAGCTACCCACCAAGGTGGATGGGGCCGATGGTTTCGTAGACGTCGCCTGGCCCGGGGTTGGTTGGACTAGTGGAGCCGCCGAAGTGATTCATAAGGCCCCACACGGCGTTTAGTGAGGTGTGGACAGCGCCTTCGGCCCAGCCTGGCGTCCATGAAACGTCGTCCCCAGCCAGGAAAATGCCGCGTTGTTTGTCGGGAAACTCGGACTGCATGAAATGGCTGTGCATCCGTCGGTTGTATCGGTAGTGGCCGGGGAGTGCGCCCTTAAACGCTCCAAGAAAATGGGGGTCAGCTTCCCACGAAACCGAGATGGGTTCGCCCACAATATGCGATCGAATATTGACCTTCGGATAAATACGTTCGAGCGTTTCGATGCTTAGTTCAGCCCGCTGACCGGCGTCCATCGTCAGCACTTTCATAGCGTCGCTAGCCCAGGCGTAGGACAACAAAATCACCGCTGGTTTATCCGGTCCGTTGTCGATCAGATATGTTCCGCGAGTATTGCGGTCGGTCAAAGTCATGCTCATCACGTTTTGGCCGGTCTCCGGATCGATGTCGTTCCAAAACGGGCGGTCGACCATAACGAACGTCTTCGACGACTGCATGTAGGACGTGCGGTCGAGCGCCATCCACACGTCTTGGGAGAACAGATCCTCTTCAACGTCCATACCGGTGGTCAACAGCCAGCTCTGGGTAGTGACCAGTACCGCTTCAAAGTTCGCGGTCTCGCCCCACCGGTCCGAGATGGCGATTTTCCCGTCGTCGACTCGAGCGATTTTGGCAACCCCCGGACGAGGGGCACCAGCATGAAGAGAAGCGATCGACGTTCCATCTGGCCAGTGTGCTAGACGGTCCGGCTCGTGTTGCCACAGTCGTCGAGGTAACTGCTCTGCGCCTTCGATGATAAGTCGCTGGTCGTCATCAAAACCGGCAGCGACAACTCGAAGAATCTCCAGCATCGAGTTCGGAAAATCGGAGTCCCAACCACCGGTTCCGAATCCAACTTGGCCGAACACTTCACGATGTCGGAACGATAAATCGGCGAACGGTTTTACGGTGGCGACGAAGTCGTAGAAGGTTCGATCATCCCAAGCGGCAACCAGTGGATCCCAAATTTGTTTCACCGCCGCCGCATCGCGGTTAGCCATCGCAGTTTGCAGCTTCGATAAGTTCGCTGCATTCTCTAACGAATCGTTCCACGCTTGAGCGACTTCTTGAAACAACGGCGGCAGATCTTGCAACGTTTGAGCGTAGTGAGCTTCGCCTCCCAACTCAACCACTGTGCTTCCGGCTGCTTCGGTCAGCGGGTTCGGGAATGGCACTGTCTCAAGGTCGCAAAGATCAATGTAGTGAAACAGAGCTGTCCCCGACACGGGGAACCTCATGCCTCCAAGCTCGGCCACTACATTCGGGGACGCGCTAAACGGCTCTGACCTCAGCCGCCCGCCTATTCGCCCAGCTTCGTAGATAACTGGCCGGAGACCTATCTTCATTAACTCATAGGCCGCCACCATGCCGGAAATGCCGGCCCCGATTATCGCTACTTCAGACCCGTGGCGTTCAACCGGGATAGCTCCGGTTCCGCTCGGATCGGAGATCCACTGGTCGAAACCGAACGGGAAGTCGGGGCCAAAGGCGGCACGATGAGGCTGCGACGGTTGGCTAAAACGGGCCTTGTTGTCTACGTGGTGGCTTGTCGCGTCCATTGTTCTCCTAATCGACCGTTCGTCACCTAATCTAATTACATCTCAATAGTTGGACAGACCCGCTTCGATTGAACCTAAGAGACCGGATCGGCCAAGGGAGTTAGTATGGTTTGCGGAATATGTTGTTGTCTCTGATTCTTGGTGTTGTCGCCGCTGGCTTCCTAGCGCTATTCGTGCTTACCCAGCAAAAGGCGTCCCGTTTCGCCTCCGAACGTGATGACAAGGTTGAACAGCTTAAAGAAGTCCGTGCCGAGCTCGAAGAAGATCGCGTCCGGCTAGAACGAGCCAATGCCGATCTGCGTCAATCCGAAACGCGTCGAACTGGGCTGACTCAAGAAGTTTCTGATCTAACTAGCCAACTCGATGAGAGTTCGTCGTCGCTGCGAAAACGAACTGAGCTCGCCGATGCGCAAGCATTGCAAATTGATGCTCTTAGTGGCGAACGCGATGAGCTGCGGCAGCAACTGAACACAGCAGAGGAACAGATCGTAACGTTGGCCGCTCGCCCAGGGGTTGTTGTTGGCGACTTGACCAGTGGCGATAGTGCCAACGCGGAAATGCTGTGGGAGCTCGAAGTAGCTCGCAGCGAACGCTCTTGGCGTAACAGTGTTTCGGTTAACCCGGTGAACGATCCAAGTCCGTTTGAAAGTGCTGAAGATCCAGTCCGTCAAGCGGTAGAGATCGAAGCGGCCGCCCTTCGCGAAGACGTCGGGGCGTACATAACCATCGACTGGCAGGCTCAACCGATTCAATCGCCAGCCCGTCGCTTGCTCGTAGTCCGTGTGGCTCAAGAAATGTTGGCCTCAGCATCTCGAGCTCCCGGTGCAGCCCGGCTGGTAATCTCCCAAGTTGGTGAAGGCGACGGTGAACTCAAAATGGAGTTCGAAGCGGACGGCGACGACACGGTCATCAACCTCATCCCGCCTCAGATCTCCAATGATCTGATAGACATTCGCAACGAGGGTCAAAGCGTAACCGTTCGAGCCGAGTAGCTCAGCCTGCGAGTCGGCCTGATGCGAGTGGGTTGCGCCATGTGGGCTAACCGGGGTTGGGTTGGTCGGTACTTTCCGTCCGGAACGAAACCGGGATCTGAACTTAGCCCATACTCGACTTGGTGCTCGGCGGTTGAAGGGAACACAACGTTCTATGCCTCGCCTCCGGCCGACACCGTGGCTCACTGGTCGGCCCAGACCAGCGAAGATTTCCGGTTTTGTTTCAAGGTGCCCCGCGAGATTACCCACGATCGCCGTCTTCGCAATTGTGCTGAACTTCTAGATCGATTTCTTGATCTGATCGCGCCACTAGGCGATCGCCTGGGCCCAATTCAGCTACAGCTGCCAGCCTCATTTGAGCCGGCAGATCTCCCGTTTCTGGAAGCGTCCATTCGGAGTCTGTCAACCCAATTTTCGTGGGCTGTTGAGGTTAGGCACCCAGAATTTTTCGTCGGAGGTAAGAGCGAAGGTTCACTTGATGACGTACTTCGGTCAGCTGGAATCAACCGAGTAATTTTAGATAGTCGAGCTCTGTTTACCGCTGTGCCGAACACACCGTTAGAGCACGAAGCGTGGGAACGTAAACCGCGCTTGCCGGTCCGTCCAGTCGCTACTAGTTCTCAACCGATCGTACGTCTGATCGGACAACGCAATCCCGACACGAACCTAAGCGAGTGGAACCAGTGGTATCCCAAGTTGGCTCAGTGGGCGGATGAAGGTCTGACCCCTCATGTGTTCACACACACGCCCGACAATTTGGTGGCGCCGTCATTGGCTCGATCGGTTTGGCTGGCGGTCGAACAATTAGCCAAGCAGCCTCTAGTTGCTCTCCCCGAGCCAATTCAAGCCGAGCGTCAGCTCGACCTTTTTGACTAACGAAGCCGCTGCGCCAAAACTATACAGCGTAAGGTGTGGGGTTTTTGTCGGGTCGGGCGCTGAGCGGGGCATATACTCTAGATGCACGTCAGTCGAGGCTGATTGTGCCTGGTGGGTAAGACAGTTCTAGGTGGGTCGATGATATGGGTAGAGAGTTCTCTAAGGCTATTTTGTTGTCTCGTCGTAGTCGGCGATTAGCTGCTGCGTCTTTTGCGGTGTCGGGAGCGCTGGGCCTCTCGGCCGCTCCAACCCATGCTCAAGAGTGCGTTGACACCGACGGTGATGGTTGGGGCTGGGATGGAAACGCAACGTGTGACCCTGATAGCGAAACATCGTTTGCACCACCCGTTGCTAGTCGGACCAACGATCCGTCTTCCAGTGACACAGTTCAAACTAAGGTCGACGATCAACTCGATGAGATTGGCTCATCCGGTGCCGACGACCACTCGGCGGAGCGCAAACAACTGGACGTTGCTGCCGCCGTGCCCGGTTCCATGTGTAGCGATTCTGACGGTGATAGTTGGGGTTGGGATGGTACCGCCAGCTGCCGAATCGGGAAGACGGCTCCCGGGTTGGCCTATTGCGATGATTCTGACGGCGATGGTTGGGGTTGGGATGGTAACGAAACTTGTTCAGCCGCACCACTAACAGCTCGGGCCTCTTTCGACGCAACAGATCAAGCCGTGGTTCAGTCAGCGGGCAACCAAAAACAGACAAAAGAAGGCGACACTGAACCAGAGGATTTGGTTGAGATTGTTCTTGCTGAACTCGATGACAGTGAGTCAGAGGATTTGGTTGAGATTGTTCTGGCTCAACTCGATGAGAACGAATCGGAAGCCACCGAGGCCAACGTCGACAACGTTGAACGGGTCGGCAACCTCGGAGGAGTCGGCAGCAGAGGTATCGAGAGTGGCAACAACGAAAGCACCGAGGCAATTTCGCAAAGGCTGCAAGATCGCTACGACGAGGGATTCGCTCTGATTGAGCAGGCCGACGACTTCGCAAAGCAAGAGCGTTTCGACGAAGCTCGCGACCTGCTGGATCAAGCAGCTGACTTGCGAATGCCGATCGAGTCAGATGAGCATGCTGCGCTCGACCGGCACTTTACTACCGAGCTGTACGGAACGTTGACTGAAGTTGATCAAGCTGAGCGGGTGGCCGAGGCACCGATCGTCTTTGGTACAGCCGATCAACGGCTGGCGGTAGCTGATTCGAAGCTTGACGAAGTGGAACAGCTTTTTGCCGACGGCGAGTTTGAGAAGGCCGACGAAGCGTTGATCCAAGCGTTTGCAGTTCTGGGCCAAATTCCTGATGCAGCCGCTCGCAGCGATGTAGGCCAACGAGCGATTGACCTTAACTACGAGTTAAGCAGAGTCGGGCTAGGTGCAGCTGCAACGCAGCCCATTACGCCCAGCAAGTCCGCCCAAGAGGTATTCGATGAGGCTCTTGGCGAGCTTGAAGTTGCTGAGGGCAGTTTCGAGATGGGCGATTTAGACGACGCGATGTTCTTTATGGAGGAGGCCGTCGACGCTATGAGTGGGGTACTAGACCCGGTTGATGCCCACTTGCAGAAAGCGTTTCGTGATCGTGTGTTTGCTTTGGGGGCCCAAATTAATGCAGCCAGATTTGGTCCCAACGGTAGTTCGTCTATTTCTCCAACGGAGACCCTAACCGTCGCGAACCTTGCCATCGACAAACTGGCCGAAGAGTCCGACTTTGCTGGTTCAATAATTTTCCGTTCGGCGACTGGCCAAGACATTGAAGTACATATTTTCGAAGGACAGATCACGCGGGCCACGCTGGCAAAACTCCCTCTTTCTGACGAAGAAATGCTTGCCCTTCAACTGGCTCTCGAGCTCAAGAAAGGCCCGGTTCCGGTCGCTAGCCTAAGTGGTTCGATCTCCAACGGCGACACCGCCAAACAAGCGGCAGCCACCTACAGCGGCTACGACTTGCGGGGTGAGTTTTTTGGAACGCCGACATCGCTGCCAGGCACTGATAGTAGCGGCGCTCCACCTCCCGCCCTGACTACTCCGTCAGATCGGACATCTTCGTTTGACGAAGCGAAAAAAGCGAGCAGCCCTAGTCCGACAAATTCGAGCAGTGACTCGAACAGTACCGATACTGCGAGCGACACGGCCCAACAGGCAGCCGACACCTATTCCAATGGCAGTTTAGATGGTGAGTTCGGCGGCCTCTAGCGTTAGTCGACTCTTTATGCTTGAACTCTTTCCAGAATAAGCCTGGAGTCGGTTTGGCGACTATCACCTTCGGCCCGAAGTCGGTAGAGGAGATCGTTTAGGTCTTCCGGCGACGCAACTCGAACCCGTAACCGGTAGTCGACTGGGCCAGTTGGATGGAAGCACTCCGTTATTCGATCGTCGTCGGCCACTACTCGACTGAGGGCTTCGGTATCTCTAGGTATGTTCTGCCAAAGGTCGATTGACGCTTCAATAGGACGTCCTAATGCGCTGTGATCGATAGCGGCGTGAAAGCCAGTTATGACGCCGCGCTCGACCAATTTTTGAACTCGAGCGCCAGCCGCATTTGGGCTCAGACCAACGATTGCTCCTAAATCACGATTGCTCAGACGTCCATTTTTCACCAGTTCACGGACTATCTCCTGGTCGATCTCGTTAAGTGAAGCCATAAACGCAGTATATCGATCGTTTTGCAGCTGAAAAGTCTGAAAATCTCGAAAAATGGCAAACTATTCGGTGCCACGCCCTGCTCAAATTGGTCAACAATATTGCTATGACACAAGCACAAGAACAGAACTTTCGAAACCTACTCAGCGCCTGGAACAGCTATCAGGACGCCCGAACCAGCTCCAGCTACCAGGATCTTTACGACACCGGCTTAGTTCTCGACCGAGCTCGGTCGAAGGCTCAACTCACCGGTCAAATCCGCTAACGTGACCGAAACGCCGGCCTGAGGTTTCCGCTCCTGGCCTCACTATTGGAAATAGCCTACGCTTTCGCCGATGGGCATGAATTTCCAATCAGGCTTGGGGTCTAGTCGCTGCCTCTGGCATTACCGGTGACGGCCAACCCGGCAGAATCAGACCGGCCGAAGCAGCGTCGTCGGCGACGTCACGCCAGGCGAGATCAGGCTGGTCAAGCGAAAGTGGAACAACCGCCGTTCCGTCTTCATCGTCGGTCGTTTGAGCCCACTCGAGTTGTCTCCGAAGATGAACTCGAAGCTATCCACCGAGCGTCGCTGGAGGTTCTTCGCGACGTTGGGGTCGATGTGCTCGATCCCAACGCCCGACAACTACTAGCCACGGCCGGAGCCAAGGTTGATTCCGACAGCGAACGGGTTCGATTTGACCCGGCACTGGTCGAAGAGCGAATCGCTACTGCTCCATCGGAGTTCACTCTCCATGCCCGCAACCCGGCGCACTCGGTGCGGATCGGCGGCGACCACGTTGTCTTCACCGCAGTCGGAAGTCCTCCGAACGTCTCTGACGCCATTGGTGGCAGACGCACTGGGAACAATGCCGACTTTCAAAATCTAGTACGACTCTCGCAACACCTGAACGCAGTACAAATCCACGGTGGGTACCCGGTTGAACCGGCCGACATACACGCCTCAGTCCGACACCTTCACGCAACGTATGATCTCGTGACTCTGTCCGACAAGACTCCAAACGCGTACAGCCTCGGAGTTGATCGAAACCGAGACTGCTTGGAGATGATCCGGATCGCCCGACAAGTCAGCGACGACCAGCTGAGCGACGAACCGTCGGTAACGACGGTTATCAATACATCGTCGCCGCTGCGACTTGATCTCCCAATGTGTCAAGGGATAATCGAGTACGCGGCTCGAGGTCAAGTGCTTATCATCACCCCGTTTACTCTGGCTGGGGCGATGGCGCCGGTTACCATCGCCGGAGCCGTAACCCAACAAAACGCCGAAGCGTTAGCTGGTATCACGTTGAGCCAGATCGTACGACCAGGTGCTCCGGTAATCTACGGCGGCTTCACTTCGAACGTCGACATGCGATCTGGATCTCCGGCCTTTGGAACACCTGAATTTATGCAAGCTGCCATGATCGGAGGGCAATTAGCTCGCCGATATCGCCTGCCTTACCGATCCTCCAATGTGAACGCAGCCAACGCAGTCGACGCCCAAGCCGGGTACGAATCGGTTTTCTCGTTGTGGGGAGCAATCATGGGCGGAGCCAACTTGGTTTACCACGGCGCCGGATGGCTCGAAGGCGGACTGAGGGCATCATACGAGAAGATGGTGGTTGACGCCGACTTGATCCAAATGGTGTCGGCTTTCCTCCAACCGCTCATCGTTGATGATGCCAGTTTGGCGTTGGAAGCAATCGCCGACGTCGGACCTGGTGGACATTTCTTCGGCACCCAACACACCCAAGACCGGTACCGCAATGCGTTCCACAGTCCGATGATCTCAGATTGGCGTAACTTCGAATCGTGGGAAGAAGCTGGTTCCCCGACCGCTAACAGTAAGGCAGCTGCCCTGGTCCCAGTTTTATTGGGCGAGTACGAAGAACCATCGCTGGATGGGGCGGTGCGGGCGGAATTAGACGAATTCCTCCAACGTCGGGTGGCTGAAGGTGGTGTGGCCACCGACTACTAGATTTTCGAACCGTCGGGTGTCCGGCACAGCCACGAGCAGTGACACTGGGCTCATAGTCCAAAAGGCGGGCCCGCGGGGGAACATCTCGATTAGGGGCTATGAATGGAATCGGTCGGCGTCAACAAGTATCTGCATCCATGTGGCGGGCCGGCGACGTAGTACTTCTTCAGGAGGGCGCTCTAGTGCACGAAAATCCCCAGAATGGCCCAGGCCAAATAGCTGATCTTTCGACGCTCATTCTTGACGTTGACGATCTTTCCAAGGTGATCGCCGACGTCGGACTCAACCAGTTCATGGATCAGATGATTGCTGAGCTCCGCACAGGAATTGGAACCTTCGACCCCACCCGAGTAGAGCATCAGATCCGCGCTGGATTTAACTACGATCATCCCGAGCACGGCCTAGTTGAATGGATGCCGACGATGGTTGTGGGCGATGTTGTCTCGGTAAAGACAGTCGGCTATCACCCGAGTAATCCGGTTGCCCGCAGGCTTCCAAGTGTGCTCGCCACCACTGCCCTGTACGACACCACGACTGGGTCGCTTACCGCTATGTGTGAGGCCACCCTCTTAACCGCGCTTCGGACCGGGGCTGCCAGTGCGGTGATCACAGAAGCAGTGACAGTGGACAAACCCATCACTCTTGGTGTTGTTGGTTGCGGAGCTCAAGCAGTAACCCAAATTCATGCCATTAGCCGGATCCGCCAGATTGACCGTCTTATTGTGACCGATGTAAACCCAGCTGTCTCTGCCTCACTAGCAGATAGGTTGCCGATTGATTTGGCCGATCTGCCATCGCCAGTTGTTGTCGGGGTTGACGAGTTCACAGCCAGCATCGCTGACTTCGACGTGGTGTGCACCTGTACCTCGGTTCCGGTTGGAGATGGTCCGGTGGTCAACTTGTCGGGTGCCAAGCAAGACATCCACATCAACGCAGTCGGTGCTGACTTCGCCGGAAAGACAGAACTAGCGCTCGACTTTGTGCGCCAATCTGTCGTTATTCCTGATGAGGTCGAGCAGTGCCTGCTAGAAGGTGAGTCGCAACGTCTCGCTCGCGATGAACTTGGGCCCTCGCTCGTTGAGGTGTTGCAAGATCCGAGCCTTGATTTGAAAAGCCAAGCAACCGTGTTCGATTCCACCGGTTGGTCGTATGAAGATCTCTTAGCGGCCCAGCTGTTCGAACGCCACGCCCAGCGTCTCGGCTTGGGAACCCGAGTGGCGCTCCAACGAACTCCCGAAGATCCATACGATCCTTATGAGACCTTGCGGTTGTTCGGCCGCCCCCAATCGGTACCGCTGGGCGCGTAGGGTCAGCTACGACCTAAACCGCGGCACCATAGGCGCCGACTTCGGTCCAGTTTGTAAAGAGAAATCGGACAATGCTGGCCAAATGGCCCCGATGCCGGTGATCGAGTCTTCCGATGTTAAGGCCGGCCGAGCCTTGGTCTCAGCAGGCCGCTTACGTAGTCGTCCAAATTCCAAACTTTCCTAGCGCTAACATGTCCCGGATCGCTGCCGACCGGTGTTTGTGTCGAGCTATTGCCAGCCCGACACGATGCTGTTTAGCGGAGGAATGAACGATGGCGATAGTGACCACGCAGACGGCGCAGATCGAGCGAAGCTTCAGAGCGGTCGGAGCGTTTCTACTGATTCTTGCGATAGCTGTGGTTTTGCCGGCTCAGCCAGCTCACGCCGACCTTTCGGCTTGTGGTGCGGGCTCGGTCGGCGGCACGATCTACCGAGATCAAAACACCAACGGAGTTGCTGATCCCGGCGAAGTTCCATACCGGCCAGTCTTCATCGACGCTGATGGTGATCTCGCCAACGACAACGCTGTTGTGGTTAATGCTTACGACGCAACTGGTGCCCTCGTTTCCACTACGACATCCGATGCCGACGGCGACTTTACCTTGTCTGGGATCACAGCCCGGGTTCGGGTGGAGTTCGTCATCCCGGCTCATATGGAATCAGCCCACGCTGGTGCTATCAGTGCCTCGGCAGTCCAGTTCGCCGACCCTGGGGTCTGCGATCTTGCGTACTCGGTTTTCGAACCTAGCGAATACTGCCAAGCCGACCCCCACTTGGCCGTGCCCTGCTATGCCTTCGATGATCATGCCACCGGCGACTACGCCGCCACCGATGTGCTTGTGTCGTTCAAAGCATCGGACCTCACCGTTGGACCAACGGCAATTGATCCAACGAACTATGCGGCTGCTTTACCAGCATGGCAGGACGCACCACCGAACAAGCTCGCGGTCAACAGCGAGATGGGCACTACCTGGGGTGTCGCATACAACGAAACCGATAGCGTCATCTACACCGCAGCCTTTCTGAAGGCCGGCTCGGACTACGGCCCCGGCGGTCCCGGCGCAATTTACGCCACTCCGATCGACTCTGCAACCGGGGCAGCGACTGGCTCTGCCACCGTGTTCTACGATGGGCCAACGTGTGATGATCTGCACGGCGTCGACTTCCTTTTTGAACCTCAGAAAAACCAGGCAATTCACGACAACGCCCACAAATGCTCGTGGGGTGACATTCAAATGTCGCCGGACGATTCGGTGCTTTACGCCATGGATCTCCTCACCCGAAGTGTTGTTGGTATCGACGTTGCATCAGGTGCGGTTGTGTCGACTTGGGCGGTACCGCTAGACCAAGACACGGTGCTCGACGAAGCCGGCGGCCCGTCGTGCACCAGCCCCGCGGACGATATCCGACCCTTCGCTCTCGGCTGGAAAGACGGCATGTTGTTCGCTGGCATGGTCTGTACCGGCGAATCGACCATGACCGAAGCCGACAACGAGTCATATGTGTACGCAGTTTCGCCTGCGACCGGTGCGTTCACCCTTGTTTCAAACTGGGACACCAGCACCAAGGCGCATTTCAACTCGACGTACTGGGATTCCGACAACCGAACATTCCTAAGCCAGCTCACGTTGAGCGATATCGTCTTCTACGGAGACGACATGACAGTTGCCTACCGTGATCGCGGTTCAGACATGGCCGCCGACATTAACGACTACGACTGGTCGACGGAGCCATTTTCTGAGCTGCTGTGTATTGCCTGGGACTCGGCGACCAACAGCTACGTGCCAGAGGCCGCTAACCAATGTGGATCAAGACCAGGAAATGCTGCTGGGGCTGACATGTTCGACTCCGATGAGTTCTATTGGGGTGATGGGCGAAATCCGCTTAACAACCCGCTTGGATCGGGAGGCGACGATACTCATAACGAGATCATCAACGGTGGTTTGGCCCAAATCAACACAGCGCTCCTTTATGCGCCTGGCACGAACGCCACTGATACCCTGGTCCCGCGAAGCATATACACCGGCAGCGTCGTCTCTCTCGATAATGAGACCGGCGGCCCGGTAGAGGCGTACGCTCTTTTCGCTGGCCGAATCGACGGTGACGGATCAGCTACCGGCGTTGTTGGTAAAGCATCGGGCCTCGGCGACATCGAAGCGTTGTGTGATCCAGCTCCGGTGGAAATCGGTAACTACGTGTGGTTCGACATTGATGGCGACGGCGTCCAAGATCCGGATGAAGCCCCGGTTGTTGGCGCAACCGTGAACCTATATGACTCTGCTGGAACGCTAGTCGGAACTACGACGACTGGCCCCGACGGCGACTACTACTTCGACGTCGATGCCAATACCGACTACGTAATTCGCATGGACAACGCATCTGACTTCGCCGTCGGCGGGGTGCTCGACGGCTGGGCAGCTACCGTTGCCGATGCTGCGCCAGTAGGCGACGGTAGTGACGACGTTCGAGATTCTGACGGTGTCGCAGCCGCTGACGGGTTCCCCGAAATCACCTACACTTCAGGTGGAGCAGGGGAAAACGATCACACGCTCGACTTCGGTTTCCAAGCGCCGTTCGACTTGGCGTTAACTAAGCAGCTTGCTGATGGAACGAATCTTGGTTCGTTTGCTCCGGGCGAGACGGTTACCTTCACGATCGAAGTGTTTAACCAGGGTGCGGTAGACGCGACTGATATAGCGGTGGTTGATTACGTACCTGCTGGTTTGACGTTGGCTGACGGTAACTGGACCGATAACGGCGACGGTACTGCGACGTTGAACACTCCTATCGCCGGACCTTTGACTCCAGCTACGTCGACCACGGTCGACATCAGCTTCACGATTGATGCTGACGCCTCAGGAACTCTGGTGAACTGGGCTGAGATCGCGGGAGCTAGCGATGGTGATGGTAACCCAGCGACTGATATTGACTCGACTCCTAACACCGATCCGGCCGATGATAATCAGCCAACTGGCCCCAACGACACCACCGATGACGAGATCGGTGAAAGCGGTTTAGCTGGGGGCGACGAAGACGACCACGATCCAGCCGGAGTTACAGTTATTCCGGCAGAAGGCACGTACTCGGTTGGAAACCAAGTTTGGTTCGACGACAACAACAATGGCCTCATCGACTCCGGCGAGCAACCAATCGAAGGCGTGTGGGTCGAATTGTTCACCGATGTTGACGGCGACGGACAACCTGATGACACCAACGGTGACGGCACCATAGATGCGAACGACGCAATTGCTACCACCGGAACCGACGCCGATGGACTTTACCTGTTCGACGGGCTGGCCCCGGGCGACTACATTGTCGGAATTCCGAGCATGGAATGGGATCCAGGCGCTCCGCTTGATGGTTATCTGTCATCTGGGCCAACCTCATCGGATCCGAATGATGATGTCGATAACGACGACAACGGAACCCCTGGTTCATTTGGCTACGTTTGGTCTGGAACAGTCACAATCGGCGACGGCGAGCCAACCGGAGAAAATCCGGACAACGATCCGAACACCGAAGACGGCAACGAAAACCTGACTGTCGATTTTGGTTTCTACCAGCCAGTATTCGATCTAGCGCTCTACAAACAATTGGCTGACGGTTCGAACTTCTCAGCCGTAAGCGTTGGACAGGAAATCACTTTCACACTGACTCTGACTAACCAGGGTGACGTCACCGCTAGCAACATTACCGTGGTCGACTATCTTCCGGTTGGTCTGACATTGGCCGATACAGACTGGGCTGAGCAAGGCAATGGAACGGCAACCACATCCGTTGTCGGCCCGTTGATGCCAGGAAACAGCGCTACGGTCGACATCACCTTCACGGTGAACGCCGACGCCAACGGAGTCATCGATAACTGGGCTGAAATTGGCGCCGCAACCCCAATAGATATTGATGGAAACGTACTTACGTATCCGAACGGTTCGATACTCGTCGATATTGATTCGGTCGCTGACGCCGAGAACGACGATGTCTTCGAAACCGACGACGACACCACTGGTAACGCCCCAGCTGGTGGAGATGAAGACGACCACGACCGAGCCCAGCTCACGATCGTGCTTCCCCAGCTTGCATTCACCGGCACCTATTCGTTGTTCCAAGTAGCGCTTGCTTCAGCGATGATACTGGGCGGCGCGTTGTTGCTCCGATCAGGTAGTCGCCGACGAGAAGAAGGCCTGATCTAAAGGTCCGTCTTGGTCGTTCCATCCTTGTGAGGTCGGTGGTAGCTATCGGAAACCGGTAGCTACCACCGATACTCAGCTAAACTTTGGTGGGTGAAAACCGAAACTCGAGTTGTTGTTGTTGGTGGGGGCGTGGTTGGTTGCAGCGTCCTCTACCACCTGGCCAAGAACGGTTGGACGGACTCAGTTCTGCTTGAACGAACGGAGCTAACCGCGGGCTCTACGTGGCATTCAGCGGGGGGAATGCACACCCTAAACGGTGATCCCAACGTAGCCAAATTGCAGCAGTACACGATTGAGCTGTACAAGGAAATTGAACAGGTTTCCGGACAAGATTGCGGCATTCACCTGACCGGCGGTTTGATGCTGGCCGACACCGAAGAACGAATGGACTGGCTTCGTATGGCTCACGCCCGAGGCCGGTACCTCGGTATGGATACCGAGCTGATCTCGGTGGCTGAAGCAAAAAAGTTGATGCCCCTTTTGGAAGAAAAATATTTCGTTGGCGCTATGTATGACGCTCACGAAGGTCACGTTGACCCCTCGGGGGTGACCCACGCCTACGCTCAATGCGCCCGAAACAAAGGTGCCGAGATTTATCGAAATTCTTGGGCCCGAGAAATCCGTCGAACGGCCGACGGCAGCTGGGCCGTTGACGTGTTCGACACCGCATCCGGAGAGCACAAAGACACTATCGTTTGCGAACACGTCGTTAACGCCGGCGGCTTGTGGGCCCGCGAAGTTGGGCGAATGGTCGGCCTAGAACTTCCAGTATTGGCGATGGAACACATGTATTTGCTGACAGAAGATATTCCGGCCATCGCCGAACACAACGCTACCCATGGCGAGGTTTTGCACTGCATCGACTTTGGCGGTGAAATCTATATGCGTCAAGAAGGTGGAGGCTTGCTGCTTGGTACCTACGAGCGAGGTGGGGTGCCATGGTCGGCCGAAGAAACCCCGTGGGATTTCGGAATGCGTCTCCTTACCCCGGATCTCGATCGGATCGCCGAATCACTTGATGTTGGTTTCAAACACTTCCCGATTTTCGCCGACGCTGGGATCAAACAGGTAATCAACGGGCCCTTCACCTTTTCGCCAGACGGCAACCCATTGCTTGGCCCTATCCGAGGGTTGCCAGGTTATTGGACGGCTTGCGCGGTGATGGCTGGTCTTTCCCAAGGCGGAGGGGTAGGACTTTCCCTCGCTAACTGGATGACCGATGGTGACCCTGGGCACGACATTTGGGGCATGGACGTAGCCCGGTTCGGCGACTACGCGACCCCTGCTTACACGAACGCCAAAGTACGAGAAAACTACTCCCGTCGGTTTCGAATTCAGTTTCCAAACGAACAGCTACCCGAAGGCCGTCCGCTACGAACATCACCAATATACGATCGACTCGTCGCGGCCAACGCAGTATGGGGCGCAAGCTACGGCCTAGAAACTCCGTTGTGGTTTCAAAAACCAGGGTTGGAACCAGTCGAAGAAGTCACGTTTGGCCGTTCGAACGCTTGGAGTTCTGTCCGAGCGGAAACACAGGCAGTGCGCAACGCCGTCGGGGTGATGGAAACCACTGGATTTTCGAAGTTTCTTGTCGAAGGCCCTGAGGCTCGAACGTTTCTCGATTCGCTATCAACCAACGCCATTCCCAAGCCTGGCCGGGTGGCCCTCGCCCCGCTAGTGAACCACAACGGTGGCCTCATCGGCGATCTAACGATCGCGTGTTTAGGTCCGAGCGTTGGGGAAGCCGAAGGCCCATGGCGAACTGCTACCGGCGGGGCGACCCAGAATTGCTCACAGATCGAACGGTTCATTGTGTTCGGATCGGGAATTGCCGAGCGATTCTACCAACGTTGGTTCGAGCAGCATCTGCCCAACGATGGCTCAGTTCGGATGACAACGCTGGGCTGGGAAACGTGCGGTTTGTCAATTGCCGGGCCGCAAGCTCGAACCTTGCTCCAACGACTAACCAACGACGCCTGGGTGGATGGCGACCACTTCAAGTTTATGGACTTTCGAGCGCTCGACGTAGGCATGACGTCGATGTGGTGCGGACGGGTTTCGTTTACCGGCGACCTTGGCTATGAGTTTTGGATGCCAGCGAGCGGTCAACGATCGGTGTTCGAAGCTGTGATTAGGGCGGGTGAAGATCTTGGTCTGAAACTGTTTGGTCTTGGGGCCCTCGATTCGCTTCGGCTTGAGAAAAGTTTCGGGTCTTGGGCCCGAGAATACCGACCCATCTACTCTCCTTTTGAAGCCGGACTAGGTCGCTTTGTGAAGTTTGAAGATCGGGATGGTCCACGGTCGTTTGTCGGTCGTGACGCTCTTATGAGACGCTCGGAGTCGGGTCCCGAAAAAATGCTGCTCACCTGGACGGTCGAAACTGGATCCGGTGTTGTCGGCGACGAGGCCGTAGACGTTATCGGCGATGAACCGATCTGGCACAATGGTTCTGTTGTCGGTTGGGTTACCTCGGGCGGATACGCTCACAACAGCGATGTTTCGGTAGCGATGGGTTACGTGCCGGCCAATCTGGCATCAGAGAGCGGCGGCTTCGAAATCGAGATCGTTGGTACTAGGCGGCCCGCAACCTTAGTGGATGGATGCCTATGGGATGCCTCAGGCTCGCGGATGCGAGCCTGAATCCCCTCCGTAAAAAATCCCCACCGGTCCGAAGACCCGTCAGTCTAGATGGACGTCAACTCGTCGAGTGGTTTGTCTGGTCTAGATCGTCCAAGCGTCGCCCATTATGGCCAACAGCTTCCATTGACCGTCAATCTTCTCAACCACGATGCGGGTCGTAGCCCAGTTGAAGTCCTTCAACTCACCTCGGCCTTCACGATGAAACTCAACGATGTCGGCGTTTGGGTAGCGCTCTGCCAGGTTGTTTATCGAGTTGCCGAATCCGAGAGAAGCGTTGACGCTGGTCGCGTCCGGGTCGAGCAGTGTAGAATTTTGGCGGTAGCCGCTCATCCAATCGTCTACTGAGGTGATTATCGGTCCGGCTTCGGTGTATTCGAACACGTATTCAGCCTCGCCATTGGCTAAGTCAGCGGCCGTTACCGTTGCCGGTCCGTAGGGCCCGTCTTCGATTGTCGTTCGCCCTGACATGACGATCCACGAGTCGGGGATAAACTCGTCGGCGATCTGCGGGCCGGAAGAAGAAATCAAACCAGCTCGTATTTGTTCTGCTGCCTCCAGCAAGGTCGGGTCGGACGGTTCTTCCGATTCGTCAGACAGCAGCGACTCTATAGGGGTAACCGGTTGACGGAGCGCAAGTGCTGAGCGTCCCGGCAAAGGTGCTACCGCATCGACGAGACCTTCAAACACCAGTCCTCGGAACACCTCGGTCACGTCACCGTCCGGGTAGCTAAATCGCACACTCACTGTGGGGTCATCAAATCCAATTGATGTGATTGTGCCCGTCGAATCCACAATTTCGAAAGGGGCGTCACATATGTAGCGATCACAATAGGCGGCTAAGTTGGCTTCCGCGTCTGCTCCATACAGATCTCCAACTTGCGCTTCCACATCGGCGGCAACGCCTTGGCCGATCAGCACGGAGAGAGCGCCGGTCCAATTTTCGCCCGCCAAAGCGTCGAGAAGAGTCTCAACTTTTTCTTCGGTTTCACCTTGGTGGTAACGAGGAACCTGTGGACCTGGGTTGTCGGTCAGCCATGCGGCGTTAACCCAACCTTCCTGACCGCTGACCACGTCGAATACCAGCCACCACACGCCACTATCGCCAACGAGCTCGCAGACATCGAAGCTTGGAACGACCACGCTGTCTTGGGGGAGAACTGCAAGCCGCTGACCGTCACCCTGCTCTTTGCGCATTACCAGTCCGCCATCGGGATCGTCGTCTTCGATGTTGAACACGGCGTAGTTCCCTCGGCGGGGAAATTGGTCAAGGTCGCAATCGGATAGACCAACAGTTCCATACGATTCCTGCGGGACGACACCGGCAATCTCTTGCACCTCCGGCTGATCGTTAACGGGATCCTCGCCGTTCGCTTCGTCGCCGTTCGCTTCGTTGCCGTTGCCTGTGGTCGCCGGGTCGTCGATCCCCGTTGCCTCTTCCGACTGGTAGCCAGGAGACGCCGCTTCCTCTGCATTAGTTTCATCGGAGGTAGCAGCGTCGCTCGAACTTGGACCGCTCTGGCAAGAAGTCGAAATCATGGTGACGGCTAGTAGAAGAAGAAGAATGCGCCTCATACATCTACAGACGTTTAGGTAGCTAATCCGGTTCCACCTATCTCGAAATTGTTTTCGGGAACTTTTGGCTGTCCGCCGGCTACTTCCAACGAGAAGCCAAGTAACTACTCGAACTGTTTCACCTTTTGGCTTCTTCGGCAACTGCAAACCAGTAGGTTCACCGGGAGCTACAGTCATGAGTCAACACCGAAGCGACGCAACAATTGTAGGTAGATGGCAAACCCTCATCGGTATTGCCGCCACGCTCGCCGCCCTAGCGGCCGCGTTTTTGTTCGTGCAACCAGTGGGAGCTTCGCGAAGCGGATGCGAAAATGCCAGTGTTGCGGTGTTCGTCGACTCGCTCGAAGAGCCTTGGTATCCAGCATCTTGGTCGGGAGCAACCACGGATACATCGACGGGAGTAATCGAGGTTCACTTTGCCGAACGGTGGAGCGCCTTCTCGGTTGAGACGCCATCAGCAAACATTGAGATGTGTCAGTTTCTGGTTTTCGACATTGCATCCGATGCCAGTGATCCGAAACTACGAGTAAGGCTCAACAACGCCAGTCGAGACAATGCCGGTTCGCTGAGTATCAACGATGCCGCTTACCTGGAGGATGCAACGGTTACCGCCAAGATGAAACAGGTTCGCATCCCGCTGGCAAACTTTGTTCTACCTGACGACGAGGTTTCCCGGATCTCGATAATCAATGCCGGGGGAGAAGCCAATGTCAATCTAAACGTTGACAACATCCGATTTGAGGCCGGCCCTCGCTTGGATGAAATGAAGAGTGTAACTAGCGATCAATCGGTCCAGCAGGTTGACCTTGAGGCTGCCGAGCAACCCTTTCAGGGTGACGAGGCTTGTGTGGCGATATACGACGGTCGGTTAGTAGCGCCTTGGCAACCGGCATCTTGGTCGGTTGAAAATATCCGCTACGATGCCCCATCAGACTCGAACGTCACCGCGATTTCAGCCTCGTTTCCTCAGCGATGGGGTGCAATTTCGATTCTGTCGACGATGCCGATAGATGTGGCTAGCTGCGATTATCTGTCGATCACGATGAAGACTTCAGCGGAAACCGCCTCCTTTGCGGTCGAGCTTTCTGGTGCGCACAGCACCGTCGATGGGGCCAAAGTTGTAGCGGCGACTCCCACTCCGACGACGTTGCGAATTCCACTGGCTGAGTTCGATCTCACCGGTCAGGCGCTAAGTCGAGTATCGCTAGTTAACCAAGGGCCGGAGGCTGGGTTTACCACGACGATTGACCAGATCACTCTGGTAAGTAGCGGGCAATTGCCAGCCTCAGAAGCGCAAACCCCAGAACCAAAAAAGACAGTAGAACCAGCATCGGGCCAGGAACCAGCATCGGGCCAGGAACCAGCATCGGGCCAAGAACCAGCATCGGGCCAAGAAACGGCATCGGGCCAAGAAACGGCATCGGGCCAAGAAACGGCATCGGGCCAAGAAACGGCATCGG
>CALAJV010000029.1 GCA_937922805.1 uncultured Acidimicrobiales bacterium | reverse complement strand
GGGTTTGGTGGGTTGGTTGGTGGTCTGGGTTGAGTTGGGTGTGATTGGGTTTGGTGGGTTGGTTGGTGGTCTGGGTTGAGTTGGGTGTGATTGGGTTTGGTCGGTTGGTTGGCGGTCTGGGTTGGATTGGGTGTGATTGGGTTTGGTCGGTTGGTTGGCGGTCTGGGTTGGATTGGTGGTCGAGTGTGCGACTGGGGAACTGCATTGTCGCCGCTGACGCCATTGGGTCGAGCAGTGAACAAGTCAACGCAAACTGGGTTAGTTGAACCTTCCGGATCATCCGATTACGCCGCCCGCACGGTTATTGGACGTCTGGTGGGTATGTTTGGGTAGGGTGTGAATGGGTATGGTTGGTTAGAATTAGAGTTAACTGAGTCGGGATACTCATTCTGATCTGTCCGCCGCTACAACTCGCATATCGCCGTAGTTACTGCCGACTCGTGTCAGGTGGTGACAACGAGATTCGACATAGTCAATCGCAAACGGGCATGGGTTCTACTAACGGCCTTGATGCTCCTTGCAACAACAATGGTTCCCTCGCCAGCTATCGCGGCCGGTGAGACCTTTGAGGTTCTGTTAACCCAAGAGGATGGAACACCGGTCTGGGATGCAGACGACAATCCCGGCAATGACTCTGGGCCGACCAACGGAGTAGTTCGGACCAATGACAATCTTAAATACACCGTCGAAGTTCGGGTGGAGAATGGAACGTCGACCAACACCACAGTCGAACTGACCTACCCCCAAGGCGTAGAGGCGATCGGCATACCTCCATTTTGCGGAGCCGGATCCACATTAACTCCAGCGACGTTGCCTCCACCCGTTGTCCCAGTTACCGCCACCTCCTGGACCTCACTTCCGCAACAGACGATTAGCTGCAACGTCGGAACCAGAAACCCGGGCTCGACGCTCAGCTATCCGTTAACCGGCCGGGTGCGATCAGAAGTTCCGCAAGGAACTGTGCTTGATCCAGTCACAGCTGAGGTCACATCTGATGATGTTACCGTTCCGGTAGTAACGAATGAGACAAACGCTCAGGTATCGGCCCGTCCGAAGTTTGATATCTCCAAAAACGCCACGTCGCAGATAGAGAACGCCGGCTACCTCGGTGGAGGCGGCCTCACATCATGTCCTAGCGATCCGGCCAAGAAGTGCTTCCACTATTTGGCATCGGTTATTGTCTCAACCGGCAATGGCGGCAAAGGGGTAGCGCCATTAGCGTCACCGATAGTTTTGACCGACGATCTAACACCGGACACGCTCTACGGAACCCCAAATGGGTACCCAGTCATGACCGATCCAAACTGGATCGCAGCTGGGGCGGGAGCACTCCAAAAATATGGTGCGGAGCTAATCAGCTGCCCGGCCTCATCTGTCTACACCGCACCCGGCTTCGGAATCGGCGGCAGCCTAACCGACGTCAATGCGGTTCGAGACTCTGGTACGTTCACCTGCACTCAACCGGGAGGGCCCGGTACACCGGTCAATATTTCGATCGCTAATGCTGACACGACGGCATACACACTGCCAAGTACCGCTTCCTACCCGAACGGTCAAGCCTTACCAGCTGGTGTTGGCTATGTCGTCGCTGGTCGGATCGACTTTGGTATTCCTTACGACGCTGTTCTTGACCTGGGTGTTAGTTCCGGGGCTGGTATCTCCGACCTGACCTGGGACAACGAGTTCATCGATTTCAATCCCACATCAGTCGATGGCACTCCTAACGATCCCACGGCAAACCCGCCATTCAACGATCATCGCCGGGTAACAAGCACTATCCGAACTCGAGGTTCGTGGTCGAAGACCTTTATTGGTGAACCGAACAATCCCGGTAACACACCACCAACCCAGTTTCGACCCGGTTTCGCCGTGTGGGAAGGTCCAACGAACACCACCACTTCTCATTCCGGAGACGGAATCCTGTTGCCTGGCCAGGTCGTTATTTCGGGAATCAACCTGTTCAACCAATCGACCGCCGACCAAGATGTCAGTTTCTTGATTTGCGACAACTGGGATAACAATAAGCTTCGACTCAAGCCGGGAAATTACACGAGCAGTGCCGTAGCAAGAATGCAGATGGTTCCTTCCGGTGGCGACGCAGTATGGTTCTCTGGATACAGAGATGATGGTCCGTACCGAACCACAGCAGCAGGCGTTCCGGTAACGCTCGAGGTTGAATATGGAACGGGGGCATTTGGCAACACCGAGACCTGTGAAGACGGCGACTCGCCAACTGGTTGGCAAACAGACCCGAATACTGTTCCCGGCGGACTGGCGGCCATCAGCAAAGTACGACTAGCCGCAGCGATTCCTGCCAATGTCAATACCGTCGGAACATATTCAACCGTGTCGATTGCGCTTGAAGCGCTCGGTACCGACCCGTCAACTGGTGCCCCAAATACGGTTGGTACCATCTTGCCCAACTTCGCCTCCGGAAAGAGAGTTTTTGGAACTCACACCATGGACGACCTCTTAATCGACCCAACAGCTTGGGCCATCGGCACCTACAACCCCGAAGACAACACGGGAACTCAGGGCGACCGAATGAATATGGGTCAAGCCGCTGTTCGACTGGACAAAGAAGTTTGGGATTCAGTTTCTGGCGCGTGGGTGACAAGCGTCCCCGGTTACACGTCGAATGAAGAGGTGGACTACCGCTTGCTCCCAACCCTCACCTCCGGTTTTCCAACCCAGTCCTTGCTTCCGGTTTCGGTTGAAGATTGCCTACCGCAATACCAGTCATACGTAGCGGGCAGCGCCTCAATAGCGCCAACCGTGGTTCAGCTTGGATCGCCAGTTGGCGCGGAACTTAGCTGTCCAGCATCTCAAATTTATATGCGGTGGGACCTCGGAGCTCTGCCGATTGGGGACGCCATTCCTCCGATCACCTACACCGCTTTGATATCTTCGTTGGCCACCAACGGAACGCAAACCAACAACGCGTTGGTCTCTTCCCCTGGTGATCCATCCGGTGCTGATACTCGAAGTGCCCTAGCTCAGATCCAAATTGTTGCTCCGACTGGAGTAGCGGTTGACAAACAAGCCCTAACTCCTCAAAGCGACATCAACCGCCCGGGTGAGGCCAATCCTGACCCGTTGCAATGGCTCGTACAGTTTCGAAACCTAGATTTCCCAGGCGCTCTAAGCGACGTTGATGTGATAGACGTCCTTCCAGCCGATGGGATTGCCGGAACTAGCTTCAACGGCACATTGGAATTCGTTTCAGCAGCAATAACGGCTGGAACGGGCGCAACGCTCTACTACACGAAGACCCCCACCGCTTCTCTAGTATCCGATGGCAACGATGCCACAAACGGTGCAGCCGGTTCGACAGTTTGGTGTGACCTTCCAGCCGGGGGAGCCGTTTTCTCTGGAGCGGGAGCGGCCTCTGATTGTCCGGCCAGCGCAGCTGAAGTTACCGGGTTGCGAATCCAACGACCGGGGCCATTCTTGCCCACTGACGTACTCGACTTCACCGTCGATCTGCTGCCAATGGACAACGCTGAGGGCGATATCTATGTCAACCAGGTTGCTGGCCGAGCCGCTGGTCTGGTTCAGATGGTTGGCCCTGTGGCCAAGCCTGAAGTAATCGTCGCTGCTGAAATCGGAGACATCGTCTGGCGAGACTTGAACGGTGATGGAGTCCAGGATCCAGGCGAACCGGGAATTGATGGTGTCACAGTTTCTCTGTGGGGCATCGATGATGATGGCAACCCAGTAGGAACCGCAGGGACGCCGCTGACCACCGTGACGGCCGGTGGAGGTATGTATCTGTTCGACCAGTTGCCGGCTGGAACGTACAACATTCAATTCGACGACTCGACGCTAGCTTCCGACGAGTACTGGACAATGCCGGACGCTCAATTTGATGACCTGGCTGACTCCGATGGCGACGTTACAACTGGCCTAGTGGCGGGCATCGAGTTGTCGATCAACGACAACCGACTCGACATTGACCAGGGAGTGGTCAAGACCGGCCTCGCATTGGTTAAGTCGGTTAACTCCGACGATGCCAACGTGCCGACCGGACCGGTAGTTGCCGGAGGTTCACCAACTGACCCACCGGTAACATTCGACTACGTCATCACCAACACTGGATACGTGGCGCTTGATCCGGTAACGCTTTCTGATGATGTGCTCGGTCCAATTACCTGCCCAGCGACTTTGCTCGCTGGTGGCGACACCATGACCTGTACGGTCACCGACCCAGCACTAGAAGGACCGTATACAAACACCGGAACCGTCACCGGGCAGCCGGTCTATCCCAACGGTGAACCGGTTGACGAACCAATCGAGGCAACCGATCCGGCAAACTACTTCGGTGCTAACCCATCGATGACGTTGATGAAGTCCGTAAATGGTCAAGACGCCAATACTGCGCCCGGGCCTTCGATAACGACCGGTGATGCCGTGTTGTTTACCTACGAAATCGTCAACACCGGCAACATCGACATTAACGACATCGAACTAGTTGATGATGTGCTAGGCGCAATAACGTGCCCATCGGCCACCTTGGTCGTCGGTGGATCAATGAACTGCGCCGCTGCTGCGGTCGCCACCGCCGGTCAGTACATGAACGTTGGCACCGTGTCGGGTCAACCTATAGATCCCAACGGCGAACCATTCGGTGAGCCATTGAAGGTCGATGATCCGGCTCACTACTTCGGAACTGATGCGTCGATCAGCATTATCAAATATGTTAACGGCGAGGACGCCAACGAACCTTCCGGTGAGACTATCGGACAAGATGAACAAGTGACGTTTGACTACGTGATTACCAATGATGGGAACTTGGAGCTGGTCGACGTTTCGCTCAGCGACGACATTCTGGGCCCGATTACCTGTCCAGCGACGACTCTCGCTCCCGGTGAAACGATGACATGCAGCGTTGCAGATGTCGCCATCTCTGGACCCTACACAAATATTGGAACAGTTGAAGCTCAGCCGCTCGACCCTAGCGGCCAACCACTAGGCGGGCCGCTACAACAGAGCGATCCGGCAAACTACTTTGGTGGTTCGCCGTCGCTAACGCTACTAAAGACAGTCAACGGTGAAGATGCCAATGAGGCCCCCGGCCCCTCGATCACCGTTGGCGAACCAGTTACCTTTGACTACCTCGTAACCAATACCGGAAACCTCGAGATCAACGACATTGTTGTTACCGACGATGTACTTGGTGCAATCACATGCCCGGCGTCAAACCTAGCGCCCGCTGAGTCGATGACGTGTTCGGCAACCGGAGAGGCTGTTGGCGGACAATACATGAATATTGGTTCCGCCAACGGGCAGCCAGTTGGGCCCGACGGTACCCCGTTTGGCCAGCCACTCGCGACTGATGATCCGGCGCACTACTTTGGCTTCGGCCCGGGAATTAGCTTAGTTAAGTCAGTCAATGGTGAAGACGCTAACGCTGAACCAGGGCTGGCAGTAACCGTTGGCGACCAACTGGTATTTACCTACCTCGTAACCAACACTGGCACGGTCGATCTCGATCAGGTGGTTGTTACTGACGATGTCCTAGGATCAGTTCCGTGCCCCAGGGTCGAGCTGGCTGTTGGCGAATCGATGGAATGTTCCATCACAACAGCTGCCGGTTCGGGGCCTATCACCAATATTGGTACAGCTGAGGCCCGAACCGCTGGCGACGTGTGCCCTCCCGGTACCGACTCCGAAGACGGATCTTGTTCCACCGTGACAGTAGTTAGTGATAGCGACCCGGCAACTTATACCGGCAACCCGGCGGAGATCGCATTCACCGGTGCTAGCACTCGATACCTGGTGATGGTGGCGTTACTGCTGATAGCAGCAGGTGTGTTCTTTCGTCGGCAACAACTACTGACAAGTACGGGTGCTTACTAGCGCATTCTTGGCTAGCGGTTTGGTGAGTTCGGTTGACGCCGAACTCGGCTAGCGGTTGTGTCAGTGAATTGGTTAGTTCGGGGCTTGTCCAAGGATGCGCTGCGGAGACAGCAAAATGGCCGTTCGTTCATCTTCGGCCATCACTCGATCGTATTCATCCCAGTCATCGTGGGATCCTCCGGCGGCGGAGAAAATATCGCGCAGCAGAATTCGAACAGCGTCGGCATCCAATGCTTCAGTTGGATCGTTCGGGCCGATCAGCTCTGCTGGTCCTGTGACTGAAACCCAGTTCCATCCTCGCCGCACGGCAACGGTCAGTTCAGATCCACGCCGAATATGTTTGAGTCGGGCCGCGTTTCCACGTGACACTAAAGCAACACACTCATCACCTGTTATCGGGTGTGCGAGTGCACCGCAATTGGCGACGCTCGAGAGGACCCGTCCATCTTTTTGGGTAGTGCTGACAGTGGCTAAACCCGTTTCTTCGGAAAGGAAATTTCGAACCGTACTCATATCTGCCATGGGTTCAGGCTAGATCATGGTCCGGTCGAATGCGGGTGGGGCGCCAGAGCTTAGGAAGCCGACTCGGCTAGCAGGTCCATGGTTAGAAGGACGGCGACGGTTTCTGATCGGTTCCAACCGCGGAGTTCGCCTAGTCGAGTGATCTTGTCGAAGTCAGAATCAGAGATGGATACCCGAAGGCGTTGTCGGCCTCGTGAAACCATTCGGCCGCCGGATCCGGCGTAGAGCGAATCGCTATGCTTTTTGTAGGCCGCCATCACAAGGTCGGCGGGGTTAACCCCGGTCGCTTCAACGGCTTCGGCTACCGGAATTGGAACCGAAAGTTCTCGACGTTTTCGGGCTCCAATGGCGCCTCGCGACGATGGTCGTTTTGCTGGCGCCGATTGGTCGGGATGTTCTTCGACTGCGTTGGCTTCGATTGGCTCTGGCGTCGCCTCTGTTTCGGGGGCGTCTTCAACGATCACTGAGTCGACTGGTTCGTCGACCACGACCGGTTCCGGAACGGGCGGAGGAGGAGGCGTTTCAGCCTCAGGTGACGGTCGTCGGCCGCTGGATCCTTTGAAACTTGCGGGATCGGCAATCGAGTTAAGACCTCGAGCTTTACCTAGCGTTCGTTTGCTCATTGGGTGGCTCCTTCGAGAAGTCGCTCCGCCAACGCGATTCGGTCGTCTACTTCATCGGCCAGCTCATAAAATTCTCGGGCCAAGTTAGCGAGGTTGCTAGGAATCTTGATCTTGCTCTGAATCTGATTCGATACCGAGACGGTAGTGGCCCACTCTGCATACTCATGGAGAAAAAGGCCAGCTTTACGGCTGTCATCGTAGGCGGCGCCAGCTTCACGAATAATTGTTTGGAATGGGTCGGCAACCCCAGCAAGAATTTCGGCTACGTCTTCTCGGGCCTCGGCTCGTTTTCGAGGAGCGGCGGCGCTGATCTTCATGAGAACGACGCCCAATAAGAGGATGTCTGATTCCAGCTCTTCAAGCTCACCAGCGAGCACCCGGAGACCTTCGATGTTGTCGACGCCGCTGCTGGTGGGAACCAGCAGGTACTTGCCGGTTTGCATAGCCATGTCGGCTAGGCGGGATGATCCGGATGGGGGGAGATCGAACACCACGCGGTCGAAACGACCAGAAGCTAGGAGCTTCTCGAACGGCAAGGCGAATGATTCGATGGCGTTGTCGGCCGAAACTAGGTGGTTCGACAGGGTTTTCGTGTGCCGCCCAGCTCCGACGATTTGTAGATTGTCGCGAGCTTGTACCGTGACGAGTTCATCGCCATACATGACCGAGTCCATTAGGTGTCGACCATCACCGTGTTGGGCCGGGTCAAGGCCGACGACTTTGGTTGCCGACGCCTGCATGTCGAGGTCGGCTAGTAGCACCTTCTTGCCCTCGCTGGCCCAGATGCCGGCAAGTTGTGTGGCCAGCGTTGTTTTGCAGCTACCACCTTTACCAATGCCGACAACCACAGAATCCGGAATTGTGCGCATTAGGGATACCCCCTGGGTCAAGAACTGTGTGTAGAACTCGCGGTTCTTAGGCGGCGGGTGCCTAGAAGCTCACGTACCCCACACCCTATCCGGTGCCGGGTACAAATGCAGCTATCAAGGTGCTATATGGGTATAAAAAGGGTGGTTGTTCAATGGTGGCGCTTGGTGCCACATTGTCCACTGGTGTTAGGTCGACTCACTGCGGCTTTGCTCGATTGTTTACGTGGTTAGGAGCCACCGATCGAGAACTTCGTCGAGTAGTTGGTCGCTGATATCTTCGCAAAGAGCCAGATATTGATGAAGGACTGGGCTCACGAGCAGGTTTGCTTCAAGCAAGCAATCCCGGTCGGTTGCTAGCTCCCCTCGACGCTTGGCCGCCTCGAGAGTGTGGACCATTGGTTGGGTTAGTTCACTAACAAAAAGTCTTTGGCTTGACTGAAATTCGTCGTTCTGGGCTGCATGGCCGGCCAGAGCTCCGAATACCGAGCGCACTTCACGAGTTACTAGTCTGGTCCGTAGGTGGTCGAGTTCAGTCCGTACATCCTCAGCGAGAGGCCCGGCCAACTGCGGCGATTGATGGGGCTTTGTCATCGCCTGAATTGTCGCCAGTAGAAGGCTTTGCTGATCGGGCCAGTGCCGGTAGATCGTCGTTCTGGCCACGTCGGCCCGGTGGGCGACGATCGCAACGGTCACGTCTTGGGCACCACTCTCAAGCAGCACAGTTATGGCTGTTTCCAAAATGAGGCGACGGACTCGTCGAGTTCTCGGATTTTCTCGCTGCTCATGCTCCACCTGGCACACACCCCACTATTTTGAGATACAGTCTGTACTTTAATTGACAACTTGTATACAAACTGTCCATGTGGCGCTTCTCCAAATAGGACCCAACAGATCTAATTGTACTTGCCACGAGAGTTCGGCGGATGCTGCCTCGAAGGCCAAGGATTCGTTCAGCGAGCAAGCAAAGGAACCAGCCAATGAGCAACGAAGACGCAATAGCCGATTTCGACGGCAAGACGATCAGCTATACCTACGACAACGGATGGGAGTTTACGAACACGTTTGATGGCAACATTCGCCATTCGAGCGTGCCTCGCGGTGAACTTCAGGAGTTCGTGAAAATGGTCCGTTTGAGGGAAGGGCTCTACTTCGCATCGTGGATCGACGACGAGATGGGGTTGCTGGCTCAAATCATCGACTTCGACACAAAGACTGTGCTGGCGGCGATCCCGGCGGACGGCCAACCGAGAACTGAGATTCTCGCTGGGACGCTCGCCGATCCAATCGACTGAGGCGCGCCTCAGATTCGTACTACCACTAATTGAACGCAATCAACGCAACCCGGGAGAATCCGAAATGACTGAACCGATCATCGCCGACAATAAGCCAGTGCCCGTTCAGCTAAACGCAGGCGAAGAGAAGTTCTGGTGTGCCTGCGGGGGGTCGCAGAATCAGCCATTCTGCGATGGCTCCCACGCCGGGACCGACTTCACGCCCTTGGCCTTTTCTTCCGATACCGACGGCGAAGCTTTTCTCTGCGCATGCAAACGCACCGGAACACCCCCGTATTGCGACGGCACGCACGCCCAATTTGATGACGACCTCGTCGGTACTTCAGGAATCGCGAGCGTTGTCGACGCTGAACCGGTCGGCACACCAGTCGATGTTGCTGGTTCCGAGGCTCCCACTGCGCGGGCCACCCCTGAAGAACCAACCGTTGCCTTCATCCACGAACTTGCAAGGGATGGCTTGACGAAGCTGGGTCACCACGGTCCGATGACGTCAATGGGAGTTCCCAGGAGTGAACTTCCCCATTGGGACGACCTTCAGATTATGGCGGCCCAGATGGCCACTCAGCCGCTGCTTGATGAGGTCGAGGTTGGTACCGAACTTGTCATTGGACCGGAGGCGAACAAGCCCCTCCACCTGAAGATTCCGCTGTTCGTTTCTGACATGAGTTTCGGGGCGCTATCGGAGGAAGCAAAAGTAGCGCTGGCTACTGGCGCTGAATTGGCTGGTACCGGAATTTGCTCAGGAGAAGGGGGCATGCTCCCTGAAGAACAGCAGGCTAACAGCCGCTACTTCTATGAGCTGGCCAGCGCCCAATTCGGGTATAGGGAAGAGTTGTTGGAGCTTGTACAAGCCTTCCATTTCAAGGGTGGCCAAGGAGCCAAGACCGGAACCGGTGGGCATCTCCCCGGATCAAAGAACACCGGCAAGATCTCCGAGGTTCGCCAAATTCCTTCAGGGCAGGATGCCATTTCACCGTCTACGTTTCCCAATCTCTCTGGGGTTGACGACTTCCGTCGATTCGGCGATCGGGTGCGTGAAGTAACCGGTGGTATCCCGATTGGAATGAAACTCAGCGCTAATCACATTGAAGCCGATATCGGATTCGCCCTCGATGCTGGCGTCGATTACATCATCCTCGATGGCCGTGGGGGCGGGACCGGAGCAGCGCCGGAGATGTTCCGCAACCACATCAGCGTTCCTACAATTCCAGCGTTGGCCCGAGCCCGGCGGCTTCTTGACGAGAAAGGGGCTTCGGGGCGAGTAACCCTGTTGATTACCGGCGGCCTTCGCGTTCCGGTTGATTTTGTCAAAGCCCTCGCCCTTGGTGCAGACGGCATCGCGCTATCCAACTCCGCTATGCAGGCCGTCGGCTGTGTGGCGGCCCGAATGTGCAACTCGAACAATTGCCCAGCTGGAATCGCCACGCAGAAACCAGAACTGCGAGCTCGTCTCGACGTTGAAGCGTCAAGCCAACGCCTTGCCAGGTTCTTCGACGCGTCGGTTGAATTGATGAGTGTTATGGCCCGAGCCTGTGGCCACGACCATCTCAGCAAATTCCAGAAGTCCGACCTAGCGACGTGGGATGATCAGATGGCCAGGCTCACTGGAGTCCGGTACTCAGGGTTTATGGCCCCGTAAAGATTTGACTCCGAGATTGTTTGAAACCAATAGCCCCGTAACGAACCGAGGACAATACCCATGACTAGCAGCTTGCACAAGATTCTTGACCACGGGGAGCTACCAGAGGGCCGAGTTACTACCGTGACGATTGGTCATCACACCTTAGCGGTGACCAATCATGAGGGAACATACGGCTGTCTCGACAATCATTGCACTCACCAGGGAGGGCCGCTTGGAGAAGGCTCAATCGAAGGAGGCCATCTTCGATGCCCGTGGCACGGGTATGACTTTGATCCAACTACTGGCGCACCCCCCGGCCCATTCAACGATGGTCCTCCGTGCTATCCAGTCGAGGTACGAGAAGATGGTATCTACGCCACGCTTCCCGATGAGCCCCCGAGGACGCGAACCGTTTCTGATGCCATGGTTGAGACGATGGTTGCGTGGGGCGTCGACACCGTCTTTGGCATTGTTGGTCACTCCAACCTTGGTTTTGGCGACGCGATGCGACAAGCCGAGATCCGAGGCGACCTGTCTTACTACGGTGTTCGTCACGAGGGCGCTGCCGCCTTTGCGGCTTCGGCTTACGGAAAGCTGATGGGGCGACCAGCTGCATGTTTTGGAATAGCTGGTCCGGGCAGTACCAACTTGTTAACCGGCCTCTATGACGCAAAAGTGGATCGGGCCCCTGTGCTTGCTTTATCTGGTCAAGTCCCGTCGTCAACAATGGGCCGTGGAGCATTCCAAGATCTCGATCTAGAGGCTGCATTCGCCGACGTTGCTCGATATAGCCGAACTGTTCATGCTGGTTCTGACCATACCGAACTGATGAATTTGGCCTGCAAGACAGCGCTGGTCGAAGCTGATGTAGCCCACCTTGTCTTTCCCGACGAGGTGCAGGTTCAGCCAAGTGAGGCCGAGGCATCGGGACCTACTGGCCGGGTCGGAGTTCGAAGTTTTCCTCCGCCGGCAGAATCGCTTGATAGCGCAGTTGAGTTACTGACCAAAGCAGAGCGTCCGCTGATAATCGTTGGAGCCGGTGCCCGTTACGACATGGAGCCAATCATTGCTTTGGCCGAACGTCTCGGAGCTCCAGTAGCCACAACCTTCAAGGGTAAGGGCCAAATCAGCGACCAACATCCGCTGGGTTGCGGAGTACTTGGCCGATCGGGCACCCCTGTTGCTAGTTGGTTTATGAATGAAAGCGATCTAATCGTGGCGTTCGGCGCCTCGTTCTCGAATCACACTGGCATTTCCTCTTATAAGCCAATTGTTCAGGTAGATCATGACCCGATGGCGATTGGCCGGTTCCATTCGGTGACTGTCGGGGTTCTCGGCCATGTTGGCGTTACCGCCAGCGCAATCGCCGCGGCCATACCCCAGTCAGTTGGTTCTGACCGGACGAAAGAAGTAGCCGAGCGTCGAGCCATCTGGACCGCAGAGAAGCAATCACGCCGAGACGACGATCGAGGCAAGGGGCTTAGTTCGGCCACGATCTTCGCTGAACTCGCGTCAGCAATCGACAACGACGCCGTGATTTCTGTAGACGTTGGCAACAACACCTACAGCTTTGGTCGGTACTTTGAAGTTGAGCAGCACACAGTCTTAATGTCGGGCTATCTCGGATCTATCGGGTTTGGTTTTGCCGGTGCGATGGGGGCGTGGGCAGCCAAAACCGGCCGGCAGATTGTCAGCGTTTCCGGTGATGGTGGCTTTGGTCAGTATCCGATGGAACTCACCACGGCCGCCAAATACAATATGAACATCACCCACGTGCTACTGAATAACGGTGAGCTAGGCAAGATCTCCAAAGAACAACGTTCAGCCGATCTTGACGTGTGGCAAACCAGCCTTCAGAACCCGAACTTCGCCACCTTCGCCGACAATTGTGGCGCCCTGGGGTTCAGGGTCGAACAAGCTGATCAACTTGCTCCGATGCTGGCCGCCGCCCTGGCCTACGACGGACCAGCACTAGTCGACATTGTTGCCGACGTTGGCTTGATCTGACGTGGCGGTCAATCGGTCCTCGATCAATCCGCTTGGGGGAAATCCGCAGAGTAAACCATGACGGTTGGAGTCGTGCTCGGCGCTGGAGGGCCCTTGGGCTGGGCCTACCATCTTGGCGTGATTCAGGGAGTCCGCGAGGCCATTGGTCGAGACCCAGCCGATGCCGATCGTATTGTTGGTACGTCGGCGGGAGCCTCCATTGCGGCCACGCTGCTTGCCGGGGTTCCGACCAATGATGTCATCGACATGATCTCGTCGCCGCCAACCGACAGCGAGCGTGATCAGATGCGGTCGGCTGGTTCAAAAATGCTACGACACCCGTTACGGGCCATGCGTCCGGTCGCTCCCGGCCTGGCTCTTTGTGTTCGCCACGTTGGGGTTCCGACCGCAGTCGTTGGCTTGCTTCCGGCGGGGCTTTTTCCCACACTGATGTTGCGGAAATTTGCAGCTACCAAGGAGTGGCCTAGGCAGCTTTGGGTGCCTAGCGTTTGTCTTGACAACGGTAGAACAGTCGTCTTTGGGCGTGACCAGACCCCGGACACACTGGGCGACGCTCTCGAAGCAACGTCAGCAATACCCGGTCTTTTCCAGCCGAAGGTGATCAATGGTTCAAGGTATGTCGATGGAGCCGTGGCCTCATCGACCCACGCCGATGTTGTTGTTCCCGAAGGTCATGATGTTGTCCTGATATCGGCCCCGACCGCCCGACCAGGCGGAAGCGTAATTCGCGCTCGAGCCCGTCGGCTCTTGGAGAGGGAGGCAGAATTGCTTCGAGCTGCCGACTCCAGAACGCTTGTGCTAATTCCGAACGAGAAAGTACTCGTCGCCGCTGAAGGATTCCCTCGGCGCAGGCCAGACGCAGTGGTCGACATTATCGCTGCTGCCCGCGACCAAACGCTTGCTGTTTTCGCCAACCGAACGTAGCCTTCGTCAGCTTAGGTGCGCCTAGACGTCTATAGGCCCACACGTCATCGGTGTGGGCCCATAGATATGCGCTATGAAACTGTTTTGGTTGTCCGGCTATCGTTACCCGTCGATGGTGAGCACCAGTTCGTAAGTAGCATTTCGGGCCGAGGACAGCACGCAAATTTCGTAGGTGCCTGACTCCTCAAGTACGCCGTTGAGGCCACCGAGATCATTCTGGGTTGTGATGCTGCCGGTGGTAGGGGCATACAGGTTAAAGATGGCGTTGTTTTCCAGTGAGGTGAGAGTCAAGGCCCACTTCTGTCCTTCGTTAGCGTCGAACCGATACAGGTCCGCTTCGTCGCGGAGGACGCTTTGGTTGACTGTTCCAGACGACGCGCCGGAAGCAAACTTTATTTCACCCCGATCGTTGACCTTGTCTTTGAAGCACTGGGGGGCCTCGATTTTGGTCGGCGTATTGTCGACCACCGCTTGGTCATTGGTTTCTGATTCTTCAGCGGTTTCTGGTTCAGGCTCTGAATCATTCACTGACTCAGTGGATGCCTCTTCCTCTTCTTGCATAGCGTCGTCGGCACCTTGCGCTATGTCGTCAGAGTCTGTCTCGGTTGAGGTTTCACCGCTATTTTCTGATTCAGTTGCAGGTTCATCGGTTGCTTCCGCTCCCTCGTCAGTTGCTTGTGCGCCGTCGTCGGTTGCAGACTCGCCGCCAGATGTCTCGCCAGCTTCAACTGCCTGTTCTTGGGTTGTTGGCTGGGTTGACTCGAGTTCGGTTGTTGGCACGCAGGCGCTTAGACCTAGTACCGCTGCTAATAATACGGGCACTCCAACGCTAGTTTTCTTGTTCATAGTGTCTCTCCCACCGTTCTCCCACTCGACTTTTGTGTCACTACCAATTGTAGATTTTGGACGCCAAGATTGCGTTAGGGTCGTGTCCCTACACGGGATAAGTGGGTTCAACCACTCTCCAAAACGGGGAAATGGGAGCGCCTGAAGACACTCCCATTTCGGTACAACAGTAACTATTTATGGTGCTGCAATCGGTAATGAACTTTCCGGTTACAAGCCGAGTTCTTCGATGAGTTGAGCCTTTGACTTTGCCCCGACGACGGTCTTAGTTACTTCCCCGTCTTTGAAGAGCAGCATCGATGGAATGCTCATCACGTTGTATCGCATCGGGATCGACTGGTGCTCATCAATGTTGAGCTTGGCGATCTTTACTTTGCCTTCTTGCTCTTCGGCGATTTCGTCGAGGATTGGAGCAACCATCTTGCATGGTCCGCACCATTCGGCCCAGAAGTCAACCAAGATCGGTTCCTCTGAGGCGCTAATTACCTCGTCAAAGGTCGCTTCGGTGAGCGTTACTACTTTGTCTGACATTGTTACGACCTCCGTCGTTCTGCGTTCTTTGCTCGTTCGACGACTCTAGTCGTTCGAAGTCATCGTCACCGTAACAAACCAACATCCGGTACAACTTATTCCTTGCAACTTATTACCTACGACGGTCACGAGCCCTGCTTGCCCGCCCGGGTGATCTGTTTTCCTCAAACGTGGCGCTCGGTTGCTAGCCCGCCGGTTACTTGTCGGGAAGTCAGCGTAGCTCCAAGAACGGCGGGTGTTCTAGAGTCAAACTGTGAAACCAAACAAGTTCAAGCAAGAATTGCTTTCTGGTCGCCCGATGTTCGGAGCGTTTGTCAGTCTTGGTGAAAGTATCTGTGCCGAGATAGCCGCTAACTCGGATCTGGACTGGATCATCATCGATACCGAGCATGCACCCAACGACATACGCTCGACGCTGAGCCAACTTCAGGCCACCGATGCCTACGACACTCACGTTGTGGTTCGTCCATTCGAGGGCAATAAGGCACTCTTGAAACGGATGCTCGACATCGGCGCCCAGAATTTGATGGTCCCGATGGTTGATGATGCAGCTGAAGCAACGGCGATTGTTTCCTATTGCCGGTATCCACCGGGTGGGGTTCGCGGCGTAGCTAGTAGCCGGGCCGCTCGATGGGGAACTACCACCGACTACTTTGCCGAAGCCGACGACCATGTGTGTCTAATCGCTCAAATCGAATCAACGGAGGGTCTTGCCAACGTTGAAGCAATTGCTGCTGTAGATGGCATCGACGCTCTTTTCGTTGGACCGTCAGACACTGCGGCTGCTCTAGGACATCTTGGAAACCCGGGCCACCCCGAGGTACAAGAGGCAGTAATAGGCGCTCTTCGGGCCATCCGAGCGAGCGGTAAACCGGCTGGTGTCTACGGAGCGACCCCTGATGCGGCGCAGCGCTACGCAGACGCCGGAGCTACCTTCGTCATCGTTGGCGTTGACACCATGGTGCTTGCCAAGAGCTTGAACAATCTGGCCGCTCAGTTCAAAAGCTAAAAGGGCATCACATTTGACGCGAACTAGTCGGGAATAGCCGAGTTGAGTGGCAGGAAACGATAAGATCGCAAAGATGGCTGAAGACCAGATAGCGCCCCCAACGCCTACCCCGGCTGAAGATTGGCCCGCCAAGGCATCGTCGACGGTCGTACAATACGTCGGCGTAGTTCGGGATAAGACAACTGGCCCGGCCTTAGTGGCCTCGCGCAACGCTGTCTATTTGCTGGCAATCAGTCTGATCGCCATCGTTTTCCTCATTCTGTTACTGGTTCTACTAGTTCGGCTGCTTGTTTCGGCTACAGCACTCCTACCGTTTGTTGAGCCCGGCGAGACGTGGCTCGCGTATTTCATAATCGGTGGTGTCTTTCTTATTGGCGGGGCCTGGGTTTGGCGGAAGAAAGAAAGCTAGTCCCGGGTTTAGATATCAACAGGTGATAGTGAGCCTTTGAGCTATAGGTCTTTGAGCGAATGAGCTCTGTGAACAAGGAGTTGGCGAATGTCTGATCGACGTGCCTGAAGTACATGATGTAGTCATCATCGGAAGTGGACCGGCTGGTCTTACTGCGGCAATTTACGCGTCCCGAGCAAACCTTGAGCCGTTGGTTCTAGAAGGTGAGCCGTCGTCTACGAGTGACCAGCCTGGTGGTCAGCTGATGCTTACCACCGATGTAGAGAACTTCCCCGGATTCCCTAGTGGGGTCATGGGGCCAGATTTGATGGCCAGTTTTAAGGAGCAGGCTCAGCGATTCGGGGCCAAGATCGAAACGGTCAAAGCGTCGAAAGTGGACTTTTCCGAACGACCATTCAAAATTTGGGTTGGCAACGCGGAGGAAGCTGAACCGACCTATCTGGCGCAGTCGGTGATCGTCTCGACCGGGGCCCAGTCGGTCATGTTGGGCTTGGACCGAGAAATGGAACTCATTGGCCATGGTGTTTCGACCTGCGCCACCTGCGATGGTTTCTTTTTCCGAGACAAACCGATCGCAGTTATTGGCGGTGGAGACTCAGCTCTAGAAGAGGCAACCTTCCTAACTAAGTTCGCCTCCTCGGTAACGATTATTCACCGTCGTGATGAGCTTCGAGCGTCGAAGATTATGCAAGACCGGGCTATGGCCAACGACAAGATCACTTTCATGTGGGACACCGAGGTAACCGAGATTATCGGCGACCAGGCGTTGGAAAAACTCAAACTGGTAAACAACAAAACCAACGAAGCGTCCGAACTTGAAGTCAGTGGGCTATTCATAGCCATCGGCCACCGCCCCAACACCGACATTTTCAAGGGTCAACTCGACATGAAAGACAATGGCTACCTGATTACCGACTCACCCAGTAGCCGAACTAGCGTGACTGGCGTCTTCGCCTGTGGCGACGTTCAAGACGACATCTATCGCCAAGCCATCACCGCAGCTGGCTCAGGATGCACGGCGGCGATCGACGCCGAACGATGGCTGGAAGCAGAAGTCCATAGCTAGCTGGCTTGACCATTGATTAATCGTCTAGCGACTCGGGCTCCCAACCTTCAACGGGTGGGAGCCTTTTTCGTTGCTGTCGTTTGGGTGAGCTAACGATCTTCTTTAGGTCGCGAACTGTCCGGTTGGTGAAATGGATTCACGCTGTGATCGGCGTCATCATCGTTTCGACTTGGAGCTCGGTCAGAGCCATTCTGAACAACCAGATGGGGGTAGGGGATTGTGATGTCGTTCTCGGCCAGGGTTTCGCGTATGGCTATGGCCGCCTCGCTTACGATCCAGCGGGCCGAAAGTTCCTCTGATGGGTGCCAGAAACGAGCCATCATTGAAATGCCAGAGTCTTCGAAGTTCTCAACCAGAATTTCTGCTGCCGGCATATCGGCGATTCCATCTACTAGCCGCAGGGCTCGAGTAGTGACTTTCTGGGTTTCTCGTAAATCGCTGTCGTATGAGACTTGGAACCGAAGCGTGGTTCGCCGTAGTTCGTCAGCGGTTTGGTTGGTGAGTGGAGCGTCCAACACCTTTAGATTTGGCACGTATACCCGAACGCCGTCGAAGTTTAGAAGCTCAACCGACCTGAAGCTGATGTCGATAACTGTTCCGACAATGCCATTCGTTTCGATCTGATCGCCGGGTCGAAAGTAGCGGCTGCCGTGAAGCAAGATTGAGCCGACCAGATTTCCGAATACTGGTTGCAGGGCCACAGCGACGATGATTGAAGAGATGCCAAGTCCACCGAGAAGCGGGCTTAGCTCTACTTCGAGCAGCTGGAGAACATACAGGAACGCTACAACCAGAATGATCCCGATGAGGATCCGACGGGCCGTGTCGACCACATAGTCGCGGAAGTCGAATCGGTTAACAATGGCGTCTCGCATGCGATGCAAGAGCGCGACAGCGAGAACGGCGGCAAGGCTGATTAGGCCAGCTGATATCCAGTTCTGGGTTGAAATGGCTGCAAGCATGAACGTTCTCGGACTCTACCTACTATCCGGATGTATGTATCTAGGTTTACTATTTGTCGAAACTATCTCTACCAATATTTACGTATCTACTGGGTGTATCTACTGGTGACATCGGTTCGGTCAATGTCTGCTCACCACGTGAGCAATCGAATAACCGGCAGTTCTCTCTAGCACCGTCGGCTGTACGCCTACACGGTTGAGAGTCAGTTCAATTTCGTCGCATAGATCAATCCCACTAGCCTCGTGAGATGGCCAACCTCACCGAAGCAGAACTGCAGGCTCTGCGCTTGCTGGATACCCCAACGGTTTGCAATGCGTTGGAGGTTTTGGTTCCGCAACGACGAGGCTCGGGCTATACCGTTGAGCCATTCGTTTGTCCCCGGCCGCTTAGCCGTCCGATTGTTGGTTACGCCCGAACGGCGACCATCCGATCGATGCAACCCTCGACTCGATCGCCCGACGCAGCCCAAGCCCTTCGATTGGAGTACTACGAACACATCAGCTCAGGACCGCAACCAACAGTGACGGTTATACAAGATCTTGACCCGATACCCGGTTACGGGGCGTGGTGGGGGGAGGTTAACACCAACCTGCACCGAGGCCTCGGCTCTCTCGGGGTAGTCACCAACGGAAGCGTTCGCGACATTGAGGACTCAGCCGAAGGGTTCGGTCTTCTCGCCGGGAGGGTTGGGCCGTCACACGCATGGGTCCGGGTCGAAGAGATTGCTGTGACTGTGCATGTGCATGGAATGACGGTCGGCCCGGGCGATCTAGTTCACGCTGATCGCCATGGGGCGGTCGTGATTCCTCACGATGTTGCCGCTTCGATACCGGAGGCGGCAGCAGAAATAGCGTCCCGGGAGCACGTTCTAATCAGGGCAAGCAACGAACAAGGTTTCGACATTAACCGGCTGCGAGAGCTTTTTGGGTAGAAGCGATCACCGCCTGTTTCGGATCCGATTCCTGTGCCAAGCTGATGAGGAGAGTCATAGAGCGGTCAAAGTTCGGCGAATTTCCGTTTTTCGAGATTTCCGACTCAGTCTCCAGCATTTTCTAACGTCGGGGCCGTTTGTCAGTGTTTTAGCCATTCTTGGCCATGCTTAGAGAAGCAAACGAAGGCAGTTTGTAACGAAATTTGGAGCATGCGACGATAGGTAATAGGCTAATTTACTGAGTGGGCGTGTACATGTAGAATTATTTTTTAGTTCTCAAGGCGGTTGGTGGGTTTAGAAAATGAACAATGCATTCGATACGAAGCGTTCTCTCGATACCGTTAAGCCGGTTTTATCGATGAATCCAGTTCAGCCCAATCTTGGCGAGGCTGAGGTGGCCAAACGGCGATCTCGTCGCGTTCTTGTTCTTTTCTCTGCCATTTTGACCGGCGCCGTTGCTTCGCTTTCAGCTCTGCCTTCTTCCGACGACGACGCCGCAACACAGAACACCGATCTCGATCTTGCCGGCCAAGAGGGTTCGCCTGACTCTGACGAGCAACCTGAGACTGGCAAAATCGAACAGGTCTCGGCAGAGGCTGAACTGCCAACCAACGCCAACATCGGTCGAACGCAAGCATCTGTTCACTCTCAACAGAGCACGGTCGATATCAAAGATTTGGACGGTACCCAAGTCGCAGCTTCAAGCGAACCGCTGAAAGGTCAGCCGAAGCGATCTGCTCCGAGCACGCTGTTGCCGAAAAGGCAAATGGCACCTTCAGTCCAAGCTGATGAAGGTCAGGTTTCGCAAAACCAATCAGGTTTAGCGACCCAGGTTGGCTTTAGTAACGCCGACTCTGGGTCACCAGCGGTCGTCCCGATGGTCGATCATCCGGTCTGTGCCAATGGAAGTAACTCCGATCTCAACGGCGACGGTTGGGGAATCGAAAATGGTCTGACTTGTGCAGTGATGCCTGCAGCATCTGCGTTGCCGACGTCGACCATGGCCCGACCACAATCCCCGACTATCTCGGTTGCGGGTTCTACGTCGAGGCAATCAAATTCTTTCGATGACGCTCAGGCGATACCCATGCCAATGTCGGTCAAGGCTGACCAGGGCTATCCGATGTGTCAGAGTGGCGCAACCGACCTCGATAATGATGGTTACGGCTGGGAGAACGACTGGACATGCGTCGTCGACGTCGCTGGTCCGAAGTCGAGTAGTCCAGTACCGTCGCCAGCTCCCAACGCCGACATAACTACGTCGGACACTGAAATGGCTGCGCCAGCGTTTGTGTCGTCGGTCCCAACAGTCGCCCAGTCTTACACTGGTCCTCCGTCGTCGATTCCTGCCTACGTTACCGATACGCCGGTTGTAAGTCCGAAAATGCCAGCGGCCCAAGCGGTCGTGTTCCCAGTCGACCAGTCGGCTCCATCTGAGTCATTAGCTGCCGCTCCTGCTCGAGTTGTGTATTCGGGTCCTCCGTCGTCGGCTCCGGCGTATGTTGCTCCGGTTGTGGCTGATCCTGGGTCTGCTGATCCGGTTGCTCCGGCTCCGGCGGCTCCTGTGTCTGCTGATCCGGTTGATCTGGCTCCGGCGGCTCCTGCTCGAGTTGTGTATTCGGGTCCTCCGTCGTCGGCTCCGGCGTATGTTGCTCCGGTTGCCCGAGCTGCGACCCCGGCACCAGTCATCGCTCCACCGTCGGCTCCTGCCTCTACCTCTACTCCAGCACCGATCGTAGCTGGAACGGCAACTGCGGCTCCGACGCCGATTCCTGCGTGTCTCGATGCTGCGACGGCAGATCCAGACGGTGATGGTTTGGGCACCGAAGATGGCGGTCTATGTGAGGCGCCTCGCCCAATTCCAGTCGAACCAGCTCCAGTGGTTGAAATCGATTCAGCGCCGATTGTTGAGCCGGTCCCAGAACAAACGAGACCAACAGTAGTCGAACCGGCGCCGGTCGAGCCGAAAGCTGAATCCACATCAGTCCCGGCCCAACCGGCGGTACAGCCTATTGAACGTCCAGCAGTGCAACCTCTTCCAGCCCCCGTTGAGTCGCCGGTCGTTGCGGAAGAGTCTGATTCAAACACCAACGACACCCCTCCGACAACAGTCTTCGATGACGAAGTAGCGTTGCCTGAAGAACCAGCCCCGGCACCTAACCAGGACATCCCTAACACCGAGGATGCCGAGGCGGCTAAGCCTGCGGACAACACCCAAGAAGTAGCTGGCAACAACGCCAGAGGTGCTTCCCTATCAACGGAAGACGCAACGGTCCAAAGCGAGCCCGCACCGGTTGAGGATCGAGCGCCGGAACCAGTTCAAGTGCAGCAGACGGTCGTAACTGGTGTCGGACCTGATGGCAGTGCCACTGCTGAAGAAGAAGAAACATACCGCGGCGATGTCGACGAAGTTGTGAAGACCGAGGACGATACCGGAACGACGAATGACAACAACAGAACCGAGCTGCCTGCTGCAACTCGGGACAATGACGTACTTGTCGTAGAAGTCGCCTCCGGTGACGACAAGCCCGATGCAGACATTGTCGCCGAAGAGCCCGTCACCACAAACGAGACAGTCAAGGATGATCCAGTAGTACTTTCCGATGAGGGAACTGAAGCACCGGTGATATTTACTAACTCGGTTCCAATCACGGGTAAAGATCCACAACCGGTGGAACTCATGTTGACTCAGGTCACCACCGCTGGTTCAAAAAAGCCGAGAGCTCTCGAAATTCAACCTCGCAACACGGTTCCTGGTGACAAGACGACCAATAACGCAACGAGGATTATCGTAAACAACGAGCAGCCAGAAGTTGACGTCGATGCGAACACTGTGCGGTTCAAGGAATCTGACGAGAACACGCCAGCCGAAGCTTTGCCCGACTTCAATGAACTTGCTGACCTAGTCAGCGAAAATGGTGCGCCATCAGAGCTGGCGTTGTCAGTACTGCAGGTTGACGAAACCGGCGATGGCGACATCGATATGGACTCGGTTGCCGCAGTCGTAGACAACCGTTTGAATCCGCCGAAGACGATCGCGGCCGCGGTAAGAGACGCCGCTGGAAACGTTGTTACCGGTTTCGGCGATGACGTTGAAATCACTGGTGTGGAAGTAGATCGGGTAAAGCAAGTCCTTCAAGCTCAGATGGATACCCAAGATCGTCCCGACGATAACTCGGACTTGGTAGATCTTGAGCCTGAGCAGGCTGAGGTTGAGCAAGCCGAGCGTGTTGCTGAGGTTGAGCAGGCTGAGGTTGAGCAGGCTGAGGTTGAGCAAGCTGAGCGTGTTGCTGAGGTTGAGCAGGCTGAGGTTGAGCAGGCTGAGCGTGTTGCTGAGTCTGAGCAGGCTGAGGTTGAGCAAGCTGAGGTTGAGCAGGCTGAGGTTGAGCAAGCTGAGGTTGAGCAGGCTGAGCGTGTTGCTGAGTCTGAGCAGGCTGAGGTTGAGCAGGCTGAGGTTGAGCAGGCTGAGGTTGAG
>CALAJV010000028.1 GCA_937922805.1 uncultured Acidimicrobiales bacterium | reverse complement strand
GCGCCTGGGGTGGCGGCTCCTTCTGGTATTTGGGCTGTTACGAGGTAGCTTGCCAGTTCAAGGTCGGGGTTGGAACCAGGCTCTGTTTGGTCTTTGTTTTGATCGAGGTTCGCCGCTGATTCCAAACCAGGAACCGGACGCCCGATACGTCTCGACGCTGACGCGTCCTCGGCAATCGACAACGTAACCGGAGTTGACGGATCGGCTGCGGTTTCGTTGCTTCCGCCACCGGAGCAGCCGGCAACGAAAAAGCCGAATACCGCGACAAGAATCAAGAATCGTAGACCGTTGTTACCGCAGGCGTCTATGCGCGACCGGTTGAGCGTATTGGGCCCGAGAATCTGTTGCTTTTCCCCGCCTATCAAAACAGCCCCACCCGTTCTTATCTCTCCGAGCCAGTTCGGTCGGCCAGGAGGCCAGCTAGTCGATGGACCTAGAGTACATGACCCTGCTCGATCATCGTCGGCGACGGTAGAACGAACGACAAAAGCAACGGACGATCTTACGGCGTACGATCGTCTCTAATTGGCGAAGGCTCCGCTGTTAGAGCAAAACCCTAAGTAGGGAGGTCGTCACAGCCGCCACCGCCACAACAACGATGAACGGTGCCTTTCTCCACACAAAAAACGCCGCGGCGACTAACCCAACTATGCGTTCGTCGAAAACAAGGTCGCCGCCTCGGGTGATAGTTAGCGAAACGATGACCGCCATTACGACCGCAGCCGGTATCAGACCCGCTGCTCTTGTAAGCGTAGGCCTTCGTTCCAGCAGCGGACCGACAACAAAAGCGCCTAGGAGTCGTTGGCTCCAAACCCCAATCGTAAGCATGACAACAGCCAAGATGGTCATGGCAGCCTTGTCTGGCTAGGAACTAAGCGGCCAACGAGTAAAGCGACTCCGACTCCGAACACGCTCAAGATAATGGGTAGCCCGGCGGGAGCGATTGGTAACAAACCGAGACAAATCAATCCGCCGGCCACACCGGCAACGAATCCATCTCGACTCCTCAAAATGTTGCCGATGATGGCCAACAGCGCGGCTGGAAAAACGGCATCCAACCCAATGCGGCTTGTGTCGCCGATGACATTGCCAAGAAGGGTGCCAACGGCGATACCCAAGAACCAGCCGATCATCATGGCGCTGGTGGTCCGCCAAAACTCCCGCTCAACCGCCTTGGGATTCTCTTGCTGAACCGCCATAGCGACGTTCGGGTCGAACGCGTTCAGAGCTGCCAGCACTCGCAGCGGAAGACCTTTCGGTAACCGAGGAACAAGGCTGACCGCTAAGATGCCGAATCGGGTAGCAACCACCCAACCGGCTACTATCGCCGCCCAATCGCTGCCACCTCCGTTCCGAACAGCCAAGTACGCAAATTCCGATGTAGCCGAGAAAATCACAACGGAGGCGACAAAAGCCCGGGTGCTGGACGTCCCGGCTTCGATGAGTAGTACTTGCAGAGTGACCCCGAGGGCAAAGAACGTCACCGCCATCGTGACGAAATCGATCAAGCTCAGACGCGGACTAGATGCCGGCTGCTTAGTCGTAGACGTCATGGCACCCGCTGATTAGCTGGCCTTAGTCGAGTTATCGGCCGCCGATGTGTTCTCGGTTTGGTAGTAGACAGATAGACGGTGCATCAACTGATTCACCGATACCCAGACCGCTATCTCGATGATTTCGGCTGAGGTGAGCACACTCTTGGCCAACTGAATTGACTCGTCACTAACAATGGCCGGGCTAGGCGCCATCACTTGGGTTAGGTTCAGAACAGCGACGGTTCGCTGATCCAGCTGGTCTGACGATGTAGTTCCGAATAGGAAACCGGTCGTTGCCGCAATAGTTGGTTCATCGACATCATGGAGGCGGGCCAGCGATTTGGCCGCCTCAACCAAGAAATCGTTGCCCATGTACTTAGCGAACGACAACCCAACCAAAGCCTTGAGGCCGATACCTAACTCTGATTGCTCGGGATCAAGATTGTGTCGAAGCATGGCGGCGAGGGCCCGGCGGGGTTTGGCGTGCCGCATTTGGGCGAGCAGCGATGCATCGAAGCCGAAGCGGTTGACGATCATCGCTTGTGCTTGTTGCGGATCTTTGGGAACGTCGGCCATCCACTGTTTTTCGAGCTTGGCCGCTCCCGGACCGTTTCTGGCGACCTTGGCCATTGTGCGCAGTGAATCGCGAGGGGGAAGACCCGACGCCTGGTCTCGGTCGCTTTCGGTGTCAGCCCATCCATGTTGACCCACTGACCATCCGGTCGGCTCGATCAGATCAATAACCTCATTAACCGTGTCTGGTTCAAGATCAATCCCCATAGCGTCCATAAACTTGTTGAGGAATCCCATCATGGCGACGCCCATAACGACCCACTCAGCGTCATCATCCGACAGCCGCCGCCGAAGCTCTTGATCTAGCTCTGGAGTGAAGTGATGGGGGTCGCTAGAAAGCGCCTCAGCGACCGCAGTGACAGCCTGTTCGGTCGGGGTACGAGCCGCCCCGGTAACAGAATCAACGTCGGCGCCGCGACGCAGGGCATACGTGCATGTGTGAGCCGAGCAGTACGCGCAATTCGCCGCTCGTGAGGACGTGTAAATGGCAAGTCCGACGAGATCTTTCGGAGCCCCTAGTCCGACAAGCGAATTGGGAAGGTTCAGAAAGTTTGGAACCATGAGGTTGTAGGACCGGAACCCTGGTGGCCAGATTTCTAGATATCGGTCGCAATAGGGGACTACGCCGATCAACACGTTGACCAGATTTAGAACAGGTTCATAGCGTTTTTGAAGTTCAACAAAATCGACCCGGTCATCCGCCATTGACTGCGCAAGCGTTTTCGCCACAATTTTTCCCTTCACCCAGACAACTAACACACTAGTCGTACACGCATGGGTAGGTTCAACTGAGATACGGTACTCGCAAGACTAACGGCGACAACAGCACTGGAACGGTCCGGAACCCACCTCCGGACCGTCCCTGCTGTTTCCCCTAGCCGTTATTGGTGACTGTTACTTTCATGACTGGTCCGCGCCAGTCGAATGAGAGTGGTAGGTCGCCGACGCCTTTGAGGGTTGGGTGGCGGTTGATTCGACCGAAGCCGTCAATTTCTGGTTGATCTTGATCGGTGCCACCTTCGGCCCCTACCGGGGTGCTGCAGAACGGAGCTGGCACAATGTCGGCCCGGTTCTCGGTGTTTAACTCGGTGCCAGCGTCATAGCCACGGAGATAGTACGTCTTCGACTTTCCAGACTTCGGTAACGTCTTTGAGTCGAGCCCGGCGAAGCCGTCGTTGGTGCAAATGATCATCGAGACGATGCTCAATTGCCGTTCATTGCTGGTGAAGTCGAATGAACGTTTCTCACCGGGAGCAAGGGGGCCGGCTTCACCAGTGGCGACCCCGCTTGATCCGAGGCCAGCGTCGTCCACTGCGGTCTTTAGCTCAGCAGCCAAAATCGGGACACCGCCCCGTTCGGCAACTGCTTCTACACCCGGACTGGCGCTACCGCCTAAGGACCAAACGTCAACTGCTCGGCTATGAGCGGCGTAGTTCGGCGGCGTTAGGTATTGACCACTGGTCAGGTTCTCAATAGCAACGCTGTAGTTCGACGGTTCGTCGGTAGAGGGTTGGGCAACTCGAGTTACCTTGACCGTGCCCACCGAACCGCGACGCCAGTCGAATGAGAGTGGTAGGTCGCCGACGCCTTTGAGGGTTGGGTGGCGGTTGATTCGACCGAAGCCGTCAATTTCTGGTTGATCTTGATCGGTGCCACCTTCGGCTCCAACCGGGGTGCTGCAGAACGGAGCTGGCACAATGTCGGCCCGGTTCTCGGTGTTTAACTCGGTGCCGGCGTCGTAGTCTCGCAAACGATAGTACCAGGTTTGACCGTCTCGAGATGGAAGCCAAGCGGAGTCGATGCCGCCAAAGCCGTCGTTGGTGCAGATGATCATTGAGACGGTGCTGAAACGCCGTTCAGAGGTGGAGAACTGAAAGGTAGCTGACTCACCGGGGGCGAGGGGGGCGTCTGCACCAACACCGCTTATGCCTTTACCTGAATCGTCAACCGCCCCTTGTAGCTCAGCAGCGAGAATTGGAACACCGCCGCGCTCGGCTACTGCCTCAACGCCAGGGCTAGCGGCCCGTCCTTGTCTGAACACTCGGACAGAACTGTCATGAGCGGCCCAGTTCGGAGGGGTTAGATATTGTCCTTTAGTGGTGTTGGTGATCGTTACTTCATATGTCGCCTCACCGTCGTTACCGTTATAGCTTGCGCTTGCTGCGGTAGTGAAACCCGAAAAGAGGGATGCCGCGATGAGGGCAATTGCGGCCCCGATCATGGCGAATGTCTTTCGCATACTTCCTGCTCCTTCGCTCGAATTCATCGAGCTCGATCCCTTGATCTTGCTGATCAAGCGGCCGGCCAACCCGACCGGATCGGCCCATTGAACTGGCGCAAGACGATCGATTCAATGGGCCAGGCCATTGTTAAGGAGATGGATAGATCTATGAATTTCAGCTCGACCAAATGTTAATCAGATCCTCAGATCACTTAACGAAAAGGCGTACTACGTTGGTCCTAACCCGGCTGCCTCCGTGGAGAGCGCTGGGTTTTCGTCGACCCTCTACACGTCTCTTTGGTAGAAGAAGCTGACTTCCTTTTCGCTAACCAACATGCCATCGCCGCCGGTGAAGCATGCTAGAGCCCCGTCGCTGTTCCCGCAGGTGATGTCGCCGATTCTTACCCCATCGCCATCTTCGATCACTTGGCTCGGCGTGCTTGGGTCTGCGAGCGGCCCGAGGTCGGTTGTGCAGCCGAAGGTTGCGGTACCCAACGCTCCAGGCCCAGTGAACAAGGCGTATCCGTAGAAATCGGCCCCCTGGCACGACCGTTGGTCTGGTGACCAATCGTCGTTGGGACCACTACCACCAATCGGCTGGCACTCAACTGAATTAGCAGAGGAATCCTGTTGCTCGAAAGCGCTGAGGTAGCACTTGGCAGAGTCGGACTCCGACTTGATTAGAGTTCCAGTCGGAACATCTCCAACGTTGCTGAAACGCAAGTTCTGGTTAGCGCTCGACGGCACTTCGGTGATCCAATCTTGCGACCGTTGGTAGAGCATAGCGATCTCGTTAGTTGCCAGTCGAAAACCGTTGCCCTCACGATTAAGACAGGTAACCCCGAACCGTTGACTTTGACAGGTAATACCCCCGACCGACATTGCCTCGCCGTAGGCGAGAGTTTTATCGGCGGCCTCAACCATCTGATCTCCGCACGCTGCTTGAGGACGACCGCTCTCAGAAACGTCGAACCCGACGAATCCACCATCTATGCAACCGGCTTCTGTAAACCCAAACGACAAACCGGTTGCCCAGTTGGGTAACGCTCCACCGGCTTTCCACGGTGTGTCACCTCTGTGAGAACAACGAGCCGTGCCAAGGTCGATCCGACAATGAATGTTGCCCGTCGGCGATCGGAACTCGTTGGCCGATTCTGCCGTGGTCGTTGTGGCTGTTTTAGGTTCGGTCGTGGTCGGCGAGTCGCTTGCATCAGCTGATTCCTGATCTGTCGATCCAGGCTCGCTCTCTGATCCCGACTCTGAGGACAGACCAGCCGTTGTGGTCGGATCGTCCGCCGCCGTATCCGACTCGTTAGCGCTCGTTGACTGCTCAGCTGTTGTTGGCGCAGCTGACTCGCTGACGAGCCGCGAATCGGAGCACGACACGAGCAGTAACGCTGCGGCAACCAAGAGTCCTACGTGCGTCCTCGGGTGAGGTCGTGCGCCGGTGATGGAAGTCTTGAGTGGAGACGTCGACATGGACAGAAGGATAGTTGGACAAAACGCATCGAAGCGGTCACGAATACTGAGGGGAGCACCCTAGTGACTGAGCTAGTGATTCTCGCTAAGGGTGATTAGTAGCTGCCGCCGCTTCGACCGATCGTTCACGACGTTGTCGGGAATCCAAGGTCGACTGAACTCGTCGCCGGATCTGGCCAGCGCGAGGTGAGCACTTTGGCCTTAGTGAAGAACCGTATGCCTTCGGGGCCGTACATTGTCGTGTCACCGAACAAGGAGTCTTTCCAGCCGCCGAAGCTGTGGTAACCAACCGGAACCGGTATCGGCACGTTGATTCCGACCATTCCGGCATCAGCGTTTTCTTGGAAGTCTCGGGCCGCCCCACCGTCGCGGGTGAAGATAGCGGCACCGTTGCCCCACTGGTTGTCACTGATCAGATTTCTGGCTTCAACGTAGCTGTCGCACCGGACCACACAAAGTACGGGGCCGAAGATCTCGTCTCTATATACCTGCATTTCGGGCGTGACATTGTCAAGCAAGCTGGTGCCCAAAAAGTAGCCGTTTCCTTCGAACGATTGAGATCGCCCATCGACAACCACTCGAGCACCTTCGCTGGCTCCAATGTCGATGTAGCTAGCAACTCGATCACGGTGCTCCTCAGTGATCAACGGGCCCATCTCAGAGATAGGGTCAGTGCCATCGCCGATGGTTAGTTTCTCCATCCGGGACGCAATAGCATCAATGAGCGGATCTGCAATATCTCCGACGGCGGCAACAACCGAAATGGCCATACACCGTTCGCCAGCAGAGCCGTAAGCGGCAGAGACTGCAGCGTCGGCAGCCAAGTTCAGATCGGCGTCGGGCAGCACCAACATGTGGTTCTTCGCTCCACCTAACGCCTGGACTCGTTTCCCATGGGCGGTCCCGGTTTCGTAGACGTACTTCGCGATTGGCGTCGACCCAACAAACGAAAGGGCCTTCACATCAGGGTGTTCAAGCAGTCGGTCGACCGCTACTTTGTCGCCGTGAAGCACATTTAAAACTCCGTCCGGAACGCCAGCCGCATGCGCTAACTCAGCCAGGAACATAGGTGCTGACGGATCCTTCTCTGACGGCTTCAGGATGTAGGCGTTGCCGGTGGCGATGGCGTTAGGGATTGTCCACAGAGGCACCATGGCCGGGAAGTTAAAAGGCGTGATCCCAGCCACAACCCCAAGCGGTTGCCGTACGGTGTAAACATCGACTCCGGTTGAAGCGTTAGCGTTGTACGAGCCTTTAAGTAACTCGGCTACGCCGCACGCGTACTCGATGTTTTCTAGCCCCCTAGAAACTTCACCGGCGGCATCGCTCAACACTTTGCCGTGCTCGGCCGTGAGCTTGGCCGCGATTTCATTGGTGTTTTGGTCGACCAAGTTTCGAAAGTTGTAGAGAATCTTCGTCCGTCGGGCCACGCTGACGTCACGCCAGGAGTCGAAAGCGGCAGTGGAATTGGCCACACAGGCGTCGACTTCTTCGATTGAGGCTAAGCCGAGTTCTGCGGTCTGCTCGCCGGTGGCGGGGTTGAACACAGGCGAAGTTCGCCCTGAAGCCGATTCGACTGACTGGCCTCCGATTAGATGGCTAATTCTCTGCATATCTGTAATCTCCGGCTAGGTGAATCTTGGTGCCTTCAAACTAGTCTGCTAGCGAGGCAACGAAGAACTTAGGCAACATCACTGACGGCCAAGCGTATCGCTTCGAGCCCTTCGTCGATTTCATCGGCGGTCACGTTGAGCATTGGTGCCATACGAATCACGTTGCCGTAGAGGCCTCCTTTGCCCACGAGCAGCGAATGCTGTTTGGTCGCCTCCATCACTTCACCAGCGTGCTGAGGGGAAGGTTCTAGCCCGCCCACAGATACCGTCTCGAACGCTTGCATTAACCCCCGTCCTCGAACCTCTGCAATCCAAGGAGTCTCGGCCGCAAGAGCATCGAGGCCCGAGCGGAAACGATCGCCCATTTCCTTGGCGTTCGCTTGCAAGTTGTTGCTCACCACATAGTCAATAGTGGCGATGCCACCAGCTGAGGACAGCGGGTTACCACCAAAGGTCGAGAAGTTGAGCACATTGATCGTGTCCATAATCTCAGCCCGAGCGACGATGCCCGCCAGGGCCAAGCCGTTGCCCACTCCTTTGGCAAATGTCAGCATGTCGGGGACAACGTCGTGAGCCTGGTAGCCCCAGAAGTGATCGCCAGTTCGCCCCCACCCGGTTTGTACCTCATCAGAGATATAGAGAATGCCGTTGTTGTCCAACTCCTTTTTCATGGCGCCAAAGAACCCGTTTGGTGGGGTGGCGAAGCCGCCAACTCCTTGAATGGGTTCTGCTATCAGGGCGGCGACGTCGCCCGACGACGTCATGGTTAGGAGTTGAGAAAGGTCATCAACACAGGCATCGGTGTACGATTCGTCGTCCATGTCTCGAAATGGGCTACGGAGCTTGTACGGACCCTGGACAAAGGTGACCTGTAGCCCAGAGAGGCTGGTCGAGGACCACGAAGAATGTGATGTTATGGCTTGGGAGGTAAACGACCGTCCATGATAACTGTTGCGCATGGCCAGAATCTGGTTCGACTTGCGATAGCTGGTGGCCAGCAGTACCGCAGTGTCGTTTGCCTCAGTACCTGAAGGGGTGAGGAACACTCGAGCGTCTGGGATCCCCGACAATTCGGCAATTTTCTCAGACAGCGCGATCATCGGTTCGGACAAGTACAAGCTTGACGTGTGCATAACCTTGCCTGCTTGGGCTTGGACGGCGGCGGTCACCTCGGGGTTGTTGTGTCCGACCATGGTGGTAAGAACACCACCGAAGAAGTCAAGGTACTTATTGTTGTCGGAGTCGAAAACGTAGCTTCCTTGCCCTCGATCAATGCTGATCGGATCGGCATAGTAGGGGCTTAGAAACGATGGCAGAACTTGTTGATAGCGCTGATGCAAATCAGCCGACTGCGACGCTCGATCTGTTGCTTGTTGTGATGAAGCCTCTGGCATATCGCTTCTCGTCCTCTCATTGGTAGTGCCATCAGATGAGGGTCGGCTCGCCTGTGGCTAGGTGCATTGTAGGGCTGCTATATCAGCTCTTGGTTGGCAAGGAAATCGACAATCGGCTGCATGAATAGATTGGGTTGTTCGATCAGCCCAAGGTGCTGTAGCGCCGGCACGATAAGTGTCTCTGCTTCCGGAATCTCGGCGGCAATGGCGTGAGACATCGCTGGAGTGCTACCACTGTCATTCTCGCCAGTGATAACTAAGGTTGGGACGCGGATCGTAGGACTTGGATTGATGAGTTCTCGCACCCCGTTGGCCAGCACCCATGCCGCTTGGGAGTAGCTTTCCTGATCAGCTTGCAGACGCCAAGCTTTCACTTGCTCAGCCTGGCCCGGGTGCTTCACTAGGTAGTCTGGGGTGAACCACCGCGTTAGGGCGGCATCCATTGTCGCCAACGGCCCGGAATCTCGAACTGCCTGGGCCCGTTGCTCAACTGCGTCTTGCTGTTCTAAACCGCGATCGTGAGGGGAGCTCACAATGATGAGGCTTGAGACACGATCTGGGTTATCGAGGGCGACTCGCCGGTTGATCATTCCGCCAATCGAGAAACCGATGATGGCCGCTTGTCTCACCGCCAGCTCATCGAGCAACCCAACGAGTTGCGACGCATACACCGACAGCGAGGCTGGTTCGGCTGGCGGGGCGCTTTCGCCGTGGCCGTATAGGTCGTAGTTCAACACCCGGTAGTTCTCGGTAAGAGCCGGGAGGTGTTGAGCCCACAGCTGCCGGCTGAGGCCGAGGCCATGGATCAGCACAACGACGGGTGCTTCTGTCGGGCCATGAAGATCAAACGCGGTACCGTCAGTCGAACGCCCCATGCGATGGCTAACGGAACGCCGGAACGACGCTGTCGATGAACAGTTGTAGTGAACGTTTCTGGTTGGCCATATCGAGCCCCATAGACGCGTAGTAAATGAAGGCGTCAACACCGATCTCTTCGTAGCGTTTCAACTTGGCAATCACCGTTTCCGGAGTGCCGAACATGAGATTCTCCTCCAACATCTCGGGATCGACCCTGACGTTCCCTTCCAGTTCGTCGAACGAGATTCGGTCGGGGAACCCGTTGTGTACCTCTCCCTTTTTAAGCATCAAGTTTCCGAACACGCCAAGCACATTGCGGACGGCGGCGATGGCCATCTCTCGATCTTGGTCGTTATCCCAAATTGCGGTGTGGCGCATCAACGACCAGGTGCCGGCCCAGGGTTTGGCAGCTTTCGCCACTGATTCATCAAGTCGATCTCGGTAGTTGACAGCCTCACTAAATGGCAATGTGAACGGCCAACTCATAATGTTGCAGTCACTCTCAACTGCATAGTCGAACGTCACCGGCGCTCGGGCCGCAACCCAGCACGGGACAGAATCCTGTAGTGGTTTCGGGCAGGCGGTGGATGTAGGAAATTGCCAGAACTCGCCATCGTGAGCCACGTCTCCTTGCCAAAGCTGACGGACAAGCGGGAGCATTTCTTGCACGTATCGCCAACCATCAGTTTGGGCGACGCCGGGTTTCATTCGGTCGAACTCTCGTTGATAGGCCCCGGACCCGATACCGAATTCAAGTCGACCACCGGAGATCAGATCAACCATAGCTGCTTCCCCGGCCAGGCTGATCGGATGCCAATAGGAGGCATTTGCCACGCCGGACCCGAGTCGGATGTTGTTGGTGTGGTCGGCCCACCAGGTGAGCAGCTGGAACGGATTAGGAGCGATCGTCATCTCCAGAGCATGGTGCTCGGCAGCCCAGGCAATCTCGAACCCGGCATCATCAGCCATCTGAACCATTTCAAGTGTATGATCTCGCACCGACTGAATATCGGTTGAGGAATCGAGCCGTTCGAGATTAATAGCAATATGGAACTTCATATCCTGCCTTCTACCTAGGCGACGCGTAGCGGAGACTTGTACTTGCCGACACAGCGGGGGATCGGATCGCTTCCCGATGGTGATAGTACAACAGCTCCCGCTAGAGCGCGAACTACGAAGGCCAATTAGAGCCAGCGAGCAGGATGTAGCTCATGACGTTCCCGGCGCTTGCAAGGCCACGGCTAAAGCTCGGTGAGCGGAGCCGGCTTTGCGCATATTGGTAGCTAGCCTGCCGTAGCCGCCAACGAGGGCGTCGCGACCGGTCACCACCGCATCTCGTTCTCCCACTCCGTAGTGGACCTTGGCCTGCTCCGGCTGATACGTGCCGAACATACGATCCCAGACGATCAGCACCGCGCCAAAGTTCTTGTCTAGGTATTCGGGGTTGTAGCCGTGGTGAACCCGATGAGCAGATGGCGTGACGAACAGGCGACCAATGAGGCTTGGCTTGTCGGGCTTAACCGGGAAGGCTTCGGTGTGCTGGACTTGCGCCAACGTTGAGGCAAATACGTCGAAGACGATTTTCGCCAATGGGTGAAACCCGAGCAGGGGCATCCAAAGACTGAACCAAGGCTTATACAGCGCTTCCATCCAGGGCACCCGAACCGCAGTAGCCATCCCGATTGTTTGTGGCGAGTGGTGGATCAGGTGCGAAGCCCATAGAACTTGAAATTTGTGCTCGCCACGGTGAACCCAGTAGTAGACAAAATCACGAATTAGAAAGACGCCAACCCACGTAGCGGGGTTAGCCAGCGGAAGATCGAATAGTCGGTAGTTGTCGTAGATGTACCAGGACAGCCCGAAGAACAACACTTTTTCCATCACGGTCTTAGCAATCAGGAAACCGGCGCCAGAAACGATTGAAGTGAGGCCGGACTGAAGTTGCAAATCTTTGCCTTGTAACCACTGCCACCCTTTCTCACCGACAAGGGCGACAACAATGCAAAGGGCAAAAACGATCGAGGCGTTGTCCCAATACCAATGAAAAGCGGTCGACGACAGGTGGGCAACAAATTCGGGGGCACTGCGTGTGGCGTCCATACCAAAACTATCGCTGCCAGCTAGTGATCTATCTATCCGGGTTTCCCCTCATAACGCCTAGGGGGAAAAATCGAGGAGTCCGGGCTGCATAGGCCGAATAGCTTGGATAGTGGTCGGCCAGTTGTTGCTCTTCCCACTTGGCTTTGACCGCGAAGAATCCAATCGTTACAGCGGCCACCGCCAGAGTAATGAGGCTTCCAGACCGGATAGCTAACCCCACGACGACGGCAAGAACACCGGAGTAAATAGGGTGGCGAACATAGCGGTAAAGGCCGACTGTTTGCAGCTCACCGTTGGCGGCTGGAACCGGGCTGGGTCGAAGCGAGCCGCCCAGCCGAAGCGCAGCAATTGCCATCACAATCAAGCCGAGGAGAATAAGCAGGAGCCCTAGGCCTGTCACCCAGAGCGGGGTGGGCCAGTTATCGTCGGCTGGCAGAAGAATCAAGGTCACGAGCAAGATGGCCTGGACACCGACGAATATCCAGCCTTTTAGGGACCGATTCATCTGCTTCAGTCTACCCGGTAGCCACAGATCGCTAGTGAACGATGGTTGTTCACCGCTTCAGGAGCAGAACTTCAGTATCAAGATCTTCGATTGCAACTGTTGTTGGGTCGTTCCGATAGACCTCGATACCAGTTGGTACCTTCTTGGTCTTGATTTTTTTGTATCGGGCAAAGGTCATTCCAGTCGACCAGGCATTTCCAAGATTCTGGTACGAGCCGGTGTGTCGTACCTTGATAGCCTCTCCAGCTGGCATCTCGCCCCGAACAACCTTCGATTCCTCTGGGGCCTTGACATCGGCGTCAACGGGTACGGCACAGGTGTAGCTCATGGCCCCGGTTTCGAGATCAAACTCGTCGTAGATTACAAACGAAGGTCCTGTTGCTTCGACGCCATTCAACACCAAAAAATCCATCAGGTCATCGAAACAGGCTTGCACCCGATCGCCAATGTTTTCGTTGATATTGCCATGTCCAGCTACCCCGAGGTATGTACTGGGCTCGACCCATTCGCTTTCTTCGAGTTCAACTACGGAGGCAACGCCGCCGGTTTCCAGAAACTCTTTCAGCATCCGCAGTCCACGCGCGAAGTCCATTCCGACCCCGGATTTTACCGACTTCAACATGAACAAAGAAATAGGAAACGGAATCGAACCGAACATGTGCCAGGTGACTTTCGACGCGTTGTCTCCGGTCGCTTCGACATCAAACTTGACTTGCGCTTTGGACTTGAACGGCTTGACGAAGTTCAGATCCATCTCGACCAAATCATCGGTGATCGAGGTGATTTTCATGCCGCCCTCGCCAGTGAGGTCACCGGACCATTCGTAGCTTGAATTCACAGCACTCTGTGAATCGCTATAGGTCAGTTTGGTATTGCGGTCCATCACCAGCCATGGAGACCAAACCGGCCACTGTCGAAAGTCGATCAGCACACTCTTTACCTCGGACTGAGCTGCATCTATTTCGATTGATCTCTCGATGTGATACTTGGCCATAACATCTCCCCCAACACGTTCGATCGACAGCCTCGATAAAGTCTAGAAGTCGAATCTGGAGGACCGCTATCGATTGGTGATTGGTACGCACGGTTACATACCTCACAAGTTCGCTTCGTTAGCTAGGGGAAGATGTTGTCCTAGGGCGAGCAGCCGGAATTAGAGGTTGCTTCTGGCCGAGCCGGTTGGCGGCTACACCGATACGGCAGTTGGAGTTTGTTCAGTTCGGCTGTTTCTAAGGTCGATGACCGTTTCGTCGGCGTCTAGGGCGTCGTCGACAGAAAAGCGTCCAGGGCCAAGTAGTGCCAGTCCAACCAGCCCGGAAATGTAGGCAAGGTCTAGTTCTGAACTGCCAAGAATATCGGGCGCCTTCACCCACAAGATCGCCCCAGCCAAGACGGCCGACAAGACCAGCGCACTAATCCGAGTGAATAGTCCGACGATCAAAGCAATACCTAGGACAATCTCAAGCACAGCAGTTACCGGTGCCGCTAGTGCTGCAGCCGGGACTCCGTTCTCAGCGAAGAATCCCTCGACGTTACTTATTCCGACATTGAACTTATCGATTCCGTGCAAAAGAAAAAGTCCACCTAGGACAACTCGGATAACCAAAGGTCCGAATGATGCGAACTTTCCTAGGGCGCGATTAAAAGCCTTCATTTCGTCTCCTAAATTTGTGCGTCGAGACGACGCGTAGAAGCAGACGTCTTTCGGCGGTTGGCGGATTTTCTGCGGCTTCGTGAGCCCGCCAAAATGAAACTCACGAGTAGGTTCTCGTATTCCCGAATACGCCGACTGAACCGCGAAGACACCCCAAGCTTGCGTCGGGCTCTAGTCCTAAAACGAGAAGAGGTCGCCCACGGCATTCGACCAGTGAACGACCTCTTGGAGGAGCTTCTGCCAAAGTCTCCAGATTTTGAAAGTTGAACTTACTCTGAACTCACCGTAGCCGGATATTTCGATTTAGTAAATCTCAACGAGGCCAGCCGCTCCCTGGCCACCGCCAATACACATGGTCACAACTCCCCATTTGGCGCCGCGACGCTTACCCTCTTGAAGTAGGTGACCAGCGCAGCGAGTGCCAGTCATGCCGAATGGGTGCCCAATGGCAATTGAACCGCCGTTTACGTTGTACTTCTCCGGATCGATTCCGAGCTGATCTCGGGCGTAGAGGCACTGGCTAGCGAACGCCTCGTTCAGCTCCCAAATATCGATGTCGTCAACCGATAATCCATGTCGCTTTAACAGTTTTGGCACCGCGTAGATTGGGCCGATTCCCATTTCATCAGGCTCACAGCCAGCGACGGCCCACCCTTTGAATGCGCCCATTGGTTCGATGTCTCGTCTTGAAGCTTCTTCATCTGACATCATGACAACAGCGGCCGCTCCGTCGGAAAGCTGGCTTGCGTTTCCGGCGGTGACGTAGTTGCCTTCGCCCCGAACTGGCGCCAATTTGGCTAGACCTTCGAGCGTTGTGGTTGGTCGGTTGCATTCGTCCTTATCGACTGTGTATTCGACGATGCTTTCCTCTTTCGTTTCTCTGTCGACCAGTTTCATCTTGGTCTCCATCGGAACAATCTCGTCTTCGAACAATCCATTTTCTTGAGCCTGAGCCATCCTCAGCTGGGACTGGAGCGAATACTCGTCTTGGTATTCCCGACTCACGCCGTAGCGCTCGGCTACGATGTCGGCTGTTTCAATCATGGCCATGTAAATGGCCGGGTACATCTCCGGGAGCCGATCATCCATGTTTGGCTTGCCGCCAAACCCTGGGCTCGGAATCGAGATTGACTCGACTCCTCCAGCTACAACACAATCGGCTCCATCAACTTTGATGTAGTTGGCTGCTACTGCAATCGAGTTGAGACCAGACGAGCAGTGTCGTTGAATGGTATTTCCGCCCGTTGTCGTTGGGAGGCCAGCAAGCAAACCGGCTAGGCGGCCCAGGTTGCCAGCCCCGTGTGCGCCGTTGCCAAGCGCCACGTCTTCGACGGTTTCGGGTTCGACTCCTGATTTCTCGACGGCCTTGTTGATGGCGTGGGCGGCCATCGACATAGCCGGAGTCATATTGAAGCCGCCGCGGGCGGCCTTAGCTAATCCAGTTCGGGCGTAGGATACGAAAACGGCTTCGCGGGTCATCAGGTTCTCCAAGACTAGTTGCTTCGGTTGCTCTAAAACTTAGCGTGCCCGACTCGCCAGGTCAGATTGAGAGGCCTGATCGGCTGCTCTGCTGGTAAGGAGCGGCCATCAACACGCTCGAGGCGGTGGTCCAAGGATCAACCAAGCTCGCAGGCAACCCCGTCACGGTCGCGGTCCAGAGCTAGCCGATAGCCCGGATCAGAGCTAGCTAGCGGAGCCACCCCAGCTGCGAAGACAGCAGCACAGTTTTCGTAGACGGCAGTTGGTTGAGTCGCAGAAGAGCTAGAGGAATTAGCTGCTGACGAGGCTGGTTCGTTAGCCGACGTTGTTTTGATTGAACTAGTGATCGTAGGAGTTGCGATCGATGACTGTGTCGTTAATGGGGTCGATGTTGCGGAGGTCCGTGTCGAGGTGGTCCGTATACTCGACGTCGATTGGTCCACACTCGTTGGCGCCGATGTTGGTCGGGCTGTCGTTGATCGAGCTGTTGTTGGTCGAACTGTTGTTGATCGAGCTGTTGTTGGTCGAACTGTTGTTGGTCGAGCGGTTGTTGGTCGAACTGTTGTTGGTCGAGTTGTTGTTGGTCGAGTTGTTGTTGGTCGAGTTGTTGTTGGTCGGGTTGTCCTGGTTTTGGTCGTAGGAGGTCTCGCTGTTGTTGACCGAGTAAACGTCGAGGTTGGCCAAGTTGTAGGGAATCGAATTGACGTAGCAGGCTGATTTGTTAGTTGCGTCGTTGGCAACGAAGTGGTCGACGAATCGATTGTTGAACGTTCGGTAGACGTGGACGACGTCGAAGTCTCTGTCGACGTAGGCTCTTCATCGGTAGCGCTCGACCTCGTCGGAACAACACTTGGCTCCCCCGGACGAGGGGGGCCAAGCTTGACTGGTGCCACCTGGTCAGTGTTTCGACCGTTCTCGGCTATCGCTGGGCCTATCTGGTCTGCCGACGGACTGGCTGGCTCATTTTCGGGCCACATCGGAACAACAGGTTGTGCCGGATCGGCCCCGAACCCGTCGGCAAAGGCGACCGTCGCCAGTAACCCAAAGCCTGCGAACGTCAATACAGCAATAGCTGACACAAGCCCACGGCCGATTCTGAAACTACTCGGCCAAGTTGGCCCAGGGACTAGTGGCCATCGTTGCCCATCTTCTAGCTGAGCCTCGGCGGGAATGTCGAAGAGTCGCACCGCCGCCGGAGTGATTTGAGATGGTTGCTTGAAAGGAACTGAACTGGACTGAACAGCGGGAACTTCAAAGATAGTTGTTGCCGCAGCTTGCTCCGCTACGGAATCTTGGACAGATGCGAGATAATCCGAGGGCATAGCGGCGGCGTCGGCCTTTATGATCGGGATCGAGTCAACCGGAGCGAATATGCGTCGGAGTAGCCCAAACTCCCATTGATCAGTCTGGGTGAGACTTCGAATTTGCTGGTTGGATTTTGTCCTTGGATCGCGAGCTGAATGAGAACCCATTTCTGGTTGTGAGTCAGACTCTGGTGGAGGGGGCGCGGCGTCACCCATTGAGCACCTCTGTATCGACATCGATCGAGGTCGACGTCATTGTTGATAGTTGCGGCGGTGCTTGACCCGAGGTCGAAGCGGCTAAGGATCTTACAGACGATTAGTCCGAATAGCTATTTCGGTATCGAGCTTTAGTATCGAGCTGTCTAAATACGCCAGGGAGCCAGAAACAAATTTTCGCCGCTCCGGGCCTCATTGATTGAAGTTGAGCATAGATGGAAGACGTCTCGTGGCTGCTGAGGCAACCGACCGCTTATTCGGCTTCGGTGGTGCTCGTTGCCATCGTCGTTGATGTGTCACTCGTCGCCGTTGTCGGCTCGGTGACCGAACTGGAGGTGGTCGCTGTCGTTGCCGTCGTTTCGGTAGTTGACATCGACGAGCCGGTCGTAGGCATAGTTGTAGCGGTCGTAACCGTTGTTGTCGTAGCCGGTTCGTTGCAAGCGATTCCGTCGCCGTCGCTATCCAGGCCGATCCGGTAGCCGGGAACGCCGATAGCCATCGGTGCGACGCCAGCGGCCCGAGCATCATCACAATTGTTGTAAAAGCTCGTGATAGTCGACACGGTCGTAACCGTCGTTGTGGTCGTCGTAGTTGTTGATTCTGCTTCGGTAGTGGTTGGCGCTGCGGTAGTGGTGGTTTCGAACGTTGTTGTGGTTGAGGAGGTATCGAGTAGGTTCAGCGCTGTTGTCGGTGGCGGAAGTGTCGTAGGCGTGGGAAGGGTTGTCGGAACCGAGGGGATATCGGAATTGGATTGATTCATTCGGATTCCAATTGCCGCAACCAACGCAGCTAGAACAGCCATCGATAGGAAAACGGTGGCGCCGACGTAAAGAATCTTCTTAGCGTCTCGGCCATCTGAGGGGATGAAGGGGGTGCCGCCGAAGTTGTGCTGGGCAGTGTGCTCATCAAGCAACGAACCGTTGTCTTCATACCAAGGCTCTGCCGCGCTGGCGACATCACCACGACCCCACAAAGCGGTAGCCTCGTCGCCATAGGTATGGTTGTCGTACCCCTGGCTTCCAAATGCCTGTTGGCCGTACGGCTGGGGATCGTATCCTTGGTTGCCAAAATCTGAAGGCACGTTAGTCATACGCCACGCCGCAAATATTGTTCCGCCATCTCCCGCACGTCTCGATTGTAGCGTTAATAGGGCAACGGCTAAAGTCGCAACCGCTAGCCCTCGGTTTCGGTCTCTTTAGACTGGCCCAAAGCGCGGCCTCTGTTCCCTGAGGTAGCTCTATTGCCTAGCTCTACTAGATCGTTGTCACTACTGTCAGCCGTGGTTGAGGAACCGGTTGAAGACGTGGTCGACGAAAGCGAGGAGCTGGAAGTTGATCGAGAGGTGGTCGAAGGCGAAGACGCTGTTTGGCTTGACGTAGTTGTCGCTGACGTGACCGTCGTTGGCTTTGTTGTTGTTTTGGCGGTGGTTGTTGTGCGGCGTTGGGTTGTTGTGCTTCGAACGGTGGTGGTCGGCCGACTAGAAGTTGTGACCCGGGCCGTGGTTGTCTTTTCTACCGTGGTCGAGCGGCGGGTTGTCGTCGGTTTTGCGGTTGTCGTGGCGTTCTGCCCGGTCGACGTTGTGCCCTTTGATGTCGTAGTCCTCTCGATCGGTGTTCTCGCTGTGACCGTCGCCGAAACGGTTGGCGTTGGGTCGGCCACCGTTGTCGAAGAAGACGGCTTGGTTTCACCGATCGGCGACTTTGTCGAGGCTGACGTTTCGCATGCAACGCCGTCATCGTCGGCGTCAAGGGCAGATCGGTAGCCGATCGAACCCTTCGATATCGGTGCCACGCCAGCGGCCCGAGCTTCGGTGCAGTTGGCGTAGAACGCAGCGGCAACTGCGCTTCCTGGTTCAATAGCGCTCAGGCCACCGGCCGATCCGTCGAGGTTTGTTAGGCCGGTCTGGTTGCCAGCCGTGCTCTGGGCTAGCTCTGCGTTGGTATTGCTGCCGATGGAAACGTCGGTCGAGTCTAGATCAGCCGGACTAACAATGGGTGACGTTGTTGGCGGTAGCGGCCGCGGTTGGGATCGTGTTGCCAATCGATTGGCGGAGTCGTCGCTGAACTGGTTCGACGAAATGTCTGAGCTGCCACGACCTGGCTCATCACCATCGAGAACGCCTGCGTTGCCCTTTACCCAAGTGGGCGCTGATCCTTGAACGTTCTCCGAGTTCCCCGAGTCGAGAAACCCAGACGGGCCCGATGTAGTCGCAGCTCGATCGGATCCTAACCGTAGTCCGAGAATGCTGACGGCAACCACCATGGCTAAAGCGGTAGCAATAGCGACACCGACCGTAGCAAGATTGCGGAGGTCGAAGTCGCGCAGGGGTTTTTGAACCGGGTGGCCATAAACCAGCGAGTCGCTTGGTAAAAGGGGCGCCGGAGGCGATGATTGATGACCCCAACCGGGAGGGATCACTACCGGCTCGACTGTAGTCGGATCCGTTCCTACGGTTGCCGGCATCTGCGGGAGCGGCGGAACCTGGTCGGTGGCACTGGTCTTTGACGGGAGAGCAGCGGGAAGCGTCGAGAAGTCAACCGTTTCGGTAAGCGACTGACGAGTTCGTTCTGGCTTGACGCTATTTTCTGGAATTGTCGACACCCGCTCGAGTTGATTGGGTAGCGGTCGGCGGGGGCCACTCATTGAAATAACCTTTGCATGCTAGTTTGCGTACGATTAACACGGCGTGGCGCTACGAGCGAGTGGATGCGCGTTACTGTGCCTGGATTATCGTAGTTGTCCGATCGAGTGTCATCGGACTTGGTGAAGCATGTGCATGCTTGCGGTGGTTCAAGTTCGGACTAGCGGCGCTAGCGCGGTAGAAAAGCGTCTGCCGCCGCCAATCGAGACAGAGCTCGATCGGCAACGGCAGATAAAAAAGAGTGAACTTGTTGGACAGAGTTGGCCAGAGTTGGCCAGGTACCGCTAGCTGATCTCGATCTTGAATCCGTAGGTTCCCAGCGCTTGGCTGTATGACACGTCTCTGACCTCGATGGCCAAAGTCGTTGTTTCTTCGGCTTCAAAGACCAGCTCGGTAAAGCACTCGTCCCGGTTGGCGTAGAGGTAGGCGGTTTCGTCGGTCGTTTCGCCGAAGACCTTCAGCGTCATCGAGTCAGAAATTGAACACGGGCCAGTCTGAGTGATCGTTACTGTTTGGTTGTCCTCAACGTCGATCAGATATCGATCCCACCCGCCAATGGCGTCGATCGAGCCAGCACCTTCGACCGGTTGGTTCGGTGCAACAACGTCGCCTGACTGAAGCCGGATTTCCTCCGGAATCGGAATATCAAGCACTCGGAAATTGTAGCTACCGGTTGTCTCGCTGCTTGGCCCATAGACAGCGAGCGTGACTGTTCCAGATTCCTCGGCCACAAATCGGTCGACGTCATCGCAGTCGCCATCTCGAAGGTAGGTGGTCTGGTCAATGCCGGCCCCTTCGACCTTGCTGTAGATTGTGCTTGAACCGATGAAGGCGCAGCCCTTTGTTTGCTGGATAGCGAACCGCTGGCCTTGGGTCACGTCGAATGCGTACCGTTTGACTTGCCCTAGTTCTTCTATAGTCCCGTTGTAGGTGGTGGCTGCGTTCGGTGCGGTGGCATCTCCAATCTCAATCGGTTCAGCTACGTCTTGCGCCGAGTTGACGAAATTGAGAGCGAATGAGTATGTTCCTGCAACTCGATTGGTAGCACCGACATACATATCTACAGTGCCGCTTTCTTGGGCCACGAAACGGTCAACCTTGTCGCAATCGTTCCCCAGGTTCGACATGTAGCCGTCGACCTCAACCCCATCAAGGTCAACGCCTAGGCTTTCATCTCTATCCAGAGCACATCCAAGCTGTTGGATAGTGAACGCATCGCCTTGGGTTACTTCGAACTGATAGTGGTCGTTGTAACCAGCTGCTTCGATGTGTCCGGCACCAGCGATAGGACTGTCAACCGCCACAGTAATTCCGTCACTGATGGCGATCGGGGCTGGCGTTGTCGTGTCTACGAAACGAAAGGCGTAGCTGCCGGTCGTGACATCGTCGCCGCCTTCGATAGTGAAGGTCACCGTACCGTTGCCAGTGAAATTGAACTCATCGATATCAAAGCAGTTGTCGGCGTCGGACTTGAACGCAACCGTGCCGGAGTCGCCAGGTCCTTCCAGTCGGCCATTGAGCCGATCGCCATTTGCGGTCTCACAGCCGCCGAGTTGATCGATCAAAATATTGTGGTTCTCGCTTACCTCGAAGGTGTAGACATGCTTTTGGCCAGCGCTATCTATCGAGCCTCGATAGGCGCCGTCGGAATCAGGTTCTACTGGCCCGCTTACGACTGGGACCCAGCCTTGCTGGCCGGCCCCAGTGGCATCCGAGACCTTCGCTGGGTCCGGCAGCACAGTTTGATCTCCATCAAAGTCGTCCGCTAAACCTTCATCGGCTGGTTGGCCCGAGATCGAGTTCAGCCGACTGTCGTCGATGGTCGCTGGCGTGGCTGTTCCTTCCGCCAGGGTTTCTTGGCCGCAAGCCACAGTCAGAACGGCTAACGCCGCGACAACCGCGAGCCCAAGAAACCGTGATCTGATTTTGGACGAATCACGTCTTGGCGCACCGGCTGCTGCGTCGATGCCTTGCTTGGTGAAATGTTCGCTCCGCATAGTTTTTCTCCTCACCCTGAACTTTAGAGGTGGCTTTAGTCGGTGTTGTGTCACCGGGTTGATAGCAATTCGATGGTTATCGGATTGTTGCATGACGGCCATACCGGCCGATTTGGTTGTGTTTAAGCCTTCTGATGCCTTCAACAGCAGGAAAGTTCGGAATCAGCAATACTTTTCTGTTCTGGCGAGGTAGCTGGTCAAGTACGATTATTGGATCGAGGGTATGAGGCCATATGAGGACGGGGCTGGCGAGCAAAGCAGTAACGTGTTCGAGCCGCGTCACCAATTCGGTCGCTATCAGATCATCCGCGTTCTTGGCTCTGGAGCTTTTGCTGCTGTCTACGAAGCTCATGACCCGGCCCTTGATGCCACAGTCGCAGTCAAAGTTCTGGGTGACCATCACTGTGGCGATGCCGATATCCGATCTCGATTTATCAATGAAGCACGCTTGCTACGGAGAGGAATCGGGGATCGACTAGTTCCTGTCTATGACATAGGCGAACAAGATGGTCAACCGTTCTTCGTAATGGAACTCCTTCCGCTTGGAACCCTTGGAGATCGGCTTGGGGCGCTGGGCCGACCGGTAAGTTTCGAAGCCGCCCGCCGGGTCGCTAATGAACTAGGCGGTTGCCTAGATGCTCTTCATTCGGCTGGCATCGTTCACCGTGATTTGAAACCGTCGAACTTGCTGCTCCGCAATACCGCAGCGGTACCGATCCCGGCCAGTCCGAGCCAGCTACTTTCACCGAGTGAGCGCTTGTTGCTCGGTGATTTCGGCATCGCTCGCGACGCCGACGCTTCTAACCTAACCATGGCCGGTGGAACCATTGGCTACATGGCTCCAGAGCAGTACACGCCGTCGGCCGATATCGACCACCGGGCTGATATTTTTGCCGCTACTGCAATTCTGACTGCGGTGCTAACGGGTCGTTTGCAGCCGGCTCACCCAAATGATCTGCCAGCGGTCGTGCCCGAGAATATTCGGAGTGCCTTGGCATCGGGCATGGCTCATTCTCCGATGGACCGCCCACAGTCGGCTCAGGAGTGGCACGACCTAATGATGTGGGCAATTCCCGATTCAAATGAGTCCATTCCGTCGCAGTTGCCGACGAGTGCTCCATATCCTTCGACCGGAGGGGACAGAATCCCACAAGCGCCCACGGGAGCGAGTAGTGGCCCGGGCGGGGCAACTGCAGCCTATGGGGCCCCGGTTTCGGGCGACACTCGTAGGCAAGGAGTGGGAGACTTCCCGGCGCCGCCACCCCAATCAGTCGGCGCGACGCAAGCCCCAAGCGGTGGTAACAGCTCAAAGTCCTCAATCGGTGTTCCCCAAATTGCCGTCGGGCTAGTGGCGGCCGTTGTAGCGCTGGCCGCGCTGTTCTTCGGTTACGGGGCGCTAACCGGGGGTGGAGCTCCGGCGATAGATGGCCCCGACACGATCACCGTTGGCGTGGCTGAGACATATCAGCCAGAAGAGATAACCCCTGGGGCTTCGTACTCTTGGGAAACAAGCCTAGACGACCAGGTTCGCACCTCGAACGCTCTTGAGTTGCAAGTTTCGACATCGGGGGCAGTCAATATCAAACTGACCGAGACAATCGGAGATGATTCTTCGTCCTCCGAGCGCACGATCACCGCTCAAGACCCGTAAAGCGATCGTTCATCGTGGAGGAACAGTCGTATCTTGATCTTGTTCGTTCGCTGGTCGACGGTTCTTCGGCTGCACGGTCTCAAGTGGAACGGCTCTATCGAAGCCTTCGGGCCAGCAACGACGACGGCGCTCATGAACTTATGGACGCGCTCGCCGAGGCCGCAAAACAATCGGCCCCAGCGATGGAAACGTTGCTTGGCTTGGTGCAACAGCATTCGCTGGCTATGCCGGCGATCCGGCGAGTTCTGATTAACCCAGCCGATGTGGACGATACCGAACAAGCAGCGCTGGCATCGGTTGCCCTTAGACTCAACCAGTTCGATGGTCGTTCTCGGTTTACCACTTGGCTCTACACGGTGGCATCGAACGAGGCCAAGTCGTTGCTGCGAATGCGATCACGACGTCCGGCCACCGGAGCTGAGCTTCCTGAGACGGGCTACTTAGCGCGCCTTTCGACGTTGCTCGGACAGCGAGACATGATCGATCGGGCGTTAGAGCAGCTTCCAGAGAAATTCCGAGAGGTACTGATAGCTCGGGAGGTTCGCCAACTCGATTATGAGGAGATAGCGGCAACGCTTGATCTTCCAGTGGGAACAGTCCGGTCTCGGCTTCACCGGGCTCGTGAGCTAATGGCCACCTCGATAACTGAGCTAAACACCAACGGGTAAACCCCTGGATTGGTAGTCCTTGACAAAAATGACGAAACCGCCGACACCGGAGTGCCGACGGTTTCGATCAGAGTCTTTTTGGATTAGATGACGCGTACGTTTTGCGCCTCTTCACCTTTTCGACCTGGAGCGATGTCGAACTCTACGTTCTGACCCTCATCCAGTGACTTATAGCCATCACCCTGAATGTTGGAGTAGTGAACGAAGACGTCGTCGCCTCCCTCGCGAGAGATGAAGCCGAAGCCCTTCTCTGAGTTGAAAAACTTTACTGTTCCTGTGGTTGCCACTTGCTTCTCTTTTTCTGTTATTGCTGAGGTGTGTGATTGCGCCTCGTCTTGCGATCCGAGCCTTTGCCTGGTGGCAAAAACTCGACGTCTTAGCGGCTTGTATAAGCCAACGTCGAGCTGCTAATACCTCTGGGTAAAGACTAGGGGAGATTTGCAAGTCCTGGGCATTTTGTAACGTTTCCACTGGGCAAAACAAGCTTGTTTAGTAGGTTTTGGACTGACCAGATCGGTCATTGGTTCGAAAAATGACATAAAGCAAGCAATGGCTGAGCACATATTTGTGTTCTCGAATGAGCACTTGGTCTCTTACTGTGGCGTAATTACATGCTGCGGTTTAGTCAGTCGTAGGCCGTCGAAGCGTTGTTCAACAGCTACTCGAGGTTCTTCGCTGTGCTAGCAGCTTGACCCTTCGGCGCAACAGATTGTTGCAGCCTCACCGTCGTGGGAGTCAATGATCTTGTTCTCGATCTGATCGGCTTCGCCGGTTCTGACATACCATTCCCAACGAGTTGAATCCGGCCCTTGGAGCCAGGTCTCGGTTTTTTGGGCGTAGCAACATTGTGTGTCGCTAATTGGGGTTGGGGTTAAGCCAGCGTTGGACAGCCTCTGTTCGGTGTCTACTACCTCGGCGCTTGAGGACGTCTCGACGCCGAGGTGGTTGATCGTCCCCTCCGAGTCGCCTTCGAAGAGCACAAGTTTTAGCGGCGGATTGTTTATGGCGAAGTTGGCGTAACCGGGCTTGACCTTGGCGGGCTCGGTGTTGAACATCTTCGAGTAGAAGTCGATTGCTTCATTCAGGTCTTTGACGTTCAGGGCGAGCTGGAGTCGCATCGTGGGAGATTCTGGTGCATTGATCATAATCTCCATCTTACAAACATATTGATATTTGTCAATATGTTAATCCTGACTTGGATTCCAACTGTTTCTCCAGCGGTCAGGGGGGGGCAGAAGCGTTGTAATCCAGCCGACTTTGACCAATTTGGAAGAATTTCTCACATTTCGTCGCCATTTGTCCCCCCTGGGGGCCCTCCCGTTCGAGTTATGTAGTAAGTAACCGACGGGTCTTGCACATTGGCTTAGTTGGTACTCAATAAAATGTCTGGCTCGGCCACCCCGACCCACTCGTGGCCGAGTCAGACCTTAACTTCTTCTTAGTAAGTTCTTCTCAGCAACTTCTTCTCAGCCCATACGGCTCCGTTCTCATCAGGTCTGACTGTGAGCAACTGACAGTGAGCAACAATGGTTGGCTGAACGCTACTGTTGGCCCATGGGTTGTCGAATCGTTGACCAAACTTCTGATGGATTGTCTATTGAGTTTTCGTCGAATGAAATCAGGCGGTTCTCGTGGCGGTGGCTCGCTGACCATGATCAAAGTAGCGGTGGACTCGATCCGCGAACTCAACAACGCGTCGTCGACACGTTTGCCCTGCCGACAGACCTAAACGCAACGGCTACGATCGTCGGTACGAAACTGGTAGTCAATTGGGAATCAGGTTTGAACGTCGGCGTTGACGGGAAAAGTAGCATCGCTATCACGACGCTCGAAGATCTTCCGATGCAGGCGCCCGTTGTCACCTGGGTAAAGGCGACCGGTCCCCGGCCGACAGTGTCGTTTCCCGATGTTGTAGCGACGGAACAGTCGGTTAGGGATTGGCTCGACTTGATCGCTCAACACGGTTTTTGTCTTGTTGACGAGGTGCCTGACTCGTTGGATTCGACTGAGCAGCTTATTCGTCGTATTGCCTCACCGCTGTCAACAATCTTTGGCGATATTTGGAAAGTGGAGTCGGGCTCTGGTGCCCACGCTGATAGCGCCTATACCTCCGATGGTCTGGCACCTCACACCGACGGAACCTACGTTGAGAACGCCCCCGGCCTGCAGCTACTTCACTTTACTGAAGAGGCGGAGTCGGGCGGAGCAAGTATTCTCGTCGACGGAATTGCCATCGCTGAGCAGCTCAGGAGCGCTGACCCCGAAGCCTTTCAGATACTAACCTCCGTGCCAGTTCCCGCCCACTACATCGAAAACGGAGCCGAACTCCGGGCCGAACGGCCGCCTTTTAGGCTCGACCGTCATGGCCAGGTTCGCCAGGTCAGCTTCAACAACTACGACCGTTCTCCAATGTGGTTACCACCGGCTGATATGAGCGCTTTCTACGCCGCCTACGAAGCTCTGCATCAGCGCACAGTCGACCCCGAAAATCAGCATCAGATTCACGTCCAAGCTGGCCAAGCGTTAGTGTTCGATAACTGGCGAGTCCTTCATGGCCGGACAGCCTTCACCGGTAGCCGCCGATTTCAAGGCGGTTACGTTGGTCGCGACGAAGTCGACAGTCGCCGCCGAACACTCTCCAACCTGCAATCGAGCCACTAATTTGAAGGCCTCGCCTGGTGTTGCCGCCGTCAGCCGAAACGAGAGTCCCACTCCGCCGGATCGAGACCGAGCTCTTTGAACCGATCCACGATCCAGAGCGGCGGTTCCATCTCATCGCCGTTCTTGATACCAGCGATTGTGGGGCCATCTTCGCGCCATACGTGGCAAGTGTTGATATTAAACGCGAACCGTTCTCGGATCTGTTCGTCGGTTGGATTGGAAGGCAGAGGGGTTCGTACCGGAGTTCCGTCCTCGGGTTCGAAAGACTCCATTCCCCAAATTGACTGAACGGCCACTGGAGCCATGGCTTGAAGTAACGCGGTTGTGTGAGTGCAACCCCGAGGACCGCCGAACAACTCTCGGATCTGGCGGCTGAACCCTCGTGCGATCGACATCCCGATCAGCTTCTCGTAGTGCTCGGTAATCGTGGTGCAGGACGTATGCGGATGGGTTTCCATCACAACGTTGGCGTTGGTGATGACCAGCTCAGGGAACTGGATCTCAATATCAACAACCATGTGATGGACTGTCAACGGTTCGGTGTCGTGATCGATGTAGATACCAGGCGGCTTCTGATCCCGAATCTGGCCCCGTAGCAATAGTTCTTTGGGGCCCTTGCGGTAGGCGCGAACGGAATAGGTTCGATCATGGACCAACGGGAAGTCAGGTTCGACGACTCGTTCATGCTCGATCGTTGGGTGAGGTCTGGTACTTGCCATATCGGGTTCCATTTAACCGCTATCTCACCTCAAACCAAGGGACAAAAACAATTCCTGGCCACAATTGTGTCGTTTCCGTAGGTTGCCGGTACATTCGGATTTCGCCCGGTGATCTGCCGAGTTTCGCCCTGATCTAAGATCAGCGCCGTATCGACAGGAGCGTTCGCTCCGTTCTTCGCCTGGCTGAAGCCAGCCTGCGATTGCAGCCTTGGTTGCCTCTGACCGTTTGGAATGAGAGGACACCCGATGCTGAGTATTTGGAGCGCCAAAGGTGGAGTCGGGTGTTCGACCGTTGCGTCGGCCTTGGCGCTGATGGCATGCGAACAGCGGCCTCGCCGGCAACCACGCGACGTGTTGCTGGTCGATCTTGGAGGTGATCTCCCAGCTGTGTTGGGGATTGATGCGCCATCGCTCGGACTGGTTGATTGGCTAGTTGAGCCGCTTGCTGCCCCCGATGCCCTTGGCCGGATTGAAGCCCCTGTTGTCCCTGGCTTGCAGCTCCTTCCGCTCGGTCCACTGGGACGACTTGAACCGGGCCGCTCTTCGAACCAACGCAGTGAACTTGCGGGTCCTGAAGCTAACACTGGCACGTCGGTGGTTGAACGATCCCGGCTCTTGTTCAAGCTGTTGGCGGGCGAAGATCGCCTAGTTGTGGTCGACACCGGAAAGAGGGCTTCAAGCGCGACCGAACCTGCGGGCGGAGTCGACCTGCTCAAAGAGCGAGCGTGCGCCTATGCAACCGATTCAGTTCTTGTGACTCGTTGCTGTTACCTCAGCCTGATCAAATCAGCAGAGTTCGAAACGCCGAGTCGAGTAGTCGTAGTCGCTGAACGAGGTCGTTCTTTAACTGGCAAAGAGGTGACGCGCTCCATCGGCGCTCCGTTAGGTGCAACAGTTCGGTGGGATCCGGCCACCGCCCGGTCAGTTGACGCCGGGCTTGTTGTCGGTGGTGTCCCGAGGTCGCTCCGGGCTGTTATAGCGCTAGCGGAGAGCCAAAACTCATGACAGTATCCAACGCGATCCAAGGCGACACTGAGTCGGTACTACGTCGTCGAATTATCGAGTTAGTCACCGAGCAGCCAAACACCTCCCGATCGTCTCTTACCGAAATGGTTCGGCGGCACTGCCCACTGGCTTCATTGTCGGAGGTCGATGCCTTCGTTTCCGGTTTCGCGCCTGGCGATGGTGGCTATGGAGCGATTGGAGTTCTCTTAGCCGACAGTGGAATCGACGAGATTCTGATTAATGGGCCGGGCCCAGTCTGGGTAGACCGCGGTGGTCAACTGGAAACGTCGTCGATTTCTCTTTCGTCTCACGATTTGAACGTCCTGATTGAACGATTGCTAGCCCCGAGCGGACTGCGAGCGAGCCGGTCGATGCCGATAGTCGACGCGATGCTGCCCGGCGGAGAGCGAGTAAACGTTGTGCTTCCACCGTTGGCAAACGGTGGGCCTACCGTATGTGTTCGCAAATTTGCGGCCGAACCGCTCGCTCTGGAAGCGTTCGGTCCGCCTGATCTGGTTGGCATTCTGAGCGAACTAGTGTGTTCCGGAAAGTCGCTGCTAATAGTAGGTGCGACCAGCTCGGGGAAGACGAGCCTTCTCAATGCGATTAGCCAACTTGTGCCAGCTAGTCAACGTGTGGTCTGCATCGAAGACCGAAGCGAACTCCAGCTCGCTGGCGATCATGTAGTTAGGCTTGAAGCCCGACCAAAAAACTCTGAAGGGGTCGGAGCAATCTCGTTGCGAGACCTCATCAAGACATCGTTGCGGATGCGTCCAGACCGAATCATCGTTGGTGAGGTTCGCGGCGCAGAAGCGCTAGACCTATTGCTAGCAATGACTACCGGTCACGGCGGATCGATCTCGACGTGCCACGCGGCAACTGCTCTGGGAGGGCTTCGAAGATTAGCAACCCTAGCTGGGTTAGCTGATGTAGTTACCTCGATGGAAGTAATCGAACGAACCGTCTTCGAGGCCATCGACGCAGTCGTTGTAGTTAGACGCAAACATGACGTCCGCTACGTCGAAAAAATCCATCGTGTTCCAGCGGAGCCAGTCCACGTCGCTAGCCAATTACCGACGATTTGGTCAACAACCGCAACCGAAGACCAGTTGCGGCTGGTGTCGCCATGAGTGCGGCCAGGTCGGTACCACTCGGAGCAACCGGTGAGGTAGCGGTTACGGTCGCAGCGTTACTGTCGGGAACGCTTGGCCTCGTCGTCACAAGTCCAACAGTGGTTGTATGCGCCATTCTCGTGGCCGCGGTCGGGCCGGTTCAGGTGGAGCGAATCGGCCATCGACGCCGCCGAGAACAAGCCTTGGGAGAGCTTCCAAATTTGGTAGACATCCTGCTCGTCGATATTCGCGCTGGTGCTGGGTTTCGAGAAGCGCTTATCCAGCTTGATCGAGCGACGGAACTGTATGGCGCCCGGCAACTAGTCTCGCCACTAACCGATTCGCTGGCCGCCGGGTTGCCTTTGAATCAGTCGATCTCGACATTGACAACCCACCGGGAGCCATCGCTTCGCCTCTTCGGCGCCGGTTTACATGCGTTGGCAACGACCGGAGGGCCGACAACTCAGGCGCTGCAACACCTCCGCCACACGTTGATGGCGTCAGCTCATGCTCGAAAAGAAGTTGGGGTTCACGCCAGCCAAGCACGAGCGTCGGCATCGGTTCTGTCGCTGGCTCCACTGATGTTCGCTTTCTTGGCTGCTTTGGCTGATGCGAGGTTGGCCAACTTTTATCTTTTCAGTTGGCCTGGCGCTATCTGCGTTGTGGCCTCAGCGGGCCTGACCGGCTGCGGCTGGCGTTGGATGATGTTTCTGACCGACGGCGACGGTGAATCTTGATGGGTCTGTGGAAACGCCGCGAGGTTCGGCGGACCTCAGCTGCGTTGGCGGCAACCGCTGCTTCAACCGCTGATCTAGCCGCAGTCATTTTGGGTGGAGGTGGAACAGTTCCTGATGTTGTCGAAGTATTGGCAACTATTGGGCCGTCCCCCGTTCAACCTTACTTCGCCGCGGTAATCGACCGGGTGGCGGCGGGCGAGTTGTGGGCAGACGCCTTGATGGTGGAACTATCAGACCTCGGTCCTGGCTTCCACCCTTTTGTCGGAGCGTTAACCATGGCCGATCGAGGCGGCGCTCCTATCGGGTCGATTCTCCAACACCTGTCTGATGACGCCCGTCGGGTCCGGCAAATGGATTCGGAGCGTACAGCAAAGGAACTGTCGGTCCGATTGCTAATCCCGTTAGTAGTAGTGCTGCTGCCAGCCGTGCTGATCGGAACCGTCGTTCCCATTGTGTTGGTGGCCTGGTCGGGACTTCGACTAGCGCCGTAGAAACCTATTCGGCGTTTCTGACGCCCTGAAGCCTATCTCTTGCAAGGAACATCGAATAATGAACTATCAAAAGCTAGAAGACAACAAATCGAATTTGGCCGGAGTGAGAACGTGTTTGGACGGCGGCTCTATTCGCCGTTTGCTTCGCGACGATTCGGGCCAGGCGACCGTTGAGTATGCCCTTGTGTTGCTAGGAGCCGCAGCTATTGCCGGAATGCTGGTGGCCTGGGCAGTCAGCAGCGGATCTATCGGCCAACTAATGTCGACCGTGGTCAACTCGGTGATAAGCGATGCTACGCCGCCGGTCCCGTAGCCGTCGTCGACCGCAGGATTGTCTAACACAGGATTGTTCAACACAGGATTGTTCAACGCAGGATTGTTCAACGCAGGGTCAATTTGGTTCGAGGTTGGTATGTCGTCGTAGAGGGCCTTGTGAGGTTGGACAATCAACGGTTGAGTTCGTCTTGGTTCTTCCAGTACTGCTTCTAGCTGTCCTCGTGGTTGTCCAAGTCGGACTCGTGGTTCGGGATTCTTTGGTTGTACAGGATCTAGCCCGTGAAGCGGCACGGGCAGCGGCCGTAGAACCACGACAAGTTGTCGTCGACCAGGTAATAAGGCAAGGATCTGCTCGGCTTGACCCCCAGCGAACTTTGGTAAGCCTGGATAGAGGAGTCGATTCTGGCCAGTTTGTGACGGCAACAGTTGGGTATGAATCGCCAACTTCGGTGCCAATTGTCGGTTTGTTGATCGGAGATGTCTATCTGTCGGCTGCAGTAACTATGCGGGTCGAATATCCAGCCAGCAGGCAGGGCTGACGGGCTCCGTTACAGCGTTTCCGTTGCCCCTAGGCTGGCTTATTTGGCCCGTGCAGTCCCAGCGACTGGACGTTCACAGGGTTGAATAGGCGGATACGGATGGCTATTCTGAAATAGCTGGGCTGGTGTAGCCTGGTGCGGAAACATTTGATGGTGGGATCTAAATGTGTGAAAAGTGTTCTTCTTGGGTCGTCGATTTTGGTGTGGCTGAAGATGGCCAATCCGAGTCTTTCGTCAGTAGTTCCAATTTCGGACGAGATGTAGAAGGGCGACGAACGAGGCAATGGTCGACTGACTTTTTTCAATCAACATTTCGTGGTAGTTGGCTAAGGCGGGGGTCCACCCTGTTTTTCGCGTCAGCGGCCGTTACCAGTCTTGGCATTGGTGGCTCGACTATTCCTGCCGCCGGCGCTCCTGGTGGTTCCATTGATGGAAGCGTCAGCGCCGACGGTGATCCTCCCCCCAGCCCAGATGGCGGCTCGACCGGTGGTGGTTTTGGTGGCAGCGACTTTGGTGGAGGGGCAGATAACACCACGTCGAGCAGCGACAGTCCCGATGGCGGCTACAGCGGTGGATTTGGTGGCAGCGACTTTGGCGGAGCGGCAGACAACACCACGCCCAGCAACGGCAGTTCAGATGGTAGCTCCGTCGATCATGAGAGTATCGACGCGTTCGGAGGTTTGGGTCCGACAATTTCTGACGATGTCGACACCGATAGTCGATCTCAAGACATCGAACATGCGGCGTCGGATTTCGAAGAGGAAGTAGCAAGTTCTTCGGTTGACTATTTCGAGTCCTACGGGCTCTCGGACAATTTCGATGCCGTGTTCGGCTCACAAGATGACGCCGACACCTCAAATCGAGACGTCAACACCCAGAACCGTGGCTCGCAGGTTGGTGACACCCAAGAGAGCGACTCACAGGTCGGTGACTCGCAGGACAGTGACTCACCGATCGGTGGCTTGCAGGACAGTAACACTCAAGAAAGCGACTCACAGGTCGGCGTCGTCGAGGACATGAGCACAGCGGTTGCTGACGATGTTGATTCTCAGATCGATGCTGTGTCTTATGACCCGTTTGGCGATGTCGTAGCCGACAGCAACGACACAACCACAACTGACATCACCAAAACCGAGGACTCGAACCAGGCGACTGATCGGTTTGGAAACGTGTTCGGTAGCCAAGCTGAGGCCGACGCGTCAAACCAAAGGGCCGATGATCAGGCGAACGCTGCTCGGGATGCGCAAAATAACAGAATCCAGAACAGCGACGTCCACAATAGCGACGTCCAGAATAGCGTTAGCGACAATGAAGCCAGTCTAGATTCTGAGATTGTGTCGGCTGATTTTGAGGCCGAACTGGCAGAGTCGTTTGAGGGCGCGCCGTTGGGCTTGGCAAACCAGGAAAGCGCTCCAGAAGCGTTATCGGCAGCACTAGATGCATCTAGTAATGAGCGAAGTGGCGTTGCCGACGAGCTCGCCGAAAGGCCAGAAACCAATATTTCCTACGACCCGTTCGGGACTCCGATCGATGCTGTTAGCGAGATCGGTACCGATACCGAGATCTCGCCGGTAGATGTTGGTCCGGATCTTGGGCGATTGCCTGATGGCGCTCGTCCGTTTGGCCAGTCTGGTGACATGTTTGCTGTTGTCGATGACGAAACAGGAGCGGCCGAGTTTTTTGATTCTGAGGGTCGGGCCGTCACCGTAGATCTTGATATTGGTCCGACGTTGGCTGAACAAGAGGCCGATTTGTTCCCCGACCTACAAACCTTCGACAGCGCTCCGTCGGCAAGTAAACCGCTTAGTGAACTGGGCCAGGATGTGGAAGCTGATGTTGCGCTTGGCGATCAGTTGGTTGCGTTTGGTGGCCCAGGGGATCCGGTTGTTGGTTCTGGCGCTGTTCCAGCAAGTGGTTCTGGTGATGTTCTGGCGAGTGGTTCTGGCGATGTTCCAGCAAGTGGTTCTGGCGCTGTTCTGGCGAGTGAGTCTGGCGCTGTTCCAGCGAGTGGTTCTGGCGATGTTCCGCCAAGTGAGTCTGGCGCTGTTCTGGCGAGTGGTTCTGGTGATGTTCTGGACTCGTTTGATGTGGCTCTACCGGAGGAAGCGGCAACGGTGTCAGATGAGCCGGTTTCTGGACTGGTGCTGTCGTCTGAGGTTGCAGCAAGCGATGCCGGTCGTTCGGTTGAGCGTGGGTTAGGTGGTGATCCGGTTTCGGATTTGGTGTTGGTTCATGAGGGTGAGCTTGGTGAGTTTTTGGATGGTGATGTGTATGGGGATGATTTTGCTGATCGGTTGACTGAGTTGGTTGCTCGTCAGGATGCTGAGATGG
>CALAJV010000027.1 GCA_937922805.1 uncultured Acidimicrobiales bacterium | reverse complement strand
CGCCGTCCGGCATGCAAGTTTTTGATCCGTCCCACCCGTAACCATCGCCGTCACTGTCGACGCAATCCATTGCCGAGGCTTGAGACGCCGACGCCACGCCGAGCGTCGTACCAACAACCGCTGTAGCCATTAAAAGGCGTTTCCCTTTTCGTACCCAATGACCACTCGTTTTGGACGACCGATTTGGGACGTCGCAACCCGAAAGAGTTCCACAAACTTCTATACACATATCTGGACCCACCTAGATTTGAGATTTGTACAAGTATCTGACGCCTAGCGAACTAAGTGCCGATACCGAATCGTAGCACCACTGTGCCCCAAGGCACAATAATGCTACGAAACAACCTAAAGAATTGTCACGTTGACCAAGCTAATGGTCCGTGTCGTTCGGCGCTTTCTGCCACATGCATTCATTCGCTGTATTCGGGCAACGTAATGCCATTGAACATGTCTAGCTGGCCAATATTGTCGAGCGATTCAAACGACGGCATGGCTGAGAAATCGATTTGCGAATAGAAATCGGAAAAAGCTTCCAATTCGGCTTGAACCTCAGGATCGGGTTCTTCATCAAGGAACGCTGGGCGAGTGCCTCCGACATAACACGTTTCGGTGCCATTCCAGCCGTAGCCATCCCGATCATTATCGATGCAGGCTGGTTCTGGTTCAGGAAGGTCAAGTTGATCGAGATCAATATTGATCTCGAGATCGGGGTTGATCGTGAACAACTCACCACCGTAAATCTCTTCAGAAGTTGGGAATCCAAATGTCACATCGGCCAGCGAGGGCAAGTCTTGTATGACTTGGAGCGTCGACCGTTCGTCGTACTCAATGTCGGCGTAGTAGTCGACGATCTCTTGCTCGATTTGCTCTCGCTCAGCCTGCTCTTCGTTAGCTTGCTCTTGGCCAGCCTGTTCTTGCGGATCGATGCCGTTCGGGAAGCACGTGTTGAATCCATCCCAGCCATACCCGTCGCCGTCCGTGTCGACGCAGTCGCCAGGCTCTTCATTTGCCTGAGATCCATCAATGCCACCGTTAACATCAACGATGTCGTCCATAGCAGAGGCTTGAGAGGTAGACACAACACCCAATGCGGTGCCGACAACAGCCGAAGCCATCAGTAGTCGTCGCCCGTTTCGAACCCATCTTCCGTTCGCTTTGCCTGCTGACAACCGCTTGGGTGTCGCCCCACAGATCAAACAACTTCCACAACGTTCTGTACACATATCTGGACCCACCTAGATTTGAGTTTTGAGTTTTGAGACTTAATTAGTTGGAACTGGAGATCAATTCCAAGCGCTATGGCCAAGTTTAGCATTTTGGGAACAAATCACCAGCGGCACCTGGAGTTACGCCGACACCCGTCGCCAGAAACGCCGAATCGGAGGCTAACTCAGGCGATACGGTGCCAGCGTTTCTTGTGCTTCCGTTCGGTATTTGTGCCAGTTCCCACCGCCGTAATATGCCAAGCTGCCCGGTTCAGCTTCGCCATGGCCGTTGTAGTATGAGATGCAGTCACGAAGCGGAGCTGTCGCTATATCAGCTGCTCGGCAATGCTCGGCGTAACGCTCCTCAGCATCGGGATCGACGTCGACTCTGGTGGCGCCACTAGTTCTCATCGTGTCCAGCATCCAAACGATGTAGTCGGCGTGTTGATCGATAGCGTCGGTGAAATTGAAGCTTCCGCCACCTCCCTGGGGGCCCGAGACGATAAACAGGTTCGGAAATCCGTGGCTGTGCACGCCGAGGAACGTCTTGGTGCCCTCGTTCTGCCACTTCTCGGTCAAGGTTCGACCGTCGGCTCCTGAGATCATGTTGAACGTCGCCGTCGCCATCCATTGGAATCCGGTGGCGTAAATCAAGACGTCGATGGGATATTCAACGCCATCGTGGACAACACCTCGCTCATTGATTTCTTGAACGCCCCGAGGTGCAGTGTCTACCAACGTTACGTGGGGCTTATTGAACGTCGGCAAATACTCATCGTGAAACGCTGGACGCTTGCAACCGTAGGGGTAAAACGGTTTTAGCGATGCCGCCGTGTCAGAATCGGCGACCACGTCGTCCACCCGGGCCCGAATTTGCTCCATGATCCGAAAGTTGGTGTCGAGCTGTTTATTGAGCAGTTCTTCAGGCGAAAGCTCTCTAGCGTGCTTCTTTCGTTCTTTGAAATCAGCGACTTTGCCAGCCAAATAGTCGTCGTTGGCTTTGATTGCGGCTCGGCCGGCTGAGATTTTCGCAAACCGAGCTCGGCGAGCTCGGGCCCACCCTGGTTCAGCCGCCCATTGCTCCCGTTCTTGTTCGGTTGTGGCTCGCTGGTCTCGGACATCGATCGATGAAGGGGTGCGTTGAAAAACATAGAGGTGGTCTACCGTTTTAGCGAGTTCCGGAATGCATTGGACTGCGGTGGCTCCGGTACCGATAATCCCCACCCGCTTACCTTGTAAATCAATGTTGTAGTCCCAGCGCGAGGTATGGAAGGCGGCACCGGCGAAGGTTTCCATGCCATCGATTCGAGCCAATTTAGGACTCGTCAAAATGCCGTTAGCCAAAATTACATGACGGGCTCGCATCCGATCGCCCCGATCGGTCTTGACCGACCAGACACCGGTGTCATCATTCCATTCCGAGCGTTCGACGGTGGTGTGGAACAAGCAGTGATCGTAGAAGCCGAACTTTTCGGCCATCTTCTGGCAGTATTCTAAAATCTCGAAGCCGGATGCGAACTTCATTGATGGCACGTAATCCATCTCCTCGAGCAGCGGCAAGTAGCTGTACGACTCGACGTCGCAGGCAATTCCGGGATACCGGTTCCAGTACCAGGTCCCGCCGACATCGCCCCCTTTTTCGCAGAACCGAACGTCGGTAAACCCGGCGGCCCGGAGTTTGTACCACAGCAACAGCCCAGCGAACCCGGCACCAATAACCAGAATCTCGCAGCTATCGGTCAGAGCGTCCCGGGCGATTGGTTCGGTTGAGTAGACATCTTCCAAATATTTGCTGAACTCGCCCTCCATCGCTATGTAATCGGCGGCGCCTCGCCGTGCTTGTTTGAACTGGCGATACTTGGCCTGTTCGTCGGCATTGAAAACCGCACCGGGAGGTTGGGGTGGGAGCGTCTTTAACGCTTCTTCGGTACCAACCGTGTATCCATGACCGGCGATCTTGTCGCTGGCCAGTCCGGCTCGGGTGTTGAACACTTTGAGCCCAGTCGATGGATCGATGCTAATTGCAGCTCGAGGCCCAGAAGAATCGGTTTCTGGTCGATTTTGCATACCCCCACACTGACCCAAAACAGTTCACCAACGCCAGTTGAATCCGAGGTTTCGAGCCATCTGGGAACCTATTCCGAGATCGGGCTTAGGGCGACCGCAGCCTCGACGTCAGCTCCACTGGCCCCTGAGTTACTCCCCAGCGTTTCGCTACGCCGCCAAAATGACAGGAGGGTCTGACGCCGACATGGCGTCAGACCCACCTTTTTGCTCTAAGCGGGGAGCTTCTTGTGGTCTTTTACTATGACAGTTCGACCGTAAAGTTAACGCCGGGCTGCAGGTCATAGCCAGCCATGAGCTCGACGACTAACTCCGTCTCTGAGTCGATCCGAACGTTGAGATTAGGATTGTCGGAGGTGAAATCTGTGGCACCGTGAGGCTGGTCGAAGGTGAAGTAGTATCGATCAACTTTGCCCTCTGGGAACAGGCCAAACACTCCGGACCAGAAAGGATCATCGGGATCTGCCACGACCTCGAAGGCAATGGACCCCTCTGCAAGGTCAATACTGTAGAGACCGTTTAGATCACCCGCTGGGGTGCCGTCCTGTGACAAGGCGGTCGGGAACTCGACATCGTCGGCCGAGATCGACGCGAACTCATCGTATGCATCGTCGGCTTGCCCAAACAGGCTCGGGAAGGTGGCCTCATCGGCTCCAGGATCCTGCAACGTATTCCGCATAGTGACTTCGCCTACAGATGACAGTGGAGCTACGTCGCCGCCACCACCAACAACAGAACCTTGGAAGTTCAAGAACGCGGTGCCGACAATCGTCTCGGTGTCCATCTTCCACACGTCGTCTTCTAAGACTGCCGTGTAGCTGTAGTCGTTCCAAGCGATATCAACTGAGTTGTCGGGCAAGAAGTGCTGTGCCTGAATGTAGGCCACAACTTCTGCTTGATCGCCGTTCTGTTCGACGTCAACATTCAGAACCTGATGTTGGGTTGCGATATAGCCAGAGTTCACGAAGAACCCGTCAGCGAACACAGCCCGCATTTCACCTAACGACGAGAAGTCTTGAACCGGACAGCCGTCTCCAGGGCAGACCGTAGACGGGCCACCCGGAAAATCCTGGAATTCAAATACGTAGTCCTCAGCGAGGCACTCATCGAAGCCAGCAACGCCTGCATCGAGGCTGCCGCGCCCGACGGCATCGATTGAGTTTGCAAAGCAGAGTGCCAACGATTCAGGCCCGTCTCCGTTAGCTTGCGAACGGACCGAACTGGTATCGGTGTCGCCTGCATCCGAGGCTTTTTCAGCATCGGGGGTTGACGCTGGTTCAGCGGTACCGTCACTACACGCTGCGGCGACAAGAGTGAGAACGATCAAAAAGGCAGTCAGTGTTAGCCCCTTGAACCTTCCCTTTTGCCGTTCGCCAGAACGTCTCGGTTCTTCCTTGCTCATTCTTTTCTCCCTGATCTTGCCCTCACTCCGAGGACCCACTCAAGATCTTTGTGGTGAGGTCACTCGAAGTCGAGGTGCCTCGGGGACAGCCAATGGTTCGATCTTGACCACGCAGTCGCTACCGGTTGCGCGAGGGCCGATGTAAATTGCGCTACATGTTGTATTCTTAAGTACGAGTCATAGTGCTAACGAACACCTAGGAGCCATGTCTAGCTACCGCAAACACTCTCTCGAGAAACCCGTTCCCGTTGACTACCTGCCCAACGTCACGTGCGACCACCTCCCATACGAAATCGTCCAACGTTCAGGAGTCCTGGCAAAGAAGGCAGCGCGTGACTACCAACTTCGCCAACGGCCAGGATTTCACCAGCTCATTGTCTGCACTGAAGGAGAAGGCACCCACATCGTCGACTTCGAACCGGTACCCCTTCAACGGGGCTCGGTGCTCCGAATCCATCTTGGACAAGTGCAGCAGTTCTTGCCGAACCAGCGCTTCGAGGCAACGATGGTGGTTTGGCCTCTCGATTCGCATCTAAGCAGCTCAACCCGACCTACCTGGTTTCCCGGCAGCAAAATACCCACTCGCTGGGAACTCGCCGAGCCGGATCTAGATCGTCTACTCGGCTGGCTCGACGATCTCCACGCCGAACAGGCCGCCTTCGACGGCTCATCGGTCAAGCGCGAAGTTCTCGTCGCAATGCTCCATACATTTCTGCTACGGGTTGAGTCAACCCTCCCGGCAAACCAAACCTCGTCGAGTCAGCTCCCGCAACCCTATATCGACCTCCGAATGGAAATCGAGGCTCGGCTCTACGCCCGTCCGACCGTCGAATTTCTTGCATCGTCGATTGGATACAGCTCCAGGACTCTCGATCGAGCGTGCCACTTTGCCGTCGGCAAGACAGCCAAGCAAGTTCTCGACGAACGTACCGCACTTGAGGTTCGACGGCTACTCACCCAAACCGACCGATCAGTTGCATCGATTGGTCGGGACTTCGGGTTCGACGATGCCTCCAACTTCTCGAAGTTCGTGAAACGCCATCTCGGAGCCCTTCCCTCTGTGCTCCGCCAGCAAGGACATATATGAGCGATGTGTACCAGCGAACCGGCCCGACAAACATCGGGAAGCGAGCCGGTAGCGTGTAAGAAAACAACTCGGCGATGAGAAGGACGACAAATGACATCAGGGTCGAGGCCAACTGCGGTCGCAACCGTCCAGGTCGACAACGCACGAGTGAAAATTACTGAATGGGCTTTCGAGCCCGGAGCTGAAACTGGCTGGCACACCCACGAGATGGATTACGTCGTCGTTCCGCGAACGAGTGGCGACCTACACATCGATTCGTCCGACGGTTTGGCTGTATCGCCAATGTCTGAGGGTTTGTCCTACTACCGCGATGCTGGCGCCAACCACAATGTCATCAACGACAATGCATTCGACTTTGTATTTGTTGAAGTTGAGATCAAGTAGACGCCCCTGCTGTTGTGCTCTAGACCCAACGCTAGATCTCGAGATGAAACAGCTCAGAGAACCGGGCGGCATATTCAGCGTCGTCATCGATGGCGCCAAGAGCAACCCAATCTTCGTCAGAAACGTTGGCCCGGTTGTTGGCTAGCTCTTCGCCACCCCAACCACAGGTGTAACGCAGTTTGGGGTTCGTCGTTGTCGCCGCCTCGTATATCACTTGCGCTACTTCGCTGGGGTGTCCGGGTGTTTCCAGGCCTTTAGCGTAAAAGTTGAACATATGACGATAAGCCGCGTCGTATGCCCCCGATGCATTCGGTGCTTCAGTGTTCTTGGCCATAATTGCAGTTCTTACGATGCCCGGTTCGATCAAGGCCACCCTGATCCCATGCGGGGCAACTTCTTGGGCCAACCCTTCAGTTAAGCCCTCAACCGCCCACTTCGACGCCACGTACGGTGACTGACCGATAGCAGCAATGCGGCCAGCAATTGAAGACACATTTATGATGCAGCCGCTACCGCGTTCCCTCATCTGCGGTAAAACCGCTTGAACGCAGCGAACGATTCCGTACACGTTGACATCCATAACTTCTTCGTAAACGGAAATCGCCGTTTCTTCGACCACCCCGTTCCCGCCGATTCCAGCGTTGTTTACCATCACGTCAATGCCGCCGGCCGCGGTCGTCACTTCGTCAACAGCCCGCTGAACCGACTCTTGGTCGGTAACGTCACAAACGACCGGGGTGACAGTAACCCCAGCCTCGTCGGCCATTGCCTTCAACTTTTCGCCTTTATCAAGGCTACGCATAGACCCGTATACGTTCCATCCATTGCTGGCCAGGTCGACCGCTGCTGCCCGACCGATGCCGGAATTGGCGCCCGTCACAACAGCGGTGAGGGTTGGAGCAGATGACGGGGAATTGGATGAGTCGGTCATGATTCGAGAGCGTAGCCGCACCGACATCCGAGCGTCATTTTCGGCGTTGTGTTTACGCTAACTGGGCAAGCGGAGCGCTTCGGCTGGCACCGTTCGACCAGCCCGTATGGCCGGGAACAATCCGGCGAACATCGACGCCGCCATGGCCAAAGCCGCGAATCCCACCAACCACCAGACTGGCACCACGAAGTCGAAGCCTTCGCCAAAGGCGTTCGACCGGGTCAGAACTTGCCAGGCGCTGAGGGTGCCAAGCCCGATCCCGAGGGCAACACCTTGGATACCGATAAAGAACGCTTCGATAAGGAACGAGGTGCGCAATAACTCAGATCGAAAACCAATGGCCCGCAACATACCCAATTGTTGTCGACGCTCGCGAACTCCTCGAATGAGAACAACACATAACCCGGCGATCCCGATCAGCAGGCCGAGCCCTAGATAGCCCTGAAGGATATAGATGAACGCTTTCGTCTCGGCCGCTTCTTCTTCGATCAAACCAGAAAACGACTCAGCGTCAGTTCCGTTCTCGGCAAAGTCAGCTTCTAGGTCATCGACCAAGCGATCTACATCGACGTCGTCGGCCGCCACCAGATAGTGATGTCGGGTTGGTGAGACCTCAGGCAAAAGAGCCGGGGTCTGGCGGTCGGATAGATACAGGCCCACTCCCCCCAGCCAATTCCAGTCACTAATACCTATGACTTCAACCTCGATAACCTCAACGGCCGTTGACCCAACATCAGCCGGTTGCCCTTGGGCGCGCTCGATCTGAAACCGATCCCCCACCTTCAGGCCCCGCCAAACCGGCACGATGGCCAACGAATCGCTCGAAGCCAGTTCTTGCCAAGCCGATTCATCGGTCTCGTAGCGTCCGGCTCGGTCGATCAACTCGGGCGGTCCGTTGGAAACAAACTGTTCCGAAATCAGGCTGATGTAGCGTCGAACCGGCACGGAGTCAGCCGGGTCAGGGGCCCCTGGGTCACCAACCTCGAGACCTTCGTCGTCTGCGTCCATGATCGGCGAGCGAATCATCGCCACCCCGCTGACCACTTCGACCGCAGCGTCCACGTCGGATCTAGCGATCAGATCGTCGTCGGTTAGGGGGCTCAGCGTTGAGGACCGGACCGATATGTCGTAGGAGCCTGCGGCCTGAGCGGTGTATGTCGGCGTCTGTCTGGCAAAGGCGCTGTTGAGGATAGCGGTGAAACACACAGTCAGAATCACCAACGCATACATCGAAACCAGCAAAGCCGTCCGTACCGGGCGAGCCATCGGGCTGGAAAGTCCGAGCCGTGAGGCAACCGAACCTCGGGTGAGTTTGCGGATGGCGGCCATTAACCAACGGTCGAAGGCAGCCAGAATCGTAACCGAAAGGCCGACAAGGGTTACCCCTTGCAACAGGAACAACTCAATCTCTGGATCTTCATAGGTTTCACGTAACAAACCAAAGACCGACGACGACCAGAAGATTCCAAACCCGCAGCCGGCCACGACCGCCAGCTTTTGTCCGACTAAACGGGACAGACTAGGTACTAGTCCAACGGCCATTAGGATTGGGGCGATAAAAGCCAAGAGTTGGTTGTTCGACCCGACTACCCACAGTCCAAGACCGACGCCTGCTACCACCAGCCCGATGAGTATACGAAGCGATGACTGGCGAGTCGTTCTCCCGTCGACTGCATCCTTTAACGCCGACACGATGTTAATGCGGACAACTCTCGAGGCAGTAAGAAGTACTGTGAGCTGGGTGATGGCTAGCCCAATAACGGCGCCGGAAAATAGACTAGATGGTTCCAAACCCAGGCGAATTTGGAAGTCGTCATCGGCACCGAACGAGTTGGCTGAGACTCTGATGATCACCCAGGCGACCGCTATTCCATCGAGTAAGCCGGCGGCTGTAGCTGCCAGTCCGTAGAGCAACCCTTCGACTGAGAACACCCGGCGAGTGTGGCTCCGCTGCATTCCAAGCGCCCGCATAGTGCCTAAGTCGACTTTGCGCTCAGCTGCCAGCATCACGAAAAGATTCACCATCAACAAAATTCCAGCAGCAACACTGAACCCGCCAACAGTTGAAAACTGACTAGTTGTGTTGTCACCAATTCGATCGGCTCGACGGAGGGTAAATTCCTTAACGTTGGTGAGCGTGGCGTCTTCGCCTAGAACTGACCGAATAAACCTCTCGGAGTCAGCGGTAGTGTCACGGCCCTCGTAGGTGCCACCGATGTTCGAAACCGCAATGGATGTCCTGAACACACCTTCGGTATTTGGAATTGCAGCGGAGAAGGCCCCCGGGCCGGCGATGATCGGCACAAATCCAGCCAGCCCCCACGAAGGAACAATGGCAACGACGGTGTATTCAGAAACAGAGCTACCAACAACAACGTTGATAGTGTCGCCGGTAGAAACCAGAAGATCATCAGCCAATGTTTCGTTTATCACTACGTCAGTCCCAGAGAGATCTCCAGGTACGCCGACAACGCCAGCCGCTTCGATATCGCCTCCGAACGCTTTGAGCTCTTGGGGATCTACCTCCCAAAAACCCATCCGAGGTTCGATCTTGCCGTTCTCGTTCGCTACGTTCAACTCGCCTTCAACGACGGGAAGGAGCGATTCGATGGTGATTCCATCGTCGATCAATTCATCGCTGTCAGCCCGACCTGCGAGATCACTGGGGGCCAGGGTGGAGTTCACGGGAAGCGACGCAACAAGCAACGCCATATCGGCATCGATGTCATCGGACAACACAAGCATGTCTAGCGGACCCAACCGATTCTCAGCTCGAACTCGATACGAGGTTCGGAACGAATCGCCAACCACAAAAGATGCGACAATTAGAGCGGTAGCCAACATCGAACCGATGATGACCAAGCTGGCTTCACCAGGTCTGCGAGCCACGCTACGTAAGCCAATCCGGCGAATCCCAGGCCGGGCAACCAAATCGAACAATATTGGTGGGATGACCAAAACTAGGACGACGATGGCCGCGTAAGTCAACGGTTCTCGCTTTCGCCATCAACCGCGCCATCAGTGGCACCGCCAACGGCGCCGTCGACGATAAGTCCATCTCGGACCTCGATGATTCGATCAGCTCGGTTGCCAAGATCAGGATCATGGGTAACGATCACCACCGTTTGACCTTGCTGATGTAGCTCGCCAAAGAGATCTATAACGCTCGATGCCGTGGTGGAGTCAAGATTGCCAGTCGGTTCATCGGCCCAAATAACTGCCGGCTCACCAACCAATGCTCGCGCTATAGCTACCCGCTGCTGCTGGCCACCCGACAACTCACCAGGCCGATGGTCCGCTCGGTCGACAAGGTCGAGTGAGCCGAGAATCTCCACTGCCCGATCGCGGGCTGCGGCCGGCTTACGACCAGCGGCGAGAAGCGGCAACTCAACATTTTCTACCGCAGTCAAAACCGGAATGAGGTTGAAGCTCTGAAACACAAAACCCATGCGTTCAGCTCGATGGGCCGTTCGTTTACGGTCAGACATTTGGTGAATATCTTGACCGTCGATCTTTACCGTGCCGCTGTCGATCGAATCAATTCCGGATAAGCAGTTCAGTAGCGTTGACTTGCCATTTCCCGAGGGCCCGACGACAGCTACGAACTCACCAGCGGCGATCGACACGCTTACCCCTCGAAGCGCCTCGACCTGATGTTCACCCGAAGTGTACGTTTTGACTACTCGATCTGCTTCGACAATCGGCGTTGGCGGCATCGCAGGCTGTTGGTGATTTGAGCGGATCCTTGTCACGTTTATATATCGGCTCCATGAACTGGTCGGTGGTAAGTTCACCGTATCCAATCGACTCATTCGATCGAACGCGGGGTGTCAGATCGATCGGGGCGACGGAGGGCACAGTGGTCGAATATCGCGCCGGGAGCTAACACGCTCTAGGCTACGATCAATCAAACTCTAGAGAGGAACTGATGGCTCACGAGTCGGCAGTAGCAGCACAGCGAGTAGCGGTCCCAATTCAGGTTTCACCGATGTGGTTGCGCATCCTGATGTTGTTGTTGGGTGGACCAAACATAATCACCGGAGGGTGGGCAGTAATCGCCCCCGAAAATTGGTTTGACAACTTTCCCGGTTGGGCCCCACAGCTCGTTGCTGCCTATCCCCCTTACAACGAACACTTGGCGTCTGATGCTGGCATGGGTTTGCTGGCATCGGGTGTCGTCATGATTTTAGCTGCCCTGTGGCCAAAGCGTGAAGTGGCGATTACGGCTGCTATTGCTTACCTTGCCTTCGTGCTGCCCCACTTCCTTTATCATCTTATAAACCCGGCAGATCTAATGACCGGGGCCGAAAACACCGTTAACACAATCAGCTTGGCCTCAAGTGTTGTCGGCGGTGCGGTGGTACTGATGTGGCAACGTCGACTCGAGCCAAGCTCGTAAAGCGCTCACGTGAAGAAACGAGTCCAACTATGAGCTTACGAAAAACGATGAAGGTCATGAGGCGAGGTCCGGTGAAGTCAGCGCCACTGGCTGCGGCGGCCGCTCATAAGCCGACACTTCTAGGCAAGTTGGCTATGGAACGCTGGATCGCGGTGAGTCGGTCAGTCGACGACCGGCTGAAGGCAATCGCTTCGCTGCGCGCTGCCGCCATGATCGGTTGCATGTGGTGACACGATCTCGGCATTGCCATCGGCCGTGAGCTGGGGCTTGACGACGACACCATTGATGCAATCGCAACGTGGAAAACCTCCGAGAAACTATCGACCACCGAGAAGCTGGTCATCGAATACGCCGAAAGTCTCTCGGTAACTCCGACCTCAGTTGACGACGACCTTCGACAACGATTGAACGAGCAGTTCTCACAACGACAAGTGGTCGAACTAACGAATCTAATTGCCTGGGAGAATGCCCGGGCCCGCTTCAACCGAGGAATGGACGTTCAACCCGACGGCTACGCTACGTGAGCGCGCCACAACCGCTGTCGCAGACCAACGTTGCCGTCATCGGAGCCGGACCAGCCGGACTTCAAGCAGCAAATTTGGTGGCTCAGGCAGGGCTCACCGTCGTTGTTCTTGAAGGTCGCGATCGGGTTGGCGGCCGTCTCCTCTCGCTTTCAGTCGAAGATGGAAGCCTCGACCTTGGTGCAACCTGGTTCTGGCCAAACGAGCCGCTGATTAACGAGCTTGTGACCATCGAACAGCTACCGACGTTCAGCCAGCATCTTCATGGCGACACAGTTTTCCAGGGCGAGAACGGGACCGAGCGAGTTCCCGGCAACCGACTCGACGTTCCGTCGGGTCGACTAGTTGCCGGCACCCAATCAATCGCTGATGCGCTAGCCGTTCGCCTGGCCGGTGACACCGTCAAACTTGAACAAGTCGTTACCAGCGTGCGAGTTGAACGCGATGCAGTGCTAGTTACAACCAACAATGCAAGCTGGCTAGCCCAGCAACTCATCATCGCCGTGCCGCCAGCCACTGCTTTGGCAACCATCGATTTTGACGGCCAGCTTCCAAGCGAAGTGGCGCACCTGGCCAAATCCACACCAGTTTGGATGGGCAACATTGTCAAGGTGGTAGCCCATTACCAAGAACCGTTTTGGCGCAACGCCGGGTTGGCCGGAGCTGGTTTCAGCTATCGCGGTCCACTACGAGAGATCCACGACATGAGCGGACCGAACGGTGCACCGGCCGCATTGTTCGGATTTTCTCAACCGGGCGCAGGCAATCCAACGCCGAGCAAGAAAACGATCATCGATCAGTTGGTCGAGCTTTTCGGTCCAGCTGCCGCCGACCCGCTGAACCTATTCATCCACGACTGGCGAGATGAACCCCTAACCTCACCTCAGGCCGTTCACGGCCTCGACGACTACAGCACATACGGCAACCCGATGTTTTGCCAACCGGTTCTTGACGGTCGCGCTCACTGGGCCTCAACCGAAACCGCAACCACCGCCCCCGGCCATATCGAAGGAGCGCTTCAAGCCGGCACCCGAGCGGCAAATGCAGCAGTCAACCAAATCCGCTCCCGCTAGCGCGACCAACCACCAAAGCGATCCCGAACCATCGGACTCCTTCTGATTCGCGCGGTAATTCGCGGGGTGATTCGCGCCGTGATCCGTCGGGTTGGGAATAGGCGATCGCTGCTCGGCAGCCGACTAACTTCCCCGACTATCAGTATCGAGCTTCGATCGTCCGCAACCGTAGCTCATTCACAACACTGTCAACGGACAAACCTAAGCGTTCGAAACTTGCCCCGCATCTCGGCCACGTTGCGAGCTAACCCACCGAGTTCTGATTCGTTTCCGTTGATAGCGGCAGCAACGAGGCTCGCTAACGGCGCCATATCTTCTTCCGTCATGCCGATTCGGGTGATCTCTGGCGTACCAAGGCGAAGACCGTCGCCCGGGCCTGTCGGTAAACCAATAGCACACGCGAGCAAATTCGCTTTCCGAAGCTTCTGAGCGGCGCTATGACCACCGCCGATAGCTGTTGCGTCAACCACAAATTGGTGGGATGGAGCAGCGGACGTTGGATCGACAACATACAACGGAACGTTTCGTTGGCCAAGTTCTTCAGCCAAAGTCGCCGCGTTGGCAATCATGGCGGCAGCATAGTCAACGCCAAACTCGACCCAGTCGAGCAACGTTAAGGCCAGGCTGGCCGACTTAGCTACGTCGAAGTTGGCGGTCAGCCCCGGGTAGGCAATAGCGTCGATTTTTTCGGCCAGCGCGACGTCGCTTGTAACTAGTAGACCACCGGCCGGGCCACCCAAACTCTTGTAAGTGCTCATCGTCATCATGTGAGCGCCTTGTTCGAGTGGGTTAGGCCATGCTTGGCCTGCGATTAGCCCGCAAAGGTGGGCGGCGTCGAACAACAGGTAAGCACCGACCTGGTCGGCGATTGCTCGAAGTTCAGAAACCGGGTGATGGGACAGGTTAAGGCTCGACCCAATGGTGATTAACTTTGGTTTGACCCGCTTAGCTAACTCTGCCACCCCGGCCACATCAACGGTGTAGGTGGCAGGATCAATTGGCGCCTCATGAACTTGCACCCCGTAAAGCCCGGCGACCCCTGAGGTGTTGTGCGTTACGTGACCGCCGATCGATGGGGGCGGCACAATCACGGCATCGCCAGGCTGACAGGTGGCCATGAACCCGTAGAGGTTGGCCAAAGCCCCTGACCCGACTCGTATCTCGGCAAAGGCGGCGGCGAATACTCGACAGGCTAGCTCTGCTGCCATGACTTCAATTTCTTCAATGGCTTCGAGACCCATCTCGTATTTTTCTCCCGGATGACCGAGCGAGGGTCGGCTTCCAAGCCCTGACGACAGCAACGCCTCGGCTCGGGGGTTCATGATGTTGGTTGCCGGGTTGAGATTGATGCACTCCTGCTCGTGGATTTCCCGATTGCGGGCTGTTGCCTGGTGGAGCTTTCGGTCGAGGCTGTCTAAGTCGAGGCCGTTGAGACCAGCGCGAATCTCGGATTCTCTTTTGTTGGCCCCGACTGGAAGCCACGGTCGAGCCAATCCGTACGGTGTTGAAGACATTTGGTCAGACTAATTGGGCTCTTGCGCTCTCGCTCCAATTGTGCGAGAAGATGCTAACAGGCGGCCACGACGCCTCTATCCCCTATGCTGGAAGATAGACCAAACAGATAAGCATCGGCCAGAGAGGAGCTTGCCCAGATGAGCACAATCAGCATGAATTCAGTTGCGGCCGGCGCCAGCGGGCCGAGTCAACCCGATGCCAGCCCGGTGGCCCACGGCGGCCTCCAGATTGGGCCGCTGAAGGTTGAGCTTCCAGTCGTACTCGCTCCGATGGCAGGGGTTACCAACGCTGCTTTCCGAAGACTGTGCCGAAACTTCGGCGCTGGGCTATATGTGAGCGAAATGATCTCGGCCCGAGCCTTGTGCGAAGGTAACGAGAAAACTACAAAGCTGGCGAGCTTCGCTCCCGATGAAACCCCTCGGAGCCTACAACTGGCTGCTGTCGACCCACAGTACGTTTCGCGAGCAGTTGCGCAGCTCGTTGAGCGCGATGGGGTTGATCACATCGACCTGAACTTCGGCTGCCCAGTTCGCAAAGTAACCCGCAACGGCGGCGGCGGTGCCCTCCCCTACAAACGCCGACTTTACGAATCGGTCGTTTCTGCTGCGGTGAACGCAGCCGGACCGATTCCGGTAACGGTCAAGTTCCGAGTCGGCATCGATGACGACCACATCACCTACCTGGATGCTGGTCGTATCGCTGAAGCAGCCGGCGTTGCCGCGGTGGCTTTGCACGGCCGGACGGTCTCGCAGCTCTATGCAGGAACGGCCGATTGGTCGACTATCGCCAAACTGAAAGAGGCTGTTCAAACCATCCCGGTTCTTGGCAACGGTGATATTTGGGAAGCTCAGGATGCCCTCGACATGATGGCGGCCACTGGATGCGACGGCGTCGTGATTGGTCGAGGCTGCCTCGGTCGACCGTGGCTGTTTGCCCAGCTTGCGGCCGCGTTCGCTGGAGAACCAATCCCCGAGCCGCCCCGCACTCCTCAGGTAGCGGAAATCATGATCGAACACGCCGAACTTCTGGTGGACTGGTTTGGCGCCCACAAAGGTATACGCGAATTTCGCAAGCACACCGCGTGGTATCTCAAGGGATACCCAGTGGGCGGTGAGATTCGAGGCTCGCTCGGTCGAATAAATGATCTGGACCACCTCCAAGAGCTGCTCAATACGCTCCCTGACGCTGCGCTCCCAGACGAAAACAAGCGATCGGCTAGAGGTCACACGAGGGGCCCGCAAGTGGTTGCGCTCCCTGACGGTTGGCTCGGCGATCCCTTCGATCACGCCCAAGCCGCTCCAGAAGGCGACTCAGCCGCCTCTGGTGGCTAGCTTCATGAGCAACATTGACCGGGGTCGCCGGTGTGGCAACTCGGGTTAAACTTGGGTTTGAGAGAGGTGTCCATCCACTGCTGGCGTAGCGCTGGATGCAGTCAGCAAGAAGGCGCGACGATGGTTTTGGTGGGAAAAATGAGGTCAGCCCGAGCGGCGATTATTTGCGTTGCCGCCCTTGCGCTTTTTGCTGTTAGCTGCGGGTCTGAGGAACCAAGCCTAATTCCGGTAAGCACCCTGTCTGATGAGGCCGGCAATTCAGCCGGCGCTGGCCAGTCCAATTCCTCACCCGGTGTCACCATTGCCGCCGACACGCCGGTCAGTTCGACTAGTGCCCCTCTGCAGACGCTAACTTCGAAGCCACAAACCAGTGCAACCGCCACGGTGACTCTCACCCGACCACCGACAACTGAGTCGACAACATCGCCCACTAGCGGATCGCCGACTACAGCTCAACAAGGTGCCGCCGGAGCGAACGGCAGTGCCCCTACCCCAACAGAGATCGAAGCTGAGATCGAAACCTTGCTCGACCGAATGCTCGAAGCCTGGGCTATCTGCGGATCGGACCCACAGAGGTGCAGCTCGTCAACCCTGTTGGGCGCCGTGTACGGCGATGAGCTACTAGAAGTAGCGTCGGCCGAAATTAGTCAGCGAGCAGCCATCGGGCGGCGAACGCTACCCCCGGTCAATCCGGCCAATAGCCAAATCGAGCTGCTGGAAATTCGTATGGATAGCATCGTTAGCGACTCCGCCAATATCACCTACTGCCACGTTGATGGCAGCATCCTGGTTGAGACCCAAGCCGACGGAACCGACTTGATCATCAACGACTCGGTGGCCTCAATCGTTCGAGAGGCTGATATCGAGCGCAACGCCAGTGGGCAGTGGCGAATGGTGAGTCGAAGGTCAACCGCTCTATTCGAAAACGGCCTCGGCTGCAATCAGTAACTCGTCCCCTTCGCTGACGACGGTGGTTGTAGCAAATACTGCGCCAACCAGCACTAGCGCGGTGCCGACAACGGCTGCCGCTGAAATCGTCTCATCGAGGAACACCGCACCCATCACGACTGAAACGACCGGTATCACGTAGTAGCTAGCAGACGCTCTGATAGATCCGACCCGGCGGTTGAGGGCAGAGGCGAAGACATAAGCGAACCCGGTTCCGCCTATGCCCAGAGCAGCGCAAGCAGCAAGAGAGTTCCAATCAAACTCGCTGCCAACTCCAGCGATGACACCATACGGAGCGGCCACGATCGTCGCTGCGAGCAACGCCCCCCGGATGACCGGTAGGACACCGTAGTTCTGCAGCAGCGGTGCGGCTAGATGCCCGGAAACGCCGAAAGCAACGACTGCGGCAAGTACCAGCATCACTCCGAGCGCTCGGGTTCCAGACGCCGACACCTCAGGGCCCGAGATAACCAATAGTCCGACCAGCCCGACAGCAACACCGACGATCTGGCTTCGGATAATTGGCGACCCGAAGAAGACCACTCCGATGATCAACGTGGTGATCAACGTTCCAGCATCGAGCATTCCGGCCAGCGATGAGTTGATTGATCGCTGTGCTAGAGCGAAAAGGGTGAACGGTATGGCCATCCACATCATGCCAACCGCGCCAACCCGCAGCCAGTCAGACTTGTCGATCGCCGTGCGCTGCATCGGCAGAAGCCAAACTGTGGCACACCCAAACCCGATCCGGAGGAAGGTTACGAGTCCGGGTTCGAAGGTTTTGAGACCGATCTCTATAAAGAAGAATGATGCCCCCCAAATGACCGAAGACAAAACCAGCAAGACAAGATCGAGTGGAGCGAAGGCTCTGATTTGCGATGCGCTTACCTGTTCGTTAATTGGAAGACCTTCTTAGAAATGGAAGCAGTGCTACTACTTCGGGGTTCGATCGCCAAGTGGGTGTCACGCTATATCTCTGACAGAGCGGCAACAGTTCGGCTGATTTCGGCCTCAGTCGTGGTGTAGTGAACTGAGATGCGCATGGTCTCCGGGACGTCACGGTTAACTGAGTCAAAGCGGGTTGATGAAGGCAGACCAACCGAAATATTGATCCCCTGTTGTCGCAGAGCCATCTTGGCCTCGGTCGGGTCGAGACCATCGGCTGTGGCGGTGATGATCCCGCATGGTCGAGGGCCCAGATCCCATAAGGTGAGGCCAGCCGAGCAAAGCTGGCGTCGTAGCGATTCCGACCGCTCGTAGATTGTTGCCTCGATGCGATCAGTACCAATGGCACGGGCTTGATCGGCCGCTGCGCCAAGACCGAGCCAGTTGGCGTAGCTGAACTCCCAAGATTCGAAGCGTTTCGCTCCCGGCTCCAACATGTACTCGCTCGGCGCGGTCCACGTTGCGGCGTGAAGGTCAGGATGGTCTGGAATGAGGCGGTCAAGAATGCGTTCGTTCACGTACAAGAAACCCGTGCCCCGGGGGCCACGAAGGTACTTTCGACCGGCCCCCGATAATAAATCGCAGCCAATCTCGACTACATCCAGATCCAGCTGCCCGACCGATTGGCAGGCGTCGAGAATGTAGGGAATACCAGCCTCGTTGGCTATGGCGCCAACTGCCGCCGCCGGATTGACCAGTCCTCCATTGGTTGGGATGTGAGTCAGCGCGATCAGGGCGACATCGCTATCGACCCGACGTGCGAGCTCGGCAACATCGACCTGACCGTGTTCATCGTCGCCCACAACGTCAACGACGACCCCTCGACGTTCGACCGCTCGAAGAAAGGCTATGGCGTTGGATGCATATGCGGCGTTTGCCGTAATGATGCGTTGGCCTGGCTGCATGGGCAACGACCAGAACCCGGCGTTCCAGGCGGCAGTTGCCTGTTCGAGGCGGGCGATCTCGTTTCGTTTGGCGCCAATCAGAGAAGCGATCGATGCGTAGACCTGTTCAATTCTGCCGGCTGCTTTGTGTGCTGCTTCGTATCCCCCGATCATCGCTTCGCTTTGCAAATGATCGATCTGCGTGTCGAGCGTGGCCCGAGTTGGTAACGACGAACCCGCGTGGTTCAAATGAACAACGTTGTCAGCACCGGGTGTGTTGGCCCGTTGGTGGGCGATTTCGGCCGTCGTCAGTGGTAGCGACGTGCTGCTAGCAGTTTTTCGTCCGTGCTCATTCATGGAAGTGAGTTTCCTCGACAATTGACAATAGGAACGTGTAAGGACTGTATCTAGTTTTCACTCCTTACACAAGTTGTGGCCCTACCGAGACGTTCAATGCCCACTACGCTGGTTGTGTGCATCTTCAAGGAGACTCCGTCAAAGCGAAGAGGCGACTAGCTATCGATAGTGCTATTGAGCTAGCGAACGACATCCAAGTCGACGGTGACCAAACACGACAGATCCTGGTCGCCAACCGACACCTCGGGGCCAAGACCGCTCATGCGAACGAAATCAACGCTCTCCGAGTTAGCCTCGGCGAGATCGCAGCTATCGTTTGGTCCTTGCCAGACGCCAAGCCTGGGCCCGTCGTCGATGCTCTAAACTCGCAGTTGCGCCGCTGCGATATTGCACCGCATCTTGTCGCCCACGACGGATCACCACTCCATATTCACTGGACTGCAGACGATGCAAGCTTCCAACAACGGGTGTTGGTAGACATTGTGATGACCCTCGTTGCCGTCGTGTCCGAACACGGCATCGAACAATTCGGGCGTTGCGATGCAACTGAGTGCGATCGTGTATTCTTCGACCACACCACCAACCGGGCTCGACGATTCTGCAGCGACGCAAAATGCGCAAGCCGAACTCACACCGCCGCTCATCGGCAACGCTCGAAACCCTAGCGTTGCCTCAATTGATCCAGCCCTACGAGGAAATTCGGAGAGCGATTAGAGCATCGGCGGCATCAGAAAGTACACCTGATCCGAGCCCAGGCAGAAGTCCGAATACGATGGTTGCCACCGCAGCAATCACAACTGCAGCCAGGCCAGCCCGAGGAATGACAATCGGTCCCAGCGTCCCCACCTCCGCTCGTTCGGCTTGTACCTCTTCATTAGCTTCAGGCAGATCATCATCGTCGACTGCCAAGGCGACCGCCGGAACCGAATCGGTCAAGAACATGGAGACCACGATCCGCAAATACAGGACTGCGGCCACTACCGCTGCCAGCATGGCGATACCAGCCAGAATGTAAGACTCGGTTTGGACCGCTGAAACAATCACCCGGAACTTGGCCCAGAACCCAACAGTGAAGGGAATCCCGGCTTGAGCGAACAAGAAGATGGCCATGAGTCCCGCAAGAACCGGACTTGTTTTGGCTAGCCCGCGGTAGTCGTCGAGGGAGGTGGCGGCATCCCCATTACCGCTCACAATCGAAGCAACACCGAACGTGCCCGCCACCATCAAGGTGTAGGCCAAGAAATAGAACAACAGAGCCTGTGCCCCGAGCGACTCTTCAGCCGTTGTCCGAAACCCGCCTTCATAAGGAACGCCGTGCACGGCCACCAACATAAATCCAGCATGAGTTATAGACGAATAGGCCAACATTCGCTTCACGTTGGTTTGGGCCAACGCTAGGAGCGAACCAACGATCAGGCTGGCGATAGCCAATACCGAGACGATTGGCTTCCAGTCAGCAACGTAGAATCCGAACCCTTGCCAGAAGACCCTAATCATTCCAGCGAAACCGGCAACCTTTACCCCTGAGGCCATAAAGGCAACAATCGGGCTAGGGGCACCCTCGTAGACGTCGGGTGTCCAGAAATGGAATGGCGCAGCCGAAACTTTGAACCCAAAGCCGATCATGAGCAAGGCCATGCCAACCAAAATCATCGACGAATCTTCTAACGGGTTCAGGCCAGCTGGGTTGTCGGTCCGAACAACGGCAACCCCGGGAAGCAAGGTTGTTCCGGTGGCTCCGTAGACAAGGGCTATGCCGTATAGGAATAACGCCGACGAAAGCGCGCCGAGAATGAAGTACTTAAACGCGGCTTCCTGTGAATCGCTTCGCCGCAGGTGGAGTCCGGCCAGCACATAGACCGCTATCGACAGAATTTCAAGACCAACAAAGGTCAGAATCAGGTCTTGAGAAGCAGCCAGAATCATGCCACCAGAAGCAGACATGAGTAGCAGCACATACCATTCAGGTCCGTCGAACGCTTCCCGCCGCAAGTATCCGTCGAGGAAGGCAGCGCAAAAGAAAACTGCCAAACAGATAGTTCCCCAAACAAACAACGTGTAGAAGTCGATCCCAAGTGCGTTAGCGACCACCCACGCCGGTCCATTTTCACTGACATCGTTCCAGACTCGGGTGAGTGACCCTCCCGCTATCACCGCGGTCAGGATCGTAAATCCGGCTGGGAAGCCGCCGAAGCGGAGCCGAGGAAAGATCGAGCTGATTGTGATAAGCAGAATGCCGCCTACCGCCAAAATCACCAATGGTGCGAGCAAAGCCCAATCAACCGACGGGACAATTCCAGCAGATTCAGACGTCGTTTGTGCCAACATCATTCGCTGTCCTCCTCAGAGATTTCGGCTGCGCTACGTTCGGTGCTTTCAGCTTCGGCGCTTTCAGTTCCGCCGTCACCTTGAGACTCCTCGTCGCTGTGATCTTCATCTTCACTATGGCCGTCTTTGGCTTCGGCGTGAATTTTTTCCGCCACCGCTACAAGGCCATCGGCGCCCGTTCGATCCGTTGGAACTGGCTCTTGCTCTTCGTAGTCATCGACTCGGGAATCGACGTGCTCGATCAATCGATCAACGGCTGGACTGATTCGATCCAATACCGGCTGCGGATAAATTCCGAGAAAGACGATGAGGATTATCAACGGAGCTATGCCAAGGAGTTCGCTGAGTTTCAGATCAGCCATGGTGGCGTTGTCGCCGCTGGCCGGACCATGGAAGCTTCTCTGATACGCCCAGAGCAGATAAAGGGCAGCCAGAATCACTCCAAATGCGGCCAGCACCGCCCACCACTGAGCGGAAGAGAAGGCGCCGAGCAAGATCAAGAACTCGCCGACAAACCCGTTCAACCCGGGGAGCCCGAGGCTTGAAAGCATGACGATGGTAAAGACCGCAGCCATCTTCGGCGCCGACTTCTGCAAACCACCCAGCGCCGCAATCTCTCGGGTGTGTCGACGTTCGTAAATCCAGCCAACAAGAATAAACAGGGCACCAGTAGAGATGCCGTGATTGACCATCTGTAGAACCGCGCCTTCAAGGCCTTGGCTGTTGAGGGCGAAGATGCCGAGCACGATGAATCCCATGTGGGCTACCGAGGAGTAGGCCACCAGACGCTTCAAATCTTTCTGCATCGTTGCCACTGCTGCGCCGTACAAGATACCGACAACACCAAGGGTTAAGAAAATTGGGGCCAAATCTCGAACCACTGTGGGGAACAGATAGAGACCGAACCGGAGCATCCCGTACGTTCCCAGCTTCAGCATTACGCCAGCCAAGATAACCGAACCAGCGGTTGGCGCTTCGGTGTGAGCATCTGGCAGCCACGTATGGAATGGGAATAGCGGCACTTTCACTGCGAACGCCAACGCAAAGGTCAAGAAGATTATGGTCGATGCGGTGGTTCCAAGCGTATGATTTTCAGCCAGTTCAACCACATCGAAGGTGATCCCAAGCCGGGTTCCGTCGGCTCGGGTGGCGTCGGCCGAGGCGAACGCTAACCCGATGATGCCAACCAGCATTAAAGCGGAGGCGGCCATGGTGTAGAGGAAGAACTTCATTGCCGCGTAGACCCGGTTGCCGTGGCCCCAGCCACCGATCAAGAAATACATGGGTACGAGAACAACTTCGAAGAACAAAAAGAACAGAAGCAAGTCGAGGGCCATGAAGGCGCCTAGCGAACCAGCCATCAACAACATCAACCACACGTAGTACGGCTTCGGATCGTGATGGGGCTCGGTGGTTAGGATCGCTATCGGAAACAACAAGCCGGTCAGCACGACTAGGAAAAGCGATATGCCGTCGACGGCGAAAAACAGGCTAAGACCGAGATCGGGAACCCAATCCTGTTTAGTAACGAACTGGAAGTCTCCGTTCACCTGAAACTTAATCAGCATGTAGAACGACATGGCGCCAGCGATGGTCGAACCAACCAGAGCGGCCAGCTTGAGGTAATCAGCTCGGCTCTTGGGGAGCAGTGCAATCACGACAGCGGTTAAAGCCGGTACGGCGATCATGGCGGGAAGGAGCGAGAAGCTGTCAACTTTCTCAGCTTCAGCAGCGAGGAACGAGTACATCAGTAGATCCTCCCTATAAACCAGCTCATTATGAGGATTGATCCAACAGCAATGCCGAGGGCGTAGCTACGAACCAGGCCAGGTTGAAGCAATTTCATCGACCGACCAAACCAACTAAATCCTTTACTAAAGCCCATGACGGCACCATCAACAATGGTGCGATCAAACCAGGCGAATAGGTTGAACAGGGCCCGTCCGGGGCCACCGAAAAAGTCGGCGTAGCTTTGATCAACCCACCAAGCGTTAGCCATGCCGTCAAGTTCGATCTTGGACGGATCGACTCGGTTATTTCGATACACCGAGAATGCGGCGAAGATCGCCGTGGCCGCGCAGGCGATAGCGAAAATCGCTAACCCCCATTTGGTCGCTCCACTCGAAGAAAGATGATGCTCGTTTCCGAACAACGATGGCTCAAGCCAGTGCTCAAGGAAGTGAGTGGACTTCGCAAACGGCAGATTTAGTAAACCGGCAACCGCGGCCAAAGCGGCGAGGACAATCAACGGAACCGTCATCGTTGCCGGCGACTCGTGCGGTTCAGAATCTTGGCGATCAGTGTAGGACTCAGGCAAATAGTCTTCGATTTCAGAGATGTCGGGACCGGCGCTACCAGCGGTAACTGGAGCGTTCGAAACCTCGACCCGGTTCGCTAGATTCTCTACTTCCAAGATCTGGGCCTGAACAGAAATTAGTTCCTCTTCGCTCTCACGCTGAGCGTCACGGGCTGCTTCGACTTTTTCTTGCGCTTTCGACAACGCCGTTTCGGCTTTCGGGCCAGCCTTAGTTGCTTTGTCGAGAGCCTTCGTCAGCTTCTCGTAGCCGTCGTCGCTCTCGGAGGCAGATGCTACCGCCAGCTCGGCTGAGATCAGATCTTCTGAGCTCTTGGCTACTGCGGCTTCACGCTTGGCTACGTCGGCGAGAGCCTTTTCTGTGGCCGCTTCGAGCTTGGCGAAAGCTTCTTGATGGCCAGCGGCATCGCTTCGTACCGAATCAACTCGATTAGCCCACGCTTGCTGAATTTCCTCGTTGGTTGGCTGGAAGTAGCGAGTTTCACCAAAGAAGGTCAGAATCACTTGGCGAGTCATGTAGAACGCAGTAAGCAGCGCTGTGACGATACCGACAACCCACAAGGCCTTGCCGCCTGCGATGTCCGCATCCCAGGTGTAGAGCAGAATCTCGTCCTTCGACCAGAAACCGCTGAACGGCGGTACACCAGCAATAGCAAGCCAACCAACGATGAACGTAAACGCCGTTACCGGCATGTATTTCTGCAATCCACCCATGCGGCGCATGTCTTGTTCGCCGTTTAGACCGTGGATAACCGAACCGGATCCTAGGAACAGCAACGCTTTGAAGAAGGCGTGGGTGATCATGTGGAAGATGGCAGGCACGTAGGCCCCGACGCCAATGGCAAGAAACATGTATCCCAGCTGCGACACTGTGGAGTAAGCGAGAACCTTTTTGATGTCGGTTTGAGCTACGGCCACTGTGGCCGCGAACAACGCCGTTAGCGCTCCGATCCAAGCGATCACGCCACCGGTCCACGTCTCAGCTTGAGCTAGAACCGGATTCAAACGGGTGAGCAGGAACACGCCCGAGGTGACCATGGTAGCCGCGTGGATTAGAGCCGATACTGGAGTTGGTCCGGCCATGGCGTCTGGCAACCAGACATACAGCGGAAGCTGGGCCGACTTACCAGCGGCGCCAAGCAAGAAGAGCACCGCAACGATGCTGGCCACCTGCGGGGTTAGTTCGTCGGATCGGGTCAGGATGTCTTCGTAGTTGATAGAAGACAAGCTGGTAAACAACAAGAACGTGCCGAGCATAAAGCCGACATCGCCAATTCGGTTGGTAACGAACGCCTTCTTACCAGCGGTCGCATTTGCGGCATCGTCGAACCAGAACGAGATGAGCAGGTACGAACAAGCGCCGACGCCTTCCCAACCTAAGAAGGTGAGCAAGAGGTTGTCGCTAAGGACCAAGAAGATCATTGAGGCAACGAACAGGTTCAGGTAGACGAAGAACTTGGAAAAGTTCGGGTCGCCGTGCATGTAGCCAATGGAATACATGTGGATCAGAGAGCCGACACCAGTGATGAACAAACACATGGTGATCGACAACGGATCGACCAGTAAGCCAAAATCAACTTCGAACGAGCCGACCGAAATCCATGTGAAGAGTTTCTGAACATGGAACCGTTCACTCGATGGTTCGCCGGCCAGGCCGATGAATACGAGAGCGGTGGTTACGAAGCTAAACCCACAGAAGAAGGTGGCCACCCAACCAGCTACCGGTTCGCCTAGTCGGCGTCCGAAGAAAAACAGGAGCAAAAAGCCAGCCAGGGGAAACAGCGGGATAAGAAACGCTAAGTCGATCATGATCAGCCTCTCAGCGCCGTGAGTTCATCGACCGACATAGTCGGTCTGCGACGAAGAATCGCCACTACGAGCGACAGACCAACAACTACTTCAGCGGCCGCTACCACCAAGACAAAGAAGACTGCAGTTTGACCGGCGATGTCGTCGAGAGCGTTCGAAAATGCAACAAAGGTTATGTTCACAGCGTTCAGCATCAGCTCGACACACATGAACATCACCAACGGGTTGCGCCGCACGAGCAGCCCAACCAGGCCAATGCTGAAAAGCAAGGCGCTCAGCACTAAGTACCACGTTTCGGTTACTTCCACCTCAGCCCCTCCTACCTCGTAGCCGATCCTGGCTCGTCGACCACAAGGTCTTCGGCACCACGATTGCGGACGAGAACAACAGCGCCAACCGTAGCGATCGTTAGCAGAAGAGCGGTGGCCTCAAAGGCAACCAAATTCCGCCCGAACAGATCGTCGGCCAATAAATCAACATCAGTTGGTTCTTCTTCGAATGCTGGGTTCTCAACGATCGCTTGAGTAAACGATGGCTGGCCAGTAAGAGCTACCGCCCCTTTGTCGCCGCCTGGCCCCGACACGAATAGACCAGCGAGTAGCAGACCGAATACTGCAGCTCCCACTACAAGGGCTCCCACTCGTTGACCGTCGATCGGTTCAACGTTGAGATCCTCGGTTGCGTCCACACCAAGCAGCATGATTACGAATAGGAACAACACGACGACAGCGCCGCCATACACCACTACTTGAATCAGCGCGAGAAAGTGTGCTTCTTGGAGCACGAATAGCAGCGCTACACCGAAAAAGGAAGCGATCAGTGACAAAGCCGCTCGTACCGGGTGAGTATTGAGGATTACGCCGAGAGCACCACCAACAACTACCAAAGCAGCAACGGCGAACACAATAGTATTAACCACTAGTGATCACCATCCTGCTCATCGTGGGCGTGCCCATCATGACCGTGCCCATCATGACCGTGCTCATCGTGACCGTGCTCATCGTGGTTGGATGCGGATTCGATTGGGTCGGCATCGGTGCGCTCGGGGGCTCGGACGCCGTACCCAAGTTCGCCTGACCAACCGACGACTCCGGCGAATTCAGACTTGCCAGATGGAGCCGTTGCCCGCATCCAGCCGGAGGTGTATTCGTCTTCTCCCGGCCGCCAATCTTCCCACGGCAACTGCTGCGGAGCGCCGTCATCGCCGACCAGCAACTCATCTTTGGTGTAAATAGCGTCGTCGCGGTTAGTGAATGAGAACTCGAACAATTTCGTCTCTGTAATCGCTTCGGTCGGACAAGCCTCTACGCACAAGTCACAATGGATGCACCGGAGATAATTGATCTCGTAGACATAGCCGAACCGCTCGCCCGGAGACTTTGGGTCCTCTGGAGGGTTCTCGGCTCCTCGCACGTAGATACAGCTGGCGGGGCAAACTCCGGCGCACAGCTCACAGCCGATGCACTTTTCCATTCCGTCTTCGTATTTATTGAGGACATGGCGACCGTGTAGCCGCTCCGGCTTCGGCGCCTTGAGATCTGCGTCGCCGCCGCGGCCACCGCGATAACCTCGGGTTGTTACCCCCTCCGCTATCTTCTTGAGCGTTACGGCGAAACCTTGTAGATAACCCATCTACTCCTCCTCAACCAATACTCGGGTCGGCACAGCCACTAAACCTTCGTTTTCAAGCCGGTCAGTTCGAGCTGCTCGGGCGGCCATAGATAGCAACAAGCCACCAACCATCAGCCCGGCAACGCCAACCAACATGACAATCGCGGTGTTACCTATCGCCGAGTCGGCGAAATCGAGCTCATCGGTTCGAGCGAACCGGATGCCAGCCAACAACAGGAGCCAGCCAAGAGATATTGGAATCAACAACTTCCAACCCAAGTTCATTAGTTGGTCGTAGCGAAGCCGAGGCAACGTGGCCCGGAACCAAACGAACATGAACAAGAAGAACAACAACTTGGAGAAGAACCAGACAAAGCCCCACAACCAACCGGGAAGAATTCCTAAGTTCGGTCCAGCCGGTCCACCAAAGAACAGCGTCACGATTAACGCACCCATGGTGACCGTATTCATGAACTCAGCCAAGAAAAACATGGCGAACCGGATCGATGAATACTCGGTATGGAAACCACCAACGATTTCCTGCTCCGCCTCTACTAAGTCAAACGGTGGCCGATTAAGTTCGGCCGTTCCGGCAATTACAAACACGATGAACGGCACGAACCCGGTGACGATGAAGTTCCAGCGGGTGAACCCGCCAAATCCGCCGCCAGCCGCCTGGGTGTTGACGATGTCGATTGTGCTAAGCGAACCCGATACCAGTAGCACCGCCGCTAGCGATAGCCCTAGCGCGGCTTCATAAGAAATGGCTTGGGCGGAGGCTCGAACTGAAGCCAACAACGGATATTTAGAGCCCGACGACCAACCAGCAAGCATGATTCCGTAAACCGCTAACGAACTCATGGCCAAGAAGAACAAAATACCGACCGGTACGTCAGCTACCTGAACAAATGTTTCTCGACCAAAGATCGTGACCGTGCCCGGACGTTCCAACGGCAGCCCAGTAGCGGCATCAACCTGGCCACCGGAGAAATCTCCAGCCACCGGAATTACCGCAAAGGTTAGAAACGCTGGCACTAACGAAAGGTAAGGGGCCAGCTTGAACACAAACCGGTCGGAGTTCGTCGGGATGATGTCTTCTTTGAAGAACAGTTTCAGACCATCAGCCAACGTTTGGAGTAACCCAAATGGACCAGCAACGTTTGGTCCTATGCGGTTTTGGAGTCGGCTGACAACTTTACGTTCAAACCAGACCATCAGCATTACTGCGACCAAAAGCACAGTAAAGGCGACAACGGCTTTGCCAACAGCGAGCCCTACGTCGCCGATATCAACTTCGTTCTGAAGGTAGGGATCACCCATCAATTTGCCTCCGAGGTACGGACGCGAACGCTGGTTATTGATCGACCGGCGGACAACAGTTTCCGCACATCAAATCCAGGGAGCCGAGCCGGCAGCCAAGCTGACCGGGGAGGTACTCTGTGGTCAGAAACGAACGGAAGATCAAACGAAATGTCGCCGTGATCTATGGTCACGTAGCTTTGATTAGCAAGGTCCATCATTTGAACATCAGTAGGCGAGAAATGCAGGGCCGCTCCTGGCGAAAGCGAGGCCAAGTGGCCGGCTTCTTGGGTCATGGTGCCAAGATCCCAGAGCTTGCGGTCGACGATGAGACGCATTCCGTAGCTGGCCACGACCGGCGGCTCTGCCGGTTCTCCAAACTCAAGATCCCAGTCACGGTCGAGTTCTAACAGTGGGCCATCTTCCGCGTTGTCTAACGCAGCCCAATCTACTTTGGCGAAGCTAAACGCAGTTGACGAAATTTCCGCTCGCAACTCGGCCAACGTAGCAAAGCCCATATCGAAGCCAAGCTGGGAGCCGATTTCGGCGGCGATCATCCAATCGGGACGGCACAGTCCAGGTGGTGTTACCTTGGCCCGCACTGGGCTTAGGCGACCCTCCAAATTGCAGAAGGTGCCATCAACTTCGCCGAACATCGCGGCTGGGAAGAAGATCGACGCATGGCGAGAAGAGGCCGTCATGAATGTGTCGACCGCAATTACTGTGTCGACTCCATCGAACGCATCGTGGGCAAGGGCCGAATCAGGGAAATCATCAAGCGGGTCGGCACCAAGCAAGACCAGTGTGTCGATCTCTCCGGCCGCTGCGGCCCGCAGAATCCCGTCGCAATTTTTGCCAGTCGTTTGAGGAACGTCAGGCCAATTTTCCAATCCGGCTCCGAAATTGCGGACCCCGCCGGGCAAGAACCCAGGGCTGAAACCCATTTCCAAAGCGCCGACCACATTGCCCCGCCGCAACATCGGCAGGAACTTGGCGTTCGGCCGCGAGTTTCGAATTACTCCGAGAGCGTCCTCGGTGTAGCGCCCGGACTCAGCCAAGTTGCCTCGTCCGAACAGGACCGAGATCGGATCGTCGGTGTTCAGCAGTGATCTGACCTTGGCCAGTGCGGCGTCGCTAACGCCCTCGACTGATCCAACCTCGGCGAAGAAGTTGGCAACAAGCTGGCTTATTGATCCTGGCCCCGATCGTAAGCTGACCGTGGCGATATCGGACAAGCTAGTGGCTCGCGGTGTTACTTCGATCAGGGTTGCGCCTTCTTCGGTAACCGCATGACGGATCCGCAGGTACAGCGACGGTTGCTCTTCTTTGGGGTCTGGCCCGATGAGAACGATAATTCCGCCCGGAGCGCATGCTTGCGCAATCGTTGTTCGTGGAAGGCCAAGCGTAAGTACTGCCGGAAGACCGTCGCCAATCTGAGCGTCGAGGTTGTCAGATCCGACAACGCCCTTTATGAGCTTGGCCCACGCATACTGGCTTTCGACAGTTAGCCGAGCGCCGCCGATTACCCCGACCCGAGCTGGATCGATTTGTAGGGCTCGAGCAGCAGACGACAAGCCGTCGACCCATCGCACTGGTGACAGTTCTTGGCCGCCGCCACGAGCCATTGGTTCGGTAATTCGAGAGCTCGAATTGGTGGCCTGGTAGATAAACCGTTCTTTGTCTGACAGCCAACCCCAGTTGACTGCATCGCTGTCAACACCAAGAACTCGAACTAACTCGTTCTGTGACGATTGAAGCAACACCCGAGCGCCGGTGGCATCGACCATGGCAGTCGACTCGACGGTGTCTAGATCCCACGGTCGGGCTTTGAACCGGTACGGCGAGGCGGTGAGGGCTCCTACCGGGCAAATCTGAACCGTGTTCCCACTGAAGTACGAAGAGAACGGATGATCGGGAAAGGTGTTTACCTGAGTCGATGAGCCGCGATCGATGAAGTGGATTAACGGATCGCCAGCCACATCAGAAGCGAATCGGGTGCAGCGATCGCACAAGATGCAGCGCTCACGATCCAAGTGGACCAAATCACTTATTGGAATTGGTTTCTCGTAGTGTCGCTTCTCTTCGACAAATCGGCTCTCACCGGGACCAAACGCGTAGGCGTTGTCTTGAAGCGGGCACTCGCCCCCTTTGTCGCAAACTGGGCAGTCAAGCGGATGGTTGGTTAGAAGGAGTTCCAAAACGCCGTCTTGGGCTGCCTTGGTCGCTTCCGACTCCGTCTCGACTTTCATCTCTGGAGTCACCGGCAACATACAACTCGGTTCCAGCTTCATTCCCCGCCCGGTATCGACTTCAACGAGGCACATTCGACACATGCCAACCGGTTTCATTCGCTTGTGGTAGCAGAACCTCGGGATGTGAACGCCGTTGCGATCACAGGCTTCGATTAGCAGCTCGCCTTGTTCGGCCTCATATTCTTTGCCGTTCAGGGTGAACGGAACGCCGGTGACGGCTTCTGTCGGTTCGGTTGCGGTCATGAGCCAACCTCAGCATTTGTGGAATCGCTATTTGAGTCGTCGGGGTCAGGAATTTTCGCTTCGAACTCCGACCGGAAACGCCGAATAGCCGACGTGATTGGAGCGACAGAAGACGGGCCCAGTGGGCAAATCGTGGTTTGCTTCGGCGGGAAGGCAACTGGAGTCATGCCTTCGGATTCCCAGCCAGCAACCGGGTACGGTCCTGGGCTGATCTGAGAACCAACGTCGAGCAGGAGGTCGATGTCTTCAGGCCGACCGTGACCGTCGTAGATTCGTTGCAAGATTTGTTCTTCCCACGTGGTGCCTTCTCGGCATGGCGTGCATTTGCCGCACGATTCGCGGGCGAAGAACCGCACGACTCGCAAGCAGGCTTTGACCGCATCGGTGGTCTCGTCCATGACGACGATGGCGCCTGATCCAAGCATCGATCCGGCGGCGCCAACATCTGCTGCTTCGATTTTGAGGTCGAGCTGGTCTTCGAAGAACCAAGGGGCGGAGCCGCCACCGGGAATGAACATTTTCAGATCATTGCCGTCGCGAATGCCCTGGCAGTAGTTGTCGCCGTAGAACAACTCTCTGAAGGTAACAACCCCTTGTTCTACTTCGTAGACTCCGGGCCGGTTCACGTGGCCGCTTATTGCCAACATTCGACTGCCCGGGGATTTTTCAGAACCGTATTGCTTGTACGCGGCCGAGCCATGCTGAAAAAGCCACGGCAGATTCGAGAGCGTTTCGACGTTGTTTACGATTGTCGGCTTCATGTAGAGGCCCTTAGCGGCGGGGAAGAACGGCGGCTTGAGCCGAGGCATCCCCCGGTTTCCTTCAAGGCTTTCAATTAGCGCAGTCTCTTCGCCAACGATGTAGGCGCCTGCGCCCCAATGAAGAACAATATCGATTCCAACGTCGGTTCCGAAGATGTTTTGGCCGATATAGCCCGCTTCGTAAGCTTCGTTTAGAGCGGTTGCAATTCGCTCTTGGGCGAGCGCCATCTCGCCCCGGACATACAGGAAGCACATGTTCAGCCCGAGGGCGTAACAAGTGATTAGGCAACCTTCGATTAGTTGATGAGGGTCTTGCTCCATGAGGAGACGATCTTTGTAGGTGCCCGGCTCGGACTCGTCACCGTTTACCACCAGGTATCGAGGCCAAACTGGAGGCATAAAGCCCCACTTCACCCCGGCCGGAAACCCAGCTCCACCTCGACCCAATAAGACAGCGTCTTTGACCAACTGGGCGGCGTCCGCAGGGGAGCCGGCGATTACGGAACGGATCGATCGGTAGCCACCGGTCGCCTCGAATCGCTCAAGTGTGTGACTGTCACGGTCGGTAAATCGACTGGTGACGATCTTTGGGCCCTCGTTATCGACATACCCGGCCGCATGGGGCACATAATCGTTGGTGTGTGTGGTCACGCCTAGGCCCCCGCTTTCTCTTCTGGTTGCCGACTGGCGAACCATACCGGCGTACCAGCCTGTTCCGGTGACTCAATCGCTGACGATTGCTCTTGGGTGAGGTGCTGTCGAACTCGAGCCAACGTTCCGTGTAACGGAATATCGGGTCGGGCTCCGGCCTTGAGGTCAGAAATCATCCGATCGAAGCCTTCGTTCGAAAGATTGTATTCATAGCGGTAGTTGACCTGGAGGCATGGAGCTTCGGTGCACGCCGCGATACATTCGACGTCTTCGAGCGAGAACATGCCGTCGTCAGTTGTGCCACCGGGCTTGATCCCGAGTTGCTCCTCGGCGTGATGAAGTAGCTCTTCCCCTCCGTTTAACTGGCACGAAATGTTGGTGCAAATATTGATCATGTAGCGACCAACTGGTTCCCGCTTAAACATCTCGTAGAACGAGCACGTTCCAAGAACTTCGGCTGGGGTAACACCGATTAGCTCAGCAATATGTTCCATCGATTCAGTCGAGACGTAGCCATTTTGCTGTTGCGCAAGGTGGAGAAGCGGAATGAGTGCCGACTTCGGTCGGGGGTAGCGAACGATGATCTCTCGCGCCAACAAAACACTGGATGATGTTAAACGGCTCATCGATCGACCTCCCCAAGGATTGGGTCAACAGTTGAAATGATGGCGACGGCGTCCGCAATGGACGAGCCAGCCAGCATGTGCGACATAGTCTGCAAGTTCACGAAACTCGGTCCTCGAATGTGCATTCGGTATGGCTTGGGTCCGCCGTCAGAAACGATGTAGCAGCCGAGTTCACCGCGAGGTGACTCGATGGCGACATACACTTCGCCCTCGGGGACTTTGAAGCCCTCGGTGAAGATCTTGAAATGATGGATCAACGCTTCCATCGACTCGTCGATTCGGGCTCGAGGCGGCGGTGTAACTTTTGAATCCTGCGCCCGGTAGTCGCCCGAAGGCATCAGTTCCAGAATTTGGTGAATGATGCCGATCGATTGTCGGATTTCGTTCAACCTTATGGCGTACCGGTCGTAGCAGTCGCCGTAGGTTCCGACCAGCACATCAAACTCGACTTCGGGATAAGCCAGGTACGGCATGTCCCGTCGGAGATCCCAAGCAATACCAGTAGAACGCAAGATTGGTCCGGTAGTTGAAAGCGCTAGAGCTTCTTGAGGGCTTAGAACTCCAACCCCCTGAAGACGATCCCGCCAAATTGGTTGGCCGGTCATCAACACATCGTATTCTTCGAGTCGGGGTGGAAGCATTTCCAGCAGGCCCAACACGTCCGCCCTCCACCCCTCGGGCAGATCAGCGGCGACGCCACCGGGGCGGATGTAGTTGTGGTTCATCCGGAGGCCAGTCACTTTTTGGAAGAACCGCAAGACTTCTTCCCGTTCCCGCCAACCGTAAATCATCATCGAGACAGCACCAAGATCCATCCCGTTAGTAGCCATGAACAACAGGTTCGACGAAATCCGGTTCAGCTCAGTCATGAGCATCCGGATCCACGTAGCTCGAGCCGGAATTTCAAGTTCGATTAGTTTCTCAACTGCAAGCGAGAACGCCAGCTCGCTGAAAAGAGGCGACGCGTAGTCCATCCGGGTCACGTTGGTCGGACCCTGCAAGTACGTGAGATCCTCGCCGGTCTTTTCCATTCCGGTGTGCAGATAGCCGATAACCGGCTTCGATCGCACCACCGTTTCACCATCGAGTTCAAGCATCAATCGGAGAACGCCGTGGGTCGACGGATGAACCGGACCCATGTTCATCATCATGGTCTGAGAATTTTCGCCGTCAAGCAACTCGCCGTCGGCGAGTTCAGCGGCCCGCACTTCGCTCATTCGCAGGACGGAATCTCGTCGAGGAAGATGATGAAGCTGTCCGACTGCTTCTTCCTCGCCAGTCGCCGCTGATCCACTTTGCACGTTGTTGCCTACTTGGCCGTCCGTTTGACCTGAAGTAACCGTCATGATTGGCCTGCTTCTTGCTCGGTGCCTTTGAACTGCACCGGGATCCGACCCAGGGCAAAGTCTTTGCGAAGCGGGTGTCCCTGCCATGTTTCCGGCATCAGGATTCGGGAAAGATCGGGATGCCCTTCGAAGACGATGCCGAACATATCGAACACTTCGCGCTCCAGATGGTCAGTTCCGGGGTAAATCGAGTAGAGCGACGCCACGGTTGGGTCGAGTTCTGGGATCTGAACCCGAGCTCGGATTCGGTCTCGTCGCTCGTGAGAAATGAATGATGCGACCAGCTCGAACCGCTCCGGCGTAATGCCAGAAGGTAAGTTGCGGGCGGGCTCGTACGTTAGGTAGTCGACGGCAGTCACGTCGACACACATGTTCCAACCGTCCTGGAACAGCAAAGTGGCGATTTCAAACCAGTCATCGCGGTTGGCATGAAGAACCGCCTGTCCGCGAGATTCGCTAGTGAGACAACCGTAAAGAAGGTCGGCTTCCGGCTCGATTACCGCGTCAGCGTTTTCTGCTGATCCTTCTCCGTCGACGTCTTCGGATTCAATCGTGTCGTCACTCATTGGTGTCGCCCGATGGTAAGCAGGTTCGGTTCACCTTGGCCGTCACGTTGCTCGACCATGATGTTGGCTCCGGCGCCAGATTCATCTCGTCGACGTAGAACTTCACCGTTCTCGATGCCGTTTCTCAACGTCTCGATGGCATGAATCAGCGTTTCAGGACCAGGAGGACACCCAGGGGCATATACATCAACCGGAACGATTTGGTCGACACCCTGAACGATGGCGTAGTTGTTGAACATGCCGCCGCTGGAAGCACAGACACCCATCGAGATGACCCATTTCGGTTCCATCATCTGGTCATAGATTTGCCGTAGAACGGGAGCCATTTTTTGACTTACTCGACCGGCCACAATCATGACATCTGCTTGGCGAGGCGAAGCTCGAAAGACTTCCATTCCGAGCCGAGCAATATCGTAGTGAGACGAACCTGCCGCCATCATCTCGATAGCGCAGCAGGCCAAGCCGAACGATGCTGGCCACGTAGACCGGGCCCGCCCCCACGTAACCAGCTTCTCAAGCGGAGCGGTTAAGACATTGTGTTCCAGCCCCTCAAACCCGTGATCTTGAACGTTTTGTACTACGCCCATTGAGATTCTTCCTCTTCAGCCAACAGCTGTTCCAACTCGTCATCGTGTATCGCTACGTCATCGCTTGATGCAGCGTCTAGCTCGCTGCTACTGACTACGTTCAGCGGTTCGTCGTATAGCGCTGATGGGTCGACCACTTCTTCAACCCGACCCTCACGGCCGACGACCCGAACGGTGGTGTTAGCCGTTCGGTACTGAGATCGAAGTTCATTGTCGGCCCCATCGGCGCGTCTCGATACCTGCAGTGGACCCCAGTCCAAGGCGCCCTTAGAGATGAGATACACCAATGATTCAAACACCATCGCTGAGAACGCGAGCACTGCAAGCAAACCGGCAAAGCCGAGCCTGTCACTGGCCACCGCCCACGGATACAAAAACACGATCTCAATATCGAAAATAACGAACAACATGGCGATCAAATAGAAGCGAACCGGGAAACGCTCCGGCGGTTCTCGACCAGGAATGATTCCGCACTCATACGGGGCGTGCTTCTCAACTGTGGGATTGCGTGGGGCCAACAGCCTCGACGCGAAAAAACTCACAGCGGCGAAAAGCGTGGCCAGGATTAGCAGGGCCAGGACCGGCAGGTACTGAGCCATGTTCTCCTCCTCAACTCTTGCAAATAGAACTTGCGGTCAGAACTTGCCAAAAACCCAGCAAATTAGAACGTGCAAATAGGGACATCAACTAGACGGTCTCACTGTACATACTTACTCGTGACCCGAACTTCGTTGTCCGGGGAACAACCAGAACTTTCTACGCTACGGCGGCTCGTACTTCTTCCTCGCGACGATCCCGAGTGTGGAGATTCCAAGCCAAGGCAAAGAACAGGAGACTGTTGGCAACGGTAAACATCAGAGGCGTCCAACGCAGGCCACTAATCAACGCCGGGAATGGACCGCCGCGATCCTTTTCCATAACAACCGAAATAAGCGGTGCATCAGGATCGATCTCGGCCCTCGGTGGCGCCTGGCCAGGGAAGGTTGGTTTAGCTTGGATCTGCTTTACTTGAATCACCAGCAGTTCTTCGCTGTGCGTCGGGTTGAGGAACGTCTCAGTAAAGAAGTGCCCGGTACGATCGATGATCGTCGGACTGTCCTTCAGCACTGGTTTTCCACCAACCGTAAACGCGCCGTAGGGCAAAGCTAGATATTCAGCGCTGCTATCGAAAATGTGCTCCTCAACCAAAAGCTGATCAGCAGATGCTTGAGCCTGGCCGCGAATCGAGTCCGAGGTGGCTAGATAACGCCAATCGTTTAGATCTTCCCGTCGAGATAGGTAGATAGCGACGACCTGAGCCAAATCGGAGTCAGCGGCTATGTCGTCGGCGGTGACCTCAAGAACTCCAGCTTCGTCGAGGACATCGAGGTCAAGCCCTCGGGGTTCAGCGAACGCTTCAAGGTTCGTGATTCCCGCGAACTCGTCAAGATCCATTTCGACCACGGGACTTGCGGCGAGAACGGTCTCTAGATCAACAGAGGCAAGACCTTGGGCTCTTTCAACTTCAGAAAATAGCAACCCATCGTCGCTTTGATCTGAGTCATCGATGTTGATTTCGACTAGTTCCCAGGTGGGCGCAGCACCGTTCCAGCCGATGCCGTAAACAACCCAGAACATTCCCATGGCGGCCATCCAACCAAAGAAACCGGCGGCCGAGATCATAAAACCGGTTCGGGCTCCAGTGTTGGTAGCTAACAGCAGGTATGTGCCACCGACCAACACCACTACGCCAACCAAGACGCTAAGAAGACCTCGGAAGAACGGGTCAAATGCGATGCCGTCAATGAACGCCAAGCTAGTTGACGCGCTCGTTGCTAGAACGTGTTGAGCGAGCATCACGATCCCCTCGTGTAGTCGACGACAGCTTGAACATACTCAGGTGGCAGGGACCGACCGAAGCCTGGCATCATGCCACCGGAGCTGAATCCGCCTTCGCCGTAACCTTTACCGGCTTCAGCGCCACTCATGATGAAGTCGAATTGGGCCACGCTGGTACGGGGCGGCATCTCGATAATTTCGCATCCGGAGACGAAGGTTCCGTCGCTTAGCTCCATAACTCCCTCGCCGGGAACCTGGTCTATGGTCTGAGGCTCTGGATCCAAGAACGAACTTGGATCTGCTGGATCGGGCACTGGCGGTGTTGCCGAATCAAACGGATAAATGCCGCTATCAGAACTCCACAAGCCCGACTGGTAAGAACATGCGGCCAGATCGCCAGCTTGATCTTCGTTGTCTTGTGCCGCACTCAAGATGAGGTACGGATCGCCGCTGTCATCAACGGGCACACCTTCGATCAGGTCGATTCGGGTGCCGTCCATTGCTTCTACATACGATCCGTCGTATGTGCTGACGCCCGGTTGTGGATACCACGAGCCGTCGGGGCGGAGCCACGTATCGTCTGGGAAGTGTTGCTTGACCGAGCCACCACAAAGGTTGAAGCCGATCCCGGATGGGTTACCACCACCACAAGCGGCAATTCCTTCTTCGAGAACGTTTGGCGAGGTATCAAGTCCGAGAGACCAGCCAGCGGTGTGGCAACGAGCGCAAGCTAGAGCACCACCGTCGTAGTTGGAGACCAAGCCAAGGTTGAAGACCGCTTCACCGACCGTTTCGAACTCACCGTCAGCGATTGACCGTTCAACTTCTTCGGTGATCTCAGCGGTAATAGCGTCAGCTGCTAGCTGAGCTTCACGAGACTCGTCGTCGTCCATATTGAGCGACGTTGGCTCGTCGGCTGGGCCGGCCTCCGCGATCTCGATTGGGTCGAGACTTTGTTCTTGCAACGTCCTCAGGTAAATGATGGTGTTGTCAACTTGCTGGCTGGTTAGCGGCCCACCGCCAGGGGTTCCCCAGGCCGCCATTGGCGATCCGGGGCGGCCAAAGTTGAGAATGTAGCGAACTTCTTCTTCGCTGTATCGAAGCAAGACGTTGTTGAGCGCTGGAGCTTTCCAGTTTGCGTTATCTAAGAATTGCCCATCAGCGTCGAGCAACACATAAGGTGCGGTTCCGCCTACGCCGCCAGCAGCGTGACAGTTGACGCACTGCGCGCCCTCGAGATAGGTGCCTTCGCCTCGACTCTCAAACGATGCGTTGTATGCGTCGATAGCGCCAGCCTGTCGACCTGGTTCAGCGATCCAGTAGAACGGCAGCGTGATACCAAGAAGTAGGAGCAAGACCAGAGCGAAGCTCAACGATCGGTCGAGCTTTTCTCCCTCGAGTACTTCGTCTGGGAAATACTCTTTTCGGTTCGGGGCTAGCTCAATCTCTGAGCCGAGTTCAGCCCGAGCTTTGAACACGTTCCGAACGAAAAGGACGACAAAGCCGAGTGTTACCAGCGCAGCGGTAGTGAGGCCGATTGCTCTAAAATCGGCAGCGAACAGATAGGTGTCGTTCATTAGTGACCGCCGCTATTGCTGAGACAGTTAGGACCTTCTGCCTCTTGCCCTGTTGTATTCACACCAATCGGTGGCCCATCGATAACCGCACCAGTGTCGACAATAAGTTCACCAGCGGCGGTAACCGACATAGGGAATCGATCCATGCCCCGAGGAGCTGGACCACCTTTCTTTTCGCCTACTTGGTTGTACTGAGAACCGTGACATGGACACTCGAACCATTGCGAGGTTTGACACTCAGGAACTCGACAACCAAGGTGAGGACAAGTCTGGAACAGTGCGACGACTCCAGCTTGCAGACCTTCTTCGACCTGAGGGTAAAAGCTGTATGAGCCTGGAGCCTTCGCCAAGGCGGTCGCCGGGTACTCAGTGAGCCACATGCGACCTTCTGGGTAATAGAAGAAACCACCAGCGGCTTGGATCGAGGCCTTGATATCGGGAACACGGCCGACGTTCAATTTGGCGCCGAAACCTTCTTGCGGTCGGGGCCAGAGTTGGGCCAGTACAGCGCCGCCGAAGGCCAGGAGGGCGAACCCGAATGCGCCGATAATGGCCCGGTTCAGAAATTGACGTCGATTAACGCCAATCGTTTCCGGGTCTGGCGGGACGTAGACAACCGGCGGTTGTTCTACCTGAGGCACGACCGACCCTGCAGGGTTGGCTCTTGCCGCCGCTTCAACTGCGGTTCCGGTGACCGCTGAGCCGGTATCGGCTGTGTCGCTGTCAGCACCGACGGTTACCGGCGACCGGTCGCGTTTAACCGTCTCTCCCGACAATTGTCCGATAGCGCTGTTGGTGTCGCGTCGGCGAGTTGAAGCTCCGACGACGACAAGAGCGAGTAGGGCGAGGAGTATTAGTCCTATAAATAGTGGTGTCACGAGTGCTCCCTACAGGTCGAAGAAGATCCCGGCTTCCCACGGCAGCACCCAGTTAAAGCCAGGGCCACGGAAGAAGGATCCGATAATGGTAAGAATCGCAGAAGACATCAAGAAGATGGTGAAGATCGAAATAGCGAACTTTCGATCTTCGGGACGATTGCTTGGATTGCGGTCAATGTACGGGGCGATACCGATCATGATCAGCCCCAGGGTTGGAACAGTTACGCCGGCCACCATCGGGTGGAACAAGGTCAGCAACTCTTGAAGGCCGAGGAAGTACCAAGGCGCCTTCGATGGGTTCGGCGTTGCGTTGGCGTCAGCCAGCCGCAACAGCGGTGCGTTAACGAAGATGGAGAAGAAGGTCAAGAAGGCGGTTATCGCCAAGGTCGCCCCGAATTCGACCACAATCAAATGCGGCCAGGTATGAACCTTGTCTAGCGGCTGGGCTTTGATGTCTTGGATCGAGCCAGACTTAACAACGGTCAGGAGGCGCTGAGTATGACCAGCCGGACCCGTCATCGTTGCCGCCGGTGCCGGAGCGGTTGCGGTTGCGACAGCTCCAGCTGCTGGAGCAGCAGCGACAGCTGTTTGTGTCTCGCCCGAAGCCTTATCCTTGGCCGACTTAGATCGCTGAAGCAAATGAGCCGGGATCTTACTCGCCTCACCCGAGGCGGAGCCGGCATCAGGGCTAGCAGCAGCTTCTTCGGCCGCCGATGACCCTTCAGCTTTCTTGCGAGCTTCAGCGGCTCGTTTTCGGAGGTGTTCTGGAATCTCTGTCATTCGTTCTCTCGTTGACTGGTTTGATTCGCTACCAATTACCAATACGGACTGTTGTTTCTGAACTTCTAACTAACTATTACCGCTTGCTAACAGCGGTTACTGAATGCGCCTGCAATGAGGTGCTTATAGCGGGCCGGATATGCCGCCATCTTTACGGACCCGCCAGAAGTGGATGGCCATGAAGATAACGATCACAAACGGCAAGAATAATACGTGCAATACATAGAACCGCAGCAACGTTTCAGTACTAACAACGCTGCCGCCGAGCAGGACGAACTTCACCTGAGGACCAAGCACTGGAGCAAAGCCCGCCATGTTGGTACCCACGGTTACCGCCCACAACGCCAGCTGATCCCAAGGGAGTAGGTAACCGGTGAACGACAACAACAACGTAAGCAGCAACAAGATGACGCCAATCACCCAGTTGAACTCGCGCGGGGCCTTATAGGCGCCGTGATAGAAGACTCGGGCCATATGCAAGAACACCGAAATAACCATGAGGTGGGCTCCCCACCTGTGCATATTGCGTATTAACAGGCCAAAGGCGATCTGCGTCTGCAGGGTCTCGATATCGGTCCAAGCTGCAGCTGCGGTCGGCCGGTAGAAGAACATCAAGAAGATGCCGGTGATTGTCAGCAAGATAAAGAGGAAAAAGCTTAGGCCGCCAAGGCACAACGTGTAGCTGAGCTTTACTGCGTGTCGCTTCACCTTCACCGGGTGGAGGTGGTAGAGCACACTGTTCATGATTACGTATGAGCGGTTACGGGGGCTGTCGGTGTAACCGGCTCGAAAAACGGAACCAGGACGGAACACCGAGTTCCAGAACTGCGACCCTTGAAGATCAGACGGGATTTGAGTCGCCTTATCTTGGAGTTTTTCAGCGAGTGTTTGCGAGTCTTGTAGTGACTTTGCCATTTGGCGATTATTCCTGATTGTCTAGTTTGATCTAGCTATTCAATTTCTAACCGATAATGCAGTGCTGGAAGAGATCTGGCGCTACGCCAGTCTCATACCGTATCCATAACCGTATGAAGTCATCCGTTGATGTTGGTCACCGGTCGGGTTCGGCTCCCCTACCTTGCCGAGAATGATCACACCGGTGGGGCACCGATCGACACACAACGCACAGCGGGTGCATACGTCGTCATCGATGGTGAAGATAAAGGCGTCGGAGGGATCGTCACCCGGTTTTGCTATGCCGTAGCTTTCCTCAACGCAGTCAGTTGTTTGCATGTGAATGCACTTCCAGGGGCAGATATCAACACAACCCTCACATGCAATGCACTCAGACTGATCGATGTGAATAAACTGTTTCGGTCGAACCGCCTGGGAGAGGTAGTCGGCATCGACTTCCATCAAGAGGTAGTCGGTTCGGAACTCTGGGAGGGGCGGATTGGCATCAGTCGTGGTCATGACTATCCCTGCTTGATGAGTGGTCGACCAAACGAACTTGTTTTAACCAGTGCAGCTTTAGCTTTCGCTTCGGCTGTTTCGCCTCGAGTTTGGTACTGCTTCCACATTCGTAGCTGCAAAGCAACGAAGACGATGTAGAAGTTGGTTGCCATGATGTCGGAGAGGGTTCGGTAGGTGATGTCGACTGGGAACCAGCCACCAAGACTTCTTGGCTTGACGATGTCTCCCTTACCGCTAAGAATCTTGTCGGCGCGAAACGCCCACTCGTTCTCGGCCAGCGTCAGCCACTGGTGAGGCACAATTCCGTATGCAATGAATGCAACGAATGAAACGAAGGCGGCACCGGCGATCGCTTCGCCCCAGGTGCTCTTCTGGTCCGCCGGACGGCGCTGAATATACGCCAAGGCGCCGTAGCTCAAGACCATTGTTAGAACTATGGATACAACGAGTGCGACCATGGTTATCGGCTCCTTTGCAGCTGATCCTCAAGCGAACGATTCTTATGCGCACTATCTAGGCGCGTAACTGGTGGTTCATTGGGCTCGGATCTTGTCGATCCGGAGATTGTGAACCCGTGCACAAATGTAGTCGTTATGGCCCAAAACGACGCAACCGTAACCGAACATCCATGCTGTGGTCATCCGACACACGAAGGTTCGACTAACGCCGATTCGGACACCGACAACTCAAAAAACGAACTTCTAACCGGGACAAACCAACGTTTCGAGAAATCAGTCGGTTAGAACCCTGCTGAAACCCTAACTTTGGTTGCGCACGAAACCTAACGTTACGCCAACTCAGCTTCAGAAATTGTTTGATTTCAAGCTGTCGCTGCTGACTATCAGGGCCGATCAACAAGGCACAACAATATGGCCTGCATCAAGGTCTGGATACCCAATCAGCGTTACGGATGCTGGCCATCAATGCCCGCTATCACTGTCCGGAATTTGGGTTCTGGCTCGGGTCCGATCCGTTTCTGTTCGAAGAACACGTAAAGAACACGTGAAACTGAGCCGCTAACCGCCGAAGGTTGGCTAGCCTTCCGTTCGGGTTCTCCTTCGAGTGCTCGACTTAGATAGTTTGACTACGTTAACTTCACGGCTGTCGTTAATTGGCTCCCCGGAGGACCGTTGACCGAGATTCCAGAACACCTACTGAAGCGCAGCAAGGCCGCGAAGGCCAAGGCCAGCGGCGAGGCTGTCCCAAGCGACGACACCTCAGAAACAAGCGCGACCCCAGTTGCGGCCGCCGCTCAGACCCCAGCGGCCCCAGCCGCCAATCTGCCGAACCTTGACCCTGAACCCGAACCGGCAAAGCCAGTTCCAGCGTTTGTGGCCGCCTCGCAGCTCCGAAAGCGCATCCCGATTTGGGTTATGCCGGTAATCGCAGCCCTGCCGATTTGGGCGTATAGCTTTGCTGGCACGATGCAGCAGCCAGAAGTCGAAGACGTGTTGTTCGTCGACGCTGCTATCGAATACAACTCGTGCGCCAGTTGTCATGGCGCTGCCGGTGGCGGCGGCGTCGGGTTGAAGCTCTCCGAAGGAGAAGTACTGCAGACCTTCCCGGAGCCGATCGACCAAATTGCCCACGTGGCCCGAGGCTCAGCTGCCATCGCCAATAATCCTTACGGGGCGGTTCGAGACGATGGCGAACGACGAGTCGCTTTCGCTTCGGGTGGCCACATGCCAGCTCAGGCTGGTGCTTTGAATATGCTCCAACTCGAACTCGTTGTGTTCCACGAGCGAGCGGTCCTATCGGGAGAAGACACCGACTCTGAGGCCTACCAGGAGTGGATGGAACACATGCGAGAAGAGATCGAGTCCGGCGGACTTGATACTGCAGCATCAGTTGACAACATTGATCTGCTCCTAGCTTGTGCCAATCCTGAATATACGCCAGGGGCTATTGGCGTAGGTCCGGCCGACGATTCGCAACGTTGCCCTGGACCAGGTGAAGTTGAAGAGGGAGCCGAGGAAGCGGCAGCGGCCGAATAGCCTGGGCTCTTCCTAAAAACTTCGCACCAAAACCGTTCTTAACCTTAGAAACGTCGGCTGGATCTTGATCCGGTCGGCGTTTTTAGTTTTGGTAGCCCGAACGGGTGGCAAACCGATAGTCCATGTGGCTCATATTTGAACAGAAATTCTGTTAGTTCGCCGACGTTTTGATTTGACCGCGTCTGCGGCACCGGACCCAGAGAAGCGCTGTCGATGAAGCTACTAACATTTCTTATTCTGCTAGCTGTTTCCGCCGTAACGGCGACCACGCCTATTCCATCAACTCTCGATCTCAGTTCAGAGACAGAGAGCGGTGAAGCCGGGCCAGCATCAACCGATCAGATTGATGGGACGTTGATCGAACATCCGTCGGAGCCGATCGTCGAAACGACTGGGCTTGTCGATTCTAGCGATCCCCGGATCAGTGAATTGGTCGAGCAAAGCCAGTCTGAAATTGCTTCACAAATCGAGCAGCCAAATCAAAGTGCCGCCGCCGACTTACCAAGGTTGGGAACGAATACTGCATCATCAGGTGGCGGCATTTCTGTCGTCTTCAACAGCAGCTCGCCTTCTCCGGCTGCAGTGCAAACCGTCATTCAAGCTGCAGTAAGCCAGTGGGATCAAGCGCTCGTCACTACGCCGGGCGGACCGGTAGAAATCGAAGTGTTCTGGGCTTCGCTCGGCAGCACATCTTTGCTCGGCTACGCCGGCCCTGATGGCATGTTTTCGGGAAGCTCGCTACCAACCTCAGACCGATACCCAGCGGCGTTAACCAACGCGTTGCTCGGAATTGACGCCAACGGGTCAGCCCGCCCTGAAGTACAAGTTGTTCTTAACTCCGACCTGGCCACCTCGGGGCGATGGCACATCAGCACAAACGGCACCCCAGCGGCCGGGCAACTTGATCTGTTCACGGTCGCACTCCACGAGATTGGGCACGGCCTTGGCTTCCTAGGCTCGGCCGAATCGGATGACACCGGTCATGTGTCGCTAGCTTCAACGCCATTCTCGTTCGATCAGCAAGCGTTCTATCAGGGCGCCGCTATTCCATCGCTAGCCGACCCCGAATCAGCCCTGACTTCTCAAAACGTCAGGATCGAGGTGAGCGACGCCGAGACCTTCCGATTGTTTGCACCAAGCAACTGGCAAGACGGCAGTAGCTACTCTCACTTCGACGAGACTGCATACTTCCAGGGTCAACCGGGTTCGCTCATGACGCCGACCCTTCGAAGCACCGAGGTGGTCAGAACCCTAGATGCTGCGACTCTTGGCGTTATGCAGCAAATCGGCTGGAGCGTCGCCCCCCGAGCCGTTACCCCCACGATCACCGGCAGTTCCACCACCGATTCGTCGGCCACTATCAGCTGGAGCAGGAACCTGCACGCAACTGGTTTGCCACCATCGAGCTTTCGAGTCGAAGCTCTCCGCAACGGAACAACCGTCGACAAAACGTCGATCGTTACTGGCACCTCGTCCGGGGCGACCGTGACCGGGTTACTCTCGGGCACCAACTACACCATGCGAGTCACCCCGATCGGAGCGAACGGAAATGGAACAGCGGCATCGAGGTCAGTAACGCTGACCGGTTCGGTGCCGACAACCAATAGTTCGACGTCTACTACCGCCCCGACAAGCGCGCCGAGCACAACGACGCAACAGACCACAACAACGAAGCCAACTACTAGTACTACTACGAAACCAGCGAACGATCCGCCGGCCGAAAACCTTGCCGATGTTCGATATGTCGCTCTCGACGGCCAGATAAGTCGC
>CALAJV010000026.1 GCA_937922805.1 uncultured Acidimicrobiales bacterium | reverse complement strand
TACATGTCAAACCCAGGTAAGGTTCTTCGCGTTGCCTCGAATTAAGCAACATGCTCCGCCGCTTGTGCGGGCCCCCGTCAATTCCTTTGAGTTTTAGCCTTGCGGCCGTACTCCCCAGGCGGGGCACTTAATGCGTTAGCTTCGGCACGGAAACCGTTGAAAGTCCCCACACCTAGTGCCCACCGTTTACGGCATGGACTACCAGGGTATCTAATCCTGTTTGCTACCCATGCTTTCGCTCCTCAGCGTCAATACCAGCCCAGAGTGCTGCCTTCGCCATAGGTGTTCCTCCTGATATCTGCGCATTTCACCGCTACACCAGGAATTCCACACTCCCCTACTGGATTCAAGTCATCGCAGTATCGGATGGCGTCTCAGGGTTGAGCCCTGAGTTTTCACATCCGACTTACGAAACCGCCTACGAGCTCTTTACGCCCAATAAATCCGGACAACGCTCGCCCCCTACGTCTTACCGCGGCTGCTGGCACGTAGTTGGCCGGGGCTTCTTCTGTAGGTACCGTCATTTTCGTCCCTACTGAAAGGGGTTTACGACCCTAGGGCCTTCATCCCCCACGCGGCGTCGCTGCATCAGGCTTTCGCCCATTGTGCAAGATTCCCCACTGCTGCCTCCCGTAGGAGTCTGGACCGTGTCTCAGTTCCAGTGTGGCTATTCGTCCTCTCAGACTAGCTACTCGTCAATGCCTTGGTGAGCCATTACCTCACCAACTAGCTGATAAGCCGCGAGACCCTCCCAAAGCGATAAATCTTTCCTCTTCGAATCACTCGATTCAAAGGGGGTATCCGGTATTAGCTCAAGTTTCCCTGAGTTATTCCGAACTTCGGGGTAGGTTTCTCACGTGTTACTCACCCGTTCGCCACTCACTCATATGACCCGAAGGTCGAGTTCGTTCGACTTGCATGTGTTAAGCACGCCGCCAGCGTTCGTCCTGAGCCAGGATCAAACTCTCCATCAGAGAATCTAGTAACTACTTCGGAGTTGCGACAAGAAAGCCGAAGCTCTCCTGGACAACCCTTTCGGCAGTTACCGTAAATCCATTGCTGAGTCGCGGGCGCCAACCCACACTCAGCGGTCTCGATAGGAAATCGAGACCAGGCTTAATTATGTTATTACTTTGACGGGGTATTCATACGGAACCTCGTTCCTAAGAACTCAGTTCCTGGCTGTACAAATACTCCGCACACGCTGCGTACATCCTCTCTTCCGTTTTCAAGTAGCTGGACTTGCAAGCAAGTCTCCGCATGTACCCCGTGCTACACATCAGCGCACTGTTTCCAGTGCACTGCGCTTGATGAGCTTCGATCGATTGCAACAAGTGCATCCGACTAGGCTCTTGGCAAGTACTGCCTCAAGTGTTGCTTGGGGGCAACGTGGTTGGCCTCAGTGCGGTTCCGACTAGATGCTTAGAAGCTACTAGATCGTGCCGTTGGGGCGAAGACCTACGCTAGCGGTAGAACTACAACGACGCAACCCTAATGTCGACTTTTCGCTGAATAAATCAAGGGACCCGACGAGGTGCAGACCCCGTATCCCAAGTATTCCAGGAGAGCCAGCGCATGTCCATGCCTGTCCAATCTGGCTAGTGGAGCCAAATTACAACGCCGACCTGGGGTCCGCGCTGCAACTCGGAGGTCGACCCGTACGACGCTGATTCGGTTTTTAAAATCTTGCCGGCCACCCACGTTGATCGCTTATCATTTCAAATATGAATCAGTACCTCGATAGAGCAACTGCTTCGCGACGGACAAACTATCGACAGTACCCATCGGCACTCCTCATGATGCTTCTCGCTGGGTGGCTCGGCCTTGGCGCAGCTCTTGGCTATGGAGTCATCGCGGCCATTCGGGCTCAGACCGAGTCTGCGTTGCACCAAGTATCCACGGTCGACAGCCAAACTGAACCCGCACCTGAGCGTTCGATTGTTGATGATGACGCGGAGTTGACACATTCTCAAGCCGACCAACGCGAACAAGTAGAGAACAACCAACGAGAAAGCAACAAGTTAGAGAAGGGGGGAGCCGGAACGAAGACCGCCGGACAAGTAGGTTCTGGCTCGGCGCTCGACCGTGCTTCCCCCGGCTCTGCATCCCCCGACCCTGCTTCCCCCGACCCTGCCTCCCCCGATCCTGCATCCCCCGACCGGACCTTTACAGACGACGCATCTGTAAACGACGCATTATCCGATCGACCTGGGCAGGACACGCTCAAAACAACCGACACACTTGGCGGCGTCCATGGGTTCACTACTGATTTAATCGGGTGGAGCAACTGGGGAACTGCAGAGGTATCTCAAAACGGTGATGGTTCTTTCACCATCAGAGGATCGCAGTTCGCTAGCGAAGAGTCGCTCACAATTAGCGGGATCTTGCGAGTCAGATCTAGTTCGAAGCTGCTGTTCGATGGTGTTATCGAGTCGCAAACCAAAGCAAGTGGTGGAATCGCCTGTGTTCGGGTTGGAGAAATGAACTTCGAAGCGCCTGCGGGCAAGAAATATTGGCGACTAACCGAAAATCGGAACCCGTGCGGCAACTACACCGAGCGCATCGATATCTATTTTGCTGGGCTTTGAGCCATGCCGCCAGCGCCCCGGCGCCGCAGATCAATCAGCAAAGTGGAAAAGGTAAACTTGTTTCTTTCCTTTGCGGACTAAACAGAACCGGTCATGTCGAAGGTCGCTTCGACTCAATAATCCGTCAGGGGCGACTTTTTGACCATTTATGGATATTCCGTTTTGTTTGAGCATCCGAGCTGCCTCGCTCTTCGATGCGACAACATCGCCTTTCACCAGGAGAGATCCAAGGTTGTTTTGCTGGTCGAGCTGGGACCGATCAAGCGTTGCAGTTGGCAGCTCGTTGGCGAGCATTTCAAACGTTGACTGCTGGATTTCATCAACCGAACCACCGAAGACCACTGACGAAGCTTCAATTGCTGAGTTGGTTGCGTCCAGCCCATGAACGAGCTCAGTTAGCTCAGATGCCAAGAGTCGTTGCCCTTTCCTCTCGTGGGGAGCAGCCATATGATCGGCAACAATGCCGTCTATATCGCCAACCGGCTGGAACGTTAGCCAAAGCAGCAGCTTGCGCAGCTCGTCATCATCGACCTGCATCCAAGCCTGGTAAAAACGATACGGCGACAACAGATCCGCGGTGAGCCAAATAGTCTCACCGCCGGCCGTTTTGCCGTACTTGGTTCCGTCTTTTTGGAGCAGCAATGGCCAGGTAAGGGCAAATGCCTTCTCCCCTGTCCGTCGGCGCACGAGGTCAACGCCAAGTGAGATGTTGCCCCATTGATCTGAACCGCCGACCTGCATCTCGCAGCCCTCGTTCTCAAATAGCCAAGCGAAGTCGTTTGCCTGAAGCAACATGTAGGAGAACTCGGTGAAGGAAATGCCGTCTTCTCCGGCCATTCTCGCCTTCACCGACTCCTTGGCAACCATCTGATTCACTGTGACGTGCTTACCGACGTCCCGAAGAAACTCAAGCACCGACGTCGAGACTGTCCAGGCCCGATTGTCTAGCAGCTTGGCCGCGTTATCTACTCCATCGAAATCTAAGAATTGCTGCAGCAACGGCACGATTCCAGCCAGGTTTCCCGCCAGTGCATCGTCATCGAGCAAATTTCGTTCGCTTGATCGACCGGACGGGTCACCGATCATCCCAGTAGCACCGCCGGCCAACGGCAGAGGACGATGGCCAGCCATTTGAAATCGCTTCAACGTCAGCAGACCAATTAGATTGCCTACGTGAAGGCTTGGCGCAGTCGGATCTACACCGTAATAGACGGTGACCGGGCCAGCCTTTAACCGCTCGGCCAACGCACCCCGATCCGTGGTGTCTTGCACCAAGTTTCGGGCTACTAAATCATCAAGCAATCCTGGGTCGACGGTTCCAGTCTTCGATTCGGTGGTAGCCATTGCAACAATAATAGGCTCGATAAACGTCCTTTGACTGATAGATATCCACCCCAGAGCTGGACAGAGCAGAAATAGATACCCTCCGGAGTTGATTCGAACAGTGGCCGAGCCAATCGCCACAATTCAACAACCGAATATCCTCGGTACGCTTATAGAGACCTGGAGAGAGCATGCCGACGACCGAAGAATCCGATCTATTCATCGAGGACGAGGGCTTCGGCTCCGGCGATACCAAACCAAAGTCGACGCTTCGTCGAAGCGTTGGGCTGCTTTGGAAGGTGTTGGTTGGGGTAATCGTTTTGGCCAGCTTCGGGGTTTGGGTCTACGCCTACTCTGGGGCCGCAGTTCGAGATGCTCCAGATCGATTCGACGACATCGAGTTGTCACGAGCATCAGAGGCGATTTGCCAGACAGCAGCGGTCGAGATCGATAAGCTGCCTGATGCTCTCGACGCTCGAAACGAAGTCGAGCGGGCCCAACAACTTGGTGAATCAACTATCATTTTGCGATCGATGGTTGCAGACCTTGGGCGGTTGGACACCTCGACCGAGCGCGATGCCACGATAATGGACTTGTGGCTCGACGACTGGAGCGTGCTGCTCGCCGACCGACAAGAGTATACCAATCGCCTTGCTGGTGACCCGGACGCCAAGTTCTACGTCACCAACACTGGCGTTGGAGAACGGCTGGACCGCAGAATCACGAGATTAGCCAACACGAACTCCATGCCCACTTGCGCCGCACCGCAAGACGTTGGTTAGCACCACAACTCCCCAGCGATTACGACTCAGCAACTACGACTCAGCAACTACGACTTAGGGTCACCTGAGCCTTGGAGAGTGGCCACGACATCCAAGGCCCTTCCGATCGCTCGCTGCAGGTCCGGCTCATCGGCTACCAGCGCATCGTCGGGTGTGACCCACGCGAAGTCCGTCGACTCGTGGTTGATCTCAACCGATGCCGCTGATGGCGCAAGCAACAAAAAGCGTAGATCTAGATGCAAGTGTTCCGGCTCAATGCCCCGGGCTGGGATTGCATGAATATCAATGTCGATGGCGGGCGCAGCGATCGACAAATCGGGAAGTCCGGTTTCTTCGGTAGCTTCGTCCCAAGCCACCCGCTGCAAATTACCATTACCGTCAGCGTGGCCGCCGGGCTGCAACCAACGTCGCAGTTTGGTATGCCGAATAACTAAAACTTCAGACCGTTGGGCGTTAACTATTAGCGACGATGCGGTGAGGTGGCCATCTAGACACGTTCGGTGTAAGGCGTTGTGGTTGCGTTGACAGAATTGGAGGACGTTAGTTCGAAGTGTCTGCTGTTGCTCCCCGACCAATTCGGCTCGCTCGATCTGGGCGACCGCCTCCGCTAGGTTGTCGGGACAGGGCTGCAGCTGCGGGGACGTAGAATTGAACAAATCGAACACGTGACCAGCCTATGGCAACTGATTTGGGTTACTCGATCTGATTGCGCCTAGGGCTCGGTCCAGATCCTGATAGAGATCGTTAACATCCTCGAGCCCTACCGATAGGCGGACCAAGCCTTCGCCAATGCCAACTAACGCCCGGCCTTCAGCCCCAATTCGTCGATGAGTCGTGGTCGCTGGGTGAGTAACCAAACTCTTTGAATCACCAACGTTGTTTGAGATATCGAACAGGCTAAGCGCATCCATGAACTGGAACGCTTCGCTCTTTCCGCCAAGGTCGATGGTAACGATGGTGCCGCCGGACTGCATCTGCCGTTTGGCCAAATCGAACTGTGGGTGAGAGGCCAGACCGGGGTAGCCAACCGATTCAACAAGCGGGTGTGGCTCGAGCCGATTAGCCAGATCGTGGGCGGCTCGGCTCGAAGCATCAACTCGGAGCCGTAGTGTTTCGAGCCCTTTTAGAAGCACCCAGGCATTGAATGGACTCAAGCTTGGACCGGTATGGCGAGTAAACGGCATCAAGTACTCTTCTTTGTACTCTTTGGTGCCAAGCACTGCACCACCCAAAGTACGCCCTTGACCATCGATGTGCTTCGTCGCCGAGTAGACGACGACGTCGGCCCCTAACTCAAGTGGCCGCTGCAGAACTGGACTAGCAAAAACGTTGTCAACAATTACCATCGCACCGGCGGCATGAGCCATATCAGCGACCGCGGCAAGGTCAATGATCTGAAGCCCAGGGTTGGACGGAGTCTCCACAAAGATTGCCTTGGGACCCTTTCCGCTTTCGTCCTTTTTGGTAATGGCCCGCTCCCAATCATCGAGCGACGTTCCATCAATGAGTTCTGTGTCGACACCAAAGCGGGGAAGAATTTCGGTGAGTATTACGTGGCACGATCCGAACAATGCTCGAGAACCGATAACTCGGTCGCCAGCCCCAACCAACGATGCCAGCGAAGCAAAAACCGCAGCCATCCCACTGCCAGTGGCCATGCACATCTCGGCTCCCTCTAGTAACCGCAGCCGCTCTTCGAAGGCAGAGACGGTCGGGTTGCCGTAGCGACTATAGATGTAGCGGCTTTTCTCGCCAGAAAAAGCGGCCTCGGCCTCAGCCGCGGTGGGATACACATAACCAGAAGTCAGGTAGAGCGCTTCGGACGTCTCGTCGAACTGCGAGCGTTCAAGTCCACCGCGTACAAGAGCAGTTGCTTCGTGAAACTCGGACGGCTCAATCACCTTCGTTTACCTCACCTCGTCGACGTCGACATCTGAGATTCCCGAATATGACCTAAATATGATAAGTCCGATCGGGTTTATCGGATATAGATGGCAATTACGATAGGTACACGGAAAAATAAACACAAACGCTTATCTCGGGACACCGTGGGAGATTGGTCACACCAGGTGGCAGGCAAATTGGCTACCGGAGTCTTGGCCTACTCATAAATGGTGACCCAGCCTCGGCGAACCGCCACGGCAACTCCGTTGCTTTAGAGATGCCGATCCGAGGCCCGGTTACTGCCTTGGCTCGTTGGCTACCGGACAACAGCTGAATTCTCGATCGGGAATAGCCTGAATCCGAGGCGCCACAAGACGCCACTTTGGATTCATTGTCGTCACCAGTTATCCCGAGGGCGGCGCAGAGTTTGCCGGGGCCAGACCCGAGATCTGTTTTGTGTTTCGCTTTTGGCCTGTCGACCCACATCTCATCTAAGCCGGTTAGAGGTTCGATGGCCCGAATCAGGACGGCACCTGGATCATCAACGTTGCCGGTTACCACGTTCGCGCACCAGTGCATGCCATAGATCCGGTAGACGTAAAGATGTCCAGCGGCACCATGCATCACTGCGTTGCGGGGGGTTAGACCGCAGGCCGCGTGACTAGCCTGATCGTTCGCCCCCTCGTAGGCTTCGACTTCTACAATGCGTCCGCTGCGAGCACCGACAACGAGAACTGCTCCGAGCAGAGTGGAAGCCACAGTGGACGCCGGACCGGCCAATCTTTCAGTCGGAAATGGATCTGGGCTATCAGCTCTGGTCGGCTTCACCTCAACTGAGCTCGTCTAGGCGGTCTCGATCCCGTTTGATCAGTGCGCTCAGACGATCGAGCTGATCGGCAACAGGCGAATAACCAGCACCGCCATAGCTATTTCGGCGATACAACGCTGCTCCAGGCTCAAACAGTTCGTTAACCGACGGAGCGAAGTCGTCGTGGGCGGCCACCAAATCAGAAAGTGACTTCTCGGTAGAAATCGACTGGCGAACCAATTCGCCAACAATGGCGTGGGCTTGTCGAAATGGTGTTCCACCGTCAACGAGAACTTCAGCCAAGTCGGTCGCTAACGCAGTTTGGTCGTCGGCGGCAGCAGCCATAGCGTCGACATTGAACTCTGACGTTTGGATCATCCCGCTGAGTGCTATCAACCCAAGCTGTACCTGATCAGCCGAATCAAAGACAGGCTCTTTATCTTCCTGCAGATCACGGTTATAGGCAAAGGGAAGACCCTTAAGGGTGGCTAGCAACCCGGTCAAGTTGCCGATTAGGCGGCCAGCCTTACCGCGGGCTAGCTCAGCGATATCAGGATTCTTCTTCTGCGGCATCATTGACGAACCGGTGGAATACCCGTCGTCCAGCGCAACGAAGCCGAACTCGCTCGAAGCCCAAAGGCAGTATTCTTCACCAATCCGGCTCAAATGGACACCCAAAACAGCCAAAGCAAACAATGACTCGGCGACGAAATCACGATCACAGGTAACATCGACCGAATTGTCAAAGGTGGCGGCGAATCCGAGATCAGCTGCAGTGGCGACTGGGTCCAGCGGCAGCGATGTTCCGGCCAACGCTCCGGCCCCTAGCGGTGACACATCAGCCCTACGGTGGGTATCAAATAACCGGTCGACGTCTCGGCTGAGCGACCAGGCGTGAACCGCTAAATGATGGCCGAGCGGTATTGGTTGCGCTCGCTGCAAATGGGTGTAGCCAGGCAGGTAGGCGTCACCGGCCCCAACCGCTTTGTTTAACAAAACAGTTTGGAGTTCGATAACGCCTTCAATAGTGGTGACAAGCATCTCCTTGACCCAAAGCCGGAACGCTGTTGCCACCTGGTCGTTACGGCTTCGACCGGTGTGGAGCTTGCCGCCGACTTCGCCAGCGATCTCGGTAACCCGTCGTTCGATGGCGGTGTGAATGTCTTCGTCGGTGGCGACGAACTCAAATTGCTTTGTCGCCAGTTCAACTTCAACCTGATCCAGAGCAGACAAAATCGCCGTTTGTTCGTCAGCGGTGAGAATGCCTGCTCGCCCCAAACCTCGAACATGGGCTTTCGAGCCTTTGATATCTTGCGCTGCTAGCCGCACGTCGAACGACAAACTGGACGTGAACTCCAGCAGTGCTTCCGCCGGGCCGGAGGCAAACCGGCCATGCCACAGCGTGTTTTCACCAAGGATTTTTTCGTCTCCGGGGCTCATCGGCCGACGCCTCGCTTGGCCGCTAGCGTTCGCAACCGAAGCGCATTTAGCTTAATGAACCCTTCAGCATCAGCTTGGTTGTACACGCCCCCGTCGTCTTCAAACGTTGCAATGTTCTCATCGAACAGCGAGTCGTCCGACTTCCGTCCGGCCACTTCGATGTTGCCCTTATAGAGCTTTAGTCGAACCGTTCCGTTGACCGCTGCTTGGCTCCAGTCAATCGCTGTCTGCAGCATCTCTCGTTCTGGGCTCCACCAATAACCGTTGTAAATCACCGATGCGTAGCGTGGCATCAGCTCATCTTTAAGGTGAGCAACCTCGCGATCTAAAGTGATAGATTCAATCGCTCTGTGAGCCCGGAGCATTATCGCCCCACCCGGTGTTTCGTAGGCACCACGGCTCTTCATCCCTACGTATCGGTTCTCGACAATATCGAGGCGACCGACACCGTTAGCGCCACCGATCTCATTCAACTTGGTCAGAACCGTGGCCGGAGACATCTCGACCCCATCGATGGCCACGATGTCGCCGTTGCGATATTCGACTTCAAGATATGTCGGATCGTTCGGAGCCTGCTCCGGACTCACCGACCATCGCCACATCTCAGAAGGTGGTTCGGTCCATGGATTTTCCAGTGGTCCTCCCTCATAGGAGATATGAAGAAGATTGGCATCCATCGAAAAAGGAGACTTACTACCACGAGACATTTCAATAGGAATATCGCGTTCTTTGGCGTACGCGAGCAGCTTCTCGCGGCTTAGTAGATCCCATTCCCGCCATGGAGCAATTACTTTTATGTCGGGATTGAGAGCGTATGCGCCCAGTTCAAATCGAACCTGATCGTTTCCTTTGCCGGTAGCCCCATGGCTTACCGCATCAGCGTTTTGTTCGGCTGCGATCTCCACCAATCGTTTAGCAATCAGCGGTCGAGCAATCGATGTTCCAAGAAGGTACTCGCCCTCGTAGATAGTGTTCGCTCGAAACATTGGGAATACAAAGTCTCGAACAAACTCCTCCCGCAAGTCATCAATGTAGATGGCCGACTCCGGCACACCCATGGCCAGCGCTTTGGCCCGAGCCGGTTCGACTTCTCCGCCTTGCCCCAAGTCAGCGGTGAATGTGACGACTTCACAGTCGTAGGTTTCCTTCAGCCAGGTCAGGATTACTGACGTGTCAAGACCGCCCGAATAGGCCAACACGACCTTATTAATATCCTCGCTGCTGGCGCGGACGCTTGCCGTTGGTTCAGTTGTCATGTCGTTTCCCACATTTCTTAGATTCTGGTTGAGCGCTACTTCCTAGCGCGCCCATTTGGTTGATTATTGGTTCCTGGTTGATCTCGTAGAGAAAACTAGTTACGGACTGTTAGCCAGCGGCATCGCTATCGTCGAGGCCCGCTAGGTCGCTGAGGTGACCGGCCAGCTTCGCTCCCGATCCCTGTTTGGCAATAGCTAGCAATGTATCGTCGCCAGCCACTGTGCCAAGCAACCCGTCGAGACCTGACCGATCGAGAGCGTTTGCCACGGTGTGCGCCGAACCGGGTGGGGTTCTCATCACGACTAAATCGCCGGAGCGTGAAACCTCGACCAGCCACTCCCCCAAGACGCGACGCAAGTGACCGCTTGGCGCTAGTTGGTCGGCTGGCAGCTCAGGTATGGCGTAAACTGTGGCCCCGCCCGGAACCCGAACTTTGATGGCACCGAGTTCATCCAAATCGCGAGAAACCGTGGCCTGGGTGGCGTTCACCCCTTTGCCCTCTAGAAGGTCGACAAGTTGGCCTTGACTCGTCACTGCTTGTTCTTCTAACAGTTGAGAGATCTTATGTTGTCTTTGCGCCTTACCTACGACCACTACTCCTCCTCACAGGTCCAAGCTAAGACTGCTCGAACCGCGTCGAGTCGATGAGCGGCCTGAGTCCAAATGCGGCTTTGATGTCCGTCAAGAACGCTGTCGGTCGCTTCTTCGTTGCGGTGGGCTGGCAGACAGTGCATAAAAATCGCTCCAGGATTGTTTTGCATCATCGCATCGTTCACGCAATAGCCCTCGAAACTCTTGAGCTTTTGATCCCGGACAGCCTCTTGTCCCATCGAAATCCACGTATCGGTGTAGATAACCTGAGACCCAGCGACTTGGTCAGGGCGATCTAGATAGCTGACCGCCACGCCCGCTCCGGCCAGACGGTCATGATCAACCGGACCAAACCGGTGGCTAGGGGGCGAAGCAATTTGGATTTTTCCCCCAAGCATGCCGACCGCTAGCGCTAACGACCGCGTCACGTTGTTGCTGTCGCCGACGTAGGTAACGGTTTGACCTTCGACTGAACCGAACTCCTCTTCAATAGTCAACACATCAGCAATGGCTTGTAAAGGGTGGGCCGCATCTGAGAGTAGATTAATGATCGGGATTCGATTGACCGCCGCCATTCGTTCAAGCACCGAATGATCAAAAACTCGGGCGCAAATCGCTCGGTGATAGCAAGCTAGCGTTCGGGTAACATCTTCTGCGGTCTCCCGCTCGTCTATGCCTACCTCGGCCGCGGTGATGTAAACGGGGTGTCCACCAAGCTGCACGACGGCCATCTCGGTCGAGTTCCGAGTTCGAGCCGACGGTTTAGCGAAATAGCAAGCTACCCCTTGCCTTTGCAGCAAGTCAGCATTATCGGCGATTGGCGACTTGGCTAGGTCAACCACTTGGCGAAGTTGGCTTGGGTTTAGATCGTCGATTTCAAGTAGATGCCTCATGAAGCACCAGCCTTACCCAGAACTGCACCCAAGATGTCGGCTGCCTCGTCGATGTGCGAGTCATCGATGATTACCGGCGGCGCGATCCGGAGCGCAGTTGGGGTCACACCATTCAGCACCAAGCCATTAGCTAGGCATTCAGAAGCGACGACTCGAGCGTCGACTCCGTCGAGCTCGATCGCAAGGAGCAAACCGAGGCCTCTGACTCCCACAACTTGGTCGAGTTCCATGACCTTGTCGGTGATCTTGCGGCCCGCTTCGGCTGCTAGCCGAGGGGCGTCGATTGCCTCCATGGTCTCGAGCACAGCTCGAGCCGCCGCTGTGGCCAATGGTTGACCACCAAACGTGGTTGCATGGTCGCCGGCAACAAAGGACGCTGCTATGTCGGCTTTGGCCCAGCAGGCTCCAATTGGCATTCCGTTCCCGAGTGCTTTAGCCATAGCAATTACGTCGGGCGACACCCCAAAGTGTTGGAAGCCAAACCATTCACCGGTTCGCCCGAAACCGGTTTGCACTTCATCGACCATGAAGAGAATGCCTCGTTCTCGACACAGCTTCTCGACGCCTTGGAAATATTCGGCGGTCGCCGGATTTACTCCGCCTTCGCCTTGAACCGGTTCGAGCAACACCGCAGCGACAGTATCATCAAGCGAATTTTCCAGCTCGTTGAGGTCATCCCAGACAACATGTCGGAAACCTTCGGGCAGAGGTTGAAAAACGTCCCACTTCGCCGGCTGACCGGTAGCCGCTAGAGTGGCGAGCGTTCGTCCATGAAAGCTCTCAAAGGCGCAAACCACAACGTGGCGGCCCGGTCCGCCGAATCTGCGGGCCAACTTGATGGTCGCTTCATTAGCTTCAGCTCCGGAGTTACAGAAAAAGGTTTGCCCCCCTGCTGGGGTTCCATCGCCGATTAGGCGATCAATGATTGTCGACACTGCAGCGTTGTGCTCAGTGGCATACAGATTAGAAACATGAAGTAGTCGATTGGCCTGGTTGGCCACCGCCGCCGCCACCGCGGGGTGGGCATGACCGAGGCTGGTAACGGCTAGTCCGGACAAAAAGTCGAGATACTTCTTATCGTGGCTGTCCCAAAGGTAGGGGCCTTGACCGCGCATGAATTGAACCGATGGCGGCCCGTACGTTGGCATTATCGGGCATCGGTCAAAATTGCCAGCGGGACCGACCGCGGCCAAATGCTTCTCTTTCGGCGAACTATCCGTTGTCGGTGTGGTGTCAGTCATACTTAGCTCTCCCTCGGGCGTTCAGTACTAGTGTTCGGTTGGTCTTCAGCGGTAATCATCGTCCCGATCCCAGCGTCGGTAAACAGTTCGAGCAGGAGCACATGGGGCACCCGACCGTCAAGCATGTGGGCGTTTACGGCCCCGGCGTTTACCGCATCAATACACGCCCGCACCTTTGGAACCATGCCGCCGTTGATCGATCCATCGGCGATGCCAGCCTCGATTTCTTCGACGGTGGCCCGAGCTACCAGCGAAGAAGGGTCGTCGACGTCGGTTAGCAATCCCGGTACCGCCGTTAGATACACAACCTTTTCTGCCTTCAGCGCTCCGCCCAAAGCGCCTGCCACGGTATCGGCATTGATGTTCAGGGCCTGACCGGTGGCGTCAACGCCAATAGATGAGATCACGGGAATGAGATCCTCAGCCAAAAGACGCTCAACGATGGCCGGCTGAACTGACTCGACATCTCCCACCAACCCAAGTTCAGGGTCTCTAACCTTGGCCTGTAGCAAACCGCCATCTTCGCCTGACATGCCGACCGCTAACGCTCCGTGCATGTTGATGTGGCCTAGTATCTGTCGACCAACTTTGCCGACTAAAACCATTCGGGCCACATCGAGAGTTTCTTCATCGGTTACCCGTAGTCCGTCTCGGAACTCGGACTTCTTGCCGAGTTTCTCAAGCAGTTCCCCAATTTGTGGACCGCCCCCGTGGACAACGACGGGATGCAAGCCAACCGATCGGAGCATGACGATATCCTCGGCGAAGGTTCGCATAACCTCGTCGTCAACGATTGCGTTGCCGCCCAGTTTGATGACGACAATGGCGCCCCGGAATCGCTGTATATAGGGAAGGGCCTCAATAAGGGCAACAGTTCGTTGCTCCGGCGAATAGCCTCGCATCGCAGATACCTCGTTGTTTGAGCGTTTTTGATCGGCCGCAGTACCAGCAGGTGTGCTTTTTTGAATTGCGAGATTTTCTGTCATGACCGGTAACCGGCATTTATCTCGATATAGCCGTGGGTTAGGTCGCAGGTCCAGATAGTTGCTCGGCCGTCGCCGACTCCGACGTCGACGGTGATCTTAATCGTGTCTTGTTTGAGGACCAGGTTGGCTCGATCCTCGCTATACCCATCCAGCACCACGCCTCCTTCGGTTATCTGTTCATCGCCAATCCAAATGGCTAGCCGATCTCTGTTCGCTTGCTCCCCCGCCTTGCCGACTGCCATTACTATCCGCCCCCAATTGGCATCTTCGGCCGCAATGGCCGTTTTGACCAAAGGTGAGTTGCCAATGGCAAAAGCGATTCGTTTGGCAGCAGAATCTGACGCTGCTCCGGCCACTTCGATCTCGATGAACTTCGAGGCCCCTTCACCGTCTTGGACAATTTGGTGTGCCAGCGAGAGACAGAGTTGGTCGAGGTCGGCCGTGAATGTTTCCCAACCGGCAGACTCCGGACCGGTCAGCGGTTCGTTCCCCGCTTGTCCGGTAGCGAACATCAAAACCGTGTCGCTAGTCGACGTGTCGGAATCAACGGTTACCCGATTAAAACTCGTTTCGACTGCAGAACTAAGCGCTTCTTGAAGCGCATCGGCAGTTACGGCCAGATCGGTAAACACGAAACCCAACATGGTGGCCATATCAGGCGCAATCATGCCGCTTCCTTTGGCTACGCCAACCACCGAAGCGCTTGTTCCGCCATAGTTGTTAGTGACGCCTGCGCCTTTGGGAAACGTATCGGTTGTTCCAATTGCTATCGCCGCTTGTTCCCACCCGACTGACTCGCTCGCCACCAGGGCTGGTAGCGCTTCAATCAGTGCTTGGTCATCGAGCGTTTCACCGATCACCCCAGTGGATGCCAAGTAAATCGCTTCCGGATCGCAGCCCAACTCGGCCGCAATTGTAAATGCGGTGAGAGCGGCCGAGGTCTCACCCGCTCTGCCGGTAAAAGCGTTGGCGTTGCCAGCGTTACACACCACGGCCCGAGCCGAGCCGGCCCCAAGGATTTTTCGGCACCAATCAACCGGAGCAGACGGGCACAACGACCGAGTAAATGTTCCGGCAACAGTCGTGCCTTCTACCAACTCAGCCAAGAAAAGATCTGCCCGCTTTTGGTACCGCAAGCCTGCTTCATATGCTGCCAAGCGGACGCCTTTAACCTCTGGCAACGAAGGAAACGACTCGGGAGCGAACGGCGAAGTGGCGGTCACGGATAAACCCCTACGACTGAGAGGCCGGTAGTTTCGGGAAACCCGAACGCTATGTTTGCGCATTGGACTGCCATACCGGACGCACCCTTCATCAGATTGTCGAGCACGCCGATTCCCATAACTTGTCCTGTTCTCTCGTCGACCCGACCGGTCAGGTGAACTGCGTTTGATCCAGCTACCGCTTTAGTGGAAGGGCTTCGATCGCTAACCAACACGAACGGCTCCTCAGCATAGAATTCCGACATGACGGCCAAGACTTCGGTTGTGTTCGTTGATCGAGTTGGGCGGCCATAGCAAGTGGCTAGTAGGCCACGATTAGTCGGGACTAGGTGCGGGGTAAAGAGCACTGAGACATCGGTTTCGCTGACTAGTGACAAAGCCTGCTCAATTTCTGGTGTATGCCGATGGGTTAACAAACCATATGCTTCGACGTTTTCATCAACCGTGCAAAAGGTTGTGTTCGGTTTCGGCGGTCGACCGGCTCCGCTTACGCCGCTAATCAAGTTGACAATGATCGGATCTGGCTCGATGATGCCAGCATCGAGCAACGGTGCCAGGGTCAAAATGGCGGTGGCCGCATTGCAGCCGGTGGCCGCAATCAGATCGGCGTTGGCGATCTCAGATCGATACAGCTCGGGCAAGCCATACACCGATTGCTCTAGCAGCTCAGGGCAGGAATGTTCGGCGTTGTACCATTCAGGATAAAGAGCCGCATCGTTCAGTCGAAAATCGGAACCTAGATCGATTACCTTTCCAACCCGTGACTGAATTTCGGGAATAATCCCCATACTCACCCCGTGGGGTAACCCACAAAAAACCAGGTCTAGGCCATCAACCAGGTCAGGGCTATAAGCGTCGAACCGTCGATCGCCGTAGGCGAGCGCCAAGCTCGGATAAAGGTCAGCGATCGGCGTGCCCGCCATGCTGTCTCCGGTCGCCACCACCAGCTCGATCAGTGGGTGCCCGGCTAGTAATCGAAGAAGCTCGGCACCGGTGTAGCCCGAGGCGCCAACGATTCCGGCTCGGATCGGAATCGATTGTTGTGAATCAGTGCTCATTGGTTTCGGATCGCCATTCGTTGTCTAGCATTTGTGGAATCCAGTCTCTGGGCCCTTCGGAGCTTTCGCTGGATTGAAGCTTGCTTCGAAATCGTCAACTGGTAGTGAATATTGAGCATTCGACTCAACACATCAATGCAAGAGTATACGCACCTTTACATATTTATGCAATCCGTTTGGTTACGGCATGCCGGGCGTCGATAGTGGCATCAGATTCTCCCGGTAGCCTCACCTCTGGTGAGTACTCTGATTGGGATATGTGGTGGTTCAGGTTCGGGCAAGACCACCCTCGCCACCTCCCTCCAGCGATGGTTCGGACCAGACCGAGCCGCAGTTATCAGCCTTGACTCCTACTATCGAGACCTCTCAAATCTCTCACTGGAAGAGCGAGCGCTCGTAAACTTCGACCATCCAGACTCCCTCGATGAACAGCTTTTGGTTGAACAGCTCGACGCAATTGGCAACGGTGGTGAGATCGCCGTACCGGTGTACGACTTCACCACCCACACCCGATCGGCCGACATAGCCATCGTCGAACCACTCGAGGTCGTTATCGTCGAAGGCATCCTCTTGTTCGCTTTTGAGGAGGTCAGATCGAAGTTGGACCTACTGGTGTTCCGCCAATGCCCCGAGCCGATTCGAGCTGATCGCCGGGAAGCCCGGGATGTAAACCAACGAGGCCGCACGCCAGAATCAGTTCGATCTCAATGGGCGGCCACCGTACTACCGATGCATACCGAGTATGTTGAACCCCACCAATCGCACGCCGATGTCATTGTTGGACACGAGCGCTCCCTGGCCGATGCGGTCGAGATGGTTGCCACCAGAATCTCCACTTTAGCCGGAATCGGCAAGACCGATTCTTAGGCCGCAGGAATCAACAGCATTTTGGTGCATCCGGCGGCGAGCGCTGGCGACCCACCTTGGCGAGCCTCGCCACGAAACGTTGTTCTTAAACAATCCGCAGTTTCAATCGCCATGGCGAGGCGACTCAGGCACGGGCCCAACCCGAGGCGGCGAATAAATAGCGAGCATGGTTTGCTCACCTAACAAGCGTTAGGTAGGCTGGTTGGGTGGTAGCGGAAACTAGCGAATACCTAGCAACAGAACAAGTCGAGCCATCAGGCCGTCGCCGCGTTCTCGATGCCGCGGCCGCTCAGTTCGTAGCTCACGGATACGCCGGAACCACGCTGCGCCAAATTGCTAGCGCCGCTGGGATCAAGGCTGGGTCGGTATACCACCACTTCGATTCAAAAGAAGACCTCTTTATCGCTGTCTTGCACGAGGGAATTGCGGCCATGGTCCAAGCGTTCGGAGCAGCGAAGGAATCAACGGCCGACGCCGACACGGTCGATGACCAATTGTTGACGCACGTGCGAGCACACTTGAGTGCTATCTTCGAAAACGGTCCCTACACCACGGCTCACGTGACGTCGTTCTTTAGTGCGCCAACCGAGGTACGCCAACTAGTGGTGCCGATCCGAGACGACTACGAACAGCAGTGGAACCGACTGTTCGAGCAGTTGTTCCCGACGGTTCCGGCTAAGACGCTGCGCCTACACCGCGTCATATTATTTGGAACCATGAACTCATCAGCCGAATGGTTCGACCCCGACGGCGACATCTCAGTCGCTCACCTTGCTTCAGCTATCACCGGTCAGTTTCTCAATGGGCTCACCGGGCCCACCGACTCCAACGGAACGACATCATGAACCGAATCACATCGCGGGTAGACCTCAAATCGGAGGAATTCGCAACCAACCAAGCCAAGTATCAAGACGAGGTGAGAACCCTTCAAGAGCGTCAACAGTGGGCGATCGACGGGGGCGAAAAACGCCAACGTTCAATCGAGCGTCACCACGGGAGAGGTAAGGTCATGGTTCGAGATCGCATCGATCTCGTAACCGACGACAACACACCGTTCCTCGAATTGTCCACGTTGGGTGCCTACGGTCAGTACAACGACGAAGCGCCAGGTGCCGGAATCGTCACCGGAATCGGCGTCGTGCACGGTGTCCCCTGGGTATTCATCGCAAATGACGCAACGGTCAAAGGTGGATCGTTGCTTCCGGTCTCGATCAAGAAACATGTGCGAGCTCAAGACATAGCGCTAGAAAACGAGATGGGCATCATCTATTTGGTTGACTCAGGCGGCGCGTTCTTGCCGTTGCAAGACGAAATCTTCCCTGACAAAGATCACTTCGGTGGATCGTTCTACCGCCAGGCGCGAATGTCAGCTCGGGGACTGCCGCAACTCTCGGTAGTGCTCGGAGGTTGCACCGCCGGGGGCGCGTATGTGCCGGCGTTGAGCGACGAAGTGATAATGGTCGAAGGCATTGGCCGCATTTTTCTCGGCGGTCCACCCATCGTCAAGGCAGCCCTTGGCGAGATCATCGAACCTGACGATCTAGGTGGTGCTGTGTTACACACCCGCACCTCCGGCGTTAGCGACTACATCGCCGACAACGAGCGCGAAGCGTACGGCAAGCTCCGTGAGATCTGCGAAACAACCAACCAACGTCGAATCGATACCGGGTCGAGTTGGATCGATTGGACCGAGCCTGAAGCCCCGGCCTATCCGGCCGAAGAGATCTATGGCATCGTAAGCGCTGACGACCGCATTCCATTCGACGCAACCGAAATCATCGCTCGCCTGGTCGACGGCAGCCGCTTCGCTGCATTTAAACCGGAATGGGGTGACTCAATCGTGTGTGGTTTCGCTCGAATCTGGGGCCATCTCGTCGGCGTCATAGCGAACAACGGCGTGATCTTCTCCGAGTCGGCGCTTAAGGCCACCCACTTCATCGAGCTGTGCGAACAACGCCGCGTCCCGCTGATATTCCTACAAAACACCAGTGGCTACATGGTGGGAAGCGATAGCGAAAAAGGAGGCATCGCAAAGAACGGCGCCAAAATGGTCGCCGCGGTGGCCAACGCCACCGTCCCTAGGTACACAGTGCTCATCGGCGGCGCCTACGGTGCAGGCAATTACGGCATGTGTGGTCGAGGATTCAACCCTCGGTTCTTGTTCGCCTGGCCCAACTCGAGAATCGCAACCATGGCGGCCGACACCGCTGAAACAGTCCTCGTCGATATCCGAGTAGGCGGAATGAAGGGCGCAGAGACGACCGACGCCGAACTGGCCGAGATCCGACGCCACATCCGTGAGCAGTACGAGACCCAAAGCGACCCGTACTACGCAACAAGTCGACTATGGGACGACGGCTTGATCGATCCCGTCGATACCCGAGACGCACTAGGCCTGGTCATCAGCCTCGCTGCCCGACAAGACAAACCCGAGTCCGGACCCGGTCTCGTGTACCGGATGTGATTGTATGAGAATCCTTGTAGCTAACCGAGGCGAAATCGCTCGCCGAATCATCCGCACCGCTCATCGGCTCGGCCATGAGACGGTCGCCATTTTTGCCGAACCGGATCGGCATGCACCCTACGTGGCTGAAGCAACTGTTGCCCAACATATCGGACCAGCCAACCTGGCCGAATCGTACTTGTCGGTCGAACGGGTCATGTCAGCGGCGACCCAAACGGGCGCTGATGCCATCCACCCCGGATACGGCTTTTTAGCGGAGAACGCTACGTTCGCCGAGATGTGCAAACAGGCTGGCTTGATCTGGATCGGCCCAAACCCTGAAGTGATCGCCTCGATGGGGTCGAAAATCGAAGCCCGCAAGATCGCAGACTCTGCCGGTGTCCCAACCATCCCCGGTTGGTCGGATTCACAGGAGCCGGCAGCGCTCTATCAGGCAGCCGAACGGATCGGGTTTCCCGTCCTAATCAAAGCATCGGCTGGCGGCGGCGGTAAAGGCATCCGTATCGCCAACGATGCTGCCGGGTTCGAAGCTGCTCGCGCCGCTGCGGCCGCGGAAGCACAGAACGCGTTTGGCGATCCGAGTGTGATCGTCGAGCGATACATCCAGCGCCCCCGCCATATCGAGGTACAGGTTATTGGTGACCGGTTCGGCACAGTCGCCGAGCTCGGCACCCGAGAGTGCTCTGTTCAACGGCGGTATCAGAAGCTGTTAGAAGAGGCACCAGCGCCCAATCTTGCCGACGAGACTCGCCACGGTCTTCGAGATTCAGCTCAAGCGTTAGCGAAAGCGGTCGGGTACGACTCCGCAGGCACGGTCGAGTTCATTGTCGATGATGAGACGGGGCAGCACTATTTCTTAGAGATGAATACTCGTTTGCAGGTTGAGCATCCCGTGACCGAAATGATCACTGGCCTTGACCTTGTCGAGCTGATGATTCGCGTTGCTGCCGGCGAACCATTACCTCTCGACCCGTCACAGCTTCGATTCAACGGTCATTCGATCGAGGTCCGGATCTTGGCCGAGGACAGCGCCAACGGATTTGTGCCCCAAACCGGAACAGTGAAACAAATACGGGTGCCAGCGAATGTCCGCTGGGACGCCGCCATTGAAGCCGGGACTACGATCACACCCCACTACGACTCGATGATCGCCAAGCTGGTCGTACACGGAGCAACCAGAACCGAAGCCCTGGCCAAGATGCGACGGGCCCTCGATCACCTGATCATCGATGGTGTAGCTACGACCGCTGGTTTCCACCGCTGGCTGTTGGACCAAGACCCTGTCATCGCTGGGAGGGTTACCACCCGATTCCTGGATGAAAACCCGATACCTAACGATGGGCCGACTATCAAGGATCAACCGGCCGACGATGACAGCAACCGGCAGCAGGTCAACGATCGCAACTTTGTCAGGCTCGCCGCTGCCGGCGCCTGGTTTCGAGAGGTAGACGCCGCCACACCGTCGACCTCGCCCTGGATCGGATCAGAGTTCTCGCTTACCCCGAGACCTGGCTATCGCAGTCTCCAACTTGTCAGCGACCATGGTCACGAGATAACGCCATTCGACCATTGGACCGACGTCGACAAATTACCAACGGCGCCGGCGGCGGTAGATCTTGCCAACCGATGGGTAGCCATCAATCATCGAGGCCACACCTATAGCTTCGCTACGCCAACCAGGTCCGAATTCTGGGCTCCCAAGAGGGAACACCGCCAAAGCACCGGCGACGCCGTCGTTGCTCCATTTCCCGCTGTCGTCAGCGAAGTACTCGTCCGGGCCCAGGACGACGTTGAAGCCGATCAACCATTGGTCGTCATCGAAGCTATGAAGATGTTGCACTCACTACGGGCCAACGGTGCCGCCACGGTGGCCGTTGTGCGAGTTGAGCCAGGAGACCAAGTCTCCACCGGCGATGTGCTCGTCACCTTCACCAACCCAACTTCTGAACAAGACGAGTCGTAGGAGGCTCTGCTATGCCAACATCACAACGAACGAATCACCCAAACACCAACCGCAACGTTTATATGACCGACGAGCTTCAAGCAATCTACGATCAGACGATCGAGTTCGTTAACAACGAGGTAAAGCCAAACGGCGAGCAGTGGGAAGAGGACGGCAAGGTTCCACGCGAGGTTCTGCGCCAAATGGGCAGCCTCGGCATGTTTAGTTTGCGGGTTCCGGTTGAGCTTGGCGGCCTTGGCATGGGCTACTTGGCATCAGCGACCTTTAGCGAAGCCCTTGGGGCTTCGACCTTTGCTGGTTTCGAGGTAACGGCGCTCGTCCACACCGACATGGCTGGACCGCATCTAATCAACTCGGGTAGTGACGAGCAGCTACAGAAGTACGTGCCACAAATGATGTCGGGCGAGCTGATTTTGTCTATCGGCGTTAGCGAACCCGATGCCGGGTCCGACGTAGCCGGTATTCGCACTAAGGCAGTTAAGGACGGCGACGGTTGGCGAATCAACGGAACCAAAACGTTCATCACCAACGCGGTCTACGGCGACATGACAATCGTTGCTGCCCGCACCGACCTTGAGAACAAGTACGGCATCTCCACCTTCCTCGTTCCGGCCGACACCGAAGGGTTCTCGGTCGCCAAGAAGCTCAACAAACACGGTTGGCGTTGCTCAGATACCGCTGAACTAACCCTCGACGACGTCTGGGTTCCCGATGATCAGTTGTTGGGCACTCCACACCGGGGTTTCTACGAGACGATGAAAAACTTTCAGAACGAACGTATGGTGCTTATCGGCATGGGCGTCGGTGCGGCCCAGGCTGCGATCGATCTGACTAACGAGTACACCCAGAACCGCAGCGCGTTCGGTGGACGACTCTTCGACCTCGGGGCTATTCGCCAACGCATGGCGATGAACCAAGCCAAAGTCGATGCCGCCCGGGCGTCGATGTATCATGCGGCATGGCTCGGCGATCAAGGCGTCGATAACGTCAAGGAAATGTCTGGTGCCAAAGCCTGGGGCTGTGAAATCGTGAACGAAATCATGTACGACTGCGTCCAGTTCCATGGCGGAATGGGTTACATGCGAGAGTCGGCCATCGAGCGCATGTACCGAGATGCTCGTATCTTGCCGATCGGTGGTGGCGCCACCGAGGTCATGCTGGAAGAAGTAGCCAAGCGCTCGTACATCTCGGCCTGATGCTTCCTACTCCGCTCCCCCGACTACGGTCTTTGCTGTTCGCTCCTGCAATCCGTGACGACGTTATACCAAAGACCACCCGGGTCGGTGCCGACGGCATCGTTATCGATTGCGAAGACGCCACTCCCTTCGACCAAAAGGCGGCTGGTCGATCCAACGCTGCCAACCTCGCTCCCACCATAATGGGCCACGGCCGTGCCGTCTTTGTTCGAGTAAACCCACCGGGGACGCCGTGGTTTGACGACGACATCTCGTCCGGGCTTCACGTTGACCTCACAGCGGTGGTCGTTCCCATGGTCGAGACCCTCGAAGGACTCGATTTGTGCTCGCGACTACTGAATGAGGCCGGTTTCGGCCATCTCGGCATCATCGCCGGCCTTGAGACCGCTCAAGGCGTCGCCGATGCTCGTCAACTTCTTGCTCACGATCAGATCGTCGGCGCCTACTTCGGCGCCGAGGACTACATCGCTGACCTTGGTGGGGTTCGGACCGAAACCAATACCGAGGTGTTGTTCGCTCGGTCATCAGTTGCCCAATCGGGTCGCCTGGCAGGTAAGCCGGTAATCGACCAGATTGTGTCCAACTTTCGAGATCTGGATCGGATGTCGCACGAATCAGTCGAGGCCCGCTCGATGGGCTACGTCGGCAAGCTCTGCATCCATCCCGGCCAAGTCAAGATCGCCAATGCAGGATTTATGCCGACTGAAGCTGAGATAAAACGGGCCCATCGATTACTGACCGCGTTCGATGCCGGTGTGGCAACTGGTGTGGCGGCCATCGACTTTGAGGGCCAAATGGTCGATGAACCGGTAGCGGAGCAAGCCCGTCAAATACTAGCGGCGGCCGGTATTGACCCCGGCGACGAACGTTGATCCCAGTGGCTCGCGAGATTATCCCCAAAGGCATGTGGCTTGAAGATCTGACACCGGGCTTGGTTGTGCCGCACGCACTCACCCGCACCGTTACCGAAGCCGATAATGTTGGATTCACCGTCTCCACTATGAATCCAGCGCCGATTCACCTCGACGCTGACTATGCGTCGACCACCGAGTTTGGCAGGGTGCTCGTCAACTCGATGTTTACCGTTGCCCTGCTTGTTGGACTGTCTGTTCACGAGTTAACCCACGGCACGACAGTCGCCAACTTAGGCTTTGACGCAGTTAACTTTCCGGCGCCGGTATTCCATGGCGACACGATTCATGCCGAAACCGAAATTCTTACCGCCAGAGAGTCAAGGTCGAAGCCGGACCGCGGCGTCGTTTCGTTCGAGCACCGGGCATTCAACCAAGATGACGTCCTCGTGTGCGCCGCTATTCGCAACGCTCTCATGTTGAAACGTCCCGGGTGAGTTGAGCCAAACAGTCCGGCGCTATCCAGCCGCTCGCTTGTATGCGTTAGGCGGAAACGCTGACCCGTCGATGCAGCGAGCGGACCATGTTGATAGGTCAGAGATCAGGCCATCGATGTCAGCTCCAAGCGCGCCGACGATTTGATCCTGGGCGCGATCAGTGGCATCTTCGATTCGATCTCGGAGGGCTTTGCCAGTATGAGTTAGCCGACTCCCATCGAGAAGGGTCTCGCTCCGAAGCCTGTCGGCGACTCCATCAATCGCCTCAGGCGACCAACCTCTTGTTCCGGAATACTCCCCCAGCGGGAACCCAACCCACAGCTCAGTTAACACGCTCATCGCGATGGGATCGAGTCCTTCAGCTACACACGCCGCTATATGGCTATCTCCGCGGTGTTCGCGAATCATCTCAGCGCTGCGCCATAACATCTCAACCGGGTCGTCTGAAACAGCTATCTCTGCCAGCCCAGCATAAAGGGGTCGACCACTACGGTCTGCCTCGAGCGCCGCCTCTTTTAGCCGAGTCGCGGCATCAGAAACATCGATGCGGTCAAGAACCTTTCTGAGACTGGTTGTTGTTGCGTCGAACCGAGTATCGAGCACCTGGGCTCGGCTACAAGCCTCTCGTCCCGCTTGATACACGCTGGAAATCAAGGCTGGCTCAAAGACAGCAAACGACGATACGACCACTCCAGGCGATGGTTCGCCAAGGGCCGCGGCTCGGCCCCACGTGTAGCCAGAGAAGAAATCGAGACCCAACCCAGCCATCGCTTCGTTGTTTTGCCTCGACCAAACCGGATGCATGGCGATTGGCTCGATCGCATCGCGGAGCCGACGAGCAACCGAACGTCGCTTGGTAGGCTCTGGAACTACACCTTGGGGCGAGGGGACAAAGAAGGCTTCTACTGCTTCGTCGTACTGCATGATCGTTTCCCCTTACGGTTCAGAGTCACAAGACTGACACGATCACGAGTCGATGGCAAGAAGAAGCGAAGCCGATGAGCTTCGATCAGGTAGCTCGGGCTACGAGATCTCTATCACTAGTACATTCAAATCAGCCGACCACCGGTCGGGTGATCACCAGAGCGGTTCGATCATCGAGCTGTCGGACGCCCCGACCATAGGCACTAATTGCGTTGAACACGTCATCGATGACGTCACTAGCGGCCAAGCCCCGATCGTCGAGCAGTGTCTGCGCCAAACGAGGGAACCCAAACTCCATTCCGGCCTTATCCTCTTGCTCAATCAAGCCATCGGTTCCCATTAGTAAGAAATCCCCGGGAGAGAGCGAAATCACTTCCGGAACCCCTTCAAGGCGTTTCCAGGTGCCGATCGGAGCATCGCTTGATTCAAGTTGACGGACCCCGGAGCCCGAGGCGTGAAGCAAAGGAAAGTGACCAGCGTTCGAAACCACCAAATTCGTCTCCGACGCATCCCAGGTCGCCACACATAATGTTGCCACTGCATCATGGTCGACAAGATCTCGATACAGCACCGACGCCACGGCACTCAAAAGCGCAAGCGGGTCCGGTTCTCGATTATCGCTAGCCGCCTGGGCGATGGCCGATGGAAGAAGCTGCATCGCTGCCTCTGGGCACTCCCCCGACGCTCCGACGTCGCCAACGATCATGAACGACCCGTAGGCGGTTGATTGATACCAATAGAAGTCCCCTCGAGCCCGCCCAAAATGTGTCGTCTTGGCTGCGATGTCTATATCGGAGCCGCTGAAGACCGAGCGAGACGCCAACCGATCGGCGACGGCCAGAATCATGTCGGCGTTTGAGCAGTCGACCGAACCGACCGGAGTTGAGTTGCTAGTTGGACCTGTTTCAAGACTCATCGATAGCCCTATCGGATGGTCCAGTCAGAACTTTCGCGATTTTGGCTAGTTAGCCGAAACTCACGATTTTGACTCAACTCGGCCAGCGGCGACGGCTGCTTGTTCTGCCCGGGTGAGTTGGGAATCTACAATCGCGAGTCCGGCATCCCAGAAACCAGGATCAGCTAGATCGCAGTCAACCATCGACGCTAGTTCTTCGGGGGGTCGGGATCCGCCCGCTTTCAACAAACTCAGATAGTCCGGTACGAACGAGTCGCCAGATTCCTCGTATCGGGCGTAAACCGACAGTGCTAGAAGCTGGCCGTACGCGTAGGCGTACACGTAACCCGGCGTGCCAATAAAGTGCGGAATGTAGGACCACCAAATTGAGTAGTCTTCCGACAGCTCTACCGAATCCCCCATCATTTCTTTTTGGGAGTCCATCCATAGTTCGCCGAATCGGTCAACTGAGAGTTCCCCGACGTCTCGCCGTTCGTTGTGGCACAGATCTTCGAAGTTGTTCATCGCAACTTGGCGGAAAACGGTGGCGATCGAATCATCGACAACCGAAGCGAGCAAGGCAAACTTTTCGTCCGGTTCCTCGATCAACTCGAGCAATCGGTTGTTGGTTACGGTCTCTCCAAACACTGACGCTGTCTCGGCCAAGGTCAGCGGGGTTGACTGATGGAAGATACTCTGCTCGCGGGATAGGTAAGCGTGAACGCCATGGCCCAACTCGTGAGCTAGCGTCAACACGTCTCTTGACTGTCCGGTCCAATTGAGCAGAACATACGGGTGATCTGAAGGCACCGAGTAGGCACAGAACGCTCCCGGCCGTTTGCCTGGCTGGATCGGAGCGTGAATCCACCGTTCATCAATGAAGCGGTCGACTATCGTTGCCAGGTCCGGTGAAAACGACTGATACGCATCGCGAACAACCGATGTTGCTTCGGTCCAACCTATTTGTTTACTACTCGACGCTACCGATGCCATTCGGTCGTAATCGGCGAGGCGATCAAGTCCAAGAGCCTCTGCTTTCAACCGATACCAACGCTGGGGAATATCGTATCGACCTTTGACCGCACTGACTAAGGCTGCAACCGATTCGTCGCTGGCCTCGTTCGATAGGTTGCGGCTCGAAAGCCACGTAGGAAAATCCCGGAGTCGGTCGTTAACCGACTTATCGAGAAGCAAGGTGTTGTAGACAAAAGCCCTCGTTCGCAGATCGGACCGAAGCCCATCAGTAACTGCCGCCGCAGCACTTGCTCGGGCGTCTCGATCGGGGTGCTGCAATAGCGACAAGGCCTCTTCCAAGCCAGCTGTCCTCGTTTCTGACGCCTCATCGGCCAAGTTGTCATCAGCTGGGAGCTCAACCTCGATGGCTGATGTTAGCTCTGAGAACAGCCGCACCCAGGCCGAAGCTCCAGAAACCGAGGATTCAAGAAGGACTGTTTCTTCGGCTTCGGACAGTAGATGGGGGCGGTTCCGTCTGGTATTGCGCAAGTGATGAGCGCAGAATTGCAGACGGTCGTCAGCTAGCAACGCGGCCGCTGCGTCGTCGTCCAACGCTGCGAACTCCAGATCGACGAAGAGCAGCTTGGAACCGATGGAAGTTGCTTCTTCTTGCATTCGCTGTACTAGCGCCCCCCGCTCGGGGTCAGCGGTGTTCTCGGAAAAGGTGAGCATGCCGAAGTGACCGGCTCGACTCATCAGCTCATGTACTTCAGCAAGCTGGTTCATCACATCTGCCAGCCGGCCACCATCCATGCCGGAGATCTGTCCCCGATTGGTTTCGATTTGAGCGGCCAAGGTTTCAGCCTTAGCTAGCAATTCGTCCGGCGTTGCTGCGCCGTCGAGCAGCGAGGTCAAGTCCCATTCAACGTTGGCGGCCGCTAGATCGTCTGACGTGGTGCTGGAGTCCGTTGCAGTCATGGCCATAGCCTAGCTCACGCTGTTGGGCTGCAACGCCAACGCGGACCCAGCGCCAATCGACTTTTGAAACAGCTAAGGAGCTACTACCTACCGCAATGTCGCTTTGTGGTTTGCGGCCGCAGCGTCAATGCACTTTTGGCGAGCTTCAGCAACTTCGTCATCGGTCAGGGTTCGATCATCGGCTTGGAAACGGAGACTAAAGGCGAGTGACCGACAATCGTCGCCGAGCTGATCGCTTCTAAACACGTCGAACAGATCGACAGAGCGAAGAGTGGCCCCTCCAGCCGACTGCAAGGTTCGCAATACGGCGGTAGCTGCTACGTCGTTCGGCGTCACAAATGCGAGATCGATATCGCTTGATGGGTAAAGCGAAATTGCTTTAAATTTAGGTGTAGATTCCAGGGCCGCCAATAGTGGCGCTACCTCAAGTTGGAACCAGGCAACTCGAGACGATACGCCGAACGCCTCCGACACTCTCGGATCGATCTCTCCTACCGCTCCTATCGTCTTTCCCCGGAATCGAACCGAGCCAGATCGAGTGGGATGGAGCCCGGGCATCGCCGCGTTGTCAACCTGTACTCCGCTGAGGCCGAGATCAGCGCAGAATCGGCGAAGCGCTCGTACAGCCACCTCGGCCGCGGTTGCTTCCGGGCTGTAACCGGATGTAATTCCGGCTATCAGCTCGAACTCGTTGGGTAACTCTTCGTCTGACTGGGCGAACGCTCGGCCAAGCTCACACAGGCTCACCGCTTCAATTCGATGCGACTCATTACGAGCGACCGCTTTCAAGAGCCCAGGGAGCAGAGTGCTGCGCAATATGGACTCTTCAGCTACCAGCGGGTTGGTTAAGGCGAGGCCTTCGACGTCTAGGCCGACCTTTGCTAGGTCTCCTGGAGCTAGAAACGGCATCGGCATAGCCTCTGAGAATCCGGCTCCAAGCAGTGCTTGTCGAAGGCGACGCCTGTTGCGCTGGGCCGGGGTGAGGCCGCCAGCTTGAGTTGGAGTTGGAACGCGCTTGCCAGACTTTGAGTAGCCGTGATGACGCCCAACTTCTTCAACAATGTCTTCTTCAATGGAAGAATCCGGCCGCCACGATGGGACAGTCACATCAAGGGTGCCTTCGCCCGCTGGCGTTGCCGTAAACCCGATAGGCGCTAGCAAGGCAGCAATATCGTCCGAGGTCAGCTCGGTATTCAGAAGGTGATTCACTTTGCTGGTTCTGACGTTCACAACTGGCTGACTAATTGGAGCGGCGTCGAAGGTGACCGCTCCGGTGGCGACCTTGGCCCCACATATTTCGACCGCTAACTGAGCGAATCGGTCCAAGGCGAGTTCGATGCCGAACGGGTCGACCCCTCGTTCGAATCGAGTCGACGCTTCTGATCGCAAATTCAAGCGTCGGGAAGTCTTGGCAATCATCATTCGATCCCAAACTGCGGCCTCGAGCACGACCGAGGTTGTGGTCTCGCCAATCTCGGTCGAGGCTCCGCCCATGACGCCAGCTAAACCGATGACTCGATCGCTGCCATCGGTTATCACCCCATCAGCTTCGGTAACTTTTCGGTCGACGTCGTCGAGCGTTTTTACCATCTCTCCGTCACGACCCATCCGGACACCGATGGTCTTTCCATCGACCAAATCAAGATCGTAGGTGTGGTTCGGCTGGCCGAGTTCAAGCATTACATAGTTTGAGATATCAACGATCGAGTTGATCGGGCGCATCCCGGCAGCTGTCAATCGAGCGGCCATCCAGGGCGGAGAATCTCCAATGGAGACATTGTCCAGAACCCGATAACCGAATCGAGGACAAAGCTGTGGAGCAGTCACCTTAATGCCTACTCGTTCCGATGCTGGCGGATCGACTTCACCAACCGATGGTGTCGGCAAAGCGAACGCTATCCCGAGTCGAGCCGCGAGGTCTCGGGCCACTCCGGCGACGGAGAGCGCATCGGGCCTATTGCCTTCAATATCGAGATCAAAAAGGGTGTCGGTTTCGTGCCCGAGGGCGTCTGCAAGCGGCTGGCCAACTGTATGACTACCATCAAGAACCATGATTCCATCATGATCCTGTCCAAGCTCGAGCTCGGATTCAGAACAGATCATGCCGTTCGACCATTCACCTCGCAGCTTGCGGCGGGCGATTTCAAGGCCGCCGGGCATAACTGTGCCCAAGGTAGCTAGCGGCACAAGATCACCGACGGCCATATTGAACGCTCCACAACATATTTGCAGCGGTTCACCTTCGCCAGCATCAACATCGACCAGCTGAATGCGGTCGGCTTCGGGGTGTTTGCGAAGGCTGAGCACCTTGGCCACCACAATTCCATCCCAATTAGCACCCACTGTTTCGATGCCTTCAACGACCATTCCCAAATCGGTCATGGATTCGGCAAGCGCTTGTGGCTCACCTTCAAATGGGGCGAACTCTCTAAGCCAAGACAGCAGAACTTTCATGTCAGATCTCTCGTAGTAGGTGCGATAAACAAGCGGGATAGGTCAGAACTGCTGCAAGAAGCGCATGTCATTGGTGAACAGTTCACGTAGATCATCGATTCCGAACTTCAGCAAGGCGAGCCGATCGATTCCGAAACCGAATGCGAAGGCCGACCATTCCTCGGGGTCAACCCCACCTGCTCGTAACACGTTGGGATGTACCATTCCGCAACCACCCAGCTCGAGCCATGACCCATCAGGGCGTTGGATATCGAACTCGGCCGATGGCTCGGTGAACGGGAAGTGATTTGGGCGTAGTCGCGATGAGAAGCCTGCTCCGAAATAGCTTTCGGTAAAGGCTTCAATGGTGCCAGCAAGGTCAGCCAGCGAGATGTTGCGATCAATCACAAGGCCTTCTAGTTGATGAAACACCGGCATGTGAGTGGCATCGGCGGTATCTTGGCGGAAAACTCGACCCGGTGCGATTATGTAAATAGGTGGCTCTTGCGCCAGCATCGCTCGAATCTGCACTGGTGATGTGTGCGTCCGTAGTAACGTTGACCGTGGCTCACCGTGTTGTACGTAGATCGTGTCGAATCCATCCCTCGCCGGGTGATCGGGGGGAATGTTCAAGGCATCGAAGTTGTGCCAGTCAGTTTCAGCTTCTGGGCCTTCCGCCACTCGGAATCCCATTCCAACAAACACATCTTCTAGCTCTTCCCACGCCTGGGTAACGATGTGTGCATGACCGCTCGGCTGATCGTTAACCGTTGACACTTCGGTTAGATCAATTCGCTCGGCCGCCAGCTGAACTCCGCGTTCTTCATCAGCTACCGTTGTTAAGCGCCGCCCGAAGATGGCCTCGATACCAGATCGAGACGCGTTAACAGCCTGGCCTGCTGCTTTTCGGTCGCTCGGATCGAGACCGCCAAGTTGCGACTGGATCTTGGTTAGCGCCGAGCCTTTGCCCAAAAAGTCTTGTTTCACTGCCGCTAATTCGGCGGTCGTGCTGGCACCCTCGATAGCTGAGGTCGCAAGGGCCTCGGTTTCTTGTAACTGGCGTTGCAGGTCGTCTACCGATTTGGTGCCCATTAGCTGAATCTTATTCCTCTGACTGGTCGAGCGTGCGCTATTTCGTTACGAACATTGGGCAATTGCGCTATCAGACAGGCTATTGACGACGGGCTTGGCGGGCCGCCTCGAAGCACAGCACAGCGGTGGCCGCAGCGACGTTCAACGATTCGACCGACGATGCGGTCGGAATCGTTACTCTATGGTTAGCCAATTGGACGACCTCGGGAGAGAGACCGCGTGGTTCGTTGCCGACCAAGATCATCGCCTGGGACATATCGACGCTGTCGTAGCTTAAAACCTCTGGCTGGTTGGGCTCACCGGCCGACACCACTGAAGCCACAACCGGCCGGGCGAGCTGGTCAGCTAGACCCCTTATGCCGGACAACTCGGCCACATCCAAAATCGGAACCCGAAGAACCGAACCAGCTGACGCCCGGACAACTTTCGGGTTAAACGGGTCGACTGATGATCCGGCGATGACAAGTCCTGCGCCGCTCGAAGCCTCAACCGTTCGAAGTATGGTTCCGAGATTACCTGGATCACGGATCTCGACAGCCGCCACAACGTGGCCCAGCGGCTCTATCTGGTCGACTGACCAATCGGGCTGGGAAACAACTGCGGCGACAAGCTGGGGATTCACCGCGTCAAGCACCGACGCCAGGACGTTGTCGTCGAGCCGGTAGAGCTCGACGTCAGAAAGGGCATCAGCCCCCATCGACCGAACCTGATCGCCATTGGACTCAGCCTTCGGATGAAACGAATACCCAGCGAACAGTTGCTCGACTCTCAACGGTGAGGCTAAGGCCGCCATCACTGCTTTTTGTCCTTCAACCACAAAGACCCGCTCGCTAGAACGGGTCTTTGCATCACGAACGAGACGTCGAAGGCGTTTTACTCGGGCGCTGCTAGCGGGCAACAGGTCCAACGAGTCAAAACCAGCAACAAAAATATCCTGGAAGTCACGATTGGGGATGTTGTCCATGGCGTTACGTAGCCACCCCGACGACTTACCGCCAAGGTGGCAATTCGACGTGCTTACGCTGCGTCAGCAGCGGTGCTCTGCGCTTGCTGAACTAAAGCCGAGAACGCAGCTGGATCAGTGACTGCTAGATCGGCCAGTACCTTGCGATCAACCTCGATCTCAGCATTTTTCAGATCGTTGATGAACCTGCTGTAGGTTGTTCCATTTTGGCGGCACGCAGCGTTAATACGCTGGATCCAAAGCCGACGAAATTCACCCTTGCGGGCTCGTCGATCTCGAAAGGCATAGTTGCCCGAGTGCATTACCTGTTCGTTGGCGGCCCTGAATGTACGGCTCTTGTTGCCGTAGTAGCCCTTTGCCCGTTCCATTGTCGTGCGACGGCGCTTCTTGGAGTGAACTGCGCGCTTTACTCTTGCCATTTTGGCTAACTCCTTACTACATATCGATCTTGAGGTAACGAGGCCGCTTAGGGACCCCGAAGGGGAAAGTTGCCGCCTCCGACGATCAGCTTCTGATCGCTAGAGGCTTCAGCTGGATGCTCAGCTAGACAGCAGATGTTTGACCCGCTTTTCATCAGCAGTCGAAACTTCTGACTCGCCGCTAAGTCGACGCTTCCTGCGACTACTTTTCTTTTCCAGAAAGTGATTCAAGTTCTTGTTGCGACGCCGGACTTTGCCGGTACCGGTCACCTTAAATCGTTTCTTGGCCCCTTTGTGGGTTTTCATTTTCTTGCTCTTCGACATAGTCGGTTTTCCTTATTTTTCGATTGGCTCTGGCCAATCGGTACTGATTCAACTATCGCACTATGGTGTCGTCGGCTCTGGAGCCGCTGACTCAGCTGCAACCATGTCAGGTTGCGGCGATTCGCTCACCGGAGCTTGCGTCGCAGCATCGCCTACTGGAGGAGCAGCTTCAGACGGTTGGCCTGATGCTGCTGGTTGCGTTGCTGCTTCAGCTTCTTTCTGCTGCTTTTTCTTCGCTTTACCTTTTTTGCTATCAGGGCCAAGCACCATGGTCATGTTCCGACCGTCTAGCCGGGGGTAGGCCTCGATATTGGCGTAGTCTTCGGTCCGTTCTGCAATGTCATCGAGAATCTTACGTCCGAGTTCAGGGTGAGTAACCTCTCGTCCTCGGAACATAATGGTGATTTTTACCTTGTGACCCTCTTGGAGAAATTTCTCCACTTTGCGAGTCTTTGTGTTGAAATCGCCAGCACCAATTTTTGGGCGGTACTTCATCTCTTTGACAACCACGTTGCTGGCCTTTTTGCGGGATTCTTTGGCCCGCTGGGCTGCCTCGTACTTGTATTTGCCGTAGTCCATGATCTTGCAGACCGGTGGACTTGCTTTATCAGCGACCTCAACCAAATCAAGCTCGAGTTCACGAGCAAGCGAAAGCGCCTCAGGAATCGTCTTGACTCCTAGTTGCTCTCCGGTTGGACCGATTACGCGGACTTCTCGAGCACGGATCTTGTCATTGATCCGTGGCTCCTGCGGCGCTGCTATGGCCGATCACCCTTATAGCAGATTGTTCTCTCCTTCTACTAGTTGCCCCTTCATGGAGCAAGCTACTTGTTTTGCTCAATCGAGCAAGCTTTTGGCTTACGAGAGCAAGAAAGAAGGTCAGCTTTGCTGATCAGCATCTTTCGATGCTGCTAGCAAAGAATTCTCGATTTTGCATCGAGAACCGTTCCAATCGACTACCTAGACGCACGACCCGAAGGATGGCTAGGTGGGGATGTACCCACTTTGTTGCTATTCAATTCGCCCTTCAGGCTAACAGCCCATCGGCAAAAGACCAGCTTCGTTACGTAAACTCGCAAATTGTCACGCATTTCGGCCGGAAACTACGCTCGTCGAACAGTAATCGAGGCCTCCGTCGACGCACTCCTGCAGACGCCGAACCAACAAGATATTCACTCCAGCGAGCCAGACACCAAACAATGACGATAAGTTAACGCCATGAGCACCCTTTGGACCCCAGGCGGGGAACGACCGATCTCGAACACCCCCTCATCTGATGCCGCTGAAGCCGGCCCGGGGCCAGACCAAGCTGAACAACCAGAGCTGACTCCGGAACAACAAGAACAAGCTAGAGCAATGGCCGCCGATCTATCTGAAGCCAGAGCCCGACTGCTAGAGACCGAGGTGAGCACAGTTCTGGTGAACCACGCTTTGGGCATCTATGAACTTGCTGCGATACATCTCACCGCCGAAAAACCGAACTTCGATGAAGCCAAGTTAGCTATTGATGGTTTAGCTGCTTTGGTTGAAGGTCTTGAAGGCCGCTTGGGCGAAGGCGAAGAAACGCTACGAGAAGCGCTCCACCAGGCCCAGATGGCGTTTGTGCAGCGCAACAACGCTGAAGGTTAACCAAACTAGACCTCGCTGCCCGCAGACACAGGATGACCTAACAGGTCACCAACTTCAGATGCTGGGCAGGGCCGATGAAACAAGAACCCTTGGATTAGGTGGACTCCTAAGTCGCTGAGAACCTCGGCTTGTGCCGGAACTTCGACCCCTTCAGCGATTATCTCCATGCCGATGCTCTCGGCCAACGCGATAATGGCGCCCACGATCTTTCGGTCGACTGCATCGGTCGCCAGATCTTCAACGAACACACGATCAATTTTGAGGGTCGAGACCATGGCTAGGCTTTTTAGCCGACCCAATGATGCCTGACTTGTGCCAAAGTCATCAATCGCCAGCCTGATACCTAGCAGATCAAGCTGTCGAAGAACCACGAGTGACACGTCGAGTTGCTCCATTATGAGCTCTTCGGTTATTTCCAATTCCAACTGGCTTGGAGACAAATCGTGAGTTGCCAACGCCCGGGTAACTGTTTCGACAAACGAGACATCGAGTAGCTGACGTTCGGCAACGTTCACAGCGACGCCGATCTTTCGCCCATATTGGGTCGACCAGGCCGCCGCTTGTCGGCACGCCTGGTTGAGCACAGTTTCGCCTAGCTCGACGATTAGACCCGATTCAGCGGCAACGCCGAGGAAATCGACCGGGTGAATCCGACCTCGCACCGGATGTTCCCATCGCACGAGGGCCTCCAGCCGATCCACCGACAGGTCCCTCTGGTCCGTGACTGCCTGGTAGTCAACACGGATCTCGTCGTTGGCGAGTGCCGCTCGCAACTCGTTTTCCAACTCATGACGGGCCAAAGCCTTCGACCGAAGGGAGCTGTCAAACACTACATAGCGGCCGCCACCGTGATCTTTCGCTTCGAACATTGCTGCGTTGGCATCTCGTAGTAGCTCGTCAGCTGAGGAATCGTGTCGATCGGATGAGATCGCTATTCCGATACTGCCGGATAGAACTTGAGACTTGTTGTCGGCGAGCGATATTGGCTCCCCAAGGGTTTCGACGATCCGACTAGCGAGGATTTCCATGTCACGAATTGTTGGAAGTCCTGAGGTAACCACGACGAACTCATCCCCGCCGAAGCGACCAACAGAATCGTTTTCTCTGAGGACCTTGGAAAGCCGGGCCGCTATAACCCGGAGAATCTCATCGCCAGCTCCGTGGCCCAAAGAGTCGTTCACTATCTTGAGTCGATCGATATCACAGAACATTACACCGACCAGATCACCGCTCTGCCGCTCCGATACCCGGTCAGCGACATAGGAGGTAATGGTGTCTCGGTTGGATAAGCCAGTCAGCTGATCAACCCTCGCCGCTTGCTCGGCCTTTTGAAGCCGACGCTCGTCTCGCTCGGTCTGTTGGAGCGCACTGAACCCGACGGCTACTGCCATCGCCAAAATTACAACTCCAAATCCGATGACGATCGACCCGAAATGGGAACTCTCAGCCCGATTCTCGATAATCCAGACCCAACCGGCAGCTACTATCCCAAGAGACGCGACAAAGAGACCGACTGCCGCAGCCGGAATCTTCTGCATTCCGCTGTGCTCATCGGTCGGATCTTTTCGATCGTTGGCGTTCGCAACTAACGGTTGTCGACCGACTGTCTCTCGCCTTTGTTGGCGCTGTTCATCGTTAGCCATAGGTTCCTGAGCCATCGGCCTTACTTGGCTATTCATTATGGCAAATAGGTCGCGTTGCTCAGTCGTAACAACAGCTACTTTCAGCTCCGTAGGGGAAAACTAACCGTAAATGGTCCTACGTCAAGCACTTCCGCCAATCTTTAACCGTCCGGCTACCGCTGGACTCCCGCTTGGCAGGGCCTATTCGATGATCTTCGATAGCGGAATTTCAAGAATATCTGTCGCCCCAACGTCTCGAAGTTGCGGTATCAGAATGTTGATCGTGTCCTTAGCAACAACTGACTCGATGGCATATCCAGCGCCGTTATGTAATTGGTTGACGGTTGGCGATTTCATTGATGGAAGTAGATCGACAACACTCGAAAGTGCTCCCTCGCTGGCAACGTTCAACTTAACCAGAACCTGACCTCGGGCATCGAGAGAACCTTGCAGCAACGTTAGTAGCTGCTCCATTGCGTGACGCTTTTCTGGGTCGGCGTACGATGCCTTATTGGCAACAAACTCGGTGTAGCTGCTAATGATGGTGTCGATTATCCGCAGACCAGCTGCTCGTAGCGCTCTACCGGTCTCGGTCAAATCGACCGCTACATCGACGATGTCGGGGACTTTGGCTTCGGTTGCACCGTACGAAAGACGAATGTCGGCATCGATCCCTCGGTCGGCGAAGAAGCGCTTGGTCAATTCGGGATACTCGGTTGAGACCTTTACCCCCGCAGGAAGATCTTCGACCGCCACTACATCGGATTCATTAGGAACGGCCACAACTAGTCGAACCGGATCTGACGTGGCTTTCGAATACTTAAGTTCGCCGAGCGAAACTACGTCGCTCGAAGTCTCTTCAACCCAGTCTCGACCAGTAATGCCGAAATCGAAGAGGCCCTCGGCCACGTACTGTGGTATCTCCTGAGGCCGAAGGATCCTTACTTCCTCAACCCGGGGATCATTTATTGAAGCCGAATACTGAACAGACGAACTTCGCTTTACCTTAAGGTCGGCCGCCTCGAAGAGTTCGAGGGTAGCTTTTTCCAACGATCCTTTTGGTAACACGATTTTCAGCATTTGGACAACGTTAGCGGGCAATAAAACCGGTCGTGGCCAATTTAGCCAACGTCACAATTGAGGCTGTGGTATTCGGCAAAAACGAGCGTTCAGCACGTCCTCAACCGCCAGTTGCACCATCCACTTCAAGCCCGAGCATGTGGCCCATTCGCTCCTGTTTGGTGGTCAAATAGGCGATGTTTTGAGGGGTAGGCGTGGTTTGGATTGGTAGTCGCCCTACAACTTCAAGCCCGAAGCCGTCGAGCCCACCATATTTGGCCGGATTGTTGGTCAGCAGCCGCAGTTTGGTCACTCCTAGCTCGACCAACACCTGAGCTCCGATACCGTATTCTCGATTGTCGGCAGGAAGTCCTTGTTCGAGGTTAGCGTCGACGGTATCGAGACCTTGTTGTTGCAGGCTATAGGCCCTAATCTTGTGAGCTAGCCCGATACCGCGGCCTTCATGGCCTCGAAGGTAAACCAAGACGCCACTCCCCTCCTCAGCGATTAGTTCAAGAGCCCGATCGAGCTGGGGGCCACAGTCGCATCGAAGCGACCCGAAGATATCTCCAGTCAAGCATTCGGAGTGGACACGGACCAAGGTCTCGTCGTCACCCGATACATCGCCCAGAACGAAGGCGACATGCTGCTCTCCATCGAGCACAGCCTCAAACACGATCGATTGGAAGTCGCCGTGCGCGGTCGGGATTGTTGCTTCTGCCACCCGGTTAACGAGTTTTTCAGTCCTACTTCGGTATCGGATCAAATCGGCGATCGAGATGAACTTCAACTCATGAGTCTTGGCGAACTCAATAAGTTCGGGAACTCGAGCCATCGTTCCGTCTTCATTTACGATCTCACACAACACACCGGCTGGCTGCAGGCCAGCTAGTTCAGCCAGGTCGATTGCAGCCTCGGTGTGGCCAGCCCGCTTCAGCACACCGCCAGCACGAGCGCGCAGCGGGAAAATATGGCCGGGCCGAGCAAAGTCGCCAGCTCTGGCATCAGGGTCGATTAAAGCTCTAATGGTTTTAGCTCGATCGCTGGCTGAAATACCCGTCGACGTTCCGGCCAATACATCGACAGTAACGGTAAAGGCTGTTCTCATGGCCTCGGTGTTTTGTGCGACCATGAGCGGAAGGTCGAGAGCGTCGGCCCGCTCCGCTGTCACTGGGGCGCAAATGACTCCCGACGAGTGATTTACGATGAAGGCGATTTTCTCCTCGGTGGCGAACTCGGCCGCCATAATCAGGTCGCCTTCGTTCTCTCTGTCTTCATCGTCGACAACAACAACCATTTCGCCTCGGCCAATGGCGGCAATGGCGTCCTCGACCGGATCGAACGGTGATGATTCGTTTGTGGTTTCCATTCGAAGCTCCTAGAGACTTGTTCCGGTTGAGCCGGTTAGTGGCTGACTGGTCGTTGCGGCAGCTTGGCCAACATAACCAGAAAGAAGTTGTTCTGCATATTTGGCCATGACGTCGACTTCGAGGTTCACTCGGTCCCCTGGCCCTTTCCGACCAAGTGTCGTGACCTCCGAGGTGTGAGGAATCACGGCCACGCCAAACGTTTCTTGTTGCGGATCGACGACGGTGAGGCTGATGCCGTCAACAGTGACCGAACCCTTCTGGACAATGTAGCGACGTAGCTCAGTCGGAATCTTTACGACCAAATCGGGAACGCTTTGGACGATCTCGCCCACTGCATCGACGTGGCCTTGCACCAAGTGACCACCCAGCCGATCAGCCAAACGCACCGGCCGCTCCAGATTTACCGGATCCCCGCCCCGTAGATCTCCAAGCTGGGTCCGGTCGTAGGTCTCCTGGCTAACATCTACTCGAAACCAGCCCCCAGCTGTATCCCATTCGACAACGGTAAGACAGCAACCGTTTACCGCGATCGAGCTGCCGAGTTCTACATCTTCAAGAACTGTCCGTCCGTTTACAACTAGGGCGCTGCCGTCGCGTGATGCGATCGATCCAAGCTCTTCAACAATCCCGGTAAACAATGAATTTCCTTCCGCATAATCGGGCGTAAGCACGCAGCGGAGGCAGCTGATTGCCAGACAACCCAATCCCGCTAAGCACCGACTGTAAAACTTAAACATATATTGAAGTCAAGCTGAGTCGGTCCGATGTGACACGTTACACGTGTGCGCCCGGTCCAAAGTGACTCTTTCGCGTCCACGATGGCCGCCAACTCGTCCGCTCCGCTCAAACGACGCCGAGCGCAATATCTAGACGTATGTCCGAACCAACAGTTTGGACGGCCACGAATCGACCGCGAAACGCATCGTCTATGGCCGACGCTCCCAAGCCATCAAGAACGGGACGCCCGTCTGATCCTCCCATCAGTGCTGGTGCCAAATAGACAACGTAGCGATCTACGATCCCTTGTCTATGGAACTGGCCGGCCACATTAGCTCCCCCCTCAACCAAAACTTGGATGACGTTACGGTCGCCCAGGTCAGCAAGCAGATCGGAGAGTTCCCCTTGGTATTCGATGCAAGGATGTACGGCCGCGCTCTTGTCCGCCTTCCCTAACACGACCCGAATCGGCTGAACCAGAGGTTCCCCATCACCAGGTTCGACGCCACGCACCGTGAGACGAGGGTTGTCATCTCGAACGGTGCCTGCGCCAACAACAATAGCGTCGGAATTGGCTCGCAGATGATGAGCGTCGGCTCGAGCCGCCTCAGAAGTAATCCATTGGCTTGACCCATCGGACGCTGCGGTCTGCCCATCGACAGTCGCCGCCAGTTTCAAGACCACGTAAGGCAACCCCGTGCTCCGGTGCTTGATATAGGGTTCTAGTTGTTCTCTAACCAATGCTTCGCCAACACCGACAGTAACGTCTATTCCAGCTGCTTCGAGGGCCGCGATTCCAGCCCCAGCCACTTGCCCGTCGGGATCAACTATTCCAACGACGACACGAGATACCCCGGCGTCAATTAGGGCGTCGGTGCACGGAGGGGTCCGACCGTAGTGAGCGCACGGCTCTAACGTGACGTATACGGTTGCCCCTCGGGCCATACCGCCCGCTCTGCGAATCACTTCAGCTTCGGCGTGGGCTCGGCCCGGTCGACGAGTAGAACCCTCGAAGGTTACTCCCGAAGATGTTACCAACACTGCTCCGACCCATGGGTTGGGCGGTGCAAGGTTTCGGCTATGCCAAGCCCGGGCTACGGCTCTGGCCATAAGGGCTTCGTCATTGCGTTCAACGTCAGTTGTGGTAGAACCGGCCATTAATGGGGCCGCTCCCCCGCCACTAGTTCGACCGCATGAGGCAACACATCAAGCACGGCGTCAACCGTTTCCACCGCCCCCGACGTTGAGCCAGGGGTGTTAACAATTACCGATGTTGCCTTGGTCCCAGCAGTTGCTCGACTCAATCTGCCTAGACCTTTGGGGTTACATAGTCGCATGGCCTCAGCTAGTCCCGGCGCCTCTCGTTCCAGCACCAGCTTGGTTCCTTCCGGAGTTAGGTCTCTAGGTCCGAACCCGGTTCCGCCAGTAGTTACGATCAGCCCGACGAAATCGGCACTCAGCTCGATCAGACATTCGCTTACCGACTCAATCCCGTCAGGGATCTGTCGCCGCTCAATCACTTCCCACCCGTTGTCGGATAGATGCGCCGCTAGGGCATCCCCAGAGGCATCCTGGCGGGTACCAGCTATGACTCCGTCAGAAACAGTAACCACTTTGACCTGCAGGTTGATAGCCATATAGCTAGTGTGCCACCGAAATACCCATGTGGACGACTAACCACGACGGTCTATCGTAAGAGACATGGCTAGGCGAAAACTGCATCCCGATACCGTGGCGATCCGCGCTGGACGACCACGCGGACCCGGCCAACCGTTGAACACGCCTATCGTGCCAGCGTCGAACTTCTCAGCTGGGGGCCAGCCGGCCCCAACTAAGGACTACACCAAGTGGCCAGAAACTGGCCCAAAGGAGTACTCCAGACAGGATGGGACCGATTCGATTTCGGCGCTCGAGTCCGCTATCGGCGAACTCGAAGGGGGTTGGACCGTAGCCTTCGCTTCGGGCATGGCTGCAGTGTCCGCCATCTTCGGCGAACTCCGACGCGGCGCCATAGTAGTCGCCCCTGAGGACTGTTACCACGGAGTAGTCGAAATCCTAAACGAGGGCGAGCAACGATCCGGCTGGCAGATAAAGACTGTCCGAACAGACGACACGGCAAGATGGATTGAGCTATTGGGAATCGGACCAGATCTCGTTTGGCTCGAGTCACCAAGCAACCCACTCTTACAGGTCGGCGACGTCCCAGCGATCTGTGCCGCCGCCGAGTCAGAAGATATCGTCTGCGCCGTTGACAACACCTTTGCTACCCCTTTGCTACAACGACCACTCGATCTAGGGGCAACGTACTCGGTTCATAGCGCAACCAAGTTTATCGGCGGACACTCCGACCTCCTGGGAGGCGTCGTTTCAACCGCTGACCCAGCGCGGCTGGAACGACTTGCTCGACGCCGCACGCTCGGCGGAGCCACAATGGGAGCGCTAGAAGCCTACTTGGCGCTTCGAGGGCTGCGGACGCTCCCACTTCGACTAACCAAGTCTCAAGCTAGTGCTGTTGAACTAGCTCGTAGACTCTCAAAACACCCCGCCGTAACCGCTGTTCGGTTCCCCGGCCTTCCTGGAACCGCACCCTATGAGATGGCAAAGAAGACGATGAGCGGTCCTGGATCGGTGTTGTCGTTCGACACCATCGGTTCAGCGCAACAGCTTGACAAATTGCTCACAGAACTCGAAGTGATTCACGTTGCCACCAGCTTAGGAGCGGTTGAGACCACCTTAGAACGACGAGCCCGGTTGGCTTCGCAACAACATCTGCCGCCGACGCTAATACGGCTTAGCGTTGGCTGTGAGCACGCAGAGGATCTCTGGGCCGATCTGGCCCACGTGTTGAACCAACTTAAGCCATAGCCGCTTCTGGGCCGCTGGGCTGCTGGGCTGTTCAACCATCTCGAATTTGGAGTTAGAAGGAATTTCCGCCGCTTCGACGCTGTTTACGGTGAGCATGGCGACAATCGGAATGCGACATGCAGTGCTGTGGGTTAGTGACCCTGAGGCCTCAGCAATCTTCTACGGTCAAGCTCTCGGTCTTGAACGGGTCAACGAGATTCCTGGTGGCGTATTCCTATCATCCCCAGAGTCGAAGACTGATCATGATCTTGGCCTTTTCAAAGCCGAAGAGAACGTTGGCGGCAAACGCAATACCGGGCTCTACCACATCAGCTGGGAGGTACGAACGCTCGGCGAGCTGGCTGCAGCGAAACAGCGTCTGGCCGAGATGGGGGCGTTGGTCGGCGAGAACAACCATGGAGTCAGCCGAAGTTTGTATTGTCACGACCCTGACGGCATCGAGTTTGAGGTCATGTGGGAACTACCACTTGAGCTGATAGATCCCGATGCCCCAGCCAACGTCGCGCTGGACCTCGACGCCGACATTCAGCGGTGGGGTGCCGATAGGCCCGGCCGAGGGGCCGAGCCCAACCCCTTAGGCTGACTAGTCATCGTGTTTCAGTCGACAAATGGCTGTCTAACGTTCGCAACCACGGCTTGCTAACCTCTAAACCACTCGCCCAAACGGAGAATGCGCTATGAAACGAAACGTCGGAATCGCCTTTGCTTTGCTCGTCCTAGTCGCCGCTGTCGCTATTTGGTTTATCGCATCGAGGAGTGATGCACCGCCAGCCCCGACGTTGTCAGACCCTACGGAGTCGAGCAGCGACGAAAACGGCGGCGACGATACTACCGAGGAAGAAGAGGCGTCGACCACCGAGGCAACGCTGGCATCGCTGGACGGAACGTGGACGGTCGGCGAGGGATCAGAAGGCGGATACCGAGTCGTCGAGGACTTAGGCAACGTTCTGGATTTTGAGGCGGTCGGCCGCTCTTCTAGCCCAACCGGAACACTTGAGATCTCCGGTACTACTGTCCAGTCTGGATCGTTCGCCATCGAAATAAAGTCGATATTGAGCGACGATGAACGGCGAGACCAAGCGTTCTTCACTCAGCTCGATTGGCAGACCTTCCCGGAGGCAACGCTTGTCCTGACGGCCCCAATCGAACTGGCCACTATTCCAACTCCGGGCGAGCAGATCAGCACCGAAGCGTCGGGCGACCTCACTCTAAAAGGGGCGACTAACTCTGTTACCTTCCCAATTGAGGCTCAATTGGTCGGCGACCGAATCGAGTTAGTCGGAGCAATCGACGTAGTGTTCTCAGACTACGGAATTGGCAACCCGTCAAACCCGTTTGTTGAAGTTCGGGACGAGGGCAAGGTTGAGGTCGAGTTCTTCTTGGACCGACAGTAAGAGATCACGACGACGCGGTTCAACGCCCGCAGGCTCCGGCTCTGGCCGAAACCTGCGGACGCTTGAAGAAACGATAATCGACTACGGGTGATGAGGATGTCTCGACCAGCCGTCGCGCCAAGGCCCGGTACTCACCTTGACGCATGTGGTACTAATGTCATCGCACCAACCGTTGAACTTGCGGTACACCTTTGAATTCTTGTCGCCGATAACCCGACCAACAACAAAACCCTGGCCCTGATTCCCAGCGGCTACGCAGTCTCTTCTTTCGTACTCAACTCTGACTCGTTCAAATGAGTACAGGTGATAGGTCTCGAAGCCGAGCTGGGGCGCACCACCAACGAATTGAGGGCGGAGGTACGCTCCGCCAACCTGACGGCCAGTTAACGAGTCAGTTAGCGTCATCCAGTTGTTCGGATCGACAGCTTTGAACGTTCGCGATATGCCACTATTTCCCGGTGTACATGTCATCAAGATACGGCCATAGCAAATTTCGCCATCGGTAGATCGAAAGAACGAGCGATACATCGTCGGGTTCTCGGCCGACCCATCAAGCGTTTCTCTGGTGTAAGCATTGCAGTTACTGCCGACCTGCCAGGACCCGAAGTTGTCCCATCCAATCTGATTGTTGATTTGGTTGAAGTGAAGATACGTCGTTTTCCCACCGTTGGGGCCGCTGCCGCCCGGCAGGTTACAGGCACTCAAAAGTATGGTCATGAAAACCAGTACTCCTAGGGTTCGAATACGGTTCTTTCGATTCGGCGATTTACTTGTGGTTTGGCTCATGGTCTACCTCTCTGGATCAAGTCCGTGTCGTCAAAATTGCTTCACCGAATCCAACCTTGGGACCCGCCTGATCGCTAGGACCAGATCTGCACTAGGACTGCACCAACACCAAAGAACGACCAAATTGCTAGGCCAAACGGCAAGCGGAGTTCGCCGTCAATGGCCCGAAAGCTCCACATCTCAGCCCAAAACACCCACAAAACACCCACAAACAGAGGTACGTACCGGCCAGTAAATAATTCGAAGCTCTATGCCGACGACTTGAAGAGTGATCATTGCCGTCCGAAGGTGTACGGTATGAGTAGTTCCCATCTGATCACCTCCTCATCCGCACTAGCTGACGGGGGGCTTGGCCAAAGGAGAAGAAAATGAAAATCCTCTACGCTGACGCTGTCGACGAACGCCACTTGAGCGGGTTGACCGACCAAGGTCACGAATACACGGTCGAGCCAAGCCTGACCGCTGAAACCCTGCCCGGGGCTATTAGTGGCTACGACGTCCTAGTGGTAAGAAGCACCAAGGTAACGGCCGAGGCGATCGAGAGCGCTGATGCGTTATCGCTGATCGTTCGAGCCGGCGCTGGCACCGACAATATAGACAAGAGCGCAGCCTCGGACCGGGGTGTACTGGTATGCAACGTGCCGGGCCGCAATGCGATAGCTGTAGCTGAACTGACCATGGGTCTACTAATGGCGATTGAGCGGCGGCTCGTCGATAACACAACCGACCTCCGAGCCGGAGAGTGGAACAAAAAGCTCTACTCAAAAGCAGACGGTTTGTTCGGAAAAAGTCTTGGCATCATCGGCTTAGGCGACATCGGGTTGGCTTTGGCCGAGCGAGCGAAGGCATTCGGCGTGACGATTAGCGCCGTCCGCAAACCCGGCCGTTCCGCTGATACCGAAGCCTCAATTCGGCGAATTGGTATTCGCATGGTCGACTCGATTGATGTCTTGTTGGACGAATCCGACATTGTGTCGCTCCACATCCCAAAATCGCCCGAGACCCAAAAGTTGGTTAACGCCGACTTTCTCTCCAAGATGCGTCCAACCGCGATCTTGCTTAACACCTCGCGGGGCGATGTTGTCGACGAGCAAGCATTAATGGACGCGCTCGACTCTAGCGATCTCCGTGTCGGTCTAGATGTTTGGAACAACGAGCCAGGCCAAGGCGTGGGCCGATTCGATTCGGTGCTAGCTAAGCACCCACAGGTCGTTGGCACCCATCACATCGGTGCGTCGACCGACCAGGCCCAGCGTTCCGTTGCGGTCGGAACTGTCGAGACGATTCAGGCTTTCTGCGATGGCGCTCCAATAAACTCAGTCAACCTTCGATCCGAGTCGAGTGGTCAGGCCAATCTGACCGTTCGCCATCTAGACCGAGTCGGCGTCTTAGCCCAGGTGTTTGCCATCTTGCGGTCACAGGGTCTGAACGTGCAAGAGATGCAGAACCAAATTTTCGACGGCGGCCAAGCCGCTGTGGCCACAATTAGCACCAGCAAACAGCCCGACCCAGAAACACTGGCTCAGCTCAACAGCATTGATGAAGTATTTCATGTTTCAGCAATGAAAGTATGAAGGAACTGCTAGTAGCATCCCCGCTTAGCCCGTCCTGAAATCAAACCAGCCCAGGCCCGGGAGCCATTCCGATCTGTCGAGTCGCTACCACTCGATAACGATCTCTCGCATCATCGTTTGTCGTACCAGAAAGTACCTATCTCAAAGGAAACCTTGTATCCCATGAGCACTAATCGCGTCCACAATTTCTGCGCCGGACCTTGCACCTTGCCGGTGACCGTTATCGAGGAGCTCGCGAGCGAACTCCCCGATTTTGAAAATTCGGGCATGTCGTTGATCGAGATGAGTCACCGAGCCGGAGCCTACGACAAGGTCCACAATGAGACCATCGAGCTACTCCGTCGCTTGTGCAAGGTTCCCGAAGATTTCTCAATCCTGTTACTACAGGGCGGTGCCACGCTTCAGTTCGCCATGCTGCCAATGAACCTTCTTCAACCTGGCGGCTCGGCTGGCTACGTAGTATCAGGCACATGGGGGAAAAAGGCCCTTAGCGACGCCAGCCTGGTCGGAGATGCGTACGAAGCATGGTCGGGAGCAGATCAGAATTTTTCTGCCATGCCTGACCCATCGCAAATCGAAGTGAGAGACGACACTACCTATCTGCATGTAACCTCCAATGAGACTATCGGTGGTATCCGGCTACCATCGTTCTTCCCCACCACGGCTCGCCAGGTCGCTGATATGTCGTCGGACTACTTAACCAGAGAAATCCCGTGGGACCAGTTTGACGTTGTTTACGGCGGAGCCCAGAAAAACCTCGGACCAGCTGGACTAACCGTTGTCTTCATTCGAAATAGCGTGGTCGAAGCTATTCCAAAAACGCTGCCTGCGTATCTCCGATACTCCGATCATGCGGCAGCCAATAGCTTGGCCAATACGCCGCCGGTGTTCAGCATTTGGGCCACCGGCAAGGTTCTTCGGTGGATAGAGGACAACGGTGGCGTGGAAGGAATGCAACAACGGGCCGCTAGCCGATCAGCCCTAATCTACGACGCAATCGATTCGAGCGACGGATTTTATCGATCACCGGTAAACAAAGAACACCGTTCCCACACCAATCTCGTGTTCCGGTTAGCGGCCGAGGATCTCGAGTCTGAGTTCTTGACCGAAGCCGAAAAGCGAAACCTTATGAACCTTAAAGGCCACCGTTCGGTAGGCGGTATCAGAGCCAGCATCTACAACGCCTTGCCGACAGAGAGCGTCGAGGCGTTACTCGACTTCATGGCTGATTTCGCTAAGAACCGAGGCTAAATGACTACTGTCCGCCCGTTGTCACTTCAGCTCGTTCTACCTATCTGGACAGCCGAGGTGCCTTCGCCCCCTCACGATGGCCTGTCCGTTGCGGAGCGCCGTGAGCACCTTCGCCGTCACCCTGCCTCCTACCTTGCCGTAACCCGAGCGCCAGAAGACGTCGAACCAGGCCAATCCAGTGAACTGAAACATCTGCTCGACGAAGGGAAGAAGTCGCTACAAGCCCTGAAACAACAAGGCGTGTTTGGCCCTGAACATGACCAGACCTACTTCGCTTACCGCTTGTCGGCCGACGACCACAGCCAAACGGGCATCGTTTGCGGTATAGCCACCAGTGAGTATGACAGTGGCGATGTTCGCATCCACGAGAAAATAAAAGGCGAGCGAGCCGATCACCTGGCCAATCATTTCGAAGTTGTTGGTGCCCAATCAAGTCCGATAGCTCTGACCTTCGACCCGACGAAGGAATTCTCCGACCTTTTAGCGGCGAGCACAGCAGCAGACCCGGCACTGGATTTCGTGTCGCCCGACGGACTTCGGCAACAGATCTGGGCTATCGACAAGAGTCAGAACGACTCGATCAGCACCGCCCTCGAACAATCGACGTTTTACCTAATCGATGGGCATCATCGGGCTGCCGCAGCTTCTCGATTGCGGCACCGGCTAGATCCAGCGAGCGAATTGGCAAATGATGCCGACTGGATGCTCTGTGCCGCTTTCCCTTCTGACCAAATCAAGAATCATGCATTTCACCGAGTTGTTTCGATTGCGGACTTCGACAGCCTCCATACCTTGTTGAGTAAAAAGTTCGCAGTTCGAAGTGGCTCGACTGAGACGTTCCATCAGCGCCAAGATTCTGAACTAGTTGTCGGCGGAGTCGATTCAGACGGCAACCAGGTTTGGCTATTCGTTGACCTTCCGTTCGGCGGAACGACGGAAGACCCGTTAGCTGATCTGGACCCAGTCCGGCTGAGCAGTCAACTTCTACACCCGGTCTTAGACATCGACGAATCATCGCCGGGAACCCGGTTGAGGTACCGTTCCGGCCCTGGCGATGCGCAAAGCGTCTCCGCAATTGATCTAACGCCACAGGAGGCAATATTCGTCATGCGCCCGGTACCGATCGAGGCCCTAGTAGCGGCTGCTGACAAGGGCCTTACGATGCCACCGAAATCTACCTATTTCTTACCGAAGGTTCGATCCGGTGTCTTCCTTCGAACAATTGGTCACCGGTAGCAGGACGTTAGCCGACCTTCTTCAGACAAGAAATCATCATGCCATCTGAATCGCCGGGCACAAGCATTGCCGTGTTGGTTCTCGGCACCCATCGACCTTCGGGCAGTTCGCTGAGCTGGGCCTTGCCGCCCTCAATGACCTTCGCCACAACTCCCTCGCCCTCAGCCTGTCCGAACGTGCAAACACTGTAGACGAGTCGGCCACCAGGCTTGACTAGCTCTAAAGCAGAATCGATTAGTTCCAGCTGGAGCTCGGCTAGCCGATCCACGTCCTCAGCTTGAACCCGCCACCGGGCATCAGCTCGTCGTCTCAGGCTTCCAAGCCCACTGCATGGGGCGTCGACTAAAACGCAATCAGCGACACCAGGCTGGATCGGTAGGTGTCGTCCATCCGCTACGTAGAGCAGAACATCGCTGCCTAACCGCTCAACATTTTGGGCGATCAGGTTCGCCCGACTAGCTCTGCGATCTCCGGCGATCACGGTCGCTCCCGATTTAGCCAGCCCGGTTGCCTTACCTCCCGGAGCAGCACAAATATCGATCACAAGGTCACCTGCCTTAGCGTCGATTGCGCTGACGACTGCCTGGGACGCATAGTCCTGCACATAGCCATCATCGCGAACACGCACCATGGCTGGTTCGTTCATCGCTTTCATTGCCTTTATGGCGGTGTCATAACCAAGCTCGTCAACCAGCAACTTGTAGACCCAATCTGGGTAGCTAAGTTCAATTTGAGGGCTCGGGTATTCGACTGGGGCTTCTGAAACCCGGCGAAGAACAGCATTGACCATAGACCGGCCTGGTCCCTCAACTGCTTCAACGGTGGCACTAACAGCAGCGTGCGGTGGAGTCTTGAGAAACGCGAGCTGATACGCCCCTACTCGAAGCGCTGCTCGAATCTGATCATCTGGCTCGCCGACGACAAACCGATCAACTAGAAAGTCGCAAGAGCGCTTCATTCGAGTGGTTCCGTAGACAAGGTAGCTAACAAACCGATTGTCCTCTGGCGACAAATCAGCCTTGTCGAGCATGGATGGCAGCAGAATATTAGCGTATGAACCGTTCACTTCAATTCGCCGGACAGCTTCGATTGCCAAACGACGACTCTCGGCCCCTCGACCCGATCGGCTCTCTGAGACCGCCGGATCAGACACGTCCAAGGTTTGGTCCGTTTCAGATGAACTCATGAGAGGCGTTCACTCGCGCTTGGCGTGACGCCATTCAACCAGTCTCCGACCGGCATATCTCGCTTGCCCTCAGGCTTTACAGATACCACTTCGATTACCCCTTGCCCTGTACCTAAGAATTGTCCCCGTAGCTCGCCAGGTTCTAGTTTCGGAGCTTCTGAAGCCAATCGAGCCACAGTCACGATAAGACGACGATCCCGAAACTGGCACCATGCCCGACCCACCCTTATCCGACGATGGACGACCTCTGCCGATTCGGAGAGATCGAGCCGAAACTCAGTTCGATCGAGCTTGGATGCATAGGTTGGTTCACCAGCTTGAGGAATTGGATCGTCCAGTCCGGAGGTTAACTGTTCAACTAACAGCTTCGACCCGATCACCGCTAGGCGGTCGCGAAGCTCGTCTGCTGTCTCGTCAGTGCCAATCTCGGCAGACGCTTTGGCATAGACATCGCCGACATCGAGTCCTTCAGCGACTTCCATGACACAAACACCAGTGGTTTGATCACCAGCTAAAATCGCTCGCTCTACCGGGGCAGCACCGCGCCACCGTGGCAATAGTGAGAAGTGAAGGTTGACCATCGCCAGCTGTTCCAACACTGGCCGACGAATGAGTTGGCCAAAGGCCACGACTACCCCAAGATCGACTTCTAACGATGGGGCTTCAGCTGGGTCGTGACTTACCGGGATGTCATATTCGGCCGCTAGCTCAGAAACCGGCGAACGCTTCAGCTTAGAACCCCGGCCGCGGCGCTTGTCAGGTTTGGTGATCACGTGAACCACTCGAATTGGTGAGTCGATCAACGCCTGAAGCGTAATGGCCGCAACTTCTGGAGTTCCCAAAAAGACGACATCAGAAATAGAAGAAGGTGGCGACGCCAGTGCGGCGATGGCGGGCTTGGGCTCGCCATCACCATTCGATTCCGTCATGGAAGGGATAAGCCACCTGATGGAGGAAGGTTCAGACCCAGTGACGGTTTGGTCTCCACGTCGGCGTACCGTTCCCGAAGCGTTCTAAGCGCGGCTTTACGAGTCTCGTCATCGAGGTGATCGATCAGCATAATGCCATCAAGGTGGTCAAGCTCGTGTTGAAACAAGCGGGACAAAAGCTCATCAGCTTCTAGTGACACATCGTTGCCGTCTAAATCGACGCCGGTTACATGAATTTGCTTGGGGCGAACAATCTCCCAGAACAAACCGGGAACTGATAAACAACCTTCTTCGTAAGTCCACTCTCCGTCCGACTCATTGATGACCGGATTCACAATCGCTTCTGGTCCATCGCCAATGTCGTACACGAATAGTCGGCGCTGCACGCCGACTTGAGGGGCGGCCAAGCCGATACCTGGTTCGGCGTACATCGTTTCCAGCATGTCGTCGACAAGCTTGACCAGTTTGCCATCGATATCGGACACATCTTCGGCTACTTTACGCAAGACCGGATCTCCGAAGACTCGGACTTTGTACGGAGCAGACATGTTTTGAGCTTAGCGCGACGACGGGCGGTACCGTTCTATCGTGTGGAGCCGAAAAAAGATCGAAAACACTACTTTGACAGTGAGCCAACAGTAGATTCCAACCGGAGCGAGGTTTCGCTCGTCCTACCGGATCTAAGCCTCGACTTCACCACTGATTCTGGGGTTTTTGCCCGCTCTTCGATTGACGCTGGAACAAAGCTGCTTCTCTTAGACGGCCCCGAACCGGTTCCTGGCGATGCCACGTTGGTCGATCTTGGGGCAGGCTATGGACCAATCGCTATCACATTGGCCCTCCGGAACCCGACGGCGCACGTGTGGGCAGTCGAAATTAACTCCCGAGCCCGTGAGCTGTGCGCCGAGAATGCCGACCGAGCCGGGCTGAAAAATCTCACAGTGATCGACCCAACCGAGTTTCCAAACGACCTGACCGTCGATCGGATCTGGTCTAACCCACCAATCCGAATCGGTAAAGCAGCGCTCCACGGTTTGCTGCGCCAGTGGCTTCCGCTGCTGAATCCATCAGGCTCTGGCCATCTCGTTGTTCAAAAACATCTTGGATCCGACAGTCTTCAGCGATGGCTTACCAACGAGGGTTGGCCGACCAACCGACGATGTTCTCGCTCCCGCTACCGACTGCTGGACGTCAGCCCATCGCAACGGCACCTCGGCCCTGCTCCACCATGAGGAACAGCTTCACGACGAGTAGAGTTGGATACGAATATGGCTGAGCATCGAAACCTTTCACCGACTGAATTAAAGCGACTCCATCGAGATTGGCGCCGCCGAAGCAATAGCCGACTCGCCATCATCCTCGATGGAGTTCAGAACCCGTACAACGTGGGATCGATCATTCGTTCCGCTGCCGCCTACCGAGCCGAGCAGCTTTGGTACACCGAAAACTCGTTGCCACCCACTCATGCCAAAGTAGCCAAAACAGCTCTTGGCTGTGACCGGTTCATCGAGTTTCAACCGGTAGGCGAAGCAACAGAAGCGGTTCACGCCGCAGCTGGGCAGGGGTTCAAGACGGTTGCTGTTGAGTTGTCGGCCAATGCTCGCCCGATGTTCGACCTAGATCTTTCTGCCGATATTTGTCTCGTTGTTGGACACGAAGATCGTGGGGTCAAAAAGGAAACGCTGGCCGCCGTCGACATGGCTGGATACCTTCCTTTGATCGGCAAGGTTGGTTCGTTGAACGTCGCTCAGGCCACCACCGGCGCTCTCTACGAAGTTATGCGCCAACAATGGAGTGAGTGACTCCTACCTAGACCCGGGCTGGGTCGACTGCGATCCTGATCCGTTCTTTCGGTCGATTCGCGGCTTGTATTGCCTGGGCCAGTGAATCGGCGTCGTCGGCCCGTAGAAGGTATCGACCGTCGGCCCGAGGTCCGAGCACAATAATCGCTGCGTTAGCGCTGAACTCCGCGGCGTAGTCATCAGCGCCTGCGCCGCTTATCTCAGCCAGTGCTCCGAACGGCGGCAACCCTAACGACTTTCGCAGACCTCGCTCTTCATCTACTAAAAGCGCTGGTGCTGATCGAACGGCCGATCGAAGTACTCGGTGGTCTGGCGATCGCGTTTGCACCAAAATTCTCCCGCCGTCGGCCTTCGAACCGACGAGCCGAGCGGCCCGGGCTAAGAGCCACATCGCCTGTTCAGCGGCCCGGTATCGGGGAGCCAGAAGTTCCTGGTCGAAGTCGAGAAAGACTACTAGTTCTGCTCTTCGCCTGCTGTACAACGCTGCTTCGGTTCCCAACACGAGTGGACAGTCGTCGCCCACCGTGCGGTCAGTCGATGAAGAAAGTTCAAGCACCTCTCGACCAGTCAGGTGATGCAATTCTTCGGCCGCCCTGGTCACGCCAAGTCTCAGACGCTTAAGCGCAGTAGCGCCACAATGAGCGCAGACCTTGGGCCGGATCTCGCCAGTCCGGGCCGCCAACATCCCGTCTGCGTCTTCAGCCATTAGATGCTCGCCGTCTTCGGTTCTAACCAGTTCGCCACACGAACCGCAGGCCAGCATCTGGGCCCGCCCTTTCCGATTTAGTACCAGCACCGCGCTAGCACTTTGACGAAGTGCCGCCGCTACCTGGTCGCTAAATAAACTGGGACGGCCAGGGTCAGCTAATCTTTGATCGACCACTTCGATAACCGGCCAAGAGGCTCTCTCGGTCTTGCGACCCAGGTCCATCACGGTGTCCGCCGCGCTTAGCGCGGCTAGCGACAAAACCGGACTGGTTAACAAACAGGGAATTCCGGCCCGGCGAGCTCGCTCCACCGCTACATCACGAGCATTCCAGGTTGGCACCCGTTCATCTTGGAACGATTCGTCGTGCTCATCGATGACGACAATGGCATCAAGTTTGGCGGTTCGGGACCACACTGCAGACCGAGAACCGACGACTACTCCACCTGATGGAGCACTAGCCCAATCATCAGGGTGGGTGTGAACACGAAAGCCAGCTTGTGCCAGGTACCTGGCTGCGATTCGAACTCGTGCTAGTTCAGGAACCAGAATTAGGACGTTCCCCAGTTTGGCTGCGCCTCGTAGAACCGAGCGCTGATCTTGGGCCGGTGGAACCCGAAAAGCTACCACACCGTTTGACTCGAGAGCGACGCCAACCCGGGCCTGCAATGAATCAACCGAAGCTGAATCGCCGTCGACCGTTGGGCGGCGCGCTCTTCGGGGTTTCGCTATGTTAACAACCATTCGCGGTGGCGATGCCGACCGCAACACCGCAGCCAACCGACCGCACCAGCGCTGGGCGGCCCAACTGGCTAATTCTACGGTTTGTTCGTCCGGCCCGACCGATGAGACTTTCAGAATAGGTCGGAGCTTCATTCCCGGCTCGATAGGTGGATCTAACTCAACTACCCACCCAGCGACCCGACGCCCATGAAGCTCAATTCGTACAAGCGACCCTACAGCTACCCCATCGACTAGCCCGGCTGGGACAACGTAGTCAAAATTACGGTCGATGCCAGATACATCAGGCAGAACTCGGGCCGTTCGTTCGCCATCAGCCAGCTGGTGGCGTTTAGGCGGCAGTTTTCCTTCATCCGGATCGAAGAGCTGTCCCATACGGCACCAACTGAGATCCTACCGGCCAACGTTCGCCACCAGTGCGGTCAACGCCGTTTACGTCGACTTGAAAAGCAGTTGGGCCCTGGACGAAAATCCAGGACCCAACTAATAGTTCTTCTCTTGCCCGAGTCCGACTCAGGGCTCTGGCTAACAGGTCGATGCTAGACCAAACAGTTACAGCCCGAGCTCCGAGCGAAGCTTATCGGCCTTGTCAGTACGCTCCCAGGTAAACGACGTATCTGATTGTCGGCCAAAGTGGCCGTAGGCTGCCGTCGGAGAGTAGATCGGACGACGTAAATCGAGCGCTTCGAGAATCGCTGCAGGCCGCAGATCAAATACACCTCGAACGGCAGCTTCGATCTTGTCGACCCCAACATGCTCGGTTCCAAACGTTTCTACCATTATCGACACCGGGGCCGCGACACCGATGGCGTAGGCAACTTGAACCTCGCAGCGATCGGCGGCGCCAGCAGCTACCAGGTTCTTGGCCACCCATCGAGTTGCGTAGGCCGCCGACCGATCGACCTTCGATGGGTCCTTACCGGAGAAGGCGCCGCCCCCATGGCGGGCTGCTCCCCCATAGGTGTCGACGATGATCTTTCGACCTGTCAGACCAGCGTCGCCAACTGGTCCGCCAATTACAAACCGACCAGTAGGGTTGACCAGAACGTTGTAATCGTCGTCAGCGAACTGCTCTGGGATTACCGGGCGAATCACGTTTTCTATAAGGTCAGGCTTGATCATGCTGTCACGTTCGATCCCATCGTCGTGCTGGGTTGAGATCAGAACGGTTCGTAGCCGAACTGGCTTGTCGTTCTCGTAGTCAAACGTGACCTGTGTCTTGCCGTCGGGTCGCAAGTAGGGAACGATTCCAGCCTTTCGAACCTCGGCAAGTCGCTCAGCCATACGGTGAGCCGTGTGAATCGGTAGCGGCATTAGAGCTTCTGTTTCGTTGCAGGCGTAACCAAACATCATGCCCTGGTCGCCAGCACCTTGTTCGTCATAGTTATCGCCAGTCGCTCCAGCCGAACGAACTTCCTCGGACTTGTCAACGCCCTGAGCGATATCAGCCGATTGTTCGTCGATGGCAACCATCACACCGCATGTGTTTCCATCAAATCCATAGGATTCAGTGTTATAGCCAATCCTGCTAATCGTCTGGCGGACAACCGAAGGTATGTCAACGTATGCCGTAGTGCTAATCTCACCGGCAACAATGGCGAGACCGGTCGTCACCATTGTTTCACAAGCAACTCGACTCATCGGATCTTGTTCTAACAAGGCGTCAAGAATGCCGTCAGAGATCTGATCGGCCATCTTGTCGGGGTGACCTTCTGTCACGGACTCGGAGGTAAATGTGTAGTTACTGTTCACGTCGCGTACCTTTGCTCGCTTTATCGGTGGTTTTTGTCGTACCTATCTGTGTGACTTACCGTGAGTTTGCAAGTCTCTCCGTACTTATTTTTGCGATTGCGATGATTTGGCTGAAGTTAGTTGGAACCGCCAATCCGAACTCGACAACGATCAATCGACTAACAGTTGCGCTGCCGCACGAAGAACGGCCTCGGCAATTGATTCTTTATCGGACAACGGGACTTCCTGTACGTCACCGTTAGCACTGAAGATTGTGACTTCGTTCGTATCGTGAGCAAATCCAACTCCGGGCGCTGAGACGTCGTTAGCTACTAACAGATCAGCGCCTTTGCGACTTAGCTTCGCCAACGCGTTTTTGTGAAGATCGTTCGTCTCGGCGGCAAAGCCGACCAGAATTTGCCCCGATTTCTTTGCTGCCCCCAGTTCAGCCAGGATATCTACCGTAGGTTCAAGACTGATAGTAGGCGTTCCGTCGGCTTTCTTGAGTTTCTTATTCGAAACATCGCTGGGTCGAAAATCTGCGACGGCGGCTGCCATGATAATGATGTCCATAGTGTTCGAACTAGCGCTAACAGCGGCATGCATGTCGGCTGCTGTCACTACATCAACTCGCTTGATGCTGTTCGAACTTTGGATTCCGGATGTAGTGACCAAGGTGACCTCGGCGCCGAGCTGAGACGCTTTCTCAGCCAGTGCATGTCCCTGCTTGCCAGTCGACCGGTTGCCCAGGTATCGAACCGGATCAATCGATTCGCGAGTGCCTCCAGCAGTTACGAGAACTTGTCGGCCCGAGAGAAGCTTGTCCTCGACACCACCATCGCCGCCAACGAACAACTGGTGTACCGCAGCTACTACTGTTTCTGGTTGGGCCAGGCGCCCTTTCCCCATGTCGCCGCCCGCCAGTCTCCCCTCTTCAGGCGGCACCACAACAACGCCCCGACGTAGGAGAGTCGCTATGTTGTCTTGCACCGCAGGGTGTTCCCACATCTCGGTGTGCATTGCCGGGCAGACGACAACTGGCGCGGCGGTTGCGATCAGAGTCGCAGCCAGCAGATCTCCGGATCGGCCAGTGGCCAGGTCGGAAATGACCCGGGCCGTGGCGGGGCAAACAACGATGGCATCGGCGCTCTGCCCCATCCGAGTATGCGGGATTGGATCCCGGTCAGCCCACAGACTTGTCTTGACTGGCTCCGAGGCGAGCGCGGTGAACGTCGTTGGTCCAACCATGTTGTGGGCTGCTTCGGTCAGCACCGGCACAACATGAGCACCACTATCAACTAGTCGACGACAAACTTCAATAGCTTTGTAGGCCGCTATTCCCCCGGAGACGCCGAGGATGATTCTGCGGCCTTCCAGCATTCAACAACTAGGCGGAGTCACCAGCGTCATCGCTGGCATCACGACTAGGAACGACCGGAATGATCTTTTCAGCCGCAATTTCTTCGAACGCAATCGAGAGCGGCTTGCGAGCAACCGAGGTTACTTGAGGTGGAACCATGGCGCCTAGACCTTCACCAAGTTGCCCAAAGTAGGCGTTGATCTCTCGAGCTCTTGTTGAAGCCAATGTGCAGAGGCTAAATTTTGAGGTGGTCTTGTCCAGTAAGGATTCGACCTGAGGGGTCATCATCGTGTCATATGCATCAGCCATAAGTGCAGTTCCTCCGGCTGGCCAGTATAGGCAGCCATAGCGTCGTTTAGAGCGATCAATCGTTTCTGAAGCGTTGGTTCGGGCATTATCTAGTCGAAAGTACCGAATTTGAGGCTATTTCTGCTCCTGGCCACGAAAGCTGGCGAAATTGGCCACTGGCCCCGGACCGCCACTCCGTTAGCAATCTTCGGCCAGCGACGGCGATACTGGCCAAAATTCGAAGAAGTTTCGCCGTTCAATCGAGGCTGTTCGGATCTAGCCGGCCTCGGTCAGAACGAGCCTTTTCGATAGCGGACCACATCTCTTCTACGGTGTCATCGATATTGAAGTTCGTGATGATTTGAGCGTCGAGCTCACGGCCAGCATCAGCTTCCTCAGCAGCCTTAGCGACCCGTTGGGCCACCTTCTCCTCTGGATCTCCTCGACGCCGAAGACGGGCTTGCTGTTCATCAGCTGACGGAGCCTGCAAGAACAACAACAATGCATCCTGTTCTTTCTCAACTACCTGGCGAGCGCCTTGCACATCAATCTCGAGAATTACATCTCGACCGTCGGGCGGATCAAGGCTCGGGGTTCCATAATAATTGCCGAGGAACTCGGCGTGCTCCAAAAACCCATCGGCCTTAATTCGTTCTTCGAACTGCTCGGTCGTCACAAACACATACGAACGTTCCGATTCTCTCGGACGCCGTTGCCTGGTTGTCCAAGAACGGCTCAGCCATAGCTCTGGGTATCGCTCGATCAAAACATCAACGACGGTGCTCTTGCCGACCCCGCCCGGTCCGGACACGATCACGAGCAGGGGTGACTGGCTCAGGAGAACGCCTCCTCTAGCGAGGCGCGCTGCTTCGTCCCAAGACCACCCAGACGTTTCGATTCGGCTATTGAAAGTTGTTCCATGATTCTCCGGGAGGCCACCTTGCCAACTCCGGGCATTGATTCAAGTACAGTAAGGACTTTTGTCTTGGCTACGATCGGATCTTTTTCGGCTTGTTCCAGTACTTCTGCCAAAGTAATCGTGCCAATTTTCAGCTGACCCTTTAGTTCGCTCCGAACACGTCGAGCTTCGGCCGCTTTTTGCAAAGCAGCTGATCGTTGTGCTTCAGTCAGCTGAGGGGGTGAAGACATATCTAAAAACTACCCGATATAGAGAAGTTCAGACTGGCAAATATCACCTAATTTGGAACAGCGGACCCGAATCGGCCTACTCACTAGCATCAAGATCGCCCAGCAGAGCAGCGGCCGCAGCTGCCGGATCGTCGGCCAACGTCACGGCTCGTCCGATGACCAACAGGTCGGCTCCTTCGGCTAACGCTGCAGCTGGAGTAACCGGATGAGGCTGGTCGTGACTGTCGGCTCCCTCGGCTCTAATTCCAGGCACGACCCGCATCGTTCGAGGCGAAAGCTCTCGCAGGTCTTTCAAGTTCATTCCGGCGCACACGATGCCACCGCAGCCAGCCTCAACCGCTAAACGTAGCCGATTAGGCACAATATGGTCGGGAGCGTCGGCGTCGCTTGTAAGAACGGTAATGGCAACAGCCGTGGGTGCCTCTAGGCCGGCGTTAATTGCCCCCTCGGTAAACCCTTCAACTCCGGCTCGCATCATGTCGGCACCGCCATGAGCGTGCATGGTCAGGTATTTGGCACCCAAGGCGCCGCATACGCCAGCCGCTTTACGAACCGTGGTTGGTATATCATGCAGCTTCAGATCGAGAAAGACATCGAATCCATTGTCGAGCATGGCGCCGACTGCGTCTGGCCCAGCGGCGCTGTAAAGTTCGAGGCCTACCTTGGCCACTCCGAACCACGGTGATAGCTGGCGAGCGAGGCGCACCGCCTCGACCAGGTCATCGACATCGAGAGCGATGGCCATCTGTGATCGCAACTCCGGCGATAGCCCTTCTGCTGCTGCTTCAACTTTGTTCGCCACTAGATTGCTCCTCAACTAGATATTTCATTCGATACTCCCACCAGTACTTCACTCAGTGGGTGGCTCAGTGGTCACTGAGCCTTTTGTCAATTTGGACACATCCGATCTTGGATGATCCTGCTACTTCGTCGTCGTTGTGTTCCGAGCTGACCTTACTTTGCGTCGACTTAAGGCGCAGTGCAGCTCCTACAATTTGGCCGTTCCGATCAGATCGGTAAAACGTTCTACGTTTTGCTTAGCACACCATTTACTTAGATCTCGATTAACTTGGCCAACTGTCCTCGGATTGGCAAAAGTGGACGTTCCGATTTGAACAGCATTGGCTCCAACCCGAGCGTACTCAACAACGTCGGCCGCCGTTGCGATACCACCAACACCAATGATCGGAAGATCGGGCAGGGCGGCTCGAACATCGGCCACAGCCCGAACCGCGAGCGGCTTAATGGCTGGACCAGAAACCCCACCACCACCATTACCAAGAACGGCCATGCCCGTTTGAGGATCGACGACCAGCCCCATGTAGGTATTAACCAACGTCACCGCTTCTGCCCCCGCCTCATAGGCGGCGCTAGCAATTGCGGGCAACCCGGGCCCAATGTTTGGACTCAGTTTGGCCCACATCGGCCGTCGGCAACCTTGAGCAGCCGACAGCACTTCAGACGTCATTTCGGGCGAGTGAGCAAACATCTCGTTCCCAGCCTCGGTGTTGGGGCACGAAATATTGACCTCGACCGCGATCACTTCGGCGGGAGCATCGGCCAATTCAGACGATGCTTTTTCGTAGTCGGCAACGGTCCGACCCCAAATCGATGCCACGACATTCGCTTTCGAGGCGACCAGGGCCGGCAGTTCATCTTCTAACCAGGCACTAACGCCGGGGCCTTGTAAGCCGACAGAATTGATCATTCCGCCCGGGGTCCGGTGGACCCGGATAGCGGGATTTCCCTCACACGGGAAGTGAGCCAACGACTTAACAACCACTGCACCAATCGCAGAAAGGTCAAAATACGCACCGAGCTCGGCGCCGTGTCCCGCGGTACCAGCTGCGGTCATGACCGGCGAACGGAGCGTTATCGATCCCACCGTTGTGCTCAGGTCCACCGATGATCTCATAGGCTGTCGCCGGAGCTGTGCACAGCTTGCAACGACCGGACCGCTAGCGGCTGATTTTGCAGGTCGGCTAGGCCAAGGGCGGTGGCTTTCGCCGCCGCTAACGTTGTCAACAGTGGCACCCCACTCTGACCAGCAGCGATCCGTATGTACGCGCCATCGGCCCGCGGACCCCGACCTCGCGGGGTATTGATCACTAACGACACTTCACCTCGTTCAATGAGTTCGACTGCGTTTGTGCCATATTGATCTTCGCTTACTAGCTCGGTCGAGGTAGGTGACGCTATGAGCCGATCAACCATTCGCTCGACCGCAATTCCCTCGGCCTCAAGTCGCTGCGCTGTTCCGGTAGTAGCAGCGAAACGGAAACCTAATTGCTCAAGCTGACGAGCGACATCGACACCAGCGTCTTTGTCCCGATCGGCCAACGATAAGAACACGATTGGAGCTGGCTGATCCGAATCAAAGTTTGGCAGGTTCGCTCCAGCTCCGAGCTGGCTCTTGATGAAGGCCAGGCCTGGAGTTGTGTCTAGCCCCATAACTTCACCGGTAGAACGCATTTCTGGTCCGAGCAATGCATCTGTTTCAGGGAAACGGTTAAACGGCAGCACGGCTTCTTTGACCGACCACATCGACCGGATTGGCTCAGATCGCAACAAGCCCTCGGCTTCTAACTCGGCTAGCGTCGCCCCGGCCATAACTCGGGCTGCAACTTTGGCCAACGGCCGACCGGTCGCCTTTGAAACGAAGGGCACTGTTCGCGAAGCCCTCGGATTGGCTTCGATTACGTAGACATCGCCATCTTTGACTGCGAATTGAACGTTAATCAGACCAACCACCGATAGATCAGCTGCTATCTTGCGGGCGTAGTCAGACAGCGTTTCGATCGTATCGTTCGACAATGTCGACGGTGGAAGCACGCAGGCCGAGTCACCGGAATGAACCCCAGCTTCTTCGATGTGTTCCATAACACCACCGATAATGGCTGCGCCGGTGGAGTCACGAATAGCGTCAACGTCGACTTCAATGGCACCTTCAAGAAATCGGTCGATCAGAACCGGGCGTTCAGCCGACAGGCCGCCCTCTCGACCCAACGTTCCGGATTCTCCAAGCGCCTTCATAGCCGAGGCCAAATCGTCGTCGTCATAAACCAGTTCCATGGCTCGGCCGCCAAGTACGTAGCTTGGTCGGACTAGAGCCGGATACCCCACCGAGTTCGCCACCTCTAAGGCAGCTTCGATAGTGGTAGCGGTACCACCGGGAGGTTGGGGGATCTCCAATCGATCGCACACTTCTGACCATAGATCTCGGTCCTCAGCGGTATCGATCGACGATGGCGAGGTGCCGAGTATCAGCTCAGGCGGCAAGCGGTCGGCCAGCTTCAACGGAGTTTGACCACCGAGCGATACCACAATGCCAATTGGATTCTCAGCTTCGATGATGTTCATTACGTCTTCGTAGGTGACCGGTTCGAAGTAAAGCCGGTCTGACGTGTCGTAGTCAGTTGAGACAGTTTCCGGGTTGCAGTTGACCATGATGGTTTCAAAGCCAGCATCTCGCAGCGCAAAGCTGGCGTGGACGCAGCAATAGTCAAACTCAATTCCTTGACCGATTCGATTCGGACCAGACCCGAGAATCATCACCTTTGGCCGCTCCCCCGGTGAAACTTCGTTCTCATCCTCGTAAGTCGAGTAGTGATACGGCGTCTCTGCTTCGAACTCCGCGGCGCAAGTATCGACCGTTTTGAACGTTGCTGCGACTCCTACGTTCAGTCGGGTTTGGCGAACGTGGTCCTCGCTCGTTGCACCGGGCAGAATATAGGCCAGTTGTTCGTCGCTGAATCCAAGCTGCTTGGCCCGGCGCCAGTCGGCCCGGCTCATCTCGTCGATCGAGACCTGCTCCAGTGCAACCCGTTCCTCGACCAAAATCGACATTTGATCCAGGAACCACGGGTCGATTTTTGAGATCTCGTAGATCTCCTCTATCGACATTCCGCGTCGTAGAGCTACTTCGACAAGGAAGATCCGATCGGGAGTTCCAATTGGCAACGCCTGCTTGAGCTCTTCGACCGAGTAGTCATCGAAGCGACGCTCGGCCGCCGACCCGTTGAGTCCGGCTTGGCCCAGCTCGAGCGAACGACAAGCCTTCTGAAGTGATTCGGGGAAGGTCCGACCGATGGCCATAACCTCACCAACCGACTGCATCGAGGTGCCGAGTACCCCGGATGTGCCCGGGAACTTCTCAAACGCCCAACGCGGAATCTTTGTGACTACGTAGTCGATCACCGGTTCAAACGAAGATGGAGTTTTCTTCGTTATATCGTTTGGAATTTCGTCGAGAGAATAACCCACGGCCAGCTTGGCTGCGATCTTTGCAATCGGAAATCCGGTGGCCTTTGATGCTAGTGCCGAGGAGCGACTCACTCTCGGGTTCATCTCAATCACGACCATGCGGCCCGTGTCGGGCTCGATAGCAAATTGAACGTTTGAGCCTCCGGTCTCGACCCCAACACGGCGGAGACAGGCGAAAGCAGCGTCACGCATAATCTGATATTCGACGTCGCTGAGTGTTTGGATAGGAGCCACGGTGATCGAGTCGCCAGTGTGAACGCCCATCGGATCGATGTTCTCGATCGAACAGATAATCACTTGGTTGTCAGCGTGGTCTCGCATGACTTCGAGCTCGAACTCTTTCCAACCAGCAATCGATTCTTCGATAAGGATCTCGTTTATCGGGCTAGCTGCGATGCCATTGGCAGCGGCGGCCGAGAACTCCTCCGCGGTGTATGCCATTCCGGTGCCGCGTCCGCCAAGAATATACGCCGGTCTGATCACTACGGGCAGCCCGATCTCGGTGATGATCTGCTCTGCTTGTTCCATGTTGTGGGCTACACCGCTTCGGGGAACCTCAAGACCGATCTCGATCATCGCGTCCTTGAACTGCTGCCGATCTTCGGCGGTGGCGATGGCCGTCGCGTCGGCGCCGATCAGCTCGACGTTGTGTTTGTCTAGAACGCCAGCTTCGACCAACTCCATCGACAAGTTCAGCGCAGTTTGCCCCCCTAGGGTTGGCAACAAAGCGTCGGGTTGCTCAGCTTCGATAATTCGTTCGAGAACTTCGATGTTGAGCGGTTCAATGTAGGTTGCGTCGGCAAAGTCAGGATCGGTCATGATCGTGGCCGGGTTCGAGTTAGCCAGCACGACGCGATATCCATCTTCGCGTAGAGCGCGGCAAGCCTGGGTTCCCGAGTAGTCGAACTCGCACGCTTGGCCAATAATGATTGGTCCCGAGCCAATCACAAGAATGGTGTTGATGTCATTGCGTCGTGGCATTACTTTGCCCCTTGATTAGCGTTGGCGTCCATTTGAGCGGCAAACCGTTGGAACAGATAGGCACTGTCATGAGGACCCGGACTGGCTTCGGGGTGGTGCTGCACACTAAAGGCAGAGCCGTCGAGAACCCGGATTCCTTCGCATACTCCATCGTTCAAGTTCACGTGAGTTACTTCGGCCAGGCCCTCAAGCGACGCCGGGTCAACGGCAAAGTTGTGGTTCTGACTGGTAATTTCAATTTCACCAGTCTGATTATCACGCACTGGATGGTTGGCCCCGTGATGGCCAAACGGAAGCTTCACAATCTTGGCACCGATGGCCAGGCTAAGAATCTGATGCCCGAGGCAAATTCCGAAGATCGGCACCTGACCAAGAAGCTCTTTAACTGTCGCTACCGCATACGTGACAACCGTTGGATCTCCCGGGCCGTTCGACAAGAACACACCATCAGGATTCATCGCTAGGACCTCTTCGGCCGAGGTCGAGGCCGGGACAACATGAACTGTGCCGAGCTGAGCTAGATGCGACACAATCGTTGCTTTCATGCCGAAGTCAAAGGCAACGATAACTCGATCGCCACTTCCCGCTTGGTATCGCTCTTTGGTCGTGACCTGAGCAACCAAATCAACTCCGTCAGTTCCCGGCTCGTCCGCCGCCGCCTGTTTAAGAGCCGCGAGGTCGACTACGTTCTCCCCCTCAAGCGGACCAAAGGCGCCAACCATTGCCCCGTTTACTCGGAGCAGCCGGGTCAACCTGCGAGTGTCGACCCCAGCAATCCCTCCTATGCCAGCGTTGGTCAGGAACGCCTCAAGAGATTGCTCCGATCGCCAATTCGATGCTCGTCGAGCCAAATCGCGAATGACGATCCCACGCGTAGCAGGTTGGACCGCTTCGTTGTCATCAGCAGAGGTGCCGTAGTTGCCGATATGAGGGTACGTGAAGGTCACTATTTGCCCGGCGTACGACGGATCGGTAATGACTTCTTGGTAACCGGTTAGGGCCGTGTTGAAGACCACTTCGCCGGTTGAGATACCGGAAGCTGGGATCGCTCCAATGTACTCACCTTCAAAGGTCGAGCCGTCGGCCATGACCAAGCCGGCCGCTACCGGCCGCTTTGTTTGAACCTTGTTTTCTGTATTCATAGTTCTGTGCTCATAGTTCTGTGCTCATAGTTCGGACTGTTAGATGAGGTTGGCTGCTGCTCGGCCCGTTAACGCAGCGGTTTGGTGTCAAGAACAACTACCTCTCCACTGAAGATGGTGTGGCGAACCCGGCCTCGAACGTTCTTACCGTGGAACGGCGTATTGCTGGAAAGGCCGGCAAGCTGCGCTCGGTCAATCGTCCATTCCTCGTCGGCATCGATCACACACAGGTTGGCGGGTCGCCCGACTTCGATCGGACCTCCATGACGGTCACCCAACCCGCCGATTTCAGCTGGGCGAGACGACATGACCTGTACTAGTTGTTCAATCGACAAGCCCAACTCGGTGTTTGCTATGGCGAACGCAGTCTCTAGCCCAACCATTCCGGGTGGAGCCTGATCAAAAGGAAGTTCCTTGGCGTCAGCGGTATGCGGAGCATGATCGGTGGCAATCACATCAATAGTCCCATCAGCCAAACCAGCCCTAACCGCTTCGACATCTGACGCTGTCCGTAACGGCGGATGAACTTTGAAGCACGTATCGTAGTCGGCACATGCGGCATCGGTGAGCGTAAAATGGTGGGGAGCCGCTTCGGCCGTCACTGGATAGCCAGCCGCCTTAGCTGCTCTCACTGCAGCCACGCTTCCGGCGGTGGATAAGTGCTGCATATGAACTCGGGCGCCGGTTAACCGGGCAAGAGCGATATCTCGCATCACCATCAGCTCTTCTGCCTCGGACGGCTGGCCACCAAGTCCGAGCCGAGATGACCACTCCCCCTCATGCATGACACCCCCTTGGGAAAGGGCCGTGACCTCGCAATGTTGAGACAGCACAATATTCGTCCCATCATTTACCACCATGCTGTCGGCGTACTCGAGGGCTCGCCGCATCAGTTGCGCATCTTGAACCCCGGTGCCGTCATCGGTGAACATCCGGACGCCTAGCCCGGCCAATTCCCCCATTGGCGCCAAAGCTTCACCATCCCGCCCGATGGTAATAGCAGCCGACGGCTTAATTTCGCAAAGAGCAGTCCGGCCAAAGGCCAAGATCTCGTTCACCACCGCGGCCGAGTCTGTACATGGCGTTGTGTTCGGCATGGCGACAACCGCGGTGAATCCGCCGACAGCCGCAGCCCGACTACCAGATTCGATCGTTTCCGCCGCCTCATTCCCTGGCTGTCGTAGATGCACATGCAGATCGACGAATCCAGGAATTATCGTCTGACCAGCGACATCGATCGTTCTGTCGGCTCCCGATATACCGGTCCCGATCTCAGCAATCTGGCCAGTTCCCTGATCGACAAGCACGTCAACCTGGCGCGAGCCACTGCTATCAATAACGGTTCCGCCGGTTAACGCTGTAGTACTCATCGGTCTCCCTTTACTTGCTTGTCTGCAACATAATCTTCGCCAACTAGATTCTTAGTGGGTTGCCGCTCCGGCAACGACGCCGCCTCGATTGCTTCGAACTTGGTGTCGAACTGACCGGGCCCGAGCACGCTATACAGAACTGCCATCCGAACCGGGACGCCCGAAGAAACCTGATTCAGAACGACCGCTCGAGGATCATCAGCTACTTGAGCGTCGATTTCCACTCCTCGGTTCATCGGGCCAGGGTGCATTATGAGAGCGTCTGGCCTAAGACGGTGGGATCGATCCAGCGTTAGTCCATACAGCGACCGATACTCCCGAACAGACGGAAACAAGCCGTCTGATAGTCGCTCTTGCTGGATGCGCAAGAAGTATGCGACGTCGATCTCGGGCAATAACACATCGATATCGGGTTCTACCTTGACTGGCCATCCGGCAAGGCTTGGCGGCAACAGGGTTCGTGGCCCAACCAGAATTACTTCTGCGCCCAACTTGGTAAACAACTGAACGTTAGAGCGGGCCACTCTGGAGTGATTGATGTCGCCACAGATCGCGATTTTTCGACCGTCAAGAGAGCCGAAGCGTTGCCGAATGGTATATGCGTCAAGTAGCGCTTGGGTTGGATGTTGGTGCCAACCGTCGCCGGCATTAACGATGGCGGCTTCGGTCCATTGAGTCAGCTGAGAAGGCACACCGGAGCTAGCGTGGCGGACGACGATTGCATCGACCCCCATCGCTGAAATAGTCTCGACGGTGTCTCGCAATGACTCTCCCTTATTGGTGGCAGAGGAACCGGCCGAAAAGTTAACCACGTCAGCTGAAAGTCTGCGCGCCGCTAAATCAAAGCTTGTCCGGGTCCGGGTCGAGTCTTCGAAGAAGGCCAGAACAACTGTCTTGCCTCGCAACGCTGGCACTTTCGGAATTGCTCGGGTTTGGGTCTCAGCAAACGATTCAGCCAAGTCGAGAATTTGCTCAATCTCACCCCGACTCAAATCGGCGATGGTCACGAGATTCTTCACCGTTGAACCTCCCCAAGCTCGACCGTTTCGAGGGTGGCGTTAACCGCTTCGTTTCGCCGGGTCGGCAAATTCTTGCCGACATAATCTGGCCGGATCGGGAGCTCACGGTGACCTCGATCGATCATGACGGCGAGCTGGATAGAACGGGGCCGACCCTGGTCGATCAAGGCGTCAAGCGCAGCTCGAATGGTTCGACCGGTGAACAACACATCATCGACAAGAACGATCGTCTTTAGGTTGATATCAAAGCTGATCTCAGTGATCGCCTCGGGCAGGACGGGCCGAAGGTTAATATCGTCTCGATAGAAAGCCACATCGAGTTTGCCAACCGGTACTTGCACCTCTTCAATCTCAAGAAGGGCTGCCGCTATGGCTTCGGCGAATGGAACTCCCCCGGTTTGAAGGCCAATCAATACGACATCGTCGAGACCCTTGTTCGCTTCGATGATCTCATGAGCCATTCTTCGAACGGCCCGACTAACTGCTGCCGCGTCCAAAACCTCAGACTTGGCAATAAAAACGCCCCCATACGGGGGCGTGCGTCTTCGTTCGCGTTCGGCCAAACAGTCGTTCCTTCCGTACGGGCCTCTCAGGACCCACTTGACGGACTCAATTCTTCAAATCTCTCTCCGAACTGTACCGGCGGTTTAACGTGCGCGCGCCGACCAATGACGAGAATCTCTCGGTTCACATCGTTCGGTACAAACTGGTTCAGGCGCCGGGCCCTTAGGAGCCTGTCTTGGCCGTCTGACGTTTAGCCGTTCGGGAGCGAGTTCCCCGGATTTTGGCCGAGAACGGCTTAGGTGCTTGCAGCTCAGCCGAATGAAGTCGGCTTTCGTTAGCCGAACTCGAATCCTGACCTAGCAACGTTTTTTCGGTGCGCTCGTCCGATTGATCGAGATCTATGCTGGACTCTTTACGCTCCGAGCCCAAGGTCTTAGATTTCGGGCCCATTCCAGACCTCTGTTGACGGCTTTCCAATCGGGCCCTTCGCCCGATTCCGTGATCTACCAGAGCTTGCCCTATCCACCGCAGTACGAGACCAATAGTCAAGGCGTAAACAACAGTCGCCGGACCGAACGATCCACCAAGGATTATGCCGCCGGCGAAAACCCCGATTTCAAGCCCGTACCGAATCGCTACTCGGCTCACGCCACGATCCTCGCCAGCAAGCATCAACAGCTCGAATGGACCGCCGGTCGTACCTGAGTAGACAACCAAGCTGACGCCGCTCGGCAACAAAGCAATGGCTGCGATCACAAACGCCCACTGGCCAGCCAACGTGTCCGGTTGAGTGAGCAACCCACTGGCGGCATCAATCGCGGCACCATTGGCCACGATGTAGCCGATCCCCCACAGACTTGGCCGTCGGCCGAGCAAACTAGCAACGAGGAACAAAACACTAGCTGTGGCCCAACCAGTCTGGCCCAAGGTAAGGCCCAGACGGGTACTTAGCGCCGATGACAACACGTCGTTAGGTGGAAGACCGAGATCGCCATGAACCAGCAGCGCAATACCGATCCCGATTAGGGAGGACCCGGTGAGTAGTGAAATGAGTTGGCGGGAGAATGACACCGCCGACGAGTCAGCCACTCGTCGAAGCGCAGGCACAGCGGTATGACGACCGAACCCGACTTGAGACAGACGCCGGATATTTCCGACCAGGATGGCAACAATTCTTTTGGCCCTGCTTGGGCCACGACGTAACACGTTCACCTCGCCATTGTCGGTCATCTATCGCAAAGGTGTACTCCCATTTCGGGGGTCGTGTGTCACATCAAATTTCAGCGACCAACAAAGTTCGCCTGTCGCTTCTCAACGAAGGCAGCGGCAGCCTCTTTGTGATCGACGGTCGCCATGGTTCGAACCATGGCTGCCGCTTCTGCATCGAGGGCGTCGGCCAAATCGGCGGTGTCGGCTCGGTCAATGTTTTCCTTCATATAGCGAAGGGCGATAGGAGGCCGCTGAGCTAGCTCGGCACAAAAGTCGAGGGCGGCTTGGTTGAAACCTTCGTCGGGAAGAACGCGGTTGACCAGACCCAAAGCCAGCGATTCTTCCGCCGTTAGACGCGGTGAGGTGAAGTAAAGCTCCTTGGCCTTCGCTGGCCCTACTAGTCGATTCAGGAACCAGCTGCCACCAAAGTCGCCCGAAGCTCCGACTCCAGCGAATGCCGTGACTAGCAGGGCGCTTTCGGCTGCCAGTCGAATATCAGCCGCCATCGCAATTGAAAACCCAGCGCCCGCAGCCGCCCCCGGTAGTGCTGCTACCACGGGTTGAGGGAATTGATGAAGCGCCAAAGAAACTTGACGTTGTCTCAGCCGCAAATCATCGACTCTGCTCTCAGAAGCGCCAGTACCAGAAGCCGATGACTGATTACGTTCGTTCATGGCCTTAACGTCGCCACCGGCACAAAACGCACCACCAGTCCCGGTAAGCATCAGAACTCTAATGGCGGGATCGGCCGCTAGTTGAGGCAAGGTCGAGACAAAGCCCTCGTACACCTCAGCCGACAGAGCGTTTCGCCGAGATGGCCGATTGAATGACAACACTGCGATGTGGTCATCAACGATCCAACCGATCAAATCGTCTGTTCCGGTATCTAAGTCGATCTTGCTCACCGTATTTGCCCCAAACTACTCGCTGCCGTTTACTGCACCGTAGCTGCTACCTCGACTGGGGTCGAAATTTCGTTGCTCAGTTCTAGTCGAGCAGGAGCGTCGCCGGCCAAAGCCCAGTTTTGATGGCCGATTCAAGATCGAAACTAACTGAATCTTCGTCGGTAAACGCCAAGGTGTTCTGAGCTTGGTCGCCTTGTTCTTGTCCCATGACGGTGACGTCGTATCGGAAGCTTTGAGATATTCCATCGATCAGAACGTTCGACACCTCAATGGAGACTGTTAAATCGTGGGCGAGTATCTTGTCTTGTTCGTACAGCGAGTTGATTGGTCCCGATGTCTCCCACACAATTATGGGTGACGGCACATGTCCGGCCTTACTCAACCTGGCCACGACGTGAAGCGGTACCGATTCAGCGCCAACAGTCATTTTGACTGAAGCCGCGTCAAAGTTTGCGTCGACGAGCCCAAATGACCAACGAGGATGGACGATTTCTTGAGGAACATGACCTCGGGGCGGCCACGCAACGAAGCCTGACTCTTCTCGGAGAGGAGGCGGGTCGCTAAAGACGTTCTTGTCGAAGACCCACAGAACGTTTGATTGGTACAGATCGTCGTTGCCGGAAACGTGGCCGACGCCCATTTCGGTCGTCGGCGGATGAAGGATCGTGTTTCGATGACCGACGTCTCGATTCCGATCACCAGGATCTTGGATATATCCATCGATAGCCGATGGCCCAGACCGGCCGAGGTACAGATTGCTGTTTCCTGCGGCGTCAGCGCCAGTACTGGTAAAGCAAGCGTAAGACTCATCCGGTGTGTGAGAAAGAGTTCCCTCTGACGACATCATGAGGGCGCCATATTGGGCTTTGGCTGAGTATTCGGAGTTTTCGGTCACGGTCGCCGGGACGCCAGCCATGGCTCGATAAAAGTTGACCCGTCGAATCGATTCTTTACGCAACTTTTCGGAGCTCTGGCCTGGACGACACCCGTCATACGAACCGGTCCACTCCATGGGAGAGGCATTGTCATCGAACTCGTTTTCGAATGCCGACCAAACAACGTCGCGGTCCGCCGTGTCGAGCCAAGGGGGGCCGATGGTCCCGGCCGGATCCGTGGTGATAACGGTAGCTGACGCCAACCCCATAGTCGACAGGAACGCGACTAGGACAAGCCGGAAAAGCCATCTTGACCCACGCTGAGGCGTAGGACGAGGCGGTACCTTCTCAATTTCAAGAGCGGCAGATGGTGGCGGGGTGGTGCTGAGCGGCACCTGTACCCATCGGCTCGGCCCAGCGAAGATTTATACTATCGAACGGCGTTTTGTTGCCTTGGCCGACACCGCTCGTCAAACTTGGTCAGATTTCGACCAAGCGCCCTGTCGAAAGGGCCGATGTAGCTTGCTACCGAATGTCTCTAGCTATCGCTGCCAGAACCCCGTTAACAAACCGACCGGACTCTTCGGTGGAGTATCGGGTTGCTAGCTCAACCGCTTCCGACAGTATCACTCCAGTAGGGGTATCAGCGGTTAGGAGTTCAGCGGCGGCGATCCTCATTACTACCAGGTCGATCGGCGGCATCCGATCCAGCGACCACCCTTTTGCCTTCTGCCCCAGCAGCGCGTCGACTTGTTCCCGATTCTGCTCTGCCCGTTCCATGAGCTCGATCACGAACGGATCTGGTTTAACCACTAGAGAGTTGACTAACTCTTCCACGGTCCATTCTCGCATCTGGGCTTCATAGGCCAATTCAACGGCGCGTTCTCTAGCCTCGCGTCGACTAACTCGCCGAGGCTCGCTCTCGCCGCTGTTTCCCGCCGGCGATGTCGGTTGTTCGTTGGTCACGCTCAAGCTCGGGTCTGGTACTCACCGGAACGGGTGTCGATCTTTATGCGTTCACCCACGTTTACGAACAGAGGAACTTGCACGATTAGTCCCGTTTCACAGGTTGCTGGCTTCCTCGCTCCCGACACTCGGTCGCCTTGAAGCCCTGGTTCAGTCTCGGTTACTTCGAGTTCGACTGACGCCGGCAGGTCGGTGCCAACTATTTCATCGCCGTACATAAGAAACACCAACGAAGATCCTTCGGTGATGTAGTTCGCGGCATCGCTCATCGATTCAGGAGCGACCGTTAGTTGTTCAAAGGTCTCATTGTCCATGACCGCGAAACCCTCGCCATCGCGGTACAGATACTGCTTCTCCCTTTTCTCAATGAAGGCGCTCTCAACTTTTTCACCGGCTCGGAACGTCTTATCGACTACTGCTCCGGTCCTTACGTTCTTCAGCGTAGTTCGCACGAATGCGCCGCCTTTACCCGGCTTAACATGCTGGAACTCCTGCAGCTGGAAGAGACCTTCTGACAGCTCGATTGTCATTCCATTCTTGAAATCGCTGGTGCTAATCGTTGACATAGTGAGATTCCGGTCTGAGTGAAAGGGCGGCCAACAACTGTGGCTGCGGTTGGGACAGGCTGCCATACAAGATATCTCCCATGGCCGATCCCACAATACTTAGACAAACCCCCGGTCAGACGCAATCTCCCTCAATCAAATTGGATTCGCAATCGGATACACCAAACGGGCCAACGAGGACCCGCTCAATCTGAAGAGATTCCTAGTGCCGCCCCGATCGGATCAGGTGACAAGCGGATCTTTGGGACTCTTCGTTATAGGCGTACAGCCGGTAGCAGTGACGATTACCGAGTCTTCCACCCGAACTCCCCCGATCTCGGGTAGATACGCTCCGGGTTCAACCGTAATCACATACCCGGTCTGGATTGTTTCCTCGGTGCGAGCCGACAAAATGGGATTCTCATGTATTTCGAGCCCGATACCATGACCGGCACCATGGATGAACGCTGCATCGAGGGAGTCCTCAGCTAAGGATTGACGACACACGTCGTCCACTGTTTTAGCGTCAACTCCGTGGCGAACGGCTGACAGTCCGGCTGCCTGGGCTCTGGCCACTGCGCGGTACAGATCAGATTGCTCGCTTGTTGAGCTTCCGATCATAAACGTGCGGGTCATATCGCTCCCGTAGCCATCGACACGGGCGCCGACGTCAATGATTACGAGGTCGCCAGTTTCGATAGTTCGATCCGTTGGTGAGGCGTGAGGTAACGCGCTATTCGGTCCTGAGGCAACAATTGTAGGAAAGCTCACGTCGTCGGCTCCGAGCTGGCGCATTCCTTGTTCTAGCAACTGAGCAATTTGGCGTTCCGAGCAACCTTGACTCAGTTCTGATCTGACGTCAGCCAACGCCTGGTCAGTGATTTTTGCCGCGTGTCGAAGCCGGTCTATTTCCCCGGCGTCTTTAACCTTTCGAAGCTGTTCTACCAGTCCAGCGGTGGCGACAAGTTCTCTGTCATGCAGACCTTCTTCGATTAGCCGTTGCTGAGCCCAAGAAATGTCTTCGCTTTCGAGCCCTACTCGCTTGCTCGGACCCATGGATTTTTGAAGCGATCCGAGGAGCTCTCGGCTAATGATGACGTCGGCTTCAACTTTGGCCTCGCTTAGCTCGGATTCGGCCTGTGTGGTGTAGCGACCATCGGTGACTAACGTCAGACCATCGCCGGTGACTACAGCTGTGCCATTTGATCCGGTGAAGCCGGTGAGCCAGCGTACATTCTGGGACTTCGTCACAATCAGCGCGTCACAGCTTGCTTCCGCTATCGACTGACGAACAGCCCGAAGTCGTAGCGATCGATCCATCGCTGAAAACTCAGCGACACCTAACCTTGAGTCAGCCTGATTCATTTGGTTGTCAGCTTAGTTCCGTGGGTTTCACTAGGCGCTCACTGCTTCGAACGCGTCTAGTAGAAGTTGACGATCTTCAACAAGTACTGGTTCGACGCCGCTTGGGCCATCAAGCACAAAAGTTATGCCAGTAATGGCCTTCTTGTCTCGACCAAAAAGATCAACGAGTTTTTCGTGATCAAATCCAGTTGGAACCGTGGGGTCAAGGCCATAGCCCTGTACGACTGCTCGGTGCAGCTCTACTGCTGCTTGATCGACTCGACCCAATCTTCGAGCCACCTCGGCGGCATATACCAAGCCAATGCCGACCGCTTCGCCATGGCGCAGTTCATAGCCACCAGCCGTCTCAAGGGCATGAGCGAGCGTGTGGCCATAGTTTAGGATGGCTCGTCGACCGCCTTCTCGTTCATCGCCACCGACCACGTCAGCTTTGATTCGGACGGAGCGGGCCACCCGCTCATCAAGATTGGCAGCTGCTAGATCCCCGCCACCAAGGAAGTGATACTTTGCCAGCTCCCCCATTCCGCTAACGAATTCTCTCGCCGGTAACGTCTCCAGTGTCTCGGTGTCGCAGATAACGGCCGCAGGTTGCCAGAACGCCCCAACTAAGTTCTTCCCTTCTGGCAGGTTCACCCCACATTTTCCACCGATTGCTGCGTCGATTTGGCCAAGCAGGGTCGTCGAAACGTGGACGACTGGGATTCCGCGGTGATAGCTCGCAGCAACAAATCCAGCCAGGTCTGATACCACTCCGCCGCCTACCGATACAACTACATCGGACCGAGTCATCCCCCACGAGGCCATTTCCGAACAGAGTTTGCCAACGACATCGAGTCGCTTAGCTTGCTCGCCATCCTCGACGGTGAAGACTTTTTGATCCCGACCGCTGGCAACGGTCACTCCAATCCCGGCCTGGGTGATAACCGCGACCCGTTTGGCTGATTCGGGCAACAGGTCTGACAACTTGGCCGTGGCCCCTCGTCCTATGACAACCGGGTATGTCCGACCATCAGCCAGCTCTACCTGCTCGGTACGGAACCCCTTTCGACAGAACCCAGTTTCTGATTGGTCGCCATCTAGTTGCTGTAGTCGTTCGGTGACGAGACTCACCACCTCGTCCACTGTTTTGCCCGCAGTCTGAACAATTGCATCAGCCACAGTGGTGTAGTGGACTAGACGACTACGGCGTAGTTCAGCTATCGAATCGGACGGGTTGTCGGTCAAGAGCGGACGGGACCCAAAAGAAGCCATTCGGTCGAGCAAAGTCTGGTTCGGAGCGTCGAGCCAGACTGCTACGGCCTGTTCTCGAATTATGCGCCGATTCTCGCGTCCGACTACTAAACCTCCGCCTCCATCAACAATCGAGTTCGGGTGATTGTTCATGACCTCATTGAGAAGCTCGGTCTCTAGCCTGCGGAACTCTTGCTCCCCTTCGGCTACGAACAAATCAGCAATCGACATTCCAACCCGATCAACTACTAGTTGATCAATGGAAATGACCGGTCGACCTAGGGCAAGCCCGAGTTGTTCAGCAACAGCCGACTTTCCCGAGCCTGGAAGTCCGATGAATACAAGCGGCCTATCAGTCACTACGTCAGAATAACCGGCGATTCGGCCGGTCTGGGACTGATTAAGACAGAAAGACCCTGATAGCTGCTAGTAGGTGACGACATCAACCAACCGAGGCGACACGATAACGGCAGTGATCGTAGCAATGGCTAAGGCCGGACCAAACGGAATCTCTGCCTTGCCGAGCTTGCGAACCCGGTTGTAAACCAAGCCGATCAGTCCCCCACCAAGCAGAGCAGCAATGATGGTCAGAAAGACTAGCCGGGTGGCTTCAATCAGGCTCGGATGCATCCACCCGAGGAACAGCCCCAACAACAAAGACAGCTTCACGTCGCCTCGGCCCATTCCGGGGGCATAGACAACGTGGGACAATCCAATGAACCCACCGAAGACTGCTCCGCCTAGCAGCGCCGATGAGATTCCTTCGGAATAGCCAAGCTGACCAGAAATTACCAAGATCAAAAACAGTCCGGTCAATACCGACGGCCAAACAATAATGTTTGGTAGTAGGTGCGTTTCGAAGTCGATGGCAGACAGAACGATCAAGACAGCACCGAACGCGAGGTACGGTCCAAGAACGGCAACGGCACCGAACCGATAGGCCAACGCGGCGAACGTGAAGGCTGTGGCAACATCAACCATGAGATAACGCCGGCCAACGGACTGGTTGCATGTCACACAATCGGCAAACCAGCTGACGACTGGGATGAGACTAGAACGACCTTGGCCTTGTTGACAGTTGGTGCATCGATGTTCGGGCCGGAAACTGACCCGCTCGACTACTCGGTCCACGGCTATGCCGAGCCAGGGACCAAGAGCCAGCCCGAACAAAAAGAAACCAATGCCAAGTAGTAGCCGAGTAGTCTCCATCGAAGCTCCGAGCCGGTTTAGTCGTCGCCGCTTAGGTACTGCATGAGCAGTCCACCTTCTTCTGCTTCTTCGCCATCAAGAAGTTCCGATGCATCATTGACATCGAACTCGTTAATCTCAGCTGGTGACGGCGGAGCCGGAGGTGGCGGAGGAATGAAGCTATCAAGCGCTTCATCGTCGGTTCCAAGAGGATCTAGTCCACCAGGGGGAGGAGGGATTGGCGGCCGCTCATCTTCGGCCAAAGGTTGCACTGGCGCCGGATACAGATCGCTGGCTGAAACCGGAGCAGCGGTTGGTGTCGCAATACTGCTACCGCCAGCAACTCCAGGACGACCAACTGCTGGCTCGTCAACCGATATCAACCTTCGTTCAGCTAGGTCCTTCACCAACCGGCTTCCTTCGACCTCGCCTAAGTCAAGCTGATCGCAAACGACTGATACCGGGCACCCGGCAGCAATCGTAGTGATAGCAGACCACTCGGTTCGAGAAATCGTGACTTCCTCGGACGGCAGCTGGGCCACAGGGGTAACCATGTGAGCCATCGACGGGACGACTGCTTCGATCTGCTGCCAATCACGAAGTCTGGATTCGGCGGCAACCAAGACCGCGTCAACAGAAGATGCGTCCTCAGCTACTTCGACTTCTCGGCTATCGAAGTTAAACGTCCCGTCTTTGAATCGGAGGAGTTCGAACATTACGTCCTCAAGATCCTTGCCATTGCCAGCGTTGCTAGCTTTGGCGTCGACCAATTTTCCGTCGCTAAACAGAAGCGAGCCGTGCCCGCGGTCTCCGGCTATCTCGAGATGACCGGTTTTGGATGTGCTGGAGAGCAAGCCTAACACCTCGTCCAAAGCGAATTTTTCGAGCGATCCCTGCAACATAGGACTTCCATTCGTCACCGCCTGGCTCCGCCCGGCGAGTTTTTCGGTACTTCTCTCCTTCGGCACTGGCGCCGGCAAATCAAGCACGGCGACAACAACTGGTCAGCCGATCAGCACCCGGGTAGGACAACAGAGAGGCGAAAACGTGAGAATTATGCCTTGAGATGGGAAGCTACGGCCGCAGTCATCTCGGCTATTGGAGCTTTGTGGCCGGTCCAACACTCGAACGCTAGCGCCGCTTGATGAACAAGCATGGGGAGTCCGCCGACAGTTGAGATCCCAGATTGTTGTGCCACCGAGAGCAAAGGAGTTGTCATCGGGTTGTAGACGATATCGACTACCAACGTCTGACCAGCTATTGCGTCTGAAGGACACGGAAGTCCGTCTGGTTCAGGTCCACCGTTCATTCCAACGGCAGTGGCGTTAATTACTACGTTGGCCGAAGCAACAGCGTCGACGTTTCCAACCAGCGCTTGAGGAGCCAAGCTGGCTGCCTGGTCGGCTCGCTCGGCCGTCCGGTTCACGACTGAAATTTTGCTGACGTTGGTGCGGCCAAGCGCTTCGACGATCGACCGGGCGGCGCCACCGGCTCCCAGCACCGCTACTGCGGCGCCGTCAAGCACGGTCGGGTGTGCTTCGTTCAGTGAAGCCACCAGTCCGTCGCCGTCGGTCGAGTGAGCGACAATGTTCCCCTGGTCCCAATAGAGACAATTTGCCACGCCGAGACGTTCGGCTACCGGGGTCCGTTTGTCTGCGCTCAGAGCCGCTGCTGCTTTGTGCGGCATCGTTACCGAAAGGCCACTTATCCCTAGGGTTCGCATCGCTTCGACCGCGTCCTTACCGTTTTCTTCGACTACTGGAAAAGCGACATACCGCCAGTCCAGTCCCAACGCCGCGAAGGCTGCGTTATGAATAACTGGCGACAGAGAATGGGTGACCGGATCGCCAATAACAGCCGCCAGCCTGGTCGAACCCGATATCACTGATCGAGGAAACCAAGCTCTCTAGCCCGGATAACGTTTTCGGCGTGCTCTTCTGAGGTTTCAGCGAAGGCGTGATTTCCCTCTTCATCGATCCGCACGTAGAAGAACCAATCTCCGTCGGCCGGATTCATTGCTGCCTCAAGCGACTTGCGGCCGGGAGCCGCGATGGGGTTCGGCGGTAAACCCTGTTGGTCCTGATATCGATTGCTATAGGGCGTGTCGGCCTCCAGAATCCCGGTTGTTATTTGGAGTTGACGATCCTGAGCACCGTAAATGTAAGTGGCGTCGATACCAATCGGCTCATTCTTCTGCAACCGGTTGTAGATTACTCGAGCGATGAGCGGTCGGTCTCTATCGGTTTTGGCCTCGGCCTCGATCAGCGATGCGATGATGATGACCTCGTAGGCCGACATATCGTGTTTTTGTTCGGCGCCCCCGTAGCCCAACTCGCCCGTTACTCTGGCGAACTCTTCGTTCATTTTGGCTAGTACTTCGATAGCGGTGACGTCTTGTTCGATGAAGTATTTGGCTGGGAACAGCATTCCTTCCCAACAACCATGAGGAATCTCAACCCCTTCGGCCGCTAACCGATCTTCGCAATCGTCGGGTCGGTAGCGAGTTTCAAGTTGGCCGCCATCTAACGCGGCCGCTAAATCAGTTTCTGATACACCAGGAATCTGATCAGCAACTCGGGGTAGCATTTCGGTAACCCACAAACCTTCCGGCACAACGAATTCGCCGTACTCGATTTGAACCGGGCCTAGATCGAGGCGAGCAATAGCTTCTTCGGCCGACATGTTTTCTTGGAATGTGTATTCACCAGCTTGAAACCCATCCAGATCGTTCCACTGGGCGTAGTACTCAAAGAACGTGCTGTTGGGAATTACCTCTGAAGACTCGAGAATTTTGGCGATCTCTTTGTTGGTCGAATCGAATGGAATCGTAACTTCAACATTGGCGCCAGGTTCTCCGTCTGGGTCAAGTTGACCTGCAACCCACTTGCTGACCTGGGTGTAGACGACGTATCCGATAACGGCCAAGATCAGCACTGCGACAACAGCGCGAAGAACCCGCAAACTGGCAGGGCGAACAGTCACGTAGTCGGCCTCGTCTTCCCATTCAACGTACTGTGCCCCATGATCATCTAGCGAAGGGGGTGTCGTTCGCAGATTTTCACCGTCTTGCTGATCCAACATACTCACCTAATGAATGCTAGAGCCGTTGCGTTCAACTTTGGTGGCATGGCCCAAGGACTGGCTAAGAATAGGCGCTAAGGCAGTTGAATCTGGCTGAACTAGGGCCTTGACCGATCAAGCCAAGCTTGCAACAGGATCGACGCGGCGACCTGATCAACCATTGCTCGCCGTTTCGACTCCGGTACGTTCGCCATCTGCAACTGCTGATTGGCGGTCACGGTTGTGAACCGCTCGTCGATCGTGTCGACCTCGACTTTCAATCCCTCTTTAGCCAATCGTTTGCGAAGGCCCTTCACTTCTGATTGGACTGTTCGGGCCGCCCCTTGGTTCGAGCCATCCAGTGACAACGGCATTCCGACAACGATTGTTGTAACAGCGAACTCGGAAACGAGGTCGAGGATTTCCCCGTGTTCCACTCCCCGATCACCGACTCGTTGAATCGTCGAATACGGTGTCGACATCATCCGGTCACTGTCGCTAAGAGCAACGCCGACTCGACGCTCCCCTAAGTCCAACCCAAGAACTCGACCGGTGTTCAGCTTGGGCTCCCGGCTGCGGTCCGGGCTAACTCGAGCGCAGCATCGATTCCCTCAGGATCTTTACCACCGGCCATGGCCATTTCTGCGCCCTTGCCGCCGCCGCCCTTGATCGACTTTGCCCCGTCGGCAATTAAACTGCCAGCGTCGCTACCGAAGGCCGGGGCCACGGCTGATACGAGTGCCGCGCCTCCCCCATCAGGAGCGCCTCCAATTACGACTGCTGAAACATCTTCATGATCACGGATAGCGAGCGCTAGGTCTTTCATTTCGTCACGACCAAGTCCGTCGACTCGGGCCACCACAACTCCGTTGACTGCTTCATTGACAAGATCACCAGCGCTGGTAACGGCCAAGCGACCTCGAAGGGTTTTTATTTCGCTTCGCAGCTCAGCTATTTCGTCCTGCCGCTTAGCGATTCCGCTCAGCACTTCAGCTCTCTGTACGTTGAGCGCTTCGGCCGCTGAGTCGATTGTTGCCTGTTCCGATCGTAGTAAGTCGACTGCACCGGTACCGGTCACCGCCTCGATTCGACGAAGATTGGAACCGATCGAACTCTCAGATGTGATCTTCATAAGCCCGATGTCGCCTAGCGCTTTCACGTGAGTGCCGCCACAGAATTCCAGTGTTGGCCCTGCCTTCAAAACCCGAACCATGTCGCCGTATTTGTCGCCGAAAAAGGCTATTGCGCCCATTTCTTCCGCCTCTGACTTTGTAACTTCGGGGTGTTCGGTAGGCGGATTGTCTAATACCCGGGCGTTAACTAGATCTTCAATCGCCGCGACTTGGTCAGCGGTGACGGGATCAAAGTGGCTGAAGTCGAACCGCAGGCGATCTGGGCCCACCATCGAACCTTGCTGTTTCACGTGATCGCCAAGCACTTCCCTAAGAGCCCAATGCAACAAGTGGGTGCCTGTGTGGTTTCGTCTAATGGCATCTCGTCGGTCAACGTCGATTGACACCACCGCTGATTGACCAGCCGTGATTTCGCCTTCGACGACCTTCGCCACATGACGGTGGACATCAGGAATGGCGTAGACAGTATCGGTTACTTCAGCTACGCCAGTTTCGGTTCGGATTGTGCCAGTATCTCCAATTTGTCCGCCCGATTCAGCGTACATGGGAGAGGTGTCGAGAAAGATCGAAACCGTTTCGGCCTCGCCGCCCGTCACTAACAACACGTTGGCAGCAACCTCAGTAAAGGAATCTCGACCAACGAAGCTGGTAACGCCGTGTTGCTCGGTGACCGCCTGGACCTGTTCGAAATCATCATCTTGGCTTACGCCTTTTCGGGCTGCTTTGGCTCTCGTTCGCTGGTCGGCCATGTCGGCTTCGAAACCCTCACGGTCGACCGTGAATCCCTTTTCTGCCACCACTTCGGCCGTCACCTCGAACGGGAAGCCATACGTATCATGGAGAAGGAACGCTACCGAGCCATCGAGTGTTCCTCCAGGCTCAAGACTCTCAAGGTGATCGTCGAGGATGTTCGAGCCGGTGGCCAGTGTCTTTCGAAACTGGATCTCTTCTCGTTCGACTGTCGTTTGGATCAGTTCGTGGGACTCGACAAGTTGGGGATAGTCGCTGCCCATTATCGCTACGACCGCGTCAACGAGACGCCGTGCTACTAGGTCGTCGACGCCGAGCAGATAGGCGAAACGGATGGCCCGGCGCATTATCCGCCGCAAGACATACCCTCGGTCTTCGTTCGAAGGAAAAACGCCGTCGCTAACCAGAAACGACATCGTACGAGCGTGCTCGGCCAGAACTCGAAGGGCCAGGTCCGAATCGTCGTTCGCTCCGAGGGTGTAACCAGTGATCTCTTCAGCCGCGGCCGTGAGCTGAACCATCTCGTCTATCTCGAATACTGAATCTTTGTTTTGCAGCACGGACAGAATACGTTCGAGGCCAGCGCCGGTATCAATCGAAGGCTTCGGCAGCGGTTTGGACGTTCCGTCTTCCGCTGTTTCGAACTGCATGAAAACTAGGTTCCAGATCTCAACGAACCGCTCTTCGCCACCGTGGGCTGGTCCGCCATCGTCGCCGTACTCGGGACCTTTATCCCAGAAGATCTCCGAACAGGGACCGTTCGGCCCGGTGTCGGCCATTCGCCACCAGTTGTCTTCGTCTAGACGCTGGATTCGCTCAGCGGGCACTCCAACTTTGTCTCGCCATATTTCCTCGGCTTCATCGTCGGTGAGGTGAACGGTCACCCACAACCGATCGGCGTCGAGTCCAAGCACCTCGGTGATGAACTCCCAGGCCATCGGAATCGCTTCGAGCTTGAAGTAGTCACCGAAGCTGAAGTTCCCCATCATTTCGAAGAACGTTAGGTGGCGCGATGTGCGGCCAACTTCGTCGAGATCGTTGTGCTTCCCGCCGGCCCGAACACATTTTTGAACAGTGACCGCTCGAGGATGCTCGGGTCGGGCTTCGCCAATGAAGTACGGCTTGAACGGCACCATTCCAGAGTTCACGAACAGCAGCGACTGGTCGTGGGGAATCAGACTGGCTGATGGTATTAGGTGGTGATCGCGCTCAGTAAAATAGCCGGTGAACGCCTTACGTAGCTCATGTGCTTTCATAGATAGCTCTAGGCTATCCCGTGGCTAGAACCTGAGTGGTTAATTAGCGGGCACTCGTAACGTTTGCTAACACCGGGGAAACCGGCAGAAGGTCTACGATCGACGAGTAGGCCGATCCCACGGCCGGATCGGTGCTTGATAAAGCCGCTGCACCCGGGCCACCGCTTCCGGCCTGGTCAATAGTCGTCTCGGGCGACCTGGAGGGACCGCATCGGCTGCTGTTGGCAACTCAGCGAGACGGTCTTCGAAACTGCTTGGTTCCGAGCTTGTAGAGCGAAGATCAAGCAGAGCCTCGTCGGCGGCCTGTTGGCCGCGAAGCTGAAGAGCTAGCTCGGAGGTAAATGACCGTCTCTGTTCTGAAGACTCAGCTGCGATTGCTCCTTTACCTGCGGCGACCACCGAGCGGGTTCGACCGACGACCGAGCGGACTTTCTGAGCCTGATTCGACGCTAGGTGCTTGGCCGACTTAGTTGTCGTTGCAGCCCGGCGGGTGGCCTTGCCGGTAGCTACCGCTGCCCCCCCTGCTCGCACGACGCTATCGGGGAGCACCGACACCACCTTAGAAGCTGATGGTGGAAGTACCTGCTGCAAATCTTGAGTTGCTCGATCAACCGAACGCGACGCCGCCAGCCGAGCGGCGTAGCGGGCTATAGCGCCGAGAACAAACCATCGAATTGATTTTGGTATCCGCATTGAGTGGTTCCTTATCGTTTCGAATTTCCACCGCGATCAGACTGAACCCTAGTTGATTGAGTCATCGCCCGATCTAGTTGACGATTGTCCTGCCAGAACCAGGCTGTTCGACCAGTTGGCTATTTCCATTGAGTGGCTCGCCCCGTAAGTCGATTTCGCTCCGGTTTTTCCTAAACCGATTGGACAGCCAAAGGCGGGCCACCTTGCCGGTTCCTGATGCAACAGCCAATGTCCGGATCATAGGATCTTGGACGGCTTCGTGGGTTCTTCGAGTTGTTTCGCTGATAGCAGTCGTTGCCTGATCAGCTCGATCGAGCACCACGTCAACCTTGTCTAGTTCGGCATCAGCGTCGGCAACTAGTTGCCGCAGCTCTCGGAAGGCCGATATGCCTTCATCTCGGAGCTGATGAGCGGTATCTTCAAGCTTTGCCAAGGTGTTATTGAGGTTGTTCACTGCCGTTACTAGAAAAACTGCAGCTACAACCGCAGCAATCGCAACAATGATGGCGGCAAACTCGGTTATGGCCATGTCCCAAGCCTAGTGGGTAGAAAGCACAGGTTCTCGCATTCATTCGTCAGCGTCTGGTAGGAACAAAACCCTGACAACGACGATCGCCACAGACGGAGCGCTACTTGTCCTCGCCATTACCCGATGGCTTGTAGTAAACCCTGTCTGATACGCCATCTGGGCGGTACTCCTGGTCGACTTGGGCCCCAGGAAAGTTGTGTGGATACTCATAGCCATCGCCGTGTCCGAGCTCGGCGGCCCCTTTGTAGTTCGCGTCTCGCAGGTGCATCGGGACTTCCCCTGCGGGCAGGTTCTGGACATCTCGCATGGCATGACCCAGCCCGAGGTAGGCCGAGTTCGACTTTGGAGCCCGGGCCAGGTGCACCGTAGCGTGGGCCAAGTTGATCCTGGCTTCGGGAAGACCAACAAAATCTACCGCCCGAGCCGCAGCTTCTGCGACCAGCAGACTCGAGTGGTCAGCCATTCCAATATCTTCTGATGCTGCAATCATCAAGCGTCTGGCAATAAACCGAGGATCTTCTCCAGCGGTCAACATTCGAGCGAGCCAATACAGAGCAGCATCAGGGTCGCTCCCGCGAATACTCTTGATAAAGGCGCTGATGACGTCGTAGTGTTCGTCGCGGCCGTACCGCAGTGCCTTGAGATCGGTCGCCGCCTCAACATCGGCCATGGTTAGGTCTGGCGGTTGGTTTCGCTGTTGTTGGCTCGACTCATTTTCGGTCGGCCTTGAACTAGCCAAGGCAACAGCGACTTCAAGTGTGGTCAGAACCTGACGCCCATCACCAGCCGCTCTGCTGGCTAAGTAGGCCTTAGCTTCCTCTGAGGCTGTTGCACCCTCAATCTGGAGTCCACGATTTATGAGTTCGATCAAGTCATCTTCGGTCAGTGCTTCGAGCCGAAATAACGTCGAACGACTTCGTAGCGGCGGATTGACCTCGAAAAACGGATTTTCGGTTGTGGCTCCTATGAGCGTAAGTACTCCCGATTCAACCGACGGTAGCAAGGCATCTTGTTGAGCTTTGTTGAAGCGATGAACTTCGTCCAAAAACAAAATTGTCCCTCGCCCAACTGCGCCCAGTCGCTCTTGTGCGGCAGAAATTACTTCCCGAACGTCTTTTACTGAAGCGTTGACTGCCGATAGTTGTACGAACTCCTTAGACGACGCGCTCGCAACCAACTTGGCCAGCGTTGTCTTGCCCGTTCCGGGGGGACCCCAGAAAATGACCGACGTTAAACGATCTGCCTCAACCAACCGACGAAGTGGACCATCTACGCCTAGTAGATGGCGCTGCCCCACGACATCGCTGAGGCGAAGTGGACGAAGCCTGCTGGCAAGTGGAGATCTGGCTTTCAGCCGCTCCTCAGCAGCAGCACTGAATAGGTTCTCTTCACCTTGGTTTGTTGAGCCGATTGAGCAAGGTTACCGCCTCAACGACGGGCAACGAACTCGCATCGGCACGGCGACCTTCCCGAGGCGTTACTCCGACGATGGCATTAGGTCTCCGAGAGCGTTAAGCCATCCAACTGAGTCTTCGAAAGTCGATGGCACATGAGAACCGTCTACATCATCCTCATCGCGGTGTTCATCTTGTGGTTGTTCTTCTCCGCCTTGCTCTTAAACGCCTACTTGAGTCGTCGGGCCAACGAGGAAAAAGCGCTACTCGACGACGCGACTGACAACGATAGTGCCTCCGCCGACCCTAGCCAGCGACAAAACCAAGCCGTCGAAGTCGGCCAACAAGAGCCCAAAAGCCAAGTAGCGACCGCAAACGAAGACAGCCACGTCGAGGAAGACACAACTACAAACGAAGACGATGAAGCCGTAGTCACTAGTGAAGACGCCGGAAACGACCAGTCAGAAACAGAAAAAGAAACAGAAAAAGAAACAGCGCTCGAGGCTGAGAAAGAGACGATTGCAGTGGAAACCGGAACTGGCAAACGAAACGAGCCAGCGGTCGATGATCGTTCCGCTGACGGCAAAAAGAGTGGCCGAAGAGTTGGAGATGTTCCGGAAGACGCAGCAAGCGCCCAGGACGAACAAGCGGTGAAGGTGGAAGCCAACGACGCTGAGGAAGTCGATGCAGCCGCGGTTGAACATCCCGATGTGGATGAAACTGCGTGCGCCGTCGTCGACAAAAATTCAAAACGGCGCGGCTCGAAAAAGCGTAGACGGGGCAAGTCGAAACGCAACCAAGCGAAAATCGCAGCCAGCGAGACGACAGACAGCACGGCCACCCCAAAGGTCGAGAGCGACAGCCAGGCTAGCGCTGAGCCATCCAGTCAGGCCGAGACCGCCGACAGTCCAACCTCGGGCGATCCCGAGATCGACAACGAAGCAACCCAACTTGGAGACGCTGACCTCTCATCATCTGATAAAGCTGAAATCGCAGAAGAGACTGCGGCTTCAGATCCGTCGAAGGTGACAATCAGCACCCTGCTAGCCGACATCGACCTACCTTATGATCTTCATTCCATAAGCGACGGAGAAGCTGATGTCGACCGACACACGACCTTTGTGTCGTCCCACAGTGATCCGGCCGAAGTTGGCACCGCCTTTGCCGACGAGCTTGAACGAGTCGGCTTCGAAATCGAACCAGCAGGAGTCGACGAAGCCATCGCTAAACGCAACGGATACACGCTGACGATGCGAATCACGCCCGACGCCGGCTCAACTGAGAACTATCCTGATTTAGGCCGAACCGACATTGCCATCGAAACCTGGATTCTCTAACCCTCAGCGCTCAGTTCCGAACCGCTAGCGTTAGGTCGCCGGTGGCAACGTCCGCACCCCGAGCTCAGCCAACACATCGGCATCGATCTCGTTCGGCGCCCCAGTCATAGGGTCGAGTCCAGATTGCGGCTTGGGGAAGGCAATAACTTCACGAATGTTCTCTTCGCCAGCGAGGATCGCTCCCAACCGCTCCAACCCAAAGGCGAACCCTCCGTGCGGTGGCGCACCATACTTGAACGGGTTAAGGAAGAATCCGAACCGCTTCTCTGCCTCATCATCATCAATTCCAAGTAGCGCGAAAACTCTACGCTGCAAAGCTGCGTCGTGAATTCGGATGCTGCCAGATCCAAGCTCCCAGCCGTTCAACACAAGGTCGTAGGCCCAGGCCCGGACCGCCATTGGGTCTGTCTCCATCTTGTCGAGATCTTCCGGATGAGGATGACAGAACGGATGGTGACCTGGTTTCGGCAAACCGCTGGTCTTGTCGACCCCAACGAACAGCGGAAAGTCGACTACCCAAAGGTACTTGTACGGGCCTTCGCTAACCGGCGGTCGTCCCAATCGGTTCCGCAGCTCGCCGAGCACTTCACAAGTGGTGTGCCATTCGTCTGCGATCAGTAGGAGCAGATCTCCGGGCTCAGCAGCACAGCGGGCAGCGAGCGCTTGCTTTTCATCGTCTGACAAGAATTTGGCGACCGGCGAATCAAGCTCTTGATTCGGACCAACCTTCATCCACACCATGCCCTTGGCCCCGAACGATTTAGCTGTTTCGGTGAGACCATCGAGTTTATTGCGACCCCAATCTTCGGCGGCACCTTTGGCGTTTATCCCCTTGATCGATTCAGCCGAACCGAAGGCTTTGAATTCGGTCCCGGCGAAGGTCTCCGTCAGTTCAATGAGCTCCATGTCAAACCGAAGGTCGGGCTTATCGGTTCCGAAACGGTTCATGGCATCGTGCCAACTCATTCGTTCGATGTCACCAGGGCGAACTCCGGTCGCCGCTTCGGCTGCATCGAGCACTGCTTGTTCCACTGCGGCTAGTACGTCATCAACCTCAGCGAAGCTCATCTCCATATCGAGCTGCATGAATTCGTACTGGCGGTCAGCCCGCAGATCTTCGTCTCGCAGGCAGCGAGCAATCTGGAAGTAACGATCCAGACCACCAACCATTAGTAGCTGCTTGTATAGCTGTGGAGACTGGGGCAAGGCATAGAACGAGCCTGGCTTTTGACGGGATGGAACAACAAACTCCCGGGCGCCTTCGGGCGTAGTCGGCATGAGCATTGGGGTGTCAACTTCGACGAATTCTTGTCGAACCATGGCCGAGCGAACAGCGGCGTTCACCTTGGACCGAACCCGCATGTTTCGCTGCATCCGCTCCCGACGAAGATCGAGGTAGCGGTACTTGAGCCGGACCATCTCATCGACTTCGTCTGCTCGGTCATCTAGTGGGAACGGTGGTGGTTCTGCCGCCGACAGAATTTCTACTTCAACGTCGGAGATTTCGATTTGTCCGGTGGTAAGTGCTTCGTTGACGGTGCCCTCTGGTCGCTGCTGGACCAGACCAGTTACCTTGATTACGTATTCACTTCGAACGTCGACTGTGTTGTCGACCACGCACTGCACTATTCCAGTGTGATCCCGGAGGTCGACAAAGGCGAGATGTTCTCCGTGTTCGCGGCGCCGGTTGACCCAGCCGGTAACGGTGACTTTATCTCCAATGTTCGCTTGGGTGAGTACCCCGCAAAGATGGGTTCGCATCATGACAACAACGACCTGACCTTTTCAACTATCTCGGCGCGCTGAGCTGACTCTTGTTGTCCGTCTCCACGCATTGTTCGAACTGAAACCGTACCGGAAGCAACTTCATCGTCCCCGATGATTAGAGCAATTTCTGCTCCCGACCGGTTGGCTGCTTTCATTTGAGCTTTCATTGATCGCCCATCGAAACTTCGATCGGCCCGTATCCCCGACTGCCTGAGCTCTTCGACCAAACGTAGACCTTCGGTTCCATCGGTGACAGCAACCACCCATACCTGTGGGGACAGGTCAGTCGGGCGGAACACGTCGGCGGCATCGCAGGCCAGCAGCGTCCGATCCACCCCAATAGCAAAGCCCACTCCCGGTTCCGGCGGTCCGCCGAGATTCTCAATCAGGCCATCGTAGCGGCCGCCGCCTCCTAGGGCGTTTTGGGCGGCGTCCAGGCTTGCGGAGGCAAACTCAAAGGCAGTACGGGTGTAGTAGTCCAGTCCTCGGACTAACCGAGGGGCAACGGTAAAGGGAATTCCCAAGGCGTCCAATCCTGCTTTTACCCTCTCGAATGCGGCACGAGCGTCGTCGGACAAAAAGTCGACCAGAACCGGAGCTTCGGCCGCGACCACTGCGTCGCCTGGACGTTTCGAGTCCAACACCCGGAGCGGATTGACTTTCAGTGTCTCCAACGCCTGCTCAGACAGCTCATCAGCACGCGAGCTGAAAAAGTCCTGTAATGCGCGCAAATATCGAGGACGGTCCTCGGCGTCGCCTAGTGAGTTAACAAGCAACGTGACGTCAGTGAGGCCTAGCTTGGCGAAGAAACGCCATGCCAATGCGATCATCTCGACATCGATATCAGGGTCGTTGCTTCCAATGACCTCCGCTCCAACTTGATCGAACTGGCGAAACCGACCCTTTTGGGGTTTGTCGTAGCGAAAGCTTGGCCCGGCATACCACGTCTTCCATGGGAGAATCTGGCGATGTTGGGAATAGACCCGACAAACCGAGGCAGTGAACTCAGGCCGGAGGGCTATCGACCGGCCTCCTTTGTCTTCAAAGGCATACAGTTCTTTCGACACCACATCGGACGCCTCACCTAATCGAACAAAGACTCCCACGTCTTCGAACATTGGCGGCACAATCTGACCGAATCCAGCGTTTCGGGCTTCAACTGCGAATAAATCAACCAGAGAGCGAAAGCGCGACGCATCGGGCTCTAGCAGGTCCCTGGTCCCGGGAAGCGATTGGAATTCTGAGCGCGCCATAGCGAGCCTGATCGTACAGGGCATACAGCCCAACGACTGGGAATTTTCAGATATCGACAACATTCAACACCGAAACTGCTTTATTCGCAGCTGGATATAGCGAAGTCTCGCGGCCATCGGTCGACAAATCCTGGCCAGCAAATTTCTGCTCGCCACTCAACCAGTAGTCAAATAACTCGGCGGCGTTAGAGCCTAGCCGGTTAGACCAGGCACGACGCGATACACGTCGTAGACACCGTCCACCCCGCGGATCGATCGCATCAGCGCTTGCAAATGCGAGGGGTCGGCGATCTCAAACTCAAACGTCAGTCGAGCAATTCGGTCCTCGGAGGTCACCGTGCTGCAATGGATAATGTTGACGTGCTGATCGGAGAACACTCGCGACACTTCTGATAGTAGGTGTGAGCGGTCGTAGGCTTTGATTTCGAGTGAAGCGACGAAATGATCGGCTTCGGCCGCTGGATCCCATTCGGCGTCGATCAGACGGTCGTTTTGAGAGCTGGCTAAAGATTCGGCATTGGCGCAATCGGTCCGGTGAATCGAAACTCCTCGGCCTCGGGTCACAAAGCCCATGATCTCGTCGCCAGGAACAGGAGTGCAACAACGTGAGAGCCGGACCAAAACATCATCGAGGCCCTCGATGCGAATGCCGGTTGCCCCTGGTGGTTCCCGACGCGCCGGAACGGTTTCGATCTCGGCTGGACTGCTACGTCCTGTTAGTTCTTTCTTGGCGTCGACCTGTTCATCGTCTTTCAGCTTTAACAACCGGGCGACTACTGTTTGACTCGACGTGTGACGCTCCCCGATAGCGGCATAGAGCGAATCAGCGTCGGCGTAGCTCATGTCGTTGGCAACGGCAATAATTGCGGCACCGGCGTTGGGGCCGAAGTCGCTCAGACGCATCGCCTCTCGTTTCAAGGCCTTCTTGAGTTCGGCCTCACCGGTGGCAATCGCATCCTCACGACGCTCACGAGAGAACCATTGCCGTATCTTCGACGATGCCCGGTGAGACGAAACGAAGTTGAGCCAGTCTCGCGAGGGGCCAGCACCGACGACTTTCGACGTGAAGATCTCAACCGTTTGGCCAGAAGTCAACGGTTCAGAAAGCGAAACTAGCCGACCATCAACCTTTGCTCCGACACACCGGTGGCCGACGTCGGTATGAATGGCGTAGGCAAAGTCAATCGGCGTTGAGTTCGATGGAAGTGTGGTGACCGCTCCTTGAGGAGTGAAGACGAAGACTTCCTCTTGATCTAGATCGACTTTCAAGTTCTCCATGAACTCGGCCGGATCGGAGGTTTCTTTGCCCCAATCGATAATTCGGGTTAGCCACGGCAGATCGGCGCTGTCGCCGTCTTCCATTTGCTCTTTGTAGTAGTAGTGGGCGGCAACACCAGATTCAGCTCGCTCATGCATCTCTTTGGTTCGGATCTGAACCTCGATCGCCTTGCCTTGCGGGCCGACCACCGTGGTATGGAGAGATTGGTAAAGGTTGAACTTGGGCATGGCGACGTAATCTTTAAACCGGCCTTGGACTGGCTTCCAGGTGGCGTGAATTGAACCAAGCGCGGCGTAGCAATCTCGAACCGTTTCGACAATGACCCGGATACCAACCAAGTCGTTTATCTCGTCGAACTGTTTGCTCTTGGCCTGCATTTTTTCGTAGATCGAGTACAGGTGCTTTTCTCGGCCAACGACATCGGCCTCGATTCCCAGTTCTTCGACCCGAGATCGAACGTCTTCAAGCACTTGCGTTAGATAGAAATCTCGTTCCGGAGCTCGGAGTGCCACCATTCGTTCGATCTCGGCGTACCGCTTCGGGTGCAACGCGGCGAAGCTCAAGTCCTCGAGTTGCATCTTCATCTCTTGCATACCAAGGCGATGGGCCAACGGAGCGTACACCTGGAGTGTTTCGATGGCGCTCCGCTCCTGCTTCCACTCTGGCAGCGCAGCAAGCGTACGCAAGTTGTGAAGCCGGTCGGACAACTTGATGATGAGGACCCGTAAATCCTTCGACATCGCGACCAGCATCTTCCGAAACGTTGCCGCCTGCTGTGCTTCTTTGGAATCGAACCGGATTCGATCAAGCTTGGTGACACCATCGACGATGGCGGCCACTTCGGGTCCGAATGCTCGATCAATATCGGTAAGTTCGATCCTGGTATCTTCAACGGCGTCATGAAGCAGAGCAGCCGAGATCGCTATCTCATCGAGCCCAAGCTCAGCAACAATTCGAGCTACTGCGAGTGGATGAACAATGTATGGTTCGCCGGACTTCCGCTGCTGTGATGAGTGAGCTTTGGCGGCGGTTTGGTAGGCCCGAGTTACGGTGTCGATCTGGGCGTCTCGATTTGGGCCGACGAACCTATGTAGTAACGGTTCGACTTGGGCTTCAACTGATCGGCGCTTTCGCCGCCAAGGCAAAACTCGATGAACTGTTACCACCGCGGTATCACTTCATCAGATTGATCGATCACTACGACCACAACTCGCCTCACAACGTTTTCGAAGGTAAGTCGATTATAGCGTCATCGTGTGACCGGCTCTCACCGAAGCGCCCACCAGCCTTGGCTGGCCTCTAAGGCCGATGTACGGGCCGGCCGGGTCGCTTAGGTTCAGATTTTAACGTAGTGATCGGGCTGACGAGCCTTTTCGTCGCCTCTTGCGGGGACGGGCCGACAAGTCTGATCGGCTGCCAAACCCGTCCGATCCGAGATCGCCGTCTTGTCCGGACCGCTCCATCCGCCTTGCTTCCGCTTCGGCAAACCGTTTGGCATCAGGCGCCAAGTTGCGGAGCATTACCAGAAGCGGAGCAGCGACAAATATTGACGAGTACGTTCCCAACAGCAGGCCGATGAACAAGGCCAAGGCAAAGCCTCGAAGGCTTGTTCCACCGAGGAAGAAGCCGCCGATGACCAACATAGAAAGAACCGGCAGAACGGTTGTGATGGTCGTGTTAATTGACCGCATCAGAACCTGGTTCATCGAGAAGTTGACAAGCTCTTCGCTGGTGTCAGAACCGAGCGGACCCTTTTGGTTCTCGAGCACCTTGTCGTATACGACCACGGTGTCATATAGCGAATAGCCCAAGATCGTGAGCAACGCAATGACCGTGGCCGGACTTACTTCGAACCCAAAAAGCGAGTAGATACCCGACGTTATTACTAGATCGTGAACAACAGCGACCAAGGCACCGACCGCCATGCGCCACTCAAGCCGCCAGGCCAAATAGAAAGCCACGACAAGAAAGAACAAGATAAGCGCTCGCAGCGCCTTTTCGGTAATGCTGGCGCCCCAAGTAGGCCCAACAGTTGATTCGGCCACTTCGTCAGTACCGACTCCAGCCAACTCAGCTAAAGCGGTAACTACTTCTGGCGCAAATTCGATGGCGTCGGTTCCCGATTGGACGCGGGCCGTGCGTGATCCCTCAACCCCGTCCAGAATCTGGACCTTGGCCTCGCCAATCGGTGGAAGCACGCCCCTAACATCGGCCACAGTCACTTCGGAGCTAACCGGAACTTCCCATACTCCGCCGCCTTCGAAGTCAATGGTGAGGTTCAATCCCCGAGTAAGCAGAAGACCTAGCGACACGACAAGGAAAATACCAGAGACCGTAAGGGCGACTTTCCATTTAGGTCGAAAGTCGATAGTTGACTCGTTGGCGAAAATGTCTCGAATCAAGCTCATTGCGCCCCTCCCTCTAGTGGCAGACCAAGAATTCGCGGATTGTCATCAGCTTGCGCCCGGCGGGCCAGCCAACCCAACGCAGGTCGCATAAACATCCATGAGATAACTAGATCGAGAATCGTTGCTAATCCGAGATAGAAGGCGAACCCTCGAACCGCTCCGACCGTTAGCGCGTAAAGCAAGATGGCAGCAATAAGGCTAACCACGTCGGCTTTGATGATGGTTGAGATCGACGACTCGTAAGCTCGCTCTACCGCAGTCGGAACTCGCCGACCGGATCGGTACGAGTCTTTAACGTTTTCGAAGTAGACAATGTTGGAGTCAGTCGAGACTCCAATCGAGACAATGAGCCCGACCACCCCAGCCAGACTGAGTGCTAGTCCGAACTTTTCACCGAACCATGAAACGATGGTCCACAGCAACAACGCCGATAGAACTAAGCCTGAGATGGCCACCAAACCGGCCAGGCGGTAGTACGCCAGCAGGTAGAGGGCTACTAGCGCCAGGCCAATAAGGCCAGCGATAACACCAGAGCGAAGAACGTCTTGACCAATTGACGCCGAAACAGTTCTTGTCTCTTGCGCTTCTAGCTCAAGCGGGAGAGAACCGAAACGAAGCGCCTCGGCTAGACGTCGAGCTCCAGCTTCATCAAACGCACCAGAGATTTGAATATCGCTACGACGGAAACTGGCGTTGTTGATCGACGGAGCGGAAATCACTTCGTGGTCAAGAACAACAGCCAAACGGCCCCGCTCGCCGCCAAGTCCAGCCGGGCAGACGTCAGGGTCAGCCAAGTAGCAAACCGATGCGGCCTGATTGAATTGGTCGATGCCAGCTGAACCGGCCAGGAAGGTTGGGTTAACAATCCAACCTTGGCCCGGCGGCTGCGTAACGGTTGCATCCTCGATGGTCTCGCCAGTCAAGATTGTTGGCCCGAGACAGTACCGTTGTCCGTCTGAGTCGCGGAGCACGACGTAGGCGTCAGCCAGGTCAGCGTCGTCGGGGGTGACGCCGTCGACCAGTCCAGCAGCCTCAATTCCGCCGTCGCTAAGTCCGCATGCAGCCAAGGCTGCTAGCTGTTCGGGAGAAACGGTCCCCTGCTCTGCGGCCGGAGGCGTAATCAGCTCGGTACCTTCGGGCAGTATGTCCTCAAGCGGCGGCTGATCGGGTGATGTTTCGTCTGGCACCGGTTCGACCGTGGCGCTATCGTCTGGCGATTCAACCACTGTCGTTTCTGTCGAATCGACCTCAGTCGAGTCAGTGGTGTCATCTTGGAATCGCAACGAGGCTGGAACTACCGTCGGCTGAGCGCCAAGCGACTCTTCGCTATCGTCGGGAACACTAGTTTCAGTGCCCTCGGCATCAGTACCCTCCGGATCAGTACTATCTGCCCCAGTACCGTCAGCCTCAGTGCTATCAGATGCGTCTGGGTCGGGCTGAACGATGTTTCCGTCGTCATCGAGGTCGAGGCTCTCTAGGTCAACGCCTTCGGCCTCAAGCTGTTGAAGCTGGTTAGACAACTCAAGCTGGGCCATAACGGCTGAGTCGAGAAATACTGGCCGGAACCTGAGTTCCGCCGTCTGTTGCAGCCGCCGCAGGGACTCTTGTTGATCTTCTACCTTGCCAGGTAGGCCGACAACGATATTGTCACCTTGGCGGGAGATCTCAGGCTCAGCTACACCGATCTCGTCAATACGAGCCCGTAGTAGCTCGACGGTCAGATCGAGCGATTCGTCAGTTAGTTGCTTATCGCTTGTGGCCTTTGGCTCAAGTACCACGCTGACTCCGCCCTGAAGGTCAAGACCAAGCAATGGCGTGTTTTGAGCACCAACGGTATAGATGGCGCCAAACGCTGCCGCCAGAACTACCAGAATTGCTGTGACCCGTTGTGGTATCGGGAGTCCGCTCCCAACCTCGATATTTTCGAAGAAGTAGAACAGGAAAATCAGGAAGAGAATAAGGAGAAAAGTCGGCAACAACCAGGCTGGAGCATCAAGCGGGCCAACTCCATCTCGGGCAGCAAAGTAGGTTGAAGCCAGAAAACCTGCTCCCACCGCCAGCAAAACCATAAGGAGCGGCACTTTTCGGTCGCTCATACCAGAACCTCCGGGCTCGTAGTTACTCATCTTCGTCTACAGAATCAGTGATCTCATCTGCATCGGTAGCGCTTGGAGCGGTCACCTTTGACGAAATCGCGCTCTTCGTTAGCTTGAGTTCTACGCCTTCTGCGGCTTCTATCCAGACCACGTCGCCATCGACTGCATTTATGAACCCGTAGAACCCTGAGCTGGTAACTACCTCATCTCCCTCTTCGATCGAGTCCAGTAGAGCGCGATGAGCCTTAGCTCGACGCTGCTGAGGCAGAACCAAAACGGCGTACATAAGTACACCGACAACTAATAGGGGCAAAAACTCCATAACGAAACTCCGGTCGCGCGCTGCTTAGCCTTCAGCTAGATGACGTTAGCGCTATTACTGGTCAATCAGGCGCCACCAAGCGCTGGTTTCATGGCTCTGGAAGAATTTCTTGCGGTGCCCACTGGGCCCAGATCTTTTGACGAAAAGCTTCAAATCGTTTCTCGATGATCGCTGTGCGCATCTCATCGGCCAAATTGGCGAGCCAAGCCAAATTGTGAAGAGTGATAATTCGGCCCGCTGTGGGTTCATTTGTGACTAGCAAGTGCCGTATGTAGGCCCTAGAGAACCGTCCCGACAGGTCGTGAGTGAAGGCGGGGTCGATCGGCTGATCGTCAGTAGCGAACTGCCTGTTTTTGAGATTCAAACGACCTTCGCTGGTCAAAGCAGTTCCGTGTCTGGCTAATCGGGTTGGCAAAACACAATCGAACATGTCTATACCATTGTGGACCGCTTCGACTAGCCCGACTGGATCACCCAAGCCCATGAAATAGCGCGGTCGGTCCTCGGGCAAAACTGCGGTAGCAGCTGCTAAAGCGGGAACCATGGTGTCTCGCCCTTCCCCCACCGACAAGCCGCCGACAGCGTAGCCATCGAATCCGATGGCAACCGTTCGCTCAGCTGATTCGGCCCGAAGATCTACTTCCACTCCGCCTTGGACGATACCGAACTGGGCCTGGGGGTGATCGCCGTGCGCTTCCTTGGCTCGCTCGGCCCATCGAATCGTCAGATCGAGCGCGGCTCGAAGATTTTCCCGCTCTGCTGGCAGGGCCGAGCAAACGTCGAGCACCATGGCAATGTCAGACCCCAAATCTTGTTGGACAGCAACCGCTTTCTCCGGCGATAGCTCGACATAAGCCCCGTCGTAGACCGAACGGAAGGTGGCACCAGCTTCGGTAATTTTGGGTTCAAGTGAGAAGACTTGATATCCGCCCGAGTCGGTTAGGAGATGACCGTCCCACCCCATAAAGCGATGGAGGCCCCCTTGCTCAGCGATCAATTCCGAACCCGGTCGCTCCATGAGGTGATAGGTGTTGGCCAACACAATCGGGGGTCCAAGCCGCTCTAGATCAAACGTGTCGAGGGTCTTGACCGCAGCTCGGGTGCCTACGGGCATGAATACCGGCGTCTGAATTTCGCCCCGACTGGTCTTCATTACTCCAGCTCTAGCTGAGCCATCGGAAGCGGTCACCGTCATTGAGATCTTTTGATCAGTCACAACGACGGCACGTTCCTCTCGTCGTCGATCCGAATTTCGTCCGAGGCCAGAGTTGCGGACTCCATTGAGCCGGACCTAGCTAGCAACATACAATCACCGAACGAGAAGAAACGATAATCTCGCTTCTTTGCTTGTTCATAGAGCCGGCGCCAACCGGAACCATAAAACGAGTCAACCAGAACCAGTAACGACGACTTCGGCACATGGAAGTTGGTTAACAAGACATCAACAATCTGCCAGTCAAAGTCGCGACGAATGAACAACTCCGTGTCGCCGCTAAGCGTGTTGTTGGCTGCAACCGATTCCAAGGTCCGAACAACAGTCGTTCCAACTGCGATCACCCGGCCAGCTTCAGTGATCGTCTTCCACGCTTGCTCGGTTACCGAGTAGGATTCGCGGTGCATGATGTGATCGGAAATCCGTTCCGACGATATCGGTTTGAATGTAGCCAGGCCGACTCGGAGCTCAATCGGCACGACCATCGCTCCAGCGGCACGAATTCGGTCGAGCAGCTCGTCGGTCAAATGAAGACCAGCTGTAGGAGCCGCCACCGACCCCTCGACGTCGGCGAACACTGTTTGATACCGCTCCGGATCTGCTAGCGGCTCGGTGATATAGGGAGGGAGCGGAACTTGTCCGATAGCGTCGATCACTTCGGGATAAACCGTTACAAGCCGCTGTCCGCCATCGAGCACTGCGCCCGCCTCGACCGCCACCGCGTCACCGCCGGAGTCGGCGGTCAGCAACATCCCGGGAGCAACCTTTTTACTCGGACGAATTAACGCCTTCCACTGGTTAGGCGTTGCCGTGGGTTCAAGCAGCAAGACTTCAACCAAGCCGCCGGTTGGTTTACGCACGTGCATTCGGGCCCGAATAACGCGAGTCGTGTTGACCACCACCACATCGCCCGGTCCTACATAGCTGGCCAAATCCGCTACTTGTTTATGCTCAACCGAGCCAGCTACATCAACAAGCATCCGAGCGCTGTCTCTGGGTTCGGCTGGCTGTTGAGCGATGAATGATTCAGGCAACTCATAGTCATACGCCGAAATGGAATCGCTGTCAGCGATTGCCCCAGACGCCAGGTTGGACGTTCCATCGTCAAGGTTCGACACCGAGGGTTGGTTAGCGATTGACACAGGCTTGATTGAACCAGATCCTCCGCCAAATTGAACCGTCGTCCGGAAATTTGTTTCTACGTACTAGTTCGCTCTGTCCGCTACTCGAAAAGTGACGTGACTTCCGGCGCTGTCATCGATGTGTCTGGTGGCTCCAGTCCAAGGTGTTGCCAAGCAGACGAGGTCGACACTCGACCTCGAGCGGTCCGCATGAGTAGCCCTTGTTGTATGAGGAATGGCTCTATAACTTCCTCAACCGTTTCCGGTGGCTCACCAATACTTATCGCCAAGGTCGACAACCCGACTGGGCCGCCAGAAAAGCGCTCGCACAAATTGCTGAGCAGCGCTCGATCTACCTTGTCGAGGCCGCGGTCGTCGATACCAAAAAGAGCGAGACCATCGGCTGCCGCCTCGTGATCAACAACACCAGAACCTCGAACCTCGGCGTAGTCACGAACCCGGCGAAGCAACCGATTCGCTATTCGCGGGGTTCCGCGACTCCGCATAGCAATCTCAGCTGCTCCGTTGGAATCGATCGATACCCCCAGCACATCGGCTGCCCGGATAACGATCCTCTCCAAATCGGCGGACTCATAGAAATCCAGGCGGAAAGCGAATCCGAACCGATCCCGAAGTGGTCCGGTTATCAAACCGGTTCTCGTAGTGGCGCCAACGAGGGTGAACGGCTCCAAGTCGAAGCGGATCGATCGAGCAGCCGGGCCCTTACCGAGCAGAACATCGAGCTGTAAATCTTCCATCGCCGGGTAAAGAACCTCTTCGACAATTCTCGGCAACCGGTGGATCTCATCAATGAACAGCACGTCACCCGGTTCGAGTTTGGTCAGTATCGAGGCTAAATCTCCGGCTCTCTCAATAGCTGGGCCCGATGTTATGTGTAAATGGGTATCCAGCTCGTTGGCAACAATTCCAGCCAGCGTTGTTTTCCCCAACCCGGGCGGACCTCCGAACAGCAGGTGATCAGCGGCTTGCTGACGGCCCTTGGCTGCCTCCAGAATTATTCCTAGTCGTTCTTTGAGCTGAGATTGACCAACAAAATCGTCAAGAGTTCGTGGTCTGAGTTCGGCTTCATCATTCAGTATGGTCGCCGTTTTTTCTTCTGGAGTTGGCGTGGGGTCAAGGATCTCGTCTCTCGGCATTTCTAACCTTTCGCCAGCTTCATTAACGCCCGCTTCAACAGCTGACCGGAATCGCTGTCATCATCCGCCTCGTCTCGCAGGCCAACCACTGCTCGGCGTGCTTCCTCTGAGGAGTAACCAAGATTGACGAGCGCTTCCTTCACGTCGGTCAACGGGCTTGTTTCGTGGCCAGCTGAATCAGTTAAATCGATGCCAGATTCAGAAGGCTCACCATCGAGAGCAGGCAGCACTAGCGACGATTTGAGTTCGACCAACAGCCGTTGGGCCGTTTTCTTTCCCACTCCAGGAACCTCGCACAGAGCGCCAAGATCTTCCTCGCTCAGTATGGCCGCTAGCTGGCGAACCGAGTGGGTGGCCAAAACCGCGAGGGCCAACGAAGGCCCAACACCATGAGCCGATAGTAGCCCCTCGAACGCTTTGCGCTCTTCCTTGGTCAAAAACCCAAACAGCTTTTGATCCGACTCACGAATGTGGTGATGGACATAGAGCAACACCACTTCGTCGCCCGGTAGCCGAGAAAGTGTGGCCGCCGTCGTCGAAACCCGATAGCCGACACCCGCTACCTCGATGGTAAGTTCAGTGGCAGCCGAACGATCAAGCGCAACTTCCCTTTCGATCACGGTTCCCCGCAACGTTCCAATCACTGTTCCGCTCTTTCGGTTTTTGATTTTGTCATCTTGACCTACTCGTTCTCATATTTGAGCCTGTGTCAGGACTCGATATCGCGACTGCGTCGCGCTGAGCGAATTTCATGCCCGGGTCATGAGCCAAATAGCAAAGCGCCAAGGCAGCAGCATCGGCAGCGTCCGCCGGTTTCGGCGGGGTTGGCAAACCAAGCAGTACCTGCACCATTTCTTGAACCGCTGTCTTTCCCGCTGTGCCATCACCGGCCACCACCGACTTTACTTCCGACGGTGAATATTGTTCGACCTTCATTCCTCGGCTGGCCGCCAACGCCAACGCTATTCCTGATGCCTGAGCTACCGAAACCGCAGTTTTGGTGTTTTTCTGAAAGAAAATTCGCTCAACCGAACAAACGGCAGGTGAATATTCGTTAACGAGTTCCTCAAGGTCGGCCTGCAACATTGCTAGTCGTTCTGGCACTCCAGCGTCAGTCGGGGTTCGCATCACTCCGAGCGCGTGGGCTTTTCCCCGCCCCCGCGAGGCCGGTTCAACAATGGCGTATCCACACCGCGATAGACCTGGATCAATGCCCAAGACGAACATGTGTACGACGCTAGCCGAAATTGGATCTGTTGCCATGGACCTTCACTACCTTGAGATTCCTCTCATCGGTGCCGATGGAGACCTAATGGCTTTTCGTACCACTCCGCCCGAAGCAAATCTTCCACCCCGGGCTATGCCAACAAATCCCCCGGGCGACAGCGACCAAATTGGTTCTACGTCCGAGCGGCTTGAGCGGCGGCGTTCAACCACGACCGAGCCAACCGAGCTTTACCCTCCACAGGCAACGAGTCCGACACCGACCAGCACCGTCGACGCCGGACCTGGACACCTGACAGCGTCCAAACCGTCGCCATCTGCAGAAAAGTCTGGCGATGACACGGTGTTGCTCAACGGTGTCAATAAGAGTTTTGGCGACGTGACGGCCATCACCGACCTAAATCTGCGGATTCCACGAGCCCAGATCTCAGTTTTGCTAGGACCAAACGGAGCTGGCAAAACAACGGCAATCCGGCTCATAACCGGTGCACTAACTCCAGACACAGGAGCAGCAACCGTTTTTGGCTTGTCCCCCACCAGCGAAGACGGTGAGGAAGTGAGGCGACGCTGCGGTGTGGTAACCGCAAAGCCTTCGCTCTATGACCGGTTGAACGGCCAAGACAATTTGCAGTATGCAGCCGACCTCTACGGACTAAGCAAAGCCGATGCCCCTAAGCGTATTCTTGAAGCAGCGGAGCAGTTCGATATCGTTGACGCACTCAATCAACAAGTCGGTGGTTACTCAACCGGCATGAAAACCCGACTCGCTCTAGCTCGTGCCGTTCTACACCGACCGGATCTCCTCCTTCTCGACGAGCCTACATCGGGCCTCGACCCGGAATCGGCTCACTCGGTCTTGTCGATGGTTCGCGAGATGACCAGTGACGGGAAGACCGTTCTGATGTGTACCCACCTTCTGCTCGAAGCGGAAGGACTGGCCGACCAAATCATCATCTTGCAGAACGGATCCAACTTACTATCGGGGGTTCCTGACCATCTGGCGACCGGTTATTGGCCCAATCGTATTGTCGAGCTTAGGACGGCTACTGGATCGGACCTAGACCAGCTCAAGTCCCGGGCCGGAACGATCTCCTACGAGCGCGATGGAAATACCGCACGAGTAGAGCTTGAGACCACCGCCAACGTCGCCGACCTAGTGTCAGAGTTGGCCCGCTCCGGAGTCGGTTTGGAAGCGGTGATCCCATTCGAACCCACGTTAGAAGACCTCTACCTTCGGATCCGCCGCGACGATCAGCTGGCCACTCCCGCACCCGGCGGGTCCGAAACAGAAATGACGGCGAAGCTATGAATTGGTCTCGAACACTAACGGTTGCTAAAACCGACCTGAAACAACTCGTTCAAGCCAAGGACTTTTGGTTGCCGCTGACGTTTCTCGGGTCGCTCTTCTTCGTGTTCGTTCCAGCCACACTTCTGCTAACCATTACCAGCATTGGAGATGTAGCCGTAGTCGGTCAGATCTCGCAAACTCTCGAGGTTCTACCAGAGGCAGCTAAGACACAAATCCAAGGGTCGTCGCCAGAAGGGCAAACCGCTTATGCCCTGGCCGTTTTCCTCCTGGCCCCGGTCGCCGTTATTGTTCCGCTAACCATTTCCACCGCGGTCGGAGCATCGACAATCGTCGGCGAGCGAGAACGAGGAACTGGGGAATTCCTTGCCCACTCACCGGCGGCGGCTAAGGAAATCTATATCGGGAAACTCCTCGCCAGTTTGGCTCCCGGGTACGCCACGGTTGCTATTGGATTCGGGCTCTACTCCATACTGGTTAACCTGATCGTTGGTCCAAGCGTTGGCGGTTGGTTCTTTCCGACCCTGCAATGGTGGGTGATGATTCTTTGGGTTCTACCACCGTTCCTGGCCATCTGCCTGTCACTAGTTTTGCGGCTATCAGCCCGAGTAACCTCAACCGCTGCGGCCCAACAAGCGTCTGGGCTCGTCAGCCTTCCTATTATCGGGCTGGCCTATAGTCAGTCGACTGGAGCACTATTTGGTGGTGGGCTTTACCCAATCGTAATCGGAGCTATTGCGTGGGTAGTGGCCGCGATCAGTCTGTCCCGCGGTGTTCGAAGCGTTACCCGGTCCCGGCTGCTCGGCGTCGGTGGTGGGTTATAGCCACCTCGATCCGTCACCTCCCAACCAACTAGTCGTCGATCGCAGCAAACACTTCGTCGGAGATGTCGATGTTGGAGTGAACGTCTTGAACATCTTCTTGATCATCCAACAATTCGACCAACGCCAAAACGGATTTCACTTGGCTTACATCCTCGACTGGAACCGTGTTACTCGGCACCATCGTGGTGTCTGATTCGGTTACTTCGATGCCGGCTTCTTCCAGGGCTGCCCGCAGCGGTAGCACATCACTAGGCTCACAAGTTACCTGCCAAACTTCACCATGATCTTCGAGGTCTTCGGCGCCGTTGTCCAGGCCGACCATCATCACGTCGTCTTCTTCGGCCGACTTCGCCACCTTGACTACGCCTTTGCGCTCGAACTGCCACGAAACCGCACCCGGCTCAGCCAGTGAGCCGCCATTCTTCGTCAGCAACGAACGAATTTCTGAACCAGTCCGATTTCGATTATCACTTAACACATCGATGAGCAAGGCAACGCCTCCAGGGGCGTAACCTTCATAAGTGATCGGCTCGTAGTTAACTCCTTCGAGCTCACCCGTTCCTCGCTTAACCGCTCGTTCGATGGTGTCCAACGGAACCGAGTTGTCGCGGGCTTTCTGAAACATGGTTCGGAGCGTCGGATTCGAGTCGACATCGCCACCGCCAGTACGGGCTGCGACCTCTACTTGCTTTATGAGTTTGGCGAAGAGCTTGCCTCGTTTAGCATCGGCTGCGCCCTTTTTGTGTTTTATCGTTGCCCACTTCGAATGGCCTGACACCTATCAACGTCCTCTCGCTAGAGCTACCGAGCGAAAGCCTTTTGAACAGCAATCTCTGACATCTTGCAGGCCATCGCTCGCGGTTGCGTAAAGAAATGCAGCCGTTGTCACACTGTAGTGGCAATGTTGCGGTTGCCGGTTCTAACCGGCAATTCCCGCTCGCAGCAACTGCGAGTTCATCTCCGATGCAAATCTGGAGTTTAGGACTCAGACCTCAGACTGGGCGACCATCTGGATGAACAGCTCGTGGATTCGATCATCCTCGGTCAATTCCGGATGAAACGACGACACCAAAATATTGTCTTGTCGACAAAGAACTGGGACCTGATCAAACTCAGCCAAAATCTCGACTCGAGTCCCCACGTTCTCGACCATCGGCGCCCGAATGAACACGGCCCGGACAGGCGGTTGTCCAACAACCGCAATATCTAAGTCAGCCTCAAACGAATCGACCTGGCGGCCATAGCCGTTGCGACGAACAGCCAAATCGATAGCGTCAAAACACAGCTGGTCAGGTTGCCCGTCAGAGATCGTCTTGGCCATTAAGATCATTCCGGCGCACGTGCCCAGAACCGGCATCTTGGCCGCCAACTTTGACCGCAATGGATCGATCAGATCGAACGTATTGAGTAAATTGGCCATCGTCGAAGACTCGCCGCCGGGTACAACTAACGCATGGCAACGTTCAAGCTGCTCAGCGGTGCGAATCTCAGCCGCTTCCACACCACATCGAGCTAACGCTTCGCAGTGCATTCTAAACGCGCCCTGTAGAGCTAGGACGCCAATCACAATGACGGGAGCTTCTGTTCGATACTCAAAACATCAGCCCGCAAAACTCCACCCCGCCGCCGTTGATCGGCAGCGAAGCCGCAGCTACCAACCGCGGTCAGCAAGGCGGACGTCAATGTCGTCCATTCCGATGCCCGTCATTGGGGCACCGAGACCGCGGCTCACCTTGGCCAAAATGGCTGCATCGTTGTAGTTGGTAGTCGCTTCAACGATGGCTTTTGCCCTGGGAGCTGGGTCAGCGCTTTTGAAAATACCGGAACCAACGAAAACGGCCTCGGCCCCGAGTTGCATAGCCAGTGCCGCATCAGCAGGGGTGGCCAGACCGCCAGCACAGAACATCGGCACCTGGAGTTTGCCGGTTTCTGCAATTTCTTGAACTAGCGGCAGAGGGGCTCGAAGCTGCTTAGCCCACTCGAAAAGCTCAGCTTCGTCGGCTTGTCCAATTTTTCGGATGTCGCCCACAATCGAGCGAAGATGGCGGACAGCTTCGACGACGTTACCGGTTCCTGCTTCCCCCTTTGACCTGATCATGCAGGCCCCCTCGCTGATACGTCGTAGCGCCTCGCCAAGGTTGGTTGCTCCGCAGACAAACGGAACGGTGAATGCGAACTTGTCAATATGGTGGGCCTCGTCGGCTGGGGTGAGCACTTCAGATTCGTCTACGAAATCGACGCCCAGTGCTTGGAGAATTTGCGCTTCGACGAAGTGGCCGATCCGGGCCTTTGCCATAACTGGGATAGTCGTGACGGCCTTGATGCCTTCAATCATTTCGGGATCGCTCATGCGAGCGACGCCACCGTCTTTGCGAATGTCAGCTGGAACCCGCTCCAAAGCCATCACTGCGACCGCTCCGGCGTCCTCAGCAATCTTCGCTTGCTCTGGTGTAACCACATCCATGATCACACCACCCTTCAACATCTCAGCTAATCCGCGCTTTACCCGCGGGGAGCCTTCGACTCGGCCACTAGCACCGGCGTTTCCACTTTGCCCAGAGTCCACTGCTGTCGACGGATTCTCGTTATTTGAAGCCATGACGCTTAGTGTATGTCCACCCAAGACGACTATGCCTAATGATTTTCGTGACGATCGACCGACATTCCGCCACCTCTGAGACCTGGCCTAGGTTTATCCGGAGCCGGTATGTGTTCCCGGTCGAGGTCCGCAACGATTCGGGGCGGGCTAATTCTGGCTCGGCTGAACAGCTTCGAACTGCGATGCAGATCCTGCCACCGCTGAGAGTTCTTGACCCTCAGTAAACGTAACTTGGCCCTGTTCAGGCATTAAAACCCACGTCCGGCCCTCAGATAGCGCTATTTCGGACCCATCTACATCGGTTAACACTGGCTTGTCCGATGGTTCAGGCCGATCCCAACTTCCAACGATGATTTGACCATTCGTCAAAACCACTAGTTCTCCGGTGCCGGTTGACCGAACCTCAGGTGATGTAACGTCAGCCGCGCTGACGCTGTAGTCAGTGACCATGATCACAACATTTTCTGGTGCCAGCTGGTCCCCATCACTGGTCAAATGAGGTCGCCCGTCTTGAGTCCGCAACCACCCCCGAACTCTGTCATCCCACGTATGAGTGACCACTGGACTTCCAGTGAATGCAATTTCAACCGGGCCAATAGCTGGTTGAGCGTTCGAGGACGTATCTTCGTCCCGGCGACGATAGACAAACCATGGCTGGGGGCGAGGTAATCCGTCTGGGGCTAGGGCCAAAAGCTCTGGAGTGTTTACGAACAAGTTATGCGGCGCCGGGCGGGAGAAGTCTCGAAAGTACTCATTCCGCGTTCGATTTGTCAGCTCGACGATCGGGAGCTCACGCAAGCCACTAGCCACAACATCATTCGCTCCCGAAGATCCATAGACCGGGGTGTCAAACCCTCGAAGAATATCGAAGTCAGAAGTTCGACTGGATCTCACGGGGCCAACCGGTTCCGGCAATTGAGAATGAAACACCGCGGCGAAGCGAGTAACCCCCTCGGCCCTGATATCGAAAACAATGTCAGCCATCTGTAAACCTGTTTGAGGTCGGGCTGCTGGGTGGTTGTCGATCTTGACAATAACCGCAGACCGACTCAGCAAATCTGGATGTACCGAACGTCCGGTGAAGGGCGCTCTCGGGCCATAGTCCTCGTTGGGGTTGGCGCTTGGAACCGCACTCGTTCGATTCTCTTCAATCGGGTATCGAGAAACCGACTCACCGGCAACCTGGGGCCTAATGGCCTCTAGCTGGCTAACCGGATCCAGGGATGGAGCTACAACCGTGACGTCAGCACTCCATGCTGCCACAAGCAAGATGAGTCCAAAGGTGACTGCGAGCCAGTGCCGGACTCGCAGTCGTGTAATCACAGTTCAGCTAGGGCGTCGATTCGTAGTTCAAGCGGGGCCCGGTCACTTCGGGCGGTCGTTGTTGTGTTCGGCTCAACGATCCACATGTGAGCAAGGCTATCTGGCACCACCGTCGTGGGGCTTGGTCCCTCGCTGATCAACGTAAGCGCTCCGCGAAGGCCTGGAGGGTAGCGAGTCAGAGCGACGGCTTCCCGGTCCGCTTGAAGATCTCGATCTTGTGGACTGCGGTCGTCCATCGCGAACCTGGCAACCGAACCGAAAATGCCCTTGAGGCTGGTGCCGAGAATAGGCAGTCCGAACAGTGCGGTACCTACTGTGGCTCGTTCGGCGTCACCGTTTTTGAGCCGAGTTAGGGTTTGGGCTACCACACCTTCCATTTGGATTACATCAGCGGAGTCCAATAAACCGGACGTGACAATGATCGTAGATCCGCTGGCGGCACGAACCGCCGCCGCGTTCCGAGATGGATCAGCGATCACCCGCAACTCGGGTTCAGGCATTCCGCTGGCCAGAGAAAGACTTTGAAGTAAGTTACCGGCTCGTTCAACCCCAATTGAGTCGCTAGTTCCCGATTTGAAACTGGCAACGACAACATCGTGAGCCTTACGCAAACGCAAACCTACTACCAGTACGGCGGCGAGAATTCCAATGAAGAGACCGGCCCACCATGGAATTACGGGAAGCAAGGCGCAGATCAGGACAGCTAGAACAACGAAGGGAACGGCGAGCAGCGCAACCGCTACGGCGACGGGCCGAACGTGAGAAGGAGAGTTAGCCGACCCAGCCTTGGCCGTAGTTTGACTACCGCTGTCGGTCGAAGAATCAATCGTAGACATACGCTTCCATGGTAGAGCCAATTAGCCGGTACCAGCTCGACCGTTGGTTTAAGTCCCGCAAATAGCTCTTCTGGCGGCGCTCAAGTCGACCTGTCCAGCTCGATCCGACGCGACTTGGGGCAACCTAGATCTGGAGTACGCGCTGGTACCGAGAAATGTATGCAGTTGCCAGCTCTGCCATCGAGTACTGCTCGGCTCGGCTCCTCGCCCTCAGAACCTTGTCTTCAATAATCTGAGGACGTTCAAGAGCTAACAACAATGCCTTTGCTAGCCCTTCGCTGTCGCCGGTGGGAAATAGCGTTGCTGCAGCTCCCTGCTCGGCCACCACCGCGTATGCCGGCAAGTTGCTGGCCACGACCGGGGTGCAAGCAGCCATAGCTTCGAGGAGGACCACGCCGAAGCTCTCTCCCCCAAGCGAGGGGACACAAAAAACGTCAGCGGCCCGAAGTCGCGCCACCTTTTCAGACTCCGATAACGGGCCAAGCCACTCAATCATCGGATTGTTTCCAAACCTAGCCTGCAACGATTCGGTCTCGGGCCCTTGACCGCCAACCCAAATCTTGATTCCCGCCGGGAGTCGAGCCGAGGCTTCAAGCAGTAACGACAGTCCTTTGCGAGGTTCATGCCGACCTAGAAAAAGCACCGTTGGCTCAGTCGACGGCCAAGGTTCGGCTTGATCATAAAGATCGGTTTCAATTCCATTGAACAGCATCTCGTAAGAACCGTTTAGGTATCGGCGAGCCATACCCGCGGCATCGGGAGAAACAGCAACGCGAAGGTCGAGACGTGACGCCAGCCGGCGGACCCCAGGGCGAGCCCACCGATAAGCGGCGATGCTGCCACTAGCGTGAAACGTTCCAACTAACGGAGTTGGTTTGACCATCAGCGTTGTGAGCGTAGGGCCCGGGGCCAACGGCTCATGAAGATGCAAAACATCAAACCGCTCATCCCAAATGGCTCCGAGCACCCGAAGTTGGGCGGCCACGTCGGGGGCCAGAGGCGCTAGCGAACCATTTTGGGCGTACGGGATCGAATTGCCTAACGGAGTGACCCACGGCTCGGGCGGCGGACCGTCACACGGCGCTAGGACTTGCGTTACGACGCCCTGGGATCTCAATGCGCGGGAAAGGCCCAGAACTTGAGACTGAACTCCTCCCCAGACCGCCAGGCTGTAGGGGCAAACCATTCCGATTCGCACGAGTTCGAAGATACACCACAATTGGCGAAGGTGCTCCTTCTCCTGGTTCCGATCTTGGTTTAGCGATGGTATTGCTGCGTTGTGAAACGGAGCGATTCGGCTGCGATGCTGCGCTGCATTTGGCTGCGCTACCGATGATTTTGATGATCCGAGGGCCAGTTGGGCTCTAGCAGGTGCCACTGTTCAGGGGCCTGGCGGACCAGTTGTTCCAATGCCGCAGCATATTCTGCGGTCATGCGAGCGACCTCTGATCGAAGGTTTGCCCCTTTATTGGGCCAAATTGGCTCTCCGATGACGCACACCCGTTGACGAGATCGGAAAAACACCGCCGTTGGGATGATTGGTGCTCCGGTTCGCCGCGCCAGCAGAGCAGGCCCAGCTGGAAGGGTGGTATCTTCATTGAAAAAACTGGTTGCTTGCCCGCCTTCAGTCAAATCACGATCTGACAACAAACAAAGTACGTCTGTTCGATGAATAGCCCGAATAAGTTCACCGGTGGCCTCGGGCCCAAGCGGTATCACGTTGACGTTGTAGCTACTACGCAATTCGGTGAACCAGTCCAATACTTCCTTGGGTTCGAGAGCCTCAACTACGGCCGTAACCGCGACGTTAGCGATACGCCCCATCCAGGCTGCGGCCCATTCCCAACCACCTAGGTGAGGGATCACCAAGATAGGACCAAGGCCGGAGCGTCGGACAGCCTCGATTCGTTCGTAGCCAATGAAAGAGAACCCACGATCGATTTCCTCAACCGACAAGTTCGGCATTCGGAACGATTCAACCCAGTACCGCCCGTAGGAGCCAAATCCGTGCCGACAGACGATGCCAAGATCGGCGTCTGACAATGTCGGGTCAGCCCGTCGAAGATGCCGTTTTAGCATCAACGCTTTTGACTGCATGAGGCGTGGGCCAGCGAACCCGGCCACCCGTTGAGCGATCGGTGCAGCTACTTCGATTGGCACAGTCCTAGCCGCAAGCGAACCAGCCCGTAACGACAATGGGGCTTTGCTTCGACTAGGCACGGCAAACCACAGTCTGACGTTTGGTCGGCTCAGCGGCGGTTTCGCCGACGGGCTTCGGCTCGGGCTCGGGCTCGTTGACGCATATCAGACACCGGGCGAGCAGAACGCCGACGGGCCCGTCGGTTTGGTCGTGGTCGACTTGGGGCAGTACCGCTGGCCTGACCCCAAACTTTGTAGAAACGAGCTGCTGCGGTGGCGATCGTAAGAGCCAACATGACCCATAGCGTTGGCACAAACAGAGCTTTGAACAATAGACCGAATCCGAGAGCGATAAACCGTTCGGCTCGTTCCATTAGGCCGCCCTTAGCGTCGAACCCAAGAGACTCAGCCTTTGCCCGTTGGTAAGAGACCAACGATGCCGCGATGTATAAGGCGAATGGCAGCATGGCCAATCTGGGTTCGTCACCGACAGCCAGATACCAACCAGCACCGGCGAACAGCAACCCGTCGCTGAGTCGATCGGAAACAGAGTCAAGATACGCGCCTCTAGGGCCGGCCTTACCAGCCGCCTTGGCCACCGCCCCATCCAGCGCGTCGGGAAGACCGGTTAATAGCAGCAACAGAACCGCCAGCGGGAACCGTCCCAGTCCGATAGCAACCGCACAGGCGCCAGCCATCGCAACGCCAACAACTGTTATGGCATCAGGCGATACACCTTTTTTGTGTAGAGCTTTGCCGATTGGCGCCATTCCTTGTTCGAACGCGCTGCGGAAGTTTCCATCAAACATTGAGGGGTCCTTTATTTGAGAACTTCAGTTTATCGCTCGGTAGACCGGCTTGAGATGTGACTCGTTTGGCCCGATACTCCCTGCCTAGGTTCCGACAAGGGCAATATGACCAGATTTAGCTCAGATAGGGGCGAAATCGGTGACAGAGGTGATTCTGCTCAGAGACCGATCTGCCAGACATAGAGAACTGCGGCCACAGCAACCAGGAAAACCAAGCTAAGTACCAGAATTGGCCACAATCTCCGGGATCGTTTCACTTCTCGCCGCGGTCCGGGCTGTTGAATGGAACGTACCTCAGATGGCGGTGGTGGAGCCATCTCCGCATCCTCAGCATCAAGTTGTGCTTCGAGGTGCGCTGCTGCCTTCTCAACTGGCACTGCGCCGGTAACCGTTCGTTCCGCGGTTTCGCCGTGGATGACTGGCTTCGACAGCGCCAAGTTGCCAGTCTCAAGACCGGGGCTATCGTATCTAGGTTGAGTCTCCTCACCCTGTGGTGCAAGGCCTGCGAACCGTTCAGGCAAGACGGTGTCATTTGAGTCTATTGATGGTGTTGGCGCTGGCGGCATTTTGGCTCGCAGGCCAGCGCTCGGTTCAATAGTCACCGTGTCACGAATGTCGTCGGAGCCTACTCCGTCAGCGCCATTAAGATCAGCTGGATTAGGACTCTCGATCCCCCGGTCGATTCCTTCGTCGGCATACCGAGGTTGGACGAGGCCGGGGCTCTGGTCGATTTCGGTACGTCTCACCTGCGGAGGCCCGAATGGCTGCCACTCAGTTGAAGCCACGTCGGCAGTCGGAACGTCGTCCACACTTGGATTAATGCGGATTCCATCGAGCGGAGGTACTGGTTGAGTTTCGATCGGGTCGGCGGGCGGTTGGCTAAGCTCTGATTCCGGATCAGCAACCTCATGAGCGGTTTCAGTTTTTCCGTGGAACTCGTCGTTGGACCAAGCCGCCAATGGAACCTGTAGGTTCTGCTTCGGCCCACCGTCACTTTCCTGACCGCCAGTGGGAAGCGCTCCGTTGCCGTTACTCGTTGGTTGAGCGTCCGGCTGAAATTGCTGAACCGAAATTGGTGGCGGGATTGCAGCCATAGTCGCCGTCGTGCTGGCGTCGACCGGGGCGTGGGCAAAATTCTCATCTGGCATCGGCGGACCATTTGAGCCAACTGAATCCGACTCATCCGCTTCGATAACTGCCTCATCCGAGCCCGCCCCGGAATCTTCACCGCTCGGTTCGTCCGCTCCGCTCCCGCTAGCCTCCGATGCGTCGAGGTCGACAACAGGGTGCTCTCCATCAGCGGTGGCACCCACCTCATCGGCGCCTTCTGTGTCAACATCAGCGACATGGATTCCGCCATCGCCTTGGACACCGTCGAGGTCTGCGCTGGCGGCCTCTAATGGGCTGGTTCCGGCGAATGAGTCTACTTCGTCGACTGGTTGGTGATCTGGTTCGTCTAGAGCCGAGTTGTCGCCTTCGGTCTCAATACTGTCGAGCTCGCCCTCGGTTGAGATCTCGGACTCGAGAGCACCCTCCACCGCAGAGACATCGTCGGTTACCCCCTCCGGCTCGACCTCGGCTTCCATCGGCTCAGAACCGGCCTCGACATCAGACAGCCCGCCCCCATCAACTACCTCAACATCAACATCCGCATCCGACTCAGAACCCACCCCAACATCAGACAGCTCGCCCCCATCAACTACCTCAACATCCGACTCAGAACCCACCCCAACATCAGACAGCTCGCCCCCACCAACTACCTCAACATCAACATCCGACTCAGAACCCACCCCAACATCAGACAGCCCGCCCCCATCAACTACCTCAGATTGATCGGAGCCGACTAACTCAGC
>CALAJV010000025.1 GCA_937922805.1 uncultured Acidimicrobiales bacterium | reverse complement strand
TCTTCCCGGAAGATCCGAATCGCTGCGGCACGATGGTCAAGATCGCTGGCGTCGACGGCGCCACCTACACCTACTGTCACCTCTCGCAGCTTGCGGTAGCTCCCGGCCAAGTTGTAGGTGCTGGCACTCCGATCGGCCTATCCGGCGGCCAGCCCGGAGCACCAGGCGCCGGAAACACAACCGGCCCACACCTCCACCTCGGCGTTCGCCTTGCTGGCGCCACGGTGTGTCCGCAGCCGCTGCTCCTCGCCATCTACCGAGCCCGTCCGATCAACCCCGCCATCGCCCCTGCGGTCGGGTGCGTGCAAGGCCGTCCGACAACGGACTGGGGCCAGTGGCTCGATCGGTTAACAGATGAAGCGCCGCTGACGCTTGATGCGGCTGTAGCTGGTGGCGTAATCGAGGGTCCCTAGTTGGGCATGGCACCCGGGTCAGGCAGAACAGAGCACCAGCAGCTTCGGCTCGTTCCCGAACCTCGACAGGCGCCTGCATCCGTGCCTTCTTCGGCCCCACTGCTCACGCCGGGCCTTTCCCGAGCCCTCGCCAAGATGATCAATCGGGCGGCCGCTTCGAGCGCTGACCAAGACAGCTGTCAGAGCAGTGACCTATCGTCCAAGGCATCGTGAATCACTTTGCTTTCTATGGACGGGTCAGCACCGAGGACCAACAAGACCCAACTTCCTCGCTGAACTGGCAGCTCGCGCGGTCCCGACAGCTGATCGAAGCCTCGGGCGGCGAGATCGTCGACGAGTTCTTCGACATTGGTCAATCCCGGTCACTCCCATGGAAGCGCCGACCCGAGGCATCACGACTGCTCGACTCGTTGGCAGACCCATCGCGTGGCTTCGACGCCGTAGTCATCGGCGAGCCGCAGCGGGCGTTCTACGGCAACCAGTTCGGACTCACGTTCCCGGTCTTCGTCCACTACGGCGTCACCCTCTGGGTGCCCGAAGTCGGTGGCGCGATCGATCCTGGCAGCGACGCACACGATCTCGTCATGTCCCTCTACGGAGGTATGAGCAAAGGCGAACGAAACCGAATCAAGACCAGGGTCCGAGCCGCCATGGCTTCGCAAGCAGCAATCGAAGGACGCTTCCTCGGAGGTCGGCCTCCGTACGGCTACCGCCTCGCCGATGCGGGACAGCACCCGAATCCCAGCAAGGCCGCGATCGGGCAGCGCCTTCATGTCCTCGAGCCCGACCCAGAGACCGCCCCGAACGTTGTGCGCATCTTCACCGAATTCATCTCTGGAGCTGGCCTGTACTCGATCGCCGAAGGACTCACCCGAGACTCAATCCTCTCGCCATCTGGACACGACGCTGCGCGCAATCGACATCGTGCGAGCAGCAAAGGAGTCTGGAGCAAGATCGCTGTGCGTTCGATCCTGCAGAATCCCCGCTACACCGGATTCCAAGTCTGGAACCGTCAACAACGCCACGAAGAGCTCCTCGACGTAGAGGACGTCTCCCTCGGCCATCAATCGAAGATGCGCTGGAACGACCGAAGCGAGTGGATCTGGTCCGAAGAGCCCACCCACGAGGCGATCATCACTCTCGAGACCTTCACCTCAGCAGAAGCAGTCTTCACAGGTGCACAACGAGCCAAGGTTCGGCGCGAGCGCACCAAGCACACCTACCTGCTCAGCGGACACGTCTACTGCGCCGAGTGTGGCCGGCGGATGCAAGGGTCCTGGAATCACAAGCGCGCCTACTACCGGTGCAAGTTCCCGGCCGAGTACGCCGTCGCCAAAGACAAGCACCCGAAGACGATCTACGTCCGCGAGGACTCGCTGACGCCTGCAATCGATCAATGGCTCGCACAGCTCTTCAATGACGAGAACATCGATGAGACCTGCGCCGCTCTCGAAACCGCTACCGGTCCAGACGTGGCGGAGCAGAACCGCCAAACTGCTGCACGGAAAAAGCTCAAGGAGTGCGACGACAAGCTGGCAAAGTACCGACTGGCTCTGGAGGCGGGCACGGACGCATCGATCGTCGGAGATTGGATCGAAGAGGTCAAGCTGGCCCGGAAGGCCGCCGAGATCGCACTGCGACCACGAGGCTCAGACGGGCGCATGACGTCCACCGAGATCAAACAACTCGTCACCCAGCTCAAGGGCATCGTCGCCATCCTGGCCAACGCCGACCCTGAAGATCGGAAAGCCGTCTACAGCGAGCTGAACCTCGCCGTCGTCTACCACGACGACGGGCGCATGCAGGTCTCCGCAGGACCTGACGCGTGTACTAACGAGTGTGTCGGAGGGGGGACTTGAACCCCCACGCCCTTGCGGGCACTAGCCCCTCAAGCTAGCGCGTCTGCCAATTCCGCAACTCCGACGTGACCGAGCAATGCTAACAAATTATTCGGCAAGATCCCATCAATTTCAGCACACAATTCGGTGAATCCTGCTGATCAGAACGATCTGCCCAGATTGGCCCTGTACGGGCTCAAGCTAGAAGCTGATCCGACTAGCGCAACATGTCGATTGAGCCGTCTGCTCGCACAACGAGCTCCTTAGCCGCTGGGGTTCGAGCTAATCGGTGGGTCTCGTTCGATATAGGCAAAATAAGGCCCAATTCTAACGCCACCTCATAGGCCTCATTTAGCAATTTCCACCGATCGGCATCCACTTCAGTTATCGCTGCTTGAGCAAGCAGCTCCCGAATTGGCGCTGCCTCCTCAGTTGAAGGTTCAACCGGGGAACTCGGACCTAGGACTGCTGGAACAACCGCATCGATTGAAGTAGATCCGGCAATCCAGCCAAATGAGAAGAGCTCGACGTCTCCATCAAAAACTGCTTCTGACAACTTCTCATTTGTTACCTCGACTACTTCCGAGGACAGGCCAGCGTCTGCCAAGTCTTCTGCAATTTCTTCACCGACCCCATACTGGTCGGGCCATATCACTCCGACCCGGATCGACGTAGCTATCACATCGCTACCGAACTGAGCTTCAGCTCGAACGGCGTCGAACTGGCACACCAGTTCGCAGTCAGTTTCGTTTGTTCCAGCCAAAGATGTTGCCAGGATGCTCGATGCGGATACAACGGACTCTGGAAGTCTTTTGTCCAACATGTCAGCCTGATCAATAGCCAAGTGAAATGACTTTCGGCCCGCGGTTGTCGATGTGAGCTCAGACCGAGGATTGAGCACAAAAAACTTGCTGATTGAGAGATCTTCAAACGCAGATCCAAACCGTAGCTTTGCGTCTGGTATGTCTTCGGGGTCAACCACAGCAGCGTCAAGCTGCCCCAATGTCATCATGTTGTATGCTTCGAGCCCATCCGGGGTCCAGTTGACAATCACCCTGGGGCTAGCGTCGATCGCATCAAGAATCATCCGTTCATCGCTGTCCGAATCGATCCGATATCGCCCGGTCGGTGCCCCGTCGTTGCCAACCACAGAAAATTGCAGCCCGCTCAACATCCACGCAAATCCGGCGTTCGGTCCGACAAGTTCAAACACTACCTTGTTCTCTTCGTCGACAGATACTGACGTGATCGAACCGAGTAAAAAGGCCGTGGTGCCTGAAGGAGGCGACGAGATCAGCCGCTGAAAGTGCGCCACCACCATCGACGGTTTCACTCTGGCCTCGTTTTCGATCGTAAATGTCCAGGTGGTGAAGTTGTCATCGTGGGACCACTCTGATGCCAGGGCTGGCCTGAGCGTCTCGGCCGTTGGGTCAGCCTCGACCACACCGTCGTACAGCAGATCGGAAATAATTACCGCATTCTGATCTAGCATCGATACTTCGTTAGGCAGAAACGAGGCGGGCCTCGTCAGGCCAAGGCGCACTTGGGAATCGATCGATTCCGGCTCGACAAACGGCAAACTTGTTGGAGGTACTTGCTCCTCAACCTCAACGACGGTCGTTTGTTGCGGAAGCTCTAACGCCGACGGCTCTTGCCCGGTGCAGGAAACAGCGGCCAAAGTGACCATCAAAATAGCAATTAGAGCGGAGCGCACCTGGGCCCATCGGCCCATAGTCAGCCGAATCAAGCCTCTAGCGCTAGAACTTCTTTTCGTGGCCTACTCCGGCCAAACGATCCGTTCTTAAGCGTTAATTACGATGGCGAGAACGAGAGTCAACAACGCGAAAATCAGGCTGAAAATGATCGTCAAACGATCGAGGTTTCGCTCCATTTGAGTAGAACCCGCGGCAGCTGCGCCGAGTCCACCGCCGAACATGTCAGACAGGCCACCGCCTCGTCCGCTATGGAGCAGAACAAGACCAATTGTGATAATGCCGATAACGGCGTACAGGACGCCAAGGCCGATAACCATTGGAAGTGTCTCTTTCGTTCAGAACTGCTTAACTTGACGTTTGTAGACTAGCAGCCCGATGGGCCAAGTTGGTCGACGAACCCCAAATCTACACAGCCAAAAGCCGCCTCGATACCGCTAAACAACACCCGATCACGCTCATCTGGTAATTGAAGCGCCAACGACCATAAAAGCAGCCATATACACCACGGTCGCCGCAAACTACCTGGCGAATTAGTTGAAGGCAAAGTCGCCGATGTTAGCCAACGGTCCAGCTTGGTCAGGCGCAATGCCAGCGCCTGAGAGCTCAGCAGATCGATAGCCATAGAAGTATGGTTTCTGCGTCAGCGGCAGCATGAACAGCCCTTTTTCGTTCTTATCCAATGTGGTGACGAAAAGATCGAGATCGTTGTAGCAGTCGCCGCGAGCAGCATCATCAGCGTTCGTGTCACATTCCACCGAAGCCAGGTCGAACTCTGGGTCAGCGAATCCGTACGGGTTAGAAGCTGAGCCAGTTTGATAGATTCCCGACACTCCCCCAGGCCACGCGCCACCGGCCCAAGCGAACTGGGTTATGTCCCAAATTGTTGGATCGCCCGAGTTCCCACTAGAACCAGCCGCCTCCATCGCAGCCGGAGAGAACGGTCGAGCCTCGAAGTAATTGCCCCCCTGAACGTTGTCGATAACAATTTCAATTCCAGCGGCCAACATCTGGGACTGGATCAGTTCCATTTGATCTTCTCGTAGTTGATTGCCACCGGTCGTACCAGCGAGAAGCGAGAGACGCCCATCAGTTGGGTGACGATAAATCCCATCAGATCCTTTGGCGTAGCCCGCTTCGGTGAGCGTTGTATCGACCGCAGCCAGATTACTCCCAGCGTATTTGGCCTGGTGGTCAACATAAAAGGACTGGCCCGGTGTCCAATAGGTGTTTCCCAAACCGTCAGGCGGTATCAGACTCCCGAAGAGAGGTGCATAGATTGCAGCAACCAGCGCCTTCTTGTCCAAGGCGTAAGCGATGGCTTCCCGAACCGCCGGCTTAGCAAGATGGGTGTCAAGAAGGTTGAGCCCCCAATGCTCGTACTGAACACCCGGAGACGAAGCGACAACAAAGTCTGTCGACTCGGCGAGTCGAGCAAACTCCGGTTGGGGCTGAACCATCACCAAATGACCACGACCAGCCAACGTCGAGTCGATCAACGAGTTGGTGTCAGGTTCGAACTCAATAATCACGCCTTCAACCAATGCCACACCCTTGTTTTGAGCGTCAGGACTCACCGATCCGTGATAGTTGTCGTTTCGCACCAGCTTCATCGACTGACCCTGCTCCCAACCGTCGAACAGCAGCGGACCTGATGATGGCAACGGTTGACCTTGCGAAGACCAGTTAGACAGGTTGCCGTTCACCGCGGCCGCGTCTTGCCCGAAAGCGTGTTCAGCGTAAATTTCAGAATATAGGCCGCGCCAACCAGCGAAAAAGCTGGCCATTTGTACGGTGAAATCGGTTTCACTAGTCGCTTCTACTTGGGTTACCAGATCGAGACCTAGCCTGCTCCCCGCTCGATAGACACAGCTATCACTAGTGCCATCGGCTATCGATTGATCGGCCTCGACGTTACACCCCTCGGTCCAAATCTTGTGGGTATAGACGACGTCATCGGTAGTAAGGGGCTCGCCGTCGGACCACTGGAGCCCCGATCGGAGTTTGTAATCAATCGTAATTGAAAGGTTGTTGTTAACTGTCAGCACGGGTTCGCCGGCCAGAAGCTGCGGATAGTAGCTATTGCTGGCATCGGTAGCGAACAGGCCCTCGAGAAGTCCGGTCCGGATCCAAGATGTGATGGTCAGGTTCTGCTCATCAGCATGTAGGGTCGCCGGTTCCAGGTTCTGGGTCCAAACAACAAAACCCTCTTCCAACTCCACCGGCTCAACGTCTTCAGAAGGTTGAGCGGTGGCTCCATCTTGTTCCTGGGTCCCAGTTGAAGCGGCGGCCGTCGACGTAGGCGCGTCGGAAGAGTCAGCAGTTGCGGATCGCTCAAGAATGCTCGAACAACCTGATAACGCTACGGCCACGCCAACCAGAACAACCCAAAAGAGGGGACGCCGTTGACTGCTCATCCTGCCTCCTTCTGTTGACTCGCAGTACCTCAGATTACACAACTCCAGCGTTAGCTAGGCGTCGTGTAATCGGTACTGCACAATGCGAGCAAACGACTCGGCTTCCAAAGCGGCTCCACCAACTAGAGCGCCATCAATGTCGGGTTGTGTTAGCAGCTCAGCCGCGTTTACCGGCTTGACAGAGCCACCGTATTGAATTCGAACCTCGTTGGCCGCGTCGGCGCCAAACATTTCGGCCACCGTTTGGCGGACGAACGCGCACATTGCCTGAGCATCCTCAACCGACGCAGTTTTTCCAGTACCAATAGCCCAAATCGGTTCGTACGCGATAACGATCGATCCGACTTCGGTCGACTTCACCTTGGCTAAACAAGCCTTAAGTTGTCCGCTGACCTTCGATTCAGCATCGCCCGCTTCTCGTTCTTCGAGCGTCTCTCCGACACACAAAATCGGGGTCATCCCGTTAGCGATGATCGCCTTTACTTTGGCATTGACCATCTCGTCCGATTCGCCGAACAGTTCGCGTCGTTCTGAGTGTCCGGCGATCACATAAACCACGCCAAGCTTTGCCAGCATCGACGGCGCAACTTCGCCAGTGAAGGCACCAGACGTTTCAAAGTGGCAGTGCTGCGCTCCGAGAAAGAACGGGATTCGATCCGATTCGAGCGCTGTCTGGACCGTTCGAATATCAGTAAACGGAGGATGAACACTGATGTCTACGGCGTCGACATCGTCGCGGGTCACCTGGTAGCTCAGCTCTTGAACTAGCTTCAATGCCTCGAAGTGGTTCATATGCATTTTCCAATTGCCGCTTACCAGGGGCCTACGGGTCGTGCTCTCGGTCATCTATTCTCCTAGGTTCGAAGTGCTGCTAATCCGGGAAGATCGCCTTGTTCAATAAGTTCGAGCGATGCTCCACCACCGGTCGATACATGATCAAACTGATCGTCGATATCAAATTTCTTAGCGGCAGCGGCTGAATCGCCGCCACCAACGACGGTGAACGCACGGGATTCGGCGATCGCGAATCCGACTGCTTTAGTCCCAGCCATGAAACGTTCATCTTCGAACACTCCCATCGGCCCGTTCCAGAGGACAGTACCAGCCTCAGTTACAATATCGCCGAACACAGCAGCCGAACCGGGTCCGATGTCGAGACCCATCCAACCGTCAGGGACATTCAGCCCACCTTGCCGGACTTCCCCACCCGCCGCCGGGTCGAACAGTTTTCCGCCTGGCCCGAGCAACGTCAGATCTTCGGGGAGATGAATCGAAGAGTGCTTTTCTAGAAGTGACGCACACGTATCAACCATGTCTGGTTCAAGCAACGACGCTCCGACGCTGTGGCCAAGTGCCTTAAGGAAGGTGAATGCCATTCCTCCGCCGATGATTAGCCCATCGACGACGTCGAGTAGCGATTCTACTACTGAGAGCTTGTCCGAAATTTTGGCCCCGCCCATAACCGCTACAAACGGACGCCGTGGTTGATCTCGCAGGCCGAGCAAAACCCCAACCTCTTTAGCTAGCAATCGTCCGGCCGCCGACGGAAGATACTGCGGCGGGCCAACAATCGAAGCATGAGACCGGTGCGAGGCGCCGAAAGCATCGTTCACGAACACGTCGTGGCCGGCCACCAGTGAAGCGACCGTTTCCGGACTGTTAGCCTCTTCACCGGCATCGAACCGAAGATTGTCCATCACGGTCACGGTCGGCAATAGCTCAGCCATTCGAGCCTTCACCGGATCCATTGAATACTTCGGATCAGGTTGCCCCTTCGGTCGACCAAGGTGCGAACACACGGTAACCGAGGCGCCGTGGTCCAACAACCATTTCAGCGTTGGTAGTGCCGCCTTAATGCGGAGATCGTCGGAGATCACGCCATCGGAGATTGGCACGTTGAAGTCGACCCGGACAAGGGCCGACTTCCCCGCTACATCTCCGAGATCTTCGAGTTCAGGAACACCAAAAATCATCGACTTGACCTCTGAGTTAGTTATGCGTTGGCTTTGCCGACGATGAGGCTCAGATCGACAAGTCGGTTTGAGTAACCCCACTCGTTGTCATACCAACCGGCAATCTTTACTAGCGTTCCTTGCGTCATGGTCATACCCGCGTCGAGCGTGCACGATGCTGGCGAGGTAACAATGTCTGATGACACGATAGGAGCTTCGGTGTAATCAAGCACCGAGGCCAGCCGACCGCTGGAAGCAGCCTTGCTGAACGCAGCATTGACTTCTTCGACCGATGGTTCGCCGTCTACCACTGCAGTGAAATCGGTTAGAGATCCGGTCGGGACGGGAACTCGTAGTGAGGTTCCGTCGAGCTTTCCTTGCATCGACTCGAGAACAAGACCGGTGGCCCTTGCCGCACCAGTTGACGTTGGGATGATGTTGATGGCTGCGCTTCGAGCTCGCCGCAAATCTTTGTGAGGGCCATCTACTAGAGCCTGGTCGCCGGTGTAAGCATGGACGGTGGTCATGAGACCCTGCTTGACGGTGAAAGCATCGTCGAGTACCTGCACCATTGGCACAAAGCAGTTGGTCGTGCACGAGGCGTTGGACACTACCTTGTCTTTGGCCGGGTCAAAGGTGTCTTCGTTGACGCCAACAACAAAGGTGGCGTCGGCACCGCTACACGGAGCTGAGACAATCACGTATGGAGCGCCGCCTTCGAGGTGTTTCGAAGCGCCCTCTTTGCTGGTGAACACGCCGGTAGATTCGACCACGACGTCTACACCGAGATCGCCCCACGGAAGCTGATCGGGATTGCGCTCGCTCAGAACTTTCAAGACGTCGCCATCGACCGATATTCCGCCCTCAACCGCTTCAATCTTGTTCGGTAACTGGCCGAGAACTGAGTCGTACTTGAGGAGGTGTGCCATTGTGTCCAACGATCCGAGATCGTTCACGGCTACGAAATCGATATCGGCTCCCGAGGCCTTCGCAGCACGGAAGAAATTCCTCCCGATTCGTCCAAATCCATTGATTCCTACCCGTATAGCCATGTTTAGACGACAACCTTTCGTTGGGGCCTTTAGCAAATGTTCCGGTAGAACCATATCGCTTCAGCTCGCTAGTTTCGGGGTTTACGACCAGTTAACTGATTGGGCTAAATAACTAGATTCCCAATCATCACGGCTAACCAACGAGGGATTGTTGGTAGACCCCTGATAGAGCGGCTCCTAGCTTGGAGGGGCTATGGCTCCAACGGTCGTCTGCCGCCACATCGGAGATGACAACGGTGCCCGATGGCACGTCAGTGCTAGCCACCCCCGGTGCGGCCAAAACAACGTCGATCGGCACGCCATGGTCGGTCAGCGCTTGCACGTGCTCGGCCAACCCGAACCCCCGGGCGTCGCCTTTCTCATTCGCAATGTTGGCAACAAACACCCGCTGAGCGCTTGACTCTTGGAGCGCCTGACGTACTGCTGGCACTATTGCCGCCGCTAGTACCGAGGTGAAAAGCGATCCAGGTCCGATCACGATCTGATCAGCGTTACGCAAGGCTTCGGTTGCCGCTTCAGAAGTCGGCGGCTCTATCGGGTCGAATCGAAGGTTGCGGATACCTTCAGCTAGTTCGACATTCACTTGTCCGGTGAGCGTTCCGTTGTCCGAGTCGGCGATCAGGGTAACCGGCACTTGCGACGCTGGATAGATGCGACCAGCGGCGTCAACTAGTCGAGCGACCTCGTCAATAGCCTGCTGCAGATCACCAGCGGCCATCGACAAGCCAGTTAGTAACAGATTTCCGATCGGGTGCCCGCGAAGCGAACCGTCGTCAAACCGGTGTTCGAGTGAGCGCGCTAACAGGGAGTCATTAGTGGCCAAAGCCGACAAACATCGCCGAAGATCGCCAGGAGGAGCGACACCTATTTCTTCTCGAAGACGCCCGCTTGACCCGCCGTCATCACCAATTGAGACAATCCCGGCAATCGTTCCGGCATAGCAACGAAGAGCCTTCAGGCTGGCCGCCAAGCCATGGCCGCCACCGAGCGCGACTACTGCCGGCCCGACAAGTTCAGGCTCTCCGAGGCTGGCACTAGGGTTTCCGCTCATCTCATGATCCAAAGTTCGCTTCTGCTGAATGCCATGCTAGATCAAACACGGTTTTGAGCAACCGCGATGATGCTCTGTGGCTCAATGTCTCATCGTTCAATGTCTCGGTGGGTGACTCTCGGCCGCCAACCCCGATCCTTGAGGATACGGCCCATGCCCTCAGCTACCGCGACCGATCGATGGCGCCCTCCAGTACAGCCGAAAGCGATGGTGAGATACGTCTTGCCTTCTTCTTCGTAGGCCGGAAGCAAGTCGATGAGCATGGCGTCCAGATGTTCTAGGAACTTTTGGCTAGCAGGTCGATCAATTACATACTCCTGTATTTCCGGATCTTTCCCACTCAGAGGTCTGAGGGATTCTTCCCAGTGAGGGTTCGGCAGAAAGCGGCAATCCAAAACCATGTCGACGTCCATGGGCAGGCCATGCTTAAACCCAAACGACATAAGGGTCAGACGCATAGACGAGCTTTCGTCTCCTTCATCTTCGAAGTGCCACCCAAGTTGTTCCCGTAGTTGGTGGGGATTCAACCCGGTGGTATCAATCACGACGTCGGCGGCGGCCCGGGCTCTTACCAACTCGGACCGTTCTAGCTCAATTGCGTCAACGAGGCTGCGGTCTTCAGTCAACGGGTGCCGACGCTTTGTCGATTCGAATCGACGCACCAAAACATCAGTTGATGCTTCTAGAAAAATTGTTCGAACATCGACGTTGGCCTCTTTGAGACCATTAACCTCTACGGTCAACTCTTCGTCGTAGCCGCCCATGACTAGCGCTATTCGTTCATACCCAACTCGGCTCGACAGCGCCAACTCCCCTACCTTCGACACGAGAGCAGCCGGTAGGTTATCGATCACGAACCAGCCGCTATCTTCAAGAGCCCCAGCAGCCACCGAGCGACCAGCGCCACTCAACCCGGTAACGAGAACGATCTGCGTCATCTTACATCTACTCTTTCTCAGCGTGGCCTGGATCTTTCCGTGCCCAAGCCGCTCGGGAGGTACCGGTCGTGGCTCCATAGTGGCACCATCGCAGAGGTTTAGGACGGATCAGGAAGGGCTTAACTCTTACGACACCGCAGAACCAACAGTCTCGGGATCGCCGCTGCCGCAAGGTATTGGGGAGCTTGGCCCAGAAACCCAGGGGGCGGCGCCGGTTCCATCATCTTGGTCAGCACAAGCGAGGAATCAGCCAGAGCATTCAAATACCGAGAGAGCGGGCGATGAATGAACCGAATAAACACATCTTTTTGAACCTCTTCAACCGTTGCCGCTTCCGTAAGGTAGTGCCCTATTCGCCAGTACTGCTCTGGAGGGTCTACAAACTGATCATCAATCCAGCCGCTATTTGGGGTCTGCAACAGCGGATGGTTTAGTAACAGCAGGAACGTGCCACCCGACCGAACAACCCGAGCCGCTTCGCTGATCGCCTCATCGACCAAATCTATATGTTCGAAGACCAGGCATGCGAGTGCCCCATCGAATGATCCGTCGGAAAACGGCAGCCGATCAGCTGGCGCTCGGACATAGATCGGCCCTGCTCCTCTCGCTCTGGCTTTCTCGATTTGAGCACCGACTGGATCAGCGCCGATGACGGTATGGCCATTGGTAGCGAGCATTCGCGCTACTTGTCCTTCGCCGGTCCCGATGTCGAGCACAGTGCCACAATCGGCCAGGTTCTCACTAATAATGGGGAGAATTTGCTCGGTGTACTCCGGGTCGACTCCGTCAGTGAACTCTCGTTGCCACCAGTCGGCGTGTTGCTCCCACAGCTCGTTGCTAAGTTCGGCTCTCGGTAGCTCTGAATCGGTGCTGGACTGCTCGCTGCTGTTTATCATCATCGTTGGTCGACTTTATGCGTTTTGTTATAAACCGCCTCAGCGACCTCGCTCGGAAGCCAGCTGAGTTGTTGAAGATCAGCCAGATCGGCTCGGCGAACCGCGGCGATTGATCCTAGTTCTTTCACCAAACGCTTCTTGCGGGCTGGACCAAGCCCGGCAATGTCGTCAAGCACTGACTTAGTCATTCTCTTATCTCGGAGTTTGCGATGGTAAGAAATAGCGAACCGGTGCGACTCGTCGCGAAGGCGCTGCAACAAATACAGCGCTTCTGATTGCCGGGGAATGATTATGGGTTCTGACTGGCCAGGCACAAACACTTCCTCGAACTGTTTGGCGATGGAACATACAGGTATCTCCTCGCTCAGTCCCAGCTTCTCGACAACTTTGACTGCTACCCCAAGTTGACCTTTGCCGCCGTCGACCACAAGCAGCTGCGGCGGGTATTGGAATTTCCCTCGTTCCGAAACTGGTTTTTCTCGGTCGACCAAATAGTTCGTTAGGCGGCGCGTGAGCACCTCCTCCATGGCTGCGTAGTCGTCGTTTTGCTCGACGGTCCTTATTTTGAACCGTCGATACTCTTTCTTCGCCGCCAAACCATCTTCTACCACCACCATTGAACCGACGTAGTCAGAACCCTGCAGGTGGCTCATGTCGTAACATTCGATTCTCAACGGCGAATGTGGTAGTCCAAGTCGTTCTTGCAACTCGTTCAAGGCTCGCGCCCGGCTGTTATGATCAGCGGCTCGTTTCAGCCGGTGACGGCCGAACTCTTCCTTAGCATTTCGAGTTACCGTCTCCAGCAGCTCCCTCTTTTGTCCTCGCTGAGGCACCCGGATCTCTACCTTGGACCCACGCAACAGCGAAAGCCATTCGCTATAGAGGTCAGCATCAGACGACGGTTTCGGGACCAAAACCACCTTCGGCATACCTTGAACCGGCTCCTCGTCGTAGATGCCTTCGAGAACCCGATCAATCGTCTCGGCCTCCGAGAGGGCCTCCACCTTGTCGAGAATGAAGCTGCGCCGACCGGTAACCCGGCCTCGACGCACAAAGAACACGAAAATCGACGCTTCAATCTCGTCTTCAGCCATGCCAACAACGTCGAAATCTTCATTGCTATCGGCCACCATCTGTTGCTTCTCGATCGCTTTGCGAACTGTCGCTAGACGGTCTCGTAGCCGGGCGGCTTTTTCAAATTCAAGTTCGGCAGCAGCGCTGGCCATCTCTTGCTCGAGCCGGGCCAGAACTGGCTCGGTTTCGCCGTCAAGAAACCGACATAAGTCGTCGACCAGCTTCTGGTAGTCGGCTTCAGTTATCTCCCCGACACAAGGACCTGAACACTTCTCGATGTGGAACAGCAAACAGGGTTTGCCTAATTTGTGGTGCCGGTCGAGTTTGTTGTCGCTACAAGTTCGGATCGGGAAGGTGCGAAGCAGCTGATCTAACGTGTCTCGAATGGCGTAGGCGTGAGCGTACGGTCCGAAGTATCTCGTGTTTTTGTTCTTCTTGCCCCTCATCACTCGCGCCCGGGCCCACTGATCGGCCACAGTGACTGCGAGATAGGGATAGCTTTTATCGTCGACGAGGCGAACGTTGAACCGGGGCCGATGCTCCTTGATCAAGTTGTATTCGAGCATTAACGCTTCGACGTCGTTGCGAACTTGGATCCACTCGACTGACTCCGCCGATGCCACCATCTGAGCGGTCCGGGGGTGCATACTCACCGGATTCTGAAAGTAGTTGGACAGCCTAGATCTCAATGATCGGGCCTTACCTACATAGATAATTCGCCCGTGACCATCTTTGAACTGATACGAACCTGGCTCGTCAGGGATAGTTCCAGAAGGCGGGCGTTCGACCACAACCTCAGGCTAGCCCCCTCCGTATCCGATTCGGAGGCTGGCTCGGTTCTTCCCGGCCTGTTCTTGCTGTCTTGTTCCTATCGGCCCCCGCCGCTTAGAACGTTGCGCACCGTTCGCCACGCGATCCTCAAGTCGAGAGCCACTCCTTGGCGTCGAAGGTAGTACATGTCGAATTGCAGCTTCTCGAATGCATCCGCCTCATCCGACGCGTACCCTTGTTTCACCTGAGCCCACCCAGTCAAACCAGGGCGGACGATGTGTCGAACATCGTAGAACGCTATCTTTTGTGACAGCTCGTCAACATATCTTGGCTGTTCCGGCCGAGGACCGATCAACGAAAGATCGCCACGAAAGATGTTGATGGCTTGGGGAAGCTCATCAAGGTGGCTGCGCCGAAGCAGCCCTCCCAGCGGCGTTATACGAATATCATCGGGGGATGTCCAATTGGTCGGCTGCGCTTTCGAGGCTGACATGGTACGAAACTTCAATATGGAGAAAACCTCGCCATCTTTGCCGACTCGATCTTGGCGATAGAGCAGCGGACCTCGGTTGAAGAAAGGGTTGAGGATGGCGATGGCAGTAGCGACGGGTGCAAGCGCCAAGACTCCAAGTACGGCGAATGAGATGTCGAACACTCGTTTGGCTCGGACATAGCGGATTCGATGAAGCTCACCAATATCGAACAACAACGAAACTCGCGCCAGTTCCGAGTGCGGTAACTTGCCAATCCACTCCTCGTAGAACAGCGACAGTGTTCGGATTCGGACGCCGTCTCGGTGCAGCTGGGCTGCTTGTTCAACCACGAACGGTTCTGATTGCGAACCGGAGTCCAGAACCACAATTGATGACTCAGCCGCTTCGGCAGTTCGCAGAAACACCGGCTGTGGGCACTCACTCATCAACTGATCGAGTGCCATGAACCCTACGATCGTTGCTGGCTGCTCTGAACCGAAGGCGAGATCGTCGGCCAACGTCTGCCGATCTTCTTCTCGTTCGGCGACCAGAAACACACGATCTCGGCTGGCTGCTCGGCTGGCTGCATCTCGAGTTAGGTTCAACCCGAGAACAGTCCAAATCGGCAAAACGGCCACGACCAACCCAGTAGATGATCGAGGCAGCAGCGGGGTGGTCACTATCGATTGGATAGCTGAGATAGCTAGGAACGAAATGGCAGTGGCTGACAACGAACGAATGGCGGCCGATGCTCGGGACGTACACGTTTCCGGAAGACCAAGAGCGTAGCTCGTCGGCAAAAGAACGAGCAGAAAGATAAGCCACCAAAGCAGACGAATATCAGCCAGGAGGTTATAGCGCTCGATAGCCATGAATCGGCCGTGAAGGGCAGCGGCACCGAGCACAAGAGCGACTACACCGATGTTGTACAAAGGGCGCGCCACTGGTCTCATGACAACATCCGCTTACCCAACATGGACTACCCATCGGCAGTTGATGCACCGTCGTTAGGCGACCGTTTAGCGCTACCTCAATAGCTTTGCACGATGTCGATAGCTTTGAGGTTGCCTGCAGGACTAGCTATTTTGCCTTACGGCCTGTTTCCAAGACGTCTCGTAGAAATCGCCCGGTGTGGCTCTTGGTGTTTGCAGCTATTGTCTCTGGTGTTCCGGTGGCGATAACGGTTCCTCCGCCGTCGCCGCCGTCTGGCCCGAGATCGATGATCCAGTCAGCGGTCTTGATTACGTCAAGATTGTGCTCGATGACCAAAACCGTGTTCCCTTGGTCGACGAGCCGGCTAAGAACCGTAAGCAAGCGCCGAATGTCTTCGAAATGAAGGCCGGTCGTTGGCTCGTCTAACAAATAGATCGTGTGACCGGTCGAGCGTTTTGCTAACTCGGAGGCCAGCTTGACCCTCTGTGCTTCACCGCCGCTCAAAGTGGGGGCCGGTTGACCTAATCGAACATAGCCCAGTCCGACGTCGACCAATGTCTGCAAATGGCGGGCGATCGCCGGTTGGTTGGCGAAGAACTCGAGCGCCTCCTCGATTGGCATGTTCAGAACGTCTGAGATGCTTTTGCCTTTGAACTGAATTTCCAACGTATCCCGGTTGTATCGGGCGCCCTTGCAAACTTCGCATGGAACATAAACGTCGGGCAGGAAATGCATCTCAATTTTGATGGTTCCGTCACCGGAGCACGTTTCGCATCGACCGCCGGCAACGTTAAAGCTGAACCGTCCCGGTTGATAGCCACGAACCTTTGCCTCATTCGTCATGGCGAACAGTTTTCGGATCCGATCGAACACGCCAGTGTAGGTAGCCGGGTTTGATCTTGGGGTTCGACCAATTGGTGATTGATCAATATCGATCACTTTGTCGAGGTGCTCTAGGCCCTCTATTGACTTGTGCAGACCAGGCGGCATCTTTGAGCTATAGATTCGCTGCATTAATGCTCGAAGAAGAATTCCATTAACGAGGGTTGATTTGCCGGAACCAGACACCCCGGTCACCGTCACGAAACACCCGAGCGGGATCTCGACATCAATATTTTTCAGGTTGTGCTCTCGGGCGCCAAGAACTTTGAGCGACCCTTCGATGGGTTGACGACGCTCGGCTGGTACTGGCACCGATCGTTTACCTGAAAGGTACTGACCTGTCACCGACCCTCGTCGTTTCAAGAGCCCTTTGACCGCTCCGCTGTAAACAACTTCTCCGCCGTGCTCTCCAGCTCCTGGGCCAATGTCGACAACGTGGTCGGCGACCCGGATCGTCTCCTCGTCGTGCTCTACTACCAAGACGGTGTTCCCGAGATCACGGAGTCGGCACAGCGTTGATATCAGCTTCGTGTTGTCTCGTTGGTGAAGGCCGATCGATGGTTCATCAAGCACGTAGAGAACGCCAACCAAGCCAGAACCGATTTGGCTCGCCAGCCTAATTCGTTGAGCTTCGCCGCCCGACAGCGTCGAAGCTGACCGACTTAAACTCAGGTAGTCGAGGCCGACATCGAGCAAAAAGCTCAACCGGGCGTTGATCTCCTTTACGACTCGGTCGGCGATGAGGTGATCTCGCTCCGAGAGTTCGAGCCCCTCTAGTGCTTTCGCCGCCTCGCCAATTGAAAGCGAGCAAATATCAAAGATATTGCGACCATTGATGAGGCTGGCCAGCGACAGCGGGTTTAGCCGAGCGCCGCTACACGTCGGACACGGCACCTCACGCATGTAGCCCTCGATTTGTTCGCGGGCCGCGTCTGATTCTGACTCTCGATGGCGCCGACGAAGATAAGGAATTACCCCTTCAAACGTTGCGTTATACGTTCGGATGCGCCCGAAACGGTTCTTGTAGCGGACAGTTACTTTGGACTTGGCACTTTTGCCTGACGGGCCGTCGAGCAGCAACGATTGTTGTTTCGCCGTGAGCTTCTCCCACGGTTTGTCCATCGGTATCTTGTTTTGCTCACAGACACCGCCAACTAACCGCTCGAAGTACTGACTCTTGCGTGACGACCAAGGATGGAGAGCTCCGTCGGCTACTGACAATTCAATGTTTGGGACAACCAGTTGGTGATCGACCTCGTAGGTTGTGCCGAGGCCGTCGCAGGCGCCGCAGGCCCCGTAGGGCGAGTTGAACGAAAAATTCCTTGGAGCCAGTTCTTCGAAACTCTTCCCGTCGCTTGGGCGAGAAAGGAACTGACTGAATACGACAGTCTCTGGTTCTTCATCACTGCCCTTAGTTGGCAGAATTTGAATCTCGGCTATGCCTTCAGCCAGGCGCAACGCAGTCTCGATCGAATCGGTCAGCCGTCTCTCAATTCCGTCTCGTTGGACGAGACGATCGACCACTACCTTGATGTCGTGAATCTCGTAGCGAGCCAGCTCTGGCAGTTCGCCGGACAGTTCGATCAACTCGCCGTCGACAATGGCCCGAGCAAATCCTTCCTCGGCCAGATCCGAAAACAGCGTTTCGTACGTTCCCTTACGACCTCGGACAACCGGCGAAAGCACTTGGAATCGTGTGCCTTCGTCGAAAGTCAAAATTCGATCAACAATCTGCTGAGGCGATTGCCGGACCAGTTGTTCTCCAGTTTCAGGGTCATGTGGGATTCCGACCCGGGCGAACAATAATCGAAGGTAATCGTAGACTTCGGTGACTGTGCCAACGGTCGATCGCGGATTCCGACTTGCCGATTTCTGGTCGATTGATATGGCCGGCGACAGCCCTTCGATGAAGTCAACTTCAGGCTTATCCATCTGCCCTAGGAACTGACGAGCATAGGCCGAGAGCGACTCGACATAGCGTCGCTGGCCTTCGGCGTAAATTGTGTCGAAAGCAAGCGATGATTTGCCCGACCCGGAAAGACCGGTGAAGACAATCAGCTTCTCTCGCGGCAAATCGACGTCTACGCCGCGTAAATTATGCTCTCTCGCACCTCGAACAACGATTTTTGCTCCCACTGGGCCGAGGGTAGCCGCATAACACACTCGAACGTACGTACTGGTCTGACAAACCGGTCGATTCGACTAATAACCGAGCACCATGGCCGGCTTTCTACTCACTCTGTGGCTACCGGTGAAGCTGTTCGGGCATCAGACATCGCAGCCCCTGATCCAGATTTTTCATACCGAACCAGCTCTTGGTCGAGAAAGTCCAAGCCTGCCAGTGACTCGACCGGCTCGAAGCCTTCGAAGTCCGGAGGGTCGCTTCCAGCCCAGTCAACCCAAACGAACTGTTCGATCTGTCGCTCGTCCAAAATGATTGTTGCTAATTGTTGTTCGGTCAACGTCGGAGCACTTATCCAGCGGTTTCCGATTGACAACGGCCCAGCCTCTCGAGCGATGCTCGAATCTCGCCATACCACCACTTCATTGTTCGCCGAAAGTTGCTCGATTGGCCCCCACTGGTCGGCAATTGTGTTCATGCGAATCACACTCCAGGTCGCCCCAAAGACGGTGACTGCAAGGCCAGCTGCGGAAACCATCATCAGTAAATGTTGATGCCGTTTAGTTTGGAGCAGCGCAATTGCAGCGGTCATGAGCACCAGACCGGTCAGTAGCAAGTATCTGCCACCCCATTGGGGAATCGCCCCAGCAGCGTATTGAGTGGCGAAAAGAAGAGGAACCGGTCCGAGGCCGAGAACAAACGGAGTCCATTTGCGCGAGCTGGCCAAGGCTACAGCACCGACGACAGCTAAAGGGGTTGTCGGGACTAGACCTGGAACAAACCGCGGTCCAAGCGAGACCAGGAAAACGCCGACCGCTGACCAAACTACCAACGCCGCCACCGAAGCCACCCGAGATTGGCGACCGGTAATCGTAGCGGCTGCCGCCCAGACGAGGCTTACGGTCAGAAGTGCCCCACCAACGTAGCTAAATAGATGGAAGCCGTTGAAAGGAAAGGTTGACGTGGCAGCGGCCGCTGCCGCCCTTGCCGACAACCCTGTTGAGGTCTCGGCAATTGTCGCGCTTCGCTCCACGCGGTGTAGACCGCCAAGCAGCCAGACTTCGGCCCAACTGTGTGCGGCCAGTGGAGCCATGGCGGAGAACAACATCGTCGCCCCTCGACGCCCGCTGGCGAGCACGCCCCAATGACGCCACGAACCAGCTACTAGAACAACGCCACCGATAAAGCCGTACACCAGCGCTTCTTGGCGCATCGTGGCGGCCACGCCATAGGACAATCCGGCCAATGCAGACAACGCTCCGCCCGACTTCAACAGGGCTCGTACGCTTCTTCGGTCGTAGCTGTAGTTCGCTGGAGCCACCGAAACTGCGTCCATCACCTTCAGCACACCAAACGCCATGGCGGCCAGGCCGAGCGTGTGCTCCCAGAAGTCGAACGCATAAATGGCGACTGGACCAGCTAAACCAACGATCCAGGTTGCTAAAACCCCGTTCGCGGTCGGCCGAATTCGGGTAGCCAACGATCCAGCGATGACAGCACACGCCACTCCCCCGGCGATCGGTAACAACAACCCGAATCTTGGACCTCCCATGGCCCAAAGTGGACGGGCGGCATACACCATTGGCAATGACGTGGTGTTCACCCATTTGCCGTTAGCGGTCTGCCGAGAATGAGCTAATGGGTACAACTGACCGCCGGGGTCGGATTGATCAAGCCAGTACCCCATGTCGAGGTTCCAGTCTCCCCTCGATTCCATCGCTTGAAGACTGGCCGTTTTCCCACCCACATCTGTGCTGAGGTAGGCATCCGGGCTAGCGACCAGAGCTAGCCCGATGTACACCATTACTATGACGCAGATACTTAGCCAGCGCCGGTTCAGGGCTGGCAGGCGCGCAAACGGCGCCAGGTCTACATCAGTCATGACTAACCATCGGCACTATTTGGATCAGGCTGTAAGCACCAGCAAAGGTCTGATTCTGCCGGTTCAAGTCCGCAACACGCTAACACCTCGAAATTCGGCCTAATCGGTCGAAATCGGTCAGTTGGCGGCCCAAAGTGGACGAAAGAACAACTATGGCTACTGGATCTTCGTCGACGTCCGCGCCTCGACGGCCAACACCCAATCCTAGCCAGCCAAGCGAACAGACCAATGGCAAGACGCATCGTGGATCTCATGGGCAGGTCAGGGCGCAGGGTCGTTTCTGGCCCAAACTGACTGTCCACGCCGCCGCGTTGTTCTGCGTGCTCATAGGCCTGCTTCTTTTTGTTTCGACCGACGCCGTCTGGACCTCCGATGAAGGGGCTTTGCTCTACCAAGCACAGCAGTTGTTAACCGGGCAAGGATGGGAAGTCGCTCACCCGTTTCCTGATGCCGACCCACAAGGCACACAATTCCCCATCGAGCTAACAGTTTGGGGATCTAACGGCGGCTACCTTCCCTACAGCAGACATGCCGCCTTGGTCTGGCTTGTCGGAGCTGTTTATGCCATCGCCGGATATAGCGGCGTGATAACAATGTCGATACTAGGGACCGTCGGAGCATCGACCGTTGCGGCCAAACTTGGACACCTCATTAACTCAAACCCCGACACGAAAAACCGGACTGGGATTGTGGCTTTGTGGTGCACGGGGCTGGGCAGCCCAATGTTGTTCAACTCATTTATTGCCTGGGCTCACACACTTGTCGCTGCACTTCTCTGCTGGGCCTTTTACGTGCTCGCCCGCCACTCCCAAGCCCAGCCGAGCCCAACAACTTCGATTAGCCGCCACCGCTGGAGACAAGAATCAGTCACGCTCAAAATCGAGGGTTCGTCCCGAGCATCAGTTTTAGTTGGTTTCGTCCTGATCGTCGCCGCCTGTTTGCTTCGGACTGAAGCGGTGCTCGCTGGCTTCGCAATTGGACTAGGACTACTTGGACTCCATCGAGCTACGAAGGCATCGGGCGTTCCCTTCGCTGGGGTCACAGCTTTGACCGGAGCAGTAACAGGATTCATAGTCGACAAATCTCTTAACCCGGCAGGCGAAGGACCGTTGAAGCCCGCTTCGTTCGATGATGTTTACGGTCTTGTCGATGGTCGGCTAGCCGGCTTCTATCAGACCTGGCTGAGGCCGACAACGGGCACTGGTCTAACCAGCCTCTTACTACTAGTAGGAGCAATGCTTGTCATTGCTTCCGGGGTCTTGGCCCGTCGATACCGCTCAGCTAGTTCATCGGCTGATCAAAGCTCAGGGCCGCTGTTGTTCGCCGCCATCGGTGTTGGATTAGTCGTTGCCGCTACCGCGGTTCTGAGTCAGGTCGGTTCGAGCTCGGCCGGGCTGCCCTCGGTTTTGGTTCCCGGGCTACTGGTAGCATTTCCGAGTTTGTTCTCCGGACTCTCTTTGACCACCAAAGCAGACATCAAAAATCCAGTGCTTCTCGCTGCACTAGTAACCTGCGGACTTTTCTGGTTGTCGGTAATCGCTACTCAGTATCGATTTGGAGGCGGCGCCGAATGGGGTGGACGTTATTTCGCTGCCACCCTCCCACTCGCGGTGCCGGTGGCGGTTGTGAATTGCCAAAAACTAGTCGAACGTCGAACGAGCTCGCTGCCCGTCGTATTCGTAGGGTTACTGCTGACATCTCAGCTTCTTTTCGGATTCCTCGGCGTCAGCCGGATTCGTTCCAGCCGATCGGAACTGGCATACCTCGATACCAAAGTCACCGAGGCGGAACAGGTCTTGGCCGGCCCGGGTGGCGGTCCAGTATTTGTTACAACTGTTCCGCCAGCAGGTCGTTGGATGTGGGACCACCTTGATGACGGCCGCTGGCTCTGGGTGGAACCAGAAGAGCTCGAAACGACAATGAGCCGTCTTGCCGAGCTTGGTATTTCACAAGTCGGATTGATCTCCTTCGATCAAGAAAACGACCTGGCATCGAGCGCCAAACATTACCAGCTCCAACCCGAAGCCGACCCGAGCGAGCCAGTCCTCATCCTTCAAAACAAGTAGCTAGCTAAGCGATCTCGCGTAGCTCTCGCCGAAGGTCCTTGATTTCATCTCGAAGTCGGGCCGCGTATTCGAACCGGAGATCAGCCGACGCTTCTTGCATTTCCAGCTCTAATGAGTCGATCAACCGTCGTAGCTGATCCTCAGGCAACTCAGCTAGTTCTCGAATTCGCTTTTCGTCCTCAGGGCGACGTTTGCGTTTGTCCTTGCCCGGCATCGGAGCCGACTCGTCAGGTCGGATGAGCGACAAGATGTCGGTGACCGCTTTGCGCACCGTCTGTGGGTTGATTCCGTGGGCTTCGTTGTAGGCGACTTGCAAGCCGCGCCGTCGATTCGTTTCTGAAATTGCCTTCTGCATCGATGCCGTCATCTTGTCGGCATACATAATTACTCGACCTTCTACGTTCCTCGCCGCTCGACCAATTGTCTGCACCAACGACGTTTCGGACCGCAAGAAGCCTTCCTTGTCGGCGTCGAGTATGCATACAAGCTGAACCTCAGGCAGGTCCAAGCCTTCTCGGAGGAGGTTGATGCCCACCAAAACATCGAACTCTCCGGTTCGGAGCCCTCGAAGCGTTTCGATTCTCTGGATCGTGTCGATCTCGGAGTGCAGGTAGCGAACTTGGACTCCTTGCTCCAAGAGGTACTCGGTCAGATCCTCGGCCATTTTCTTCGTTAAAGTAGTGACCAGGACTCGACCTTCGGCTTCAATTACCGCCGAAATATTCTCTAACAGATCATCGATCTGTCCCTTCGTCGGCTTGACCACCACTTCGGGATCGATAAGGCCGGTAGGGCGCACGATTTGTTCCACAATGGTCGCTGAATGTTCAAACTCATACGGGCCGGGCGTCGCGGACAAGAACACCACTTGGTTGACCATTTCGTTCCACTCATCGAAACGTAAGGGTCGATTGTCGGCCGCCGAAGGCAGTCGGAAACCGTGCTCAATCAATGTGCTCTTACGACTTCTGTCTCCCTCGTACTGACCATGAAGTTGTGGAATGGCCACATGGCTCTCATCGAGAACCATCAAGTAGTCATCGGGGAAAAAGTCAAGCAGTGTGTACGGACGCTCGCCCTCTTTACGGCCGTCGATATGGCGGCTGTAGTTTTCGATGCCATTGCAGAAACCCATCTCCTGCATCATCTCGAGGTCGTACTGGGTTCGCATTCTGAGCCGCTGCGCCTCAAGAAGCCTTTTTTCGCCCTCGAGTAAGGCGAGCTGTTCCTGCAACTCGGATTCGATGGCCAGAATAGCTCGTTCCATCTTTTCGTCCGAAGCCACGTAGTGGGTGGCCGGGAAGACAACGAGCTCGTCTAATGCTTCTAACCGCTCTCCGGTAAGCGGATCGACCGATGTAATCGACTCGACCTCGTCTCCGAACAACTCGATTCGAACCACGAACTCCTCGTAGGCGGGGTGTACCTCGATGGTGTCGCCCCGAACCCGGAACTTTCCCCGAACCAGGTTCATGTCGTTGCGTTCGTACTGCATATCGACCAGACGGGTCAGAATTTCACGCTGGTCTTGTTCTTCGCCCGCTCGTACGACCAAGAGCTTTTTCTTGTATTCCTCTGGTGAACCGAGACCGTATATACACGACACCGATGCGACAACAATCGTGTCACGACGAGTTAGCAAAGCCGAAGTGGCAGCGTGCCGAAGCCGATCTATTTCATCGTTGACCGACGAGTCTTTCTCGATGTAGGTGTCAGAAGATGGGATGTAAGCCTCAGGCTGGTAATAGTCGTAGTAACTAACAAAATACTCGACCCGGTTCTTGGGAAAAAACTCTCGAAATTCGTTGGCCAACTGAGCGGCCAGCGACTTATTGGGGGCGATGACCAGCGTTGGCCGTTGGAGCGCCTCGATAGTCCACGCAATCGTGGCCGACTTTCCTGACCCGGTAATACCAAGAAGGGTCTGGATCCGCTCGCCGTCGCTAATGCTGCGGGTTAGTTCTTTGATCGCGTTCGGCTGATCTCCAGCAGGCCGGTATTCGGCCATCATCTCAAATGGGGGCACAATCAAACGCTAGCCGACCGGTACGACACTTGCTCAGCAAAGCTAGTCGAACGAACGCCCTTCGCCAGCGCCGCCCATAGAACAGAACTGGCAGCGTCTAGTTGTCGGGTGGCGGCCATGGGGTGGTTGATTGCTGCTGCAACCAATCCCAACACCTACTTACTTCGGTGTTTAGGTGATCGATCGAGCCGCTGTTGTCGATTACGAAGTCAGCCAGAGCCAGGCGTTCCTCTCGACTGACTTGAGCTTCAATTCTTGCCGTAGCATCGTCTCGGTCGAAATCTCGAAACCTAACGAGACGATCAACGGCAATATCGATTGGACAATCAACGACTACGACAGCTGAAGCCCCTCGTTTGTCGCCCTTGCCCTCGGCCAGTAGCGGGATGTCGAGTATGACAACACGATCTGTCGCTGCTAGCTCGTCCATTTGATTACGCATCTCGACCCCTACTGCCGGATGCACTAGGGCTTCTAACGCCTTCAATTCGGCCTTGTCGCCGAAGACAATTGCCGCAACCGCTTGTCGATCCAATTCACCGTCGGAGGCAACGATCCCGGCGCCCCACCGCTCAACCATTGACTCGAATACTGGCTTCCCCGGCTGTTGCAGGTCCCGGACGATCTGATCGGCATCGATTATCGCCGCCCCCCGTTGGCTCAGCTCGGTCGAAACAGAGGACTTCCCTGAACCTATTCCTCCTGTTAAAGCCACCAGAATCATCGTTCCTCCGCTGCGTCACTTGCCTAGATCAGAACTCTAACTTTCTCCATCCCAGGAAATGATCAATAGACCAGATTTATGGGCCGTTCGAACTAGAAGAGAAAACGAACAGGTCGTAATGCTCATTCTCAACCCAATATCGCCGATCCGTTCTGGAGAGCAGGGTCAACCGGACCTGAGCATTTCGCTTTATTAGCTCATCGAGAAGGGACAGCGTTCAAGTGATACCCGAAACGAACGATATCGGTCGGCGGGCAACCGATCCGCTAATTGGGTCATCTGGCCCCGCCGTTCAGACGCCTGAAGCTATCCAGCGGGCTGAACGCCGCAAGAATATCCGCCTTTTACTGGCAGACGATCACCGGATGCTACGAGAAGGCCTTCGACGATCGCTCATTGAACAAGGTTTCGACGTCATCGGCGAGGCCCGCAACGGGGCCGAGGCGGTCGATTTGGCCGCTGCCCTTCAACCCGATGTGGTGTTGATGGACGTTACGATGCCAGATCTTGACGGGGTCGAGGCGACCCAGCAGCTCAAAGCTCGTATGCCTGGCGTCTTTATCGTGATGCTTACGATGCACGCCGACCAAGAAATTCTGGCTGAGGCCGTTAGAGCTGGCGCTAGCGGGTACCTCGTCAAGGATTGCAGCGTCGACGAAATTGCCGTCGCTATCGAAGCGGTCGTAGCCGGAGAAACTGCGCTGTCGCCTCGCCTAGCCGCTTCGATGCTGGCCGAGGTTCGACGACAAGATGCAGCCGCCACAACCGAGCGGGTCATCACCCCACGAGAAGAGGAAGTGCTTCAGCTGATCGCTGACGGGTGCTCAACACCGGAAGTAGCAGAGCAGCTCTTCATCAGCCAGAAGACGGTCAAAAACCACCTTGCCTCGATCTATCAAAAGCTTGGAGCTCGAGACCGAACCCAAGCCGTTCTTCAGGCCGTTCGAATGGGAATCGTCAGTATTAACTAGTTTCAACGCTTCGAACAATCGTCACGCAGCCCAAGCCTGCAAACCCAACTCGAGCTAGGCCCAGGCAAATGCCTGGGCCTTTTGCTTACCCGCTCGTCGCTCAAACCATCCGAACCTGGCTTGCGGTTCAACTCACTTTGGACCCCAAGCCGTGACCTTCAGCCATCCCGACTGCTTTACCGACCCGATCTATTCAGCGCAAGTTGCGTAAACTGTACTGCTGCGGTTGCAAGCCAGGAGCCATCGATCTTCTTTGTCGAGGTCAATAACTTCCCAATCGTTAGACCCTTGCAACCATCGACCGAAGTCCGAGTCCACTTCCCAGATCACAATGTCTGGAGACCACCGGTCAACAATTTCTTCGAAGTCGCCTTTGCCCTGGACCAACGCAACACTGTCTTCGACAATTGATAGCGGGTACATATCGAACCGGTCATCGAAAAAAACATTGGCATCATCGCCATACCGATACTCGAGATAGTTTCCCACTCGTTCCCGGTGCAGGAGGCTGACATCACTGGTTGCTACTAGCGTTCGGTCTTCCAAATATTCGACTTCGGACTCTGGATAGTGTGCAACCGCCAGCCCCGGCCCGGCCAATGTAGCCAGTGAGCCGATAAGAATGCCGAATACTCCAGACAAGCCAAGCGCCTTACCAACGAATCCGGTTCCGGAACCATCGTCGCTGCCGTACAGTCCGGCGAACACCGGAACAATCATGGCGGTTATGACCAGGGAGGCAACGCTCATGTTGCGAATAGCCAGCAGCCCACCGACAAAGAAGCCCAGAGCGGGAAGCAGTACGCGCCAACCAGCTCCCCTCGATGCCGCCGCAACAACGAGTCCCAGAAGGATGAGGAACGTCCATTCAAGTGGTCGACGAAACTCAGGAGAGCTCCACTCCGAGACTTGCCGTAGAGCGTCGCCTTTCGCGAGGAGTTGAAAGGGGAACACCAGTAGCCGGGGTCCGACTGGATTGAGCGCGCCAACAGCGCATCCAAGAACGGCGAATACGAGTACGCCAACTTCACGCTTTGGGAGCTGACGAGAGTCAAGAGCCGTTCCTACCATGACGGCCCCGAGCAGCGCGAACGCCATCGGGAACGAACCGTGGGAATTGACCCAAAACCACATGATCGGAATCATGGCCCATATCGGCATCCGGCTTTGCACGACGTGCAGCGTCAGGACCATGGCCAAAAGACCGAACATCAACGGCCGTTGAGACCAGAATCCGAATCCCAGGATCAGAGGTGGGATCATAAGCCCGACCCGAGTCGTTATTTGCTTGGCTGAATCGGTGAGTCTCCAAAGTCCTACTGCGATGGCCGCAGCCAACAAACCATTGAGAACTCGGATCGATGCCAGGCCAAGCAACCGTTCGGACGTGGCGTACACAATGCTGGGTAACCAACTCTGGACTACCCAGGGGTCGCCCTTTGCCGTGTAGGAATAGGGGTCAGCGGTTGGCACCGCTCCCTCATCGAGCACGAGCCGACCGGTCGCCAGGTGGGTCATGAAACTGTTGTCGCCGCTCAGCCGGGCCCCGACGATGAACGCGATTAGCGCCAGCAGCACGCCTACACCGCCAGCCAAAGTCACGCCTCTTCGCCGAACGTCGGCCGGCCCTTGTCGAGAAGTTTGCGATAGCGTCGACTCGCTCTCGACTGAGTTGGCTACAGGCGACGCGATGGTCTGCGGACTAGACACAGCGGTGTCTCGATCCTGCTCGGCGCGTTTACGTTGGAGCTTCTGGTTCGTAGCAGGTGGCAAATCGGGATCAGTCCCGACGTCCGATGAATTGGTCTGATGGTTCGCCATGGCCGAACTGGCCGTTAACCAAGCGCCTCAGCAATGTTGATTCCGGCTGGTCCCAGAATCACCACGAACAACGATGGAAAGATGCAAAAGACCATCGGTATCATCATCTTGACTGGAGCCTTTTGAGCCTGTTCCTGAGCCAGCTGACGACGCTTGATCCGCATCTCGTCCGATTGAGCTCGCAATACCCGACCGATGCTTACGCCGAACTTGTCGGCTTGGATCATGGCCATCACGAATGAGCGCACCTCAGGAATATCGACCCGATCCTGGAGTGATCGAAGTGCATCAGAACGACTAGCGCCAGCCGCTGTTTCACCGAGTACCCGAGCAAACTCATCAGAAAGCTCGCCAGGAACATTGTGCACAACTCGATCGACAGCTTGTTCGAAACCGAGTCCAGCCTCTACCGAGATCGTCAGCAGATCAAGAACATCAGGTAACGACTTCTGAATCGACTTCTGCCGATCCTGAACCTTACTGTTCAGCCTCGAATTCGGGAGAGTAGCTAACGCAACGACCCCACCAATCGCAGCCACAAGTTGAATCATTCCGCCTAAACCAAGTGGGTTTACGAGAAAGATCACAACCAGCCATACCGGGATCAGAACGAATCCGAGGATTCGCATAGCAAGAAATTTCTCCACTCGCTCAGCGGTATAGATTCCAGCCTGAACGTGCTTTTGACGAACACCTTCTATGTACTCGGGTGGATTGAAACGACCACCCAGGTTTCCGACGGTGCTGACCACAGGGCTAAGAACACGCTGGCTGAGTGGTACTAGCAGGTCCTGATCGCGTTGGTTTTCGACCTCGTAGCCGTCGAGCTGACGCAACGAGCTTCTCGCTGCCGAACGCTCTTCGATCTGAGTAAGTACAGCGTATAAACCAAGGACAAAGGCAAAAACCAGTCCGACAACGTAGACCGTCGGAGGGAGGCTACTAAAGAAGCTAAGCATCGATCGTTATCACTTTCTTCATCCACGCCAGGCCAACTAGGCCTAGAACAACGGCGAGACCAACCAGGCCCCACCCAATCATTGACTCAAACAACGTTCCGATGTAGTCGGGGTTCATGACAAACATGACTACGGCAAGGCCCGGAGGCAGCAACGAGAGAATAAGAGCTGACATTCGACCCTCGGCGGTCAACGCGTTGACTTCTCGACGTAGCCGTTCGCGCTGAATCATCGTTTCAGAGACAGTCATGAGAAGTTCACTGAGGTTGCCACCGACCTCCCGTTGAATTCCAATAGCCATTACAGCCCAAGCGAAATCGGGGCTGTCGAGTCGCTCCGCCACACCGGTCAGAGCCGGCTCAAGCTCCCGTCCCAGTTGGGCTTCGGTCATGGCCCGTCGTAGCTCCTCACCCATTGGGTCGGAGATCTCTTGTGATACCGACTCTAGGCCCTGCGGGAGAGAGTAGCCGGCTCGTAGGGTGCCAGCCAGAAGCTGGAGCGTATCGGGCAGTTGTCCTTCGAACTTCTTCAGTCGCCGGCGGGCCAGCAACTGAACAACCCCATAGGACACGCCAACGGCCATCAGGGCGAAGAGCACGCCGAACAGGAAGCTGCCGCCAACGAACCAGACGACTACAAACACCAGAAACGAGACAAACCCAGCGAAAAATAGGGCCTCACCGGCTCGAACCGGCAAGTTTGCCCGTTCAAGCAGTCGTTCCATTCTGCTCAAGAAGCCTTGCTTGTCGGCAAAGCTCTCGGTCATATCGACCGCTCTCTGCACCAAAGCGCTCTGAACCAGCATTTCGTTTACTTCTGAATCGTCGAGATTTTCGGCCCCATTGTCGTATCGGGCCAGCATCGAGTCAAGATTGGACTGACCGGCAAACATAGAACCAACCGACCAAATTCCGAGCGAGATACCAACGAAGGCCAACCCGATGAACACGTAGAGCATGAACGTACTTCCGAAGAAGTTAAGGTTCAATCGAGACTCTTCAGGTTGTGCAGACAGTTGAAGACGATTCGTGGTATTCAGTCCCGGTGGGTATGAGACGGTGGCCTCTTGACCGGCGATGGTAAAGGTTGTGTTCTGGCGTTCGCTGGTCTCGTTGGCTGCTACGAAATTGACAAGTAGCCGGTCAGAAGCAACTGCGTAGGCCGAGTTCATCGCGGCTGAAGCAGCCACATCGTCGGAAACCGTTACCTCCGCACCTCCAACCGCTTCTGTGATGGAGGAAACGTCCGCGTTCTCAGTTCTCACAGACACTAGTTGAGATCCGCTTTGGATTAGACGGGCGGCGGCGCCGCTGGCTGAAAGTTCAGACCCACTGTCTGACCCACCGGCAAACAAGACGACTGAACGAACGACACCAGGCGAATCATCAAAGAGGCGGCCAGCTAAGCCAACAGCATCGAAGATCGCTGCGCCTGATTCAGGTTGCAGGTCGCGAGCCTCTCTGGCTATCCGCTCCCGATCAGTAGAGAACACTATTTGGGTCTGAGCCGTTGACCCGGCCGTCACCAGACTTATAGAAGTTCCTTCTGGCAGATCGTTGGCGATCTCGGCGATAGCTAGCTTGACATCGCCAAGTGTCCCGTCAGAGACCCGTCGGTTGTGCACGTCAACTACGAAGACTAGTTCTACAGGCCAGCCAGCTTCGGATGCGGCCTGGAGCCCAGCAATGGTCCCGGCTTCGCCGGAGGATTCGACCGCTACGTCGGAGGCGCCCGTATCGGTGTTGACGCCGAATACGACCGCTTGGGCCCCGTCCCCCGCTGAGTCATCAACGGCCGTAATCTCAGCTGTTCTAGCTACGGTCGCATTCTCATCTTGGGCAGTGGCGGCCGATCCGAGTACGGACAACGTCGTCAGTGCTGCGATGAGGCTAAGCGCTATCGCAATTACTCTACGCATTACCTGCCGCGACCCTTCTGCTGAGCCTCGGGCCCGGCCGGAGAGAACATTTCTGGGCCGAGTCGGATTCCATTGTCTGCCAATTTCTGAGCGAACTTCGGTCGCACACCAGTCGGTTTTAGCTGGCCCTTGAACCTACCCTGTTCGTCAACACCGGCCGCGAAGTCAAACATGAACACGTCTTGAAGCGTTATGATGTCTCCCTCCATCCCAGCCACCTCGGTAATGTGGGTGATTCGTCGGGTGCCGTCTCGGAGACGCTGAAGCTGAACAATACAGTCCACCGCCGACGAGATCTGCTCGCGAATTGCTCGGACCGGAAGATCAAAGCCGGCCATAAGGACTAGCGTTTCAAGTCGGCTTAGAGAATCACGAGGGGTGTTGGCGTGCAGGGTTGTCAACGAACCATCGTGGCCCGTATTCATAGCTTGCAACATGTCGAGGGCTTCGCCCGACCGACACTCGCCTACAACGATTCGATCCGGCCTCATACGAAGAGTATTCTTCACTAGATCTCGAATGGAGATTTCACCGTTGCCCTCGATATTCGGAGGGCGAGTTTCAAGCGACAGCACGTGCTCCTGATTTAGCTGGAGCTCTTTGGCATCCTCAACGGTAATGATTCGTTCGGTCTCGGGGATGAAGGAACTGAGAACATTCAACGTTGTTGTCTTACCGGTACCGGTACCTCCAGACACAATGACATTCAACTTGCCGACGATGCAGGCTTGAAGAAACCGGGCGGCGTGAACGCTTAGCGTTCCGAACCGAATAAGGTCGTCGATCCGTAGTGGATCGGTGGAGAATTTTCGGATGGTCAGGTACGGCCCGCCCACAGCCAACGGGGAAATAATTGCGTTGACACGGGATCCGTCGGGCAATCGAGCATCACAAAGAGGGCTCGATTCGTCGATTCGACGACCCACTTGAGAGACGATCTTATCGATGACTCGCCGGAGCTGGGCCTCATCACTAAAGGTGACCTCTTCGACCACGAGCTTGCCGCTCCGTTCGGCGAAAATTTGATCAGGACCGTTGCACATGATTTCGGTGACGTCTTCATCACGCAATAGCTTGTCGATCGGGCCGTAACCCAAGATGTCATCGGAGACATCCTGAATTAGTTGCGCTTTGTCCGACGCCGAGATCGGAGTTCGCTCTTGGGCCAACGCAGCGTGTAGGGCATCATGCACCAATTTTTTGAGTTCATCGTCCGACAATCTCTTGTCGTACAGGACCGGACCAAGCTCTTCGATGAGCGTGCCGTGAACTCTATGTCGCAGGTCGTCTAGCACACTGTTTCGAGCTGCCTGCTGGGTAACCGGCTCATCCGAGCCTTCATTGAGTCGTTGGTAGAGAGACATCGCCTTCGCTCCTAATCAAATCATCCAAAGAACTTGCGTTTGCTGGAACTTCCAGCCGACTCCGCTGCGGCACCGTCCAAGAAGCGCAAAGCGAGCTGCTCGAACGCCCGAGCAACACCTGACTTCTGGGCTGACAGAACAACCGGGGAACCTCTATTGACCGAGATTGGAACGACGACGTCAGACGGCACGTGCGTCGCCGCATCCAAACCGATGGTTCGTTCCACTTCACCTACGTCAAGCTTCACTTTTGAGTTAGAGCGGTTAAGAACCAGGTGAAGCTTTTCGTCAGGAATACTGAGCAACGAAAGCGTGCTCAGGCCTATCTTCAGGTTCTTAATGTTAGGAATGTCGAGGCCAGCGACCAGAACAATGTCGTCACTCAGCTCAAGTGAGCTCAACACCACCTCGTTGAAGATCGCTGGCAAGTCGATAATGACATGCCCAGCGAACCGGCGAGCGGCCGAGATAATACCTTTCACCTGTTCACCAGTGATCTGGTCGGCGAACGTCGGTTCAAGCGGTGCGGGGAGGACTAGTAGCCCAGTCGGCTCATGAACTGACATAAGCCGCATTATCGATTCTGGATCGTTCTGGTCCAGTACAGCAATGGCATCAACCGCGGTGTGTTCAGGCTGAAGCTTCATCATCACGGCAACATCGCCAAACTGCATGTGGCCGTCGATAAGAACTACCGGGGCATCAGATCGTCGGGCGAGCACCGAAGCTAGGTTCGTTGCGCACACGGACTTTCCCGAACCGCCTTTGGTAGAAAAAACGCTGATCACTCGACCGACTTCACCGTCAGACATCGGTGCCTGATCATCGCCACCAACAACCATCTGAGAAGCCACTGGCAATGAGTCGGCAATTCGGTCAACGGTTTCGATGAGCAACGGCTGATCGATCGGGGCCGACAACACATCTTTTACACCGGCCCTGAGGGCCTTGTGTAGAAGCTGGGTCGTGAGCTCGGGAGTTACCAGTACCGTCGCCACATTCGGGAACGTTCGACTCCATTGTTCGACAATGGCCAAATCAGAAGGGCCAGCACAAGACGGACCTAGAACGACCACTCGAGAAGCTAACCCCAGCTGCGGCTCCATCTCGGTCAGGGTCGAGGCTGAATCGACGGCGCCTTCGAAGAGTCCTTCGAGATAGTTCCTAACCCCCTCGTCGGTATCGACGATGGCCAGAGCTGCGCCACCGGCAAGCCGGTGCTCGGGCTCGAGATCGCTCTGGACAGATTCGGCATCGCCAAAGTCATCCAAATTGGAGAAGTCGTAGTCTTCATTCATTATGGGTTTGCCCCATCGATCTGTTCTGGAAGCTCTTCAGCACCTTCAGCATCTTCGGCATCGGGGTCATCCTCATCGGCTTGATCGGATTCACCACCAGTTGCGAATCCGTCACCGCCGCCGGTGGTATCATCTGTCGATTCCCCCAAGTTGGCAGACGACTCAGTGTCTCCACCGGTGTCAGTTTCCGTCTGTTGGGAGCCTGAACCTGGAGTCTGGCCGATTCGTGATTCTCCGTCGTCGCCGAACTGGAGGCCATCAGTCGAACGATCTCGAGCCTGAACTCCGTCGAAGCCGATGTAAGGTGTGAGCCGGGCAGAGTCTTCGCCCGGTAGGACCTGAGTTGTAGGGTCAAGCGGTTGAATGGCCCTTGGTTCATAGTCGTCGGGAACCAATGTCAGGTAAATTTTGTCGCGATCGGCGCCAAGAATGATCTGGGTTACTTCCGGCGGAACCATCAAGGTTATCAAGCTCTTATTTTGCACCTGAGCTTCTTCGCCTTCGAGCGGTACTTGCTCACCGAGATCTGGAGTTAGTGCTTCTCCCACAGCTAGGACTTCAGCCTTGTGATAAACGAATCGAGCGTCGACTGGATACACGTCAGTCAGGATCGGCCGTACGTCATCGTTTTCAGCCAAGATGGCTTCGAGTTCTGCTCTAGCGTTTTCAGTCAGGTCAACCGGAGGATCTTCTTCCCAGAAAGGGGCTTCCCAAGGTCGCTCGACCATGACGTTCACGAAGTCACCCGGTTCTATCAAGTGAGCGACGCCTCTATTCGGGTCGACCGTGAACGTGGCAGTCGTAAGCCCGGTTCCTTCGAGTCGATCAGTAATACCGGTGTTGACGACGCTTGGCGAAGCAAATGTTCCGGTCACGATCGGCATACCGATTGGCAGATCGGCTACCGCTACAAACCCGGCGAGTTCCGCATCGGGATCGATCACTGCAGTGCTTGGGCTGAGCTTGGCCGCTGTTTGCTCTTTCGCCAACAGCCCCTGCTCGATGGCCGACTGCGCTGGCGTGCCCTTGGGAATTGGTTGAGCTACAACCCAGACATCGACGGTGGAGTTAGCTTCTCCGGCCGAGTCCTGAGCGTTCTGGACGTAACTCAACAGCCCAACGGCGGCGAGAGCGCCAAGCGCTACAGCAACGATAAGTATGATTGTTCGCCGTGACTTCACGACACTCTCCTGCAATGTGAATGGCGGTTGACCCGCCGCGGCACCTACTTAGACTTTCTTTCGGCGCGTCAAGGGCACTAGCTTAGGAATTCGCCAAAACGACTTGCGAGATTTTTGGCTGCGACTGACCAGACAGCTATCACGGGACCGGTCAGCACAGCGAAATTTGTTCCGATGACAGACCAAAACGAACAAAAGCGGTTAGCCACTAGTGGCTAACCGCTTTATCTGTTCGATGTCCGAGCCGGAATTTGCTGGCTGGCAATCTCTATCGTTGTTTCGATTGTTGCCGCACACATCGGCAAACTAATAGTGATTTGAACTAGATGCCCGTTACCACTAGCAGCTCGATGCTTGGCCGAACAAAACTATGCTTCGGCTGGAGGATCAGCCGGAGTCTCTTCGGTCGCAGCGGGAGCTTCGACAACCGGAGCTTCAGCAGCGGGAGCAGCCTCTTCTACAGCTGAAACCTCAGCAGCAGCGGCCGCATCAACAACAGGTGCCTCGGCAACAGCTTCACCAGCAACCGGCTCCTCTGTAGAAGCTACTGCATCAGGTGCTGGAGCCTCGGGAGCAGGGCCAGTGGCCGCTCCGCCGCTTCCGTCTAGCTCTTCGTAGTACTCAGCCCACGCAGCTTCGGTTTCTGGGTGTACCTCGGTTGGGCCGATGTAGTTACCCTCATCATCGAAGGCGTGCTCGCCAAAGTGCTCCTGGTATTCCTGAGCCACGACGCCGCCCTCGGCGGCCTGCTTGATAGACAAGCTAATTCGTCGTCGTTGGAGATCAATATCGATGATCTTGACCCAAAGCTCTTCGCCTGGAGTAACTACCTGTTCCGGCAAATCGATGTGGTGAGCCGACATTTCTGAGATGTGTACGAGACCCTCGATGCCGTCGCCGACCTGAACGAAGGAGCCGAACGGAACAAGCTTGGTGACACGACCGTAAACCAGTTCACCGACGCGGTGGCTGGTGGCAAACTCCTGCCAAGGATCCTGTTGCGTAGCCTTCAACGACAGCGAAATTCGCTCTCGACTTAAATCGACTTCGAGGACCTGAACGGTCACTTCATCACCGACGGTGACAACCGATCCAGGGTGATCGACGTGCTTCCATGAGAGCTCAGAAACGTGAATGAGGCCGTCCATGCCGCCAAGGTCGACGAATGCACCAAAGTTGACCACTGATGAAACGACGCCAGAGCGCACCTCGCCTGGGCTGAGGTTGGCCAAGAAATCTTCTCGCTGTTCCTTTTGCGTTTCTTCCAAGTACGCCCGACGAGACAAGACAACGTTGTTTCGGTTTTTGTCAAGCTCGATGATCTTGGCTTCGATGTTGCGGCCCATGTATGGCTGCAGGTCGCGAACTCGTCGGAGTTCTACTAGCGACGCTGGCAGGAAGCCTCGAAGGCCGATGTCGATGATCAGGCCGCCCTTGACAACTTCGATAACTGGTCCAGAGACCATGCCATCGCGCTCTTTGATTTCTTCGATTGTGCCCCAGGCTCGCTCGTACTGAGCTCGCTTTTTGGAGAGTAGAAGACGGCCTTCTTTGTCTTCTTTTTGGAGAACGAGTGCTTCCAGCTGATCGCCAACCGAGACGATCTCGCCCGGATCAACATCATTGCGGATTGAGAGCTCGCGGGCCGGAATAACGCCCTCACTCTTGTAGCCAATGTCAACGAGGACCTCATCGCGGTCGACTCGGACAACTGTTCCGCTGACTAATTGGCCGTCATCGACCATGACCATCGATGCTGCGTAGGCATCGTCGAGCGAACCTTCAAGATCGTTAGCGGTTATTTGGCGAGGAACGTACTCACCATCGGCGGGCGGCGGATTTTCGGAAACTTCTTCGCTCATAGGGGTACTTACTTCGGTAGTGGACACGAGATAGGGGACACTTTCAGAGTGGTCTCTTCAATGCTGAGGGGCTATCGCTGATCTGCGGTAAGGGCCGGAAGAACAGTCGATCGTTCAGACATACAAAAAGAGGGTGAGCGTTTCTCACCCGATGTTAGGTTACCAGCGATATCGGGCTAATAAACTCCCCAATTACTGTCGTAACAACTAGCCAAAATTGGTCGACGCACTAGCTTGGAGCGGGCCACTTCGTGGCCGCCCACTTAGTCTTTGGCGTCGGCCCAGGTGTCGCCGAAACTCAGGTTGACCTCGAGGGGTACCTGCAATTCAAAGGCGTTCGTCATCTCGTCGACCACCAACTCGGCAAATTTGTCCTTCTCAGATGGTTCAATCTCGACAATGACTTCATCATGAACCTGGAGCACCACCCGGGCTGAAGCTTGATTACTGGATACGGCGGCATCGAGATTAATTAGAGCAACTTTGAAGATATCTGCTGCTAATCCTTGGATTCCAGCGTTCATCGCTTGCCGCTCGCCCGCTTGGCGCATGTTTCGATTGTCGCTCATCAACTCCGGAATCGCTCGCCGACGACCGAAAAGCGTCATCGTGTAACCCCGGTTTCGGGCCTCGGTCACGGTTCGATCCATATATTCTTTGACCGCAGGAAACCCATCAAAATAGGCATCAAGAATCACTTGAGCTTCCCCGGTCGGAATTCCCAGTCGTTGACCGAGACCATAGGCCTCCATACCGTAGGCCAGCCCGTAAGAAACCATCTTGGCCTTGCTGCGCTGCTCGAAGCTCACATCGTCTTGATCTACGTCAAACACCCGAGCGGCGGTTATTGCGTGAACGTCTTGGCTAGTGGTGAAGGCCTCGATCAAGCCCGGATCCTCGGCGAGATGAGCAATGCAGCGCAACTCAATTTGGTTGTAGTCAGCAACCAATAACGTTTTGCCTTTCGCTGGGACGAATGCCTTGCGAAATGAACGACCAAGCTCGGTACGGACCGGAATGTTGTGCAAGTTCGGATTCTCGCTCGACAGCCGACCGGTCCGGGCGACCGTTTGGTTGAACGTGGCATGAATACGATCGTCGGATGAAGCTGAATCGAGCAAGGATTGGCCGTAGGTGCTCCGTAACTTCTCGACTTCTCTGTAGCGAAGCAAGTGGTCGATTATCGGATGTTCGCCCGACAGCTTCTCGAGAGTCGCTTGATCAGTCGAGTAGCCCGTCTTCGTTTTCTTCTGAGGGGTGAGTTCCAGTTTCTCGAACAATATCTCGCGCAGTTTCTTGGTCGAGTTGACGTTGAACTCCTCGCCCGCTTCTTTCTGAATCTCAGCCGACAACGAATCCGCTTCCGCAGTCATGTCGGCATTCAACCGTTGCAACTCTTTGCGATCAACGCCGATACCTGCCCTCTCCATTCGAGCCAACACTCGAACCAATGGAACCTCAACTTCATCGTTAAGTTGCCGGAGGCCTTGTTCATCGATTTCGGCTAACACCTTTGGCGCCAAGGTGGCAACCGCTGCTGCGTCGTAGGCAACCATCTCTGCTGGACTTCGAGCTGATTGGTCGAAGTCGAGTTGACCTTCCGGCGTGTCGCCTTCATCTGGTAGACAGAATTCCGTCTTTTCCTTGAGAAGGACATCGAGCGGGTAGGAGTTGCCAGCCGGATCGAGCAAGTAGGCAGCAAGAGAAGTATCGAGGGCTAGACCGCTGAAATCGATGCCATGATCCAACAACGACCGAATTATTGGCTTGGCATCATGGGCATACAAACCGGGGCCGTCTTGGGCGAACAACTCCGAGAGAGACCGAGCCACCGACAGCTGATCATCGGTCGCCGAACCATCTTGCCGAGGAAGACTAGCGGCTGCTATCCAAAGAACACGCAGCGCCGCTTCGTTGTTGGAACTGTTCTCGCCGTCGCCGCTTTTGCTTGAAGCGATGGCAAACCCCGCTGGGCTGCCAGCAACCGAGATGGGATTCGAGGAAGCTTGCAGTGCAGCTACCGCCTTGACAATCTCATCGCCGCTACTCGGAGCGTTGATATTGACGGCTAGCTCAGCCAGTTGTCGTTCCTCCGTAGGCTCAAGGGAGAAGGCATCAGGCAAGCGGTTATACAACGTTCGAAACTCGAGAAAGTCGAACAGTTTACGTACTTCATCATCGTCATACGGCTCGATGCCGATGTATGAGGCCGGTTCGACGTCCAACTCCATGTCCCGGATCAGCTCCATGACAACAACGTTGAGCCGAACCTGCTCCTCGCTAGCTGCTAGGTTCTCACGCAGCTTCGGCGTCTGAGAATCGAGATCAGCGTAAAGTCCGTCGATACCGCCGTACTTGTTAATGAGCTTCGCCGCGGTCTTCTCCCCCACTCCGGGAACGCCCGGCAGATTGTCAGAGTTATCACCGCGAAGCGCCGCATACTCAACGTATTTTTGTGGGGTGACTCCTGTGCGCTCAAGAATGCCAGCCTCATCGTAAATGGCGTAGTCGCTTACTCCCCGTTTGTTGTAGACGACCTTAATGTTCGGATCTTGCACTAACTGGTAGCTGTCTCGATCTCCGGTGACGATAAGAATGTCGAGCCCGTCGGCTGCTCCCTTGGTGGCCAATGTGGCTAGAAGATCGTCGGCCTCGAAACCAGACCGTTCGATTTGGGGCAGACCCAAGGCGTCGAGAACCTCTCGAACCAGTCCCATTTGCTGACGAAGAATGTCGGGCGCAGCTGTACGGTTGGCTTTGTAGGTTTCGACTTGTTCATGGCGAAATGTTGGTTCTGGCCGATCGAAAGCGACCACAACTCCATCCGGCTTGTGATCCCGAACGAGATTGATCAGCATCGACGTAAAGCCAAAAACGGCATTCGTCACCTGACCACTAGCGGTGGCTAGATCCTCGGGAAGGGCGAAGAAGGCCCGGTAAGTAAGTGAGTTCCCGTCAATCAGCATTAAGGTCGGCATCAATTGCGATCCTATTGCCGCGAACCGGTCGACCCTACGGCTTTAGCGAACCATCAAGGACTTTCTCAGCTACCGACCGCATCGAGGTCCGATTGGTCATCGCAGTTTTCTGCAAGAACCGGAACGACTCTTGCTCGCTGAGGCCATGATCATCCATAAGCGTTCCTTTGGCCCGATCGACAACCTTGCGGGTCGCTAACTGCTCAGTCAACAACTCTGTCTGATCCGAAAGGGCCGACAGTTCTTTGAACCGAGCAATCGCCAATTCGATCGCAGGCACAAGCTCGTCCCGGTTGAAAGGCTTAACTAGGTACGCCAACACCCCAGCATCTCGAGCTTGTTCAACCAAATCTCGTTGAGAGAACGCTGTCAGGATCACAACGGCGGACAAACGCTCAGCAATTATTGTTCGTGCCGCTTCCAGACCGTCGACGTTCGGCATCTTAATATCTAGGATCGCCACATCGGGAGCAGCCGCTCGGACTAGATCGATCGCTTCTTGCCCATCTCCCGCTTCGCCGATAACCGCGTAACCTTCTTCGGCGAGCGTCTCGCACAGATCGAGACGAATTAGCGGTTCGTCTTCAGCAACGACGATTCGGACCGACCGCACCCCTGAAGAACCAGCCTGCGTTGTAGGTCGATCCTGAGGTTGTCCAGCAACCGGTTGGCCTTCACCGCTGCCGCCTCGATCATAATTGGCACTGTCCGCTGGTTTTTCAGTTTCATCTGACAACTGCCGCTCCCTCCCCTCGTCGTCAATTATGAGCAAATTCGTGTCTAGATCGGTAGGTCGTTCCCGCTATTACGGTAACGGGTTAAGGCCTCAACCGGAATCCATCAACTGGTCTAACAACTTGTCTTGTTTGAGTTCAAGTTGACCGAGTTTGGTAACTTTCATTTCCCGATCTCGTTGCACTGAGGCCACCCACTTCGTGGCATCCCGATGCTCCTTGGCCGCTTGAGGCGTTTCGGACACGATCGATCGAAGGCGGAGATCCTCGGCTTCGTCCACGACTTGCTGTAGTTGTTCGTCCAGGACCCCGATTTCGCTTCTAAGGGTCGATACCTCTTTTGAAACCGAAGCCAGGCGCTTCTTAATCGATGACCGAAACATTCTTTAACCGTTCGACTCCTGTGCTGGGATCGGACTTCCTGACAAATTCTTTGCGTTCGACCACCATCTAGATCTACTGCGTAAAGCTAGAACCGAAGATTGGAGTGCCCGGGGTGGGAGTCGAACCCACACGCCCTTTCGGACAGCGGATTTTGAATCCGCCGCGTCTGCCATTCCGCCACCCGGGCAATTTAGGTAACACTGGTGCTTGGAATGATGTTTGAAAATATTGTGAGTCCCTGACTGTAGCCGGTTGGGGGCCACCAACTACGACATTTCCCAAGACTGTTTGCCGAGTGCAAATTACCTACAACTTACCTACAACATCAGCAACGAATCCCGCAATACCTGAGAGCCCGGTTAGTCGCCAATGCTTGTCAAAGTGACTCGTCAGTCCGACAGACTCGGCTGAAGCTGTGAAGAAACGGCTCGAATCTAACGAAATCTGGAAAGAATCCAAAGAAAGTGAAACATTCTTGGCCAAGAGGTGGTCCAACTGAACAATGAGCTCGGTAATGATTGCATTTACGTTCCCCGGTCAAGGGTCTCAAGCTCCCGGGATGGGTCAATCTTGGGTCGACCATCCGTCATGGGAGCTTGTCGCGGAAGCTTCAGAGGCAGCAGGGCGAGATGTCGAACATCTTCTGCTCCGTGCCGACGCTGACGAACTAAAGGAAACGAGAAACTCCCAACTAGCTACCTATGTTTCGAGCATGATCGTGCTAGACGCTGTCGAGCGGATAGGTGTTGAAGCGGCATTTCATGCCGGACATAGCTTGGGCGAATACTCAGCTTTAACCGCCGCTGGAGTAATTAGCCTGGCCGCCGGACTGCAGCTAGTCACCGAACGTGGAGACGCGATGCAGGCTGCTGCCGACGAAACGGTCGGCACTATGGCCGCAGTACTTGGCCTTGACGATGACAAGGTCGATATGGCCTGCCGTCGAACCGACGGCGATGTGTGGGTTGCGAACTACAACGCTCCAGGCCAGGTAGTAATTGCCGGCGACCCCGAAAGCATTTCGGCGGCAGGAGCTGCAGCCAAGGAGATGGGAGCGAAGCGAGTAATGCCCATTAAGGTCGGCGGAGCCTTTCATACACCATTCATGTCGCCCGCTCGTGACCGGCTACGCAAAGCGCTCTCAGAGACAGAGTTCCGTTCACCCAATCGACCGGTCTATGCCAATATCGATGCTGAGCAGCACAGCGACCCAGCAAACTGGCCGCAGCTACTGGGCGCCCAGTTAACCAGTCCGGTGTTATGGCGACACACGCTCCACGCCTTGTCTGAAGCTGGGACCACCGTGTTTTTGGAGCTCGGGCCAGGAACGATTCTGACCGGCATGGCAAAACGCACGATCAAAGGCAGCACCACAATTGGGATCAACTCTCCCGCCGATTTAGAGAGTTTGGTTGCGCAGCTCGCGGTCGGTCCAGATAATGAAGCTACGTCTGATGGAGAATCGTTGTATGCGGTTGAACGCCTTATTGTTAGCCCATCAACCGGTCCATTCGAACCCTTAGCTGCGTTGGCGGCTGGTCACCAGATCGAACGAGGAGAATTAGTAGGAACTGTTGGCGATACCGAGGTTCGGTCAGCGTTCGCTGGCAGCCTGCAGGGCTTGTTGGCTATGGCCGGCGAGCGGGTAACCACCTCGCAACCATTGGCCTGGCTTCGGACAGACAAGCTGGGTTTGGTTTAGATAAATTGGCTGCATCGCTATCAGAAATGGAACGACCGAGATGAAGGATCACTCAGGAGCAGCTCCGGTGACCGAAGGAATTGGACCGTGGGGAATGAACCTGGCCGGCATCGGTGCCGCGCTCCCCGATCAAGTGCTAACCAACGATGACCTAACCGAAAAGATCGAAACATCCGATGAGTGGATTCGAGAGCGGACTGGAATCGGCGAACGTCGAATTGGCGGAACCACTTCGGGACTTTCTCTGGAAGCGGCCCGCAAAGCGATCGCCGCAGCCGGAATCGATGCGTCGGAGATCGACCAAGTGATCCTGGCCACCACATCGCCCGACTACCGTCTTCCCGGCACCGCTCCTGCGGTAGCTCATGAACTCGGGCTCCAATGTGGAGCCTTCGATCTCCAGGCCGCCTGCTCCGGGTGGGTGTATGGGCTAGTGGTCGCCAACGGACTCCTCGGCCAGGGAATGAAGAAAATTCTCGTCATCGGAGCCGAAACGCTCGACAAGATGACCGACTACTCCGACCGCGGCACTGGAATTCTGTTCGGCAACGGCGCCGGCGCTGCGATTGTTGAACGAACCGACTTAGGACAAGACCCAAACGGCGGTCAGCTACTCAGCTGGGACTTAGGCTCCAACGGCGAGTTTGTTCGGATTCTCTACGCTGAGCACGGCGACACCATGCTGATGGACGGCAAAGAAGTTTTCCGCCAAGCAGTGACTGTCATCCGCCACTCAGCCCAGGTTGCCCTCGACCGAGCGGGGCTCACTGTCGATGACATCGACCTCATCATTCCCCACCAGGCAAACATCAGAATCGTCGAGGCTGCTTGGAAAAAGCTTGGCTTCAGCCTGGACAAGACGGCGATGGTGTTAGAACGCACCGGGAACACATCGGCCGCCTCGATTCCACTCGCTCTAGACAACGCGTTAGAAAACGGCCGAATCAAATCTGGGGACACAGTTATGTTCATCGGGTTTGGTGCTGGCATGACGTGGGCCACTGCAATTTTCAAGTGGGGAACAAATGCCAGCTGATCTACCAGATGACTCCGCTGCTCGAACCGATGCGACGAACAGTTCTGCAGCTGGCGCGCCGACGGCTGATAGAGACTTGCCAGTGGCTTTTGTAACCGGCGGAACTCGGGGTATCGGCCTGGCTATAGCGAGACGATTGGCAACAGATGGCCATGCGGTTGCAGTCGGGTCTCGCTCCAAGCCCGATGATCTTGATTCCAACCTTTTGTGGGTTGAATGCGACGTAGCCGACGGTCAGTCAATAGACCAGGCATTTGCTGCAATCGAGTCAGAGCTCGGCGCCCCAACGGTGGTTGTAGCCAACGCTGGAATTACTCGAGACATGCTGGTTCTGCGCATGAAAGAGCAAGATTTCGCCGATGTTGTTAACGCTAATCTAACCGGATCGTTCCGAGTGGCTAAGCGGTCGGTAAAAGCGATGATGAAAGCTCGGTGGGGTCGGATCATCTTCGTCTCATCTGTCGTCGGCTCAATTGGCCAAGCGGGCCAAGCGAACTACAGTGCCTCGAAAGCTGGCCTCGTTGGACTAGGTCGATCCCTGGCTCGGGAGTTCGCATCTCGTGGCATCACCGTAAACTTGGTCGCCCCCGGACCGATTGAGACCGACATGTTGTCAGCCGTGGCCGACGAAACAGTCGAGGCCATGAAAGCGGCCGTTCCTGTCGGGCGAATCGGTCGACCTGACGAGGTTGCTGCCGCAGTTGCATTTTTGGCGTCGGCTGACGCCGGGTACATTACCGGTACTACGGTTGCTGTCGACGGTGGCCTCGGGATGGGCGGAAGTTGATGAAGACGATGGCAACACAACGGGCAGCGGAGCTGTTCAGCCGATTCGCCAGCGGTTGGTTGGATCGCGTTGCGGAGTATTCGGCTGCGCTGACGAAGGCCAATAGCGTGAATTCACGTGGTGTTTTCCGTCCGAATCGACATGCCATTTGTTGGTTGACGGTTGAGGGCCAATATGAGCCCGTTACCGTGAGAAGTTGTTTGGCCGACTGGCCATTCCAGATTGTTCCAGGAGGAACGAAGTGAGTAATGAAGATCCGAAGTTCGTAGCCTTCCAGAAGTGCGCGGTGGAAGTCCTTTCAGTTGAAGAGGCTCAGGTCACGCGAGAAGCTCGCTTCGCCGAAGACCTCGATGCCGACAGCCTTGACCTAGTAGAGCTTGTCATGGCACTCGAAGAAGAGTTCGGCGTTGCCGTCGAAGAAGAAGAACTCGAAGGAATCGAGACGGTCGGCGCTGCCTTTGACTTGGTGGTAGGCAAGCAACAATGACTGATGCGGTTGCGGTAACTGGAATAGGAGTCGTCGCCCCGTGCGGCGTCGGCAAAGATGCGTTTTGGCGAGGGCTACTTACTGAGCCCAGCGCCGGCGATCGACGCGTGCCTAACTGGGATCCGCAACCGTGGTTCAACAACCCCAAAGAGGCGAGACGGGCTGACCCGTTCACGCAATATGCACTCGCTGCTGCGGCCATGGCGCTTGAAGATGCCGGTGATCTGGGCGCTGACCCGGCCCGGGTAGGCGTCATGGTCGGCACCGGGATCGGTGGCATCACTACCAACGAGAGCCAAATTGTCGTTCAGCACGAAAAAGGCGACCGGAGGGTCTCCCCCTTTCTGGTGCCGATGATGATGCCGAACGCGGCAGCCGCCGCGATCTCGATGCGTCACGGTTTCCAAGGACCATGCGAAGCAACAGTAACGGCTTGTGCCGCTGGCACTCATTCGCTCGGGTCGGCCCTTAACGTAATTCGCAGCGGACGCTGTGACGTTATGATCAGTGGCGGGTCTGAAGCTCCGTTTACGCCAACGGCGATGGCTGGGTTTCGCAATATGACTGCCCTGTCTGGCAGCGGCGAGTCTCGCCCCTTCGATCAAGCCCGGGACGGGTTTGTCATGTCTGAAGGCTGTGGGATACTAGTTCTAGAACGTCTTGAGCGAGCTCAGGAGCGTGGAGCCAACATCTTGGCGCTCATGCTAGGCGCAGCAAGCGTCGCTGACGCCCATCACATCACCGCTCCCGCGCCGGGCGGAGCCGGCGCGGTTCGCTGCATGGAGCTCGCAATTCAAGATGCTGGCCTCGCAACGCAAGACATCACCTACATAAACGCTCACGGCACCTCAACGGCGCTAAATGACGCCGCTGAGGCTAATGCTGTAGCCAAGGTATTCGGCACCCCTGGTCCTCCTGTGACGTCCACCAAGGGAGTCACAGGGCATGCTCTGGGCGCTGCCGGTGCGCTTGAGGCTGTGGCGCTTGTCCAGTCGATCCAACACAGTCTTATTCCACCGACGTTCGGTCTAATAAATCCAGATCCTGAGCTGCCGATGCTGGATTACGTCATCGGCGAAGCTCGACCGTGGACGCCAGGTCCGGCAATTTCAAATAGCTTCGGATTCGGCGGCCACAACGGTTCAGTTGTAATCGGGCCGGCCAGCTAGCGATTAGCTAGAACGAACATTAACTCGACTTGGCAAGCTAGCTCGCCGTCGACGGTGGCTGTGCCCCGACCTTTTCCGCCTCGAGCGCTTAACTGTTCTAACTCAACGGTCATTCGCAGAGTCTCGCCTGGCACGACCTGACGCCGAAACTTTACCTTGTTAGCGCTAGCGAGCAATGGCAGCTTGTCAGCCTGGTTCGGGTCAGACAGAATCCCACAGGCGCCGGTCTGAGCGATAGCCTCGATCATCAGAACGCCAGGCAACGTTGGCCGACCTGGAAAATGCCCGTCGAAAAAAGACTCGTCGCCCGTTAGCTTCCACGTGCCAGTGGCGGAGCGACCAGGCGCAACTTCCACCAGTTCATCAATAAACAAAAATGGATCGCGATGCGGTATTAGAGACTTAGGGTCTGGCAGCTCATTCATAGTCGCCCATAGTCTATCGGCTACTGCCAACACATCAGATAAGACAATAGCGACAACGCTAGTTTCATCATTTCAGACCGAAGTCTTCAATCGACGGCTAATTGCTCAGATAGGCCCAATTGGATACAGCGAATATAGTTCCGAATGTAGTTCATTGTAACGAGCGAACTAATTCCATATCTATTTGAGGTGGGTTCAAATGGCTAAGAGTAATCTTTTCAAGGGTCTTGTCGGTCTCTCGATGATGACGGGCGTTGCCACCGCAGTAGCCGTCCCAACGGCGGCAATGGCGCAAGACCTAGGTGAGACCGACACCGGCGGCACTACGGACGCAAACAGCGCCGCTGAATGCGTTGACCCGGACGGAGACGGCTTTGGTTGGGACGGAAGCGGCACATGCGACCCAGGAACATCGGCACCGACTGCCACTGGAGAGCTCGACGACAGCAGCGACAGCAGCGACAGCAGCGACAGCAGCGAC
>CALAJV010000024.1 GCA_937922805.1 uncultured Acidimicrobiales bacterium | reverse complement strand
CCGGCCTGAACAACCTCACCAACATCGTCTGAAGCATCGCCGGTGGAATCATCTACCAACGAGTCGTTTGCTTCTGAGTCAGCGTCAGTCGAACCGCCAGACAAGTCCGGACCCTCACCGCCAAAATCTTCCAACGGGTCTGTGACATCAACATCATCTATCGTCGACTCACCGGGTTCCTGCGTATCACTAGCAGCTTCGGCGCTATTCGAATCAGTCTGCGGCTCATCAGCGTTGCTGCTTGGAGCTTCAACACTTATCGCATTGTCTGAGCTGCCATCATCAGGGGCTGCTGCTACCGGCGGCTGATTAACCTCACCAGACTCAGAAGGCTCATTTACTTCGGGGGCCTCCGTCGGAGCTTCGAGCACGACCTGTATCTCGTCAGGTTGAGCCGTATCTTGCGGGACATCCGTCGCAACTTCAATACTGACACCCGGAACCAAGCCTCCAGACTCAAACGCCGGGTCGGTATCATCGGGCCGGAAATCCAAATGAACCACGCCCTCCCCGTCGCCGCTGAGGTTATCGAAGCCATTAAACGTCGCTAGTTGATGATCTTCGTCACCCGCACCAGCAGGCGCAGCCACCGGCCCCAGCTGACCACCATCACCCGCACCAGCAGGCTCAGCCACCGGCCCCAGCTGACCACCATCGACACCAGCGGAGTCCCCGACTGGATCATCATGAAAGGTTATCTCGGAAGAGATTTCGCCATCCGGACCAGTGGTCGCGACGGCCGTCGATACATGTTCGCCAAACGGGGTGTAGGTATTTCGAGTAAGTGTGCCGTCCTCATAGTGGTCATGGTTCCAGTAGCCCCGATCGTCGATCTCGGCACCATCGGGAATACTAGGATGCGGTGAACCATCATCAGGCCACCCGGCTCCGGGTGGTCTCAACGTCAGCTGAGCACCCGACTCTTCGTCATCAGGTTGTTCTGGCCCTTCAGTTCCGTCATCGTCCGATTCCTCACCATCAAGATTGTCGGGGTTAAACGGATCGACCTCCGGATCACCACCACCCGGATGCTGCTCACCAGAACCAACCTGATCATCCCCACCCGGAGGATTATCAAACGGACTACCAGACACATCCGGCCCAGGATCAGGATCCTCGACATCAGGATGCTGCTCACCAGAACCAACCTGATCATCCCCACCCGGTGGATTATCAAACGGACTACCAGACACATCCGGCCCAGGATCAGGATCCGACGCAGGCGGAGGATTATCAAACGGACTACCAGACAAATCCGGCCCAGGATCAGGATCCGACGCAGGCGGAGGGGCTGGGGCTGGGGCTGGCGACGGACGGTTATCCGAATCAGAATCAGAGCCAAAATCAGGCGACTCCGGCTCCGGCTCCGGCTCTGGCTCCGGGTCCGGCTCCTCATACGAACTGCCTCCCGGGGTATTGCTGTCAGGGGGCAAGGCCGTCGCGGGTGTTGCGGAGGTGGCTCCTACCAGCGTGGCGAAAATCGCTGAGGCCAAAACAAGGCGCCGACCTTTACGAATCCACATCGACGGTGCATCAGTGCCCGTCGGGCCGACATATCCGTAATCTGCCTGGTACGGAGCAACGCCGGATTCGTTGCTAACGTCCTCGATCGAATCTCCGAGATCGGAATGCTCTGAATTTCGCATGGGGTGTCCCAACCTTCATCTGTACTTAGGTCTACGCTTCCTGACTCGCAGTAGCCCTAGACCTCGGGGGACACGGCGTCCGGAAAATCTCGGGCTGTGAGAGCTCGCGGCCCGAATAGCCAGGCGGCCGTGACAGACGTCTTCAGTGACAGCCAGCAACGCTAAGGTTGAGCAATGGACCCAGACATCGTGTGGAGCATCATTGCGATTGTCGTCATGCTTGTGGGACTGGCAGGAATAATCATCCCGGTTCTCCCCGGACTTCTTCTTATCTGGGTCACGGCACTCATTTATGGGTTCGCTGTCGGCTACGACGCTGTAGGCATTGCCGTGATGATCCTGCTGACCGTGATCGTTGCGGCATCGCTAATAGCAGGATTCTTGCTGCCAAAGAGAGAGGCCGAGCAGGCTGGCGCTTCCCGCCTCTCACAATATGGAGCGATTGTTGGAGCCATCATTGGCTTTTTTGCCATTCCAGTTGTCGGTGTTTTCGTCGGCGCTCTAATTGGAATTTTAGCTGTCGAGCTTGTAGCCAAAGGAAACTGGGACGAAGCTTGGACCGCCACAATCGGTCTAGCTAAAGGCCTCGGGATTAGTGTCGTCATCGATCTATTTTTGGGAATGGTAATGATCTCAGCCTGGTCGGTCTGGGCTGCAACTGTTCTCCTTTGACAGGCAGCCGACCAGCATTTCGACCGGCGCCACCGTCAACCCGTATCATTACGGAATGGTTGAACCAGACTTTCTCAGATTCGACACGTTAAGCCTCCACGCTGGGCAAAGACCCGACCCGACTACGGGAGCTCGAGCTGTTCCCATCTATTACACAAGCTCTTACTCGTTCCCCGACACCGACGAAGCTGCAGCGCTGTTCAACCTCGAAGTTCCCGGTCATATCTACAGCCGAATCTCTAATCCGACAGTTGCTGTTCTAGAAGAACGGATAGCCGCACTCGAAGGTGGCGTTGGTGCAGTTGCGACAGCCAGCGGGCAGGCGGCGCTACATCTAGCTTTGGTTTCGCTCTTAAGCGCAGGCGACCATATTGTCGCCTCGAAAAACCTCTACGGCGGTTCTCATAACGTCTTGAATCTAACGATGCCCCGGTTCGGGATCACCACCACGTTCGTCGACCCTCGAGATCCGGACGCCTTTGGCCCCGCCGTACAAGAAAACACAAAGGTTGTATACGCCGAGACTCTTGGCAACCCTGGTATTGAAGTCTTAGACATCGAGGCCGTCGCTAACGTAGCCCACGCTCACCATCTGCCCCTGATGGTTGACTCAACATTCTCCACCCCATATCTGATTCGACCGATCGAGCACGGCGCCGACATCGTAATGCACTCCATGACGAAATTCTTGGGGGGCCACGGAATAGCGTTAGGCGGCGTGCTGGTAGACGGAGGAAGGTTCGATTGGGCTGCGGCAGGTAAGCACCCAACACTTATCGAACCCTACGCTGGCTACCACGGACTAACGTTCAGCGAAGAGTACGGTCCTGCGGCTCTTGGCATGCGAGCGCGAGCGGAAGGTCTACGAGATTTCGGTGCGTGCCTTAGCCCGATGAACGCCTTTCAAATCCTCCAAGGAGTCGAAACACTTCCGCTTCGGATGGCTCGGCACGTCACGAATACCGATGTTGTGGTCGAAATGTTGGAGTCCAACGACGCTGTTAGTTGGGTGAAGCATCCAAAGGCAAAATCCCACCCAGATCATGAACTGGCGAAGCGGCTATACCCCAAGGGTGCGGGCGCGATCCTGAGCTTCGGGGTCAAAGGAGGACGAGACGCTGGCCGCAAGTTCATCGAATCTGTTCAGCTATCATCCCACCTGGCCAACGTCGGCGACGCTAAAACCCTCGTCATCCACCCAGCCAGTACCACCCACCAACAGATGAGTGGCTCTGATCTTGAAGCGGCCGGGATCGGTGAAGACCTTGTCCGTCTATCGGTCGGCCTCGAAGACCCGCAGGACTTGATTGAAGATCTAAGCCGAGCGTTGAAAGCGAGCCAACGATGATCGTTGAAGTTAACGGCCAGCACGCCCACGGCGCCACCGGCGGTGTTGAGCTCGATGGTGATGCCCCCACGGTTCTGCTGCTTCACGGTGCCGGAATGGACGCTACGGTATGGCAATTACAAACTCGGTACCTGGCCCACCATGGTCTTCGGCCGGTAGCAGTTGACCTTCCCGGCCATGGCCGGTCGGAAGGCCCAGCGCTTGAATCGGTTGAAGAGATGGCCGATTGGGTCGAACTCTTTTCCCGCTCCGCCGACGTTGCGCCCGTCAATGTTGTGGGTCACTCAATGGGAACATTTATCGCTCTTGAACTAGCCAAGCGATATTCGAGTTCGGTCCAGTCGATTGTCTTGCTAGGGACAGCCGACGCGATGCCAGTCCATCCCGACTTACTGGCTGCAGCTGACGACGAGCTAGACAAAGCGGCGGCTCTAATGGCATCGTGGAGCCACGCCAAGCCAGCCCATATCGGACTCAACCCGACGCCCGGTTTGTGGATGCTGGGCGGGGTGCGGGCCTTGGTCGAAGCAAGCGACAAAGGGGTTCTTGCTACCGACTTCCGGGCTTGCATGGCCTACCAGGGGGCTCTCGATGCTGCGGCTACCATCACCTGTCCGGTCTCAGTGATAGTTGGCAAGGGTGACAAAATGACTCCCCCCAAGGCAACCGCCAAAGTTGTGGCCAAACTAGCCAATCCGACGGTCACCGAATTGGCTAACGTCGGTCACATGATGATGCTCGAAGATCCGAAATCGGTCCGTCGGATCTTGATTGAGGCGCTAAAAACCTGACGTTTTGTCTCGATCCGGTGACTCTCGATTACCTCCACTAGCGAAGTATCATCCGAGCTGATGGGACCCATCGTTACCGCGGTTGCGAGGTGACACCCGGGACAACAAAAGGGTTTCTGGGGCCCGATACAGTAACGAACGATGCTCGACCAACTCGCTGGGAACACCAGCCGTGATTGACACTGTCGACGGGATCGTCGACGAACTTGCCTGGCCGGAAATTCCCTCGGCTAGCCCCGGCCGTCAGTTCGTTGACGACGGCTACTTGCCGCTCCGAGGATTCCTCTCCCCTTCCGCTCTTGAAGCCATGAAGAAAGAGGTTGAGGTACTCCAGCAGCGAGCAAAACGACGTGATTTCGCTATGGAGTGCATGGGCGGAACCCCTCGCCATATGACGACGCTAGGCGGAATCGAGATCGCCGAACACGGCCCTCTAATCGCACGCCTGTATGAGCACCATGGCCTGTTGAGCCATATTGGTTCGCAGCTAGCGATGCAGATTCGAACCGCCGATGATCCAATCGAACGCCATGTACTCAACATTTTGCACAAACGAGGCGATACGCACGGGTTACACGTTGACGATTACCCAATAGCGCTCGTCATGTTTCTTGAAAGCCCCGCTTGTACCGAAGGTTGCGGCCACCTGCAATACCACCCAGCTGACACGCCGGAGCAAGTCAGTTCGCACGGCCACGCCCCCGGAGACGCCTATTTGCTTCGTTCCGACCGGTTTGCGCACCGGGTTATGCCAATCCATGATGGCTGCACCCGGACAGTTCTGAACTTCGCCTATGGCGCTGACGGTGTTGACGTCAACGTATCCCCATCGGCGTCGCTGCTGTACAGCTAGCTGAGTCCAGTTGCAGGCTGAGCAGGCCCGACAGGCAGCAAAACAGGTAAGAATAAGACAAACGGCATCTTTGATTAGCGGGAAGATTGGCCTATCTTCTAAGTATGCCGCAGCCAATTTTGGGCAAAAGGGTCCGATATTTCCGAAAAGTCGCAAAACTTACGCTCGATGACGTAAGCGCTGTGGTGGGCAAACCACCTTCTTACCTGTCTCAGCTCGAAAACGGCCAAAACGACCCGAGAGCTTCGTTAGTCGAGGCGTTGGCTGACGCTCTCGATTGTTCGATTCAGGAACTCAACGATCCGGCACCTCCCACTCGTCGTGACGAACTCGAATTAGCGGTCGAAAAGGCGCAACAGGATCCTCGCTATCAAGATCTCAATCTCCCACCGTTTCGACCGACGGCCAAAACGCCTGATGAGGCTTTAGAACACATCGTGAGTCTTTACACCGCTGTGGTTTCTTTGGACGAAGCGGCGTCTATCCGGCCGGGCGACGACGAGCGAAAAGCTAACAATGATCTACGTCGCCTAATGAGAGATCAGAACAACTACTTCGCTGACATCGAAATGGAAGCTCAGAAAGTACTTGATTCTGTTGGCTATGACGGAACCGGGGCAATATCGGAACGAACCCTTACCGACATCGTCGCCTACTACGGCTTCACCGTCGAACGAGTTCAAGGTTTGCCAGGTTCAACCCGGTCGATCACAGATCAGCGGGGCCGCACTATCTTCATCCCGCAGCGAAACTCAGTTCCAAACCGCTCGGCTCGCTCGATCATCCTGCAAACGCTCGGTCACTTCGTGCTCGGCCATCGCGACAGCGACGAGTTCTCTGACTATTTGCGACAGCGGGTCGAGTCAAACTACTTCGCGGGAGCGGTGCTGGCTCCGGAACGAGCGGCAGTCAAGTTCCTGACCGAGTCTTACGAACGCCAAGACATAAGCGTCGAAGACCTTCGTGAGGTTTTCTATATTTCCTATGAGTCAGCCGCCCATCGACTGACCAACTTGGCAACAGAACACTTAGACATGACGCTCCATTTCCTCCGCTCTGATGATGAGGGCGTCATATGGAAGGCATATCAGAACAATGACGTGCCAATGCCAACCGATCTCGACGGAACAGCTGAGGGTCAACGTCTTTGTCGGCGGTGGGGTACTCGTCAAGCCTTCGAATCAGACTCAGCCTATGATCTCCACTATCAGTGGACCGAAACGCCGGTTGGCGAATATTGGTGCGTTACCTACGTCGAAGCCGATCGACGGCCACCGCACGCCGTGACCATAGGAACTGACGCGAAGCAGGCCAAGTATTTTCGTGGCAGCGACACCGAACGCCGATCGATCTCGACTTGCCCGGATCCGATGTGTTGCCAGCAGCCGGCGGCGCAGCAAAGTAACCGGTGGCGCCGCGTCGCTTGGCCTTCAGCTCGAGACCGAAGCCACATAACATCCGGGCTTCCAGCCGAACGACCGGCGTTTACCAAGTTTCCGGGAGTTGACATGATCGAGGTCTACGAGTTCCTTGATCGTCACACCAAGTAACACCACGAGCCGTCGCCCGTCTGCGATACCTATTCCGCTGCTGAGCGACTAGCTTTCCGCTGGAACAGCGTGCCATTGCCCGTCGGGACCGAGGCATTCGCTCCCGTCGTTTCGGTAGAACGTGGGCGACCCTGACTCGGTCAAGACTCGAAGCATCCCGGTCACTTCTCCCCCGGTTGCTTCAATCTTTGCTCTAATTCGCTCCGCCCCGATACTGTCGATCAGTTCAAACGGGCCTTGGGTCCAGTTGAACCCCCATCGCATAGCCCGATCGACGTTAACAATGTCATCGGCGATCTCAGGAACGAGATCGGATGCGTACCTAAGAGTGCCTCCGAAAATATCCCACGCTAAGCGACCGTGGTCAGTTTCGGTAAACAGCACCTCGCCCAAACCGGCCGGTACCCCTTCAAGATCTGGCGCTGTCGATGGACGCCACTCTTCGGCGACGAGATCGAACGTTTCTTTCTTCTTCGAACCATCCTCGAGCTTCGTAACCTTAGCAAACCCTCCCCCTGATTTTCGGCCTAGCTGACCTCGGTCGAGCATGGCTTGTTCTGCCGGCGGGAACTCGGCGCACGCCCGACCCCAATCGGAATCGGGAAGATTGGCTGCCATGTTCTTGCCAACAAGATCCATCACATCGAGGCCGATGAGGTCGATCAGACCATAGACGCCAGTTGGTGGTACCCCGACTGGCTGGCCCAGAACAGCGTCGATTGTTTCTTGAGTCATCCCGTCGGCTAGAAACGGCTTGGCCTTGTGCAGCGCTGACAGCAGAAAATAGCAGCCGATTCTGTTGCCGATGAAGTTGACAGTGTCCTTGGCGTGAACAACGCCCTTGTTCAGTTTCTCCGCCGCGAACCGGGCCAGCGTCTCAACCACATCTGGCGTCGTCTTTTCACCCGGCACAAGCTCTAGCAGTTTCATAACCGTCACCGGGTTAAAGAAATGAGTTATGGCCACATCCTGGCATAATCGCTCGTCGAAGCCTTTGGTAATTTCTTTGAGGAGGATTCCCGACGTGTTCGACGTGACGATCGAGCCATCGCGGCGCGCTGCCTCTACTTTCTCAAACAACGAGCGCTTGATTTCAAGGTCTTCGACAATTACTTCGCAGATCCAGTCGCAGTTTGCAATCTTGTCCATGTCATCTTCGAAGGTTCCGGTCGAGATCAGGTCTCGATGCTCCTCTGGAACTGCGCTCGCTCCCTTCTCAGCCGCCTCAGCGGTGAGATCAAGCATCAGAACACTGCATCCGGCAGCAGCCGAAACAGTAGCGATACCAGATCCCATGGTTCCGCAACCGAGTACCGCTACTGATGAGATGGTTCGAGTATCAGACGAAGAAAGTGAGGTCATAGTCGCCAGTTTGGCAGCAAGTTCAACCAATTCAACCAGCTCACACGCCGGTTGAAAGCGTAAAGCCCGCCCCAACCGCTCGCCAGTACGCGTTGGGCGTTACCGGTTCACCGTTAGGCTCCGATTTTCTCGGCGTAGCGTCAAAGGAAAAGGGAGAGCCTCGACCAAACTGGCCGAGGCTCTCTCTACCACTTCTCTATGCACCGACCTAGACGATTGCAGCTTCGTTGCCGGAACCTAGACCCCGTCGGTAATGCAACCATGACTAGCGTCTTCAACACACTTGATGTACTTCCAAAGCGTGCCCGACGACGCTTTGAACGCTGGCGCCTTCCAACTCGATGCTCGCTCGTTTAGCTCATCATCAGCTACATCTATTTCGATAACATGGGTCTCGTCATCAATCGTGATCGTGTCTCCGTCTTTGACCAACGCTATCGGACCACCCTCTTGAGCCTCTGGCACGACATGCCCAATTATGAAACCGTGGCTGCCGCCGGAGAACCGACCATCGGTGATCAGAGCCACGTCGTCGAGAAACCCGGCTCCGGCAAGCGCGCTAGTTGGCGTAAGCATCTCTGGCATCCCCGGGCCGCCCTTCGGACCTTCGTACCGGATCACGATGACGTCGCCAGACGCTATCCGACCTTGTTCGAGGCCGGCCAACATGTCCTCTTCTGAATCGAACACGCGGGCCGGACCGCTAAACCTTAGGCCTTCTTTGCCAGTTATCTTTCCAACTGCGCCTCCGGGCGCAAGGTTCCCGCGCAGAATACTTATGTGTCCACGCGACTTGACTGACGATTCGAGTTTGGCCACGATCTCTTGATCAGATGCCAACTCATCTAGTCCATCAAGGTTCTCGCCGATTGATTTGCCGGTCACAGTCATTTGCGAACCGTCTAGAAAACCCTCGGCCAACAGATACTTCATTACGCCGGGCACGCCGCCAACCTGATGGAGCTCTTCCATAACGTACTTACCGGACGGCTTCAAATCGGCCAAGAGTGGAACTCGCGATGCTGTAGCCAACCAATCGTCGATAGATAGCTCAAGGCCGAACGAATGGGCGATCGCGATGAGGTGGAGTACAGCGTTGGTCGACCCACCAAGGGCCATAACGACGACCATCGCGTTCTCAAGTGACTGTCGGGTTACGAGCTTTCGTGGAGTCAGATCTTGTTCCAACAATCCCCGCATTGCCCGACCAGCGGCAACACACTCATCCGCTTTTGCTCCATCGAGCGCTGGTGTACACGACGAGTAAGGCAACGAGAGGCCCATAACCTCAATCGCAGTGGCCATCGTGTTAGCGGTATACATTCCGCCGCAAGCGCCAGCCCCCGGGCATGCGTTGGCCACAATGGCTAAACGGTCCTCTTCGGTAATGGTGCCCGCAATAGACTGCCCATAGCTCTGGAAAGCTGAGACTATATCGAGCTTCTCCTCGACTCCGCCAACGGTGGCGCAACCAGGCTGGATTGTTCCGCCGTAAACCATAATGGCGGGGCGGTCGAGACGTCCCATTGCCATGACCACGCCTGGCATATTCTTGTCGCAGCCGGGCAAGGTAACGAGACCGTCGTACCATTGCGCCCCAACAACTGTCTCGATTGAATCAGCGATTAAGTCGCGGCTCTGCAAGGAGTAAGACATGCCATCGGTCCCCATCGACATACCGTCGGAGACACCAATGGTGTTGAACCGCATTCCGATGAGGTCGGCCTCAGTCACTCCTTGCTTCACCTGGTCGGCCAAGTCGGCCAAATGCATGTTGCACGGATTTCCTTCATACCAGCAGGCTGCGATTCCCACCTGAGCCTTGTCTAGGTCAGCGGGTGATAAACCCGTTGCGTAAAGCATCGCTTGAGACCCGCCCTGGCTCGGGGGTTGGGTAATACGCGAGGAATACCGGTTAAGTGCGTTTCCAGTCGGTGCGTTTCCAGTCATGGCCGCAATTTATCTTTTGATGGGACAAGATGCTCCCGTTGACGCTATTCCTAGCCAATTTCAGCCCCCTCGCCGGTTTCGGGAACCGCGGCGGGTCCCGATACCGTCCGACTAGTATGAACAATTGGTGGCGGGTGCTAGTAGAGACAAAAAGCACGGGTGCGAGCACTTTGGCCGATCAAGCATTCGGCGGGTAGACGTGCCTCAGGACGGGTTAGGACAGCGATCAGCACAAGCTGGTATCTCACCATGAGTTATCTTTTCTATCTAAGCCACCCCGAGGTGGTCGTCGATCCCGAAACCGAAATCACCGAATGGGAACTGAGTGAGGTTGGCCGGCAACGAACCATGGCACTCGTTTCGGCGGCGTGCCTTCACCGCGCTTCGCGAATTTACTGCAGCACCGAGGCGAAAGCGATACAAACGGCTTCCATTTTGGGTCAGGGTCTTGGCCTCGACGTTGCAGCCCGCCCCGACTTGGGAGAAAACGATCGGTCAGCAACCGGATTCGTTCCACCAAATCGGTTTGAAGAGCTGGCTACGGCTTTCTTCAGCTCTCCAAACGAATCGATACTGGGGTGGGAGCGAGCGATCGACGCCCAGCGCCGCATAGTGGCCGAGATTATGGAGCTCACCAAGTCGGCCAAAGACGGGTCCGACATCATCGTCGTTGGACATGGCGGAGTAGGCACTTTACTTTACTGTCATCTGGCTCGTGTACCGATCGATCGGTGCCATGATCAGCCAAGCCAAGGGCACTATTTTACTAGTGAGATTCGAGGAGCCAAGCAAACACAATTCGACGACGCCAAGTCCTTCGACTCAAGCGACCCGGTGGTGGGTCGCTCACGGCACGGCCAGCTGAGGGTTCTCCACCGGTGGCAACGATTCGAGACCGCTCCCTCATTTGCTCACCTACGCCAAGATTCTTCGAGGTCTAAACTAGATGAGGAATAAACAGGTGGTAATAAGTATGGTAGCTAAATGGTATTGAGCAAATGGCCTCGGCCGCTTGCATTCGTGTTGTCAGGCGGGGGCTCCTACGGGGCAACCCAGGCTGGGATGTTGCAGGCCTTGGCCGAGCATGAAATTCAACCCGATCTCATTGTCGGTACCTCCGTGGGCGCTCTCAACGGAGCGCTATTCGCTTCCGACCCCTCGACGGCGCCAGAAAAACTGATCGAGATCTGGTCAAAAATGAGCCGATCTGAGTTGTTGGGCGGCGAGGGTCGCATAAGGGCAATTCGAGAAGTAATTAGGGCTGGCCTCCATCGCGACATGCCAAGTTTGGCGTCGCTAGGACCTTTGGGCGACATGATTGATCGCTACACGCCGGTGGCTCAGATCGAGAATCTGAATGTATCGCTCGGCGTGGTAGTAACTGACGCCTTGGCTGGTCAAACAGTTGTTATCAACGAAGGGCCCTTGAGAATCGCCCTTCAGGCTAGCGCTGCCATCCCGGGGGTTTTCCCTCCGGTCGAACACCTTGGCCGGTACTTTATCGATGGCGGCGTTACCGCCAACGTACCAGTCCGCCAAGCTATTGACGCTGGCGCCAAGTCGATTATTGTCCTTGACTGCATACCTGCCACCTACACCGAAGAAGTTCCTAAGTCAGTGATCGGCTCGCTACTTCACGCCTCGCACATAATGTTGCGTAACCAACCGGCCAACTCAAGCGACCTGCTCACAGGGAACGTTCCGATCCTTCGACTGCCTGCGACTACGCCTCCGGACTATCATTCATTCGACTTCGACCGAAGCGAGCAACTCATCAGCACCGCTTATGCCGCTAGTCATGAAGCTATCGATAAGGCACTGCTTCCTTAGCGCTCGGGCTACTACCGCTTGTGCCGCCAGTCATGACGCGATCTAAGGTTATCCAGCTCTCGTGGTGAGGCTAATTCGTGGCGGAGCGTCTTTAACTTTCGGCACCGCATGCTCCCAATGATGTTGAGTGGCACCGCCCATAACGAGTAAATCGCCTGACTTCATTTCCCACCGGAAGCCGAACTCTGGCCGACCAGCTTTTCCAGGGGACTTGGTAGTTTCGTGATCCTGTTTGCCTCGTCGCTGATCTCGCATGGCGAAAACCCGTGGCCCCCCAAGACTGATGATCGCAACCAATGGATCGACGTTGGTACGACCAATCCGATCGGCGTGCCAAGCAACGCTGTCTTGGCCCGTTTGGTAGTAGTTGCAAAACAGTCCAGAGAATCGACGGCCGTAGCGAGACCCGAGATATTTTGCCGCCGCTGACACGACCGAAGGTACTTCAGCCGCGGACAAGTTGTGACGGGCCGACATCCGTGGCTCGTCATACCAGGTGCCGTACATAAGTCGCCGACCCCGGAACCAATCCAGCTCCTGTTCGACCTGAGCAAACAAAGCATCGGCACCTACCAAAAAGCCAGAGACAAGATCAACCCAACAACAGGGGTCAAGTTGGATCCGTTCAAACACTATTGACGATCCCAGAGCTGGCTCACCAACGGCAAACAATGAGAGAGGTAGCGGAGCCGAACGTTGCTTTTCGTCGACCCGTTCCATCCATCTCACTATATCGAACAAATGTTCGATATCTATGAATCGAGCAGAGACAGCAGATCAGCCTTTGGCTCAGAGGCCTAACTGCTTTGGTTCGGATTAGGTGTTCTATGTTGGCGACTATGGACTACCCAGGAATGACATTGTGCTCGGGGCCATAAGGAAATCCGGTGATGTTTTCGGCACCATCTTCGGTTACTACCAATACATCGTGCTCTCGGTAGCCACCAGCTCCCGGTTGTCCATCCGGGATCATGATCATCGGTTCGATCGAAACGACCATGCCCGGCTTCAGTTCGGTCTCGATATCCTCTCGGAGCTCCACCCCGGCTTCCCGACCGTAGTAGTGGCTAAGCACACCAAACGAATGGCCATAACCAAACGATCGGTATTGCAGCAGACCATAACCCCGATAGATCTCGTTTAGCTCCTTCGCTATGTCGCCGCACCGGGCGCCCGGCTTGATCAGTTCCAAACCTGCTTCGTGCACCTCAACGTTGCGCTCCCAAAGCTGAAGGGCGGCATCAGATACATGATCGCAAAACAGCGTCCGTTCGATAGCAACGTAGTAGCCGAAGATCATTGGGAAGCAGTTAAGGCTAAGAATATCGCCTTGTTCGATTCGTTTGTTCGTAACTGGATTGTGAGCGCCATCAGTGTTGATTCCAGACTGAAACCACGTCCAGGTGTCCATCAACTCGGCGAACTCGAACTGCTCGGCGATGGCGCGCACCATGGTCTGTGTCGAAGCCAGTGCCACTTCGTGTTCTGCCACTCCAACGCCAATCGAATCGCGAACGGTCTCGGCACCAAGATCTGCAATAGCGGTCGCGGTTTTGATTAGCGTAATTTCTTCAGCCGATTTCACCGTCCGAATCCACATCGTGTCAGCACCCACATCAACAAGTTCGACGCCAGGAAGAGCGGCCTCAAGCTGTTGTCTCAGCTGCACGCTAACTTCGTCCATCTCGACCCCGAGACGCTTCACCCCCGATGTCAATCCTTGCAGTGCGTGAAAGAAGTTGTCGCTACGCCAGTCGGTGTAAACCACATTGTCGCCGTGGGTCCGACGCCATGGTTGTCCGCCGTCGATAGCGGCCGTGATCGTCGTTGCGGTCGAGTCGTCGACAACGAATCCGTAGTTGCGACCAAAGCGACAGTACATGAATCCAGAGAAGTAGCAGATGTTGTGATATGAGGTCAGCAAACAGGCGTCAATGCCACCGGTCGCCATGTGGTCCCGGAGCTTGGCCTGGCGAGCATCCATCTCGGCAGCAGAAAACGGCCCTGGGGTTCGGTCCCCGTTTCGCCACTGGACAGTTCGAAGCATTCCATCTTGATCGAACGTTGAAGCAGTCAAAGCGTCTCCTAGGTCTCGTCGCCAACTTAGCTTAACTCCCCGATGCCGACGGATCGATAGCGTGAGGCGATAGTTCCGGTCGACGCCGAAATCCCGAATCGAGACCTAGTAGCTAGTGGTCAGAATTAAACTCAACAAAAAGGCTCTGGGCTTCGACCATTGGTTTGCCGGTTTGGTCCAAGATGGCTCCGCTTACGCGAACCATTCGGCCTCGAGGCTCCGCGGCAGTGGCTTCAACCCGGTACGGTCCATCGGCCAGCAGAACAGGTTTCGGATACCGTAAGTCAAGTCGCCCGGTAACGACCCTGTTACCCAACGCAGCGCTGGCGGCTCGAGCGCAGACATGGTCTAGCACCGTGGCTGCCAACCCTCCGTGAAGCCAACCGGCATTGCCCCGGTGTTCCGGTTGCGGCTCAAAACTGCCAACAGCAGTGCTGCCTTCAATAACTACGTCCGGATGGAGGGCACCAAGAACCCGCTTCATCTCCTCGGAGTACGACGGCCGAGATATCTCACTATGAGCCGTGTCACTGTTGACCCTGTCGCTATCAGCCATCGGTTAGATCTCCTTCATCGGCCGATTCACTCGCTGGATCAGCAGCTGAGAACTTACGGTACGAGCGAGCCAATCCGATTGTAAAAAAGGCCAAGCTAGCCCAAACTGCATATTTTACGATTCCCAAGGAAGCGAATACTTCTCCGGCTCGTGCCAGCCAGTAGTAGCGAAACCCTCGCCCTAGAAAGGTCGCCAACCCGTACCTGACCGGCGAATAGTTTCGAAGAACCGCAACCAGACGAAAAGGCTCAAACGGGAGAAAGCTAAATCCGCCGACGACAAGACCAACGAACAAGTTCTTCTCAGTCAGGTCAACCCACTTGTTCCGACCAACAAAAAGTCTGAATCGATCGAAACTCGGATGGTCGACGAAGCGAAGCACCCATTGTCGCTCCGCTAACACCGCAATGACGTTCACTGCTCCGCCGACCAACCCAATGGCGAGTGCTGAATTGTCGACCGCCGCGTTTAGCACATAGGCATCAGCTGGTAACGGAACGAATGTGCAGGCCCCGCTCATGAAACCAACAAACCGAACCAGACTCGACTCGAGGACGACCCCCAAATACCAGATAGCGAACGCTACGACCGCAAGGGCCAGCGGAATTGCAATCAGTTCATTTCGACGAGAGGTTCGGGACACGTTGAGCGATCGTTAATCGAAGCAGATGGGCAACCGAGTGGGCCCAGTAGGAGACTATCGCCCCGACTAGGAGCTGGAGACGCGAAGGTCTATGGATCAACGGTTCTACGTGCTCGTCGCCCAACATTGTTGCCTTGAACTGCTCAATGAAGACAGTGTCGGTTATCAGCAAACCTATTTCTTGGTTGCACCAGAAACTATGCCGACCGTAGTTCGACGAGCCGATTAGTAGCTTGTCATCATCTACCAGCAGAAATTTGGCGTGGGAAAATCTGCGATAGGTCTGGAGTTCGACATCAGCGCGCTTCAGTCGCTCATTGATAAACGGCGTCATCGCGCGAAATAGGAAGATGTTGTTGCGACGGGGCGAGATCAACGCCTTTACTTTGGCTGGGCATCGCTTCATTAGGCGAGCGAACTCAATATCTATCGCATACGGAGAGGCGAGGATTACGCTTCGCTCCGCGGTAGATACGAGCGAATCGAAAAGCTGCTCCACTGCCTCGTTGGTCACAATCAAGTCGCTGGCCGATGTACGACCCCCGTTGAAGGTATGGGCAAAGTCATCGACGACGGCCTGAACGACCTCACCATTATCAACCCGAACCATAAAATCTCGCCACTCGAAGTTGTGATCGCTGATGTTGATCCCGCCCAGATAGGCGTGATCGTCGATGACAAATATCTTCTTGTGATTCCTCGCCAACGAATACACGTTGGCCGGGCCAAATGGATGAGTGAATTTGAGCGCCGCTCCGGACTCCCGCAGCTGAGCAAACATTTGCTTGGTCGAAGCCAACTCGCCAGCAACCGCTTTGCGCCGCGCTGACTGATCGCTCACTACGTGAAGAGCGAACCGATCGACTAACAGTCGAACATCAATTCCGTCCTTGGCCGCCCCCTCAAGCAAAGCCGCTATTTCGCGCCCGGCGTCATCACCGTCGAAGGTCATTAGCTGCACGAAGATTCGATGTTTCGCCGTAGGAATCCGGCGGCGCAGTTCATCAACAAAGTCGTCGGTTTCTAACAGTGTCAGTTCGTCGTGCGAGAGATTTGCCACGTTGCCGAACTCGTGACTGAACGTAGCCGTCGAGCCGCTCGACGAAGCGGCTCGGTAATTCCCACTCCGGCCCGAGTTCCGACGAGCTCCACCTACCTGTCTACCCACACCAGCCATCTGCCCTGCACCCTCCAACTCAAGAGCTTACGCCGGATTGGGATTGATTCGAGTGCGGCAATTGCAACAGCGACCGTCAGCAACTACTAGTGTTGAGTCCTGATGGCCAAAACCGGTGTATATCCAGGTTCGTTCAATCCGCCGACTTCTGCACACTTAGCAATTGCGGCTGCGGCTCGGGACCATTACGGGCTCGATACTGTCGACTTAACAATCAGTGTGACTGCCCTAGCCAAAGAAACAGTCTCCCGTCCGGTCCTAAAGGATCGGCTAGATGTGTTGTTCTCGTCCATAACCGACGAGCCATGGCTTCGGGCCGCGATTACCGAACAACAACTCTTGGCCGATATCGCCGAAGAGTACGACGTACTGGTGCTCGGAGCCGACAAGTGGGTGCAGATACAAGACCCTAAGTGGTACGGCACAAGCAACGCAGCCCGAGACGAAGCGTTAGCCCGGCTCCCCGACCTTGCGATAGCCCCTCGTTTCGGCATCGAGACACCAGCCGAGTACACCCTGACCATCGAGGGCGAGATCGCCGACGTTTCCTCGACCGACGCTCGGGACGGAAACATCGAGATGATGTTGCCGGCCGCTCGATTGTTCGCAGAACGCACCGGCGCTTGGCTCGATCCTGACCGGTACGAACGGTGGCTCGAAACCGCCTACGGAGAGCCAGATTCAGAATCTAACGCCTGACCAGAAACTGACTGATAGCCATTCGCAACCTGTGAGACTGGCTCGTGACAGCCACTGGCCACTAGGCGCTAGCTGAATTCGGCAGCCTGGCTGGACTCACCCCACGGTCTGGCTACTAGGATGTCGGCATATCTCCACCAAAATTTCACCACCGCAAGGAGCGTGCAGTTCATGGCAGTAGAGGGCTCAATTCTTGGAAACGCGGTTCTCCGCAGAGAAGACCCAACCCTATTGATGGGCACCGACGAGTATTACGACGACATGGTTGTCGACGGAATGGCTCATGTTTTCTTCGTTCGATCACCGTACGCTCACGCCAAAATCGACTCGATCGACGTCAACGAAGCAGCTTCAATGCCTGGGATCGCCGGCGTTTGGACAGCCGAAACTCTCGAACTGGCTGACTTTCAGGGCTTTCCTATGTTCCCGGCAGAGTTCAACCGCCCTCAGCTTGCCAAAGGCAAAGTCCGCTTTGTTGGTGACATTGTGGCCGTAGTAGCTGCCGATTCGCGAGAAGAGGCGGCAGATGCTGCCGAGGCCGTCGTCGTCGACTACACCCCATTGCCGTCTGTGACCGACCCGGAAGCCGCTCTCGAAGACGGAGCACCAGTGCTGTTTGAAGAGCACGGAAACAACCTTGTTTTCGAGACTGGACTCCCTTCCGATGACGATCCTCTCGAAGGGGCCGATCACGTCACGGAGCTACGGGTTGTAAGCCAGCGACTAGCTGGTGTTCCGATGGAACCCAACGGGTGCGTGTCGATCCCTAATGGGGACCATATGACAGTTTGGATTCCGAGCCAGAACCCAATTGCGGTTCGAGACGCCATCGTCGGCATCCTCGGGCTTGATCCAGAAAAGGTTCGAGTCGCTGCCCCTACCGTCGGTGGAGGGTTTGGACCAAAAGCGGGTGCCTACGTAGAGCACTTCATAACTACGAAGCTCGCCGCCGAGCTAGACCGGCCAATGAAGTGGACAGAGGATCGATCCGAGAACATGGTGTCGCTCGTCCATGGCCGGGCCATGGTCCTTACTACCAAACTTGGACTGACCAGTGACGGCGTGATCACCGGCATGGACTGCAACGTCGTAGCTGACGGCGGTTCGTATCCCGGTATTGGCGCATTCCTCACGATGTTCACTCAGACGATGATTCAAGGCGTCTATCAGATTCCTAAGTTGAAATATCACGCTCGCTCATCGGTCACCAACACGACCACCACCGGTGCATACCGTGGAGCTGGGCGACCAGAAGCCACCCAAATGTTGGAACGAGTCATCGACCTCGCAGCCGACGAGCTCGGCATCGACCCAGCTGAGATCCGACGCAAAAACTTCCTCCAACCCGAGTCCTTCCCGCTCACTACCCACGGCGGCGCAAACTACGACTGCGGCGAATACGAAAAATCGCTCGACGCTGTTCTGGAAGCAGCGGGCTACCAAGATCTGCTAGCCCAGCAAGCAGCGAGACGAGAATCAGGAGATCCGAAGCAACTCGGCATTGGATTCTGCACGTATGTGGAAGTAACGGCACCAGCTGGCCTTCACGTCGAATACGGGGCAGTTGAAGTTGACGAAGAGGGCAAAGTCACTGCCCGAGTCGGCACTAGCGCCCACGGTCAAGGCCATATCACCTCCTTCTCAATGATCGTTTCTGACATGATGGGCGTTCCAATGGACGACATCACCATCCTTCAATCTGACACCGATGAGATTCCACGAGGGGCGGGCACCATGGGCTCTCGCTCGCTCCAAACGGCTGGCTCGGCCGTTCATGTCGCTAGCGAGACCGTTGTCGCGAAAGCCAAGAAACTCGCTGCTCACATGCTTGAAGCGAACGAGGCCGACATGGTGACCGGTGAAGGTGGCCTACAGGTCGCCGGCGACCCTGGATCGTCTGTTTCCTGGGCCGATTTGGCCAAGGCCGCAAATGACGACTCAAAGCGTCCCGCCGATATGGAACCTGGTCTTAGCCACGAACTCGACTTCGACGGAACCGACGCAACGTTCCCATTCGGCGCTCACATCTCGGTAGTCGAAGTCGACACCGAGACCGGTGAAGCTTCGATGGTTCGACACGTTGCTGTCGATGACTGTGGTCAAATCCTGAACCCGCTCATCGTCACGGGTCAGCAACACGGTGGTATAGCTCAAGGAGCTGCCCAAGCGTTGTTCGAGATCGTCGAATACGACGATGACGGCAATCCGATTACGAGCAACTTGATGGACTACGCCATTCCGTCAGCAGCCGAGCTCCCATCGTTTGAGACCTCAAACACCGAAACGCCTAGCCCTCGAAACCCATTGGGGGCTAAAGGAATCGGCGAATCCGGGACCATTGGCTCAACGCCGGCGATACACAATGCTGTGATTGATGCCGTCTCCCATTTGGGAGTCCGCCACATCGACATGCCGTTGACCGCTCAAACAGTCTGGCAAGCCATTCAGGGTGCTTCGGCCTAGTTAGAACGAAGCGCGTTGATAGAGAATTGTGCCTGGGCCCGGTGATCACCGGGCCCAGGCCTGTTATCTAGCTACTATTACCCGGCTGCTACCTTAACCAATATCAGGTACGGTGGATTTAATGGCCCAAAAGCGCGGATCGAAGAGTCCTCGAGTAGCGCTTGTACTCGGCGGCGGTGGCATGGCTGGCTATGCCTTCCATTGCGGTGTTCTTGATTCAATACAGAGGACAACAGGCTGGGATCCACGAACCGCTGAACTAATCGTCGGAACTTCAGCCGGAGCTATCGTGGCCGCTCTTCTTCGCGGTGGTGTACCCCCGTTAGCAATTCGGGAACGGCTAATTGAATCGGTAGACAATCCCGATTACATGTCTGCCCTTCAGCTACTGGCCGGCCGTTCCCCACGAGCAATTCCCAAGTTTTGGACGGGACCGGCCTCGGTACAAATGGCTACAAGCGAGATCCGCCGCGGCCGTCAGCTCCGCCCCATCTATCTTCTCACTGCGTTACTGCCAAGTGGTCGACTCCAGCTTGATGCCATCAGCGACCCAATCGAAGAGCTTCACGATCAACAGTGGCCAGCGGAACCGCTCTGGATTCCTGCCACCGACCTTGACTCCGGAGATCGAGTGGTGTTCGGCCGAGATCCGTTAGAAGCATCTGTCGGCGACGCAGTACGCGCCAGTTCTGCCCTGCCAGGATTTTTCTCACCAGTGAAAATAGCGGGTCGCCGTTTCGTCGATGGCGGAGTTGCATCAGCAGTCAACGCCACTTTGGTCGCCGAGATGGGAACTCCCGAAGGGAGCCAGAGCAACGGTTCGTCAGTACCAGCCATGGAGCCACCAGACCTAGTCGTGGTGTTGTCGCCTCTATCGATCGCCCGACTGGCGGTAACACGACCAGTCGCCACTGTTGTGCGAGCTTGGCCACGCCGTCAGCTACAGAACGAAGTTCGACGAATTCACAAGCTAGAAGTCAGTACTCTCGTAGTGGAGCCGGATGAGGCAGTTGTCCGATCTATGGGGCTAAACCCGATGGACCCGAAACGAATGCAATCGATAGCGGCCCGAGCCGACGAATCAATCAGTTCGTTGCTCGATGCCGACACCGCAGCTCTTCTGGAGAAAGCGGCCGGTGCAAATCCATCGCCACCCGACGCGTACTACCCCAACGCGCTCGGAACCAGGACGTGAGTGCGCTCACGGATGGGCCATAGGAACTAGCGCATTTCGCCCGATAGGCGATCTGCACAATACCTTCATTTCTTGCGTGGGACATCCCCATAGCAAATCGTCAGAGTAAGACTTAAGAGGTTTCTGTCAAACGAGCCTCCCAAGTCAACCCACCAATCAAACCCCTGGAACCTCTGATGACCGTAGAACTATTCGACTTTGGCGATGGAGTCCCTCCGCGGCGGGCCCAGTCAGACCCCCCATCAGAGAATCGCGTCGCTACGTCCAGACCAGAAAAAGCTCACGTCGGCTTCGACCAGCCCCGACTCTTCGAGCTAGCGAACAGCCACTCAGCTTCAACTAGCGATCGTGGCCCCGAAGGTCCGGTTCGATCCAATGATTCCGAAGCGCAGGCTGAGCCCTATACCTCAATCGCGGGAAAGCCCCGCACTGCTGTACGGGGCTTTTCGCTGGTACTGGCTGTTGTCGGCCACGCCCTGATCGGATCATTGATAGCGGCCGGCGGCCACCTAGTTTTGGGTGCGGTAGCTTCGGTTGCTGTGATGAGCTGTTCAGCAGCCCTAGTTGCAACCGAAGCGTTAGCGAGCCAGTAGAAGGCTCTCCGGCTCTTGTCTAGTCAGTGTCGACAGTTATTTCACCAAAGTCGACCGAGATATCGAGTTCGACCATCGGATTGTCCTGCCCAACTGACATTGACACGCCCAGGCCGTCGGCTTCTCGTTCGAAGATCTGAATATCTCCGGCTTTAACATCTGCCTGGACATCTACATTCATATCATCGGGAACAATCACTTCGACACTGCCAAAGTCGTTGTTGATCTCGACTGGTATTGGCTCGCCATCAAACGAGTCAAGATCTATTTCAGTCAGATCAAGAGTGAGGTCACCGCTCTGGCTAGAAATTTCGGCAGGAATATCGTTGAAAGACCGAGGGATCGTCACTCCGTCAACTACTTCTCGAACACCATCGGTTGAAACTTCGACAACGGTGGTGTCAAATTCACCCTCGGCGGCAGCGATAGCCAAGATCGCACCTACAAATCCTATTATTATCAGGACTGGCAAGATGAAAATCCCCATGATGGCTAGCGGTTTGAGTATCCGACGGAATCTCGATCGTGGCGGAACCGGAGCTGGGTAGTGTGCCGTTTGCGGGAGCGTCCCGGCCTCTGGCCCGTTTGTGGCAAACGTCGATGACGTGCCGCCAGCTGGCGACGCTGCGGCGACAGGCTGGTGGGGGGCAACTGGCATCGGCGGTGTCGCCACTCGAGCAGCACCCGCACTGCTTTCGGTCATTAAACGCCGATCGGGTTGCGACAGAAACCAGACACCGCCAGCGATAAGTAGCAGAGGCACAAAGATTTGAGCGCCGATGCCCCCTAAGCCAAACCACAAGATCAGCAAGCCGAGCCCAGCCAGAACGAATCCGAGTTCACGGCCGCTAACTCCAGCACTCGCTTGGGCTCGCGGCACGGGGGGCCAGAACCTGGCTCGAGGAATAACGATCCAGCCAACAAAGTACAGCACCAGACCAATACCGCTGAACAAGGTCAAAGCGACAAAGGCGATCCGGATAATCGATACGTCAATCCCGAAGTGATGCGACAGTCCTGAAGCTACACCACCAAAACTAGTGTATGGATCTCTAGTGAGTTGCCTTGCGACGGGAACCGGACCAGCAATAGGTGGCGACATGTTAACGCTCTCACTAGTATCGAAACCAGCCCCATGGTCGGTTCCGGCTACCTCCGGTTCAGCGTCCAGATCATCAACATCACCTAGGTCAGAATCGCCGGGTTCTTCAATCGAATGTTCAGCATCGAGATCAGACTGGCGGCCAAAATCTACCGTGTCAGCGGTTGTGTCTTCTGGCGAACCGAACAGGTCATCAACGTCGGTCAGTCCGGCCCAATCGACATCGTCATCAAGGTTCTCGCCAGAACCGTCAGAGGCGCCGCTGACGAATAGGTCCGTCGGATCATCAGCATCGTTGCTGACGGAATCGTCACGCTCGGACGCAGTTGATCCATCCACTGGGTCAACTGATGAGGACGGATCTTGTGGGCCATCACTTTCTGGGGAATCTGGTTCGTTTGTCATGTCTCCATCATCGAGAATAAACCAACTAAGCGAAATCGGGCCTTACCAGGAGTAAACCCTGCTATTTCGAGCCCGTATCAGGGTTACCTCAGGGGCTCCCCCTAATGCATCTCAGTAACAACGATGCCATCATAGAACTTCACGAAGAAATACCGATAAAGATAGAACGTGAAACAATGACAAAGAACACAGCCAGATTCAGGAGCTAGGTTGCAAGTTGTAAACCCTCATAACCCACCGAAACGGTGGCAACTTCCACCGATCGATCCATCGGAACGATGGATAAGTGGCACCGCTGCTGCGTTAGCGAAAGAACTTGGCGTAGAAGCATCGATCGTGCGGGTTTCGTTTGGGTTGCTCGTGCTAGCTGGCGGGTGGGGGTTGATCTTCTATGCGATTGCATGGGCTGTTCTAACGTTCCTGCAACCGCAAGACCGAGTTAGCTATGTGCCAACGCCTAAAGCTGCCACCTCAGCTCACTGCCATCTTGCCGTTGCGATGGTCACTCTGGGGACGATCCTGGCCCTTCGTACCCTTGGCGTCGACTTCATCGATGAAATAGTCTTCCCGGTCGGATTCGTTTTTCTGGGATTCCTAATCGCTTGGACCAGACAAAGTGAAGATGGCGGCATCTCAGCGGTAATCCGGATCGTTGCTGGTGTGCTAATCGCTGTCGGCGGAATCTTAACCATTGTCGCCACCAGACTAAGCCTCACCGATGCAATCCAGATTGTTCTCATCGTGCTAGCGATAGCCGGCGGTCTCGGCATTATCGCTGCGCCGACCATGGTACGAATCGGTAAAGAGTTCGATGACGAACGCCAAAGTCGGGCCCGAGCCGACGAGCGAGCCCGAATCTCGGCTCACATTCACGACTCCGTCCTGCAAACCCTGACCTTGATCCAACGTAACACCCACGACCCCCAGCGAACAGCGCAGCTCGCGAGGCAACAAGAACGCGAGCTTCGCTCATGGCTCTATCAAGCCAGCCCCGTCGAACCGGGCACTACCCGACTGGGGCCAGCGCTCGAATCGGTGGCGGCCTCAGTTGAAGAGAACCATGGGGTCAAGGTCGATGTCGTTGTTGTTGGCGACATTCATGACATTGCTCCCGATGCCATCGTGGATTTAGTAGCGGCGACTGGTGAAGCAACAAACAATGCAGCTAGACACGCCAAAGTCGAAAAGGTCGATATTTACGCTGAGAGAAGCCCGTCCGGTATCGAAGTTTTCGTCAAGGACGCTGGCATTGGTTTCGATCCGACATTGGTGAATTCTGACCGGCACGGTATTCGAGAGTCAATCGTCGGACGAATGGAACGGGCCGGCGGTTCGGCAAACATTTTCGCCGAACGGGGTGAAGGAACCGAAGTCGAGCTGTTCCTACCACTAGACCAACCCCAGGCTGCAAACGAACCGACACCACAAGCCACCGAATAACCCCAACCGAACGGATTCAACCAGCAATACCGTTAACCAACTCCATCGAACAGCAGATGCCACGAAGCGGTATCGCTAGGAACTAACCAGTGAAAGCAACCAAAAATGACGATTACCGTAGTACTTGTTGATGACCACGCTCTAGTCCGGTCGGGAGTTCGTGGCGAGTTAGAAGAGGCCGTTACCGTCGTGGCCGAGGCCGCAAGTGTTGGCGAAGCGATCTCCGAGATCGTTCGCCACAAGCCCGACGTTGTGGTCTGCGATGTTCACCTACCGGACGGAACTGCGGCTGATGTGATCGCCGGTGTTACCAACCAAGGGGTAACGTCGAAGTTTCTTGCCCTTTCAGTCTCGGATGCTGCTGAAGATGTCATCCAGGTCATCCGAAGCGGCGCCCGAGGATACGTCACTAAGGCCATCGGAGGCGATGATCTTATCGACGCGGTTAAGCGGATAAACGGTGGCGATGCAGTCTTCTCCCCTCGCCTGGCCGGATTTGTTCTCGATGCCTTCTCAGCTGATATTTCATCACCGTCGGACCCCGAGCTCGATCAACTCACGGCTCGAGAACAAGAGGTGATGAGGCTTTTGGCCCGCGGCTATGCCTACAAAGAAGTAGCTCGCCGGCTTACCATCTCAATCAAAACGGTCGAGACTCACGCATCTTCAGTGCTACGCAAACTACAGCTCTCAAATCGCAACGAGCTAGCGTTGTGGGCGGCCAATCGACGAATCGTCTAAGGCCAACATTTGAGTAACTAGAGCGGCTAGTTCACTTAAGCCGGAAAGGTCTGGACGCTCATCGCTGCACCCGGCGGCACCCTACGAATTTCGCATAAGGCGTGAGCCAGCAAATTACTAGCGGTTTCAATCGAGCCTCGGCCGTTCTGATAACTGGCTGACCAGTTCGTTCCCTCGTCGGCAAACCCGAGCGACCGCATTTCAGATTCACCATCTGAATTCAGCCGACGGCGCGGCGACTGAAGGCTTTCGCCCTGAACTTCAATCGCTAAAGAACCATCGGTACCGGCCATCCACTGGATAAAGGAACCGGTAGCTTCCTCTTGGACAATACCGACGAAGGTTGGTCCGGCGGCGAGCGCCTCTTCGATGAGCGCTTCCAGGTGAAGGGCCAACTCGTGAGCAACCGGTAGATCAAACTCAGTCGATCGGACGCCAGACGTGGCAGACGGCATTAGTTCTTCGACTTGTGGGTCGAAAGCGACGAGCCCTAAGTCCGCAGCTGACTGCATAACTAGTTGACCGACATCTTCTACCCGATCCGGCACCGCAGCAAAGTAGATGAAGTCGCCGGTAGCGTTATTTATTAGCGGACCGTCGGCCCAAGGCCCGCCACCCCGAGACGGTTGGGGTGCATCTGGGTGAACTCCTATGAGCGCGTCCACAAAGTCTCGAATACCTGGAGAAACCGCTTTACCGATTGAATCCTCCAACTGCGTTGCGAGCAAGTCGCAACGTCGTTCGAACTCTGAAGTTGCGTGGGCGTTAGAAAGCGGTGCCGCTCCCTCCCACACGGCGAAGTTATAGCTCACGGTGAGGCCTCCCCCTTCCAATAGGACCTAGTACTTAGGCTAGCTCCGAGTTACATCAGTCCACGGGATCTCTTTGTCAACCCTTGGCTCTCCGGGAAGACCGAGCACCTGTTCACCCAAAATGTTGCGCATGATCTCAGATGTTCCACCCTCAATTGAGTTGGCTCGAACTCGAAGAAAGGCATGACCAATTCCACTCTCGGAGCCAGTCACCGAAAGATCTTCGGGTCGACGAAACGTGTAGTCGTAGCCAATTAAGCCAGCTGCCCCTTTGATGTTCACTGCGTGTTCAAAGATTGATTGGTTGAGCTCAGCTGATGCCAGCTTGGCCACCGACCCCTCGGGACCAGGATTGCCAGCTTTGCGATTGGCCCCAGCCCGCATGTTCGTCAATCGAAGAGCCTCGGCCTTAACCCAAAGCTGCATCAGCTGATCGCGCGCAACTGGGGTCTGATCGCTGTGGTCTAACCTTTGCCATAGATTTACCAGAGCGCCGATGGACCCAGACCCTCGCTTTGGTGCGCCGCCAGATCCGATAGCAGTTCGTTCGTTCATCAACGTCGTCAGCGAAACTCGCCATCCTTCACCGGGCTCGCCGATCCGGTTTTCATCAGGAATTCGCACGTCGGTTAAATAGACCTCATTGAACTCAGCCTCACCGGTTATCTGGCGCAAAGGGCGAACCTCGACGCCCGGGCTCTTCATATCGACGGCGAAGTACGTCATCCCTTTGTGCTTAGGTACATCAGGATTCGATCGAGTCACTAACATTCCCCAATCAGCCAGATGGGCCAACGTGTTCCAAACCTTCTGCCCGTTTACGGTCCACTCGTCACCATCGAGCACCGCTCGGGCTCCCAGCCCAGCAAAGTCGCTTCCGGCTCCTGGTTCGCTGAACAGCTGACACCATCGCTCTTGTCCGGTGAACATAGGACGCAAGAATCGGCGCTTTTGTTCGTCGTTCCCGTGGGTAGCTATGGTTGGCCCCGCAAGGAACTGGAAGAAGCCGGCTGGGTCTGGCGCAGGCGCCCCCGCTTGATGAAGTTTCTCGTTGACAAGGCGTTGCAAACGAGGACGCACGCCGAGACCTCCGACGCCTTCCTCATGATGAACCCAAGCTAACCCATGATCGAACTGATGGCCTCGAAACTCGATTGCGGACAAATCCTTGGGGGGATAGTCGCGTAGCAGGTCAGCGATTTTGTCTTCTACTAGCTTGGTTTCGACGTCTACTGCGAGTCCAGATTCTGATTCAGATGCCATGAGTGTCAATAATGCTTCACGAATATACTGTTGCCAAAATCGACAGCCAAGATGCTCCCCTGTTTCGGATCGAAACTACTACCAAAGCCTCTCTACTTCGGCATGGGCGGAGAGTTCGAGGATGAACCCGACGACCAAGTTTTGTGCTCACCTCGCAAGAGCTTGCACATCAAAACTACCGGAGTGGTGCAGACCTGATGCTCTGCGGTCCCACATCACCATCCGGGCGATATAGACTGCTTGTTGAAGCCGCTCGTAGAGTCGAACAAGGTCAGCATCCAATGAATATAGGTGACGAGACAAGAGTTTCAGGAATGCCTGATCCCCCAGCTCATCGGCCCGAAACCGGCCGAGACAATACAGTCATTAACCGACCGGTAGTTGGTCGTCCGCAAATTCTCGCTCCGCAGGCCAACGACCCTTTGCTTCCGGCGCCGGCCGTTCATGAGGTGAAGCGACGAAAGACCGGGCCAATTCTCGTCTTATTCGCATTGATTGCCGTTGCGGTCGTAGCCGCGCTAGCAGCTGCCTACTCTCAGTTCGGGCGCGACCCTGACATAGCCGCGACCACCCCAACGACCGACTCCGTTGCTTCGACTACTTCGGTTCCTGCCACCACCACGGCCCCGGTTACGACCGTTGATCCGAATGCATTGCAAGTAGTTCTCACTGAAGATCCATTTATCTGTGATGGCGAATCTCGCCAACTCGGGCTTATCAGTAAGGCTGACCCGAACGAGGAGATTGCATTCTCCTCGCCCCAAGCAGGAAACATCTCACCCGGTCAAGCGGCCGACGACGGCACCCTACCAATCCGGTGGCAGTGCACGGCGGACCAAGTTGGCACGGTTTGGAATCTGACTGCGGCCGGCAGCACTTCCGGCAAAGTTGCGTTTTTTGAAGTGGTCGGCGCCGCCCCCGGAACCAGCGGCAATGCTGACGGCACCTCAACTCCGATAACGGTCTCTCCTGAGGAGTCCACTACTTCAACGGTTCAAAAAGTCGGTGGCGAGCTTACCGCAGTGGTGACTGAAGACCCTTTTGTCTGTAACGGCCAAGCTCGAGAGTTCGGCAAGTTAAGTGGGGCAGAACCAAATGAAGAAATCGGTTTCACCTCGCCGCAAGCCACCGGCATCAGTTCCGGAAATGCCGATGCTAACGGTGAACGAGCTATCCGTTGGTCGTGCACCCCGGATCAGGCTGGCACCACCTGGGAGCTAACGGCAACAGGGAAAACGTCAGGTCGAACCGTGACCGTTTCGTTCACTGGCGCCTAGCGATTCTGGCAACATCGGGGCGAGCCAAGTCATCGTTAACAAACCATCTGAATAGAACGGGCTCTGCCACGCCCAAATCTTGCGCCTAGGTCGCTGGGCGGAGAGAGACCCCCCACCAGGGCTGCCATGTTGAAGCGGCTGACCCAGCGACTAAGGCACAAGCATTCGTTCCAGTGAAACTCAACCAATATGTGTGATGGTTTGCTACCAGACCCAGCCAACGAGCTCACGACCGCCGTTGGGCGACTTCTCGATGGCTGGGCCCCGCAGCTTGGGTTCACCTCTCATAGTCTGCACCAATCTCGCTATTCGTAGTAAATTTTTCTTACCATAGAGACGATAATACGTTATCTTGGCTGATATGGATACGTTCGTCTATTCAGATGGCGCAGTTGACGAGATCGATCAGACAATCATCAGAACACTCCTTGTCGATGGTCGAATGTCGATTCCGGCACTAGCTCAACACGTCGGCATTAGCAGAGCAGCCGCATATAACCGATTCGACAGATTGGTCGAATCTGGCGCCATTTCAGGGTTCGCAGCCACCATTCCTCCGGAAGCCCTGGGACTAGACATCGCAGCGCTGCTACTCCTGACCGGCACCGAGCAGGCACAATGGGAAAAGGTCGAAGAACAGCTGCTGAAGATTGACGGTGTCCAGTGGGTAGCGCTAGCGGCCAGCAACTTTGACTACATCGTTTTGGTCAGAGCGGCCGGGTTATCGAACCTTCGAGATGTTGTCCTCAAACAAATCCACGGAGTTGAGGGCGTGGCTGGAGCACAAACATCTCTGCTACTGAGCGAGGCCCGAGGGATAAGCGCTATTAGCTAAGCCAAGCCAAGATCAGACCTCGAAGACGATCAATGCCAACTCCTTTGACCGAGCTGACCCAAACCACATCACCCTCCTCGAGCTGACACCGTTCGGCCACCTCACGTTTTCGCTTGACTCGCTTTGACGACTTAACTTTGTCGTGTTTCGTTGCGACAACTGTGTGAGGCAAATCGCAGGCCCGTAACCATTCGAGCATTTGAATGTCGAGCTTCGTTGGCCCGATCTCACCGTCGACTAGAACGATTACCATGTTCAAATTCTCTCGCTGTAGCAGATAGCCCTCAATCATCTGCTGCCAACCGGCTCGGAGCTCTTTCGAGGCTGCTGCGTAGCCATAGCCGGGTAAGTCCATAACCGTTGCCTCTAGCAGGCCATCCGACCCAGTTCGCGCTTTGGCCACAGTCCCTTTGCTGCCCGAGCGTTTACCACCAGAGGCTTTTCGACCTGGACCATTTCCCACCGCCGAGCCGGTCTTGCCCGCTAAAACAAACAAATTGAGCAATCGGGTACGCCCTGGGGTGTTACTGACATGAGCCAACCTTTTCCGGTTGCTTAGAGCGTTTACCAGCGACGATTTTCCAACGTTCGATCGTCCGACTATGGCAACCTCGGCCGCAGTTCCGGGCAGGCGATCTACGTGATCACCCGAGAGCACAAAGTCCAGCTCTATTGGTCCAGCCATATCAATTCTCCAACCAGGTACGAGTGCGCTTCTGATTTAGCGCTACTTCAGTCACGAATACCATCAGACTCTGAACCTATTCGAGAAAGGAACTCCTCAACTGCTCGATCGTCGAGCTCAGCGGAGTAGTCGAATTCGTCTTTAGCATATTCGTAGATGGCTCGGTCGATGGCAACTGTGTCATCGTAGGCGTCGTTGGGTTTAAACGGGCGACCGTCAGAGACGACTTTGGCCGAAACAACGTTCGTTTCTTCGTTACCTGGAATCATCTTCAGATAGTCCGGGACCATGTCTAGGTCCGAATCGGCCGACGCAATCACAACTCGGTCTAGATCAGCTCGTGTGCACATGACTAGGGCGTCGAGGGCCAACCACACATCGATCCCTTTTTCCTGGCCTCGATCATACGCCTTCACCCTGGCTTGGCGTACCTCTCCCACTCTCCCTCGAGGCCTAGGCAGATCCCGGTCTCGAATTTCCCACTGTTCCCGATACCGAAGCTCGCGCTCTAGGACCACCACATCGGTCCGGGTCATTAGCCGATGTCGCCGGGCCTCTGATTCGGCCCGCTCAGGGTCGTGGTCAGGACTGGGAACGCCGGTAGCGTAGCGGACTTCAACCAACGTGTCCGAGCCAGCCAACGATCGAGCCAGTAGAAGCGGATGCATGTTTCCATCACCGAAGGCATGCCTGGCACCGATTGTGACGTTCTGACCGTCGATAAAGACGCCGACTCTAGTCATAATTTGGAAATTCCCATGGAGAGATCAGACTAGGCCAGCACCAGGCAGTTCCGACTTCCAGGCCACAAGTTCACGGTCGATATCAGAAATCTGCTGGCAACCGCTAAGGGCCATTGTTCTCTCTAGTCCTTGCAACAGAAACTGGAGGACGTGATCAACGCCCGGCTCTCCGGCCGCACCCAACCCATAGAGATAGGCCCGTCCCACCATCACGGCGTTAGCTCCAAGTGCTACTGCTTTGACAATGTCGCTACCTCTGCGGACTCCACCGTCGGCGATGATGTCGATCTTCCCGCCGACCTCGTTCGCTACTGGTTCAACCAACTCAATTATTGATGGCGCATCGTCGAGTTGCCTGCCTCCGTGATTCGACAAAGCAATGGCCTCACATCCGGCTTCTACCGCCAGTTTGGCGTCTGCAACTGTTTGGATTCCCTTTAGAATAATGGGACCATCCCAGATAGTTCGCAGCCATTCGATGTCGGACCACGACAGTGCCTGATCGAACTGAGTGTTGATGTAATCGCTAAGTGAGACTGCAGTTGTCCCGTCGTCGGTACTTCTTCCAACCACGTTAGAAAACGTGATGGGGTCGTTTCGGAGAAAATCGAACGTCCACTGTGGATGCCGAATGCCGTCAACAATAGTGTCTAGCCCAATCTTCGGAGGAAGCGTGTAGCCCTTTCGGACATCCCGCTCCCGGCGACCGAGCACAGCTGTATCAACGGTTAGCAACAACGCTTGATAGCCCGCCGCCGAAGCTCGTTCTACCATGTCTCGCACTAGTGCTCGATCCTTCCAGGTATACACCTGGAACCACTTTGGACCACCGCTCACTTCTGCCACTTCTTCAATCGACCGGGTCGACAACGTTGACAAGCTATAAGGAAGTCCAACTCTTGCCGCGGCCCGGGCCACAGCAAGCTCACCTTGAGGGTCAGCTATTCGGGTGAACCCAGTTGGAGCCAAAACCAGCGGAGCCGGAATTGGCCGGCCTAGCAGCGTGGTACCGATATCGATCTTAGAAACGTCTTTCAGCACTCGGGGCTTCAACTGCAACTTGCGATATCCACCAACGTTGCCCGCTAACGCCCGTTCATCTTCTGCTCCGCCGTCGATGTAATCAAAGACTCCGCCTGGGAGCCGCCGCTTCGCTAGTCGACGCAAATCGGAAACGTCAGCTGCTCTGCTGAGCTTTCGTGTAGTCCGATCGAGCTCGATCGGCCGAAACCGTACTACCGACCGAAAGGTTTGCAACGTCCCCATATAGCAACTGTAGAAGACCAGTCAGAATTCAGCCAGCGGTCTTTGGCCAGACACCACCCAGCAGACGAGCTGGAAGGAGCGTTACTTTCGATCAAGGGGCGAGCGTGGAAGAATGCTAGTTGGATCTCCCGCCTCGGTTCCAGGCATCACTTTGGGCGAAGAACCGTCCTGGGTCCGCATTACTTTTGTTTGATCACCTCTCGTCATAGACGGGGTGGTACCAGAGCCAGGTTGCGGTAGTGTCGGTGGACTTACTTCTCGACCTACCTGCCGCCCGTTCAAGGTTCCGTTGTCCGGCTGTCCGGAGCGAGCCAGATCTGGGTCGACGTCCAAGCTCAGTTGAGTAGAGCCAGCGCTAGACCGATCGCCTTCATTCGAACCCTCGTCACCTTTACTGTCATCGCGGCCGTTGGGCACAACGATCTTCTTGATCTCTCCGGTGCTTTTGGTGACGACATCGTTTATTTTCCATGGTCGGCGATTCCGGCTAACACCGAGGCGTTCCCCGAATAGATAGTTGACGGCACCACCGATGAGGAGCATCTGAGCCGCCATCCAAACCCAGGTAAGTGCCAACAGGAAGGTTCCTACCGCCGACTGAATCTCGTTGGCGAAATCCAAGCTGATGTAATAGCCAAATCCAATTGTTAATAACCACCACAAGACCGCAACCACAATCGCACCGGGAATGTCGAAACTCCAACGGTGCCGTTTCGCCGGACCGTAATGCAATACGACCGAAGCCCACAGGACCAAAATCACAACAGCGACGATGGTTCGCAGACCTCGTTCTAGCAGTCCGTCAGGAATCTTGTTCCAAATGAATTGCTCGGCCAGTACCAAAGGCACCGAGATGAACATGCTACCGAAGCCCAAAACTACGGCCACGAACCGCGTGTGATACCAGGGTCGACGATCCTCGATGTCGTAGATATCTTCGAGCGCTCGGATCAGACCAGAGAAGCCACGACTCAATGACCAAATAGCAATGGCTAGCGAGACCGTCAGAAGGCCAGAGTTACTACGGTCGAATAGTCCACTTACAGCTTCGGCTACCGCGCTGCTCTCGTCGGTGAACACTCGAGAAATGAACGCATCAACCCGCTCAATGATGGCTCCCTTCAGGTCGATGCCATCGCCAAGCAGATTATCGATAGGACCCAGAGCGGCCAACAACGCCAAGATCGACGCCGGCAACGAGACGACAATCCAGAAGGTAACGCTGGCTGCGAGGTCGCCAATACGCTCGTTGTACCAGCGCAGCGCAACATCACGCACAAAACGCCAGATCGAGATCGCCCAGCCGATCGGACCTTTATTCACAACATCCAGGGTACGCAGCTACGGCCCCGTACACGACTATCGGGCCTATATACCTTCATTCGCCTGCTCCGGGAGCAGTGATTGACCAGGTTATAGAGCATCGGCAACTGACGTTGAGGGAGGCAGAAATACTTGGCATAGGTGTTCAATTGAGCGGACGGAGAGGCAAACCGTTCGGTTCGACAAAGAGGAAAAGCTCTCTTTGCATTTGCCCCTATTGAGTCTAGTCGCTACCTGATGGGACTACGTTTCGACTGGCGTTGCACCAGCGACGAGGTAACAGGGAGTCAGCTGCAAAACCTAGCTACACGAACCAACTACAAGCGTTGATTGCTAGGATTGTTGCCGCAGTGCTTCGCCGATGCCCTCGATAGCAGCGACCACTCGGGTAGCCGGATCCCGCTCGTCTCCGCCAAGGCGTTTCTGTCGTCGGAACGTAGCTAGAATTTCTAGCCACCGAGTTTGTTCTTGTTCGGTTAGTTTGTCTCTGAGCTCTGCCAACTTCAACAAATTGGCCTCAGCCGCTCCAGTCAAAGCCTGCGACTCAGCAACGTAGTGTTCATCGATTATTGTCTCCACTTCGTCGGGAGTCATTGCCGGCAAGATCCGCGACGCCATTCGAACCATGTTTCGATACGAGCCCTGAAGCAAGAACGACGGTTCGGTTCGATACGTATCATCAGACGCAGCCGACGAGATATATTGGCGGTTGACGGCCAGCACCACGGATTGCACCTGCTTCAGATGTCGCAACACGGTTATTATCTCGGTCATCTCCGTTGGCGAGTACGAGTGACTAAGTTCAGATTCTCCAAGAGGGTGGCCTTCTGCCGCTCTGACCAAGCGTTCGAAGTCGCCCGGATCTCGACCGGAGAGCGGCGCTGTGACTTTGTTGGCCGTCAACGCATTCTCAAGGTAGCTCCTAGCGAACAACTCGTCGTTGCCACTTAGAACGTCACCAAGGTTGTAAGTGTCGGCCCGGTTAGCGAGCATGTCGGGCACTCGGAACCTCTGCCCCGATTCGGTGTACGGATTACCGGCCATGACTACCGCAAACCGTTTGCCTCGAAGATCAAACGTTCGTGCTGCTCCGTCCCAAACGCCTTCGATCCGGCGTTGGCCATCGCACAGCGAAATGAATCGTTGCAAGAACTCTGGGTTTGTGTGCTGAATGTCGTCGAGGTAGAGCAACACGTTGCTACCTAGCGAGAAGGATAGGTTGATCCGTTCGATTTCGCGGGCCGATGTTGCACTTGGAGCTTGTTCGGGGTCGAGCGAAGTTACTTCGTGACCGAGACCGGGACCAGAGATCTTTACCAAGGCCATACCCAGCCGGTCGGCCACATACTCAACCAAGGTCGTCTTGCCGTAACCGGGAGGCGATAGCAACATCAGCAGTCCGCTCCGGGCCCCCGCTGAGTCATCAACCGTTCCGATCTGTCGAGCCAAGTTGTCGCCGATCAGAGGTAAATACACCTTGTCGATTAGCTGGTTGCGAACGAATCCTTCCGGCACTTTCGGTTCTAAATCGTCGACTCGAAGCGTTTGGCGAAGTTCGGTTACTACTTGGCGACGGGTGGCCGTGAATTTTTTGTGTTCGGGCAAGACTTGTGAACGGTGGACCATGACTGTCGTCATCACTTCATCAACACGACCAGCGAGCGTTCCTGAATCGATAGTTTCGTGGCGGCCGTTGATACCCGTGACTTCGAATGAGAGATCAATCTCGATTGCATGTCGGTCTAGATCGGGAGTGAGCAGACTGACGGTGACTTCAGGAACCAGGTGCAACAGATCTGCCCGTTCAGCCTCTCGATGGACGAATCCGGTTAGTACCGCGCTTGCTCCGTTCGGATCTGATTGCAGTGCCTTTAGCGCTGCTTTGACCTCGTCTTGTCGGGCAACGTCCGCAGTCAGAACCTCAGCTTGAGTTGTCTGGGCGAAGGACAGCGGGCCAGCAGTCGAAAGCTCGACGAGAAGGTAATTGGCCTGAACTGTCGAGATGTCGAGCGCCTCTGCCAATTCCGAAACCAACATCGCCATCGCTTCGGGATCAGGGTCTAGGTCGGCAGCCGCCGATCCCCTATTGGTCCACAGGTCCCGATCAGACTCACCGAATTGATGGGCCCAGGCCAGCTGGGCCTTGGCTCTATCTTCACCGCTGGTAAGTAACGGTCCAGCCTCCAAAGCCTTTCCCCCAATTGCCCGCAAGATTGCAGCAGCATCAAAATCGTGGACACCACGGTCATAACCTTCGTCAAGTCGACCGTCGACCTCGGAACGAATGAGTTCTAAGACAGGGTCATGGTCGTCGGTTACCTTGGTGGACAGAAGATCCTCGATTTCGGCCGCGGCCAGCGTGGCGAGAATATCGCCAGCCAAGAAGGTTGACCGGTAAACAGCAGGACTCTCGGATGGAAGCGGCGTATCCCAAAGCCCCTCGTACTTGTTGAGTTCCGATTGGTCTAACGAAAATCGCAGATCGGTACCCGTCAGCACGGCGTTGAGGGCGCCGTCGACCGGAACTAGTGTCAGTTCTCGCTTTCTATCATCGACGCTAAATCGATGAAGTCCAAGCTTGACCGCGTCGCCGTCGAACAAATCTTGTCGATCTCGAAGCGCTCTCATGGCACCGTCTTGAGCGCTCCCTAATCGGGCTGCTAGCTCGTCAGCCCGAACTGGTTCACCCATTTCTCGAAGCTGTTCAACTAAGCTACGAACCCGAACCACCATGGGGTCGGCGGCGAAAAACCCGTTTATGTCGTCGGCTGAATCGAGCGAGCTCGATCGCTCACCCACTCGTTCCAAGGTTCTGGTGCCAGTTGAAACCAGTCGATCGGCTCGTTGTTGACGATCATCGACAAGTTTCTGCCGTCGAGCCGTGAGTGCTTCCGTTACCTGATCTCTACGTTGCTCTAGCTCTACGAGCTGGCTATCGGTTCGAGGGGCAGAAGTTTCCAGTTGTTCGAGTTGCAGCAAAAGTCGAGCTAGCGCATCGTCGCAAGCTTCAGGGGTATCGGCACGAGCTAACGACGTGGCGATACTTTGCCCGAACAAACCGAGCTCGGTAGCAAAGGCAGCACCAGTTTCTGATTCGATCAGAGTCTCTAGTTTGATCTCAACTCCGGCCCGGACCCGGTTGAGCTCAGCCAAAACGTTCGAGACCTGTTCTAACACCGACGTCCGGACTCGTGGATCTTCAACCACGAGATCACTAACCGTGCCAGCCACCATGTCCATGGAGTCGCCGATGGTGTCGACCTTGGCCATTAACGCAGTTGCCGCTACTGACGAGTTCAGATCAGCCGATAAATCGGCCAGCTCGACCAAACCATCGTGGTAACGGGTAAAGGCACCATCAGTAGAAAGGTGACGAGCCGCGGCTTGAGCCAAACTATCGTGGCCTTGTTGAGCGGTCGCGGTCAGTTCATCGATTCGAGCGACGTCAATTTCTCGGCGCTCTCGAAGGGTATGCAGATGGCCGATAGATCGCCGAAACTCGCTGAGCTGACCAATGTAATCTTCGGTACGTTGAGGTGGCGCAATTTTCCGCTGTTCGAAGATTTCATCGAGCGACACTTCCGCTTCCGCTAGCGCTTCGGCCGACGCTTTGCGAACACTTTGCACCCGTTCGAATTCATCGATCACCTGCTCAGCGACGAGTCGAATTTCATTGATTTTCGACGCTAGATCTCCAACATCTTGCGAGCTCAGCCAGTGATGAGTGTCAAGGGTTCGTCCCGCCGAACCTAACAGGTCTCCGTACATGGCAGCCGACGGTTCGACATCGGATACGGCTCGAGTGAGTGCTAGAGCGTCGGCGATGCCGGTCACTAACGCCGGATTGCCTATTCGATCTAGCGGGGTTTGCTGACGAGGTTGATCGGCGTACCACTCGTCGCTACAGAACGGGGTTATCCAGAGCTGAATAGGGTGGACCCTGGTTGGTTCTGGCTCCTCACGGAACACGACCATTCCACCATCAGCGAAGGTGCAGTGGCCGTGACACCATATTGGGTTAGTTATTTCTTGCCGGACAACGTTGTACGGCAGCAGAATCGACCGACCGTCCTCAACCTGATGAAACACGTAGAGAACGTCTTCACCGTTGGGCGAGTGTTCTACTTCCAACAGTTCCATGCCTGATGGGTCAAGATCGAAAGTCCGGACCTCTCCAGTTCGGAGATACATCCCATCGGGAAAGATCAGACCATGTCCTTCTGGAAGTTGCCTAAACGCGGCACCGAGCGAATCAATGCGGACCGCCGAGTTCATCAACAGATTGACGACGTAGTAGCGGGTTACTGTTTCGCCGTACGGCAGTACTCGCAGGATTATCAGATCTCCGGCCTTGGCATAGGCTACTTCGCAGTCTTGAAGTGCTTGATCACTTTGGCCGACCGGCTCGGTTAGCAGTAGTTCTCCGTCGGGCGAACCATCTTCTATTCGAAGTTCGATCTTTCCGTTAAGAGGGCCGACGAACACCCGGTCGAGGACCGAAATGAATCGACCATCGACGTGATCAGCACGAGTGGACTGCAACCAATCAACGTCGTGACTTGGCGGAAACCGGTGATCTCGATCGCCTCTGTCATCCAGATACTGGAGCCCACCGTCCGGTCTTATTTCCCATCGCAACACTCGAATATCGTTGCTGGCGGTGCCGGTTCGAAATACAGCCAACAACTTTTGACCGGAGCGATACACCTGTTGGACACGAGCGTTTTTGAAGTAGGCGTGGAGCTCTTGGAAATCTCGTCGGAACTTGTCGTCGTCTAGAGCGGACCCAGCCAAGCCATCGGGATTAGGGTTTATGACCACCTCACCGTCGACTTCTTCAAGGTGATGAACGCTGAAGACATCTTCGGGCCGTATTTCGCTCCTGATTCCAGCTTGGGCGTTGTAGGCCATGATCAATTGGTCATCGACCGCCGCAACATCGCGGGGTACAACGTTGTTCTCAGTTCGAACTCGTTCGGTGGCGGCCAAATCAAGCTGTGACGAACCGAAGGCTTCAAGCCTGGCCGCGTTCAAGGCTAGAGATCGGTCAGCTAGCTCTTGGGCCGCTTTTTCTAGTCGGCCTCGGAGAAGCTGATAGGTTCCCTGGGCTACCGAAGTATCTTGGCTCGCTCCAGCTTCTGTAGAGGCTTGCCCGTCGGGATTTATGGCTTGATGCGATTCTGGCGAGGCGTCCTCGACCGGAGCCTGGTTGTCCGCACCAGGCTCCTCGTGAGGTTCGACTTCTGACTTACTATCAGTCATTGGACTCGTAACTTGTCGTTGGGAGGCGGATTATTCGCTGTGACCATTTCCGGACGTAGCGCCGGGCTCAGTACCAGAACTGATCTGGCGTAGTAGCTCCGCAACAGAGAGGTCGCGGATGCCATCGGCTCCGAGGCCAGCGATCGCTTCGCTTAGCTTGGCAACGAGATCTTTCTCACCGTTGAGGTACGGTTCCGCAATCCCGGCCACCGCGTCTGAGTTCTCAATAAACTTGTCTACCCTCTTGCCGGCAGAGATCGAGTCGACCATGCGGTCGATAAACATATCCGACCCGCCGACGATCTCGATGTTGGCTGACTCGAAGCCAGCTTGCATGGCGGTGGCTTGGGCAGTAGCTACACCGACTCGGGCGTCAACTTCCGCCATTCGGACCTTGGTGTCGGCTTCGAGTTGACGTACAAACTCTTCGTGTTCTTGACCAACACCTTCCATTTCTCGCATTGCAGCTGCTTTGTCGGAAAGACCCGCTGCTTCGCCTCGAAGTTTCGCTTCGACAATTTGGGCTTCGGCCAGACCGGCTTCTCGCAACTTTTCCGCTTCTGCTTGTCCTACTTCTCGAACTGCATCGGCTCGGGCCTGCTCGACCCGAACATCAGCCATTCCTTGCTTTTCTAGAGCAACAGCTCGAGCTTCGAGCACCTCAGCTTCAGCTAAGCCCTCGGCTGCAGCTGCTGCTTGAGCACCATCGGCCAATCGCACTTCGGCTTTGGTCGACATCTCAGATGCTTCAAGCTCAGCCCTAGCCATAGTTATTTTCTCTTTGGCTCGAGATTCCGCCGCCTGCTCGGCTGCTTCTGCCATTTTGATGTCTCGAACGAACGCTCCCTGAGCGTCTCCCTCGGCCGCGATGACGATTGCTTCTCGTTGACGGTTTGCCTCTTCGACAATCCTCAAGGTTGCGATTTGCTCCTCTTCCTCGGCCACAGTCCTCTCGACCGAAACACGCCCCCGTCGGATATCAGCAATGGCGGCCTTTTCTTGCTCCAATGATTTCTCGGCTGCGAGAGTCTCAACTTTTCGGCTCATGAACTCGAGTTCGCGAGCTTTTTCGACTCGTTCTTGTTCGATGGCAATCACGCGCTCACGATTTTTGAATGCGGTCTCGATTTCTCGTTGCTGATTCTCTTCTTCAACCCCAAGCTTCTGAGCGGTTGCGATATTGGCCATTTCGGCTTTGAGTCGTTCTTCAGCCTCCACTGCGGCCGTGGTTGCTTCTTCTCGGGCCCGGACGGCGGCGATCTCACGTTGCTGGCGGGCCTCAGCGTCGGCTTGTTGACGCTCAAGTTCGAGAACGGCCTCTCTCGTCTCAACGTTCTTGGCTGTGATGTGCTTGCGCTCATCGTTTGACGCATTGTTAGTGGCGACGTGTTGCACCGCGGTGAGTTCGGTAATTTTGCGAATACCTTGAGCATCGAGAATGTTGTTGGTGTCGAGCTGGTCTAGAGGCGTCTGTTCGAGGTAGTCAATGGCGACATCTTCAAGAGCGTAACCGTTGAGGTCTGTGCCGATAACTTCTATGATCCGGTCGCGAAACGTTGCTCGCTCTGTGTAGAGCGACACGAATTCCATTTGCTTACCGACAGTTTTCAGCGCTTCTGAGAACTTGGCCGCAAACAGCTCTTCGAGGGTGACAGGGTCTGATGCCCGCTCGGTCCCGATGGCTTGGGCAACTTTGATGACATCTTCTTCCGCTTTGTTCACCCGGACGAAGAAGTTGACCTTGATGTCGGCTCGGATGTTGTCTTCACAAATCAGACCCTCGGTGCCGCGACGATCGATCTCGATGGTTTTGACCGAAATATCCATGATTTCGGCTTTGTGGAGGATTGGCAGAACTACTCGACCTGTGAAGGTAACCACAACTGCTTTTGTGGTGCTAACCAGCAAGGCCTTGCCTTGTGGAACCTTTCGATAAAGTCGGGTAACCGCAAATCCGACAGCGAAGATGACCGCAAGGGCGATCAACACTGCTGCTGCGATTGAAATTAGGACCGTACTCATATCGTTACTACCTGCCGCTTTCTTTGTTCCGATGTTTGTTTGAAGTTCTGGTTGCCATTGCTACTTGTGTTCACTGCCGGTCGTTGCAAATTTCTATTGCTACGTGTTGTCACGAAGAACGTCGATGTCATCTGACAAGTAAAAAACTCCGTCGTCCACGTCAACTAAAAGTGCTTGGTCACCGGCCTTTAACTGGTTCTGTTCCCGGCACCGGACTTGGACGAGGTGAGACCCGCCATCATTATCGACTACTTCTGCTTGACCGAATTCTTGGTCGACCCGCCCGGTTCGTAGTACGCACATCCGTCCGACTAGCTGCTGATGACCGGCCGCTCGTTGCATCCGAAATATCGGGGCAACTAATCGAGCTACCCGACCGGACGCGATGAAACCGCCGAAGAGGGCCAACACAAAGATACCGATCCCAATCAAGAGGCCGACGCTGGTGTAATTGCCGACCGCCACTGCCATCGTTATCGAGAGAAGCCACCCAACAAGTGACGTCACGGTGAAAACGAGACTAAGCGGCATCAGGTGAAGACCGATCATGGTCATGAACGACCCAAATTCAAGTCCCCCACCACCGACTCCAGAATCGATCGAGCTTTCGAGCTCGATATCGGGCTCTATATCGGTTCCAACATCAAGGTCTACTTCAAAATCGGCGTCGAGTTCTAGATCCCCGTCGAGTCCAGAGTCGCCGAATCCTAGGGCAGTTGAGATCATCCAGTAGCCAAGGCTTACCAACAACGACACGGTGAAAATTACGGTTGGCAGACTGGTCACTATTTCAAGGAACTCACGCAACTGTTTTACTCCCTCTTCTTCTGGACCCTGCAGTCGTTTGGGTTGTTAGCTATTAGGTTCGTCGAATTTCGAGAGACGAACTTTGTCAGGTCGTGTTGTTCTAACGGCGATGGACCATTGAAAGTTCCCCGAATTCGGAGATTTCGTTCGTCCATCGCCGACTTGGGTCAGCGATGGTTTTGCTCTCGGCCCGTGGTGGTTGGGTCGGTTAGGCCAGACAAACTATTCTTTCCCTATCGACCAGGCCACCGCCTTAGCTAGAACTCAACCAATCCCGCTTGGCCGACACGTAGCCTATACCGAACTAGCTAGCTCGTATCGTCGCCTAGCCAACGAGATTGGATGCACAAACCGGCAGAGCTGAGCAGGTAGAGTGCACCAGGATATGTCTAGCTCTGAGTCGTCCGAATCTAGCTCCCCCTTTACCAAAGCCAAGGCTGGCGAGGCGTTTTTGATCGACCCTGCTGGTGGTCCCGGTCCCGGGGTGCTCGTTCTTCATTCTTGGTGGGGGCTAACCCCATGGGTAAAGGAATTCTGCGGCCGCCTAGCCCAAAGCGGCTACACCGCTTTAGCCCCAGACTTACTCGCTGGCCAAACGCCAGCGAATGAAGCTGAAGGCCAAGAGGCACTAGCCAGCGTCGACCCCGATGAACTTAGTGGACTGGTGATGTCGTCAGCCCAAACTGTTCGAGCGGCTTCCAAAGACGCATCCGAGCCTATTGCAGTGATCGGTTTTTCGATGGGAGCCTCAATGGCATTGTGGCTTTCGGCTCGCCTCACCACCGAAGTAGGGGCTGTTGTTACGTTCTACGGAACGCAATCCATCGACTTCGATGACGCCACTGCTTCCTACCAAGGCCACTACGCCGGCGACGATCACATGGTGAGCGAAGAAGACCGGGTGGTAACCGAGTCTTTCATTCGTCTCGGTGGGCGGGAAACCGAGTTCCATCTGTACCCCGATACCAAGCATTGGTTCTTTGAAGATGGAGATACCTTCGATCAAGCGGCAGCCGACATAGCCTGGGAACGAACTCAGCAGTTTCTGAGCCAACACCTCGGCTGAGGCAAAAGAGGCGCTAACCGACAAGCCCGCCGTTGTTGGCGATCAAGACGGTTCCAACCGCCAACGCGACACACAACGCTGCACCGGCACCGATGAGACCGGCCATTGGCAAGTCGCGGCGCTGACTTGGCAGCAGGTAAAGCAACCAACCGGCGAGGAATCCTCCGACCATTCCCCCAAAGTGACCCCAAAAGGAAATGTTCGTCCCCGGCAAAAGCGGAAGTCCGAGGTTGAGCAGGAAGATGAACCCAAGTGGGGTCTCCCAGATCTTAATCCCTCGGGCCCAAAGCAGCGCCGCTAATGCTCCGGCGCAACCGAGAACGGCGCCCGAGGCTCCGAGGGTTGGTGTTAAGAAATTGAAGGCCACAACAGCAAACGCACCGCCTAGGAGGCCTGCGAGATAGATAATTCCGAACTTGAGGCGACCAACCGCCTCTTCTAACGGTTTGCCAAACACCCAAAGTGCCCACAAGTTAAAGAGGATATGCATCATCCCGCCGTGGAGAAATGCCGAGGTTATGATCCGCCAGTATTCGCCATTGGCAACCGCTGGACCGATCAAGAAACCATCGTTAGTTAACGCACCTTGGGTGGCTCGCTGTCCGAGGTAGGCGGCGACGCAGGTGGCCATGATTCCAATAGTCAGCACTGGTTGCGACTGTGGCATGTTTCGAGCGGTGAAGATCTGCTGACTTCCCCCTTTTGCACAATCGGGACAATGGTGTCCGACCGATGCAGCTGACATACAATTAGCACAAATCGGCTTGGCGCACCGTTGGCAGCCAACGGCAGATGAGACGTTCGGATGCCGGTAGCAGGTAGGGATTTCCGATTGGGGAGGAAGCGCCATACCTTACTTTACCGTTGGTAGCCGGCCACTTTACTGTGACGATTGAGCGCTTCGTTGTCTAGCAGTCTGGTACCGATGGTTCTGGTCAAACAAGGCCCATACTGGCAGGGTGGGGCACAAAAGGTCGCTTACGGCCATGATTCGATCGCCATACGACTCAGAGATTGCCCGCCTTGCTATTCCTGCGTTCGGCACGTTGGTGGCTGAACCACTTTATGTTTTGGTCGACACCGCCATCGTCGGCCGGCTCGGCACTGATCAGTTGGCCGGCCTAGCGTTGGCCTCCACCATACTCCTCAGCGTTCATTCGTTTCTGTTGTTTCTTGCCTACGGGACAACAGCCACGGTGGCTCGGCTCATCGGCGCTGATGACGAACACGAAGCAGCAAAACAATCTACTCAGGGCCTTTGGTTGGCGGCCATACTCGGCGTGCTCGCTTCGATTGCGCTGTACTTCTTCGGCAAACCTCTGATGGTTTGGCTCGGTGGCAGCGGTCAGCCGCTACAGGAAGGACTGATTTACCTTAGAATAAGTCTGCTCGGTCTACCTTTTCTCCTCATCGCTCTAGCCGGTGGCGGGTCGTTCAACGGTCGTCAGAACACTCGAACCCCTCTCGCCATTGCGGTTACGGCTGCTATCGCCAACCTTTGTATCGAGCTGTTACTTATCAACGTCCTAGGGTTTGGCATCGGGGCGTCTGCGCTGTCGACGGTGATCGCTCAAGTGTGCGCGGGCATTGCCTTTGCCATTGGTCTACTCCGGTGGAGTAAAACTCAAGGTGTTTCGCCCCGTCCTGACTTCGCCGCGATGGCCAACCTGATGAACGTCGGTCGGGCGTTGATGTTGCGAGCCGTGGCGCTCCGCGGCTCTTTCACACTCGGCGCGGCGGTAGCAGCCCGGATCGGAGTGGCTGAACTCGCAGCCCACCAAGTGGCGCTTCAGGTGTGGTCCACGTTGGCGTTGGGACTTGATGCGGTAGCCATCGCTGGGCAAGCGCTGACCGGTCGGTGGTTGGGAGCAGGTGTTGTCGAGAAAGCAAAAGGGGCAGCTCAACGAATGATTCAAATTGACGTTGCTTTTGGAGCAGTCGCTGGACTCATAGTTTTCTTGACCCGAAACCAACTGGCTGGACTATTCAGCAACGACCCATCGGTCGTAGCCGCAACCGGCGTCGTCCTAGTTTGGGTGGCCGTTACTGAGCCGCTGAACGGTTACGTGTTCGCGTTAGATGGAATTCTGATCGGGGCTGGCGATATGGATTACCTAGGAAAGACCATGTTGGTTTCGGCTGCCGTGTTCGCTGCTTTGGCCTGGCTCGTTCTTCAGGTCGGGGCCACTCTCAACTTGTTGTGGGCAGCACTTACCTTTTTTATGCTGCTAAGAGCCTTATTCTTGTGGCGACGCTGGCTGACGGACCAATGGGCCGTTTTGGGCGCACCGGCCTAAACCTTCAAACGTTATAGGATTAGCGCCGCCGCTTAGCTTTGAATGAGTTATGAGATCGGCTCACTTATCAGACCGATGACTTGAATCCCACCCGGTGTCGGCTCGTAGAACACGTGAACTCGGTGAACTGATTGATCGAGTCGCCGAATCTCGGCGACCTGTGACGCCAACCCTCCGAAGTAGTTTTGAAGCTCCGGTGAGGCGCTCTCATCCGACTCGATCTCGAAAAGAGTGGACTCCTCAACATTGAAGAACTGCTCCAAGGAACCTTCAAACAGTACTTCGTCACCCTCGGGCAGTCGACGAGGCTCGGTCCAACGTTGGCTGCTGACGAGTTCTTGGCCCGAAATTTGCTGCGGGCTCGAGAAAGACCCGACAGCGACCCGGCGAGCGAACGGAATAGATTCGTAGCTGTCATCCCTTATCTGAATCAGAACATCATCGGCGGTAGCCAGCTGTCGAGCTGTCGGTGTTGACCTACGAGCAAGAAATGCGCTGTTGACCCAACCTTCGGTGCCATCACTGTTCACCACGTTCCACCAAACTTCGGAATCCACCAAGTAGGGAGCGAAGTCGTGTAGCCGGGCAACTGGACTAGAACCAGGTTCGATAACGGCAACCCGCTCAAACTGAGTTCCTGGGCCCTGGCGCATCACCAAGCCACCGTCGGGGTCATCGGCGGCGACCCTGACGACCACGTAGTCGCTATTGTCATCCGGTCCGTCGTAGGTAACCGTTGCCGCAACGAACTCCGGATCGAACTCAACTGGGGTTAGCGATCTAAGAACGACCACTGCCTGTTCATAACCAATTACCGGAACGTCGACCGTAAACGATTTCGGCTCGTCAAAACTCCCGACCGGAACTGTGGCTGATGCTAGCAACCGGCCATCGCCGACAGAGAAAAACTCGACGTATGCACTTCCTTCGAATCCGCTGCCAGCTCCAGTAATGGTGACGATTCCGTCGGCCGCTCTTGATGTGTCGATATCATCGATCGCTAGATCATCGTTGGGGCTATGACCAATCACGGTGAACCCATCGTCGATCTCAGCGACGATCAACTCGGCAATGACAACCTCCCCGCTAGTAATCGGTACTACGACTGGATCTTGATCGGGCCCAGTTGGCAAATCGTTAATCTTGGCATCGAACTCGCTCCGGTTCCCATCGATCAAGTGCAAATACGACCGGACGGCGCTGGAACGAGATGACCCAACCGGGGCAAACTGCTGAGCGGCGATTTCGGCTTGCAGCTGATCCTCAGATGGAGCGTCGACGTTTGCCCTTTCCTCTGGGCCCCCTTCGGAGGATGCCGAACTGTCATCGATTTCGGTCGACGGGTCCGCTTGGTTCTGCTGTTGAGAAGCACCAGAAGAGCTATTCTCAGCGGACTCACCCCGATCGACGTCACCGGGTTGGCCTTCGGTGTTACCTTGTTGATCGCCGCTCGCTCCGTCATCGGTTGGACTAATTGTTTGACCACCACCGGAACTGGTTGCAACTTCTGTTCTCGGTTGTTGCGAAACAGCGAATGCACCGAGCCCGACAACGGCGAGGCTGGCCGCTGCGATAGCGATCGGACGACCAAGCCGAGATCGTTTCGACGGCCGAGACTGATACTTGAGCGCGGCCTCTAGTCGTTCATAGGAACCAGACAATGGCTCAACCCTCTCGGCTTGCGCGCCCATGGCTTGAACTAGATGATCTTCGATGGGACTCCGATCCGATCCGTTGGCTTCAGAATTGACTTCAGAACTCATCGATTGTCTCCCGACGGATGACCGAGCCGGTTCGGACCGAAGACATTCTCCAACTTTTTTAGCCCTCGGTGAGCGTGCGACTTAACTGAGCCTGGAGCCATTCCTAGCGTTTCGGCGATGTCGGCTTCGGACAGGTCCAGGTAGTAACGCAGGATTAGAACGGCGGCTTGCTTTTCTGGTAGCTCCCGAAGCGCAGCCAGCATTTCGTCTCGTTCGGTGTTGGCGACACCGGAAACCTCCGCAGCGGCAACCAAACCTGGTTTGTCTGGTGGGTGTAGGCGACGAACTCGACGTTTTCTGAGCAACGATCGAGCACCATTGAGAACCATTCGCCTGAGGTATGCGACTTCTCGACCCTGAACAATCACGTAGTTCCCGGCGACAAGCTTCACGAAGGCGTCTTGCACGACCTCTTCCGCGGCCTCACTCGTGTCTACATACATTGACGCAAGCTTCACTAAGGAACGATAGTGCTGGTCGTACAGAGCGGAAAGATCGTAGCTTGGCACCGATTGGACTTGTGGGCGCGGTCGATGCCCTCGACGAGCGGGGCCACCTTCATTGGACCGTTTGGACTCGGTCGACTCAGGCGCGTGCTGACGCTCAGCACGCTCCCTTGCCCCGTAGTCAAAAATAGCCACGCTCATACCCTCTAGATGCTTGACTGTGCTATTCGGTTTACCAGAAACCGAAACTATTTTCGTTCCGTACCGCTCTTATTCGATGTGGCTCGGCATTGCTAGCCAGTTCAGCTCTTCGCTTTGGCCATAAGTAGCTGATTGACAATTTTGCCGTCAGCCTGGCCTTTGGTCGCTTTCATAATCTGACCAGTAAAGAAGCCTTGCATTTTCTGCCGGGCCTTGTCGTCCCCACCGACGAACCGTTCCCATTCTTCTGGGTTGTCGGCGATAACCTGATCCACCAACGACTCAAGCTCTCCGGTGTCCATCGCCTCAAAACCGTGAGATTGGGCTATCCGGGCCGGCTCGCCGCCTTTCTCAACCATTTCGGCCAATACCTGTTTCGCTTGGGTCGCAGTCAATGCACCGCCCGTCTCCATTTTGACCAGTTCAGCGAAGGCCGCTGGGTCAAGCGTCTCTGCCCCGTCGACGGCCAGATTGTTGGCCACGTGCTTCAAGACGCTGTCAACATCGGCGCCAGCATCAATCGCGTCGAGGGCGAGTCGGTCAAGATCGCGAGCCACTGCCATAGCGGCGGCATGAGGATCAGCGTTCCTTGCTAGCAAGGCGTTTCTGCGGTCGCGTGGCAATGCTGGTAGTGCGGCCCGAATCTCGTCAATCCACTCTTTTGACGGTTCAATCGGAACGAGATCGGGGTCGGCAAAGTACCGATAATCTTCGGCGTCTTCCTTCGATCTACCACTGCGGGTCCTGCCGTCCTCCTCATCCCAGTGTCGGGTTTCTAACCGGGGCGAATCTCCCGCGTTGTACAAATCAACGTGGCGTTGAGCTTCGTAGGTGATGGCCCGACCGAGAGATCGGAGCGAGTTGACGTTCTTGACTTCGCACCGAGTCCTTAGCTCGTCAGAACCAACCGGTCGAACAGAAACGTTTGCGTCGACTCGCAGTGAACCTTCTTCCATTTTTCCGTCACTGGCGCCGATGGTGACCAGGATTGATCGAAGTTCATCGACATATTCTTTTGCTTGTTCTGGGCCTCGAATGTCGGGACGAGAAACGATCTCGATCAGGGGAACGCCAGCTCGGTTGTAGTCGACCAACGAGTAGCCAGCGTCGTGGATTCGACCTGAAGTCCCGATGTGGGTTGACTTGCCAGTATCTTCTTCCATGTGGGCCCGTTCGATGCCGACGGAGGAACCAGATGGCAAATCTAAGCGACCGTCAACGTTCAGCGGCTGGTCGTATTGGCTTATCTGGTAATCCTTCGGCATATCGGGATAGAAATAGTTCTTTCTGGCCCAGATACAGCGTTGAATAGTGCACCCCAAAGCGAGGCCAACTCGGATCGACAGCTCGACCGCTTTTTTGTTAACTACCGGCAACGTACCTGGGAGTCCGAGGCAAACCGGATGAATGTTGGTATTCGGCTCTCCCCCAAACTCGTTCTTTGCTGGCGAGAACATTTTGGTCTCAGTGGCCAACTCGGCATGCACTTCTAGCCCGACAACTAGTTCCCAGCCCTCAGGTAAAACCGACTCTTCAAACGGTTCGGTGTCCGTTTGCGTGCTTGTTTCTGACTGAGTGCTCATTACTGGCCTCCTTCGTTGGCCGACGCGCCAGCTAGTTTCGCCGCCGCTTGTTCTAACACCTCAGCGGCCCGGTAGATGGCGCCCTCCGCCAGCATTGGACCCAGGATTTGAACGCCGACCGGCAAGCCAGCTTCTCCGGTTCCGAACGGGACTGAGATGGCAGGGTGACCGGTCAGGTTTGACGGAATTGTGCAAACGTCGTTGTAGTACATCGTGATTGGGTCGGCCTTGGCTCCAAATGGGAAGGCGACGCAGGGGGATGTCGGCGACAGTAGAAGATCGAAATCCTCATAGACCTTGTCGAACTCGGTGATCATCAAGGTCCGAATTCTCTGGGCCTTACCGTAGAACGCATCGTAGTACCCAGCCGACAACGCATACGTTCCAACCATGATTCGTCGTTTTACCTCATCGCCGAATCCTGCGGTTCGTGATGCCGCCATCATGGAGGCAGTGTTCGGGCCGTCGTGGCGTAAGCCGTATCGGACACCGTCGTAGCGGGCCAAATTAGAAGATGCTTCGGCTGGAGCGATCATGTAGTAGGCCGAGAGTCCGGCGACCGCTGATGGGATAGAAACTTCATCTACTTTGGCTCCGGCGGCGGTAAGAGCATCGGCGGCTGCTTCTGCTTGGGCCACGACTTCGGACTCGAACCCTTCAGCGATATCGCCACCCGCTCGGCCGCTTAGCTCGTTGATTATCCCGATTCGGAGGCCCTCAACTCCCTCGCCAAGTACCGGCAGGACTGGTTGGTGAGGTTGAGGTATCGAGGTCGAATCTCGCCCGTCGGGTCCGGCTAGCACGTCGAAAGCTAACGCGCTTTCGGCCACCGAAGTCGAGAACGGACCGATCTGATCCAGCGAGCTAGCGAAAGCGACCAGACCGTACCGACTAACCGAACCATATGTTGGCTTCATGCCCACGACACCGCACAGTGCTGCTGGTTGACGGATTGAACCACCGGTGTCGGAGCCAAGGGAGAGCGGGGCGAATCCAGCAGCAACGGCGGCCGCGGAGCCACCTGAAGATCCACCAGGAACACGAGTGGGGTCTACTGGGTTCCGGGTCGGGCCGAAGGCAGAGTTCTCGGTCGATGAGCCCATAGCGAATTCATCAAGATTAGTTTTGCCAATTACAATCGCCCCAGCTTCACGAAGCCTGGTGACAACAGTGGCGTCGTAGGGGGGTACCCAATTCTCTAGAATCTTCGATGAGCACGTAGTGGGAATCCCCCTTGTGCACATGTTGTCTTTGATCGCTACTGGCACGCCCGCTAGCGGGCCCGGATCTCGCCCCGCGGCAACAGCCTCATCAACCCCGGCGGCTGCTGATCGAGCCGCTTCTTCAGCCACGGTATGAAAAGCGTGAATCTCGGTGTCGGAGCTTGCAATGAGCGCTAAGTGTCGCTCAACCACGTCAATGGCGGTAGTAGCTCCAGTTCTAACGTCGGCCGCTATCTCAGCGGCAGTTGGCATTTGGGCATCGCTCATGGCGACTCCCCTAACGCCGGAGGAACCTTGAACTGGTTGTCTTCAACGTCGGGTCCGCTGGCCAACGCTTCTTGGCGGACGTTGTCGTCTGTGCCATCGATGCCAACAGAGCTGGGAGGGCTGTCGGCCCGAAATACGTTGACCAACCCAAATGGGTGAGAGGTTGGTGGAACCTCCGACACATCGAACTGGTCTAGCTTGCTTGCAAGATCGAATACTGCATCAAGCTGTCCGGTGTAGCGATCCAGATCATCGTCGCTCAGATTGAGCAACGCCAGTTCGGCTACGTCGGTCACATCTTGGCGAGTAAGCGGTTCACGACTAGCCATCTACTCTCACCGCCCCGGCCTTTTCGTGGCCGTCCGCTAGTACGGAAGCCCGTTGACGTTCGGTTATTACGTTCATGTGCACCGACTCAGGTTAATCGTTCCGTAGGCTATCCGGGGCCAGTTTCGGCCAACGAAAACAAAACGACCGGAGAGTGGGGCGCACCACCAGAGAAACTGCTACTGGCGGTGCCGACAGGGCGAGCTGTGATATCGAAGAACTACTTGTACGGATCGTTAGTAAGAGGCTCTTCCCACCACTCGTCAGACGAGACTTTCCAGTCTGGATCAGGGTGGATGCAATCCACTGGACACGGATCAATGCACTTGTTACAGCCAGAACAGAGCTCTGGAATTATGATCACATCGAGATCGTGGTTGAAGATCGCTCCAAACGGTTTCGGGCACGCCCGGAAGCAAGCATCGCAGGTAATGCACACATCCATGTCGATCTTCAACGGCGGATTTTTCCACAGCTGCTCTCGCTCGCGACTATCCAATCGCTTGTCTCGACCGGACTTCTTCACTGGCGCTTCATCGCTCATGTCTAATCACGGGTTCGTTTCTGCTGGCTGATCGCTACCGGGCACCCTGATGAACAGCATTTCACCATTTCTTCGTGGGTTTACAGCTCGCTACTTCATCTGCTGTTTTCTAGAATTCTGTCAATAGAACGACGACATACCGTTCGCTATAGAACAGTACAGGATACGATCGCAACGTGACCAGCTACGCCTTCTTATCGTCTGAGTGGATATCCGCAGCCCGTGACTTGAGGGTTGAGTACGCCGATCAGATGCCGAACTCCCCAGTAGAGACCCGAATTAATGTGGTCGTAACTGATATTCCTCATCGAGACGACGGATCCCTCGAAGGTCACATTGACACCAGCCAGGGCCAAACGCTGATTGAAGAAGGTCATGTCGACGATCCAGAGCTGACGGTAACCGTTGATTACGATACGGCCAAAGCTGCGTTCGTGACTCGGGATCAACAGGCAGTAATGGAAGCGTTCCTTACCGGCAAAATCCTCGTCGAGGGCGACGCCAGTAAACTCCTCGCTTTGCAGGGCGGCACCCAGGAGATCAATCCGACGGTGGTCGAGCTGTACCAAAAGCTCGACGCCTTAACCGCCAAAGACGCCTGACGCTCGCCACCTCACAACGTGGTATCGCGGACCAACAACCCGAACGACACCACCGCCAGTTTCGACAACAGCCCAAACCCACCACCGCAAGTTTCGACAACGTCGAAACTTGGTAAGAGAGGGCCAACAGCGCGAACGACAACTCCCGCAAGTTTCGACGACGTCGAAACTTGGTAAGAGAGGGCCAACGGCCCGAACGACACTAGCGTCGAGTCAAGATGACGATTTGTTTGCCGAGTCGGTAACTTTCCCCAGCGGGAGGGTCGGTACCAAGTACTTCTCCGTTGGGGGCTCCTACGGTGTCGATCACTTCAAACCCGGCCGCTTCGAGTTTGTCGGCCGCTTCGGCTGCCGGCAACCCGATCACATCGGGTACCTCGATAAACGGTTTGCCTTTGGATATCACCACAGTGACGTCGGTGCCCCGAGCCACGCTGGTACCGGCATCAGGTGACATCGAGATAATTTCGCCTTCGACCACTGTGGTCGAAAAGTCTTCTGAGCTAATGAGGTTCAGCCCGGTACCGCCCATAGCGGCGGCTGCCCCGTCAGCGGTTAACCCAACCAAAGAAGGGACTACTCGTGGCGCGGGCCCAGAACTTGCGATGAGATCAACCGTCGTTCCAGTAATGAACTCTGATTGAACCACCGCCGGTTGACCAGCGATCGTCGCTTCAAGAACAACGCCGGCAGCTACGTCCTCGTCGGCGCGCTCTTCGACCTTGCCAACCACGAGTTTGGCGTTCGTTACGGCCAGGCGGGCGTCGTCGACTGTCTTCCCCACAATTTCGGGAACCACTCGAAGTTCTGGTCCTAAGGAAACGACGATGGTCAATTCGTCACCGGGACTCATTGTTTGATCGGCCGCCGGGGATTGGCTGAGAATGTCGCCCGCCTCAGTTCCATCTTGGTATTGCTCGGTAAGGACCACCGTAAGACCCTGTTCAGCAGCCTGAGCCTTGATCTCGTCTAAGGACGATCCGGTGATTGTGAAGTCTTCGACCTCAAACGTTGGAATTCCGAGTGAGATTACTTCGGTCGGGTTCTGCAACGTCGAGTAGTACCAGCCGCCAGCCGCTGCACCACCAGCCAAAATTAGCAAACTCAACGCAGCCAATCGTCGCCCCCAGCGTCGCTGCTTTGGTTGATCATCGTCGGACACGATTTGTTGGTCGAACGGGGCGTCGGTGTCATAGCCAGGATCGTGCCTGGCGCCCGAACCGCTTACGGCGGTGTCTGCATACCCGCTTTCACCACGACCCTCCTCAAAGGAGGGGTCGTCTGAAGGCAAGGCAATGTCGGACGAGCCGTCGTCGCCCACAATGATCACATCGCCGCCGGTATTGAATCGTACGTTCGCGTCGGGCGTCGGTCGGTGATCGGTTAAGTCGATCAAGGCCAGGGGCTCGGGGTCTGGCATTGTTTGACAGACAACGAGCAGCTCTCCGAGAAGATCGGCTGCATGCCATCGTTTGTTCGGGTCGGCCTGCCCAGCGCCCAAGATCGCGTTGGTCAAAGCACCGAGGGCGCTATCGGCAGGGACGCTTTCCGTTTGCCGAAGTTGCATCGTGCCTAGTGCGCTGTCGCGAACCAGAGGCACCTCGCCAGTCAGACATTCGTATAGGCACAGCGCTAGCGAGTAAACATCGGCTTGACTATCAACCGATGCAACAACAGCTTGTTCTGGGGCTGCATATCGAGCCGTACCGATCAAGACGCCTTCGGGTTCGGTCCACGCCGCCTCCACTACGGCACGAGCTATCCCAAAATCGGCGATCCGTACTCGGCCGTCAACCCCAAACAATAAGTTGGCTGGTTTGATATCGCGATGAACCAGCCCTTGCTCATGGGCAAAGGCGAGACCTTGAGCGGCCTGCAAACCTACGAACGCAGCTTGAGATTCAGTGAATGGTCCGCCGTTATCGAGAATGTCTCGAAGCGTTCCGCCGCCCAACAACTCAGTAACGATGTAGGCGCCGCCGTCGACCCCGTCGGCATCATCGCTCCAATCAAAAACTGTGACGATGTGGGGATGCGAGAGCTGGGCGGCCAGGTGAGCTTCAGCGCGAAACAACTTTTGAAATCGTCGATCCTGACTTAGATCAGAACGGAGTTGCTTAACTGCCACCCCACGATTCAATCTCAAATCGGTGGCATGGTAGACCTCAGCTGATGCGCCAGAACCAATAGTGGAAACAAGTTCGTAGCGGTCGCCCAACGGCAGCCGGTCGAGGCCGACTCTCGACATGCCCATATCATAGGTCACACACGTAGCCATCAGGCGGGACTCCGAGGCACAATGGTGGTGTGATCTCCCCGACTCGCCAACGCTTTGCCACCATCGGCATCGTAGCTTTAGCATTTGGTGCGCTAGTTTTGGGCGCAATTTACTCCGATAACGGCGGTGAAACTAATTCGCCCTACATCGTTGGTGGAACATCGGTCAACAATGATTCAGCTGCCGTGGGCGCTGCCGCTCCGGCCCAAAACAACGGGCAGACACCGGCTTCGACTAACCCGATCGATGGCTTTCTGCCCAAATCGGGCACGGCAAGCGCCTGCTTGGAACCGATCGGTGTCGATCTGGCGTCAGGTTTCGGGGCTCGGCTAACGATAAACGGCAAAGACATTCCACCAGAAGACATGAACCTAGTCTTCGATGAAGATGGAAACGTGCGAGACACGCAGTCAGCGGAGCGATCGATCGGGCACTACACGTTTGAAGCCGACGAGAACTGTCCAAACGGGCCGCTCGTTCGGGCCCGAGACAATCTGCTCGAAGTCTGCGTGTACCGATTATCAGATGCAACTCAAGAATGCATTTTCCGAACGAGTAACGAGTTCGACGCCGCTTAGGTAGCTTCTGGCAGCGAGCCATCGGCGAGTAGTGCTTCGAACGCTGCCTCATCGATTATTGGAACACCTGCTGCTTCCGCTTTAGTAACTTTCGACGCCCCTGGCTCTGCTCCGACTACAAGAGCGGTGGTTTTCTTGGAAACCGAGCCGGGGTTTTTGCCACCCCGAGAAGTGATGGCTTCAGCCGCTCCGTCTCGGGTATAGCCGTCAAGCGAACCTGAGACGACAATTGACATCCCGGCCAAGACTTGGGGGGCCGATGACTGTTCCGGTCCAACCAGGTTCACGCCCGCGGCGCGAAACTTCTCGACCAGCTCTGCTGCTTCCGGCCGAGAGAAATACTCAGCCACACTCGCTGCGATGGTCGGCCCGACGCCGTCTACGGCCGCCATCTCTTCAGCGCTGGCAGCGGCAACGGCATCGATGTGACCAAAGTTTTGGGCCAGCAATCCTGCTCCGGCCGGTCCAAGGTGGCGGATTCCTAAACCGACAAGGAGGTTCGATAACGGTCGGTCTTTTGATGCTTCGATAGCTGAACGTAAATTATCGATAGATGTCTGACCAAATCCTTCAAGGGCCGCAACTTCACCCCAATCAACGGTGTAGATGTCGCCAACGTCGGACACGAAACCCTGTTCGATGAAAAGCGCAACTCGACTTTCCCCCATGCCTTCAATGTCCATTCCTCCCCGAGACGTGAAGTGCTCGATCTTGCCTTGTTGTTGGGCCGGACATGCAGGGTTTACACAGAACGTGTGGGCTTCACCTTCAGGGCGAACCAACGGTTTGGCGCAGGCGGGGCAGTCAGTCGGAAACTTCCATTTTTTCAACCGCTTTGGTCGTTCTGCGAGCACTGGTCTTAGGACTTCTGGAATGACATCGCCAGCTTTGCGAACGATTACTGTGTCGCCGGGGTGAACATCTTTCAACCGCACCTGATCATCGTTATGAAGGGTTGCCATTTGCACGGTTGATCCGCCGACGAACACTGGCTCAAGGACCGCGAACGGCGTAGCTTTACCGGTCCGACCGATAGAAACCTGAATATCAAGCAACGTCGTGGTTCGTTCTTCTGGTGGGAACTTGTAGGCGATAGCCCACCGAGGTGCCTTTGCGGTAGAACCCAAGGCTTGCTGCCGTTGCAAGCCATCTACTTTGACGACCGCTCCATCGATTTCGTAGGCCAAGTCGTGCCTTTGTTCAAGCCAGTGGTCGGTGAAATCAACAACATCATCAATGGTGTCGACTCGGCGACGTTCTGGATTTACTGGCATCCCTAACTTGGCCAACCAGTCCAGCGCTGCATTGTGGCCATCGAGCACCGGACCACCCTCGACGACTCCAAGTTGATATGACCAAAAGGCCAAACCTCGACTAGCGGTAACTCGCGGATCTTTCTGTCGAAGACTGCCAGCAGCAGTATTTCGAGGGTTGGCGTAACGGGCTAACCCAGCGGCCTCTTGGGCATCGTTCAAAGCGTTGAACGTATCAATTGGCAGGTAGATCTCGCCCCTAACCTCCACCACTTTGGGTGGCTTGCCTTTGAGCTTTTCTGGGATAACGTCGATTCCTCGAACGTTGGCGGTTATGTCTTCCCCGACACTGCCGTTACCTCGGGTAGCCGCTTGAACCAAAACGCCGTTCTCGTACCGAAGCGAACAGGCAACTCCGTCAATCTTCAGCTCACAGACGTAGCCAACGGGAGCAGCGGCATCATCGAGATCGAGACCTTTGGCTATCCTTGAAGCCCAGCCATCAAGCTCTTGTCGGTTGAAGGCATTATCGAGGCTCATCATCTTCAACTCGTGCTCGACCGGAGCGAACGCTACAGAACCGACGTTGCCGACCTGTTGGGTTGGCGAATCAGCGGTTACCAGCTGGGGGTACTCGGCCTCCAAGCCTTCCAATTCTCTTACCAGCATGTCGTATTCGATGTCGGGAATCTCAGGGCTGTCATCGGTGTGGTAGCGCTCATTGTGGTAGCTGACCTGGGCCCGAAGTTCAGCGACTCGATCCGCTGCTTTCGCAGGCGATTTCTGAGTTGGTTTCTTGATCTTTTTTGGAGTATTTTTAGTAGCCACTAACTATGAGACTACACAAGAACTGTGACACTTTTTGATGCCGCCAACGCTGACCTGAAGCGTGATTATGGTGGAAAACTCAACGAGCAACAGCTCAGCTTTCACTCTGCTGACGAAGCGTGAACCCGTCATCGGGATCCCAGTCGTACTCGATCTGAGTGGCAGTAGCTACTGCTAACTCTCGCCCAGCCAATCGTTCGACCAGGTGAAGTGACATAGCAAGACCGTTACTTAGGCCCCCAGCGGTCACAACAGCTCCGGCATCAACCCATCGCACCCGTTCGAGCCCTTTGTCTGAACTTATCCGCTGACCAAGGCCTGCGACATCTTCAAAATGAGTGGTCCATGGCAATCCATCCAGAGCACCTTGGTCGGCCAGTAAAAAGGCCCCGGTACAGACCGAAGCGGTTGTCGTCGCCAACCTGGTCAACGCCGCCACTGCGTCGGCAACCTCTGGCGAGGCACACACTGCGTCGATGGCGACCGCACCCGGTACAACCACAACATCGGCCTGATCGACCTCTGACACCGCTAGTTGAGGGACAAGCCCCATGCCTCCGAACGACGTCACTGGTTCTCCATCGGGAGACGCAACGATTACTTCAAAAATTGGTGACCCTCCACTGCGTTGGTGGAGCCGATCAGCGGTGAGGAACACTTCGTATGGACCGCCAACGTCGAGCAGGTCGACCTGTTCGAAAACCAAAATGACGACACGATTCACGACGGCCGCCCATAGCCGACTACCGATGGTGGTGGCGGGAGATCGTGGCGCATGTCGGCAGCGGTGACCGGATCGCCGAACGTCGTCGAGATTGGCAGCAGCCCAGCCCAAACTTCAGCGTCCATATCTTCTTCGTCGTCGACCGGCGGGCCGTTGCGAATTTTCGCCGATGCTTCGTTGATCGGAAGGCGAAGTGTCAGGGTCGCTCGGATTTCTTTGTTTGTATTCGGTCGGACTTCAGCCATCCGCCCAGGTATTAGGGCCTCGACCAACACGTTCAAAGCGGCGTCAGCTTCAGCGTCATCGGTAATGTGTTCAGGGACACCGAACACGACCACCGAGCGGTAGTTGGCCGAATGGTGAAACGCGGTACGAGCAAGCACAAGACTGTCGATCAAGGTGATCGTCACACAAACCTCGGAATTACGAGCGGTGCGCAATAAGCGACTAGCTGCCGATCCGTGGATGAGGAGATCGTCGCCGTCGCGGCCGTGAAAGGTAGGGATGACGACTGGGCGGCCGGTTTCATCGACGATGCCGACGTGGCAGATCATGGCTTCATCGATGATGGCATTGACGGTATCTCGATCGAAATGGCCACGCTCGGGAATGCGCTTGAGCGCAGTCCGATCGGTTGGGGCAAGATCGTTGTTATCGGTCATAAAACTCCTCGAACAAACCAGGTTGCAAGTTATGTATTGATACAATACGACGTTTGTATTACTATGTGCATAGTAACAGGCTCGCAGAGAATGGCAAAGCGAATATGGGGCACCAATGACCGAGGAGAGTAATGGCCAAGGCTGACCAGCTCGTCGCAGACATCGAACAGAAGATTAGAACCGGTCAGCTTGGCCCAGGAGACCGATTGGCACCGGTTCGGGAGTTTGCGGTCGAACATGGACTGGCCCCGAATACTGCGGCTGCGGTCTACAAGGCGCTAAGTAGCCGAGGGCTAGTTCAAGGCGAAGGGCGACGAGGAACGTTCGTCGCAAACAAACCGGCGGTTCGAGTACATATCGACGAACCGATTCCAAACAACCTGGTTAACTTGGCCCACGGAAACCCAGATCCAACACTGCTTCCCGACCTCACCACTGCCTTAGCGTCGGTACCTAGCGAACCGTTGCTTTACGGCAGGGAACAAATAGTTCCCGAGCTTGCCGATCTATTTCGAAGCGACTTCGCAATCGACGAAATTGACGCTAGCGAACTGGCTGTCGTGGCCGGAGCGCTCGACGGCATCGAGCGCGTGTTGGCCGCTCACCTTCGCCCGGGCGACTCGGTCGGTATTGAAGACCCGGGCTACTCATCGGTAACAGAACTAGTCACGGCGATGGGTTTTCGCCCGATGCCGATAACTATTGACGGACAGGGGCCCGACCCCGACTCGCTCCGCGAAGCAATTGACCGAGGGATCTCGGCCATTGTCATAACCCCCCGAGCCCAGAATCCGATCGGAGCGTCGATCAGTGAACAACGCGCCCAAGCACTACGGGCTGTGTTCGCAGAACATCCCCATGTGCTAGTAATCGAAGACGATCACGCTGGACCCGTTTCCGGAGCGCCTCATCAATCAACAATTCCAGTTGATGGACCCAACTGGGCCGTCGTGCGATCGGTAGCAAAGTCACTCGGCCCAGACCTTCGGGTATCGGCCCTCGTTGGGGACTCCACCACCATGGGGCGGGTCCGAGGTCGCCAAGCAGTGGGCACCGGCTGGGTGAGCCATATCCTCCAACACACCGTCGTTGCCATGCTCACGGCCCGGCATCACCGTTCACTAATCGACCTTGCAGTCAAAACCTATGACAGTCGCCGATTAGCCTTCATCGGTCGATTAAGCGACAACGGAATCAAGGTTGAAGCTACCTCTGGGTTGAACGTTTGGATTCCAGTAGCCGACGAAGCTGCCGTCGTCGCTGGCATGGAGCGCCGAGGGTTCGCGATTCGTTCCGGCGTCCGATACCGACTCAGTACGCCGCCTGGCGTTCGGGTGACTATCGCGAGCACCGAAGAACAAATACTTGTACAGGTGGCTGATGCCCTCATAGAGATTCTGCAGCCGACATCGCATCGCCGGAACGTGTGAAGCTCGCGAATTCAGAACAACTCTTTCGAGAACCCACGTTGCTTATCGAATAGTGGAAGGCGGCGGAAACCAAAAATGAGGCTAGTAAAGCCTGATGCCACCCAACGAGCTCGAAGTTTCACTCAAAAGAATTGGCACCTATGCACCGTACCGGACCCAGATTGGCCGGATTCTCCGGCACAATGGAGTAGTGGATATGGCAGAGATACGCCGTGGCTGAAGGGACAACATGGCCGAGGGTCTGAACCTTGATCGGGCTGGTCTTTGGCCAACCCGGGTGCTTTGGCTTCTTCTGCCACTAGCCGTCGGATTCGGCTTTCGTGAAACCACCGAAGGCTTACCTTCTAGTTCGAGGCTCGCCATCGAGATCTTCGGGTGGGCTCTTTGGTTCGGCGGCCTGCTGGCCACCTTTGTGCCATCGACCGTAGCGTTAACGGTTAGTCGAATTCTGGCTCCCGCAATTGTAGGATTCGGGCTCGCTATCGCCGCGATCACTGGTGGCATGCCAGTCTCGCTCCTACTCGCCATTGGTTTCGGTCTGTTAGTTTGCGCCACGGTGTTCATGCCATCATTTGGCGACCAAATGGTCAACGGATCGGCCTACGGCTCAGAACGCCGCATGGCTCTTCGCCCTCCAGCGTTCGCCCTGTTCGGCCCTATACAGCTAGCGTGGCTCGTCAGCTTCGTAGGGCTAGTAGCCGCTCCCCTTCTAGTAGCAAGCCAACGATACGTTGCCGCCGCGGCAGCCGGTGTAATTGGGGTTGCGTTTGTCTACGGGTCAGGCAAAGTGCTCCATCAGTTCGCTCGACGGTGGATTGTGTTTGTTCCAGCCGGGTTCGTAATCCACGATCCTTTGGTTGTTGTCGACGCGGTGCTCTTTCGACGTACAACCATCAGCGCTCTTGGCCCAGCTCTGGACATCCGGACCAGGTCGAACAGCCAAGAAGGTAAGACGTCGCCCCAGGTCCCGGACAGCGACAATGGCGAGACCAACACGATTAACGATCTAGATTTGTCCGGGGGCGCACCGGGCTTAGCGCTTGCGGTCTCGACCAAAGAGCCGCTGCCAATAACGATTCGTCCCGCTGGAGTCTTCTCAGGTGGATCGCCGGTAGATACCGGCGGGAACATCAAAAACTTGCAGACAACTACTGTCGTGTTCACCCCGACGCTTCCGGGGCAGCTACTGCAAGAAGCCAGAGTACGCGGCATCAAGATCGGTGTCACCGAGGCAGCGGAATCTGAACCGTTGACCCCAGGCACCGATAGCGCTTAGATCAGCTCGAAGGGAGAGGTATGCCAGTTGAGACATTTGTCGAAGATGAAACCCTGGTCGTAACCGGCGAACAGTTCGGCCTCCCCGAGGCTTCAGCCGCGCTTCAATGGTCTCTGCGGCGCACCATCAGCGACCGACTCCCAACTATCACCGTGTTGTCCGGCGGATCTGATGCATCAATAATCGGCTTCGACCTTCGAGTTGATCTCCTGTCCGATCCAACGGTGACAGAAATAGCCCGGGGTATGGAGATTGAATTGTCGAGCTATCAACCGTTGTCGGGGCCAGCCCACCGACTTCGGTCTGAAGTTACTCGACAGCTACTGGACCGAGTAGTCGACTTCGCATATCAACCCCCAAAGTCGAAGTACTAGGAGCCAGCCAGCTCCGAGTTTCAGATTCGCTAGTCAACCACGGACCGATCAGGAACCAAGGTTCGGCACAGAAATTCGAATGCGTGGCAGCCAACCGTAGGATCTTCCAACGATGGAGCAAGTCGCTTTGCTACCTCGTCAGAAATGGGTAAGCCTTCGGGTGCCTTTATATGAACTTCGGCCACCCGTTCAGCCATCACGAAAAAGCCGACCGTTTCGGCCACCGTTGCGCCGACCGTCAACATTCCGTGGTTTCGAAGAAAACACAGCCCTGAGGCGCCGACCGCCGTTGCGATTCGGCGACCGGTGTCGTAGTCAGCGACGTTGACCTCTTCTCCGTTAAAGATGGATTGGTTGAACACGAAAGAAACGGCTTCTTGAGTTAGTGGTTGGAATGGTTGGACCATCGCCGACCAGGGCGTTCCGAAACTAGTGTGAGTATGAGCGACACAGGTCGCCTCAGGGCGGGCTTCATGAATAGGCATATGGATGAAGTAGGCCGTCTCGTTGATGTCGCCCTCCCCTTCTACCACCGAGCCATCGGGGCCAACTAACACCAGGTCGTTGACAGTCGCCTGGTTGAACGGCACTCCGTAGCGAAGCAACCAGAAGCAGTCGGTCTGTTCCGGGTCCCTGGCGCTGATGTGGCCATCACCGGCTTGCCCCCACCGAAGGGCAGCAAATAGGCGATAGCCGAGGGCGGTCTGCTGCTTTCGATGATCGCGCTCTTGGTCTGGGTCCGCGTGCACAATCGGCTTGGCATCACGGGGAAATGGCGGATAGCTCATGACCTGAGGGTAACTCTGCACCATGCGGATGTTCAAAAATCGACAGACCATCGATCGGGCATGAGGCAAAACCTCGTCTAAAGTCCAGCAAGCACGGCTTCGAGCGGTAAGACTGAACGATATGAATGCCCTCCGCTCTCTAATCGACCAAACTGGATTTGCGTTGCTCGACGGCGCCACCGGCACCGAGCTCTTTAGCCGAGGCTTGGGGCCCGGCGATCCGCCGGAACAGTGGAACCTCGACGAGCCAGACAAGATACGAAGCGCATACCGCGCCTACGTTGATGCTGGTTCGAACATCTTCTTGACTAATACCTTCGGTGGGACCCACTACCGGCTGGCCCTCCACAAACTACAAGATCGGGTTGTCGAGATAAACGAGGCGGCGGCCAGGCTCGGCCGCGAGGTAGCTGATCAAGCCATGGAGGCCAAACCCGATCGAACAGTGTTAGTTGCTGGTTCGATTGGCCCAACCGGCGAGCTTATGGAGCCAATGGGTTCGATGACGCCAGCATCTTGTACCGCTGCCTTCGCCGAGCAAGCCGACGGGCTAGCCAAAGGAGGCGCTGACCTGCTCTGGATTGAAACGATGAGTTCGATTGAAGAGGTCGAGGCCGCCGTCGACGGGTGTCGTCAGATGTCAGATCTTCCCATTTGTGCCACGATGAGCTTCGATACTGCGGGTCGAACCATGATGGGGGTAACCGGGACTGCGGCCGCCGAGCTGGCCTTACGGTTAGATATCGACGCAATCGGCGCCAACTGCGGCAACAACTTAGCTGACACCGAAGCAGCTTTGGTCCAAATGCGAGAGGCTGCTCCCGACCTACTCTTGATCAGCAAGGGCAACGCCGGCATCCCCCAATGGCACGGCTCCGAACTCAGCTACAGCGGAACGCCAGAGGTTATGGCCGCCTACGCCGCCCGGGCCCAAGAAATTGGAGTTCAGCTCATCGGCGCCTGTTGTGGTAGTTCACCCGAACACATTGCATTCATTCGAGCCGTTTTGGATGGAGACAAACCAGTTCCAGAGGTCGAAGAGGTAACAGCTACTACCCAGCTAGTGGCGAAAAAACGAACAAACCGACGTCGTCGCCGAACCTAAGCTCACCATTCCGTTTTAGGAGAAGTCGGTTCAACGGTTCTGGGCTCGTTTGTCGGCAGCGGCTTTTTGTAGCCGATCGACGACGGCATCTCTTAGATGACCGGTATCGGGCGGAACCACATAGACGAGGCCGATCTGCTCCACATCGACCTGACGGAGGACGGCATAAAGCTGAGCGGCGTAGCCTCCGGCATCGGACGGCATGTCCCATGTGGTTACCGTGGCGTCCGAGCTACGCCCTGAGACCGCTCGGGAAGCCTGCGGGGCTATGACGCCGATCGAACCCGAACGTTGCTCAGATGATTCAGCCGGCAACGCAGCCAACGCCGTTTCTACCGTAGTTCTTAGTTCAGCGGCGGTAACTAGTTCTACCTTCGCTTGGGGCGAGTAATGCGAGATCATCATTCCTGGCGCTCGAGATGGACCAGAGCGACCGTCGATCATTGGGACACCAAGAACGCCTTCTAATTCAACGGTCGAGATCCCTCCTGGTCGTAGCAACGTTGGCTGGTTAGTGGACACATCGACAATGGTTGATTCGACCCCGATTGCCGACGGTCCCCCATCAACGACGAACGCCACGTTCGAGCCTAAATCGTCGACAACGTGTTGAGCCGTAGTTGGGCTAACGCCACCGAATGTGTTAGCGGACGGACCGGCAACTCCCCGACCAAAGCGTCGAAGCAGATCGAGGGTCACCGGGTGGTCGGGCACTCGTAGCCCGATGGTAGATTTGCCACCTACTGTTTCATCAGCCACGAAAACGTCAGTGCTGGCAAGATCGTTGTCGTCTTTTGTTCGCCGGGAAACGATAATTGTCAACGGGCCAGGCCAGAACGCTTCGGCTAACGCTTTGGCCTGATACGACAAATTTGTCCCGAACCGGTCGAGCCACTCGATATCGCCAAGGTGAACAATCAGTGGGTGAACGGTTGGCCGACCCTTCACTTCAAATATTTGTGCCACTGCCTCGGCCCGCGTCGCGTCTGCTCCCAGTCCGTATACCGTCTCGGTCGGAAACGCGACTAGCTGGCCTGCGTGCAGGGCCTCGACTGCCTGATCGATCTGGTCAGGCGTCAGAATTTTAGCCATAGTTGCTAGGTGAAGTCGGAAGCGACCATCGGCTCAGCGGCATCGTCGTCTACGGCGCCGTTGTCTTCGGTTCCGTCGGGTACTGCACTCTTGGGTACTGCACTGTTGGGTGCTACGTCGCTGTTGGCCGCGTCATTTTGAACTTCGATAGCGTCACCAGCGATCCCTCCACCAACAACTTCATCGCCTCGGTACAGCACGATCGATTGACCTCGAGCAATTCGACGTTGAGGCTGCCACCAGACAATTGTTGAACCGTCAAGGCTTCCTCGCAGCACCCTTCCGTGAGCCGAACATTGAACCTTGAACTCACCGGACAGCTCCATATCGGACCATTCGAGGTTCTCGACCTTTTGACCGGCTACCAACAACTTGTCTTTGTGCCCGACGGTGACGGTTGCCGTCTCGTGATCAATATCAACCACATAGCGCCGACCAACATCTCCACCGAGATCAAGGCCTTTCCGCTGCCCGAGGGTGACTAATTCGATGGAGTCGACCTCGCCGACTTTTTCGCCTTCCTGATCTACCAGCGTTGCTGGTCGAAGGGAGATTCGGTCACCGAGAAATACTTTGCGCCCACCTTCGGAGTGGATGAAACAGACGTCTTGGCTATCTGGCTTGTCAGCTGTTCGCATACCCAACTCAGCCGCTAGTTCACGAACTTGCTCTTTGGTTATGTCGCCAACCGGAAGAAGGAGGCGACCGAGCTGGTTTTGGTCGAGCATGTGGAGCACATACGACTGATCCTTGAGGTCGTCGGCTCCTCTGCTGATTCGGAACGACCCGTCTGGGTCGGTGACTACTCGGGCGTGGTGCCCAGTAGCAATCATGTCGAAACCAAGAGCATCCGCTCGGCGAAACAACTTGTCGAACTTGATATGGCGGTTGCATTCAACGCACGGATTCGGTGTATGACCCCGTTGATGGTCAGCGACGTATGGGTCTACAACGAACTTGTCGAAATCATCACCAAAGTTGAATACATGATGCTCGATATCTAGCTGCTGAGCGACACGACGAGCATCATCAACATCGGAAACGGAACAACAACCAGAATCGCTTTCGCCGCCCCAGAGCTTGAGCGTTACTCCAACGACCCGGTACCCGTCGCGTTGAAGCAGTGCAGCCGCCACAGAGGAATCGACGCCGCCAGACATGGCAACGAGTACGTCGCCTCGACTGGGCGCTTCGTTTGATTGGTTCGGATCTGTCATCTCACTCAATTGTACGGGTCTTAGCTACGCTCGCTCCCGAAGCCGTTGAACAGCTGGGGGAATTGTGTTGAGGGCTGCCTCAACATCGGCTTCAGTGGTGCCATAACCGAGAGATAGCCGCAGCGAACCAAAGGCCAATTGTCGATCAAATCCCATGGCAGTTAGGACGTGGCTTGGCTCAATTGCCCCGCTAGAGCAAGAGGAGGCGGCGGACGCCATTATGTCGTCTTTTTCCAACAAGAAGAGCAGCGCTTCGCTCTCAACATCAGCGAAGCACAGATGACAGATGTTCGCTATCTTGTTGATTCGTTTTGCTTCATTCTTAGCTTTATCATTCTTGGTGCTATCGCTGGGTTGAAGCTCAGCAGGAGAGGTAACGCCGGTCTCGAAAACTCCCTCGACCGTGCTGACGATCCCGTCAGCCAAGCGATCTCGTAGCTCCGACACCCGCGGCACTTGAGTTGCCCGCTCCGCCACCGTCTCTTTGGCAGCCACCGCCATAGCTGCGATGCCGGCAACGTTGTGAGTGCCGCCGCGTCGGCCTCGCTCCTGGCCACCGCCCCGGAATAGCGGCTCAACGTTTTTGCCCGATCGAGCCACCATCACCCCGACTCCTTTGGGTCCGCCAAATTTGTGTGCGCTCACCGAAACTAGGTCGGCTCGGGCGGTTAGTTCGGCTACGTCGAGCCAACACATTGCCTGCACGGCGTCGGTGTGGAGTAGCGCTTCGGGGGCGAGTTTACGAACAAGCCGCTCGATCTGGTCGAGTGGTTGAATTACGCCGGTCTCGTTGTTGGCCAACATTATCGACACCACTGACACCGGCACATCTTCGGATCCGGCCAAGCAATCAGCCAAATGATCGAGATCGACTAGGCCATCTTCGTTCACTCGGACAACCCGACCGCCTGCGTGTTCTACCGGGTCGAGCACCGCATGGTGCTCGATGGCAGAACAAACCGCAATTCCAGGGCGAGCGGTCAGAGAACCTTGGATCGCTAAATTGTCGGACTCAGTTCCACCACTGGTAAAGATTATTTCTCCTGGTTCGGCTCCAAGACAAGCCGCCATCGTTTCTCGGGCGTCATCGAGTACCCGGTTTGCTGCTCGGGCCATCCGGTGTGCCCCAGACGGGTTACCAAACTCTTCGGCCAGGAGGGGCACCATCACCTCAAGCGCAGACGGACGAATGCCCGTGGTTGCTGCGTTGTCTAGGTAGAAGGCCATTACTCCAGGCTACCGAACTTGACAGATTGGTGATGAGGCAATTTCTGATTAGGGATTAGCCGGTGGCGCCGGACGATGAAGGATAGCGTTGAGAACCGTGACGATGACGTGACTATCGCCGTCGAGTCGGGCTTCTCCGTCAACGATGAGACTGTGATCTCCTTCGCTGGTAGCGGGCCAGAGCATGGTAACCGACGGTTGCATGTCACAGTTGGCTCTGCTGGTCCGGCCTGCTGGAGTGCGAATTTCGACCTGATCGCCTTCGACCGCCACCTCGATCTGCAGATGAGCAGCGTGTGGCCTACTGTCCATGATCGACGTCAGCAAAAAGCCAGCTCCTCGTTTTACGATCTCGGCTGGCAGGTCGGCTCTTTCAACTCTGATACTCATCACAGATGATTGTAGTGTGGGGCGATGGGCAACGATGAAGCGATAGACAGCGATGACGCGCCTGCGCTCAATCTTCGCTCACCGACTGCCTACGGCCAAGCCTTTGTCGATGTCTACGATCAGTGGTACCACGACGTTTCTGACGCTGACGCTGCAGCTAGCTTCATCGCTCGCCGAGTTCGCGCTAGCCATGAGTCACAAAGCAACAAGATCAACAACCCAACAACTGAAACGCCGAGCGAGCCGACGGGTGAGGTTGTGATCGAGTTTGGAGTTGGAACCGGACGACTTGCCGGACCAATGGGCGATGCCGGACTGTCGGTGGTTGGAATTGATGCCTCGTTGCCGATGCTAAGTCGATACGTCAGCTCGAATCTCGCTCAGGCCACCGGACTAGCGGCTGCCGATATGCGCTCGATCCCTCTTCGTCCCACGCCAACCACCTCTATTGCCGCCGTGGTTATCGCCTTCAACACGCTGTTCAACGTGGTCGACGACGACGGCCACCGTTTGGTCTTGAGTGAAGCAAGAAGGCTAGTAGCCGAAGGGGGTGTTGTTATTCTGGAGGCGTTAACAGTCGACGACTTGCCCAACGAGCCAACCCAATCGATTGGGGTGCGCACAGTTGGACCATCCGATGTCACTGTGTCGGCAACGCAAATTCGTAGCGATCAAACGATGACCGGTCAACATATTGAGGTGTCTGACACCGGGGTCAGAATCAGACCCTGGATGTTGCGGTGGCTAAATCCGACCCAGCTCGACCACCTCGCTAGTACGGTTGGCCTTCAACTGGTCGAACGGTTCTCGTCGTGGGATGAGAACCCGTATCTTCCGACGTCGACAACGCATGTGTCGGTTTACCGAGCCTTCTGATCCGTCAACCCTTGTGGTGATGCCGTACTATCGGTTGGGTGCCAGCAGTAACCGTTTCCGTTGTTATCGACAAAACCCCAGACCAAGTTTGGGCTTACCTTCGTGATATTTCTTCTCACGTCGAGTGGATGGCTGACGCCGCTGCCATCCGGTTCACCACTGACCAAACAGAAGGTGTCGGGACGTCGTTTGAGTGCGACACGGTGGTTGGCCCAATCAAGCTGACCGACGAAATGACCATAACCAGCTGGGAAGACGAAAGACGAATGGGAGTTCGCCACGTCGGAGTTGTTACCGGCGAGGGTGAATTCGTTCTGACCCCACAAGGCGACGAGCGAACGCTGTTCGTCTGGTGGGAAGATCTTTCATTTCCATGGTGGCTGGCTGGACCCTTAGGTGCCTTTGTGGCCCGGCCAGTTCTGGGCGGTATTTGGAAACGAAATCTTAAACGCCTAAAAATAAAACTCGAAAACGGCTAAAACTGGCGATATCAGTCCAGAGCTACAATTACTAGCCGCTCTTTAGGTCGCTTTTATGCGACCATTCACGCTCCTACGCCCTTTTTAGGTAACACTGGCTAAGCGAATCATTGTGCGGAGGGCACAGTCGCTACACCGCTCGGTTCACGTCTGTAGTCAATGTTTGTAATCAATGCCTGTAGGAGGCACTTATGTTAAAAGAGTTTCGCGAGTTTCTGGAGAAGTTCAACGTAATCCCGATCGCTGTCGGGCTCGTTCTTGCGTTGGCCTTTCTCCCCATGGTCGACGCCGTTGTGGCCCTTGTTCTCTCGATCGTTGCCAAGGTGTTCGGTATGACACCAAACGATGATGGCGTTTACGACATCGCGGGCAATATGAACATCGCTGGTATTCAGCTCGGCCCAATGGTTAACGCTCTGATTACGTTCATCATGATCGCATTCATCGTCTTCATGATCGTTAAAGCCTTAGCTAAGGCTGGCGCCAACACCGCACCAGCTGAGACACCTGATCAGGTACTGCTAGCTGAGATTCGAGATGCGTTGAAGAGCCGCTAATTCGCATCGCTGTACCATCGGAAACGATGGATACCAGAAACGTAGTGCTACGGCATCGCTGGTTTGCTCAACTAGAGCGAAACGGCGGTGCCGTCTTCGTATCCGGCCAACGCTTCCCCCACATGAACCACCGAAGTTACACCTTCGACTCGTTGGCTAAGGATTCGTTCTAGGCCTTGCTTCAACGTTTGTGATGAGGCGGGGCAGGTAATGCAGGCTCCTACAAGCTCGACGGAGACAACACCGGTATCTTCGTCGACACCTCGAAGGAAAATGTCGCCCTGATCGGCTTGCACCGCTGGCCGAATTATCTTGACTACTTGAGCCACCGCATCGTAGAACTCACCACTCGTTGCTCCAACCAGGGAATCAGTTGTTGAGCTAGCACTCGCATCACCTTGTCCAGCATTAGCTGAGGACGAAACTGTTTCGTCTGATTGGTTGTCGGCTGATTGGTTGTCAGCGGTGCTTTGATCGGTATCAAAGTCAGCAATTGGTGACTGGTCAGGCATCACCTACAAATCTACTGGATTTGCTCGGTCGATAGCTCATCCGACGGGGGTGTGACGCCCGACGTACGGGGGTTTGAAAGTCGACTCCGTTGCCTCCGTTACCTTGTTAAGCCTCTACGCTGGAAGCTATGTCTGCGCCATTTTTCGCACACCAGGGAGGTTGGGACGAGATCCTTCTTGTGGTGGCACCATTGGCGCTGATCGGCTTGCTGCTTTGGGTGGCCAATCGGCGGCTAGCGAAACAACTAGAGCAAGAGTCGGTGGCGACGACAACCACTCCTGAAGCTCTTAGCCATGACTTCGGCGGCCCGGACATTCCTTCTGAAGTCGGCGAGCGCGAATGAGGGCAAAGTAGTTGTCGCACGTCGAACACAAACGGATAGTTACCGCGAGTGAACTAGAGCTTCTTCGCCAACCGCGAACTGATCTTCTGATCGAAGAATCAGTCGGTAGCAATGAGTGGAGCATGGTCGAAGGTCCATTCGATCACTATCGACGAACCTTGACTGTCCAGTCGGTTGACCGAGCCACAGCGGCCACAATCGATGATGACCGCTCTGGTCCGCTGTTCGAAGTAACGGAGCGAACTGATTTCAAGCTTGCTATTCCTCTGTGGTGGCCATACCTCTTACCTCCGATTAAGAAGGCATTGGCCGACCCTGATCGGGCACCACGGCGCCGTTGGTGGTGGCCAACCGAAGTCGTCACCGCCGATACGGCTCGGCTCATTGCCGCTTTAGCAACGATCGGCACAATGGCCGGCTACCTCGGCGTCATTATCGGCCAAACGCTCACGTTCGCGGCGAAAGACTTTGGTGTCGATGACCAAGTCCAAGGTTTCACGTTGGGGATTGTCCGAATTGGCGTCGTGATCTCGTTTGTTTTTCTCCGCTGGGCCGACAGAATCGGCCGAAGGCCACTCACCCTAACTTTTGCCGCCTTAGCCATCGTGCTAACCGCGGTCGGGGCTGCATCGCCAAACATCTTCTTCCTCGGCGGATCACAAACTGTGGCCCGCGGGTTGGCCACCGGTCTCCTAACCCTAATAACGGTCGCTTCGACCGAAGAAGTGCCGGCGTCGTCGCGGGCTTTGTGCATTGGGTTTCTCACGCTAACCACCGGCTTCGGCGCCTCAATGGTGGTATTCACGCTCCCATTGGCCGACTTAATCGTAGGCGGTTGGCGTATCACCTATGCCCTCCCCCTTTTGTTCCTACCTATTTTGGCTTGGGTTGGCCGATGGTTCCCGGAAACACGAAGATTCACTGCCGCCACCCAGCACAGCGCACCCGATCGTATTAGATGGGGACGGTTCGCTTTGATTGGGTTCGCGGCCTATGCCAGCGGCGTCTATTTGTCGCCGGCATCGCAGTTTCGCAACGAATACTTGAGCGACGACCTTTCGTTTACCGCCACCAAGATCACACTGTTTCAGGTGCTGGTATCCATACCGGCCTCGATCGCCATTCCTGTCGCCGGATATTTGGCTGATCGCTACGGTCGACGATGGCTTGGGGCTGGGTCCCTGTCGATCGCGGTTGTCTTTTCAGCCCTGTCCTATCAACTCACCGGAGCTGGGCTGTGGATCACCGCTTGCATATCGGCAACGTGCGCTGCGGCAACGGTTCCAGCTATGCGGGGTTACCAAACAGAACTTTTCCCCACCCGATCTAGAGGTCGAGTAGGGGGCATGCTCGACGTTGTCTTAGTTGCTGGCAGCGCCACTGGTCTTTTCGCAGTCGGCTACTTATCAGAGCGGACGGGAAGCCTCGGTCAGTCAATCGGCATGATGGTTTTCGCGCCGCTAATCGTCGCCGTCGTGATCATTCTTTTCTTCCCCGAAACCGCCGATCAGGAACTCGAAACCTTCAACCCAGACGATCCGACCCTTACCAGCCGCGCCTAGCAAAACTTCGCGCAAGCCGTCTAGGGCCCTAGAGGGAGTTGAGCCATTCCTGAGTCTCAGCCACTATTTGACTATCAAAACGCTTGGGGCCGTGGTTGGCGTCTAACCACACTTCGGTTACTTCGGTCTGGATCGCTGGCAGATGATGAGCAAACTCCTCCGGGGTTCCGAACGGATCTCGGTTTCCTTGGATAAGCAGAACCGGGCAAGCAATATCGCCGAAGTGGTCAACCCGAAGGTTCTCTGGCTTCTTGGGAGGATGCAGCGGGTAGCTCAAGAGCAAGAGACCGGCCGGGTTCAGGCCTTGGGTTGCCGCTATCGAAGCCGCTCGGCCTCCCATTGATCGACCGCCAACCACAATTCGATCCGGCGGAATACCCCACATCTCCGATGCTTCATTTACCGCTTGGTCGACTGCTTCGAGCAGCTTCGGCATTCGATCGGGAAAGCCTCGTTTCGGATTTTTCTGTCGGTAGGGGAAGTTGACGCGATGAACCGGAACGCTCAGTTCAGCTTCGAGAGCCAAAAACGTTTGGTGATCTCGGTCTCCGCCCGCTCCGTGGAACAACACCATGCCGCCCACTGACTTTTTCTTGGCCACCGCATTACCACCGTTCTACGTTCTTCGCTCTTCTCGGCTAGCTACTAGGCTAGGTCAACAGAATTCGACGAGCTTCGGTTAGTTCAGCAATTCGGGCGGCGGCGTTTTGACTTCCGCCACCGTGATCAGGGTGAGCGTCGCGCAACAGCGATCGGAACCGCTTTTGGATAACCCGCTTTGAAGGTTGTTCCTCAACCGTGAAGTCGAGTTCTAAGACCTCGAGCGCCCAGGCCACTGGATCGTTCCATGCTTGAAGGTCTGCGAGTCGGGCCGACCGGCCACCCATAATTGCCGAAATAAAGTGAGTGTCCACCGAACCAGCCCAGACTAGAGCCGTCCGGAGCGCATCGAAGATCGGCTCTTTAACGTGTGCAGGCAATGATGCCGCCGCATACAGAGCGCCCAGCGCAAGCTGCACCGGACGACCATGTTCGGTCTCAAAGTCGAACGATAAAGAACCGTTGATCGCCACTAGCCTCTGCCTACTCGACGTTAACCCGATCCGGTCCGATTGGAACCGGTGGCGAACCGTTGGTTGTACCACTTTGTGACCGGCAGCTAAAGCTTCGAGTACGCCGTAAAGATCTTCACGCAGGTCGGCGGCAACTCGGGGCCCATTTTGCGCCACGATGCCAGCCAACAACACCCCTCCGCCACCGGGAGAAGGGTCGACTGGAAGGTTGCGGTCGCCCAAGGCGATGCGACGGGTTGGGGCGATTGGCCGGGAATGACAGATCTCGAGTTCAGCCACAATCACGAACTCCACGGTACAAGAGTTCGTAACCAAGTAGGGGAACCAACGATCAGAGTTATGATCGCAACTATGACTTTCGACATAAGCGAGTTTCGAGTTTCCGCTGGCGAAGCGCCCAAGCTGAACAAGCGAGACACTAGGGCGACAACCGGTTGGGACTCGAACGACAAAGATGGCGGCAAGCAGCGAGTTCTTGAACTGAACGAACGGCTCGAACAGCTCCAGGAGTTACTTTGGGCCGAGGGTAAGAACCGTGTCCTTGTCGTGCTACAGGCAATGGATGCCGGCGGGAAAGATGGCACTGTCCGACATGTCTTCGAAGGCGTAAACCCGACGGGAGTTAAAGTAGCATCGTTCAAAAAACCGACGGACGAAGAACTAGCTCACGACTATCTTTGGCGTATACATCACCATGTTCCCGCCAACGGCGAGATCGTGGTATTCAACCGCAGCCACTACGAAGATGTGCTGGTTGTTCGGGTACTCGATTTAGCCCCAAAGAGTCGGTGGTCGAAGCGGTACGAACACATCGTGAACTTCGAGCAGATGCTGGCCGATGAAGGCACCACCATCGTCAAAATCTTCCTCCATATCTCCCGAGCGGAACAGCAAGAACGATTGCAAGCCCGATTAGATGAGCCCGATAAGAACTGGAAGTTCGATCCAGGCGACTTGATCATGCGAGAGCGGTGGGATGATTTTCAACAAGCATTCGAAGATGCCATCGCTAAGACCAGCACCAACGATGCACCCTGGTACGTGATCCCAGCCGACCGCAAATGGTTCCGCAACATTGCTATCTCAGAAATCCTGGTGCAAACCCTAGAGGGGTTGAATATGGAGTTCCCGGCGCCCGCTCAAGGACTCGACGAAATCGTGATCCCGGATTAGGAACTGTGTTGTTGGCAACAACCCAAAAGGACCCAGCGTGGTTAGCGCTGGGTCCTTTGTTGTTGGTTTGGATTCGGCTAGCCCGTTTCCTGGCTAGTTGCTAGTTGCTAGTTGCTAGTTGCTAGTTGCTAGTTGCTAGTTGCTAGTTGCTAGTTGCTAGTTGCTAGTTGCTAGTTGCTAGTTGCTAGTTGCTAGTTGCT
>CALAJV010000023.1 GCA_937922805.1 uncultured Acidimicrobiales bacterium | reverse complement strand
GAGCACTATCAGCTTGAGCACTATCAGCTTGAGCACTATCAGCTTGAGCACTATCAGGTTGGGCACTGCCAGGCTGATTCCTGAGTTCGATCTTGGGCGGGTCTGGCAGCATCCCGCTCTGATTGGGAATGAACCCGGTTCTACATAGACGTGGTGCTCCAGATTCGTAATCGACCACTAACCATCTATACATTTCGTTCTCCTCGAGCGCTCAGAAGTTGGGTGCGTATTGTTCATTCGCCGAGCTTGCTGGTTACTGGTTGCCAGGTCGCTCAGATACCGACCCTACGTTGGGGACATCGACCACAGCAGGGGGGAGCTTCCCCCTCCCCAGGGCGCCCCAACCATCCGACAATGAGTGCAATCAACCACCCAATCCCAACAAGAAAATTGCTTGCCTCATGGCTCAGTACAACCGTCGCCAACCCAACAGTGTCTCTCACCCGGTCCCTCAGCCCAACCGACGCGCAGTATTGATCCGCGCCCTACTACCAGCATTTGCTCTGATGGCGGCAACTGTGGTCGCCATACCAATCGGTTCCCCTACCCCGTCGAGCGCGCAGTCGGCACCGCTCATAGAGACCCTCGAAACTACGCCCCCTGCTCAGCCGGTCTATATCCCGCTCGAGATCGCGAACCGGCTCGACATCAACCGAACGGCCGAACCAGTCAGCACGGGTGTTCCGCTCGCTCGGGGCCAGGAAACCGACACCGGGAGTCTTTGGGTTGAGAACTCAATCACCGGCCGCCCGGTTCCGGCTCAGTTCACCGTGCTCTCCCGATGGAACGGCCCCGCAGACGACACGTCACTCGACATCAAGTGGGTGCTTGTCGACATCCAAGCTGATGTCAACGCCAAGGCTGACGCCAACTTCGCGCTGCGCTCAGGGTCGCCGTCGGACAACCCAGCGCCGACCACACCGGTTACGGTGTCCGACACGTCCGACCACTTCGATGTCGACACCGGACCCCTCCGATTCCGAGTTACGAAAGACTCTTTCGGTTCTCTTTTCGACGGGATCTGGATCGACAGTAACGGCGATGGCACGCACGAAACCACTGTCGCCGAACCTGGCTCCGGCCACGGCATTGTGATAACCAGAACCGACGGCACCACCTACAGCAGCAACGACGACTCTGCCTCGCCCCAAAACGTTGAAGTCGAAACTGCTGGCCCTCTGCACACCGTTATCAAACTGACGGGACGCCACACCACCAATACCGGCAACGATCTCTGCGTCCGCAATGGTGCTAGCTGCGGTCGAGACCAATTCAACTACCTCGATTACACCGTGCGTATCCACGCCTACGCGGGTCAGCCCTATGCCCGAATCTTCTACTCTGTTACCAACCCAGAACGGTTCCGCCAGGGCCAATACAACCAAGGAGGCGACCCTCTGTTTCACCAATGGGACGGCTTCTCGCTCAACCTTGGCCTCACTAGTCCAAACCCCAGCACGGCCTTCGATTACGTTCTCGGTGCGGAGTCACCAGATAGCCACGAATACCCGGGCGATAAATCAACGGCATCCGGTGTTGGCGCCGCAACCATCACCGGCTCTATCGCCCCATCGTCGACCGTCGAGTTGTACCAAGATTCAAGCGGCGTCGCCGACTGGGGCGATAGTGCCGACAACAAATGGGGTACAGCATTTCAGGGGTACCGCGTTTTCAGCGACGACTCCCAGACCGACCAGGGGCTTCAGGCCGCGGGGTGGGCCACTACCTCAACCTCTGACTGGATCTTCGGCTTCGGGCTCCGCCACTTCTGGCAGAACTTCCCCAAAGGCATGAGCATCGCAGGCGACGGAGCGATCGAGATTGACCTGTGGCCCGCTCGCTCCTGGAACCCTCATCAATTCGCCGGTGGCCGCCAAAAAACGCACGAACTCGTAATCGGCGCCTGGGCTCCCAACCGTTCGACCACTACCGCCCCAGCCCTCCAGGCAGCCCTGGACCCAATGCACCTTCTCGCTGAAAACAGCCACTACCGCCAAAGCTTGGCTCTCGGACTTGAGCCTTCTCTTCTTGGCGGATCCGACCCCAATTTTGACTACTTCTCCGAAACCGGTCGCTTAGCGATCGAGGGAGGGACCGACGTCTGGTCCCAACGATTCGACGAGGATCTCTACGGTTGGCGCAACTGGGGCGACGCGTACCGCGGCGGCTGGAAAGATGTTCGATACTACGGAAACAATGAGTTTGACCTGAGCTACGCCAACCTCTCCAACTATCTCAACTCGCCACACCATGATCGACGTTTCTTTGACGTGGCGGAATCGCAAGCCCGTCACCTCTACGACATCGACGTCTACCACAGCGGCGAAGACGCCATCGCCTACTCGTGGGGCATCCACAAACACGACGCCAGCGGAGTCGTAGACCACGGCCGCTCACCCCGGCTATCTCACTTCTGGATCCGTGGCGCTCTCAACTACTTCTTACTAACCGGCGACCGGTTCGCCCTCGACGCCGCCACCCAAACCGGAGACCACCTCGACAACCTGATCGACGACGCCACGGGCGAACTTGCCTTCAACGGCGAAAGCCGAGCCCAAGCATGGGCCCTGCTCGGGCTCACCGAACTGTGGGAAACCACCGGCGACCGCCGGTACCTCCGATGGGCAGGCCAGATGGCGGCCACCGAAATCATCGACGAACAGGGATTGGCCGGCGCCACCTACCCTTGCGCCGATCTTGACTGGGAAGGAGACGCCGGAGAGCTGGACAAATCGAACGTGGCTGTCTGGCAGAACGGTTACGTAGCCGAAGCTCTTGGTCGCTACGCCCTCGCCGCCCGACTTGCCGGACAGCCCGACCAGGGTGCTGAAACGGCACTGGTCCGACTTCTGAACGCCATCACAGAATGCGGTTGGGCGACCCAGTCCAACAACAGGTTCGAACCGGACAACCCCACGCGAGACAACGAGATCTCCGGCCGCCGCTACGAAGAGCTGGTCATTGACCGTCTTCAGTCCGATGGTTCCTACAACATTTCCTTCGCCATCAACCAAGTTCTGAGCGACGGCTACGCCTACGGCTACATCTTCACTGGCGACGCCGATCTGCTCGCCATGGCCCACCGAACCTGGCAATGGACGATGGGTCACGAGACAACACCGGGAACGGCGAACCCAACCCCTCACTACGATGCCACGAGTGCCGCAGCCAAGGCCTACGGGTTCCGCCAACGTTTCGGTCATAGCTACCTATGGCTCCTTCAACATCTCGACGGCGGCGGCGTCACCCCACCACCGCGAACGACCAGCCGACCAACAACCACACAACCAACAACAACAACAATCGGACCTACAACAACCACCAGGCCAACAACAACCGGGCCAGCCACAGCACAACCAACCACGACAGCCCAGCCTCCCAACGAGGTGTGCGGAAGCACCAGCCTCGATTTCGGAGCGTCAAGTCAGATCGCGCACCTCACGCCCCACAGCTCTGCATTCAGCCAACCCACGGTTGGTATCGACAACGGTTCGTCGGTACTGGCAGTCAATGCCAATAACGTTGACCGGTCGTATTTTCTAACCTCAAGTGATGGACCGTTAATCGGTGAAAACGTAGAGGCTTCGGCCAAAGTTCGCATGGCTTACTACGGCGGTTCTCGTCCGGTCGGACCGGTCCATGGCCTTATCCTCAAAACACTGCCAGACCCAGCCGAAAACGATCCGAACCTGTTCGACGGCTATGTTGTGTCGGCCTTTCCGGACCGCACCGGTATCCGTCTGCGGATAGGGGTAGCCGCCGATGCCAACGCCGGATTCGCCGGCTACCGCTTCCGCGGGTCCCGTGACGGTCACGCGCCGTTCGCTGACCATCTCTTGTTCCCGCGCCCGTTGGCCTCCGACGGCCGACCCCATGATCTGGGTTACTGGACCCTAACCGGCAACCTGTCCACTGGCGCCGACGGCACGGTCGGCGTGACCGCTGCGCTCGCCGACCCATCGGGCCGGACCGAAACGGTCACGTGGACCGATAATGGCGGCAACGCTCACACCGGAGTCGGACGCACCGGCATTACGGCCCGAGGGATCTGGTCGATTCAGAACCGCTTCGATGATCTCGACGTCATCGTGTCGTCCGGTGATGGCCGCAACGACACCGGAACGGTCACTCATAACTTCGACTTCGAGACTCCGGCGGCGGCTCAGCGCTTCACCAATTCGCTCGATCCAAATCGGCCACCGTCGATCGTCGACCACGCCAGCTCAAACCGGCTACAGATCAAGTCCTCGAACGTCAGTCGACCTCACATCGCCAAAGATGGCCAAGGCGTTCCCATATCGGGTTCGGAGGTAACGATGTCAGTTGACGCCCGCATGGCCTACTACGGCAGCAAAACCTACCGGGCACGAGGACCGGCGCACGGGCTTCTTCTCAAGACCATACCTGGATCTGACCCGCCGGGCGCTGCCTACATCGTCTCGGCGCAAGCAACCGCTGCGGGCATCACGGTTTCGGTCGGAGCCGTTGAGGATTCGAGTGCAGGCGCCGCCGCTTACGCCTTCCTTGGGACCGGTGACGGCCACGCCCAAGCCGAACGGTCCGACTGGTTCCCGCAGCGGTTCATATTGGACAACAAGAGTTCGGAGCTGGGTTACTGGCACCTGTCGGGCGACCTCAGCGTCGATCCAACCACCAACACCGTCACCATCGAGTATGCGTTACGCTCCCCCGACGGTACTGAACAGACCGGTCGATGGCTTGACGACGGAGACTCAGCCCACATCGGTTCCGGCGACGTTGGCCTGGTCAACCAGGGTGTTTGGTCAATCGACAACCGCTACGACAATCTCAGTATCACCATCAACGATTAGCCAGCGATAGACCAAATAACGGCCGTTCTCAGCCGGACGACACTAACGTTCAACGACAACAGCTTGGGCTGCACCGGGAATTGCGGGCTAGCAACCTAGGGTAATAAGCATGTCGGCAACGAGCCCAAACGGCACAAATGCGTTGCCAGCCGGACGCCACTTAGGGGCTTGGGAGCTGCAAGAGCAGGTGGGAGCCGGCGGCACGGCGTCGGTGTACCGAGCCCTTTACCGAGGCCATATCGGTGAAGCCGCTGGTGGCCACGACCCTGCCGCGTATCCATCCGAAGCCGCAGTTCGGGTATCGCGGCCAGTAAACGCTGCTCACCGTTCGGCCATCTTCTCTACCTATCGGTCGCTACCCGCCCACCCAAACGTGATACGGGTCCACGACCTCTTCGAACTCGACCTCGACGGGGCACCGCACATCATCTGCGTAACCGAACTGGCTGAAGGACCAACGCTTCAAGATCGGCTCAGGTCCACATTGATGACCGAAGACGAAGCGACCGACCTGGCCGGTGACCTGATCGACGGACTCGACGCCTTCCACCGGCACGGTCTTGTCCACGGCGACGTGAAGCCAGCCAACGTTATGTGGTTCGGGCAAAGCTGGAAATTGGTCGATCCCTCCGCAACCGAGCCTTACTTGGATACACCCCAAACCTCAGCGGTCATAAGCCACGAACGCACCCTCAGCTACGTACCACCCGAGCTGCTCGACACTCCCGGCCGCACCCGACGAGCGGGTGACGTTTGGGCTCTTGGCGTAACCATCTACGAAGCGACTGTTGGGGGTAACCCGTTCCCATCCATGACCGACCAAGTGCTCTGCCAAGCGAGGACGTCATCCGTGCCGTGGCCAGAGTTGCGAAGCGTGATCGAACGGTGCCTTACCCCCATCGAACATCGAGCTAAGACTGCCGCCGAACTTCGGCAAAGCCTGGCGAAACGGCGCACCTTGCCGAGTATCCCGACTGTGTCGGCTGGTCGAGGAAACGGCAACGGGCGCGTCCCCGGCTGGCGAGGGCCGATTGGAATACTCGCCCTGCTCGCTGGCCTTGCTGGCGTTCTGTTTGTTGTCTCAAACCGCTTCGACTCAGCGACGCAACCCGAATCGGAGGTTGCAAAGCCTGCCGACGAAACCCCCCAGGAGACAGACAACCTTGACAGCGAGTCCAGTCAATCCGGAAGCGAGGCCAGTGAATCCGGAAGCGAAACCCCCACAACACCGACTGACACCTCAACCCTCTCGGTGGTAGCCGAGACGCGGCTCGATTTCGAAGACGACCTCCAACTTCAACAGCTCGTGAACCTAACTACCCCTGGCGAGAAGGCAGCAACGATCGAACAGACGGAGTCCTCGAACGTACTTGCAATCTCGTCGGGCAACACGACCACCCCCTACTTGATCGCAGATGCCGACGGCGACGCGTTAACCGCTCGCACGCGGGTATCGATGTCGGCTGATCTTCGACTCATGTATGACACTCAGAACCAGCTCAGGCCAGTCGGGTCGACGAGTGGGTTCGTGCTCAAAACCTTCACCGAAGCCAGCGAGCCTAGCAACGATGCCTTCGACGATGCTGCCACGTCGCTGCCCGACGGCTACGAAGTTATGGTCGAGCCAAGCGAGGACGGCATCGCCCTCTGGATCGGGGCGATCAAAAACCTCGCCACCGGCGTGGCGACCTACCAACTGCTCGGAACCGACGACGGTCACGCTGAGGCACAGCGGTGGCTGGTCAGATCGATCGATTTCACCGACGCTCCCGATCAACTCGACCTGGGCTTCTGGCAGTTGCAAGCGGAGCTGGACGTGGCCGCCGATGCGACGATCACGGCCAGCCTGATTGCGCCCGACGGCGAACGATTCGAGTTCACCTGGGTAGATGACGGCCCGTCAGCCTCACTGCCGACCGACGCCGGAGCGGTTGGCATAAACAACTACGGCTACTATTCAATCGACAATCTGTACGACAACATCGAGATCGCCCTCGAGTAGCTACGAAGCCGACCAGCCCTCTACCCTGGGTCTCCATGACAAGGGACATGGCGCTCACCGTCACCGTTCATGAACAGTCCCACGTGGTTCCGGTTGGTGGCGAATTCAGATTTGGGCGCAACCCCGGACCTGGCCAGCTCGGAGCCGACGACTCAACCGTAAGCCGAGTGCACGGCTGCATCTACAACGAATCAGAGTACTGGTCGATCACCAGCACCGGATCATTTTTTGGCTTCGTCATCCACGACCTCAATTCCGCTTCCACATTAGAAGTCCCCGCAGGGGCCGGGCCGTTCACCATGCCTCTGCGTTCGGTTATGATCGTCGTACCTGGTCGCCATCGTCACGTACTAGCCGTGTCGTCACCCCACCCCCTTACTGAGCGCAACCCTTCACCCGACGCAGTTCCCGAGCTCGCCACTAACGCCGGCGCCACGGAGCCAGTCGTGGCCAAGCATGCTTGTTTCGGCCGCGACGGGCGACCGCTTCGCTGGTTTCAGGTGCTGGTTGCTTTGTGCGAACCCCGGCTCAGGGCCGAGGGTGGCGGCATCGTCGTACCAACTGACCAAGAGATCCGGCGACGGCTTGGAATGGGCTCGTCGTCGTTCGACCGGGCCTTCGCCCGGGCTCGACAGGAGCTAAATTTCGAAGCCTATACGCCAATGGTGCGGGTGGCGATGGCGACAACGGCACTCCACCAAGGCATCGTCGAGCCTGCAGACATCGCCCTCCTCGACCAAGTCGACTAGCTGTCCCGATCTCTTGCGAACGGCTGGAAGCATTCGCCTACTCGGAACTGAGTCTCGACTAACCGGAAAAGTAGGTCCCAGCAATCTCTACATGGTCATAGGTGCTGTCTAGCGGAATGCGATAAAGCTTATACCATCGTATTGTTCTTCCTACTTCGACGTCAGCGGTCCAATGCGAAGGAAGTGCTGCCAGTTCGGCGTCTGGCGCCTCGCAACTCCATTGCGATGAGCTGCCTGGCTCACCGCCAGCCGTCAAATTAACAGTCGGGAAAAACGGAAGGCTTGAACTGTTTTGCTGGTACGACTCGAGCGTTCCTGTTCCGACGACCGAGGCGCAAAGGTAGTTTGAACCGACCAGCGGCGTTTCTGGTCCGGTAGGTTCGTGAATCCGAACTTCGTCAACCGAGAACTGCCATATCTCCCCGCCGTCAGCTACCGTGACAGCTACTCCCAAGGGGTAGGGATCGTTGACACTACCAGGCCCGTTTTCATCGAGTTCTTCGCTTGAGGTCGCATCGATTTCGAAAGCATCGGTTTGAAACGCAGGTGCGTCAATTAGACGTCTACCGGTGAGCCGGATCGATGCTTCTCCACCTTTGCTCATCTCCAACGAGTCGAAAATGCCGGGACTCAAATACACATCGCCGAGCTCATAATTGGCGGTCAGGCCCATCGCCTCGGCCTGATCAACGAGGACAAGCAGTTCATCTTCAACGTACTCATCGCTCAAAACGTCCCCTCCCCGATAGATCTCGTACAACGAGAGAGAGGTTCGGCCGGTATCGAAATCAATTGAGGTTCCAATGTTGCTTGAGCTCCATGACGTGCCCTCAAAGATCGGCACCTCGCCGTGCCAGCCGGCGAACCGGGTAGCCAACGATCCATCCGAGTCCGGGGTTGGGCCGTCCGGCACGTACCAGAAACTGGCGTGCAAATAGCCAAGTTCTATGTCGTCAGTAATCGTGAGCTGCATCCATCCCTCATCGACCGATGAGTAGCTAGCGACCGATTGTGGTGACCCGTCCCAAGCCTCGCCCTCGTTCTTGTCTTTTTGGGTCCAGCCGCTGGAAGAAAGCTGCGTGCTGTACTGCTCAGCAACGGCTGTCAGCTCACCATCGACTTTGACCGTAACGGAGTTCGAGTAGCCGACCGTCCCATCAGGTGCCCCTGATTCATCAAAGCGCCGCGCCACCTGAGTATCGAACGTAACGATGTGCGACCCTGGCAAAACTGGAAGCGCTGGAACGTAGAGCAGCGGATTCACTTGGGCAGCAATATCATCGGTCGGGCCGAGAATGCTCTCCATCTGAGCAAACAGACTCTCGGCTACTGCATCGGGCCCTACTGCTTCACCAGAATCATCTGCAGGAGCGCCAGTTTGAGCCGACTCGTCGCTGGGATCAACAGAATCCGTTTCGTCTGCTTCGCCACCCTTGCCACAGTTTAGGAATTCTTCGTCCTCCAACAGATTTTCCTGGGCTTCAAGAATTTCATCGGGCGTTGCATCTTCATCGAGGTTTACGTTGTCGCTGTACTTGGACGCACAGTCCGCCTGTGCTGCCATCTCCTCAATTGCGCCACACGCGGTCGCTCCCAACGCTGCCGCCAGAGCTACCGCGATAACAATGATCGTTCTGCTTCGTAAAACCACTAGTGAATCCTTCATCCCTTTTCCCACGGTAAAACGTGGGTGCCGTTTCATTATTTCGGTTGCCTGGTTGGTGAATCTGATGACGATCACGACTCGCACCTCAGTAGCCGCATGGTTTTATTTGTGAGATGCCAACTGATGGCGAAAAATTCCCGCATCATCGAGAACTCTTGCCGTGGCCTAACGATCTACCCACCGTGCTTGCCATGACAGTCCGATTTCGTCGCCAACCGTAGCTCTACTTGAGCTCTCAGTTAGTAGGTCCCGATCCATCTCGTCCACCGTGATCACCTCCTCATTATGAAGCGACAACCAGCTCCTCAAACGGGGGGACCCCCCCCTCCCACCCGCTACAGAACCTGAGAAAACAATCGAAACGCTGGATTGGTTACAGAGCGAAGCTGGCCGACTTGATCAGGTCTTCATAAAACGAAGCATCGACCACACCGAAAGCCTTATCTATACAGAAACACTACTTATTGCTCATCTTGGTCCCCCGAGGCCCGCAGCTTGTACGTGTATCCATTAGTACAGCGGGCACGGCACCCCGATCAATGAGCAAGCTCTCAGAAGAGCAGCCACAACCAACTGACAAGACAGTAAATGGAGCGAATACCGCGACGATGATCGAGGTATTCGCAGACAGTCAGTAGCCGACTCAGACGTAGCTTGAACTGTCTTGCCGGTACCGTTTCAACTATGACCTTCGAGGATGCGGAAACCCGGATCGCCGAGTGGACCAGTGGCCCGCTGGACCTTTCGGGGCTCAAACTCACCACCCTGCCTGATAGCGTAGCCAAGCTAGGCGGTCTAACCGAGCTCAATCTTCGGTGGAACCGGCTCACCGCAGTGCCCGCCAGCATCCTCGAACTCAAAAACCTCACCGACCTAGTCCTTAGCAGCAACCAACTCACCATGCTGTCGGCCGGTATTGCCAAGCTTGTCAATCTCAAAAGACTCGAAGTCGGCTTCAACCAGATCAGCACACTGCCCGACAGCATCAATCAACTTCACAACCTCACGAGTCTGTATCTCAACAGCAACCGGCTGGAATCGTTGCCCACTGATCTCAGTGGTCTCACAAAGCTAACCCGCCTCCAGCTCGATCGAAACAGATTCAACCAGCTGCCCGACAGCATTACGCAGTTGCTTGGCCTTACTCACCTTTTCCTTGGCGACAATGTTCTCACCGATCTCCCCGACCACATAGCTTCGCTGACCAACCTCGTTGGGCTCTACCTGCAGAACAATCAGCTCACCGCTCTCCCCGACGCCATCGCCCTACTTGAGAAACTGACCCACCTTTTCCTCAGCGGCAATTATCTGCACACTCTGCCAGCCAACGTCACACGATTGATCATCTTGGACTTTGGCGACAACCAACTGCAGTCGTTCCCTTCGAACGTCTTGGCGTCAACCAACCTGAAGTCACTAGGACTTAGCGATAACCAGTTGACAACTGTGCCTGATGGCATCGTCGACCTCGCCAATCTGACCAGCCTAAATCTTAGCGATAACCAGTTGACGACTGTGCCTGATGGCATCGTCGACCTCGCCACTCTGACCAGCCTAGCTTTACGTGGCAACAAGCTCACCGAGCTCCCCGACAGCATCAGCCAACTTGGTCATCTCAAATACTTGGACCTGAGCGACAATCAACTCACCGAGATACCTGGCTGCATAACCGAACTCAGCAAACTTTTGTCTCTTCGCGTTGCCTGCAACTTACTTACGATCGTTCCGCCGAGCATCGCCAAGCTCACAAATCTCACCGATCTCAACCTCGGTAATAATCGGCTGGGATGGCTGCCCCATGAGATGTCCACGATTTCAGGATTAACGATGCTGGGTGCGCCTGAACGCAACGAATCGGGGTATCTCGATCTCCACGGAAACGAACTGCCTGACGCGTTAATGCAAGCCGGTCGTAGCAGCGTTAGCGAACTCTGGGACTACTTGCGAACGAACACACCACCGTAGCCATAAGCCGAAACGACCTTCCTGTTCGCTAACACGCAAGACACCCGTGGCACGAATGCGGTCAATCCAAAGTCTAACTCCTGAACGTCTCGGCAAGCTTCCTCGATGAGCAGGCGAGCGCACGCGAACTTGATCACGTCTACCGACAGAATTAGGTTGGAGCTATGACTGACGCACCGATTCTTCCAGGCCAGCTGGGTACACCAGGCATGCAACTGCGAGATGATCCTCGCGCCGATCCGAGAATGGTGGCCGCCATGGTGCCACTAGGGATGGATGGCGCGCCGGAGCCAGCGCCGGTGGATATCAACTCGCCGCTTAACGAGCTGTTGGAGTTTGGCATGGGGGCCGAGGAGGGGTTCGCTATGCTGGGCCAGCTCCTCGCAGCGGAGGCTCCCCCGATCACGAACGTGGAAAGTCGAACTGAAGTCATCAAAGGAGTCGATGGCAACGACATAAGCTTGTATGTTCACACGCCAACTGATGTCGATGGCCTGATGCCCGCCATCGTCCATACTCATGGTGGCGGCATGGCAATATTGGAAGCGTCGAACCCGGGCTACGTCCGCTGGCGAGACGAGCTTGCTTCAACCGGATTGATGGTGATCGGCGTTGAGTTCCGCAACGCAGCCGGAAAACTCGGACCTTACCCGTTCCCAGCAGGTCTAAACGATTGCTTTAGCGGCCTGAAGTGGGCTCACGAGAATCGTGATGCTCTCGGTATTTCAAAGATCGTTATGTCGGGCGAGTCTGGTGGTGGCAACCTGTCGCTGGCCACAACCCTCAAGGCCAAAGGTGAGGGTGTTGTTGAAATGGTCGATGGGGTGTATGCCCAATGCCCGTACATCTCGGGTGTCTATGCCGACAAGGATCCAGCGTTGCCATCGCTCTATGAGAATGATGACTACTTCCTGAACTGTTCAATGATGGGCTCAATGGTCCGTATGTACAGCCCAGACGGTGCCGACGACACTAATCCGATGGCATGGCCTTATCACTCTTCAGTAGAAGACTTACAGGGTCTGCCACCGCATGTGATTTCCGTGAACGAACTTGATCCGCTGCGCGACGAGGGGCTCGCATACTTCCGCAAGTTGCTCTCCGCTGGCGTCACCGCTTCGAGTCGGACCGTTAACGGAACGGTTCACGCCGGTGACTGTCTCTTCCGTGATGCCATGCCCGAGGTTTACCTTGGCACCATCCGCGATATCAGCAGCTTCGCCAACAGTCTCTAACTACGGCCTGAGGTTCTTGGGCTCGGCAAGACTAGCTGAACCGATGGTCCGTCACCCACAGAAGTCAGTTCGAAGGCTGGGTAGCTCGCTTACAGCGGAACTCGACGAAAACACGGCTGTCTCAATCGATCTCGATCAGTCAACGATCGAAATCGAATGCATAGTAGTCGGGGACGACGTAGTCAATGGGTTAGCGAACGGCAAGCTTCAGATCCACGACATGTACAAGTGCGCTGACCTACCCGTCAAATTCATTGAGGATCGTCGGCCATGTGCAAGCGAATGGCGGATCGTCGATGAATCTGCTGAGACTCCTGAACTCGCGACGGCATAACAAACGCTCCGGCAGACCCGGGCGGCCCTTCTGGGCCTCAAGGCACCTGAAGCAAGAAACCCGTGGCACGAATGCACACCGGTTTCGAACCTGGGATCGGTCACCCCACGGTCGATCGCCTCACGCAGCCCGGCTTCATCCTCGACCGGTATCGAACCTCGACTACGTGAAGGTTGGGGTTCGACCCCGACACGGTACCCGACGGTCAAAACCTCACGATCCCGAGACAGTAACCCCCAAGCAAGTGGTTGAGTAGGCGATACCCAGCCCGCGGCAAAACGTGTTCTGCCGGAAGCGCATCTCAGATAGAGAACGCTTCCGGCAAAATTCGAGCGGCCCTTCTGGGACAAAGTTCGAAACCCCAGAAAACCCGGAGCCATGGAGTTCCGGCCCGAAGGCCGGAACTCCCAGAAGACTTGCTCCGCAAGTCTGACGCGGCCCTTCTAGGACAAAGTTCGAAACCCTAGCATCCGTCTGAACCCACTGACTTAATCAAACTTCGATCACGCTAGCTTCATGTCACATGTAGTTGTTAAGGTAGATCGTATGACAGATCAGGTGGCAGAATCGCACGGTAACTCTGAATCACCAACGCGTCGTCTCCTTGAAGCTGAACATCGAGCCGCCGCGGCCTGGCGGCAGATCGAGGCCGACGGCTCTAGCTACGGCAATCATCCGTTGAGCCACCTTGTTGACTCCAACGAAACAGACACCACTCACAGCTAGCCGACGAAACTAAGTGAGGCGAATTGTTCAGGTCGAAGACATCGCTATCGAAGCGATCGTCAAACAACTTCATCACACCGGGATTGATCCTGTCGACTTCATTGAAGTGGATCTCAACCGAGAATTGCGTTTCGTATCTGAGCACTATGAGTCTCTGCCCGCGTCAGGGCCCGGTCGCCGTCACACCCAACAGGAACCCGAGTTCGTAAATTTGCTCCACCTCTTTGCTGCCGAAGTTAGCGATGGAACCATCAGCGTTTACCACATCGATATTTGGGTCGACGAGCCGCCCCACGAGTAGCCAGGTAGCAAGAACACTTGAACCGACCGAGCCGCCACCACCACTCGCCTGCAAAACTTATTCTGCCGGAAGCGCATCTCAGCAGAGAACGCTTCCGGCAAAATTC
>CALAJV010000022.1 GCA_937922805.1 uncultured Acidimicrobiales bacterium | reverse complement strand
GTAACTAGGTCCAACTGCATAGTCCGCGTTTCGCCGACCGTTAGCACTCCGAGGTCTGCGTATACCGCTGTCACATTGGCGGCAGTCGCTGGGCAAGCGCCAGCACCAAATATTGCAGCACCACCAGCGGCTGCATCACACCACGTGTTCGCCGTTTCTGAAACATCAGGGTCACGACTAATCGAAACGGCCGGATCAGCAGAATACAAAACCGTCGCGCCAGGAGCGGTGAAGGCAACCAGATCGAGGGTCCCACCAAAGGCAGAAACCGGCGTACGTCCATCACCAGTCAGAGTCGCCGAGGCAGGCTCAACCGCATCAGCGTTATGAGGCAATACGTCGATTACTCGATAGTTGTCAAGATCGGCCAGACCTTCGTTGACTGCGTCAAGCGAGAAACGAATCGAGGAATCGGCAGCGATAACTGAACAATCAGCAGCTTGTTCAGCCGGGCCATCACCGGGCCCAGCGACTAGAGAGCCACATGGGCCAATATGGCGTTCAACCATTTTCATGATGCCAGATTCATCAAATTCGTCAGGAGTGAACGAGCGTGCGAAGGCTGTTTTGGGAGACTTCGCCAGGCCAGACAATGCATCATTGGCATTGATCCTCACCGTGTTGGTAATTGTCTCGTTAGCTAACGTACCGACGACTCGAACCTGGTAACGGATCGTGTCAGACCAACCCCCAACTTGTGTGCCAAAGTCGCAGCTGATGGTCTGACCAGCAATCGAACAAACCGGTGAGGCCAGAGCAGTACCATCGTTGTTCGGTGGCGTAGTAGCGTTAGTGTTGGTTGTCGTCACCGGATTCTGGGTGAAAGCAACAAACTCGTACTTGGCCGGAAGAACGTCGGTCACGATCACATCAGAGAGTGTGTCAAGATTCGAGCCAACAATCCGAGGAACAATTTCGAATTCGACAAGATCGCCGTTCTGATTGACGTCATTGGCTCCAGCCAAGTTTGTTTTACTGATAGCAGTATCAGCCTCGACAATCGCCACCTTGTCAGCGTGTATCATGCGAGGGTAGCAACCGGTGGAGATATAGGTAACAGCCTGGCAGAGCTCGTAAGCGTCCTGGCCGCCGCCGCCAAAGTCATACGGATTGTCACTCAAATCATTTGAGCTGGCACCATCATCTTCGTAGGGAAGGTTGCACCAGCCGTTCGGCACGAGAGTGTTGTGGTCAACACCGTCTCCGTAATGATTGCGGAACACCGTGTTGGTGGTGTTTGTGCACGTTTCGGTGCCAGGATTTGCCTGGGTAGCCGGATCCCAAACGTTGACGCCATCGGGGCTACCTTGAGTCGCTGCCGGGGTGTAGGCCCGAGAAGCGTAAACGAACAGCTCCTGGTCGGCTTGGTTCACAAGCGGGTCGTCCTTTACGCGAACTTGGAGGTTCAGGTTAATAGAGGTTCCCCAAGACTCTGACCCGCCGCGGTTGAATGGATTTGGTGTCGTTCCTCGCCATCGCATTGGGCCAGTTACTCGCAGGCGAACATGAGTAATGTCTTCGTACCGGCCATCGGCATTGGTGTCGAATACTGACAAGTCTCCAGCTGAATCAACCCAGCCGCGACCATCAACGTCAGCGTTGTTGCACGTAACGTCGTTGATTGCGGTATTTTGATCGGGGGCTACAAGGCCGGCCGCGAACTCAACCACATACGGAAGGTCGACCAAGGTCGATTCCACCAGGTGGGTGTAGCTGAATACGTGATACGCATAGTTCGGGTGGGCGCCGATCTGAACCTGGGCTAATGGCCCCGTGTTGGAAGACTCTTGGGTTGTGCTGTCATGTGGTTGCGCCCAGTAGGCGAATGGATGACTCGTGTCGACCAGCTCGTTCACATCGAATTGAGCGGGAAGAGCAACTAATTCCTGGTGAGTTGGGTCGATGTTGACGCACAACGACGACGGCTCATAATAGTAGCCAGAAGTTGGTGAGGTTTGGATGTGATCCAGCTCGGCTGAAATCACTAGATCGTTTCCTCGAGGACTTATTTGTGACATCGGAGAGGCGTAGGCGACTCCCCAACCGGGAGCAAGTGGGTCGTTAGCCGTGTTTGTTACTGAAGGTCCCTTGCCTCCAACGCTTTCACGCCGACCATCGAAGCCGCGGTAGTTGCGACCGTCTGGGAAGGTCTTGCTTAGTTCCTGATATGGGCCATTGTTGTATTTGACTGTGTGACGGAAAGAGCGACCCGGTCCGCCGTCGGCTGGAACCTCAGTTGCTTTCCAGTAGGCGTAGTTGTTGACCACTCCTGCTTCATCAAAAGACGCGGGGGCCGAGCCCCATACTTGAACTGGGGCAATGTCGCTGGGCGCGGCGATCGCATCAATCGTGCCCGACATTGCGTTGTAGATATCTTGGGGGAAACTGGTGAAACCAGACTCAGGAACGAAGAACGCTATTTGCCCAACGAGTATTTCACCAGCGTTGTTTGCGCTGCCGTCGCCGAGCACCGCTGGTGGCACACTTGTATCGTGACCGCTGATCGTTACTTTGGTGACCGGATAGCCAGTGCTCGCCGTAGCTGTTTCATCGGTACAGGTCCATGTTCCAGTTGAACCAACAGCGAAAGCGTCGGTGCCGTCATAAGGCCCGCAAGCGGTTCGAACTGTTCCGGTGGAGCTGTCGGGAACAAGCCCGGTTGCTAACTTCGCCCCCGGTGGCATCTGGTATGCATGATCCCAGAACTCGATGTCTTGGGAATCGTCCATCTTCTCAGCGCTAACGAGACCACCAACTGGCCTCAGTCGCAGTGGGTACAACCAAATCCGGCCAACTTCGCCAGTCGCCGGGTCAGTAACCCCATGAATCTCTTCGGCTGGCTCTTGGGCAACGACAACCGGCGGATCGCCAGCGAGCACATCTTTGCCTTTGACCCAGTCAGCCTTTGGTCGTGCTGAAGCCCAAATCGTGATTGTATTCGAACCAACCGGTGGCGTTTGATCGGTGCCGATGAACGCTTGCATCGTCAACTCGGTGGCATCGAACTGCGAACCAGCGGTTGCGATTGGTCTGATAACACCGTTTGAACCTTCGTGTTCAGCATCGGTGTTGCACACTAAGTCACGACCGTCATTGCCGGTGATAGACGATGTGGCGTCATCAACACAACCAGTAGGGACACCGGTGCTTGTGCCCGGATCTTCTATCCACGACATACCTTCAGGCAATGTGGCCGTGATAGTTGTCATGGTGCCGTCGACCTCGTTGACGTTCCAGTCGATTCGGTAACCAATCAAATCGTTGGATCGAACAACATTGTTGTTCTGGTTGTCGTCATCACCGGGCGTATGCATGCCATCGGTGTTAGCAGCGAATGGCGGGTCCCCGTTCGGTTGTAACCCGTCGTAGATAACGGAAAGAACGATCTCGTTCTGCTGAGGCCCGGTAGCTTGCGCTGGCGATGTTGACGGCAAGACAGCCAACAACAACGTCATCGCAATCATAGTGACAATTAGACGGGGAGATACCCGGGGGTTTCGCATAATGACTCCAAAGGCAAGAAGGACCAACCTGCTACGAGTCGGTCCTAATCCCGCGAAAGTTAGTCGCCGAATTGTGAGAAGGTTCACCCGACCCACGCGAGCTGCTCATCGGCCCAATGCGAATGGTCACTCATTAGTCAACTGGGAAGGCAGTGATGTTCGTTTTGGCCGGTTCGAGAGGGTAGGAGATCGCTCACCGGCGAAAGTCAGCTAGCGTTTTGAAAGTGACGACACGTCCTGAACTCGATACTTGGAAAGACACAAGGCCCTCTGGAATTGTGGAGACTTTGGTCGAGGGTGCGCGTTGCCGGACGTCCCAGATGCCTATGATCTGTTGATGAAAAAGTGTCTCTCAATTTCACTAGCGCTATTGCTCCTGTCTTCCTGTGGCGGTTCATCAACCGCTGGCCAGGATGCGTCCTCTACTGCAGTTGCTGAGGAAACCTCTTCGCTCGTCGAGGAGTCTGACGAGTCAGGCGACGACGAGGAATCAGGTTCGTCGGGCGAAACTACTACTTCGCTTATTGAGGAAGCTGATGGGTCAGCCGGCGACGAGGAATCAGATTGGTCGGGCGAAACGACTGAAGACCCTGCTAGCAGTGTTGAAATAGATGACTCTTTGCTCCAGGACAATGAAGCACTAGTCAGCAAATTGGTTGAAATATCCCAAGAGAATCAGGGTGACGACTTTACAGATGCGACGAGCGAACTTCTAGGTGCCCAAGTGACCCTTACTGGGGCGATGTTTGGGGTATCGAGGAAAACGGCTTCGGAAAAGACTTCTTTGAAATCCGAGCTGACTTAAACGCCGATGGGTTTGTGTTTGTAATCTTGGAGGTTTCTGAAGAGGCGGCGAACACTGCTGAAATAGGTTCGACCATAGAATTCACCGGGACTATACAAAAACTAAGCGATCTGATTGGCATCAGTATTCGAATAGACAATGTCGAAGTAGCGGTCGTGTAAAAACAATGGTTCACAACGTACTTGAGACCAAAGCACGATGGACGTGCCGCCAACCGAGATCTCACGAGCACGGCGACCGAACATCGAAACTGAGAGCTTGATAACGGAGTCACCGGCCGAAGGGCTTCCGAATCGACCCAGGATCGACCCAGGATCGGCCTGATAGAGCCTGCCTCTGACTTCGTATGATCGAAGCCGAGGCAGACAAATAGCGGTCGCTATAGCACCAGTTTGTCGAGGCGCGCTCGGGCGAGACGAAGGGCTGACTCAAGATCATCAAGCGAGAGCAGCGCTGATGATCCGTTTGCTGGCCTCACTCTGACGAGCAACCCATCGTCTCGCAACCTGACGTCGCCAAGATAGTCCTCGTCGACGTCAAACCAGTATTAGTCACCGTTGCCGATAGCTGTCCAGTGGTCGAAGAGCATGTGACACCACCAATCGACGCTGAATCGGCCGAGGCTGGGCTTGATGGCAGCCCGACTACGACCGAAGCGATCAGAACAAAAGCCCAAATACACTAAAGCTTGCGTTTCATTCTGAACCCCTTTAGTAACCCGCTGTACCACTTGAGTATGGTCTTGAGTTCACGGACGAAAATTCGAACGAGCACTTTCAAAGATTTTGAACCGACATCATACGGTAATAGTTGGTGGGCATCTGTCTGGGTTCTTTGTCAGTGCGTTGCTGGCTACACAGCGTGGTTTGGGTAGTAGCCGAGGCTCCAACCTCTGTTTGCCGCATTCAGAATTTGTCGTCGGACGGTATCCCAAAAGGCCTTGCTGACGTTCATTGGATTACGGGGCGCATTTACTTCTGCTTTGGTTGTTGCCTATAGGCAGAGTGAAGCGATTATGGGATTGGGTGGGATCGGAATGTTTGAGCGAAAGATTTTGGCCAAAGGGCTCTTGGGAGCCTCAATGTTGGTAGGCGCCAGCACGGTAGGTACCGCCGCTGAGGCATCGGAATGTGTTGATTCCGACGGAGACGGCTGGGGGTGGGACGGCGAACAGACATGTGATCCGAACCAATCCGGTAACGATCCTGTGGTGGAAGCGGCGTCGGCCGAGGTTGTGGAGCCGGATTCGGCTCATGCTGAGGATGATTGGCAGCAGCGGGAAGCGGCGTCGGCCCAGGCTGTGGAGCAGGATTCGGCTCAGGCTGAGGATGATTCAGATAACGAGGCCCAGAGCGCGACCCAAGATCTTGACGACCGGTCCGACAAAGCTAATGAGGCGCCACCGGTGCGAGTCGAGTCGGCTGAGCAACAGGTTGTGGCCCCCAAAAAATTTGGTCCAGCAAAGTGCGTCGATGATGGGGACGGAGATGGGTGGGGCTGGGACGGCAAGGCTAGCTGCGAGCTCAATCTGCCATGTGTTGACGACGACGGCGATGGCTGGGGTTGGGACGGATCCGCAAGCTGTCGGCTTGATGAACAAAACCAGGCCAATGGGATCGAATACATCGGTGCCCGACCGTTTGAGGAAGATCAAGGTCCCGGGTCGGGATACGAAGCGGAAACAGATGACCCGTCATCAAGCGATCGACCCGACCCAGACAGCCAGGTACCTGGTGGTTTTTCTCCCAGTGACTATTTTCCGGGCGACTATTTTCCCGATGACTACACACCCGGCCAGACAACCCCATCGGGGCCACTTCGCGCTACACCGTCGCGTTGGGATAGCGATTGCGACGCTGGAAATTCTGATTGGCGTTTGGCCATCGATAGAAGTTCGCAACCCTGCGAATACAGTCCAGATGGCGATGGTGCCGGCGTGACTGTGTACGTCCTTGACGGGGTAATCGATACGTCGCACTCAGCGTTCGCCAACACGACGTTTCGGCCGATGGCTGACATGGTAAGCACCGTTCCCAAGTCGACTCCGGCCGACGAGAGGAGCTTCGACAGCTCTAATGAGGAACCGGTAGTATCCGGGGCTGCTCTTGACCCAAACAATGCTCCCGACTCCGCAATTCCGGCTCCGCCCCCTGACAAACTCCTTTGGCAACTACCGGGCAGCAAGCCGTCGCTCGCCGCTCAGGAAGCAAGAGATTGCGGATCAGGACACGGCACTCAGGTTGCGAGCACTCTCGCCTCCGAAGAGGTCGGGGTCGCATCCGGTGTCACAGTTGCCCCTGTGCGAGTAACGTTCTGTCATGAAAACGACGACGGTTCTTTCAACCAGTCTGGCTACGTAAATGATCTGGTTCAAGGGTTGGAGTACGTTCTAGACAATCACGGATCCGGTCCCGCAATTGTCAACATGAGTCTTGGTGTTCAAAAATCGGCTATGTCAAGTAGTGACCAGAGTCGGATCGAGACTGTTCTCGACGATCTCCACGATGACGGCGTGCTCGTAGTCTCCGCTGCTGGCAACAGCGGCACTGGAGCCTGCAATTCCTACCCGGCAGCTTGGGATGGCGGACTGAGCGTCGGATCGCTTTCCGCGCCCGGTCAAATCCGAGGCGGCTTCAATAAGGGCCCATGCGTCGACATCTACGCTCCGACCAATTTTTCTGTCGCTAACGACGCCACCGGAGGCTATTCAACACAGACCGGAACGTCGTTGTCGGCCCCGATCGTTTCTGGCTTGGCCGCCATTCACTGGGCCAACAATCCAGACCATTCGGTTGACGAAGTGATCGCAAACCTCAAGTTTGCTGCTGAACGATTCGAGGATCCCAACACCGACTGTGGTGGTTCGTGTCTAGCGGCCAAGATGGGGCCCTCAATCCCAGAGATTCCGAGACGGACTTTGCCAGCACGAGTCGAAAGCTGATACCACTTCACTTTGAATGCCCCAGACGCCGGGGTCGACGTAGGTGGTTTCGGGGCAAAATTTGCCAAAGCTCGCACCGACGCTGCCGCCGTCGGGGTCGGTGCCGATACTGTGGCCACGTTAAGCCTCGAATGGGGGAGGGGCGTTGACCGGCCCGTGTGCCATCAGCCGAAACGGGTGGTTGTTACGCGTTCTGGACGCTTTGTCAGGTAGACGGCAAGCAGAGCCAGACTCGCAGGAATTGTTTGAGCGAAGAGTGGACTGGCATTTATCGTCAACGCTCCAACGACCCCCATCGCCGCCACCGCTAGCAAGAAGAAGGTCGCTACGTTTCGTTGCCAGTCCCGGTCGCCGATGAAGATCGACCAAAACAAACCGGCCGCGAGTACACCGTTGTAGGCGCCCTGGTTAAACGCCATCTCAGTTGTTTGTTCAAAGAGGTCGGCCGGGAACGTATCGAAAACCTCTGGTCCCCGCGACGTCCACAGCGCCATTTCGAGCACGGCGATGTACACATGGATGAGTGCAACGATGGCAACGAGAGCTCGGGCAATAATCGACATGGCAGCAGCGTAGTTCACCGATGCTTCCAGTACGACCGGAATCTTGTCGATTCGCTCCGATGCCGGTTCTAGAGTGGGCGAATGATGTCTCGAACCGAGAAGCTGTGGGCCAAGCAAGACCAACACCAAGGAGATCGGCTTCGTCTGTTTAGCGCAGTCGCGACCGAGGTTGATGCGTCGACTGTTTTGTATCCCGGTTCGTTTGTGGATGTGGCCCCATCGTTCGTTTTTCCATCGGTGGTTTACGTCGACAACGATCGTCGAGCCGAACAGTTTTTCGCCGACGATGGAGGGGTCGAGGAAATCATTGCTGCCAATACAATCGATCAGCGAGCTCGATCGGTCACCTTCATACCAGCCGACTATCAGACCGACCTTGAGCTGGCAGATCAATCGTTTGATCTGTTGATTTCGCTCTACGCCGGGTTTATCTCGGAGCACTGCTCCCGCTACCTTCGAGTCGGGGGATCGCTGCTCGTTAACTCAAGCCACGGCGACGTAGCAATGGCGTCGATTGACCCACAGTTCCGACTAGTCGCCGTTGTTAACGCAACCGGTGGAACCTACCGAGTTCAAACTAGTGCCCTAGACACCTACTTAGTGCCCAAGAAACCACAATCGATAACAGCTGAGACTCTCCATCGCCTTGGTCGGGGGATTGCCTACACCAAGTCGCCATTCGCGTACATCTTTCGACGACTTGGCTAGGCGCAGATTAGTTCAGCTGAGCGTCGAAGCCGTTGTTAACCTCAGCTGCGTCCACACAGAAAGCTCGATTCCACCATTGGGTTCCGGTCTGAGCCCAGGTCGAGCCGCTCGGAGCGGAGTAGGTGAATACGTAACAACCCGCTGGCGTTGAGATATTGAATGCGCCGCTGGCGTTGGATGTTCCGCTATCAAGCCAGGTACCACGAGTACCATCACCGTTCGCTTCGAACAGGTCGACCAACACGTTGCCCGTTGGTTGGCCTGCACCGTTGGTGATGATGCCCGCGAGCTGGGCATCTGCAACGCCACCGGAATTAACCGTTGCCGGGCCAAGCGTGCCGTTCTGCCCGCTGGTAATGCAGGTGTGGAGGTTAAGCCACTGAGTTCGGGATTCGACGAACGTTTCATTCACCGGAGCGATAAGGGTGAGAACGTAGCAACCGGGCGCAGCATCTATCTGGAATGCGCCGTTGCTATCGGTCGTCATGTCAGACAGGTAGCCAATTCGGGTTGCAGCCTGATCGGAGGTGTAGAGCGAGCCGGTGACGTTAGCCATTCCAGCACCATTGGCATCGGTAACAGTTCCCTGAAGCGATGATCCTCCGTTAGCTAAGATTGTGGCGTCAACGGTGCCAGCGCCCCCGTCGTCAACACACACTGATTGTGAGTTGTAGGTACCGGTGCTGAACTGCAGAGGAGCTGGAGCGATGAAGGTCAAGGTGTAGCACCCTGGGTTGACGTCGAACTGGTATTGGCCAGCCTGGTCAGTGCTAGTTGATTCGATCCAGGTAGTTCGGTTCTCGTTGAACAAATCGATGTTGGTTGACGGAACAGCCTGGCCCGCCAAATCAGCAACTGACCCGCTGATACCTGAAGATGGTCCGAGGCACGAAGCATCGAATGTTTGACCCGAAGAGTTGTAGGTAACTCGGAAGCTAGCTGCAGCCGGAGTGGCTAGCGATGATCCACCGTGCTGTCCAAGACTCGTCTCGGTGCCATCGGCAGCGACGGCATAGACCTGGTAGCTGGCAGCGCCGACCGCTGTCCAGTTCAAGATGCCACCCTCGTAAGCGCAGGCAAAGTTGCCAAGGCTGTAGTTGTATGGAATTGGTAGCGGAGGCGGGGCGGGAGCCCCAATCGGAGCGCTGGGGCCATTGGCGTTGCCGTTTGCCCCAGTGTGGTTCCCGGGAACGATTTGTCCGGGAGGAAGCTCGGACGTGTTGCCAATATTGTCGATGGCCAGGGTCGACAACGCCCGACCGGCAATGATTCGGTTCTCGCCTAGCGACCAGTTGCCTGAGGCATCAGCCTGGGCAGTAGCAATCCAGGCCAACCCAACACCAGGTGAGGCACTTGACGTATCGATTTGCCCATCGGCCGAGCGAGCGCCCGAAACGTAGACCTCGACTTTGCACCAACCGCAGGCGGTGCCGAACACCTTGCCCGGGCCAATGCCTGTAATCTCAGGCCAGTTCAGAAGGTCCTGAATACCGGTATCGGCGTCGCCGGCATCATTAGGAGTCAAGCCATCGACGCCGATATCTATCGCCGGCTTCGACATCAGCGTGCCAGCACCGATTTGATAGTACTGACCCTGAGTGATCGTGTTGCGGTGCGTGTACGACGGGTAGGAGAAAAAGTCGTTAGGGCCATCTTCGTTGGTGAGCGTCATCAGCCCGCTCGTCTCAGCGACCATGTTGCCGTACCAAACATCGCCGACACCCGACTGAGAGATAGCACGTTGATTCGGAATAAGGCCACCATTGATGCCTACGCCGATGCGATTATTCACGTAGTTATTGTCGGCCGAGTAATTGTGTCGACTCCAGATGCTCCAGTCGTTGCCGCCCATGACGTTGTTGGCGATGTAACTTCCATTGGGAAAGTCCTTCATCCCGATGGCATATCGATTTTTTGTATACGCTGCTGCGCTGTTTCCGTCGCCCTTAGTCCCGATGAAGTTGCCGACGACGAGGTTCGCTCCAGCGCCGTGCGAGAGATCGACCGCCATATACGAGTGACCGCTTATCAGGTTGCCCTGACCTGGTTCGAAGCCACCGATCATGTTGCGGTTCGCTCGCCACTGGATATCGATTCCAGCCCATTGATCGAGATTTCCGCTCAGATCTGGCTTCAGACCAAGAACGTTGTTCTGGATCAGGTTGTCGGTTGTCGTCTCATGGTCTATTCGGATTGCTCGGCTTCCGTTGCCAGCGATGACGTTTCGGTCGGCCAGGGCCTTTGTGCCAATGACGTTTTGACCGGCACCAAGCTTTAGCTGAACTCCGAGGCCGCCGGCGGAATTCTCAAAGGTTCCTGCAGCGTTTGTCCCGATGAAGTTGCCGATGATCCGGTTGCCATCGGCGCCTTGGCCCTCAAAGTTGAACAGAAGGTTGCTTCGGTAGGCGGCTAGTCCTCGAAACGTGTTGGCAGCCGATATCACGTTAAACATTGGTTCACCGTTGGTGACGCCGCGCAGCTCAATTCTGAGGTTGGCGTTTGAACCGGTCGCAGCGGTATTGGGAGCCGATCCGGGCTGGGTGTAGCCGTCGATGGTGAGGGCTCCGTTGATGCTATTGATCTCGGGGAAGGTGGATCCGACGTCGATTGTTTGTACCCCGCCACCTGGAATATTGAAGTGAATTGTGTTGTCGCCCCAGGTGTCGTTGCCGTGCTTGATTGCTGCTCGCAACGTGCAGGTGCCAGAAGATGTCCGGCACAACCCGTCGGTTGCGTTGGCATCGGGTTGATCGCCAGTGGAGTTGACCACGATCAGCCCGGTGTTGGCTGCAACTGCGGTGGGAAAGACCGCCATCGTTCCGCCGAACAGAAGTAGGGCTACTACTGCGCGTGCAGTATTGAGAAAAACTGAATTTCGCCTGCGTAACTTGGATGTCGCCATTGCTGCTTATGCTAGCTTCTAACATCGTGTTGCTTGTGAAATTAGCTGGTGCTAGGCAACATCTCCCAACGGCCGAAACGAGCCATTACCTGGCCTCTGGAGCCAGGTTTTCACACCGGTGGCTGGTTTAGCTGCACGGTCATTGAGCCCTCAACGACGCTGCCAACGCCTTGATGCACGACGACCTGATCGCAATCGTGGGCGCTGTGAATCGACGCCGACTGCACGTTCGTCAATGAGTCGGCTGGCGGGTCAACTTGGAGAACCAATGCCGGATCGAGCATATCGATAGCGCCGGAACCGATTCGAGTAGTAACCGGGTTCGACAGTCGAAGGCCAAGCCGATATCGGCCAGGCGCAAGTCGAAGATGAGGAACGACGACCGAGAGCCGGTTGACACCGGCCTCGAGCTTTAGGATGTTGCCGCTATCACCCCAGTCCAGGTTTAAAAGCATGAGACCTCCTTCGGTACCGAAGGTCAGTCCGAACGACGCTACCTCGATTGGCTTCTTAGCTTCGACGGTGATGTCCAATAGTAGTTCGCAGCCGGTTCGTACCGAACCAGTGGATGCTGCACTACGCTCGTCGGACTCTGGTGAACCTGCTCCAATTTCGATAGCCACGAACCGGGCGCTGCGACCCCCTTCGCGTTCGAGATCATCGAGGGCAACCGCATCGCCAGACTTTGTTGTCACTCCCGAAAGACGGCGATACCGATCGATAACTTCATCGGTCGGCCCATCTAGCAGAAGTTGGCCCCCTTCTAGCAGAATACCGCGATCGCACAGGGCCTGGGTTGCCTCCAAGTTGTGGCTGACGAACAGGACCGAACGGCCCGATCTCGCCACCTCTCCCATTTTGGCCAGGCACCGGGCTTGGAATCGAGCGTCGCCAACAGCCAATACCTCATCGATGACCAAGATTTCAGAATCCAAATGGGCTGCCACCGCAAACGCTAACCGCATAAACATGCCCACTGAGTAGTGCTTTACCGGAGTGGAAACGAACTTTTCCATTTCGGCGAATGCAACGATGTCTTCAAGCTTCGACTTGATTTCAGCTTTCGACATTCCAAGAATGGCGCCGTTCATGTATACGTTTTCAGTGCCGGTGAGCTCAGGATGAAATCCGGAACCGACCTCCAACAATGAGCCCACTCGGCCCCGCATCCTGACTTCGCCTTCGCTTGGGGTCGTAATACGAGACAGAATTTTCAGCAACGTTGATTTGCCAGCACCGTTTCTACCGATGATGCCAAGCACTTCGCCTTCGTTGACCTCGAACGAAACATCCTTCAGCGCCCACAATTCCTGGCGTTGCTGCCCGGCCGAACGGCGAAAAGCGCCGGCCATAACATCGCGAAGAGCTCGATATTGTTCTCGTTCGCCCAGCCAGTAGTTTTTCGAAACCCCGTGGCTGATGATGACTGGATCAGATGACATCGGCGAACGTGTTTTCAGCTCGGTTGAACACCCATTGGCCAGCAATCAAGACAACAGCGATCATGACGACCGATGTTGCTATTGCTGAAAGTGGGGGTATGGATGACCCTAGAACGGACCAGCGGAAAAGCGACATAGCGGTCGAGATCGGGTTGAGCGCATAGATCGGCCGCCACACTTCCGGGATAGCTGAAGCAGGGTAGACGACCGGTGAGGAGAACATCCATACCTGGAGCATGAACGGCACAACGTATTTGACGTCGCGGAAATGAACGTTGAGCGCAGACAGGATCAGCCCGACACCGAATGCGGTCAGTGAGATCATCGCGATTGCCAACGGCAGGACTAGGAGTCGTACGGTAAATGGATTCTGATGAGTCAACACTACGGCGAGTAGGAGAGTGGTGCCGATAGCCAGATCGATGAGGCCGGCCAACACCGGTGCTACGGGGAGCATTAGGCGAGGGAAGTACACCTTCGAAAGTAGAGCCTGGTTGTCGATCAGGCTGTTGCTGGCCTGAGCCAACGCGTTAGCGAAGTAGATCCAACCGATTAGCCCAGTCAACGCGAACGACGCATAGGGGATATCGCCGGTGTCGACCGCGACGACTCGGCCAAATATCACGGAGAAAATCGCCATCGCAACCAATGGCTGGAAGACGGCCCATAACGCACCTACCGCCGTTTGCTTGTAGCGAATCTTTAGTTCACGCCAAACAAGGAACGCCTGTAGCTCGCGTCGTTGCCAGAGTTCTTGCCAGGGGATAGGCGAACGTCGGGGCGAAAGTACAATCCAATTTGATTCCGACGTAGCCACAACTTCTAAGCTTGCCGTATCAAAGTCGACCACAGCTAACAGTTGGGTAAGCAGTGTTGCCCAACTACCATCGAGCCATGGACGCGTCGACAGGGGAAGGCGACGAGCGGCGGTCCGAACTGGGCTCGACTGAGGCTGATTTAGCCAGTGAACGAGCGCCGATTGGTCGTCGGGCCGACTGGCGCCTGTTGATACCAGCAGGGCCACGGTCGGTCACAGCAATCGTTTCGAACCGGGACCCGGTCAGCGATCGAGACCCTGGAAAAACGAAGGCTGGATCTGACCTTTGGAATTGGCTGGTCGAGGACGGGTGGACCGACGACGTCGCTGATCTCGATCAACGTCACCTCGACCTCGATCCGGCCACCGTGGCCTCGAACGCTGATGTTGTTCTGCTACGTTCGCCTGAGCTTTTGGCGGTGGCCTTGGCGGTGGCAGCCCCCAACGCCACGATTGTGGTGGAGCTGCGGCGAGCATCTCGGCTCCGAAACCGGCTCCGGTCTGAACTAGTTCGTGAAGGGTTTAATGACCAACGGGTATATCTAGCCACGCCCGACGTGGAGCGGCCACTGCGACTAACCCCGTTGCGGGGATCCGCTGGAATGCGATGGATGTTAGGTCTGTTCCGACTAAATCGTGATCCCGTCCCGGCGATTCTCGACCGTCTGGCCGGTCCCGCCGCTGGTGTGCTTCGTACCCCGCTTGGTTCGATGATTGGGCACCAACTGCTTGTGGCCCGGCGGGAGGCTTCTGAAGTTAAAGCCACCGCCAGTGCAACCTACCGCCCTGGATTTCACGATCTGCTTCCTGCTAGTTGTGATGATGCAGTCCTAATGACTAGCGGTCATGACGAAGGAAGCCGGATCATCTTGCTACCAGTAGGGCCGGAAAGTACACAGCCGGTATCGGTAGTCAAAGTTTCGTCTCGGCCCGCGTTCAATTCGAACGTTGAGAATGAGGTAGCGGTAATCGCTGCTCAAAGAGCTGCTGCTGGCGAGTCTGGCCAGACCGCAGCTGCAATCTTGCCAGACATAGACGCCGTGTTCGACCATGGTCCGCTTCGGGCGTCTAGGGAGCACTATGGCGGGCGAATGACTGCAGCGGACGTTTGTTACCGGAGCCCGAATCGACGAGTTGAGATTTTGGACCGGGTTCTCGAAGCCGTAACCGAGTTAAACCTAGCCACCGGAGCTCGATCCGAGCCAGCCCCTTGGACTCACAATCGGTTTGAAGAACTAGTAAGCGAGCCATTTGAACGGTATCGCCAGTTAATGGGCCCCCAGACTGATATGGAAAGGTTGGTCGCATCGCTAGCGAAGCGTTCGGACGACGCGGCAGGCCTGGATCTCGCTCAGATCCAACGGCACTACGATCTGGGCCCGTGGAACGTCGTGGTTGACGAGAATGATCGACTTACTGTGCTCGATTGGGAGCGAGCCGAGCCTCGATCGTTAGCAAATACAGGGCCAGTAGGCGCCGATCAGCTGTATTTCGCTAAGTACTGGCTCCACATAGCGTTCGGGACCCAATCGGTCACAGACGAAATGCAGGCCTTTGAATTTCTAGTCAGCGGTGATCAGTCCGGCGACACATCCGACCGGTCTGTGGCGCGCTCTGAGGTGACGAAGGCGATGGCGCATCAACTCGATCGTCTTGGGGTCAATTCAGGTTTTGTGCCGATATTGACGGTGCATCTGTGGTTGGAGAAGGCGCTGTACACCGCAGCCAGAAGAAACGTAACGGCGAAAGGTTCTGTCGATCCCGGTGATGCGGCCCACTATCTACAAGTCTTGGCGAGGCACGATGCCGAGTTGCTCGCCCATTGGCCGCTCAAGTAGCGTGAAGCGGCTTGCTCCTTAGCGAGTCAACGCCGCGCCGGCGATCCGTGGAACGAGCTGAGCAGGAGCTGTAGCCAAACTAAGAACCCAAGCAGCGGCCATAAAACGTCGGTGCCAGGCCAGATCGGTGCGGCCCCGAACGGCCGACAATCCGCTCTTAACCAACGAAGTCAGAGTATCTCCTTCGAATGGGTGGTTTTGACGATCGGCTCGGAACGACGAAAGCCTCAGTCCGGCGCCCGACAGAGCAGTGAAGCCAGCACTTTCCGCTGGCATCGATAATCCAAGGCGCCGACCCTCAGCAATTACCAATCGATGGGTTTGCGCGGTTCGGATGAGGATCTGGCGGGCTCTATCGAGATCGAAACCGGCTCTGTGGTCGGCGTTGTCGCCATGAACCCGATAGTCACCAAGAACTTCCTCGATAGCAGCGACGGGTCCATGCAGAGCAGTTAAGTTCGATAGGTAGTGGTCTGCTGAGATCCGATAGGGCTCTTCTGGCATTGGTAAAACGGCCGCCAAGGCTGACGAGCGGAAGGCGTTCCCGGTAGTTGGTTGCCAGGGTATGTCATCTGGGTTCGAACACATTTTCGACCGAAGATCGCCGACTGGTAGTGTTCTATCGGGCTCGGGGAAGCTCCCAGGCGACGGCGCTCCGTTTTCATCCATAAAGGCAAGTCTGAAATGGCATCGTGCTGCTTCAGGCTGACTGGTGAGCGCATCAACGACTCGTTCAACTGCGTTTGGTCGGAGCGAATCATCACCGTCGAGAAAGAACACGACCGGGGCGTCGACCTTGGACCAGCCAAGATTCATTGCTGCGCCTTGGCCCATATTCTCAGTTAGCAAAACCTCTAGCTCTGGATGTCGGGCCTGGTACTGACCAAGGACCGATGGCGAGTCATCTTGTGATCCGTCGTCCACCACTAGTACTTGACACGGTGTGGTCTGGTTAAGTGCGCTTTCAATAGCGGCGCCGACATAGCGGCTGTAGTTGTAGTTAGTAATGACGATGGCGGCGGCAGCTTGGTTTTCGTTTGCTGCTCGATCGGTCACTAGTTGAGAGCCAATTCTTGATATTGGCGTTCGATCTTGTCGACGATCGAATCTATCGCGTAACGGTCAACGCTGGCTTTGGCCAAGGTACTGAGTTGGCGACGCCGCTCCGGATCATCAAGCAAGCGATGTATCGCACCAGCCAAGGCATTTGGATCTCCTGGTTCGACCAGGTCGGCCCGGCCATCAGCCAAGATTTCAGCCAAGCCACCAACTCGCGAGGCCACAATTGGGCATCCGGCTGCCATAGCTTCGACTGCTACCAGCCCGAATGGTTCCGGCCACTGCGACGGAATAACGCCAACAGTGGCGGAGCGCCACAATTGCTGAACAACGTTGTTGTCAACGTGCCCAACTTCGATCGTGTTGTCCGGAAGGTCGATAGAGCTGGTCATCCGCTCACCGACGATCACCAAAGGAGTCTCGTTGCCTTGGGCTTGTAGTTGACGCATGGCCGCGGCCAACACCTCGACACCCTTCTCGGGACGAATGTCGCCGACGAAAAGAACAAATGGTTTGTCGTCATCTTCGAGCAGTGGTGCGAGGTCGACCCTGACGTCGCCATCTAGCTCGCCAAGGAAATCGGTCGACTGTCGCTGTGACCCGTTTTGTGCTGACGCAGTCGCCGACGGGACCGGGTTTGCGATCACTAGTGAATTTGTCCGACCGCTAAGGCCGTTACCGACTTCGGTAGCCTCCGACACGGAAATCCAACGTTTCGTATTCCGATCCTCAAGTTTGGTGCCGGCCCGCAGGCCTAATGTCACCAACGTTCCTCGGGCTCGCCCGTAGTGGTCGGCGGAACATTGCATACATTGCTTCAGCTCCGGACCGTCGCAGATTGTGTTATCACGCCATAGCGTCTTTTTGGCGCATGACCGGGTGTAATAGTGAAGGCTTGTGACGACTGGAACTCCACCAGTGACAATCCTGGGCAGAGCGGACCGAGCGAGCCAGTCGTGGCCGTGAATGACGTCGGGTTTGAATCTTTTGACGACGCGCCGAAGGTCGGTGCAGGTTAACGGATCTGGAAACGGAGGAGCCCACGGCCGATCTTGATGACGGAATCGGGCGCCGAACGCTTGGGCGCTGTGTCGTACTGAGTGGACCTCGATGCCCCCGTCGTCGGCGGGGCTGTGTTTGCCGTCGGCAACCGAGCGGTCAGAGCTCGGAAGAGTAGCAACTGCGACAGTGTTGCCTCGAGCCTGAAGTTCCCGGCCGATAGTGCGGACATGTATTTCGACTCCACCGGAGTACGGGTGATAGAAGTCGGTGACAAACAGGATTCGCATTACGAAGCGATTCCTCGTCGCTCGCTGGCCGCCTCAGCTGAACTAGGCAACAAACTGCGGTACTCGTCGACCAAAAGGTCGACGATACGATCCCAGGTGGGAACAGGTGATGCTGCAACCTTCGGCCGGTTGTCTTCAGGTCCAGATTGCAGTATCCGATTAACGATGTCGGCTAGTTCCTGACTCGATGCGTTGGGCGGTATGCCTTGGGCCCGACCTGCGGCCACCAGTTCGCGAAGAGCGGTCTTGCTGACGACTGCAACCGGAACACCAGCGTCGATGGCTTCGTAGGCCACCATGCCGTGAGACTCATAGTTACTCATGACTAAGACCATGGCGACGTCACGTAGAATTTGTTCTAGTCGTTCCCGTTCATCGCTGGGTATGAAGTCGAAATCGACTTTGTCGGCCACGCCGAGCCGCTTGGCGTAGCGTCGGAGCTTTTCTTCGTAAGGGCCCTGGCCAATTATTAGCAGGCGAGCATCGGGCGACGACCGCAGAATTTTGGGCATGGCTCGAATGATTCGATGGTGTCCCTTATATCGAACCAGCCTGCCAATCGACAGAATTGTTGTCGACAGTTGATTGTGGCCGCTGGGCTCAGAATCGTCGGTGATCGTTTCCGGCAGAGGAGGAGCTTCGATTGTGGATCGAGAAACGCCGTTTGGAATAACCGAGACATGGGCCGGATTGATCCCGAGTCGGGAAGCAAACAGCGACGCTTCGAACTGCGACACCGCAATAAGTTTCGCGGCGTTGCGCATCAGCTTGCGCATAGCGAACACATGGATTGGACGTAAAGCATTCCGAATTAGTGATGAATGTCCGCCACTGTGGAACGTTAGAGCAGTGGGAAACCCTGCTCGTTGAGCGGCGGCTAGGGCCATAGGGGCGACCAGGGTGTGGTAACCCTGAACGTGAACGATGTCCCAGTCCCCATTGGCGATCGCAGAGCGAAGCCCGGGGGCGTAGTGCAAATCTGATCCTCGAGGAAACGCTGGCGTGCTGATAACTCGGACGTCGTTTTCATCAAGGGCCGACCCGCCCTGACCCCACGTGGTCGCTAGCACCGTTACGTTGTGACCTCGACGGCTCAGCTCAGCTGCAACTTCGCCGGTGTGAATTTCTGTGCCACCAACGAACGGGGCATAGCGGGCTGAGACCATGAGAATATTCAGAGGTCGGGGGGTGTTGTTTAGCGCGGTCAACTTTTTGTCTCCGCCACTATCGAAAAAACTGCGTTGCAGCCTGCCGGTTCAAGATCAATTTCATCTAGCAAGGTCCAGTTTCGGCGGTCGTAGATCGCAACGCGGGTCGGCTCCGATTGAGTTAGCCCGTTCCGAACCCAGCTAAGAGCGCCTCGGACTTTCGTGTGGCGAATTCGAGAGAACCCGACAACGGCCGTGTCGCCGACAAAGGTCAGCCCACGGCACCAACCAAGAAGTATGTCGGGTCGATTTCCAACCAGCGTGTGTTCAGCAATCGTCTTTAGTGACACGGGGTCGACCACGATGACTTTCCCATCGATGGTTGTGAAATGAACGAGGCCTTCGTCGACGACGCCGTCGTGACACCTTTCGTCGCCAACGTCCATTCGTCGCTCAACGTCGCCTACCTGGACCGCGTCACGAGTCTCGAACCGGGTAACCCACAGGCTCTGGTCCGGAGCGTAGAAGAGATAGTTGGGATGGAACTTGTGGGGCTTCAACTTGGTGTTGATGCGGTAGTCCCGATCGGGGTCAATCCGGTCGCTCGGATCGGACCCATCTACAGCCCACGTCGAGAGCAACTCGCCATCGACTGTTATCTCTGCAACTAGGTCCTGGCCCGAAACGGCGAGCCACATCCTTGACGGATCGACTTGGCCCAACTCATCGCGGGCTGGCACCACATGGTGAACATCGTTGAACATGGGCAGGCTCACATGATGGAGAAGTTCGAGCTCCGGGAAGCTGTACACCATGGCTTCAGTCTGGGAACAGGCGTATAACCGATCACCGACTCGTGTGGCCGACTTAAACAGTTCAGGATCGTCGGGGCCGCAGGTACCTGGATCTGAGCGCCGTTCCATTACGGTTGTCGGTTGCTGGTCGTTGATCTCAACAACGACGCCATGGCTATAGCCGTACCACTGGGGATCTAGATCGCGGAGACCGGCGCGAGTTCTCTGCCTGCCGCCAACCACATACATGGTTCCAAGGTCAGAGATGGTGGGAGTCTGACTCATTTAGATGGGCCACCAACTTGGTAGGTCACTCGTAGCTCCTTCACGCCAAAAGTCGAGTTTTTGATAGAGATCTAACTGAAAAGCCTAAGCCCTCCGATCGCTACCCGTCTGAGCGGAAATACACGTCCAGGCCTACTAGGTAGGTTTGCCCGCTCTGCCAGTTTGTCACGAATTTCAGAGAATCTGCGGTCGAGTATCTTTCCTCATCAGCATCTTCTCGGTCTTGGATCTTGCGGCTATACCATCTTCGGTATGCCCGGCCTCAACGATCTTGTCAACGCCTACCCATGGCCGACCCGCCGCCCGGATGCGCCAGCGAGCGAGTGGGGTTGGGGCATTGAGGGTCGCGAACTTCTCGATTCCATGTTGCCTAAAGAGGCGAGGTTCGTAGTGGAGATTGGCTCGCTCCTAGGCTCTTCAGCTCGCTACTTCGCTGAGCGCTACCCCGAGGCTCATGTATTTTGTATTGACCCATGGTTCGATGTTGACAGCGCCAAAGATCGTCCGTTCTTGAATCACGCTCCGGAGCTGACGGAGTTCGTAACCAAGGAGAAAGACGGTATCTATCAGATCTTCCTAGCCTCCAACTGGGAGCTTCGAGATCGGCTTACGCCGTTGCGCGGTTTCAGCCCCGACATGATGTCGCCTGTTCATAGCGCTGGCGTTGAACCAGACATCGTGTATGTCGACGGATCCCATGTATATGAGGATGTGTTGGCTGATGTTGCGGTTGCTCGGGCTTTGTTTCCAAACGCCGTTCTGTGTGGCGATGATTGGGACTGGCCTGGAGTCAAGCACGCAGTCAACTACTTGGCCGCAAACCGCGGCGATCAGGTTCACTCAGAAGGAAACACCTGGCTCCTTCAGCAAAACAAAGCAGCGGAGCGTCATCCAGCCCCATCGGCTCACACCGTCGGTGCGGTCGAGCGACACCCCGTCGTTCGAATGCTTCGCCAAGTCGTTGGCCAAAGAGCGTAAGACAGTCTTTTCACGCTAGCAACTGGTATAGACCCGGATCTGGTCGGTCAGGAACGGGATGTGATCGGCCTGGAAGAAAAGCTCACTGCCATCGATTGTCAAGGTATCGGGGGCGCCCAATCCGTCGTAGGCGTAGTTGACTCCCGGCAATTCGAACTCGGAAGTTTGTTGTAGTTCAGACGCCGTCATCGTGACACCCAAGATAGTTTGACCAAAATTGATAGTTGCTTCCACGCTAGGCAGCCACGCTGGATCCGAGTGAATGAACCAAACGCAGACAGGAGTCTCGGCCGGAATTACTGTCGATAAAGGGCTGTCACCGTTGAATGGAACCCCGGGTTCGAATGCCGAAACGACCAAATCTGCCTTCAGGACCAGGCCGTCCTGCTCGGCGAACAGATACATGTACTCATTCGACTCGATCGAACCAGGCGCCAGAGTTTCTGGCACCGCGTTGGGCTCAAGAATGACGAATCCGGTGCCGGTCGGACCGACCGGGACCGGTGGCGGGGCGGTCGTGTTTGTTGTTGGGGTGGTTGTCGTTGGGTTCGACGTAGTCGTTGATTGAGTCGTAGCGACGACCACCGTGGTTGTCGTCAGCGGCACAGCAAGTGGGGATTCGACTGCGATCGGAGCGTCTGCTGCTAGTGGTGTTTGCGCAGTCGTTGGTATCAATGCTGTAGTAGTGGTTTGCTGGCTAGAAGGCGGCACCGTCGTTGGTGGATTAGTCGTCGTTGTTCGGATCGTTGTCTGGCTCGTTGTCGATTGCGCAGTTGCCGGTTGCGTGGTGGTCGGTTTGGCGACTACTACCGATGTCGTTGGACTTGTAGTGCTCGTCGTCGATCCGATAGTTGATGATGTCGTCGGGGCAATGGTGGTGGAGGCAACCAGTTTCTGAGTTGATGTTGTAGAAGGCGGCACACGCCGGGTGGTGGCTGGCAGCGATGAGGCAACGGTTGGTGTAGTCGTCGGGGCAGAGCGGATTGTCGAAGGTTCGTCGGCTTGTGCCGGCTGAGGAGCGGTGGTAGTTGTTCCGATTACCGTGTCTGAGTTGCCCTCTTCGGTGATGGCAAAAGCGACCGTTTCTGGTGGTGCCTGCTGAAGGCCGGGTGACGTGACGGCGGCAACGGCGGCAAGTCCAACGCCTACGACCGAAGATGCTGGGGCTAGCAGAGGGGTAGCCCGAAATAAGGCAGGAAGTTCCAGGATCCAACCGAAAATCCCTACCGAGCGGTTCGACTGCAAACCGACCCGCAAGAATGCTCGAACTATGGTTGGATCGAATTCGGTCCCGGATCGAGCTACGAGCTGTTGGCGGGCGTCGGCCGGAGATAGTGGCTTGTGGCCTGGCCGCTTCGCAGTCATTCCATCGAAAAAGTTTGCTACCGCGGTTATTCGACCAGGTAGAGAGATGTCTTCGCCGCTCAGGCCAGCCGGGTATCCACCGCCGTCCCATTGCTCATGATGCTCCGATGCGGCTAACGTCCACTCACCCAGCCATGACTCCAAAGGAGCAACAATTCGGGCGCCGTCGACCGGGTGGTTTCGCAGAATGCCTTCTTCATGTTTGTACAGCTCGCCAGTCTTTTTCAAAATTCGAGCAGGGATGACAATCTTGCCGATGTCGTGAAGTAGTACTCCCCAGCGGAGCCGATCTATCTCGGCTTCTGGAAGGTTAAGTTCACGACCGATCAACTCGGCGTGGGCTCGGACCCGCTCGACGTGTCCTCGGGTCGACCGATCATGCTTCCCGAGTTTCATGACCAACGCAATCGCTTCCTCGGCCGCCTCACCGACAGTCCCCGACAATGCAACTTCACTCTTTTTCAACTGGTTCATCGTGCCTGACCGGAGCGCTACACCGAATCGAGAGGGAACATTGTCAGGAAATATGAGACTCAACTTTAAAAGAGTTGACAGAGGGGTGAGTTGTTTCATAACCCGACTGGCAAGGTACGACACGATTGCTGCGACCACCATTGCTTGGATGACCCAAGCAATCGACCCGCCCAAACCCTCAGGATGCCAGTAGGCCGATCGGGTAGCTCGAACAGCAAGCCATGCCAAGCAAATCGGCACTACGAAGATGACTGCTTGGAGCAAGAAGGCAAGTCGAGGTCGGGCTTGCCAACGCTCAGTCTGACTAGTCATATCGCTCGACGTCAACGTCACCTCAGTGCATCGACGTTCGAATACCAAGACTTGAGATTCGTGGGCCGAATTACTGTCAACCTTTGCGGTCCGAAAGTATTGACTAAATGATGGTGGCAGCAACCAAAACTGCTAGCGCAGAAACTTGTTGAACTGCTCCCAACACGTCGCCAGTAACACCGCCGATTTTGCGAAGGGAGAGCCAAATCACGCAGCTCATCGTCGCAATGGCCAAAGGAATTGCCAGCAGCGCAGTTGACCGGAGGAGAACACCGGTTGCTAGAAGCGTCACAAGAACTGTGATTGTCGGAGCAGGCCAATGCAGATCGCTGAAATATGACGCTCGAAGACCGTCCCCAGCAGCGGGAGCGATCAGCATTGAAGCAACGGCGAGCGCCCGGCTAAGTGTGTGGGCGGCAACTAACGCCAGAATAGCTCGAGCTGGAGTGAGTGACGCCACGGTAGCGGTCTCTAAAAACAACGCAAGGACGAGGGCGGTGGTTCCATAGGTTCCTAGGCGTGAATCCTTCATGATTTCTAAACGTCGCTCAGCGGTCCAGCCTCCACCAAAAGCATCGGCCATGTCGGCCAAGCCATCGTGGTGAAACGCTCCGGTTAGCAGTGCCGATATGGCCACCGCTACCACCGCTGACACCGAAGGAGTTGAAACCTGCGATAAGGCGAAGAACGTCGCTCCCTCGATAGCCCCGATGCCCAGGCCAATAACGGGAAACCACCGGACCGCCTGTTCCAGCTTGACGGTCACCGTGCCACCGTCGGTTACGTCGCCGACCGGAATACGAGTGAGGAATCCGGCCGCTACTCGCAGTCCGCGTAGCTCCGATCGGATGGCGGAACTCATTGTGGGCCGAACCACTCGCTGAATGTAGGCACGTCGGTCACTAGCTTACATGCCATCTGTAGCAGGGGAACGGCAGCTACCGCACCCGAAGCTTCTCCCAGCCGCAGATCGAGCGACAGCACCGGGGCGAGGCCAAGTCGCTGCAAGAGAAGCAGGTGCCCCGGTTCTGCGGACACGTGGGCGGCACGTACGTTGGCGACAATAGTCGGATCGATTGCGTGTAGGACGACTGCTGGCACAGTGGCGATGTATCCATCCAATAGAACTGGAACAGAACGAAGTCGAGCTTCGAACATTGCACCAGCGATGGCCGCTAGTTCTGTTCCCCCGAGCTGACGGAGAATTTCAAGCGGGCTAAGCGCAATGTCGTCTTCAACTGCAAGCGCTGCTACCCGCCGGACAGCCTCAGATACCACTCGAATTTTGTTGGTGTAGTCGCGATCGTCAACACCGGTGCCTCGGCCAACGAACTTGGCCGCGTCATCGCCAGCATCGCCGGCCTGACTGATCTCCGATTCGGCATCAGCCTCAGCTTTAGTTTGGGCGGGCGTCAACGTGTACAAGGCCGCCGATACTGCTGCTGCCGCCGTGGTATTGCCGATTCCCATCTCTCCGAAGATGAGGAGGTCCACATCGCCGTCTTGTTGGCAATAATGAGCAGCTGCAGATCGGCCGTCGTGAAAAGCTTTCGAGAAACGTTCCGGAGTCATTGCTGGTTCGGTTCGTAAGTTACCGGTCGGCTGGCCCACCCCAACATCTATCGCATGCACGCTGGTGCCGGTAACCGACGCCATGGCAGACACCGATGCTTTTTGTTGTTGAAACGCTGAGAGCATCGCACCGGTTACCTCAGCTGGGTAGGCGCTCACGCCATCTGATGTCACACCGTGGTCACCGGCGAAGATGATTGCCACCGAACTATCTACCGCCGGGGTCGACCGGCCTTGCCAGCTTGCGAGCCAAACCGCCAACTCGTCGAGCCGGGCTAGAGCGCCGGCGGGTCGCAGAATATCGTCGACTCGTTGCTGTACCGCCGATCGTGATTGTTCGTCCGGCTCACTGGCCGTTGCGAGCTCGGCAACGAGGTGAGAGCTAGTCAACATTGTTATTCTCTTTAGTCGCTGGTTGATATGTGGGCCATTCCAATTCCAGGTCGCTAAGCCGGACTACTTTTCCAGCGACAACAAAGAGGGAGGTCTGGCAGGTGTCGGCCAAGGCTCGATTGGCCCGCCCCAGAGTGTCTCGGTATCGGCGTCCCAGTTCTGTTTCGGGGTGTACGCCGAGACCGACTTCGTTGGTCACAGCTAGGCTGGGGGCTTGTCGTTGCTGGAGAGCTCGGCCCAGCTCGGCAACATGACTAGTAATTTCGTCGTCAGAGCTGCCTTCGAACAGTAAGTTCGCTACCAGCATCGTGATGCAGTCAATTATCAACAGCTCACCCTCGGTATTTGACACATCGGAGCCGCCGAAAAGGGGAAGTTCTAACCCGCTCCAGCGAGCGGGCCGTTCGTCTTTATGCCGTTGAATGCGAGCGGCCATGTCGTCGTCCCCAGCCGTGGCGGTCGCCACAAAGCAGACAGCACCGGGCCAGGACAAGCCGAGCTCCAAAACCAGATTGCTTTTTCCGCTTCGGGCTCCGCCGATCACCAGGGTTGGACCTAGTCCTAGTTTCATCGAGATAGGCCGCCTAGCCCGATGTCTACATTGGCCATGACACAGTTAGCTGGTGTCTGAACTCGAAGGTAGACGGCAGTTTCGCCCGGGGTAGGAGGCTTGGATAGCGACATCATCATTCAAGACGCTATCGGACCAGGCGCAGTCTTCAGAGGTGACATGGCGGCTTGACCGGTCGAGGCCGATCGCCCATCGGTCCGGTACCAAGCCCGAACCGATGGACGCTTCCGTCTCTTTATCAAGGTCGCTATTTCGATACTAAGAAGCTCCAATAGGTGTTCGTTCTTGGTATAGATGTAGCCGAGCTAGCTAGAAGCTTTGATGGTTGTCCACCGTCCACCACTCGCAACTCAGTAGAAGATGAACCATTTCGGTTCAAACCAACTAGATCCTGGGTTCCGTTGCCGTTCCAATCGGCCACCTCGAAGTCCCAATTCACGTCGGTTCGGGGGAGAGCGGTGGCTGTTTGCAACAGAAATCGGTTCAAGTTGTTTCCGTCGAGCACGTGGAGCTCCGTTGAGGAAGCCCCTCGTTGCTTTACGCCAACTACATCGAGGCGACCGTCGTTGTTCCAATCGGCGATGTCGAAGTGCCAAAGTTCACCCTTAGTCCGCGGCAGAGCGGTGACGTTGTGTGATGAGAACGCCATCGGATTATTGGTATCAATAACATGTACTTCAGTTGACGACGCGCCTCCTTGCTTGATCAGAATCATGTCTTGACTGCCGTTGCCGTTCCAATCAGCCATGTGGAAACTGTAGTTTTTGAAGTCGCTCCACGGCATAGCGGTCGCGGACTGGTAGAGCCATTCGGGCTTGGCTCCGTTCAAGACATGAATCTCGGTGGATCGAATCCCGGTGCCAGTGTCGCCCTGGTGGCGGAAGCCAACCCAGTCGTCGATGCCGTCGTTGTTCCAATCGGCGATGTCGTAGGACCAGGGCTTGTCAGTCTTGAACAAGAGATTCCCTCCCGATCCACTGGCGAGCGGAGAGGGTCCGTTTATCCGCCGGTAGTTAACTCGCTCGTCGGTTTGAGGGTCACGGTTGATTCCGGTTATCCCGTTGACTCCCACCTTCGGCACGACGCAGGTGTGACCGCTGGAATATTCGACGTCGCTGTCGGTGAAACCGGTGATCTGAAAGCAACGCTCGTCTTCGTCGGGGAAAGGTCCGACATCTACTTTGAAGTAGTTGTCTCCTGGTCCGAAGTTCTCGATTTCATCGCTGGAGAACGTGATCTCAGCAGGATTGTAAGCCTCTGGCGTGTTCCGACGGTAGTAGCGAACGAGCGCTGACCGAACCGGCTTGGCGAACCTTGTTGCCTGCTTGTCAGTTTCAAGATTTACGTCGCCTTTAAGGCTGGCGGCGGTAGCAGTAGCAGGTAAGCCGGGCGCAAACGGAAGGAACGTACTGTTGGGGCAACTGCCGATGAAAGCGTCGAACATTGCTTGCTGCGCCGGGTTGAGCTGAATATTACAAGAGGTAGAAATAATGGAAGTAAGGCTTGAACGAGCAGTTGCAGCTCGTGCAAATGGTTCGATATTCATCCCCGCTTGATTGCCTTTAAGTCTAAGGAAGTCATCGACCATTGTTTGGTCAGCCACGTCAGGATTGTTCTGCTTCCGCCAGTCGAACAGAGCGGCCAGACCTTTTCCAAAATTGCTATCACTTAACAACTTGGACTCGCCATTTTGACAGGTTTGCTCGCCTAGCTGTATCACCTGGGCGATGCTCAACCCGACCGGCGTTCCGTCGGTCCAGTCTCGATGTAGTCCGGCAACGTTTCGAATAGCCAGACCACGATCTTGGTCTCGGGGCGCGTAGCGATTGAGATAGTCGGTGGACCGAAGGGCGCATGCGGCTGCACTGGTGCTTGCGATTCCCATAGCTGCAAGGCCAGCTTCGAATTCGGCCTTGAGCTCATTTTGCAGTCTGACGGAGTTCCCGTCACCAAGATTCAAGATAAATCCAAAGACAAAGGCGATTAATCCAACCAGGGGAAAGATCGGCGCTATGAAGATTGATAGAACGATCGCAATCGAACCTATCAAATCGGCGTAATCGTCAATGTTGGCGGTACCAGCGCCAATCCAACCACCAACGGCCCAACCCTGAGCTAACAGATTAAGGCTTGCTGCGACTACAGAAAATTTGACGCCGTACTTGCCCGCTTGAACGGCCAAGCGCCACAACAATTTGGATCGGCCGGTCTGCCATATTGGAGTGCCCCCACCCGAAACTGACACACTGCTTATGCTGGTAAGCCATTCCTCAACCGTCATGACAAACCCTACGACCTTCCCGGCCGTGTCAACCGCAAGGCCAAAGCCAGCCAGAACCTTGCCGACGGTGTCAATATCGGGAAGCCCGTCGAGGGGATTGAGTATGAGGCGGGTGGAAGCTCCGACAAAGGCGAGAGCTGTTGCGATCTGGGCTATCCCTTTGGCCCGGGGCAAGTTGTCGATCTCGATGTTGTTGAGGTAGTCGAACGTTGACGTGGTCAGCCCGACCGCGAACAGGGTGGAATTATCCCACGAATCTGAAGATGTGTCGTATGCGTTGAGAGCGGCATCGATTGCCACCATGAATTCGTCTTGATCGGAAGCGACTAACGCGGTTCCGCCATAGAGTCGTTTGGCTTCGTTCAAGATGCGCTTAGCGTGGTTTGTTCTGTCAACCTGATCGTTGTCGGTTGAAGCAGGGTTGTCATACAATATGAAAGCGCTGGCGAGGTACTCTCCGGCTCGTTCCTCCATCCAGTCGTCGCCCGGATCTTCGAAGTGGCCAAGCGAGAGATGGAAACGTAACGCTGGTGCGACGAATTCAGCGTCACTACCACGCAGCAGCATCGCTAGTGACTCTCGGGCGTTGTCGCTGTTGCTCCTTCCGGCCGCGAGCTGGTCTGTCGTCGATCGTCGGAGGGCGAGCAGTAGGGCATCTCGGGTTTCGTAGAACGCCTGGTACTGGCCTTGGTGAATTTGTTCGAAGTTGTTTACGAAGCTTTCGCGCTGCGTCTGAGTAATACCGGCACCGATAGACGTTAGATGAAGACCTAAACGGGCTCTCAACCCACGGACTTGATCATCGGCGGTTTGATGGGCCTCGAAAGCGCTATCTACATCAAAATCGAGGTTGGTCCCAACGGCGAACGCATTGTAGGTGCCAATGTTCGGCACGCTGACTGTGGCGGAGATCGGTCGTCGGTCTCGATTGCTCGTATCGCAAATAACACCCTGGCCGCCATCGGCTGGTGCAACCGGTACTGTCATTGAACGACCGCTGCTTGTTGCCAGGATTGAACCATTGGCGACGGAATAGCAAGACATAGTTTGTCCGCTCATGCCGCTAGTTTGAGATTCGACTTCGATCGTAGTGTTAGTGACGTTCGCAGTTGGCACAAAGATCGTATGGCCCAGAGGCGCGCCATCACTATCCGACTCAGTTTGAAGTGGCACAAGCTGTCCGTTGCCGTTTTTGAAAAAGCTCTCTCCAGGGGTCAGCGATCCGCCCCGTTTGGCCGTTCCGACAACGTATCCGTTTGACAGAACCTCGGCCTGATCGGCATTCGCAGGGGCGAAGAATCGCTTGGATTCGAAACTGTCAAGCCGCTCCACAACCGTTGTTCCGACCGGAGCCTCGCCATTGGTAAAGTACCGTATAGTTATGTCAGTTCTGAGCGCCGAGGTCGACTGAACATCGATCGAATTCAGATCGTTGGTGCCCAAAAAGGTGACTTTGCCGATCGCATCGCCGGACGAAAGTTCTTTGGGCTCGACGAGCTGGCGGGCGGACACTCCATCGTTGTTTTGAAACGACGAGTTGAGTCGCAATCCTGTAGCTGAGATCCCGGTGGAACGGCCGCTAGACGAGATCTCGGCGGCATCAGCCGGATTGACTTCAGGCGCTGCCACCAGAATGCTGGCGGTAAGAGCGATCGCTGTGCCGATTACTAGCAGACGAGATCGACAGCGCATAAACCACTGTTTGGACAAAATAAACATTGCTAATCCTCCACCGGGATTCGAGGGGTACTTGTTGGTACACGCGAAGCACGGCTGTTTGGTTCCGATCTTTTTCAGAAATCCTCGAACTTGACCGTTTGCCTACCCCTAGGTGCTGACCTTGGGTGCTCGACTGGGGAAATGCTGATGAAATGCTGACGAAATGCTGACGAAATGTTGAGGTTTGGCTAGGTCCCGGCGGTGCGCCGCCCCGAGACCCTCCATCCTAAGTAAGGTTTAAGAAGGCGTGAGGGAAAGAAGCAGGCGGTGGAACAAGAACTAACTATCGGTGACATGGTCGGCAGCCGTTGGCGAATCACTCGATTTCTTGGTGAGGGTGGGTTCGGCCAGGTTTTTCAGGCGACCGATACCTCCAGCATTGGCCTGGGCGACAGTGCGCTGAAAGTACTCCATCCGAACACCTCGCCTCAAGAACGGAATGAGTTCCTCGGCGAGGTAAAGAAGATGGCTCAGCTCCGCCATCAAAATTTGGTTGGCTACCTGGATTCGGGCCAGATCGAACTTGGTGACCAGCTACATCCGTACTTGGTAACAGAACTGTGCAGCGTTTCGCTCGCTGACTACGTCTCCGAGCAGCCATCCCAACGACTTGGGACTGACGCTGTGCTTGCCATTTTGGTGGAACTCTCTGACGGTCTTGCCTATCTCCATGGCCGCGATTTGATTCATCGTGACATCAAGCCCGGCAACGTGTTGTATGGCAACGGCAATTGGAAGCTAGCCGATTTTGGTTTAATGCGAGATACGACAGCCACCGGTTCATATCACCGAGGAGAAGTTGTAACTGGAACGCCCGCGTTCATGTCGCCAGAGCTCTTCGCAACGACTCGGGCTACTTCGTCTTCCGACGTCTATGCTCTAGGCGTTCTCGCTCACGTTTGTCTAGCTGGTCGGGGCGTGTTCTCGGGGTCAGGTCAGGCTCTTATCCAAAACATCATGACGTCGACACCGTCGATTGATCCATCACTCGAACCCGACGTGGCGCACCTCGTTGCCGAAGTTGCTAGCCGAGAAGAACACAAACGACCGAGCGCAGTCCAGATCGGGGACTGGGCCTCGGCTTTGCTGCAGCAGCGGCAACAGCCTGATTTAACTGTTCCGGCGGGCAACCCTCAGTTCGCAGAGACCCAACCATTAACTCAACAAACCCAGGCGTTGCCGCCATCACCAATAGAACCAGTGCCTGCCAATCGAGTCGGTGCCAGTGGACCGGTTGAACAACCAAAGCAGGCGAGAAGCTATTGGTGGCCCGGACTCGTAGCGTTCGGAGCGGTCGCCGTGCTAGTTCTCGGATTCGGCTACTGGCTGACTAGGTCTGCCCCCGAGGCAGACCTAGCTGGTTCGCCTAATCCCTCATCGGTTGACAGTGTTGCCGGTGACAACGATTTAGCGAACTCTTTTGGCCAAGCTGCGACAACAACTCTGCCAGTCAACACCGACCAAGTTGATGATTCCAGCCCTACCATCGTTGAGAACGGCTCGACGACCCTTGACGAGCCTGGGGTCGAAATCGGCGACGGCGTCGAAATCGGCGATGGCGTGCAGATCGGGGGGTCAGGCGGCGAAGAAACAATCGACGATGGTTCCGGCGGCAGCGGTGTCGATACGCTAGCCCGCTACAGCGATGGGGTTTGCGAGGAGGGTCGATCGCTTTCTGAGGCGACGATAACCAACACAACAGCATCGCACCAAGATTTCGTACTCCAAGTCGTACATCTCGACGCCAACGGAGTTGTTGTTGACGAACGGGGAACCTATACCCGGGCGATTGAACCCGGTGGATCGTTTCGGCCAAACCTTGACTCCTTGGAAGACGGAATCGTTGCTTGCGAGGTAACAGAGTTCTCGATACAGCCAGTCGAAACTTCGCTAGTTGAAAATCAGTCGGTGGTGGAAGAAATCTCTTGCCAGCCTGGTGCGTTCGCAAACTGGATGGAAGTAGAGATTGTGGTTCGGAACACCTCCTCGGACGTGGTCGACATCGAAGCGTTCATCGGAGCCAGAGACGACGGTGGGCTGTGGCTCGGACAAGTCTCGATATGGGAGACCCGTGTTGCGGCTGATCGGGCTGTGAAAGCGAGCGGAACGATGTTCATGGCCGATGGGGTGGATGCCGCTCAGCTGTCGTGCCAGACTCAAGCGGTTGACGTGGACTCCTAGCTCGCCAGGTTCTTGATTCTGTGCAGATTGAGTGCAGGTTCAGAGCTCGCGGTCGGCCGGTTAGTACGATGAGTCGTGCGCGTTCCCACCCACGGCAAATCGGTGATCTTTCTATCCTTGCTCGTTGCGATATCTGGGTTGGCATGCTCGTCAGACACAGCGCCAACTACGAAACAGCTAGCAGTTGGCTTTACTGACAACCAGCGCACCTACGACATCCTTCATGCACTTATTGTTCAAGATGCCGACGAACGCGATCAACCTATGTGTCGTTCGATCGGATTCGACCGTCTCGACGACTATTGGAAACACGGCGGTGGGTGGTCGAAAAATGGGGGCCAATCACTAGTGGCAGAGTCGGATGTTTTGTCAGCGGTAGATCTACCAGCTGCACGCTACGACATGTACCAGCAAGCGCTCGGTGCGAGCAACGCCAGCCGAGTGTCGCGGTGTGCCGAAGAAGGGGTGACGCGAATTTTAGTTGGATCAAATGGACTCGGCATTTCCGGATGCGCTACCACAGCCGAGATTCGGGGCGACTTTGAAATTCCGACATTGGATTCTGGCGCTAGTTCAGAGATCGTACCGCTCGAAGACGGCTGGTATCTGAATAAAGTCTGCACCTAAGATACGAAGACGCGAGCCTTGATTTGGTGTTCGATGGAGCTGTTGATGAAGACTCCAACTTCCCATTTTGTTGCTCATAATCAAAGAGGGTCGAATGGATAAGACCACGAGTCACCACCGCGTTGTCATCGTTGGCGGGGGTACGGCTGGAATTTCGGTCGCCGCCCGACTGCAAAAAACCTTCAGCGATATCGCAGTAATCGACCCGTCTGAGAAGCATCACTATCAACCATTGTGGACGTTGGTTGGCGGCGGCTGCGCTAAGCTGGAAACCAGTGAGCGCTCCGAAGCGTCGGTGATACCTGGGAACGTCAAATGGATCAAACAGGCAGCTGAAGGGTTCGACCCGGAAAACAACACCGTCTATGCCACTGGTGGCATGGCTATTACCTATGAAGTGCTCGTAGTATGTCCAGGGATACAGCTCGATTGGAACCAGATTCCGGGAGCAACCGAAACGTTGGGTCGAGATGGCGTCTCGTCGAACTACACCTACGATCTAGCACCGAAGACATGGGAGTTTATTCGTAGCACCACATCTGGATCAGCCGTATTCACCATGCCGTCCGGTCCAATCAAGTGCGCTGGAGCGCCACAAAAGATTGCGTATCTAGCAGCCGACCATTGGCGGTCCGCTGGCGTCCTCGATCAGATAGACATCCACCTTGTACTGCCGACGCCGGGCATGTTCGGAGTGAAGGCGTTCTCAGATCAGTTAGATGCTGTTGTCGCTGACTATGGCATTACGGTCCATTTCTGTTCCGAACTTGATTCGATCGACCCCGCTGGCAAGAGGGCCAGTTTTAGGTCGGTTGGCGACGGCGGGGAGTCTTTTGTCCTGCCCTACGATGTGATGCACATTGTGCCGCCTCAATCGGCTCCCGACTGGGTGAAACAGAGCACGCTGGCAGCTAGTATGCCCGCCGGTTACGTGGACGTCGACAAATATACTCACCAACATGTTCGGTATCCCAACGTGTTTGCGCTTGGAGACGCAGGGTCAACACCCAATTCCAAGACGGGGGCAGCCATTCGAAAACAGGCGCCCGTGGTCGCCGCTAACGTAGCCATGCAACTCCAGTCGAAAGATCCGACAGAACGATACGAAGGCTATTCGTCGTGCCCGTTGACGACATCTCGTTCAAAAATGTTGCTAGCCGAGTTCGACTACTCTATGGAACCAACACCGTCGATTCCGCTGATTAACACCATCAAACCACGGACCGATATGTGGTATCTGAAGAAATATGGTCTGCCATTTATGTACTGGAATCTAATGCTGAAAGGCCGAGTTTAAAATGATTTTTGAACAGCACTACCTCGACTGTTTGTCACAAGCCTCATACTTTATTGGCGATGAAACCTCGGGCCGAGCGGTGGTAGTCGACCCTCGACGAGACATAGGGCCGTACCTCGAAACAGCCGCCCAACATGGCCTTTCGATCGAGTTAGTAATCGAGACCCACTTCCACGCCGACTTTCTCTCCGGGCACCTTGAGTTGGCCGAGGCGACGGGGGCAGTGATCGCCTACGGGGCCGCAGCTGAGACTGAGTTCGAATCGAGGAAATTGGCCGATGGGGAACGAGTGTCCCTCGGCCAAGTAGCGCTAGAGATTCGTCATACGCCGGGCCATACGCCCGAGTCAATCAGCGTTGTGGTGTTCGAGAATGATGGCGATGAGGTGCCGTACGGAGTCCTCACCGGCGATACGTTATTCATCGGCGACGTAGGCCGACCAGATCTGTTGTCGTCGAAAGGAGTCACGGCTAACGAGTTGGCCGAGCAACTGTTTGAGTCGTTACATGGACAATTGTTAACTCTCCCAGATGCCACTCGTGTGTACCCGGCTCATGGTGCTGGGTCGTCGTGCGGGAAAAACTTGTCGACCGATACTTGGTCGACGATAGGGGAGCAACGGTCGTCTAACTATGCGCTTGCTCCTATGGGGAAACTCGCGTTCGTCGAGGCGGTGACCGAGGGCCAAACAGCACCGCCCGCATATTTCGCCTATGACGCCAGTCTCAACCGCCAGCTACGGCCCTTGCTAGACGAACTCGCTGTTCCTCCATCTCTTGGCCTTGAAGAAGTTGTTGCCCACCAGCAGCTCGGAGCGATTGTTCTCGACACCCGGGATCCGAATGAATTTGCAGCCGGGCACTTGGCCGGAGCGATAAACATAGGACTTTCTGGACGATACGCCGAGTTTGCTGGAGGCGTCATAGATCCTAAGACATCGCTGGTTCTCGTTACGGCACCAGGAACCGAACTGGAAGCCAAGAACCGACTCGCTCGTATTGGCTACGATCTCGTAGTTGGGTACTTGGCCGATCCAGAGCGATCGATGTCGGAGAATCCCTCGGCCGTTTCCCACAGTCGCCGAGTTGCTGTCGACCAACTCCGGCTCGAACTGGCAGGCAACGACGAAATCCAGCTCGTGGATGTCCGCCAACCAGGCGAGACAGCCGGAGGCTGTATCGATGGAGCGTTGAAAATCCCGCTGACGCAACTCAACGAGCGCCTAGCATCGCTAGATCCGTCGAAACCTACCGTGGTGTATTGCGCTGGCGGTTTCCGGTCTTCTATCGCCGCCAGCCGCTTGGCTGCGGCTGGATTTGCTGACGTGGCCGATTTACTTGGAGGGTACGGAGCGTGGGATGCCGCTCATCAACACGATCCGACATAGCCTTGCGACGCAGGTTCGGCGTGGTCCGATGTTCTTCATTCGGTGCTGTTCACGGTTGGCCGATAAGCAGTCAACTAGCGCCTACTCGCCATATCGTTGACACCAATTAGAGCTCGGACATGGGCTGTCCGGTCGAGGCCTGCTTGATCGTAGCGAGTGCCAGTGCCATCGGCGATGCGCGTCATCATATGAAAATTGGCGCTAACGGCAACAGCGTCGACCAAAGCGTCGCTGCCCATAGCAGCGGTGACCTTATCTCGGGCAGATGCCAACTCATCAGGATCGTTGCTCCAGATTGCCTCGGCTAATTGGGCCAGTAGCTGGCCGTGGCGCACTCCGCCATCGCCGGTGCCGCCACCGATGACCGCCTGGAGCGAAACCTTGGCGTCTTGGGTTAAACCGCTCAAACTGAGCAGCATGGAATGCCCGGTTGTTCAATAGAAGCACTCGTTAAGCTTCGACGTTCGGGCCGCAACTAGCTCAACTTGCATTCGAGTGAGCGCGTTTCGGTCAGATTTGTAGTCTGACATTTGATCAACGGGTAAGTAGCCGGCATCCGATAAGCGAAATGACGCTTCGTTCTCAGCTGGAACCCCGCTCAAAGCGATTGTGACCGCAGCGCCTTCCTCAGCCACGGTCGGGACCCAATGATCGTTTAGAGCTAGACCAGTCGGCAGTTTCCGAGATGGTTCTCCTTCGGCTGGCGCTGGGAGCGTTAGACGACCCAACGAAAGCGCATCGGCAAACCTGTCTAGATTGTTGGCCTGAGCAACCAGCGCTACTAGTTCGGTGTAGCGACCGGATGATGCAGCCTCATCGTCACCGAATCGGTCGAGAATTGTTTGGCACCATGGTTCGGTAACAGTGCCGGGGTGGTGGGTCAATCGCCAAATGACGTCATTGGCTACAGCAGGCAGCGGAGAACCGCTCATTTCTGGTGCCGACACCCATGGCGGCGGCACCTCTTTCGCGTCTCGAGCTTCTCGGACCCTGGCAATGATGGCCAAGCGTTCTGTCGCCGTCCACCAAGTGCCGGGCTGAGCCCAGTGGTTAACAGTGGACTGATGAGCGACCCTCAGGTCATCGCGAATGGGGAGCTCGGTGGAGTACATGTTTCTTCCTCGCCCTTTGCCGTTGGTCGTGACCGTTTCGCCCGGCCGTTGCACGTCAAATATTGCCACAGGGCCTCTGGAGCCACCAACTTCAGGCCCAGCAGATCCCACATCGATTTGGTATCGATAGGCAGTCACTCAGTCCTGGAGCAATCTGTTGGTTGTCTTCATTGACCAATAGAAGTTCAGTGACGTATGGTTCGAGGGCTTGCAACGCTTGCTCAGCGACTAGTAGCAGAACACGAGAAATTCGAATTCGTAAGAATGTGGATAGGAATCAATGCTCGACAGAACAGGTTTGGACCATGAGCCCTCTACAGCTGCGTAAATTGGTGGCGACCACCGAAGACGTTCACATAGAAGGCGGCCGCAAGGCCGATCCACCGCTTCGGCTTTGCGGCGTAGCCGCCGTTATTGCCAACCCTTGGGCCGATCAAGGTTTCGTAGAGGACCTTCGACCAACGATTCTTGAGTTGGCACCGGATCTAGCCGAGGTGATGGTCCCTCGGTTGGTTGATTTGGCCGGGAGCGGCGACGTCGTCGAAGGCTACGGCAAAGCGGCCATGGTCGGTACGAATGGAGAAATCGAGCACGGCTCCGCCATTATCCACACACTTCGATTTGGAAATGTGTTTCGCGACGCTGTCTCTGGCACCGCGTACCTCTCGTTCACCAATACAAGAGGAGGGCCGGGTGCCACTGTTTCAATACCTATGATGCACAAGATCGATCCGGGCTGGCGCTCACACTATCTGACCTTCGAAATGGCCATTGCTGATTCTCCTGGACCTGATGAGATTGTCGTTGCCATCGGAGCGTCGGTCGGTGGCCGTCCTCACCATCGAATTGGTAATCGGTATAGCGACATGAAAGAAATGGGTTTGGACCAGTAATACGATCCAGAAACAGAGGCCGCACCAATGCCAAATCGTTCCGGTAGTTTTCTTGCGGCTTGGCGCTCTAACGGAGATGAGAACGTATGAACAACTATCAGCTTTACATCGACGGCGGGTTTTGCGAAGCATCCGATGGGAACCGGTTTGAGACGCTCAATCCATCCACCGGCGATCCATGGGCAACCGCTCCGGCCGCCACTGAAACGGATGTTAATAGAGCCGTCGAAGCTGCCCACCGTTCTCTTCATCAAGGTCCGTGGGCTGAGATGACAGCGACGAGACGCGGGCAACTGCTTTATCGTCTGGCCGACCTCATTGATCGAGACGCGGAGCATTTAGGCAACATCGAGACAACTGATAGTGGGAAACTAGCGGTCGAAACCCGGTCGCAAACAGCGTATGTAGCCGACTATTATCGCTACTACGGAGGGTTTGCTGACAAGATCGAAGGAGCGACGCTCCCGATCGATAAGCCGAATATGCATGTGTTCACGACCAGGGAACCAATTGGCGTCGTAGCGGCCGTAGTCCCGTGGAACGCTGAGATGTTTCTTACCGCCACCAAGGTAGGCCCAGCCCTGGCGGCTGGAAACACCGTCGTGATTAAGGCTTCGGAACAGGCGCCAGCCGCCCTGCTCGAAATGGCTAAGCTAGTAGATGAAGCAGGATTTCCACCAGGCGTGGTGAACATTATCACCGGTTTCGGGGAACCTTGTGGTCGTGTGTTGACCAGCCATCGGCTTGTTAGTCGAGTGGCGTTTACCGGTGGAATAGATGCCGCTCGCAAAGTAGTTGAGAATACGGCAAAGAACTTTGCTCACGTTTCGCTTGAACTAGGGGGCAAATCGCCAATTCTCGTGTTCGACGATGCAGACATCGAAGGAGCGATTAACGGAGCGATTGCAGGAAACTTTGGTGCAACTGGGCAGAGCTGTGTTGCTGGTTCGCGAGTCATGGTGCAAAGTGCCATCTACGACGACTTTGTTTCGACGCTTGTCGATCGCGCCGAACAAATCCGAATCGGAGACCCGCTTGATCCGAATACCCAGATGGGTCCGTTGGCAACCGTGGCCCAACGGGATCATATTGAGGCAGTCGTAGCCGAATCGAAGTCGCAGGGCGCTGTAATCCATACGGGGGGAGAGCGGCCTGCAGGTTTGGATTCGGGCTGGTACTACAAGCCAACCATTCTCGGATGCCAGAACAACGAAACGAGAAGTGTGCAAGTCGAGCTCTTCGGGCCGGTCATGTCGGTACTTCGCTTTGACAGCGAAGACGACGGAGTCGCGTTAGCCAACGACACCACGTTTGGGCTCGGGGCCGGCGTGTTCACGTCTAACGTGGCGAGGGCGCACCGGGTAGCGAAAGCAGTTCGATCGGGAATTGTTTGGGTCAACACCTACCGGGTGATTTCGCCGATGGCGCCGTTTGGGGGGTTTGGCGACAGCGGATACGGGCGAGAAGCCGGTATCGACGCTATTCGGGAATACACCCGCACGAAAACTGTTTGGATCAACACCTCAAACGAACCAATGGCCAACCCTTTTGTAATGCGATAGCCGCTTGGCTGGCACCACGACGTTTTGAGAATGCGAAAGGCCGGGAGAAAGATCCCCCGGCCTTTCAGCGCTCACCAGTCAGTGAGCCAAATATGTTCTCTAGGCGCTAACTGAATCAGCCAGCAGCTCGAGCCTCGTCTAGCAGAGGGGTCAATGTTTCACGGTTGTCTTCAATCCACTTGGCAGCAGCTGACTCGATGTCAGCTTGGGTGTTGGCGCCACCATCGATGGCAACAGCAACGACTGCTACGTCGATTGGGTTCATCTTGAATCCTTCGAGCAAGGCTTGTGCCGATGGGTTATCAGCCAGCCATTCGTTGTTAGCAGAGACAACGATGTCAGAAGGGGAGAAGCCGGTTATACAAGGAGTCGCGGTACACGAATCTCCAACTTCGGAAGCAACTTGCTGCTCTGGGAGAGCGCTAGCCGCATCCATAGCGAGCCACTGAACGTCTCGTCCAGGTACAAGCTTGCCGACGAACGCAGTTGGGGTCCAAACGTACTGCAGGACACCTTCACCTTGGTCAAAGTTGGCTTGCGACTCAGCGAAAAGCGCTGAGTGAGTAGCTGAAACCTGGGCAACCCGATCGCCCCAGCCGTTTTGTTCGATGGTGTCGTTGATTACCTTCTGGCAACCCCAACCATCATCACAGCCGTTGATGTCGGCAACGCCGTCGCCATCGGTGTCGAAGTGAGCAACCGCGTCTGGGTTGTCAAGCAGTTCGTCCATAGTGGTGAAGCCAAATTCTTCCACGCTGGCCTTGTCCACTAGGATTCCCTGGAGAGCACCGGAGCTCATCATCAAACCAACGTTGGTGATGTTGTCAGCGATGATTCCACCGCCTGGCATTTCACCTTCGGCCAGTGGATCGTGGTTCAGTGGCCAAGTCGAGGCCCAGACGTCGAAGTCGCCTTGTGCAAGCGCAGGGAAGAATGTCGCAGGAGCGATTTCTTCTGGCGTATCTACTTCGTAACCGAGCTCAACCAAGAGTTGCTGGATAACAGTGTTTTGGAACTGTGTTTCCTGCCAGTTACCACGAGCCATCTGGACGGTCTTGCCTTCACCAGGCATGGCCAAGTCGGCGTCAGCGCCATCGTCTTCCATAGCGTCTTCGTCTTCCATAGCGTCATCGTCGCCGTCGGAATCTTCTGCTCCGTCGGTCTCAGAATCAGCGTCTTCGGTCCCTACTTCAACTTCGAGGTTGTCGCCACAAGCTGTGGCCGTTAGGCCCAGCGCGATAAATACGGCAACGAGGAATCGCCATTGTTTGTTGAACATTATTCTCTCCTGTTTCTGGTTTCTCATTAAATTGAGACTTTGTTGAGGGTTTGATCGGCGTTCAGTGCTTCTTCGTCGCCGGGTTGTTCTTCTTGTACTGTTGGTCGAATCGTAGCGCGGGCTTCATGGGCTGTTATCTGACTTCGGGCGATCGCCATGAGCACGGCTCCACCGCAACCGGTCAAGAAAGCACTTGCTCCGGGTGATATTTGCTGAACGTCGAGTCTAATTATGGTCGCGATCCAGGCGAAAGATATGGCAACGCAGCCGAATCCGATGCCGTATAGAGCGAAAGACAGCACTCGTTGGACCCTGCCGTTGCTGACATAGCGGGCTAATCCAAACAAAACCATCAGGGCCGTCATGGCTGCTACTGCGTATCCGATCCTTGGACCGTCTTGGGCCATACCGAGTATTGCTTCCCGTCTCGTTCCAGACATTGCTTCAGCTAGAATTTCGGCTGCTACGCCGCCTTGGTTGGCATCGCCTCCAGCTTGAGCAGCGAGTTCGCGGGCTAGTTCAGCGGCGTCGTTACGCTGATCGAGAATCCACGATCCACTTGCGCCGGCAAAGAAAAGAAACAACCCCATCACGCCGAGCGCAACTGGGCCCCCAGCCGATGTTGCCGATCGTTTCGGATCGGGTTGCATTTGTATGCCGGCAACGATGGCTGGGACCAGGATAAGAGCGCCGCCAGCCAAGGCGAACCAAATTCCAGGTCCTGTTGTGTGGGCCGCTGCGGTAGCTGGTATCACCAAGTATGAGCCAGCGAGCGCCAAAATAGCTGATCCGGCTGCGACGAAGGTTGGAAGCTTCGTAAGGTTCGATGTTCGGGCTGCTGGAATAGCCAACGTCGCTAGGCCGCACAGCAAAATTCCGATACCGATTGCCAAGACGAGTATTCCGAACCAGGAGCCACCGGCGGCGCTTATACCGCTGTGGCTACCTTCAAGTTCAGCATCGGCCGCTCGAACGTACGGGCCAATTCGCCCGGCGTCGCTGGCCCAGGCAACCATGGCGCCAAAGCACGCGGCAGCGCCTCCTATTACACCGGCTTGCGCTGCGATTCGACGGCCAAGTGACAACGTCTCTGGTTTGTTGTCGGTCATTAGCGCCAGCAGCTCGGCTTCAGGGTCGTCAGCAATGCCTGGGTTTGGCATCGGTGGCACGATTGGATCTTTCCTGTTCGCCCAGGCCTCGCGGACTCGGCGGGCAAGGCTTCCGCGATCATCACCGGCTTCAGGCTGAGAGATGCGGTCAAGTAATACGCCGACGAAGTAGAGCCCGGCACCAGCTGAAGCGCCGATCGGGATGTTGGCGGTCGCTAGAGCGGTCAAGATCGGCTTGCCTAAACCACCACCGGCGATAATTGCGACGATGCCAACCATCGACAGTGAAAGAAGTAGGGTCTGGTTTAATCCGGCCATTATGGCTGGCCGAGCCAGGGGTAGTTGCACCTCTCGGAGAACTCGAGATTCAGAAGCACCGAAGGCTCTTGCCGCTTCGACGACATCGTCGGGAACTTGTCGGATGCCGAGATTTGTAAGTCGAACGATAGGCGGCAAAGCGAACACGAGGGTAGCCAAGACACCAGGCGTTCGACGAACACCGAAGAGAAAGATGATTGGCAGCAAGTAAACGAACGGGTGAACGACTTGCATGCCATCGAGAATCGGGCGTAACCGGTTCCAAAAAGAGTCGACTCTGGCTGACAGGATTCCTAGTGGGATTCCGATAATGGTGCAGATGATCACGGCGACCGTGATCATTCCGACCGTTTCCATCGTTAGGTTCCAGTAGTCATCACCAAGCAGTCCGCACGCAAGAAGCGCCGCTGCGCTACCCAGCCCGACTTTGAAATTTCGGGTATAAGCACCGAGAAGAACAAAGAAGAGGAGAACTAGAGGCCAAGGCAGCCACGTTTGGAGCAGGTTATCGACAATTAGGTTTAGGAGCTGATCGACTGGCCATTTGATGGCATCGAGTGCTGGTTTGATGTTAGTGGTGAGCCAGAAAACGATCTCCTCGATCCAAAGTCCAAACGGAATGGCCCATTTGTCGAGCGTTTCGTTGTTCCAGAACTGTTCAGCAAAAATCACCGCTGCGTCCCCTTCGCTTTTGCTTGTTCAAGTTTCTCTGAGATGCTCTCTACCCGTCCAAGCTCAGCCAGGATCTCAAGCGGGTTGACTGAGCCGATTAGCTTTCCGCCCTCGTCGACAACCGCAAGGGGCAGTCCGCCGCCACATCGCTGGTAGGCCTTGGCTAGCATCATGTCGCTCGCCACGGACTCGACCGGCTTCGCGTGCTTGGAAATTGGATCGCTTCCAGGAGCACGGGCCGCCGCTCGGATTGTGAATGCTCCGATTGGTCGACCTTCATTGTCAACCACGTGGAGAGAATCCCGGTTCGCTCGGTCCATCGTTCCGATTGCAGCGGCGACCGCGGTTTCGCCGGTCACGGTAACCGCTGGCTCCGTTACGTTTGAAACGAGAAGAACGCGACCTTGGTCAACGTCTTGAACAAACTCGGCGACGTAGTCCGTTTCTGGTCGCATCAAAATGTCTTCTGGAGTGCCTATTTGATGGATGGCGCCGTCTTTCATGATGCACACTCGGCTCCCGACCCTCAGGGCCTCGTTGAGGTCGTGGGTGATGAACAAAATTGTGTTTCGATTGGCAAGACCTTGTTGGATTGTCAGCAGTTCATCTTGCATCTGACGCCGAATCAAAGGATCGAGGGCGCTGAACGCTTCGTCCATCAAGAGAATGTCGGGTTGACTAGCCAAGGCTCGAGCCAAGCCGACTCGTTGTTGCATGCCACCGCTCAACTGACCAGGGAAGCTCTGCTCATAGCCGGCCAATCCGACCATCGCTAGTGCCTCATCGGCCGCTTGATTTCGAGCGTCTTGGCCAAGGCCTTTTACTTTGAGGCCGAACGCAACGTTGGCCCGGACGTTCTGATGGGGGAACAGAGCGAAGTGCTGGAACACCATTCCAGTCTTTGATCGGCGGAACTCTTGTAGATCGCGTGAACTCAACGCGGTCACGTCTACGCCGTCAACAATTACTTGACCGGCCGTCGGTTCTACCAGACGATTCACGCAGCGGATCAGGGTGGACTTGCCGGAGCCGGACAGGCCCATAACGACGAAGATCTCACCTTCTTCCACTTGAAAATCAGCGTGATCGACACCGACTACATGGCCGGTTTCGGCCTGAATCCTGTTCTTCGAAGCACCCCCTTTGAGGAGCTTGAGCGCATCCCCTTGTGCTTCGTCGCCAAAAATTTTGACGAGGTTTCTGATTTCGATCTTTGTCGGCAAGGTGTGCATCTCCTGCGAGTCCGAGTGGGCGCCGCGAGCTATCCCGTTCTGCTCACATCGACCGTGCTGCGCAAACCTTACATGATCGGTCCGACATTGACTTTGACCTTGCACTAATCTGTAATCAAGCTGCGCTGCTAGGATTGATTTTAATTCGTACCTTTCTGTACTACATGCTTCAATTGCATTGTCGGTTGTTGGTTTCCGTTACTAAATCTCGTTTCAGCCATTTGGGTCCCGAAATGTAGGGCTTGGTATAGTAACAGCGGTTCCGTTTCCGGCATATAACCCACCCAGATGCCGGTGGTTTGAAGGCCAATCGCCCCTTCAATTCGAAGATTCATTTGTCTCTCGAAGTTCCCGCTCGGATCGCAACCTCAGCCGAACTTGGATTTGGCGATGACCAGATAGCAACCAAAGCGACATGAGTAGCCAGCCTTATCAGTGGCGTTAGCGTTTCGACTTCTGAGATTTGAGCACAACGAACTTCCGGTTCGATGCGATAGTTTCACAGTTGCCAAAGACCCGTTTCAACTTGGTGTGGTATCCGAGATGCCGGTTACCAACTACCCAAAGTTCACCAGCGTCGGCCAAATAGCGGTGGGCGTCGTTGAACATATCCCAAGCCACTGCATCAGTCATTGCCTGATTTTGATGAAAAGGAGGATTGGTGACCACGACATCAATCTGGTTTTCATGGTTGGCCGCTTCGGCCAACCCGGTGCAAACGGCAAAGTGGGCTGTACGTTCTGGGAACGCGGAGCGGAAGGTTCTCTCCGCCGACGCCACCGCGGCATAAGACTCATCGAGGAAGGTCGGTTCAGCTCCTGGGTAGACCGACGCAGCAACGGTACCGATCACTCCGTTGCCGCATCCCAAGTCGACAAGGTTGAATTCGGCTGGGTCTGCACTCGATGGTAAATCAGTCGGCAAGTTATCGATCAGGAAACGGGTTCCGATATCGAGTTTGGCGGCCGAAAAAACTCCGGCGTAACTGGAGACGTCAATACCGTTTGTCTTCCAGGAGACTGGCCACGGAGTCGGGGGTGGGGTCAGGGTCGGGTCGAACTTGGTGTGGATGAGGCGAGCCTTCTTCTTCGCCAATGAGGTGCGAGTCGGACCGAGAATGCGTTCGAAAATCTGGAGTGTTGATGAATGAACATGTTTAACCATTCCGGCGGCAACGATTTTCGTGTCCGCTGAAAGACAAGGGCGCAAACGCAGTAATTGATCCTCGAGAAAGGAGTTCGACTTGGGTACCTTGATGAGAACGAGGTCGAACGAGTCGCCTGGACTGTCCAGGCCCGACACCGTTCGAATCGGTAGACCTGGCTCGTTGTTCTCGATATTTGCCGTGAGGGCCCGGTGGGCCAAATAGGAGTCAGACCACGACACCAACGACGCAGCGTCCGACATATCGGCGGCTAACGCAATTGCCAGCGCTCCAAAGGAATCGTTTACCACAAGGGCCGAATGTCGCTGGGCCAGCATCGTCAATCCAGAGAGGTCATTGTCGATGTCGGGCTGGCCAACATAATTCAGCAGATACTCGTCGGCGGCGTCCCATGCTCGGAGTCGCTCGTTTTGGCGCTTTGGATACCGTTGCACAGCGAAGTTGCCTTGGGGAGCGGTTAGCTCGGTCTCGAGATTGGTTTCGTGCCTTGAGCCCATAGCCCCCTGAACGGTACCGACAAGTTCTGCGACTTGGTGCGATTGACATCGGCGATTGGGCTGACTTGGCTACATATGGGCACCACGGCCTATTGGCTCAGGTCTGTGGCCTGACGATCTAAATAGGGTGGAGAAGAGGGCGGATCTAAACCGGTTGCCGATATCGGCTCGTCGGTTGCCCCAAATAGTGGCAGCCTTGATGTTGCTAACCTCAATTTTGGTTGTCGTGGTTCCCGCACCGGTAGAAGCAGCTCGCAAACCGGTCATCTACCTTACCTTCGACGACGGTCCCGGGGCCGACACTAATCGGTTTCTCGATCTGTTGGACGTGCACAACATCAATGCCACGTTTTTCATCACCGGTCGCAACGTCGCCGCCGACCCAGCCACCGCGCAGCGAATCGTCGGCGAGGGCCATGCCGTTGCCAACCACACGTGGAACCATCCCAACTTAAACCGAACGAGCGACGCGAACATTCTGGCCGAGTTCGGCGAAACAACCAAGGTGATTCAGGCCACGACCGGCATTCGAACTACGTGCTATCGACCTCCATACGGGGCAACGAGTGGCCGAGTTCACCATCTGGCGGTTGTTTCGGGGTTAACTAACGAAGACTGGACCACCGCTGGAAGCCGGTCAGGGCTGTGGGATATCGACACTGGTGACTGGCGACTTAGCCAAGCCGGGTCGGGTTGGTCCCCGTACGCAATGATGCGACAACTTAACCGAGCTAGCGACGGCGATACCATTTTAATGCACGACGGTCCGTCTAACCGATTGCCCGGATATCGTGTGCTTTCCGAGTGGTTGACAGCGAACCGCAGTCGCTTTGATTTCCAGCCGCTCCCTGGTTGTGGCGGAGTCCCCACCGAATTTTCCATCGATCCTGAGGCACCTGAATCATGGCCGCGGTTCCAAGTGGGCCGTTTATATAAGGCCTATTTCGATCGCCCAGCAGATGCTGACGGGTTGGAATATTGGACAAGGATCCACGCTGGAGGCAAGTCGCTAGATGAGATCAGTGGCTATTTCGCTAGTGGCTCCGAGTTTAAGTCTTTCGGAACGATGAGTGACCAACAGTTCGTTGCCTTTGTTTATGGCGCGGTGTTGGATCGCCAGCCCGACGTTGATGGCGCCACCTATTGGGTCGCCCAGTTGGCGAGTGGTTCAGTAGACCGAGGCTCGTTGCTCGTCCATTTCTCAGAGAGCCCAGAACATATTGCCAGAACTGCATCGGAGTTGACCGGGGGCTGTTACAACGGCGATGTCAGTGTCAGTTATCTATGCTTGTCATCGAACGTTTCGCCTTACAACTAGATTGCTTTACCTGAATGGTTGGAAGCAAAAACAGCGCGAACTAAACGGATCGGACTGAGAGCGGGAAGGCTTCGAGTTTGAAGAACTTGGGCCCAAGCAGCTTGCATCGGCTCTATCCTTGACCTGGTGACTCCGGATTCCGCCCAGCCGGGACGCGATACTGAACTCGAAGCTGAGATCGCTGTCTTACAGAACATCCGAAGAGTGCAGGATGCCTATCTAGCGACCGCGGTCGCTCGGGCAGAACGGCTGGCGGCCGAAGCGGCCGAAATGACCGAAGAGGGGATTCGGGACATCTACGATGAAGACGCTGAGGCCGATGCCGCGGTTGCAGCCGCCTTGGTTCGTCAGACATCAGATCGAGCCATGCATGCGGTGCGCCGAGTTAATGAGCTCAAGTCGGCCGGACAAGCGCTAGCTTTCGGATGTACGGTCGACGACGCAGGGGAGCGTAAATATGTTGGTCGGCTAACGGTCATCGACGATGATGACCCGCTGTTGATCGATTGGCGGGCTCCGGCTGCTGTTCCGTTTTATCAAGCGACACCACTTGAGCGAATGGGCGTTCAGCGGCGGCGGAACCTTCACTACGGAGACTCAGGAACCGAGTCGGCTCACCAGCTGGTCGGATATTCCGATGACGTTTTTGACGTCGACTCGGCAGTCGATGAAATCGGTCTTAGAGGCGAAGCAGCGTTGCTAGCTTCAGTGTCAGCACCGACCAGAGAACAGATGCGCTCAGTGGTTGCCACGATCCAAGCCGAACAAGACGCGATTATTCGAGCCAGCGACAATGCTCCTCTTGTCGTTCAGGGTGGTCCGGGCACTGGCAAAACTGTGGTCGCTCTACATCGCGCAGCGTACTTGCTGTACGCCCAGCGAGAGTCGCTGTCAGACACCGGTGTGCTGATAATCGGACCGACCTCCGAGTTCCTCAGCTACATAGCGGGAGTCCTTCCCTCCTTGGGTGAAACCGGTGTGATCTCAGTGACTGCTCCGGAGCTGTATCCCGGGGTGCGCCGGGGTAAACCTGAAGACCCTGCGCTATCAGCTCTGAAAGGTCGAATCGAGATGGTCGACCTATTGGCCAACGCCGTGGCTGACCGGCAAAGAATTCCGGATCAGAGCTTTCAGACCTGGTACGGGGCTCGGCGTATTTCGCTGCCAGCCCCACAGCTACAAAAATTGTTTGAAGCGGCCAAGCGATATCCAACGCACAATGAGGGTGCCGATGTCTTTCGGTTCGAACTTATCGAATCGCTAACTGAGCTGGTGTTCGATCCGTCTTTCCATAATCGAGAAGATGCTCGAGAACACTTTCGGGAATCAGATTCGGTTCGAGAATTTCTTCTCCGGCACTGGCCGCCGCTGACTCCGGAACAGTTATTGAACGATCTCCTTGGTTCGAAGAGCTTGCTCCAGCAAGGGGCGCGAGGTACATCGCTAAGCGGTGACGACTTATCGCTGTTGTTTCGCCCGCGCGTACCCCATCGACAGGTTCCATCTATCCGATGGAGTTACGCCGATATCCCGCTACTTGATGAACTGCTTTCACTCCTCGGTGTGGTAGCGGTCGGCGAGCGCGACGACGAACGGATCGTGGAGCGGGATGAAACCAGTGAGTTTGAACTGGCGGAGCTAGAAGATGCGACTGAGATTGACGATGACATAGACAGTGAAGACATGGACATGAGCCTTGATGAGGTCGCCGACTCGCTCGCTGGCTCGGACCCTATGTTCGACATTCAAGTTCTTCAACAACGGTTTGACGAGGATAGTTAAATGTCAGATTTCTCCGACCGATTGACCGGTCTCCCCGAAGCCCCAGAAGAGTGGGCCGAGGCAACCGAATCGTCTAGCGGGAAAGCCGTCGATCGGACTATCAGAGCTGAGGATAACGGCGAGGCGATTCTCGACAACGACGGAGCAGCGTTCACCGAGCTAGAGGTTGAACGTCCCGACGAAATTCAACAGCAGGGTGCGACCGTCCGTCAGCTTGCGGTTGATGAGCAAGTGTGGCGTTTTGGTCACGTGATTGTTGATGAGGCGCAGGATCTGACACCGATGCAATGGCGCATGGTTGTTCGTCGATCGCGACGGGGCGCCGTCACACTCTTGGGCGACTTGGCCCAACGATCGATAGGTGATCCCGGGAGCTGGCAGGAACACTTGCCGTCCGAATTCGCGAACTTTGAGCAGCAAAGCCTGACCACCAACTACCGGTCTCCGTCTGAGGTCAATCAGGTAGCGTCAGGAATTCTGGCTCAGCTGGTGCCGGACCTTCCAGCCTCGCAAGCGGTGCGTTCTTCTGGGCACGATGTAGTCGTCCGTCAAACTGAAAATCTGGAACGAACGGTCGGTGAGGTTGCCCAGCAGTTCTCGATCGAGAAGGGTGAGCGCCGGTCGGTCGCCATTATCGGCGTAGACCTACCTGGTGGGGTCGTCGATATCGAGCACGTCCGAGCGCTGACTCCGTGGACGGCAAAAGGTCTTGAGTTCGATTCGGTTGTTGTCGTCGAGCCCGCACGATTCCTCCGACAATCAGGCGGGCTGAGTCTGTTGTATGTGGCCTTGACCCGCTCCACCAACCGTCTAGCAATTGTTCATCGCGAGCCACTGCCACCAGTGCTGCAAATGGCGCTAACGCAACAGAGCTAGTACACAGATCTAGTTACACGAAGTAGTTGACAGAACAAAAAGACAGAATAGGGAATCAAAATGTCAAACGTTTCAATGCGCATGGTTGCCGATAGTTCCGTTGCAGTGATTACCATGGATGACGGAAAAGCGAATGCTCTGTCGAAGACTACGATCGCTGATCTCGTCGAGGCTGTCTCCGACGCGGAACAGAACCAAAAGGTAGTTGCCGCTGTACTGGCTGGTCGAGATGGGCGGTTTAGCGGTGGTTTCGATCTCGAGGTTTTCAAATCGGGAGACATCGGCGCAGTGGTTGACCTCGTGGCCGACGGAGGTGACTTAGTTCGCAAACTTTACGGATGTGGCCTGCCGATTGTTGCCGCCTGTACCGGTCACGCCGTTGCTGCCGGCGCGCTAATGCTTCTGGGTTCCGATGTACGAGTCGGAGCCGAAGGTTCATTCAAGATTGGCTTGAACGAGGTAGCGATCGGGCTGACGTTACCTGAATGGGCTCATACGATCGCCAATGAGAGACTCAGCAAACGTCATATCCAACGCTCGATCGCCAACGCTCGTCTTACCGACCCAGCGACAGCCGTAGACGTCGGGTTTCTTGATCGGGTTGTGCCTCTCGAGAATGTTCTCGACGTGGCAATTGAGGAAGCATCGTCGATGGGCGCTCTTGACCGGGGCGCCTATCAAAAAACAATGGCCGGGTTCCGAAAGCCGACTCTTGATGCAATGGCCGAGCAGATCGTTGCCGATCGGGCGCAAACATAGATTCTGGAAGAATTTCTTCGACAACGCTGAATAATCAGTCGATCCTGCCGGTTGAGATACCGGGAGGAAAAGTGTCAGATCTAAGCCCAAGCGAACCAAGCTCGCTCACCAGCGAAGCAAGTACGAGCGAAGCATTTACGCGTGTGGAGCCGAGCAGCGAACCGGGGATCTACGATCTCGTAATAATTGGTGGGGGCACAGCTGGGCTTGTTGCGGCTCAGGGAGCGGCCGGCATGGGGGCTAAGGTCGTTATGGTCGAACCAGATCGACCGGGTGGCGACTGCCTTTGGACCGGATGCATACCGAGCAAAAGGCTGATTGCTGCTGCCAAGGCGGCGCACACGATGAGAACGGCCGATATTCACGGAATCGAGCCGGTGGAACCAAAAATTGACTTTGCCGCGGTCATGGGCCTGGTCGACAATGCTCGGGAACATATCGCTCATCACGACTCCGTAGAAACTCTGGAAAACGCCGGCGTCGAGGTTGTGGCCGAGTATGGCCAGTTTGTTGCTGATGGCCTGGTTCAGGCAGGGGAGCGAACCCTGAAGTATCGCAAAGCTATGATCGCCACTGGAGCCAAACCGGCAATCCCACCGATCCCAGGTCTAAGAGAATCGGATCCCCTCACTTCTGAGAATCTGTGGTCCCTGACAACTCTGCCTGAACGGCTAGCCGTCATTGGAGGCGGCGTCATCGGGTGTGAGCTAGGTCAGGCTTTCTCGCGGCTCGGTAGCTCGGTTGTGATCTTTGAGGCCGAGCCAAAAATCTTGGCCTCCTTGGCCCCCAACGTGAGCGACCTCATCGGAAGTCGCCTCCGAGCAGAAGGCCTCACACTCAAGACTGGCGTGAAAGTAACGTCTGTTTCATCCAAGGAACTAGGTTCAACTCCCGAATACCAAATCGGAACTGACGATGGTGAATCGATAACGGTAGACGCTGTGTTGGTCGCTACCGGCCGCCGCCCGAATACCACCGGGATCGGACTTGAGTCTGTTGGCGTCACTCTCGGGGCTGGGGGAGTAGTTGAAGTCAATGACTATTTGCAGACGTCCAATTCTCATATCTTCGCCGGTGGTGATGTGGTCGGAAAGATGCCATTCACGCACACTGCGGCGTATCACGGTGGGTTGATCGTCAGCAATGCACTGTTCAAACTGCGACGTTCGACGAACTACGACATCATCCCATTCGCCATTTTCACTGACCCAGAAGTGGCTAGTGTCGGTCGAACCATGGGCTCAGACCTAACCAAGAACAGTTTCTCCTACGACCAACTCGACCGGTCGGTCACGACCGGCGACCCAGTTGGATTCGCCGATCTATTCACCGATCGGAAGGGGCGACTTGTTGGTGCCACTGTTGTTGGTGAAGCGGCAGGCGAAGCAATCAACGAGTTGACCAGTCGGGTTAAAGCTAAGGCGAAGTTAAGCGAAATCGGGCTGATGATCCGCCCGTATCCGACCTTTGGCGAGGGCCCGGCTCGGGCTGCGTTGGAGCAACTTCGAGCGGCCTACTTCACTCCCAGGACGAAGCGCGTCGTTAGGCCTGTGCTCTCTGCTCTGCGTCGGCTTGATAGCGCCGATTAGTGTTTGCTTGAGCTCCAATCCAGCGTTTGCGCTGGCCCACTGTAGGCCTTTTGATCCACCGATTTGTCGGTGACCAGGTAGTTCCTTTCTACCCGCCCTGGCCGAGCTGCGGTTAACTGGTTTTAGCGATTCCCAAACGGCGGGATCAGAAACCGAAACGCGGAAGAGAGCATCGAAAGATGGTCAAGGTAAGTCGGCGGGCTAGCTTTGCTGTGCTCACAATTATGTTGATAGGTCTATTTCCATCGCTAGCAGCGTCGCAAGCGGCGAGCCAGGAGTCGGTAGCGAGCTCTTCTCAGACGGATCGGATTCGACGAGCTGAACCCAACGGTCGGTCGTTCAACAATTTTTCTGCTCCACTACCGTTGAGTCGGAAAGCAGCTCGGTCTTGTCGCGTGGAACCAACAACTGCTGACCGCTCTAGCCAAGACGTAGTGGATGCTGCCTATTGTCAACTCCTTCGTCGGCTTCCAGAAGAGGAAGGCTTGTCCTACTGGGGTTCACAGCTCGATGATGGTTTGCCGGTAGTAAGGCTAATTTCGACCATCCAGCTGGGCGAAGAGTACAGGCGTCGAACCAATTATTCGATGTTGGAGACGCTGAGTAAAGTAACGATTTCGGAGGAACGAGCAGAGCTGTTACGAAAGTCCGAGGCTAAGGAGAAGGCAGATTCGGACTTGACTCAGCTCGAAATGGCGAGAGAGCAGGCAGCTAAGAAGAAGGCGAAGGCTGATGCCGCTCGACGGGCCGCTGAGCAGGAAGCGAAACGTCGAGCGGCGACGTTGATGAAACGGAATCCAATATCGGTCGGCGAGTTCAACAGGTTTGTGTCGAAGCGTCGGTTCTCAACGGTCGAATATCTGACCCCGAGCTTGGCCTACGGAACCTACAACACCAGGAATCAGAAGGTGAACGTTCTTCTGGTCCATTTATCAGGGAGCAAGGGCTTCTCGGTTAGCCCTGGCGATCGAGCAAAGTCGACTGTTGGTAGTTGGGCTATCGATATCGGGGCTCAGGCCGCCATCAACGGTAACTGGTTCGATCCCTACGACGGACCAGCAGTCTCAAGCGGCAAAGTGTACGGCGGAAAAGATCACGGTTACACCTCGTTGTTCGGGATCACGCTTCAAAAAGATCTAATCATGGAGCACCACTCGCGGGTGAACAGCTCAGTTGACCGACGCATCGCGTTCGGTGTGAGTGGCCACCCGACGTTGGTACACCAAGGTAACAAGACGGTGGACTTTCACGGTGATCCTACCTTTACTAGTCGGGCACCAAGAAGTGCCATGGGCGCAAGCAACGAAGGTGATGTTTTGGTATTTGTCACGGTTGACGGTCGTTCGAAGACGGCGGCTGGGATGACTGGTGCTGAAACAGCGAACCTGATGGCCAGATTGGGCGCTTCCAACGCCGTCATGCTTGACGGTGGAGGCTCGACAACAATGTGGATCGCTGGACGCGGCGTTGTCAACAAGCCCTCGACCGGACAGGCGAGACCAGTAGCGAATCAGATCGCAATTTTCGGCAGCTAACGTTCCCGCTCCCACCGCCACAATAAGGATGGGTGTGGTCGCGCTAGTGGCTTTAGTCACACTGTAAGGCTGGTTTGGAAGTTACGCGAGCTTGGCTTGGTCCAGGAAGTGTAGATCTAGCCGCTGCGCCCTATCTTGGGAAGAATATGCGGACAATTGTGACTCGAATTGAGCACGCGGCTAAAGGCGACGGCACGGTCACATTCATGACCGGGAACGAACCCGTCACCAAGACGTGGGCCGAAGTGCACCATGGGGCGAAGGCGATGGCCTTTCGCCTACAGGAACAGGGGATCGGTCACGGAGACCATGTCGCCGTTCTTGGCCCGACTACAGCCGATCTTGTTACGGCCTTTCAGGCCATTTGGCTTTGCGGGGCGACGCTTGTCGTCCTTCCATTGCCGATGAGGTTGGCATCACTAGATGAGTTCACCAAGGCCACAAAGGCGCGAATTACCAACGCGGACTGCGTTGCGGTAATAATTGACCCGGACCTGGCCCCATTTGTCGAACCGACGCCGGGCGACCCTCCTCTGTTACCGCTGCCGGAGTTGGCCGGAACCGACGCTGACGCCGATCGTTTTAGCGCTCCGGACTACTCTGAGGACGACATTTTCGTGCTCCAGTTCACCAGCGGATCGACCTCGGAACCCAAAGGGGTGGTTCTGCCGAACCACGTAGTGGCTGCCAACCTCGATGCTATTCTTGAAGCGGCTAGTGTGACCACCAGCTCCGATGTGATGGTGTCCTGGCTTCCCCTGTACCACGACATGGGCCTCGTAGGGTTCTGTATTCTGCCTATGGCTGCCGGCCTTAATTTGGTTCTCGGAGCCCCTCAAGATTTCCTCGCTCGGCCCGGCCGATGGATGGAATGGATTTCAAGCTACGGAGGCACGGCAACCGCTGGCCCGAACTTTAGTTGGGTGCTTGCCACCCGGGCTCTCAAAAATATGAAAGAGCCATTGGATCTTTCCTCATTGCGAATCGCCCTGAATGGCGCCGAACCAGTCGACCCTGACAGTGTGCGGGCCTTTGTGGCCGAAGGTGAGCGACACGGACTGCGTCCGGGCGCCATCTTTCCTGCCTTTGGCATGGCCGAGATTGCTATTGCTGGCTGTTTCCCTAAGCCAATGGTTGGGTTAACGACTGATGTGGTCGACGCAAACGTTCTCGAACAGGATCATCTTGCCGTCCCGATTCCGGCTGAGGAGCGGGAAGGAAATAGCAACGCCCGCGAAATTGTTCTTCTTGGGTGGCCAGTGCCAGGCTTGGAGTTCCGCGTTGTCGACCCAGCGAGCAATGAGGTGCTCAGCGATCGAAAGGTCGGAGAGCTACAAATTCGGGGCACCTCGGTCACGCCTGGCTACTATCAGCGACCCGAGGCGAATGATGAACTGTTCGACGGTGATTGGCTGAAGACTGGGGATCTGGCATATATGTTGGATGGCCAAATGGCCATGTGTGGCCGAATCAAAGATCTGATAATTGTCGGCGGCCGCAACGTTTACCCTCAAGATATTGAGAGAGCTGTCGGTGAGCTGAACAGCGTTCGAACTGGCAACGTAATAGCGTTTTCAGCAACTGGGCGCAATGGTAAAGAGCATGTCGTTGTGGTGGCCGAGACCCGAATGATGGAAAATCTTGACGAAGTTCGAAGTCAGGTCAGCGATGCAACACTGCAAACCGTCGGCGTTCCCTGCCGGGAAGTTGTTCTTGTTAGCCCGAGCAGTTTGCCGAAAACAAGTTCAGGCAAACTGCAACGGGCGCTTTGTCGTAAACAATACCTGGACGAGGAACTGACCCTAGTTTGAGCGGCCAAGCCACCCAACAAGTTGATCTAGAACCGATGCTTGTGGCCCGACATCAACTGGAGGGTCGAACGGAATCTCTGGGTTGTCTCGGCCTTCGGCCGGGATGAACTTGATGGCGGTCAGTGCGCCTTGGAGTACATCATCTTCAAGGCCAAACTCTTGGTTGGTCGCCTGTGCCAGGTCCCACCCGTGGGCCGCTAGCTCCCCGGTGTAGGTCCAGATCATTGGCCCGCCCGGAACGTCGCCCCATGGGGCGGTGAACGTCTGTTGGAGCTTGTCGTCGTCGGTCCAAGCCTTCATGACATCGTGAGCTGCACTGCGGAACGAATCAACCCAACCGTCGTCTTGCGGTTCCTCGCCTATCGTTGACCACACACCGCCATCTCCGATCACGGCCACTCGCCTCATGACAAGAATGAGGTGTTCCATAAGCTGTTTAACCGTGAACTCATCGCATGGTGTTGAGTTCCCCATAGCGCTGGCCGGCGTGGCTTCCATTAACTGTCCAACTGCGTGAGTCGCCGCAGCGAATGAAAATCGAGGGTCGCCTATCTGTGGGGCACCATCGTTTGTTCCAGCGGATTGTTGGTTTTGTGAATTGGTCATGCAGGGGAGTTTGTCATAGTAAACTGGTCACCTATTGGCCAGTTTAAAAGAAACTAGTCGACGTTCTAATTCTTGAAACGAGTAGGGGTGCAGTGAGAGCCGATCGCTTGGTGTCAGTCTTGATGATCTTGCAGCGCCGCAACCGGATTACGGTGCCAGAACTTGCTCAAGAGCTTGAAGTGTCTGAACGGACGGCCCGCCGAGATCTAGAAGCACTGTCAATGAGCGGCGTTCCCGTTTACTCCCAAAGCGGTAGGGGCGGCGGGTGGAGCCTTGTCGGCGGAGCAACCACAGACTTGACTGGGCTATCCCGGACTGAAGCTCGGGCGTTGTTCATTGCGCTGGGATCGATCGAAGCTATTGACGGTGGGATTGGTCGACTGATGGCTGGTTCTAGTGAGCTTGCTTCGGCGCTGCGGAAACTTGAGGCAGCAATGCCAGCTAGTTTCCGAGCCGACATCGATGCCGCCTCAGACTCGGTGACAACCGATTCGACCTCTTGGGGAAGGAACAACCTGAATCGAAAGCAGCCTGAGTTTCTGAAACAGTTAGCCGAGTTGGCTATAGCTGGTCATCAAGCGAGAATCGATTATGAAAGCCCTCGCTCGCCTCGGCGGGTGCGGACTGTTCATCCGCTTGGCCTGGTTTCCAAAAGGGGTGCTTGGTACCTGGTAGCGAACACCAGTGATGGCATGCGTACCTTTCGGGTCAGCCGTATTGCCTCTATGGAAAGAACCGGCGACCCAGTTGACCGACCCGTTGGGTTTGATCTCGATGAAACCTGGCGTCAGATAGTGACTGACGTTGAATCTCGGCGGGTTGGAATCACCGTTGAGCTAGAGGTCGATCAGTCGATGGTGGTTCCTATTCGATGGCAGTTCGGATCTGACCTGACGGTTCTCGACGAGGACCGCTCCGGAGACCAAGAAAAGACCTCGATGATTCGGGCCAAGCTTTGGGGCCACGGTGAGAGTGCTCTCGCTGCTCAACTGGCTGGGTACGGGCATCGAGTTCGCTTGATAGATCCGTCTCCGGCGCTCCAGGCCGAGTTCCGCAGAATTGCTCAGGAACTGGGCGATCTGTATCTAACCGATCCATTGGCCGACCGGGTGCAGCCCGACTAGGCAAAAGCCAGTCTGATCGCCGCATCTGGCCGAGAACCGGGCAGAGTGTTCTGATGGACACGATCACAAGTGTGGAACAGCTTGAAGCAATATACGACAAACCGCGTCCGGCATCGCTCGACAAGGAAGCGTCTATTATCACCGACGAATATCGACAACTCATCGAAGCCTCACCGTTCATGGCGCTCGCAACTGTAGGGCCTGGCGGAATGGACTGCTCGCCACGCGGCGACAAACCAGCTGTCGTGCATGTCGTTGATGAGTCGACGCTGCACCTGCCTGACCGGCGCGGCAATAATCGGCTCGATAGTCTGCGTAATATCGTCGCCGACGGTCGAGTCGCCCTGTTGTTTCTAATTCCTGGCGTCGCCGAGTGTCTACGGGTCAACGGTTCGGCGGTCTTGCGAATTGATCCTGACCTACTGAATTCGTACGCGGTAGACGGCAAACCTCCAGCGTCGGTAGTAGAAATAACTCCGCATGTGGTCTATTTCCAGTGCGCTAGGGCGATTAAAAGGTCCGAGCTCTGGAATCCGGCTCAGCATCGAGAACGAGGGGACTTGCCATCACCAGGGCAAATCGTGAGCGTTCTAACTGACGGGGCTTTCGATGGAGAGTCTTATGATGCAGCACTACAGGAACGGCAAGCAAAAACCCTGTACTAAGCGCGCTGGTTGGGTCTACGTCTTCAGGTTCTCGTCTGGTTCTGAGCCACGGTCGTCTCTACTGCTATGTGGTTTCGAGTCGTCGTCGTCGACGTTGCTACTGCCTGGTTTCGAGTCGCCGTCGTCGCCTTGGTCCGGTAGATTTGGCGTAGTCGACGCCACTAACTTTTCGTCGGTGATATCAAGAGCGATTAGTGGGCCTGCCCATCGAGTGGCAGGGTCGATATCGACTAGCAGTGATTTGGCCAACAGCGTCATAGGGACTGCTAGTAGCGCGCCAAGTGGTCCGAGAACCCAACCCCAGAAGATGAGTGAGATAAATGTCAACGTGGTTGAAAGGCCGACGGCATCGCCGACGAACTTAGGTTGGATTACTGACTGAATGACGATGTTGATGACGAGGTAGATGAGGATCACCCACGCTGCTTTTTCCCAGCCGCCCTCAAATAGGCCGAGTAAGGCAGGCGGAATTAGTCCGACTACGAACCCGATGTTTGGGATGTAGTTAGTGATTAACGACAGAACTCCCCAAACTATCGGTAGGGGAATGTCTAAGAACATCAGAGCTGTAACGTCGAGTACGGCCACGATAAGACCGAAAACAGTCGAGACAATAAAGTACGATCTCGTTCGCGCTGCGAAACCAGACAACGCCTCGGTGACATCGGGGCGAGAACGAGAAACTGCTTCGAAACTGAGCCCAAACTTGTGAGAATCCAGTGCCATGAACAACATCGTGATCATCAACAAACTGGTCGCGCTGGCCACTCCTAAAACGCCAGATAGAGCGCTAGTGACTTGCCCGGCCACAGCGCCAATGTCGAGGCCCTCGACCACCGCTTCGAGGTTCTCGCCGCTGACGCCGATGTCGTCAAGTTGTTGACTGACCTCGGCCTGAGTGAGAGCCAACTGAACGGCGTAGACATCGCTGGTTACCAGGCCAACTAATTCGGAGGCGGACCAGATAAGGCTCGCGACGATTATCCCCAAGATGCCAAATGATGTCGCCATTAGAGCCAACATCGCCAGCCAAGAGGGCACCCCTCGCTCGAGTAGTTCTTCGTGAAGAGGGTTGACGACCACCATTATTACGAGAGCCAAGAAGATTGGCCCAACCGAACTAGCGAACGACTTAAGTCCAGCAATGACAATGATTGCTGCGGCGACTGTCAGTAGAACGCTAAAACCGCGTGGCAAACCGACGACACCAAACGGGGTCGAGTCGGCCGTCGTTTGAACAGGCTCGTTAGATACCATCAATTACCCTCTTGCTCGCACTAGCGCCGATGCCTTCTGCAGTTACTTTACTGGCTAGCCCGACTTGATATCGCTCATCACCTGTTTCCAACGGTCAGGGTCTGCCTGGTAGGGGGCATAGAAACTGATGCGTTGAATGCAATCGCCGTACCGGCGGTGGAGCTCGGGGGCAATGGCTTCTGGCTCAGCGACAACGGCAAAGGTATTCAGAACATCATCGTCGATCAGCGTGCCCATCTTGTCCCATTCCCCTTGCTTAGATAAGCCGTTCAGCTCTTCTTGAAGCCCGCCCCATCCGTGCAGGTCGAGTACCGGGCGATAAGAAGGAGTCGAACCGTAGAACGAGATTTGTTTTCGCGTAGCATCGGCCGCCTTGCCTATCTCTTCTTCGGTATTACCAGTCACGACGAACGATGGTCCTACGATCTCGAACCCGTCCATGGTTTTTCCCGCTTTGGCTCGGCCACGTTCCAACGCCGGAATTGTCACTTCACGCAAGAACCGTTCGGTAGTGAAGCCATGACAGATAAACCCGTCGGCTACCTCTCCGGCTACTTCTGTCATAAGCGGTCCGACGCCGGCCAAGAAGATTTTCGGCGATCCGTGAGGATTAGGGCCCGGATCGAAGAACGGAGTCATAAGGGTATGGCTGTAGAAGTCGCCTCGAAAATCCAATTTCGTCCCGTTGTTCCAGCAGTCCCATATGGCCCGAATAGCGAGAATCATTTCCCGCATCCGAGCTGCTGGCTGCGACCACTCCATCGAGAAACGTTTCGTGATGTGGGGCTTAATCTGAGAGCCGAGGCCAAGGATGAATCGACCGGTGTAAGCATGCAGGTCGTACCCAGTGTTAGCCAGAGTCATCGGGTTGCGAGCAAAGGCAACAGCGATCGACGTGCCCAACTCAATGGTCTCGGTATGTTCCCCGGCCAGAAGTAGGGGAAGGAACGGGTCGTGGCTTGTTTCGGCGGTCCAGAAACCGTCGTAGCCAGCAGACTCGTGCTCCTTTGCGAGAGCGCCCGCAGTCCGTAACGAGCCACCTATTCCGGAACCACCGTCTACCTTCATTCTTTCCTCCTACGCAACAGCGTTTAAAAGTGCAGCCTGGCCCGTGAGGTCCCCGCATGCTGAATCGAAACCAGGATCAAAACCAGGAATGCAACCTGGCTACTGGGTGGTGATTCAACCGGTGCGGTTGAGATGGGGCATATGCCACTCTAGGCAATTATGTCGGGCGGACAAAGTTGACCCCCGGCCGCTACCGTATATCGAATGATGGTTGACGTCACCGACATGACATTCGAAACCGAGGTTTTGCAACGCTCGACGACGAGTTTGGTTATCGTTGACCTTTGGGCGTCGTGGTGTGGGCCTTGCAAGTCGTTGGGGCCAATTCTGGAAAAAGTCATTGGCCAGACAAACGGCAAAGCCGTGTTGGCCAAGATCAACGTTGATGAGAATCCGCAAGCCTCGGCGGCGTTCAAGGTTCAATCGATTCCAGCAGTGTATGCATTGAAAGACGGCCAGGTTATCGACGGCTTCATGGGCGCCAAACCAGAGTCTGAGGTCCGTGATTTCGTCAACAAGCACCTTGACTTGTCTGGGGTCAGTCCAGTCGACGAACTGATTATGGCCGGAGATGAACCTTCGCTTAAAAAGGCGCTGGAACTCGATCCCACTTCTAAACCAGCTGTTGCCGCTCTAGCGCAACTTCTTTTGACCGAGGGGCGCGTCGACGAAGCAGTTGAGCTTCTCGAGACCTTGCCCGATGATGAAGAGCTCGCTGCGATACTGGCTGCGGCGCGAGCAGCGGCTCTTCCGGACGAGGCCAAGAGTAAAATCCAGTCCGAGCTGTCTATTCTGCTTCCTACGGTAAAGAGTAGCGACGATGATCGGGCGTCTTTCATCTCGTTGCTTGACGATCTCGCTATCGGCGACCCGGCGGCGGCAGCCGATTGGCGCCGTAAACTGTCAGCACACTTGTTTTAGCCGTCTGGCCTGACCAGCCACTGGAATAGTTGAACGATCTCTACCTCAATCAGCCACAGTCTGGTCTGACATCAGACGCCAACTAGTTGTCAGCCGACTAGTCTTGGAGCTCTCCGATGCTCCGCTCCTTGGGAAGTAACTTCCCCTGAATCTCAAGGAACTCAGGAGCTCCAATGTCGACCGAAACAAATTTCGGTGTTTTGAATGGCGTCAACCGAAATGATCCAGTTGGGGCCAAGGACCTCGACCAGGACCAGTCACCTCTTCGACGGGATCAGCCCGGTCGACTAGAACCGACGGCCGATCTGGCCGAGCGGTTTGAGGCAGCGCTGCAATGGGCCGAGCAAATCAACTACCGACCGGCGCTTAGTGCCGCTTCTATCGCCGGTCTGGTTGCTCTGGCCGCACTAGCGTTTAGGTTTACGTCGCCGTCAGAAACAGTGGCGGTAGAAGACCAGATTGTGTTTGCTCCCGAGGTAGCGGATCCCCGTGGCAACGATAATTCGGTTCAATTCAGCGGAACCGTTGCTGATGGAACTCGTACTGATCAATCAGGCAACGCAACGACAGCCGGCAGCTCCGCCACAGCCACAACTGGCACTGGAGAAGCCGTCGAGGGCTCGGCTGCTGAGGTCGTCAAGCTCGTCGTCCACGTCGTAGGCGCAGTTCGAAATCCAGGTCTCGTCCATTTGGACAGCGGCGCTCGAGTGTCCGATGCGGTTCAGGCAGCAGGCGGGCTCGAGGCCCGAGCTGATAGCGAGTTGTTGAACCTAGCTAGTCCGGTACAAGACGGGATGCAGGTGATGGTCCCGTCTGTCGGTGATGAGATTTCGGCGCCGCTTCTTCGCCCAAGTCAACATAGTGAGTCGTTGCCCGATGCTGCCAGCGCTGCTCGGGACAAGATCAATATCAACTCAGCTTCGATCCAAGAATTGGATCAGCTTCGTGGCGTTGGACCATCCATTGCGGCTGCAATCGCAGCGTGGAGGCAGGAGAACGGACCGTTCCAGTCGGTCGACGATCTTGAGGACGTACCGGGGATCGGTCCAGCCAAGTTGGAAGCGTTGCGGGAACAGGTGGATGTGTGACGGCCGCTCCGAGCGGCCCGGGGTCGATATGAGCCAAGGTGGACTAGAGGCCCCTGGGCTTGTTCGCCCTCAAGCCCGCCGTAGTCAGAGACGTAATCGACGGGCGCTAACCGAGTATGAATCGGTGGCCATGGCGTCTGTCGTTTGGGTTGCTGTGTCAATAGCGCCCTCGCTGTCAGCGGCGGTTGTTATCCCTTTGGGGCTTCTCTCAGTAGCTTCGGGTTTGGGAGCGCTCGCCACTGGTCGTACCAAAATACTCATCCTGGCGGTTGCGACGACAAGCTTTGTCCTAGGTGCAAGGGCACAAGCAGACTATGAACCAATACCAGCGGGCGATATATCGGCGAGCGGGATCGTGGTTGGGGATCCAAAACCAACCGGAATCGGCTGGCGAGTTCAGGCTCGACTGCGTTCCGGTTCGAGAGTCGAACTAGTTGGATTTGGAGCACCCGGATTCACGATACGGCAGATGACGTTGGGGGAAGCCTTCGAGGTTGAAGGGAGAGCCTCGCCAGCAGAATCGAGCTGGGAGAAGGGGCGACACATCGTTGGGTCAGTGTCTACCAACAAAATCAGAGTGACTGGTGGCCCTCCTTGGTGGATCGCTGGCCCTGAACTCGTACGAACCGCTGTCGTGAGTGGAGCTGATCATCTTCCACCTGATCAGCGGGCGCTTTATACCGGGCTCGTGCTCGGCGACGATCGTTTCCAGACCATTGGCCAACGGGCTCGGTTCCGTTCCGTTGGGCTTTCACACCTTTTGGCTGTGTCTGGGCAGAATGTTGCCTTTGTCTTGGCCGTTGCCAGACCGCTGGTTTCGCTGCTCGGCTACCGGCTCCGGTTCGTCGCGATCCTCGCAGTACTTTTGATGTTTCTCATCGTCACCAGAGGTGAACCTTCGGTTCTGCGAGCCACCGCGACTGCGTCCTTATCAGTGTGGGCTACGGTGACCGGGCGGCACCGCTCAGGAATTAGGCTTCTGGCGGTAGCGGTTACCGCTTTACTTGTTATCGATCCGTTCCTTTCAGCCGTCGTGGGCTTTCGACTTTCAGTAGCAGCCTCGGCTGGGATACTGATAGCGGCCCCGTCGATTCGTGACCGACTCTGGGGGCCAATGGTCTTGAGAGAAGCGGTGGCCGTTACTAGCGCAGCTCAGCTTGCAGTCACCCCGTTACTTATCTACTACTTTGGCCCAACGTCGTTAGGCGCGCTACCAGCCAATGTTCTCGCTGGTTGGGCCGCCGCTGCAATTATGGTGCTTGGGCTAACGAGCGGAACAATAGCGGGGATGGCTCCGTCACCACTAGGTGGTCTACTTCAGCTGCCCAATCGTCTACTGCTGTGGTGGCTAGATGAAGTAGCAACATCGTTCACTCGTCTCCCAACGCCGGTACTTGGATACGTCGAGTACCTGGTACTTACGGGTGTTTTGCTGGCTCTGGTCGCTACCCGGGCGCCAACAATCCGAGTCGGATTGGTCGCTAGTTTCTTGGGGCTCATGATAGTGGTGTCGGTTCCGAGTTCGCCGACAACGCCGACCCTATTGGACTCGGGAGCTAAGTACCTACCGCCCGACGATGGGTACCCCTCGGTCCTAATAATTTCACCTGACACATCTTCTCGGATCGTTGACGATTTGCTGGAGATGCAAATTGGTGGAATCGATCTGATCCTCGTCGAAAACGGGAGCCGACAAGCGGGCGTAATCGTTTCAGGCGTCGTCGATGTCACCGATTCGGATCTCGTCCTAGCTCCGCCTCAGCATCGGATTAAAAATGCTAAACGGCTTACTCAGTCAACCGTGGTCGAGACCAGCTTCGGCGATATCTCGATTGTGATCCCACCATCCACTCGACGTGGCCCGGGCTCAACATCCATGGAAGTGCGGCACCAGATTAGTTTTGACTAACCGCTCCGTCGCCTCATCAGGAGCGATCGCCGCCGGGTTCAAGATTGAGATCAGGGTTGGGCAGGGCGACGCGGCGAATCCACGCTGCGATCTTGCTCACGACGAATTCAGCCGCCAACAGCAACAAGCCAAGGAGTAACCCGGTGGTAATGCCGAATCCGTTCGCCAGCAGGTCTAGCCAGTCAGCTGATCGCCCATCGGTCCAACGTTGCTGGGAGTACTCGATTAAACCTGATATCGCGAACAGTCCAACCGCAAGCCACACGACTTGATACAACTTGCGGACGAATCCAGCGCTCACAATACCGACGCCCATCCAGAGTAAGAAATGAGTCAACGTGTCCCAACCGATTGGTAGGTCGGGCAGCACTAGCGGCAAGGAGACCCGATCGGCGGCGGCCGACGTTACCGCTGAACTTCCGCCGGAGAATTGGCGGCTGGTCGCCGGAACATATCGATCAGAAAGGCTGATTGAGGCTACGACGGTAAGGGCGCCGAGCGACGCAACAATGTGAACCCATCGCATTCTTCGCATTTTGAATCGCCGATCTGGTGATGTGCCTACCGAAGTAGTCGAGCTACTGATCAGACATTTTCTCTTTTGCGGCGTTGACGAAGTTGTTTAGCGCCTGATTCACATATCGGTCAGTATCTTCGAAAATAGTCTGAGCCGTATCGCTGAACTGCTTGGTTGCGCTGGCCGCGTCGTCAACGAATGGACGAGGCTCGCCGATCTTGTGGTACTCGCCATTGACAATTTGCTGATAGGCGCCGGAATCGACCCAGTTCAACAGTTCGGCGACTCGGACGACGGGGAAGGGGTGGGTTCTGCCAAGGGTGGCCATGAATTTGTAGAACGAATCGAGGCCTTCGGTATCGCGATATTCGTTTGCTTGAGCAATGAAGGCGGTCACATCGAGGTCTTCGTTGTAACCCCGGATTCCGCCGGCAAGCGACGCCATCAACTTGACTGATGAGTCCAGGTCTTGGGTTGCCAGTAGCCCAGCCCGATCACACGAGATTTCGGCCTTGCGACTCCACTCTCGAAGCGCCAGGGTAATGGGAAAGGCAGCCTGGCTGACGATTGGACTGAGTGGTCCGGAGAACTGAAGTAGCAGCGAAAGTAACGTTCGATACAACGTATGCTCGCTCATAATGTGACCGACTTCGTGTCCGAGCATGGCCTCAAGACTCGCGTCATCGGCAATCTCGACTAGGGACGAGTTGATCACGATGAACGGCTGATCGACGCCGACAGCCCCGGCGTTAGCGATTGGCTTTTGAGAGATGTAGAGGGGAGGGGGCTCAGTGTCGAGCACATCACAAACCCTGATTAACTGGGCGTTGATCCTCGGGTACTGAGTCGGCCCCACTCGAACGGATTGAGCCTGGTACATCAGAGCGATATTGCGCTCGCCGAAGGTGCCAACCACTTTTTTTAACAGTTGATCGAAGCCGGGGATTTGTTGGAGGGCATTCAACGCGGCTCGATCAGTCGGGTGCTCCCACGCATACGGACTAATCGAAGTCAGTTTGATGCGGCCACCGGTAAGGGAGTTTGCTGATGTGTTCGTCACGGACACAACATTACACACACATCTGGATTGAGTGGGATCAACCAAACCAGCGGATCACAGGGCGATAGGAGGCGAGCGATACCCGAATGAAAACGACGGACACCAGGCGTCCGATGTGCCAACCCTTTTCCATCGAGGGGAACTAGGCTCCGGGTATGTCTTTACTAATGCGGCCTGGGGCGACGCTGCTGCTACTAGCGCTTGTCGCCTTTGTTGTTTCCTTGTTTATCGGCGGCGTTCCCGTGGTTGGCGCTTGGCTCTATTGGATACTTAGGTTTGTTGCCTTGTTCGGGGTCGTTGGTGGCATTTGGCTTCTCATAATGGGGAGAAAAGCCGAAGAAACATAGTGGGGGAAGTCCGGAGAAGTAAAAGTCTCCAGTGACCTGACCCAACCGCAGGCAAAAAGATCCGGTCCGGTCAGTGCCGAAATGGTCGCTGGCGGGTAACGTCGCCGATCCCTCGTCTCTGAGCCCTAGACTTCGCTTTATATGGTCGTGACACCAGTGAGACACGTGGATCTAGGGCGCCACCGATTCGACATTACGTATCGAGCTCTAGTGATGGGGATTCTGAATCGTACTCCTGACAGTTTTTATGATGCTGGCGAATACTGGGCCTTCGACCAATTCTTATCGAAGGCGGAACAGCTAGTCGTCGACGGAGCCGACTTCCTTGATGTCGGGGGAGTTAAAGCTGGACCCGGAGACGAAGTAGGTTTGGAAGAGGAACTTGAGCGAGTCATCCCAGCCGTTGTCGCCCTCCGTGAGCGGTTTGATGTGCCGCTGTCGGTCGACACGTGGCGAGCAGAAGTGCTTCGACAAGCTATCGATGTTGGTGCCGATGTTGGCAACGACATAAGTGGGTTCGATGATCCAGAGTATTTGTCGGTCGCGGCTAAAGGGGAAGCATCTGTGGTAGCAACCCACATTCGCCTTCAACCGAGAGTCCCGGACCCGGAACCCGTCTATGACGACCTGGTCAACGATGTAAAAGACTTCTTGGTTGACCGGGCAGGTCGCGCCGTCGCAGCTGGGATTCCAAAGGAGAGAATCATCATCGATGCTGGACTTGACCTAGGAAAGACTCGCGAAATGTCTTGGGAGTTACTTCAACGATCTGAAGCCTTGGCTGAACTCGGTTACCCGTTGTTGTTGTCAGCCTCGAACAAGCGATTCCTCTTTGAACTGTTGGAAACAGAGCGTCACGATATCGCTTCGGGAACAACCGCTTCTCATGCCATCGGCATCGCCAAGGGGTGCAGAATACTCAGAGCCCACGATGCTAAATCCGGACGCCGAGTCGCCGATCTGATGGCGGACATTCTTGCAACGCGGGCAGCCTGATGTCAGTTGTCTTTATCAAGGGTGACGACGAAACACTGGTAGCTCAGGCTGTTCAAGCCCAGATCGACGATTTGGTCGGTGATGGCGACCGGTCACTAATGGTCGAAGAGGTGGCTGAAGCCCACTTTCTAGGAGATTCAGGCGAGGCCAGCTTGGCTAGTCTGATAACAGCGGCCCAAACTATGCCCTTCCTGACCGACCGTCGAGTGGTGGTTGGACGGAATCTTGGTTTGTTCTCCAAAGCAACTGATGTGGCCCCACTTATCGAACTGTTAGCTCTAGCCCCTGAGACCACCGACCTAGTGTTGGTATGGGAACGCGCTAGCACGTCGAATCGGATGCCAGCGGTCCCAAAGCCTCTCGCTGAGGCGTTGAAGTCGGCGGGGGCCGAGATGCACGACGCGGCACCGTCCGGAAAGGGTCGAAAGGCATTTCTGCAAGAACGGTTAGCCAAAGGACCGGTGCAGTTGACCGCTGGAGCGACCCGAGCCATAAGCGACCGGGTTGGCGATGATGTTGGGCGGGTGGCCTCCCTGCTCGACACGCTGGCCAGTACCTTCGGACACGATGCATCCATTTCGGAAAGCGACGTGTTGCCGTTTCTTGGTGAAGCTTCCGATGTTCCACCTTGGGAGCTGACCGACGCCATCGATTCCGGTCAAATCGCCCAGGCCCTCAATAAGCTAGAACGAATGACTGTTGGTGGGGAGCGACACCCACTGCAAATTTTGGCCACGCTCCACAACCACTATCAACGGGCACTGCGACTGAGCGGATCAGGAGTACGAGACGAAAAAGCTGCGGCCGGAATCCTGAAAATGACCGGCTCGACCTTTCCAGCAAAGAAGGCACTTAATCTCTCCAATAAGCTCGGGCCGGCCAAGGTGAATCGATCAATCTCGCTGCTGGCCGAGGCTGATCTGAACCTGCGAGGAGGGAGTGCCGTACCTCCAGACGCCATAATGACGGTGTTGGTTGCGCGCCTAGCCCGGCTCAGCGCTGCGTAAGAGTTTCGCGGTCAGACGCGACACAAACCTCGACGATCGTCAAGGTTTGTAAGCTCATTGCTATTTCAGACCGAAGTCGTTGGAGTGAACCAACCCAACTTTGGGAACGGCCACGCTCTACCACTCTGTTGTTCGCCGCTCACTACGAGCCACGAACTCACGTGGTTGTTATGCAGTGAGCGAGGCGATCCGTGCCGCTAGTCGGCTTTTCTTGCGGGCAGCCGCATTCTTGTGAATCACACCTTTGGCCGCAGCCTTGTCGATTCGTTTGATGGTCTGGCGGAGTGCTTCCGCTTCACCGTCGGTGCCGACTGCTGCGAGCAAGGCCTTCTCTCGTGTCCTCAGTTCTGATCGAACTGCACGGTTGCGAAGACGACGCTTTTCATTCTGTCGATTCCGTTTAATTTGGCTCTTTATGTTTGCCACTGATAACTCCGAGTTGATGGAACCAATAAATGATAGCGCGTGGATGGTTCAGCCCAACGCTTCTCGACGGTAGCTTTAAAGAAGCCATGACATCTATCGACCCCCAAAAAATACGAAACATCGCCATTATCGCCCATATCGACCACGGAAAGTCGACGTTAGCCGACCGACTCCTTGAGCTTTGCGGGGCTGTCGAAGCCCGCGAGATGCGGGCTCAGTACCTGGATTCAATGGATCTGGAGCGTGAGCGGGGTATCACTATCAAGCTTCAGAGCGTAAAGCTCGAGTGGAACGGGTACGTGATCAACCTCATCGATACCCCTGGCCACGTCGACTTCGGTTACGAGGTCAGCCGCTCACTGGCGGCGTGCGAGGGAGTAATACTTGTTGTTGACGCCGCTCAGGGAATCGAGGCTCAGACGTTAGCAAACACCTACCTGGCATTAGAGAACGATCTTGAAATCGTGCCCGTTCTCAACAAGATTGACTTGCCAGCCGCTGACCCAGTGCGCAACGGAGCCGAGATGGAACAGATCTTGGGTACTCCAGCCGACGAGATCCTTCTGATCTCAGCCAAAACTGGGCAGGGGGTCGAAGAACTTCTAAGCGCCATCATCGACCGAGTCCCACCTCCGACGGTCGCCGACGATGGAGAACTTCAAGCCCTAATTTTCGACAGTCATTTCGACAACTACCGAGGCGTTGTGTCGAGCGTTCGAGTGATGAACGGTCGACTGACTAGCCGGCAAAAAGTGTTGTTCATGAATGCTAACGCCACTCACGAGACCGATGAGATCGGGGTTCGAACGCCCGACAACACCCCAGTTGCGTCTCTTGGTCCCGGAGAGGTTGGCTACCTTATTGCTGGCATCAAAGATGTTAGAGATGCTCGGTCTGGTGAGACCATTACGTCGAGTGCCTCACCGGCGACGACGGCACTAGAGGGGTACCGCGAGCCCAAACCAATGGTTTTTTGTGGGCTATACCCGGTTGACGGTGATGATTTGGAAGATTTCCGCGACGCTTTGGACAAACTCCGACTCGACGACGGAAGCTTTACCTTCGAGCCGGAAACCTCGACTGCTCTGGGCTTTGGCTTCCGATGCGGGTTCCTTGGTTTGCTTCACATGGAGATTGTCCGGGAGCGATTGCAGCGTGAGTTCGACCTGAACCTGATCGCAACTAGCCCTTCAGTTGAATATCGCATCACGTTGAACAACGGTGATGAGAAGGTCATTGACAACCCGTCGGCGCTGCCTGCTTCTGGAGACTGGCAAAAAATCGAAGAGCCCTACCTAAACGCCACGATGATCACCCCGTCGGACTACACCGGCACTCTGATGGATCTTTGTCAGACTCGGCGTGGCCAGCTTGAAAAAATGGAATATCTGTCACCGGAGCGACTTGAGTTGGTGTACAAAATTCCCTTGGCCGAAGTCGTCCTCGACTTTTTCGATCAACTAAAGAGTCGTAGTCAGGGCTATGCCAGCCTTGACTACGAAGCGATCGGATATGACGTCGGAGATCTGGTGCGAGTAGATATTTTGTTTAACGGCGAACAAATTGATGCGTTCTCAACCGTTGTCCATCGTGATAGCGCATATGCCTACGGAAAGCGAACGGCAGAAAAGCTTAAAGAGATCATTCCCCGTCAGCAGTTTGAAGTCCCGATCCAGGCGGCAATCGGTGGACGAATTATCGCTCGGGAGACGGTGAAAGCGTTCCGGAAGGACGTGACTGAGAAACTCTACGGCGGCGATATCACGAGGAAGAACAAGCTTCTCAAAAAACAGAAGGAGGGAAAGCGGAAGATGAAGAGCATTGGTCGAATCGAAATCCCGCCTGACACCTTCATCCGTGCCCTTCGTCTCGATGACTGACTCGAACCGGCAGCACAAGCACGTTGTTGAACAAACGGCGCCACCGCTACACCCCTGCACCATGCCTCGAGTGAAAATGGCTTCAGCGAAATGACACCGTCGATAATGTGGTTCCGGCGTGATCTGCGCTTGGAAGACAATCCAGCACTTTGTTTGGCTGCGGCCAGCGGTTCAGTGCTTCCGGTTTTCATATTTGATGATCATCTCTGGAACCGGTCGGGTGACAATAGGAGAGTGTTCCTAAAGCGCTCCTTGCAGGCCCTTTCGGAATCCGTTGGTGGCGCCTTAGTCCAGCGGTCCGGTGAGCCAGCTGATGTGTTGCTGAACCTTTGCGTCGAGTCAGGAGCCACCAACGTTTACGCGTCTGAAGACTTTGGCCCCTACGGGCGACAACGGGACGAGCACGTTTCCAAGACTTTGGCGGCTGCCGGACGTTCTTTGACACTTTGCGACTCTCCTTATGCTGTCCCTCCCGGATCGGTTTTTACTGGTGGAGGGACCCCGTACAAGGTTTTCACCCCCTTTTTCCGAGCTTGGAAGGGCCATGGTTGGAGCGAGCCAATGCCAGCACCGGAACCGAAGTGGTACCGCGAGCTTAGGTCTGGCCCGACCCCTACTGAGCCCTCATCGTCGGTCGATTTTCCGGATGCTGGTGAACAGCCAGCGTGGATTGTCGCAGAGGAGTTCTTGGCGTCAAGAGTTGAGTCGTACCAGACGAATAGAGATCTACCAGCTGTGGCTGGCACGTCGCGATTGTCTCCGTATCTCAAGTGGGGTGTCATCCATCCCCGCCAGCTGCTAGCCAAGCTTGGTCACAGTCCGGGAGAAGAGACGTTTCGTAGCGAGCTGTGCTGGCGGGAGTTTTACGCCGAGGTTCTGTTCCAAAGGCCAGATTCGGCTCGCGAGAGCTACGTCAGCAAAATGTCAGGAATGGTCGTCGACTCGGGGCCGGACGCTGATCAGCGATTCGAAGCATGGGCTACCGGGCAAACCGGGTACCCCATTGTTGATGCCGGAATGCGGGAGTTGTTGGCGACCGGTTGGATGCACAACCGGGTCCGGATGATCGTGGCCAGTTTTCTCGTCAAGGATCTACATCTCGATTGGCGTCGTGGCGCTCGACTATTCATGACGCACCTCATAGACGGCGATTTGGCCTCGAACAACCACGGTTGGCAGTGGGTAGCAGGCACGGGGACTGATGCTTCGCCTTATTTCAGAGTGTTCAACCCAACAACCCAGTCGAAAAAATTTGACCCGCAGGGCGAATATTTGCGGAAATGGCTCCCTGAAATAGCTCATTTGCCGAATAAGTCGATTCATGAGCCATGGACTGAGAAAACGGGGGCTCCAGCTGGTTACCCAGGTCCACTAGTAGATCACGCAGTTGAACGGAAAGCGTCACTAGACCGGTACGAGCAACTAAAGCGAACCTGGGTATGAGTGCACTTGGCGGGCTGTAGAATGTTGAACGAACGGCAAGACTGCGCGCGATTTAGACAAATTGCCTGAACAATTACTATTGGGATCCATGCTCGACGAACGTAAGGCCGCAATTCTCAAAGCGGTTATAGAGGAATACACAGAAACGGCGCAGCCAGTTGGTTCGACGACCGCTGCTGCGGCTGCGGGGCTTGACGTCTCGGCTGCCACCGTTCGTAACGACATGTCGGCGTTAGAAGCCGATGGTTTCTTGCGTCAGCCCCACACCAGCGCCGGTCGAGTTCCGACTCAAAAGGGATACCGGCATTTTGTTGATGGTATTGATGCTGGCCAGTTAGTCGATGGCGAAGCCAAACAGGTGGCGTCTTTTTTCGGTCAGATGCGAGGCGAGATCGAAGTAGTCATGGCTGAGACAGCCGCACTTCTTACGAACATGACTGATCATGCGGCAGTAGTGATCGACGAAAGCGATGAATCAGCTGAGATCCGCTCTATACAGTTAGTGGCTTTGGCCGATCAAACGATCATGTCAGTAGCGGTATTGGCCAATGGGAATGTCGTCAAACAAACAATCGATTTCGATGCTGCAGTCGACGAAGATACGTTGACGAAGTCAACGACCGTTCTGCGGGCGGCACTCGAAGGGCAAGTCTTGTCGTCAGTTCCGGCCTTGGCCAGTACCGGGAACAAAGCAGTTGACGCTTTGGCTGAGCAGTTCTACCTGGCTCTCACCGTCTCGACCAGCGACGCCGAAAAAGTTTACGTTGATGGAACGTCGAAAGTGGTTGGCGCATTCGATGCGGTCGAGTCAATTACCCAAGTTCTTTCCATCCTTGAGCAGCAGTTGGTCGTCGTTAGCCTATTGAGCGATGTTCTTGAGCGCGGCTTAACGGTTGCTATTGGCACTGAAACCGGAGTTGACCCCTTGTCAGAATGCAGTCTTGTCGTCTCGCCCTATAAAATTGATGGGGAGCGGGCTGGATCGATTGCGGTCCTCGGGCCAACCAGAATGAACTATCCGCAAGCGATGTCGGCGGTTGCCGCAGTGAGTGGACAGCTCGGCGACTTGTTGAGCGAGAGCTGACATGGACTATTACAAAATCCTTGGGGTGGACCGGTCTGCTACCCAAGACGACATCAAACGTTCGTACCGTCGGTTAGCTCGCGAACTGCATCCCGATGCCAATCCTGATGATCCCGAATCGGAAACAAAATTTAAACAGGTGGCAGAGGCATACGAAGCCCTGGGCGACCCGGAGAAGCGGGCCCGGTACGATCGGTTTGGTTCGTCTGGATCTCGGGGTGGGGACCCATTCGGTGGAGGAGGACTGGGTGATCTGTTCGACGTCTTCTTCAACACTGGCTCACAAGCTTCGGAAGCGGCTCAGCAGCGTGGCGCTGATCTAGAAGTTCTAGCCCAGCTCACTCTGGAGCAGGCTGTAACTGGCGTAACCAAAGACGTAACAGTCAGGACTGCAATAACGTGCGACACCTGCGAAGCGACCGGTGCGGCCAAAGGGTCTGAAGTTCGGCGCTGCGATCAATGCGGTGGAACCGGCCAAGTAAGACAAGTCCGGCAATCGATTCTAGGTCAGATGGTGAGCACAGCGGCATGCGCCCGATGTGCCGGGGACGGTCAGATTATTTCGGATCCTTGCGGAGACTGCTCTGGCGAAGGTCGCACTGTCAAAGAGCAGACATATTCAGTCGACGTTCCAGCTGGCGTTGGGAACGGGTCGACGCTTCGACTCACCGGCCGGGGTGCCGTTGGGCGGCGGGGCACTGGAGCCGGTGACCTCTACGTCCAGATTCGGGTTAGTGAACACGCCAAATTCGTTCGTGATGGCGACGACCTTTTCGCTGAGCTCCATGTGCCGGTAACCCAAGCCGCTCTGGGCGCAAACTTGCTATTCGATTCGATCGACGGTTCCGTCGAGGTCGCCGTTGCTGCTGGTTCGCAAACCGGCTCGCGGTTCCGTTTCCGTGATCAAGGAGTCCCTCGTCTACAAGGCCGAGGTCGCGGCGATCTTGTACTCACTCTCGTCGTCGACACTCCGACCGACCTGAACCCTGAACAGCAAGAGTTGTTGCGACAGTTCGCCAAGGAACGGTCGGAAGACGTCAAAGAGCCAGAAGACGGACTTCTCGACAAGTTCAAGTCGAAGTTCAGCTGAGGTAATTTTAACCCGACAGCGCCTCCTGGCGCTTCTCGTAGCCAGTACGTGTCAATCAGGAAGCGTGTGACTAGGAATCATGGACTCCGAGCTTCGCAACCATCCGATGGTCTTTGTCGAAGATATGTCAGTGCCCGAACTTTCACCCGAAGATCGCGTGCACTTAAGCCGTTCGCTTCGGCTTAGAGACGGTGACTTGCTCACTATTGCCGACGGCCGTGGGAGTTGGCAGCAAGCTCGTATGGGCGAGTCGGTTGAGCCGGTCGGTGCGCTAAACGTTGAGGCGCAACCGCAACCAGCGCTCTCCATCGGTTTCTCACTGGTCAAAGGCGAGCGGTCGGATTTGGTTGTACAGAAGCTGACCGAGCTTGGGATTAATCGGATCACACCGATTGTGACTGAGCGCTGCGTTGTCCGGTGGGACCAAGTCAAAGTTCAAAAGAATTTGGCGCGACACCAAAGAATCGTTCGAGAGGCCGCCATGCAGTCACGAAACTTGTGGTTGCCGACGGTTGAACCGGCAACCCCGTTCACCGAATTTGTTCGCTCATTCGAAAACGGCGACGACGCTGCGATGATTTTGGCTGAACCAAATGGGGGTCCGCTACCAGCAGGGGCGACGAACCTAGTTATTGGTCCTGAGGGTGGATTTAGCCCGACGGAACTGGCAGGAAAGTCCACTGCAGGCTTGCCTGGGCGGATTCTGAGAAGCGAGACAGCGGCGATAACGGCTGCGGTGTTGCTTGCCGCCAGTCGCTAGCACCGCTCAAGTTCTACAATTTTTCTCAGGTCACCACGATCCGTGGTTGATGTTGCTCTAAGTGAAGACTACGGTTAGTGGCAATTGACAACACTGTATGTAGTTGAGAGCTACTAGTTGAGTAGGTCTGCGTTGGATTTGGGCAGTTGGGTTTGCGGATTCGGAACTCGAGTTGGCGACAAGATGGGTGATGGGATTGACAAGTAACCAGGGTGAAGACGCTTATGACCTTGACGTTGACGGCGATGCCGATGACGATGTGGCTGACCATGACGAGGCGAGCTCGGCCTATGGAAGACGGGTAGGCGAGCGCCTTCGTGCCATACGTCGACAGAAGCGACTATCGCTGCAAGACGTCGAAGCAAACTCGAAACAAGAGTTTAAAGCGTCGGTCCTCGGCGCCTACGAACGGGGGGAGCGAGCGATTTCTGTGCCCCGTCTAGAACGATTGGCACATTACTACCACGTGCCGGTGGATCAACTCCTGCCGCGATCTTCGCCGCGGTCGCCTGGGGTGGAATTAGACCTGACTGGCCGAACAACTGATAGTAAGGGTGTCACGCTCCACCTGACCGAACTCGACAAGGTGCCAGGGGCTGAAGGAGAAATGCTTGGTCGTTACTTAGTGATGATACAAGTGCAGCGTCAAGATTTTAATGGTCGAGTGCTTACGGTTCGTCATGACGATCTTCGAGCGGTGGCATGCATTCTCGGGGTTGAGATAGATGGTGCGATCGACCGCCTGGCCGATCTGGGATTAACTCGTTTAGCCCCGACGGCTTAGGTTCACCTGCTGAAAATCAGTTCCGCCAAATAGCTGCATTAATTGTCGAGGATTTGGCAGCCTGCGGCTAAAGTCTTGGTTCATTACCGTCAAGGCCGACCCCCATTGTTCATGACGTTTCCGGGTTTTCCGCCGTTGCTTACCTTGGCGCCAACCAGCCGACTCAGACCTCTCACTTGGCAACGAGAACTGAAGCCACATCAAGTCCTTCAACATTAGGTTGAAACCGATTGCGTCGTATGATGGGTTAGCTCTTTGGCCGGTTGCTCCACATAGCCAGACCCTCCCAGAGCCAACCAGAACATGTTCAGGTCGAACGGCGCCATGAGTTATGCCTTGCTGATGTAGTTGATGAAGCGCTTCGCAAGCGCTCACGAGTCCGTCAACAATCTGGGTTGCAGTTAACGATGGGTGAGCCAACGTTCGACCGGTGGCAAACTCAGTCGTTAGTAGTAGCGATGATGGATCAGACTCAAGCAGGTTTACAGTTGGCAGTCGTTCTGTTGCGTTAAGCCAACGGGTTTCCAATTCGTGTCGCGTGGCCGGATGATGAACAACACCGTTGGCGTCGACCGTGGGAGCAACGAACTGTTTCCGGACCACGACTGCTCTATCGACTGTTTCCAGCCAGACTCGATTTCCACCCATTTATTGCCCCATCCGACGAGAAATTCAGTTCTCATATCTTGATCAGATTTGTCTTGACCAGTCAGAAGGGGCCCGCAAGGCCCGATTGGACAAAGATATCCGGTTTAACCCTCTTGGAGGTCACGAAACCTTGAGTACGATTACAGGTGAAGATGTCAACTACTATTAAAATCAGCGTTTCCGATACTCATCTTATGGCTGGCCTGCTGGGCGAGCGTGATGAGTACATCCGAGAAGTCGAAGATGCGTTTGGTGTTTCGGTCCATGTTCGAGGCAACGAGATCTCCGTCGACGGCGAACAAGCGAGCGATGCGGCCAAAGTACTTGACGAACTTGTCTTGGTACTTCAGCAAGGGCAATCGCTGCGAGCTGATGTAGTACGCCGTTCGATAGACATGGTTAAGCACAACGAGCGACCATCTGAGGTGTTAACCGATCGGGTGTTGACCACCTATCGCGGAAAGCCGGTTCGGCCTAAGACCGCTGGCCAGAAGCGGTACCTCGATGCTATACGGCGCAACATCGTGACCTTCGGGGTCGGCCCAGCTGGTACCGGCAAGAGCTGGCTGGCCGTTGCCTGTGCCGTGCGTGCGCTTCAGAACAAAGAAGTTGAGCGAATACTTCTGACCAGGCCAGCGGTCGAGGCGGGTGAGCGATTGGGTTATCTTCCTGGCGACTTGATGTCCAAAGTCGACCCGTATCTGCGTCCGCTCTATGACGCCCTGCACGATATGGTCGGTGCCGACAACATGGCCAAGCTGTTCGAACGAAACGTTGTCGAGGTCGCACCACTGGCCTTCATGCGCGGTCGGACGTTGAACGACAGCTTCATCATTCTGGACGAAGCACAGAACACCACGCCAGAGCAAATGATGATGTTCCTAACCCGAATCGGATTTAACTCAATGTGTGTTGTAACCGGTGATGCGACTCAAGTTGATGTGGCTGGTGGGCGGAGCGGTCTTGGCGGCCTGGAGAAGATACTGGGCGAGATCGACGGAGTCGAATTCGTGCAGCTGAAGTCCTCTGATGTAGTTCGCCACCGAATTGTCCAAGACATCGTCGATGCCTATGAGCGGCACGAATCTCGAAAATGAGCGCTGACCAGACAACTCCTGCGGTTGCTAGGTCGGTCGATGGTTCCGTGATGGTGGCGGTCTACAACGAAACTGGGCCCGAGCTATCAGGGCTCAAGAGCGCCGCTGAGCCGGCATCGGTTCAGACCGACGCCGACTGGGCCGCTATCGCAGTTCAAGTTTTGGCCGGCGAAGGAGTCACCGAAGGTAATCTTGAGATCTTCTTCGTTGACGAGCTGCGAATGGCCGAACTGAATGCCGAACACATGGGCAAACAGGGTGCGACCGACGTTCTAGCTTTTCCACTCGACGGAATCGACGGAATCGACGGAATCGACGGAATAGCCGACGCCGGAGCGGTCGATCCTAGCGATGATATGGCTGAGGTCGAACGACATCTTGGCGATGTTGTTATTTGCGCTCGCGTAGCTAGCGCTCAGGCACCGGACCATGCAGGCTCCTTCGACGCTGAAGTTACGTTGCTGGTGATTCACGGTGTGCTCCACGTTCTCGGCCACGATCACTACGAACCGTTGGAGACTGAGACGATGCGTTCCAAAGAGCTCCACTACTTGGCGACCCAAGGGTTCGCGCATCCGGGCGCCCATGATGAAGGCGACTCAAGTTGTTAGACGTAGCGCTCGCCATAGCGGCGTTAGTGTTGTTGGTGATTGCAGCTTTGTTAGTCGCGGCTGAAGAAGCGTTGACAAGATTTAGCGTTGTTCGGGCTGAATCTCTGGCCGACCACGAACCGAAACGCTCAGCTCGGCTAATCAAGTTATTGAAGGTGCCAGAGACGACTCGAAATCCGCTTCGGCTCTTCATCGTGGTGACGCAAATGGCGGAGACGGCCCTGGTCGCAATTGTGTCGTACCGCAGCTTCAGCCTTCCGATTGTCGGAGTTTTGGTTGCCGTGAACATCTTTGCGGTTTTCGTGCTGGCCGAGGCGGTACCGAGAACGCTCAGTATCTTGCACACGGAGAGAATCGCTCTCGCTAGCTCAGGACCGATTGCGCTCCTCTTGCGACTGGCGCCGATCCGGATACTCGCTGATGCGCTAATCGGTATAACCAACATCATCGTGCCCGGACGTGGCCTTGGCCTTGGTCCGTTCTCATCGCCAGAAGAACTCATCGCGTTTGCAGACGCTGCGGTAGAAGACGAAGTGCTAGAAGCGACCGAGCGAGACTTGATCGAATCAGTAATCGAGTTTGGTGACACGATCGTGCGGGAAGTAATGGTTCCGAGAACAGATATGACAACAATCGAGCGCGAATCTCGGGTCGATCAGGCCCTTGAGGTCACATCGCGAGCCGGGTTCTCCCGAGTGCCTGCGGTGGGGGAGAGTATCGACGATGTCGTCGGCCTGGTGTATGTGAAGGACTTAATCCGGGCTGAATTGGATGGTCGAGCCGATCAACAAGTGGTGAAACTGTTGCGCCCATCGCGGTTTGTGCCTGAGACAAAGAAGGTCTCTGATCTGCTCCGAGAAATGCAGCAAGAGCAGTTCCATATGGCCGTAGCGGTCGACGAGTACGGCGGTATCGCTGGTCTCGTCACGTTGGAAGACTTAATCGAGGAACTAGTGGGCGAAATTGTCGACGAATACGATGTCGAGGAATCGTTAGTCGAGCGACAGGTCGACGGTTCGCTTCGAGTCGATGCCAGAATTCCAATTGACGAACTGAACGATCTCGGCAACATGGAGCTCCCCGAAGGGGATTGGGACACCGTTGGCGGCCTTGTTCTTGATAGCTTCGGACGAGTTCCGACAGTTGGTGAATTGTGTTCGGTCAATGGCCACCAACTACGAGTAGAGAAATTGCAGGGGCGACGGATAACTCGTGTCCATATTTCGCTTAGGCCCGTAGATCCGTCACAAGAAGCGACATCAGGAGTGAGAGATGGGTGATGATGTGGATGAGATTCCAAACAGTACCGGTCCCTCTGACGAGATCCGTTCCGGCTTTGTAGCTATTGTCGGTCGGCCTAACGTCGGCAAATCGACCTTGCTGAACACAATCGTTGATTCGAAGGTAACGATCGTGTCAAACAAAGCACAAACAACCCGAAATCAGATTCGTGGTGTGCTAAATCGTGAGCGGGCTCAGGTTGTTTTCGTTGACACCCCGGGTATCTCTAAGGCCCGAACCCCACTCGGCACGAGGCTGAATAGCACCGCGGCTGACGCCCAAAGCGACGTCGATGTGGTTTGTCTGGTCATCGATGCCCGGTCTGGGTTCGGTAAGGGCGATCGGTTCTTGATCGAGCGATTGAAACCAGCTGAGACTGTGCTGGTGGCGAACAAGATAGATGGCATGGACCACGCCAAAGTTATGGCACAGCTGGCGTTGACGTCGGAGTTCGATTTTGCCGCATATTTCCCAATCTCGGCTTGGACTGGCAAGGGAGTGAAGCCGCTAGTTGACTACTTGGTCGAACAAATGCCAGTTGGGCCGCTTTGGTATCCATCGGATGTTGTTAGCGATGCCCCTGAAGCATTTGTTGTGGCCGAACTCGTTCGTGAGCAACTGTTCCATATCACCCGAGATGAACTTCCTCATTCAATAGCCACTCGAGTGGTGGAATGGGAATGGCCAAGAATCCGGGTTGAGATCTTGGTAGAGCGAGAGTCTCAAAAGGGAATCGTGATCGGTAAGGGAGGCACGATCTTGAAAGAAGTAGGGACCAGGGTGCGAAAACAACTCCCCGAAGGAGCTTTCCTCGAGCTTGTTGTGAACGTAGAAAAGAACTGGCAGCAAGATCCGCACCTGATCGAACGCCTCGGGTATTAAGCCAAGCGGTTCAAGGTTGTCAGAGCTTCGGTTCGCTCACTGGATCTCGGATCCTAGCGCGGTGTTTAGTCTGAGGTCGAATTGAGTTCAGATAGGAACGCGTGAACATCAGATCTGTTTTTGGTTCTCTTAAAGGGCGGCAGAGCCGAAATCAACTCCCAACGGTAGGCCTTATTGGTTGCCAACCTTGAGTCGAGAACGGCGACAACGCCTCGGTCAGTGTTCCGACGGATTAAGCGTCCAGCGGCCTGGGCCAACAATGTTTGTGCTCTAGGCAGATCAACCACTCGAAACGCAGCGGAACCGGCACGGTCGCGCCGAGCTTGTGCCACTGGTTCATCAGGTCGAGGAAACGGTAGCCGGTCAATCGTTACCAGGGTTAAGGTCTCGCCCGGCAGGTCGATGCCCTGCCAAAAAGACATCGTTGCGAGGAGGGTAGTCTCAGCGTCGGCCTTGAACTTCTCGATCAAGACCGGTTTGGCCGCCTCACCTTGAACTAGGACCGGGGTGTCAAGCTCTTCACTGAGCCGTTCGGCTGCCTCGGTCATTGCTCCATAGCTCGTGAATAGGCCAAGAGTTCGGCCCCCGGCCGCTTGTATGAGGCCAATCATTTCGTCTTGTACCGACGCTCTGAAGTCCGGGTGTTTTGGAGATGGTAAGTCAGTAGGGCAATAGAGGAGGCCAAGTTCCTCGTAGTCGAACGGAGATCCGACTCGCTCAATTTGGGTAGCAGAGTCGAGACCGAGCTGATCCAGGATTCCATCGGAGATGGTAGCGCTGGTGAGAATGACCGCCCTGTCGTCCCACAGCTCTCGATCGAGTAGATCGCCGAGTTCCAGCGGAGTGCGTTTTAGGTTCGGAGCGTTTGTATTGCCATCAACCCATAGAACATCGGTCTTGTTCACGCCAAGGACGGTATCGATGTCGTTGACGAGTCGGGTAGCGGCGAGGGTAGTCCGCTCAATGCGGGCTGCAATGTCGCTACCCTCACTCGGTTTTAGTTTACGAAGAGCGGCCAGAACTCGATCTGCTTTGTCGCGCCCTTTGATCAACGCGTCGACCATCTCTGGTGAGGTCGTTACTGCCTTGCCCAAAAACGGACGAAGGGCAGCGTCGAGATCGCCACCCACAACATCGAGATCAAGCGAAAGAGACTCCTCGGTCAGGACGTTTCGAACCCGGCGACTCAGGGCCCTAAAGCGCCCGCCACCGACCTCAGTACCACATGTTGCACCAAGGACTTCGGGGAGTTGATGCGCTTCGTCGAAGATAACCGCGTCATGGGAGGGGAGCAGTGCTCCGCCAGAGGCCAGGTTAAGACCGTAGTAGTGATGGTTGGTGACGATGACGTCAGCAATAGCTGCTTTTTGGCGAGCTTTTTCTGAAAAACATTCGCCGCCAACAGGACATCGTGCGGCTCCCGGGCATTCGTCTGAACCAACCGAAACCGCCGACCATAACTCAGAAGAGGGCGATGGGTCGAGTTCATCACGATCACCAACTTCTGTCTCCTCAGCCCACTCAACAATGTCGCTCAGGTCGTCGTATAGATTTTTGCCGCCGAGCAAGTCGAGTTGTTCACTTCGTTTGGCCCGCTGTAGTTCTTGGAGCCGCTGCAAACACAAATAGTTTCGGCGGCCCTTCAGTAATGCGACTTGTATGTCTTTTCCGAGGGCGTTGGCAATCATCGGTATATCGACATCTACCAGCTGGCTTTGCAAGGCGATTGTTGCTGTTGCGACCACTGTGCGAGTTTCTGTGGCCACTGATGGCGTTAGATACGCCAATGACTTCCCGGTGCCAGTGCCAGCTTCGACTAGTAGAGCCCCGTTGGTAGTGACCGTCTTCTCTACTAATTCGGCCATTTTTAGCTGTCCAGGCCGAATTTCTCCGCCATTTGGGAGAGATTGAGTGACCCTACCTAAAACACTGACGATGGTGGACATGTCGAACAGCCTAGGGAGTAGGATGCGACACTAAGGCGATTACAAAATTGTTGAGAGCGTGTGACTGATGTCTGAAGATCTGACAAATGGCGGCAGTAATTCTGGTAAGGGTGGCTTCATCGATGATGATTCAGCTGGCCCCCTAGCTGAGATGCTTTTGAGTTCACCGGTTCAGGGAGCCGAAGGTGGTTCTTTATTTGATCTGCCAGAAGAACCGGAACAGGTGCCGCTCATCGATGATGTTTGGGGACTTTCCGATGTCATGGTTGAATCAACTGACGACACTTACACCACGCCAGGCGATGACGATGGCGAATTTGAAGACGAGTTCGGAGCGCTGTTCTTGCCGCCCGAAGGGGCCGATCCTCTAGGCTTCTTGCTGCCCGATATCGAAGACGCCGGGTTGGCAGAGACAGCGATTGTTACTGAAGTGGCGGCTAGTAGCAGCGCCGTTGATTTGGCGGCCGGCTTAAAGTACAGCACTGAAGCGGCGCGCCCTGGTGGTCTCCAATGGTCCACCGTGGTTCACGAGCCTGCGACTCAACCGGCTGCGCAGATAGCCGAATCAAGCACAGCTATCTTCGGCGCCCCGTCGGAACCCTCCGGCCCAGTGATGGCAGCCCAATCGAGCCGAACTCCGGGGCAAAGCCATCAGAGTTCGAGTATCTCTAACACTCTGGTTCAAGCAGCCGAGCGCCGTTGGTTTTGGGGGGCGATTGCCGGAGCGTTGGCCATCTCTTGCGGTGCGATAGCTGTAGCCGTTGCTGGGATTCCTGGTGGCGATGATGAAGCTTCGCCCCCCACGACTGCCCAAGTCGCAGCGCTACAAGACACGTCACCGGCCACGACTCAACCGGCGAGTGCATCAGTTTCTGAAAGCGAACCGGCTGCCGACGCTCCAGCTACATCGACAGCAGAACCAGCCGAGGCGACTCCGTTAGCTGGCAGCGATAGTTCGAGTAGCGGCGGGTCGGCTGGCGCAGGTTCTGACAGCGGAAGCGCTGCCAGCGGATCCTCTGCGGCGACATCATCAAGCACCGGGGCCGGAACAGACACTGGCTCATCGAGCGGTACAACTACCGCTTCGGCCGCCGGATCTGATGCTACGGGCGCCGCGGGCGCTGGAACCTCGGCTGGTGGCACAACACCGGACGGAACAACAGGCGGAACATCGGGACCGGCCTCTTCTTCGACGGCGGGAGCAACAGCTAGCTCCACATCTGGCGGCCCGGCTGGAAGCGGCGCTACGTCTTCGACGGGCGGCACAACGTCATCTGGGGCTGCAAGCTCGACCGGATCTGGTGGTCCTGCTGGCTCAGGCACCACTGGTTCAACTGGAACTGGCACGACTACGACCGGCACCGGTTCAACAGGCACGACTGGAACAACAGGTTCGACAGGAACAACAGGGTCCACAGGGACGACAGGAACAACAAGTTCCGGGGGCCCAGCCGGTTCTGGTAGCTCGTCGACTACTGGCGGGTCTGACACCACCGGAACTACTGGCACGACAGGAACCAGCTCGACTGGCTCGGGCGGGACCACCGGTGGTACTACCGGTTCGTCTAGCTCAGGCGGTACTACCGGGACTACCAGCTCGTCTGGCTCGGGCGGTCCGGCTGGTTCAGGATCTAGCGGCACCACTGGCTCGGGTACCACTGGCTCGGGTACCACTGGTTCGGGTACCACTGGTTCGGGTACCACTGGTTCGGGTACCACTGGTTCGGGTACCACTGGTTCGGG
>CALAJV010000021.1 GCA_937922805.1 uncultured Acidimicrobiales bacterium | reverse complement strand
GGTGGCGCGGTTGTTGTGGTGGGTTGGGTTGTTGGTGGCGCGGTTGTTGTGGTGGGTTGGGTTGTTGGTGGGGCGGTTGTTGTGGTGGGTTGGGTTGTTGGTGGGGCGGTTGTGGTGGTGGGATCAGCGGCCGTTGATGGCTTTGCGGCAAGCTGTGGAGCGGGTCGGGCTACTTGATTGGTGGTGGCAGCCGAATCGGTCGTAGCGGTCGAACGTGAGACCTTGGTAGTTGGACTGGTCGGTCGGGTAGTAGCGGTCGATGATGCTCGGTCTGGAGTTGCTGTCGTTTGCGAGGTTTTGGTAGTTGTCGAAACGGTGCTTGAGCCAACCGTCGACCTAGAGGTCGAAGTCAATGTGGTTGTCACAGTCGATTGAGCCAGCGTCGAACTAGTCGTGGTAGCTGAGTCCGTTGTGGTCGGCGTAGACGTGGCCAACGCTGCCGATTCGACCGCTACCGCAAGAGTGGTTGAAGGACTAGTAAGAACGTCCTCTCCAACTTCGAATGAGGTTGCGGTTGGATCTGAATCTACTGAGCCGATGTTGGCTATTCGGTCTCTCACATAGGGGCGCGATACTAAGGGCTCCAAGGTCGAGCCGACGTCGTTCGTGAGGGTTGTCTCAAGCTCATAGCCGTCGCCCGGCCATGACAGCATCGCCCCGAGAAGCACTACCACTAAGAAACTCAAACCTATTATTGGGCGCCCGAAAGTTCGACGCTTAGTGTTCCGCCCGCCAAGACGGTTATTCATATTCGAAGAGAGGTTCCTTTGTCGCCGTGTTCGTGGAAGCCCGCTGGCTCGATCTACTTGGAGTATTACAGAATGATGAGCGCTCGACGCGTTTTCTCTTTGAAGAAAGTTTAGAAATTAAACGTTTTCTTGTCGTGTGTTGTTCAAAAAAGCGAATTAGGTCGCTGGTTCAGCTAGTGGCGACGAACTTAGGCCACTAGTAGTCGATGCCTTTTTTGGCCAGAATTCCCTGATCAAATGCGTGTTTTACCTTTACGACTTCGCTAACAGTGTCCGCGACATCAATAAGTTCTTTGGGAGCGTCCCTGCCAGTAATTACCAAGTTGACGTGTGATGGCCGGGTGCGAATCGTTTCGTAGATCGGCTCGGGATCAACCCAACCCCAGTTGATGAGGTAGGTAAGCTCGTCAAGTACGACTAGCTGGTGCTCGCCCGCCATGATTAGAGCACTCGCTCGGTCCCAACCCTGTTTAGCAAGGGCCTTGTCGTTTTCAATGTCGTCGGAGTTCCAGGTGAAACCCTCACCCTCGTTAAACCAATCAACACCGAGCTGTTTGCCGATTTTCTCTTCGCCGACGTTCCAGTCGCCCGACTTAATGAACTGAACTACTGCAACATTCCAGCCTTTGGCTATCCCACGGATCATCACCCCGAATGCTGCGGTTGATTTGCCCTTGCCGTCGCCAGTGTTCAAGACGACCACAGATCGAGCAGTTTCCGTTTTTCCGTCGGCTGGATTTTCAGAGATCGGTTCAGTTGCCATATGCCTCAAATCGTAGTGTGAACCGAGCGCCATCAGACTCGATGGGTTGAACCCAGCGGTTTCGCCAGTCTCAGCTCGGGACCAACCATGGTCCATCTAGTGTTGGCCGACTCGCCGAGCCGAGACGAAATGTTGTTGGCTATTGCCACTGAGGTTGGTTAGCGAGATAAGGTCCGAACATGGCATTGGTTCGATGGATAACAGAGATGGGCATGGGCGTCGACGTTCATGGCCTCGATTACACCAAGGCGGCAAAGCGAGCCGTTTCCGATGCTCTTCGGCATAGTAGTTTGAACTTCTTTGCTGCCACCGACAAGACGGTCCACGATATGCACGTCGAAGTTCGGGTTGCGGTGGCTGACCCGGCCCAAGTCGATCTCGACGCTGTAGCTGCTGAGGTGCCCTACGGTACGGTCACCGTATCGGCGGTACAAGGCGGGCTTGATGTTCCGGCCCCGTCGGGTGAAGACGGTATCGCGATTGCCAATGCCGCGATTCTTGTGAGCTTCGACCAGTAAGTAGGCGATCAGCTTTGAAGTAGCAGGTCGATGGCTGATCGTTGAAGGTCGGTGTGAAGAGAGAGCTGGGTTTGGCTTCGACCTACCGACGGGATAACAGCCATCTTCTGAACGACCTCATGGAGATTCTCGTTCGAGGTAGCCACAACTCGACAGAGCAGATCGCCGTTGCCGGTAATGGTGTGGATTTCCAGAATCTCTGGAATTGCTTCAAGGTGATCGACTGTCACCTGATGTGATCCCTGGGCTATCTCAAGCGAAATGAACGCTAAGACGGAATACCCAGCCGCACTGGGATCGATCTGTGGGCCGTACCCAAGAATTACGCCTTGCTTCTCCAGGCGGTCCAGTCGGGCATAGGCAGTTCCGCGAGCAACGCCAGCTGATCGTGCTAGTTCGCTTACAGAGGCTCTCGGACTTTTTCGGAGGCCGTCCAGGAGCGCTTGATCGATTGAGTCAAGGGAGTTGGTCATAGTTGTTATCGGCCTTCAGTAATGATGAGAAACAGCAAGTGGTAAGAGTTGACGACAGGCACCTGGACTGACAGGTTGTTCACGGTTGATAATCGACGCTCGTGACATGTGGACGAATTGATCAAGCAGGTAAACCAAAATGGCTAAACTGTCGAATCCTATTGCAAAAAGTAGCACACAATGGCTCACTAGGAGTTACCGGACGCCAAGAATAGGTAGCTCGGGCTGGTGAGCCCAGAGCCGCCGAAGGGAGACAACGATGTCGAGCATGTTGAAGAAAGTCGATCACATTACCTACGCCTGCGAACAAGGCTCTATCGAGCGGTGGGCTTGGTTCCATATCGAGGTTGAAGGCGGCACCCTCATTAATCGAATTGACGATGTGCGGCCTGACGATCCAGATTCATCGATGAAAATCTGGTGCGTGGACTTTGGTGAGTTCGGTGTGGCCCTTATCGAGGGCATCGATCGAGCGAAAAAATCACAAGTATCGCTGTTTGTCGAACGGCACGGCGACCATGCCATTCAACACGTAGCATTCGATACCTATGATCTCGAGAAGTTCCAAGCGCACATGAAGAACTTAGGCGGGACCCCTCGGGGGGAGACACTAGTGCGCCACGATGGATTCGGGATCCTAAAGCAAATGTTTGCTCGTGGGTATCAAGAGGGCAATGCGGCTGAAGCGTCGTTTGCCGAATATGTTCAGCGGCCGACTGCAGCTCAATCCGAGCAAGATGTAGCGATTACATTCGCTGAGGAAACTGGGAAAGGTTTCTACGACCAAATCGAGGATGCAGTTGCCGACGGAGACGAGGCGCCGTTCTTTGATTTCTCCCAAATGCCAGCATCGTGGGAAGTTCCAACTCCAACACCCCTTAACGCTTAGCAAGCGGCCTCTCCGGTCACCCTAAAACCGGAGAGGCCAACTAGCGTTAGGCTCGCTCGCCCATACCAAGGACTTACAAGTTGGCGCCGGTGGCCCTGAGGTTTTCAAGGACTTGGCTCTTGTGGCCGAGCAGAACCTGAGAGTTGATGTGGATGCTATCTTCCAGTAGCGAGTGGCCGTTGATCACGCCAACGCAGTCCGGACCATTGCAGAACCAGTGATTGAAACTGGTGTAGTAGATGTCGTCTTGGTTGGCTGCGAACTGCCTTACTTGACGCTGAGTGTCGGTGCTGTAGTTCACCATGGTGAAGTTGCACTCATCCCACGTAGTGGCTGCTTGAGCGCACCTCATGCCATCGAATGCGGAGATAATTGGCGCTGGCTCGATAATGACCACTTCGCCACCAGTTGTGTCCCGCGTCCATTGGGCGGCCGTCGTCATATGGTCTGTGAACTGTTGCTCGGTCAGTAGCTCACCCGTCGTAGCGTCGACAACGTCACTGAACTGGCCCGGCGGAAGCGGCCATTGGCCGGACAACCTTGATGAGTCGCCGTGTTTTTCGTAGGGAAAGTTCGTGTAAATGGTCAACTCGGGCTTGGTTCTGCCAATCGTGTCGAAGACTTTCCATTTCGATTCAGTGCACTCACCGTGCCCATCTCTACTCACGCCGATAGCCCAAGGACATCCCTCGGTTACAAGGAAGTGGAGCTCCCAGTTGTTTTCGATTGCTAGCTCGTAGATCGTCGGAAACAATCGGGCCGAAAAGCTGTCGCCGACCATGAGCACCTTTTTGTTGCCGTCAGTAATCTTGCAATTCGACGGTGAGTAGTCTGTTCGACACGGCCAGTACAGCTCGGGTCTCGTGTCTTGATGATTTACCGACGGGATGGTTGATCCATCGTAAGTCACGATTGTGCGATCGATTTTGTTTGAGAACTCGATCGATTGAGCAAACAAGTTCATAAGTTTGCCCCGAGTCAATCGGCCACTGTCTAGCTGCTGGATCCAGTAGTCGTAACCCTGCCGGTCTGGCGTTCGCTTCATCACGTTGTGATAAACCAGCGATACGAACCGACTATTTTCTATGTCCCCATACGCAGTTTCAAATTCATGAGATTCGGCGAAGAACTGCGAGATCTGATCGAGATCAACGTCGCCATAGTCATGTGCGTTCACCCAGTACTCAAGTCCGGAAGGGTCGGCTTCTCTATCGAAGTATGCGTAGTACAGTCGAGCAATTTTTGTCGATGAGGGGGTGGTTGTTTCAACTGCGCCACTGGGAGTCGCAAACATCCCCCCGGCGGCGAAGAAGCTCATGACCGCAATCAGCGAAACGACAAGCCGTTGAGGTCGCAGCCGGTAGTTGGTGTTGGGAAGTTGAACGAGTCGATTGCTGGTTGTTTCATAGCCCGATACGCCAAGTAAGAGTCTTGTTTCCAATTGATCCGCCACGTCGATCTCTTCCGCTTATAGTCCTCGCGTTGCGAGATCTCAAAGATGATTCCCGCCGCCAAACCAGTATGGAATTCCGGTAAGAGTCAGCGAAAGACTTCAGGAACTGTTGCCTGGTTAACTTGAGCCTTCTGGCGTTGAGATTCAGCTCGAAAAAGAGCGAAATTGCTCTACCAACGACAACTCGAACGGCTGTTCAACACATCATTCGATCGAAGCAGTCCCAACCAAAGTGAGGCTAACTAAAGGTTTAGTCTCGTTACGTCGATCGATCGGTAATGGCAGTTGACCAAAGCTGCGAACCAAGTTGCGACCAGGCCACCGAAGATCCGCCGATCCAATGGGCTGACATTGTCAAACATTCTCCGGTTCCAATGCTTCTAGTAGAACCATCACGCAACGATTCGAACCCAGACCTTGACCGATCGGTACCTAAGGGTCTTATTCGATTTGCGAATACCGCTGCTCAGAATTTGTTTTCCGCCAACCAACAGCTCGGCGGCCGCTCTCTGTACGAACTGGTCGACCCGTCAGTCCATAGTGTTCTCAACCACGGTCTGAATCGGTGCGCGGTAGCCGAACCCGGTGGGGGGACAGATCAAGAGGCTGATGTCATTGTCCTTGCCTCTGATGCCGAAGTTAGAGAAAGGTTGGGTATCTACTTTCAACCGTTGGGGTCGAGCGGCATAGCTGTCCAGATTGTTCAAGGCGACGGATGGAGAGCAGTAGATCGCGTAGTCAAAGAGCAACAGAAGTTTCGTAGCGCGCTACTGGAACTGAGCGAGCTGGCGTATGTAGCACGAAACGACGACGAGTTCTACCAGCGTCTACTTGAGCGGGCCGTCGAAGTTGTACCGGGTGCTCAGGGTGGCAGCGTTCAACTCAACATTGCCGAGACTACAGAATTCCGTTTCGTAGCCGCGGTTGGCTACGATCTGGCTGGCTTACAAGAAAAGACACTTAACCAGGAGCACTTTTTCCGAGACGCACTCGACCCCGTCGCCCAGATTGTTCGTGACTTTGGGAATGAGTGGCGTTCGTCGGACACTGCTGATTGGCTAGAAACAGTTGGCCGACTCTCCGAAATCGTCGTCAACGTTTCAGCTCCTGTCTTGGTTCACGGTCAACCGGTGGCGTTTCTTAGCCTCGACAATTTCGAAGACGCTGACGCCATAAATGCGACCAGTGTTGAGATGACCACCGTTCTGAGTCGGCTAATCGGCGAACTGTGGCGACGCCGAATGCTGGAAGCAACTGTTCGAAAGGAACGGGAAGCTTTTCGCCATCAGGCCTTTCACGATCCGCTGACTGGGTTGGCCAATAGGCGCAACCTAGAACGAACGCTCGACGAGAAACGTCCCGCGGTGCGAGCTGATCAACCGGCGGCGGTCCTATTCGTCGACTTGGATGATTTCAAGGGCGTCAATGATCGGCTGGGCCACGCCATGGGCGACCAGTTGCTGACCGCAGTAGCCGCTGGCCTACGAGCCGTGGTGAGGCCTGGCGATACCGTGGGCCGGTGGGGCGGCGATGAGTTTCTCATCATCCCGGATCAGCTGGCCAGCTTCAACGACGCAGCGGCTCTGGTCGATCGGATCCTAAAGCACTTCGATAGCCAACTCGATCTAGGGAATGGCGTAGCGTTTCGGGCTCGGCTGACGGTTGGCGTTGGCTGGTGTCCAGATAGCAATGTTGATAGAAACGAACTGGTTCGGGCCGCTGACGCCGCCTTATACGAGGCAAAGGCAAGCGGCAAAGGCATTGCCCGCTACGAGCAGATCAGCATTTGATGGAGACGATCCGAGCCGGTAGGTCTTAGATCTGGCCGCGTAGTGTGGTGAGTAGCTAAGAACTAGGCTCAAAGGTAGTGACTGACTTCGGAAGTGAAGCGACAATCGGCTCGGCTGAACCGACGCCGGTGATCAACCAGAAAACTCTGGTGCTGTCGTTTGTAGCAGCGGTCGCCGCTTCGCTTGTTCTTCCCCTGGTTCCCTACGGCCGAACGTTGCTATACCCCTTTTCGCTCCTCGCTACCTGGGCCCATGAGATGGGCCACGGATTGGCGGCTGAGCTAACAGGCGGACAATTCGACAAGTTAGTTTTGCTTCGGAACACAGGCGGATACGCGCTGGTTGGGTTTGACGGACGCTTTGATTCGGTTGTTATTTCGTCGGCTGGATTATTGGGTCCAGCAATAGCTGGTGCGGTTATGATCTGGCTGGCAGCCAAGCCACGAGCTTCGAAATGGGCGTTGGCCGCGTTATCGGTCGCTGTGCTGTTGTCGGTAGTCTTCTATGTTCGAGGAGCCTTCGGATTTTTCGCAATGTTGGCGATTGGGCTCGTCCTTGCCGGTATCGCATTCTTTGCTCCCGCCATCGTTCGGATCGTAGTGGCCGGGTTCATCGGGGTTCAGTTCTGCTTGGCTAGTTGGGCCGATCGACACTATATGTTCACGAAGAACTTTGAACGAGATGGTTTGACCCGAAACTCTGATACGCAGAACATCGCTGAGAACTTACTGTTGCCCTATTGGTTCTGGGGCGCTCTAATCCTGGTCGCTTCGATCCTAATAATGAGTTTTTCGTTTTGGCGAGCTTGGATCCGGCCGCTTGTCGTAGCGGAAAAGTCCGCTACTACTAGAACCGAGGGCATCTAGCTCTTCCTCTTCCGTTTGTTGGCGAGCAAGCTGTCGAGCGTATTGCCCGGTTGCTCTTGGTGTTCCGACTGAGAAGTCGCCGGCGGCGGTCCTTGTCCGATGATTGGAGGGCTAGTAGGTTCTCGACCGGATAATCGGTCCGCTACTTGGCTTGACACGAAAGCGGTGTGTTCTCTTTGGCCTACCTCTTCGGCTTCTGAGATTTTGTTCGGAGGGTATGCCGATCGAGGTCGGTCTGGTCGTTCAATCTTCGGCAGTCGTTCTCGTAGTTCTCGGACCGTTGCTAGCGCTCGTTGAGGGCCGACGGCTAGAAGTCCCCGTCGCCACGTCCATCTGCTAAGAATGACCGCGATCGGCCATGCTGCTACCGAGAACCAAAGCAGCCATTTCGCGATGTCGTAGCGCCGGTTACCCGCTCTAGTGTTTGTCGAGTTAAACGAGTCGGCGGCCACCAGGTCTACTCGACCGCCGGTGATGGTTGCTACCCGGTTGAGACTGGTCACATCAATCGGTCTCGGCGCGTATTCAGCCGGATACGACCGAGTGTTCAATCCAATTCCCGTCCACTGCACTTCTCCCGAAACTTCGATGGTTGCCCCGACGGCGTACACCCCCGATTCGTCTACTGGCACAACCGCCCCGAATGTCGATCCATCGATCCGTTCTAAGACGATTTCGCTTCCTTCACCGTCGGGTCGACTGACCCTAGCCACCGCTTGGGCGTCATCGGGCCAATCGTCAGCTCCCTCGACCCGGATTATCATTTGATCGCCGTCCATTTCGGTCTCAACTCCACCATCACTGGTGGTAGATGGGAACGTTTCTTTGATCACTCCGGACCAAAACTCTGGTGTTTGACTCCAACCGTTCCACGGAGCCGCCCACCTAGCGCCACCGTCAGAAGTCCACGCCGTTGCCCGGCCACCACCGACTCGCCAAGAAGCCATGAGCGGGTCGCCGTCGGGCCCAATCCGTAGGTCGACTCGACTGGTTGGCTTTGGTGTGGTGGCGACGTAACCAAGAAGGGGTGGGCTTTCAGCGAGAGAGCGAACCGGTTTGGCGTTGGAGGTCACCGTTGGTAGGTAGCTGCCTTCGTTGATGAAGCTTCTGGCCGCCTGTTCTACTTCTTGAACAATGATGTCGGGAACTTCTTGGATGTTGCTGCCTGAGTGGTAGCGGCCACCTCCTGCTGCGGCCGCTCGCTCCAGCGCAACCGGCGTTCCTTCGCCGGTCGCCATCATTGAAACGGTATACCCCTCAGCGTTCAGTTCGGCGGCCTGCGATTGTAGTCGTGCAAGTTCTGCTGGGCTGGTGAATCCGTCGCTGAACATAATGATGTGCTTCAGTGCGGCATCAGATTGTTCTAGTGCTTCAGCTGCGGTTAGCAGTCCGGTCCCAAGAAACGTTCCTCCGGCCGGTTGCATTCGAGCCAAGGCCGCGTCAACCGTTGCTTCGTCGGGCTCGGTTTGTAAGTCGAGGGCCCAACGGTCGGTGCCGTCCATGGTGATGACGCCAATCTCGTCGGTGGCGGCTAGGTTTTCTAACGATCGGACGAAGCCAGCTCGGGCTAACCCCAATTTGTCGACTCGCCCGTCGAACGCCATCGATCCGCTGATGTCGATGGCCAAAACAACGGCAACGCTTTGTCGGCGCAGTGGGTCGGTTATATCGCTAACTACCGGCAACAACCTTTCTAAGTCGCTGTTCAGATAGCCGCCCGGACCGTAGGTTCGAGGTCCTCCGATTACGACAAGACCTCGACCGAGGTCGCGGGTTAGGCGGGTTAGATTCTCTACCTGCCCGTCAGTCAAGATGCCTCGGCTGACGTTGACGAGCACAACGGAAGAGTATTGGGTTAGTGATTCGAAGCGAGGAATCTGCTCTGGGGTTACTACATCGGTTGGGAGTCCACCCGCCGTCAATGCAGCAACAAGATTTTCTGATCGGTTGATCCCGTCTAGGCTGCCTTCGACTACTAGTACTCGTTGAGCACCGGCCACCCGAACTGCGGCAAACCCAGTGTTGTTAATAGTGACCGCCTCGTTGGCGCCACCGTCAACCACTACCTGATATCGCAACACTCCACGTTCGGAGACAACATCTTCGAAAACGATTCTGTTTGATCCTGGATCGAGTTCAACTGAACGCTCTTCAACCACATCGGCTCCACTGCGGAGCGTGACTTTGGACGTGAGTGTTGAGGGTGAGACAACTTCCGCCTCGATGGTTACCCGCTCGCCCGGTTGAGCTACCGACGGAACTCGCACATCAGCTACGGCAAGGTCAGCGGCCTCAGCCGATTCGAGCAAGACAACATCAACTGGGATGCCGCTGTCGGCCAATCGTCGAGCCTCGCCTTCGACATCGCCTACCGTTGATCGGCCGTCGGTAACCAACACCATTCTGTTGCGGGTATCGGCTGGGAGTGCTGCGGCTCCAAGTCGTAGCGCTCCGGCTATATCGGTTCCAGTGGAATCTACCTCCACTCGTAGACCATCGAATTGCGGGTCGTCACTAACGACATTTTCTAGTCGAGCGTTGCGGCCAAAGCTAACCACACCGGCCTCTTGCCCCGGGGCCTTGCTGGCCAGTGCGTCATCGACGAACTTCGGGGCGTCGTCTGCGACGTTTCCGGTTATTGAATCGCTGGTGTCTAGCAGGAACATGGTTGCTAGTCGGTTAGACGGCCGATTCAAGGCCAGCCCAATGAACGACAGAATGAGACATACCGCGATGCCAGCGCGCACTACCTGCGCCGTTCGCCACTGCTTGGGGCCAATACCGATCTTGCGTCGGGCCAACCACCATTCTCCTGCCAAAATGGCGAGCAGGATTGCTAGTAGCGGTCGTCGCAGTGGGATTTGACCTCGAACCCGAGTTTCAGCTTCTGATCCAGGCTCAGCTGGCCTTGACAAAACCAGGTCGTCGATCACTTCAATCGTCGACTCTTCAACCCGAGGGTTGACAGCAACGGTGGTGTCGACACGGTCAGGCTGAGATATCGACCAGAAGCCGGTGGTAATTGCGCGAGGGGCTGGGCTGGCTGGTTCGAGATCGGTTCGGGTTCCGAATGGATCAGTAACCGACGCCGATACTCGACCGTCAGTCGGGAGTTGGGCGCCGACCGGAAGCTTTGACGGTGGGGTGGTCGCCTGCGCCAGTTCAGTCAATATTCGTTCGGTCATCACGGGAAAGGCCAACAGCAGCGGCAAGTTGGTTTCGTCGGTGGCGAAGCTCTGGTATATCACCGGGCTCTTTTCTGGCCGTCGAACCACCGTTAGCAGTGGAGCGTTTTCGGCCCCCAATACAATCTCTGCCGTGGTTGGAACCTCGACTTGTTGAGCTCGGGCGAATAGCACCTCGCTCAGATCAAGACCGGCAACGAGCGGCGAGCTTCCCTGAATCAGAGTTAGGGCTGGCTGGTCAACATCAGTGGTGGTTTCTACTTCAGCGAATCCACCGGGAGGAGCGATAGCCCAAACCGGAGCGTCGATATCGGAGGGGACTGCCACCCGATCGGCGATAACCACATCAATATCGTCGGGTATGTCATCGTTGTCAGAAAAACTTGTCTGCGCTTCTAAGGAGAGCCCAGGGATAACCTCAAGCGCGGTTTCGAGGAATGGATTGGGCTTACCAACTTTCAGAACCGTGAGTTCGGGCCGACGAGTCACGGTGGTATAGAACTGATTGTCAAGCTGGTAGGGGTCGGCGACAGTCGGGTCGGGTTCAAGAACGGCGACGATTCGTTCACCTGAGGGCACGGCAACGGTTAGATTGACGACTTGGTTTGAATCAACAACAACCTCCTGCTGATTGATCTCGCTACCGTCGACAAACAACCGGAGGGTGTCAACCGCTGTAGGTCCGCCAAAACCGCGGACTGATATCCGAGCCACAAGTTCGTCGTCTGATCGCTCGACGGTGAGCTGGCTTATGCCACGGTTAGTCCCAGTGGTTCCGATTGACTCGAACCGGGTTCCCCCGGGCGCAGTTAGTAGCTGATCGGCTGGGACGCCACCGTCTGATAGGAAGACCACGCTGGTCGAACCTTGACCGTTGTTCAAACCCGCCGCCAGAGTGAACGCATCGCTGAAATCTGCCGTTCCTTCACTAACTGCCAATCGCTCCACTGCGTCGTCGAAACTGTCGCCATCCCCCGAACGGGTCAGAAGGGCCCGAGCCTCGCTTCCAGCCTCGATCAGAGTTACCTCACCGCTTCCAGGAACCTGACGCCTAAGCTCTCGGACTCGATCGGTGGCTAAGGTGAGCCGATCGACGCCGTCGTCGCCCTCTAGCGTTCCCATCGAAGCAGATGTATCGACAACAAAAATGGTGTGATCAGCTAGAGGTTCATCGGTAAGTCGCACGGGGCCAGCGAGCAGAAGTGCTAGCAGGAGCGCAGCTAGGACTTGAAGGGCCAACAGCCAACTCGGCTGCAGTCGTTGCCAAGGTTGGGCTGAGGTAACTGGACTAGAAACGGAACGCCAGTGAAGAATTGAGGCTACAACGTGGCGGGTTCGGCGCGGCTTGAGGATGTGAACGGCGATTATCACCAAGGCCAAAAGGCTGAACCACAACGCAGCCGGGTTGGTAAGCGCCCATCCTCGGAAGGTCATTGCAGCGAGCCAGCCTTCAACAACGAGCCTAAGACAACCGTCTCGAGATCATCAGTAGTGGATACTTGCACGTAACCAGCTCCTACCCGTCGGATCTGCCCGCCGAGTTGATCAACCCATGCGTTAACCATGGCTTCGTATTCGGCGTTTGCTTCTGGTGTCGCGCTGATATCGATCACGGCGCCGGTTTCTTTGTCGACTAATTGAAGGTCACCAGAAAGTTCTGGTCGCACATCGTTGGGTTCGAGCACGTGCACCACGACCAGCTCACCTCGGTTGGTCGGAATCCGGCGCAGCGCTGATTCCCACTCGGGAGTCAATAGATCACTAATGACGACCGTGATGCTTGGTCCAGACGAGACGGCGAGTAGTCGCATTACTGCCTCTACCAGTCGAGTGTCTCCGCTGGATACCAGTTCGTTCAACCGTTTGAACAACGACGGCACCCCATTGCGGCCAAGTATTCTCGGCCCGGGCGTCGTCTCAGGAAACGAGTGGAGTGTGACGACGTCACGGTTGGTGAGAGCGACGAAGCCAATAGCGGCCGCTAATTCTTTGGCCCGTTGTAGCTTTGATCCTTCCATGGAAGCCGAGGTATCGATCAAGAGCCGAACGACCAGGTCGTTTTCTGCTTCGAATAACTTGAGCATCAGGCGATCGAGTCGGGCGTAGGCGTTAATGTCGAGCCGTCGGATGTCATCGCCTGGGTGGTAGGGCCGGTAGTCGCTGAAATCTAGCGACGATCCGAAGTGAGGACTTCGATGGTCACCGATCAGCCCGCCAACCATTGGTCGTCGAGTTGCAAGTTGGAGCTGTTCCAGCTTGGCCAACAGGCGAGGCGAAAGAAGTTCACTCATCATGTATTCACGTTGTTTAGCTGGCGATGTTCATTCACGGAGGCTCACTTCATCGAGTTCGGGCACTATGTAGTTACGGCGCGCCTCTTACCCCTGATCCAGCTGCTGGGACAAGCTCGACGACCGAGCGAACAAGCTCATCATCGCCAATGCCATCGGCCACTGCCTCATATCCGACCGAGATGCGATGGCGAAGAGCGGGCACCGCAACAGCAGCAATGTCGTCTGAGGCCACGCTCGGGCGCCCATCGAGCAGAGCCGACGCTTTAGCGGCCAGAATCATCGATTGTACGCCCCGGGGCGAAGCGCCAAATCGAACGAACCGACGAACAATCTCAGGGGAAGTTTCACTGTCAGGGTGGGTTGCAACCACAATATCGACAGCTAGACGAACACAATGTTCGGGAATCGGAACTCGTCGAGTCAGATCGATCATTGCTTGAAGGGTTGGGCCGTCGCATACAGCTTGAGCGCGTGGTGTTTCGGCTCCGGTGGTTCGAGATGCCACTGCCATCAGCTCGATGGCAGAAGGAAACGGTACGACGGACTTGAACAGGAATCGGTCGAGCTGAGCCTCCGGTAGGGGATAGGTGCCTTCCATCTCAATCGGGTTCTGGGTTGCCATGACCATGAATGGCCGGGGGAGGTTCCGAGTTTCGCCCGCCACAGTGACCGCTCGCTCTTGCATAGCTTCTAACATCGCTGACTGAGTTTTTGGTGTAGCTCGGTTAACCTCATCGGCTAAGACCAGGTTGGCGGTGATTGGGCCCGGTCGAAATTCGAATCGTCGAGCTCCGCTTTCATCCTGATCGAGGACCTGGGTGCCGACAATGTCTGCTGGCATTAAGTCGGGCGTGAATTGGATTCGGCTCCACGGCATGGAGACGGCATCAGCCAGTGTGCGAAGCATCTGGGTTTTTCCTAACCCGGGTGCTCCCTCTACCAAAAGATGGCCTTCCGTTAGTAGGCAAATAAGAACATGACGTACGAGTTCTTGTTGACCAACAATAACGTTGCCGATCTCTCCGGCAATTGCGTTGGTTTTGTTCTGACACTCCTCTGGGGTCATGTACTCCTCCTATGATCTCGGTGATCTGAGATTTGTCTACTGGTTTGGTGTCGTTATTTGGCGGGCTTGTTGATCTACTGAAATGAACGTGATGAAAATTGAACTGAATCGGACCGTACGGGCGGCTAGTCTCCGTCGGTCAATCGGTCGAAGTAGTCGTCGACCAGTCGTTCCTGACTCGGTGTAAGCTGCTGGCGGTCGACTGCTTCGGATGCTCGTTCTGCGTAATCTCCGGCAACGTCAGCGATCGGCACCCGCGCTTGATTGTCGACCGACGGTCCGTCGCCTGAGCCGAGGCTTTCGCTTCGCCCCCCTTCGGCCAGCGACCCTTCAACTCCGATAGTCTCGCCGTTCTCAAGCGCCGCTGGGTCGATGGTGGTGTCCCCATCTTTGATTCCATCAAAAGGAGACGTTGAGTAGCCTTGCCCGCCTCCTTCACCTTGACCCTCACCTTGACCTTGACCTTGACCTTCACCTTGACCTTGACCTTGACCTTCACCCTGGCCTTGACCTTCACCCTGGCGGCCCTGACCGTCGCTTTGGCCGGAGCCTTCGGTTTGATTTTGGCTTTGGCTCTGACCAGACGTACCTTGCTGTTGGGCTGCGGCTGCCGCCTGATCGCCGAGTTCTCCCAGCTCACCGGCAATCGCGTCACGTACTTGTTGAGATGCGACCGCTGCTGATGCTGCACGTTGAGTGTCAGATGCGGCGCTCAAGGCTGCGGCTGCAGCCTCGCTATCGCCAGCCTCGAGGGCGTTAGCAGCGTCAGCTAAAGCGGTTGCCGTCTCCGGGTTCCCGGCTTCTTGAGTTTCAGCTAAGTCTTCAAGTCGTTCAGCGAGTGCTTCTTTTTCATCTTCGCTCAGCTCATCAAGCGAAGCGGCCAATTCTTCCAATTGTTCGGCCGGGCCTTGTTCACCGGAACCGGTAAGCGGCCGCTGTTCCAAACTCTTCGCTAAACCTTGAGCCGCTTGCTGTTGAGAGGCAAAGTTGTCCGGAACAGAATCTTGAAGCTCAGCTTCAGTTTGGTCGAGCGACTCCAAGGCTTCCTGCAAGGTGTCAGTTGCCGCGAGGTCCTCCGATAGGGTGTCGAGTTCATCGCTGAGCTCATCAGCGTCAGTTTGTTCAGCAAGCTCATCAACCTTGTCCGCTAGATCATCTATTGCTGCTCTCTCTTCGGCTCGCCTCGCCCGTTCCGCATCCTGAGGGTTGCTAATCACCACTAGAGCAACTGTTCCGACCAACAAGGTGCCAGCAATCAGCCAACGGAACTTGGTTGACCGATCGTTCGGCAATGGGACAGCTTCAGCTGATTCTGTAGTCCAAGCAATGTCACCAGCTCGACGAGCAATCCGTTGACCAAAGTCGTCGTCGAGCGCCTTGAATTGAACAGCTGCGCTAAAGGCATCTTTAGCGTCTAGCCCACGATCAGCGGCCAAGGCCGATGCCATTGGTGGTAAAGACTGAAAAAGGGCAAGGCCGATTAGTAACACAAAAGCTATTGCCAGTATCCCCAGCGCTAGCAGCTCCGGCCATACCCACGGTCGAACCCAGCCGATGGCGGCAACGATCACCGCTACGCCAAGAACAAACGGAGCGAACAAGTTTGCGGTAGACCAAGCCCATACCAGCCGCAACCGTCGGCCCATCAAAGATAAGAATTTGTCGACCGTGTCCAAACCATGAGAAGCCGGTTTCTTCTGATCGCCGGCATCACCGAGCTCGGATTCTACGAGCTGATGGCTCCGGTTCTGGTTCTCAGAGCTCACTCGCGAACCATGCTGGTAGGAGTCTTGAGCTTCTTGAGACCAGCCATGGCCAAAAGCCCAGCTAGTAGTATCTGACTAAACAGACTACGAAGCCATAGTGGAATGAACGGGGTATCGGCGGCCGAGGGGGAACCAAAGCTGCTGTTCGAACCGACACCGACGAGCCCGGTCTTTATCCCACTCAACGGCCAAGCGTCGATAAACGAGGTGTCGATTATCCCCCCGGCCCCAGCCAGAGTGATAAAGGGGTTGAGATACAGCGGAACGTAGAGCAACCACGAGCCGCCGGCCGAAACACCGACGACGGAGAAAATGATGGCCAGTATCGCGAGAATCACACCAGATCCAATGGTCATGAACAGTACCAAGCCGTAGCTGGCTAACACCGCTACGGTCGTCCGCTTGAAGATGGCAGAAAGAGCTACCCCCATTACCGCCAGTAAGAATCCGGTAAGGATCAGGGCAACCACACTCATTAACACGCTTTGAAGCGAGACCCCACCAACCAGGTAGCAGATCGCAAGGAGCGGAACAGAAGCGATGACGACTAGTGAGACGAACGCAGTTGCTGCTCCAACTTTGCCGAGGAAGATTCCTCTCGGTTTCACCAACGTTACTTGAAGCGGGATTAGGGTTTGCCGATCTCGCTCACCCGAGATGGCGCCAGCGCTCAGGCCAGGAACAACAAAAACGATAACGAGCATCTCCAACATCAGAACCCATTCGAACATGGTCCGGCCAGTACCACTATTAATAACGCCGTCCGATACTGAGTTCGGACTTCCTGACCCGGCTCTTTCAGCCAAGAAGATGAGATACAACAAACCAAGGGCAAGGAACAAGAAGATGGTCATGATCACCATCGATCGAGCGCTGCGGCTTCGCTGGCGGAGCTCTCGGTCGAGCACCGGATTGACGCTGCGAAGACGGGTTACCAATCGACTGTTGTTAGACGGTGGCTTTTGACTAATCGTTGTCGGTTCGCTCGACCGCGTCGAATCGGGTCGTTCGCTGAGATCTGTCATTGGACTATCCCCTCAGTGATCTGAAGGAACAGGTCTTCCAGGTCGTGCGATGTGGATGAGAACTGAAGAATCGGTCGATCGCCTTCGAGAACTAGCCGGCGCAGAAGGGCTTGCTGGTCAGCATCGCTTTCAACTGGAAACTCGTCACTGGTCCCGTCGCCGTAGGTGACGGTTACCGTTCGTTTCGCTCCCAACTGACTCAGAATGCTCTCGGCGTTACCAGAGGCCAAGAGGCGACCGGCCTCGATCACGGAGATTTGGTCGCACAGTAGTTGGAGTTCAGCCAAGATGTGCGAGCTGATCAAAATAGTCTTGCCCATACTTTGCAGCAGCAACAGCAGTTCCCGAAACTCAATTCGTGCCCTCGGATCGAGCCCGCTGGCTGGCTCATCCAGAATGAGAAGATCGGGGTCGTGAACAAGAGCTCGCGCCAGCGATAACCGTTGTTTCATTCCCCGCGAAAGATCATTGACGTAGGTTTGCTTTTTCACGTCGAGATCTACTAGTTCGAGCAACCCGCCAATCAAACTCTGCCAATCGTTGGCCGGTATTTCGTAGGCGGCCGCGTGAAACTCAAGGTACTCGGCCACCGTTAGGTTGTCGTAGACGCCCATTACGTCGGGCATATATCCCATTCGGCGTCGCACTTCAGATTGTTGCGTCATCGGGTCGAACCCACAAACTCGAGCCGTTCCTCTGGTCGGAATTAGGAGTGTGGCCAGGATCATGAACGTAGTGGATTTTCCGGCGCCGTTTGGCCCGATCATGCCGAACACTGAACCGCGCGGAATTTCCAGGTTCAGATCGTGTAATGCCTGCAGCTGACCGTAGGTTTTCGTCAGGCCCTTTGTTTCGACGACGAGGTCGTCTCGTCCTGATTCCCCGCTGCTGTGATACGGGTTAATCAGTTCGACCGTTCCGGGTTGAGATGTTGCAACCGGCTCATCGGCCGCAGGTGCCGAGGGCATCATTGTGGGGGGCGTAGCAGTTGGCGGCACGTCGGTCGGCGACACTGGTGGCGCCGTGGGTGGTGGCATCGAAGGTGGCTGCATTGACGGTATGAGTGGGGGATCAGCAGGCGTATCGGTCACTCGTCTCCTCCGACAATTGGCATATCGTCATCGCCGTCGGCGAACCGCACGGTTGGCTGGGGAAGATCAACCTCTTCGTTGTAGATCCGAGAATTTTCGGAGAACCAACCAATCCTAAATGTCAGCACACCATCGACAATCAAATCAGGGGCGATACGGAACGTTGACTCAATACCGACAGGGGTGCTGGCCAGACCAGATGGAACCCAGCGAGTGCCGTCCCAGAAATCAGCGGCACTAGCGTCTTCGTTGAAGTCGACAACAACTTGCTGTTGGCCCGGGTTTCGTTCGAAGTCGAACTGATACGACGCCACCACCTCAGGGTAGATTCGCCCGCCTCCGTCTAATAGTTGTCCATCGCCGTACCAGGCTTGATCGGTGACAGTCAGTAGTCCGATTTGACTGGATGTCGCCGTGGTTTCCAGCTCCACCATTGAGGCAAAGCCAGTCCGCCCTCGGTCGATAGTGTCTCCCCCTGTCGATACCAGAGGGCCGTCTAGTTCGTTGGACCAACCAACCACGACCAGGTGTCCTTTTTGGCTTCCGCTTACCGATGAAGACCATTGATCGTAGATGCCAGGACTCGTCGAACCATCCCGGCCGGCGCTGGACTGCATCTGCCTGACCACTCGGGAGTGGACGTTTCCGGTTCCAGTGTCAGCGTTTTCAAACTCGAAGCTAACGGTTTCGCCAGGATCGACGGCTGAAACTAGATCAACGCCGCTAGCAATGGCGACCACGACATCTTCAAGTCGGAAATCTGATTGATTGGTGATGGTGCCGGTCAAGGAATCGCCGTTGGTCGCCACATCAATTTGCCATGACGGACTATCTGACTCGATCTTCCTGGCCCCGGCCAAGGTTGACGATCCGGGGGCGAGATCTACCCCTACTTGGTTTTCGAAAGTGGTGGCTTCTTTTAGCCTTTGGCCGTTGAATGGGTCGTAGCTTTGCCGAAAAACTGACTCTTGTTGCCAGTCATCTTTGAGTTGGACACCGGTGAACCCACCGGCCGCAGTTGAGATCAGGTACTGCGATTTGGTCTCGGTTAAACCGGCGTAGTCGGCAACGAGCGTTACGTGAGAGCCGCTGTTTCTTGCTCGTAGGATTGTGCCTGTTGTCCAAATGCCGAGAGTTGAGACAATGGCGAGCAGGGGAACTACTAACCACAGTTTCGGTAGTCCATTGCGGCGCTTCAACCAGAGCCAAGCCCCTGGCCCGATCACCAACACGTAGATTGCCATGAGCGGCATCAACAGATTGACCGGAATTTCTGGTATCACCGCATCGTTGACGAGCTCGGCGATAGCAGTGGAGGGGTTGTTGCTAGAGTATTGATTACCCTGGCTCAATAGCCGTGATGAGAACAAACCAGAGAAGTCACCGTCTTGTGCCCGGCCTTCAGATAGCGCTATCGTCCCGGTGCCGTAGGTGGCCTTGTTGCTGCCATCGAATGAAGCTGGCAGACCGGCTGGTGGTGAGTCAGTCGGTGAGTCGACAACTAGTCTGCCCCCTCGAGAGATCCAAAAAAACAAGCTTTGACGCTGGATTTCCGACAAGGCATCGAAGTCGGCTGCCGTCATTGCCAGCGCGTTGTGGTGCTCGAGAACATCTGGCCCATACTCGAGCCAACTTGGATCGAACCTCGACAACCGTGCCGTTTTGCTTCCGCCGATCATTGTCACGGTTTGAGGGTTGCCGGGGGAAATTAGACCAGGAAAGATGCCGACCGGTTGACTTGTATCCATCGACCGAAAGGGGGATCGGAACGTTTTGCTCTCACCATCTGAGGTTTCGACCTCGACGTTGAGATTGTTTTGAATAATCGGGACTCTGACTAGAACTTCCCTCGTGCTGCCGCCTGCCGCTTCGAACGTTTGGGTCGCAACAACCAGGCCTTGGTCGTTGTTGATCACGATCGAACCTTCAATCGCCTGATCAGGTTGGACGGTCACAATGACATAGATCGGTTTGCCGTCAGCGAACAGATTCCCGGCCGGTGAACTAACCGAAACGTTGGTTTCAGCCGCGGCCGGCGACGCCGGGAGGAACGCGACTAGTAGCAACACGCTGGCGGCCACGGCTGCTTTACCTGTCGCTCCGATCCATGTCGCTATGGGTCTAAAACTACTTGCAATCGGAAGAGCTTTCCGATGCTTTACAAAGCGACGATGAAACACAGAGCTGATTCTAGACCTAAGGGTTTGTCCATGTCGGTCACGGAGCCTGCCTGCACAACATCTTGATCTCACCATCAAGAAATCTGCTGGTCCTGGTGGTTGACGATCTAGGGTCTCGACTAAGTGCGGAGGGCAACGAGATACTGCCCGCCACCTTCAGTTATCTCAGGCGTCACATTCAGATCAGGGTGAAGCCGAGAGAGACGATCAATCAACCATTGGGCGGTTTGGTCGGCGTCTTCGGCCGAGTGGCATCTAGTCATGATTTCTCGCCCTCCTTTGCGGACCAGGCGCTCCGAGGTGTGCAAGATATCAACTGGGTCGATGACGAAGAGATGTTCAGGCCATGGAACAACTGGCTCCTTTGCTCCCTTGCCGGTATTGCAGCCAATGTGGGCCAGTCGTTCCGGCATTTCTATTTGGTTTTTCTTCTTGTTCTTCTTCTTTGCTCGAGCCTTGGTAATCCGGGAGTCGATACTGGCACCTCGATCATCATTTGATGACATTTCTGGATCGACTGCTTCATCGCAAAGCCAGCACCGCCAGCCGTCTCTGTCACCGACTGTTTCGAGCGTGCTCACAAAACCTTCCGGTTCTGATTGTCGGGTTTTACTGACGAGCCATTCTTGCCGTCCACATACACCCAGTTGCCGCCTTGGCGAACGAAGGAACTCACCTCATGCAACTGGTTCGGTCCATCGGCGGTAGCGAACTGAGCGACAAATTCGACGGTTCCTTCAGAGTCGAGGCCGCCGCCGTCGACTGTGTCTATTACCGTCAGCCCAGTCCAGCGGATCCCAGGCGTGAAATCGATCGCCGCTGGCCGGGTATCGGGATGCCACGAGTCGATCAGGAACTGTTCGTTACCGATCACGTATGCGCTGTATCGAGCCCGCATCAACGCTTCGGCTGTTATTCCGAGTCCGGCTCCGGATCGGTGAATGGGCTGGCAGCAAGTCTCGAAACCTAGTGATCGCCCGCAGAGACAAAGTTCGGTGGTCGCTGAATTCGCTTGTGTAGTCATCGTTGCCTCCTCATGATGTCAACCTATCGTGGCGCTAAGTACGGCAAGACTGAATTTAGTAATTCTGGTCGGTGTCCCACGTGACATGAAGTTCGGTTGGGCCTCGAAAAGTAATGTTGGGAAAATAGTCGGGCTCAATACCTTCGACTATTCGAAGGCTTGGCAGTTTTTCGGCCAGTGCTTCGATTACAAGCTGAGTTTCGATCTTGGCAAACTTCGCTCCCAAACAATAGTGCACGCCTTTCCCAAACGAGATGTGGCGATTGGCGTTGGAACGGTGAATGTCGAAGGTATTTGGTTCATCCCAAATGTCGCCTTGCCGGTTGGCCGAGGCGAAATTCATGAAGATCGATGTGCCAGCTGGAACGTCATACTGGCCGACGGTGGTATCGGTAGTAGTTACCCGCCGCCATGAGATCTGACTGGAGTTAAACCGCAGCACCTCTTCCACTGCGTTAGGAATGAGTGAAGGGTCAGCACAAATCTCAGCCCACACATCACGGCGAGGAAGTAGACACTGAAGGCTATTGCAGATGAGCGACGTCACTGCTTCATGACCAGCAAACGACAGACCGTAGACAACTGACTCGACTTCTTGATACGACAAGTCTTTGGGATTGGCCTCGTGAGCATCGATCAATTCGGAAGCGAAATCATCGCCCCGGTTCTCTTTCTTCGACGCGGTAAAAGTTCGGCAGTATCTCCAGTACGCCAGCATCTGTTCTGCAATCTCGGTTTGCTGGGCGGCCGATGGCTTTCCCCAAGAGAAGGCTTTGCGATCGCCGCACCAATGTTTCAGTGTTTCGTCGTCGCCTTCAGGAAATCCGATGAAACGAAATACTGTCTCACCTGGAAGTGGGAACGCCAACGCGTCGACAAACTCGGTTGGAGGTCCGGCTGCGACCATGGCATCGATAAGTTCGCGGCTTCTGCGCCTAATGTAAGGTTCGAGAGTTTTGATTCGCTTGTTTGAAAACCCTTGGCGGGTATGGACTCTGATTTTTCCGTGGTCGGGTTCGGGACGGTTAGACATAACGGCCACTGGATCAAAATCATCGGCTGCCAAGACGGCTTGAGCTTCGGGAGCCAACGGAAAGACCGGATCTTGGACATTGGTTGAAGCGAAGGTTTCATGGTCGGAGAATATTCGTTCGATCTCGGCCATCTCGGTAACAACGAGATAGCCGAGCTGTTCGGCGTAAAAGACGCCGTGTTCGTCGCGCAAGGCAGAGGCAATCTCGTAGGGGTCTTCGAGGTAATCGGCGTTTAGCGGATTCCAACTGGTATGCACTGGGCAACCGGTTGGTGGCGGTGGCGTCGACGAACGCTGCTGGTGGTATCCCCGTTTCGTCTGGTCAGTCATTGCCCCATTGTCCTCGTTCTGTGGCTTGATACCCAATTTTGAATTCGTAACTTAGGATCGAACTGCGTGGAGCTCCATCGCGGCTAAATCGCTCAACTCGGCTAGCAAGCGCTTTAGTCGGTCGCGTCCGAAGGCCTCTTCGATGGAGCGATACAACGCTTCAGACGTGGGTCCGATTCGGCTAACCAGATCGGCGCCGTTGCCGCTCAGGCTAATCAAGCTTCTACGTTGATCAGCTGGGTCGTCGGCGCGTTCGATAAGTTCACGTTTCTCTAAGCTGGCCAGAATTCGGGAAAGACTCGGGGCGAGCAAAAAGGTTTTTTCGGCCAGCTCCCCAGCATCAAGCTGCTCAGCTCGAGCCGACAACGCTCGCAAAACTCGCCATTGTTGTTCTGAAAGGTTGTGATCAGCCAGCATCGGCCGAAAAACCTTCATTGCTGATTCTCGCGCTCGTAACAGACCCATCGGCAAAGACTGTTCGAACGGCCGCATCTGATTTGTTGGCTCTGAAGAAAGCGGTTTCATTGCGGCTTCGGAGCCTGGTAGCTCGCGCCAGCCGAGTCGGCGGCAAACTCATCGGCGACTGTGTTGGTAAGAGTTCCAATCTCGGGCACGTTCACCTCCACAACGTCGCCAGGCTGAAGCCAGACCGGAGGATCGAACCGTGCCCCGGCGCCGGTTGGAGTCCCAGTGAAGATCAGGTCACCAGGGAGCAAGGTGGTAAAGGTTGATAGATAGTGAATCTGGTAGTCGATCGAGTATTTCATAGTGGCCGGCGTGTCGTCCTGGCGCAGCTCGCCGTTGACTCTGGTGGTTAAGTGCAGCGATTCAAAGTCGCCGATCTCGTTAATCGGAACGAGCCAAGGGCCGACCGACCCAGCCGCGTCCCAATTCTTTCCTTGGGTGACGTTGAATTTGGCGTGACGAACCCAATCTCTAATCGTGCCCTCGTTTCCAAGGGTCAGGCCAGCGATATGGTCGCGGGCGTTTTCTACTGGTATCCGTCTCCCTGCTGTACCAATCACGACCACAATTTCGCCCTCGTAGTCGAGCTGTTGACTTTCCGGAGGGCGAAGTAGCGGCTGGTTATGTCCGGTGAACGAATCAGGAAATCGAACAAATACCGATGGGTAGGCGGCGTCGTTGGTGTCGGTGTACTCGGCTGCTCTGCCGCCGTAGTTCACTCCAATGCAGAAAATCTTGCGAGGCCAAGGCACTAAGCGTTCAAAGGTGATGTCGTTCAGCCCATGATCAGGGTCAGCGTCGGCGAATCTGGACACTTCGGCCATACGTCCCGAGGTAATCAGCGAGCCAACATCGGCTACTTCGGGTAGGCGCGAACTCAAATCGATAACGCCAGCACCGTCGGGGCTGAGCAGGCCAAATGAATGTGATGACTGGTCTGGTGTTGAGTAGGTGAGAATTCTCGTTGCCACGTGGCCCTTTTCGCCGGATCACATCCGGCTAGTTAAGATAGGTTGCTCTAAGACTATTAACATGTTAAGTATATGAAGGTGAAATAGCAAGCAGTAGTGCCACACACCTATCAGCTTCAGGCAAAGAGAGGCCATCCGAATGGCGCAAGCCAAACATACCTTCGACGAAAACCAGGCAGCTGCCACCGTTCATCTGTCGCGGTTTAGCGCCGATCCGTTGCCTCATCTAATAGGAGGTGTCAGCGTTGCGAGCGCTTCGGCCGAAACGTTCGTCAATACGTCGCCGATCGATGGCTCAGTTCTTGGATCGGTCTCGGCCGGCGGAACCGAAGACATTGATGCCGCGGCAAAGGCGGCAACCGATGCGTTTGAATCGTGGAAAGCAATGCCTGGAACCGAACGCAAAGTCCTGTTGCATCGGGTAGCCGATTTGATAGAAGAACGGGCTCACCAACTTGCGGTGACCGAATGTGTTGACACTGGGCAAACAATGCGTTTCATGTCCGCGGCGGCCTTGCGGGGTGCAGCCAACTTTCGGTTCTTTGCTGACCAAGCTCCAGCCGCTGCTGACGGGAAATCACTCCCAGCTCAAGATCACATCAACTACACCTCAAGAAGTCCGATCGGCCCGGTCGGGGTGATTACCCCATGGAACACGCCGTTCATGTTGTCGACCTGGAAGATCGCACCGGCTTTGGCGGCCGGGTGCACCGTCGTTCACAAACCAGCCGAGTGGAGTCCGCTAACCGCCCACTTGTTGGCCGAGATCGCTCACGAGGCTGGCCTGCCACCTGGCGTGTTGAACGTAGTCCACGGGATGGGCGAGAGCGCTGGTAAGGCGCTGACCGAACACCCCGATATCAAGGCCATTGCCTTTGTAGGAGAGTCAGCCACAGGGTCGGCTATACAAGCCCAGGGAGCTCAAACCCTTAAACGGCTCCACTTCGAATTAGGGGGCAAAAATCCGGTGCTCGTCTTCGACGACGCTGATCTTGATCGGGCGCTTGCTGCAGTTGTGTTCATGATCTATAGCCTCAACGGAGAGCGATGTACCAGCTCCAGTCGAGTACTTATTCAAGAATCGATCTATGAGCAGTTCACTGAACGAATTGCAGAAATGATGAAGCGAGTTCCGGTTGGGCATCCCCTTGATCCAGCTGCTGTTATTGGTCCGCTGATTCATCCTCGTCACTACGATAAGGTCTGCAGCTACGCCGAAATTGCCACCGAAGATGGAGCGACCGTAATTTCTGGCCAGCCCTACGCTGATGCCCCTGAAGGCGGCAACTGGGTTGCCCCTATGCTGTTCACAAACGCCACCAACACTATGCGTGTTGCCAAAGAAGAAATATTCGGTCCGGTCCTGACCGCGATTCCATTCGATGACGAAGCTGACGCGATTAGGATCGCCAACGACACTGAGTATGGGTTGGCCGGCTACCTATGGACTGGCGATGTCGGTCGAGCTCATCGGGTGGCCGACGCGCTCGAAGCGGGAATGGTGTGGGTTAACTCGCAGAATGTCCGACATCTGCCAACACCGTTCGGTGGGGTAAAGTCGAGCGGGATTGGCCGCGACGGCGGCGACTGGAGTTTCGACTTCTACATGGAAACCAAGAACATAAGTGTTGCCTTAGACACTCACGCAATACCGTCTCTGGCCACTGAAGTGAAAGGCACCTGACGTAGCTATGAGTTTGTACTACGTGCAGAAGTTTCTCTACGAGCTGAATCGTAGTGAGCAGCTCCAGGCTGACTACCATCAGGATCGGTCGGCCGTACTAGCCCCCTACGAGCTAACCGATGAGGAAGTAACTGCGCTTATCGAACCCGATATAGGACTGCTCTTTCACCTGGGGGTTAACGGGCAGATCCTTATGCACTTTGCCGCCCTCCACAAAGTGGAATGGCAGGACTATTTGCAGCGGATGCGGGATGGAATCGCAAATCATGGTCCGGTTCGAGAAGGCGTCTACGCTATGACTGGATACGAAGGCACGGAGCAACACGCTCGACGACTGGGACAGGAGGGTTAGTCAATGCCACTCGTTTACGCCGGTGTCTGTTCTCACGCTCCCGGCATAACGGGTCGAGCCGACCAGGCCGACCCAACGGCCAAACAAGGCCTGTACGATGCCTACGCTGAAATGGCCCAAGCGATTGCCGATAGCGGCGCTGAAGCCTTGGTGGTTGTAGCCGCTGAACATTTTGCCAACTTCTTTATGAACAACATGCCTAGCTTCGCGGTAGGTATGGCCGACCACTACAACGGCCCGATCGAAGATTCGGAATGGCTCAAGATTAACAAGTTTCGAGCTCCCGGTGATCGTGACCTGTCGTTGCGGTTCATCACTGAGATGATGCAAACCGTCGATGTCGCCTACGCTGAGGAATGGCAGTTCGACCATGGCATAGCGGTTCCGCTCCACTTCTTGACCCCAGACTTCGACCTGCCGATCATCCCGATCAACATCAATTGCCAAGGTCCACCACTAGTTCCCTTACATCGGACCTGGGTGTTCGGAGAAGCGATTCGACGAGCCGCTGATGCGGTACCAGAAAAGGTTGCCCTCATTGGAACCGGTGGCATATCTCACTGGCCGGCCACGCCCGACTCCGGCAAGATAAACGAAGCGTGGGATCGACAATTTCTCGACCAGTGGTGTCGTAACGCTAAAGACGAACTAGTGAGGTATGACGACGCCACGGTCTACGCCGATGCGGGCCAGGGAGGTTTCGAGATACGGACGTTTATAACCGTTAGCGCAGCAGCAGCCGGAGCCCAAGGCACGGTTCACTTCTATACGCCAATCCCGATCTTTGCTGTCGGCTGCACAACGGCTAGCTATTCGTTGTAGAGGCAAAGGCCGTCAGCGGCCACCGTTGCGAGCCCGACAACCGCACAAGCGTTGGCCGTATGACACGACTCCACCCGATATCTAAGCTCGGGTTTAACTAGTTCGTCCCAACGGCCAAGCAGCCAGTTCGTTCACGGGCAACCTTATGCGTTGTAACCGGCGACTGATTTAACTTCGAGGAATTCTTCAATGCCCCACTGGCCGCCTTCTCGTCCGTTTCCGGATTGGCCGTACCCGCCGAACGGCGATCCGGCACCGAATGGTTGGCTGTTGATTTCGACCATGCCGGACCGAAGCTTACGAGCTACCCGTTGCGCCTTCTCTTGGTCGGCGGTTTGGACGTAGTTGGTTAAGCCGTAGGTGGTGTCGTTGGCAATTTCGATCGCTTCGGCTTCGGAGTCGAACGGCATTATCGATAGAACTGGTCCAAAGATTTCTTCCTTAGCAATAGTCATCGATGGGTCGACGTCGGCAAAGACGGTGGGGCGAACGAAGTAGCCCTCTTCCAGCCCATCTGGTCGACCAGGACCACCGGTGATTAAGGTGGCTCCTTCTTCAATGCCTTTTTCAATTAGGCCTTGGATCTTGTTGAACTGCACTTCCGAGACGACAGGACCAATATGGCGTCCTTCTGTTTCAGACTGGTTGACTTCGGTCTTTTCGGCCGCAGCTTTGGCCGCTGCTACTGCCTCGTCGTAGCGCTCCCGTTCAACCAGCATCCGGGTTGGAGCGTTGCATGATTGGCCGCTATTTCTAAAGCAGCGGGTTACTCCGGAGGCGACCGCCTTTTCGGAAGCGTCGGCGAAGATGATGTTTGCTCCCTTTCCTCCGAGTTCAAGCGCTACTCGTTTGATCGAGTCGGCGGCGTTCTTGCTGATGGCAGTTCCAGCTCGCGATGAACCGGTGAACGAAACCATGTCGACGTCAGGGTGGCCTGACAGTTGGGTGCCAACACCGGGACCGTCACCGTTAACAAGGTTGAATACCCCAGCCGGGAATTCGGCCTGGTCGATCATGTCGGCCAAAAGCATCGATGATAGCGGTGCGACCTCTGACGGTTTCAATACGGTGGTACAGCCAACGCCGAGCGCTGGAGCGACTTTCAGCACCACTTGGTTCATCGGCCAGTTCCACGGGGTTATCAGTGCTGCCACGCCTACCGGTTCCAGGAGAACCTGGGTTCCAGGAGCGTGCTCGCCCAAGGGTCGACTGAACTCGAACGTTTTGAGTACGTCGATAGTGTTCTGTAGGTGGCCAAGACCAGCTCCCACTTGCATCGACCTCGACATGTCGATCGGAGCACCCATTTCGGTCGAAATAGCCTGCGCCATTTCTTCAGACCGTTCTTTGTAGACAGCTAGCAGCCGCTCCAGTGCCGCAATTCGATCTTCAACCGCCGTTTCGGCCCATGGCCAAAACGCCTCTTTGGCAGCGGCAACAGCAGCGTCAGTATCAGCCTCGGTGCCAAGTGAAATCGTTTCTGCCACCTGCTCGTTCGAAGGGTTAATGACGGAGTAATCGTTCGCGGTTGATGGCGCCACCCAGGCGCCATTGATGTAGAAGTTGCGGTAGTCGATCATCGGACCTCCAGTTGGGGTGGACTGAAAGTCTGCCACAAACCGGTGGCTGTTTGGCCAACCTAGTGATCTTTTGCCCTGCGGCTAATTAGCGAGTATGTTAATTAGCCGATACGTTTATTAGCCGATACGTTAAATAGCTGATACGTTAAATAGCTGATACGTTAAATAGCTGATACGTTAAATAGCTGATACGTGGAATAGCAATGTTGGAATAACAAGACCGAAGGTAAGCAAGTACTGTGTCGATGACCGAGGACAACAAACGGCTAGACGATACGTTCGCCGCCTTGGCCAACGAGACCAGACGAGCTATTTTGGCCCGCCTGGTCGAGGGGGAAGCTAGCGTAAACGAGTTGGCCGCTCCATTCGATATGTCTCTCCCCGCGGTTTCCCGCCATATAAAGGTTTTGGAGCGGGCTGGCCTAATAACTCAGGGCCAACGGGCTCAATATCGTCCGTGCACTCTCGAACCTGAGCCACTCAAACAGATCGCCACTTGGGCCGACCAATACCGACCTATTTGGGAGGATCGATTCGATCGCATGGATAGCTACCTTCACGATGTGCAAGCTGACAAGCAACAACCGAACAGAAAGAGCAGTCCCAAAAATGAGCAATGATGTAGTAATCGAACGATTCTTTGATGCCCCGCCCGAACTGGTCTGGCAGATGTGGACTGATCCCGAGCACTTCAAGGCCTGGTACGGGCCGACCGGAGCCACTATCCCGGTCGCGAATCTTGATGTTCAGGTTGGTGGCAAGCGCCTCATCTCGATGGCGATGGAAACACCCAACGGTCCAATGGAAATGTGGTTCGCTGGCGAGTTCCGTGAAGTTGTCGCTAACGAACGGCTGGTCTACACCGACGCGATGTCAGATGAGGAGGGCAACATTAAGTCGCCGGAAGAAATGGGCATGCCGCAAGGTACTCCGACGTCGACTGAAGTTGTTGTTGAACTTTCAGTGGTCGACGGCAGAACCAAAATGGTCATGACCCACGTTGGCGTTCCTGCTGATTCGCCTGGCGCCGGCGGTTGGGGCATGGCCTTCGACAAACTCGAAGCGTACGTCGCTGACGTAAGCGCCTGACTCTGGCCAAAAGCTTCGTCCGCTTGGGGAAACCGACAAGCGTCTTATCCGTGGCACTACTGTTCACCTAGGGTAAGGCGCTTGCGGTTGAGCTAACCCAAGATTTGATACTCGAACTGGCGGAAGAACAAGACAATCTGGCCGTCAGACTTCTTGGCTAACCCACCGTGGTACACACAGAACCAAAGATGATTAATGGTTAGCATGTCGGCCGCTTTCGACCATTCGAAGTTCTCTTTGGTATAGCCGGGCTTTCCGTCCAAATAGGTGCGGAGGAAGCCGTTGGCTACGTTGTGGTCGTTGACCTTTACGTGGACTTTTACCTCAACCCATTTTCCTGGGACCGCAGCCAACGATTCGTTTATCGACTGCCCATCGGACTTGTACCATTGAGGGTCGCCGTAGTAGTTGCCCTTACTTAGATGAGACGACCCCTGCCAGTAGTGTTCCATCCCCATGGCCAGGCTCTTGTACTTGCTGTGCGGTCGGTGCAGTAGCTGGCGGATGGACCATGCCCGGTCAGAGTTCGGACGATTTGATAGTTGAGATCCGCCGAAACCACCATTCGCGCTTGAGATCGGGCCGGCGAGACCCGGCAGCTTCATGTTGTAATCCTGTTCCTTCCACAACGATGCGTAGTCCGAGGGGACGAACATTCGATAGCGAATTACCGCCTCTTTCGTACCGTTCGGAAAGTCGCTGAACATACGGTTCGCCCCGTTGCTTTCCCCCTTGTTGATAGCAACCCGGTAACCATCAGTTGCTCCGCCGTCGGCTACAAAGCCGTTCTTCCCACTCCAATCCGCTGAGTATTGGGCGGGGTCTGGATTGTTTCCGAACGTTTTGAATTGCGAGTCGTTAATGACTTTCCATGAGCCGGTTGACGGCTTTATCGGTGGGAGCTTTACCGGCGCCGGATTTGTCGTCGGGGGAGTGGTACTAGCGGTCGTTTCGATTGCGGGCTCCGGGGCAACGGGCGTCGCGCCAACCGGTGCACTCGGAGTGGGGGCAACCGCTGCCGCCGGAGTTACTGAGGCTTGCTGAGTTGCCGAAGCTACTGGAGCTTGCGCTTGTGTTGGACTGACTGGGACTGACTGTGGTGTTGGAGCTTGCGCTTGTGTTGGACTGACTTGTGCTGGCTGTGGTGTTGGAGCTTGCTTTCGAATTGGAGCGGGTACAGGTCGAATCGGTTGCGACGTTGGTGTTTCGCGAACGACAGCTCTGGGTGATGCGATCCGCTCCGTACCTGATGGCTGGGGTGCTGGGTTTGATTGAGGTAAGGCCGACCCGTCGAGGCCCGACGTCGACTTTGCCGGTGCCGCCGACCGAGAGTTCTTCGATGCCGGACTTTGTGACCCAATCTGCTCGCTCGAACAGACCCACCTATTAGCGACAGGGTCGCAATCGATTCGAGGTGCTGAACAGCTGCTGGCGTAGGCCGATCGAGCTGCTCGTAACGAGTTACTCGATGCGGTGCACGGCCTGTCGTTGGCGCCGACCGAAGAATTCGCCACGAAAATTGCGAGCAGCAGCGCCGCGACCCCACCAATGATCAGGGGTACTTTTCGACCTACACGAATCGGAATACTCAATGTTTCTCTTCCCACCTAAGAAAAATATGCGAGGCGCACCTGATAGAGACGCTACGTCGAACTTGTCCGACCAGCGTTAACCACTCGCCAAATTCCAAGGGTACTGGCTCTCGCCCCTAGTTGTCCACGAGTGTCTGAACTGGCCGGGCTATTGGTACGTCTTGGCTCATTTGGGTATGGCTGGTCAATCTGACCCGACAGCTCCAGTCTTCTAGACTGCCTCTATGGCCGAACGACGACGCACCCACCGTTCTCACGTTAGCTATATCGATAAGTCTCGCGAGTATTACGGCGCCCACGGGTATGAGAAGGCCTACGAGTGGGCCTCGAACGACGATGCGCCGTTCACTCCGCTCCCAAAGCCGCTGTCCGAATGTAAGGTCGGGCTAGTTACTACCTCATACTTTCTACCCGACGGGTTTGTCTACGAGGTGCCGTCCGACTTACCTCGCATCCCGCATGTGGCTGACCGGTCCAAGAAGTCCAATCTCGATAATCAGTACTTGTCCTGGGCCAAAGATGAAACCCATACGGAGGATTCCGAGACGTTCCTGCCCTTCGCTCGGATGGATGAGTTGGTCGAAGCAGGCCGCGTCGGGTCGGTATCAGATCGGTTCTACTGTTTGCCTACTCAGTTCAGCCATCGGCAGACCCAGCGGCGAGACACCCCGAAAGTGCTCGAATGGTTAGTCGAGGATGAGATCGACGTTGTCTTGATGGTGCCTCTTTGACCAGTTTGTCACCAGTCCGTGAGCCTGGGAGCACGCCAAATTGAGGAAGCCGGAATACCCACAGTGGTCATCGGGTCGGCTAGAGACATCGTTGAGGAATGTGGAGTACCGCGTTTGTTGTTCGTAGACTTTCCGCTCGGAAATCCGTGCGGCAAACCAGACGACGTCGAGATGCAGAGGCAGATAGTTGGACTAGCGCTCGACCTATTGGAGGGTGCATTCGCTCCTCGTACCACCGTGCAAGCGCCGGTAATTTGGGACGCCGACGATGATGACTGGCGGCGTCGGTTCATGCACGTTGGCGCCGACAACCGAGCGGCCTTAGCCGCCTCCGGAGCCGAACGTCGTCGACTACAAGAAGAGAAGAAGCCGACAACACCAACATAGGTGTCGGGATTAGCGATCATCGCCGCGCAAGGCCTGACGCCACGGACCCAAGTCGAGTTTCGGGTAGATCAACGTCATGGCGTCAACAGTTTCAGAGGTCCAATAGTCGTGACCGGGAAGCGGGATGCCAAACAACGAAAGCTGTTCTGGGCTTCTGTCGTTCACAAAGTCCACGAAGTCTGGACTGTTGACTAGCGGAGCATGCTCATCAAACCCGATCCACTCAAGCTTGGCCGGCTTGAACGATACGGCCACAACATGGCGTTCAGCGCCCTCGTCTAGCGGCATCCCACGGTGCCAAACATCAGACCGGTAAGCCAACAACGAGCCAGCCCGCCCCGGTGCTGCCACTGCATTCTGATACAAGTCAGCGCCGCTAGCTTGATCAATCGGGCCCCTTTGGTTTCGTTCAGTCTGAGAATGGGATCGAGAAACGAGGTTTGGGGCTCCGTTGCGTTCATCGACGTCGTTAAGGTAGAGAAAGCACTCCATGAACCACCAACCCGGTTCGCTTCGAGTCGGAACCAGTGAGTGGTTCTGATCTCGATGCAGCGGCTGCTCGTAGTTGGTTCCGTCGCCGAATTTCGACCAAAGTCTCGATTGGTAGATTCGAATGTCTGCGGTTTGCAAGCCGCGAATAGCGAAGTCGACGATGTTTGGGTGGACGAAGAGACGGTTGAGGTTCGGTGAGTTGGGAACAGGGAACAAGGTGGTTCCAGAAAACTGTTCGGCTCGAAATTTTGGGCCCTTCGATGGTTGAGCATGATGGTCTGGCCTTCTCGTCGGACCTGACGGTTCTGGTCCCACCGGTTCAAGAGCCTGTGCTTCGCGGAGTGCAGGCTCGGTATCAGCTGTTGGCACTAGCTGATCGATTAGAACCCACCCTTCGGTTTGCCAAGTAGATGCCGCTTCAGCCAGGTGGTCAACTGTCATCGCAGAATTCTAGTGCCACGTTGGCCATCCGACGAACGGTATCCTCAGCGGCATGGCTGAATTGATCCCGGCAACAATGACAGCGGTACTTCTCACCGGCCACGGCGGACCCGAGGTTCTCGAGTATCGAGAGGACATCCCAGTTCCAGCTCCAGGACCAGGCGAAGTGTTGATTAAGGTAGCAGCCGCCGGGATAAACAACACTGACATCAACACCAGAACCGCGTGGTATTCCAAAGCCGCCGACTCGACCAGCAATTCTTCCAAAGAAACTGACGGTGGTTGGGCTGGCAATGCGCTGCAGTTCCCCCGAATCCAGGGGGCTGATATATGTGGTCATGTCGTTGCTGTTGGAGAAGGTGTTCCCGACGCCCGTCTCGGTCAACGAGTGTTGTCCTCGACGATGCAGCAAGATCCAAGTTCGGATTCACCGTTTGGCTGTCGGGTCATCGGGTCCGAGTTTGATGGAGGATTCGCTCAGTTTGCGGTTAACCCGTCATCAGAGACCTTCTCGGTCGAATCTGACTGGTCGGACGCAGAGCTTGCATCGTTGCCTTGTGCCTATTCCACAGCAGAAAACATGTTGCACCGGATCGGCGTTAGTGCCGGCGACGTGGTGCTTATCACCGGAGCGTCAGGCGGGGTTGGATCGGCTGCCGTGCAGCTAACAAAACGACGATCGGCCAAGGTGATTGCTGTCGCTGGCGCGGCCAAAGCTGCCGCAGTTGCCGATCTCGGTGCTGACCAGGTGTTCAGCCGAGACGAAAGCCTTTTAGGTGGGCTAGGTCCGAACTCGATCGACGTCGTGGTCGACCTAGTAGCTGGATCCCAGTGGCCGGAGCTATTAGATCTACTAGCGGTCGGCGGAAGATACATCGCCGCAGGTGCTATCGCCGGACCAATAGTCGAACTTGATGTTCGAACGCTCTATCTGAAAGACCTGACTCTCAAAGGGTCGACATACCAGGAGCGAGCGGTGTTTGAGAACCTCGTCGGCTACGTCGAACGGGAAGAAATTCGCCCGGTTGTACATCGGACGTACCCACTAAAGGAAATCAGGCGAGCCCAGGCCGACTTTGAAGCAAAAAACTACGTCGGGAAGCTCGTACTCATTCCGCCACCAGTGGTTTAGTCTGCTAGGTCCACACCCCGACGATTTGCCAGAATCGTTTCGGATGGCCATCCCGGTTTTAGTAATCGAACGTTTGTGTCGATGGCGCAAGAATGGATAGCAAAAAAGTTCGAGCGTTCTCATGGTCGATGGCTGTGTCAGCGGCACTATTGGTGACCGGATGCGGTAGCGAAGACTCTTCGAATGCGGTGCCCAACGACAGCCAGTCCACTGTTGATGCGCCAAATGAGCTAGCCATGACAGACGAGGGCGACGAACTATCCGACCTAGCCGATACCGAAACTGCAGATACAGCGCTAAGCGAAGGCGGCGATGCAGTTGCGGGCCGGTCAACAACCACAGTTGCGACCAAATCATCGAGCATCTCAAACACTTCCGCGTCATCTCCGGGAACCACCTCGTCGAATACGACGTCGTCCACAGGCCAGTCGACCTCAACGGTCGCCGCCAAAACGGTGCCGCTCACAACTTCCGACATCGACTGCATCTCCGGCGAATTCACGTTCCAGTTCTCGGATCCGAACAACGCTGGTCAGGTCACTAACATAAAGGTGCTTCGAGACGGAACGCTCGACGACACGCTAACCGAAAATAGCAACGGACTGTACCGGGCTCAGATAAAGGACAGCAGCGAAGTGGTTACCGCTGTTGTCGATTACACCGCTGCCGGAGCCTCATATTCACACACCCACCCCTTGGCTGACTGCAGCCAGATTTTCGGCGGCAGCTACAAGATCTGCAACGGCGAAGGAATACACACGGCCTACCCATCATCTTGGTACGCCCAGCCAGACGTCGAGGTAGACAACCCCGGCTTCTGTGGCTATTTCCGTTCGGTCCCCCAGGACGGCTACTCAGACCACGAGATCACTCGGAAGGGCTTTGCCGGTCAAGCAATGAGCCAGGTCGTTGCCGCCTACAACAATGATCCCGACTATGTGGTTGTGAGCACAACCCCGGTCGCCTCGATCGGAACGCTACTAGCCCGGCCTGGCAATGTGCTCGAGATCGCCTATCCGAACGATCCAACTGCGGTAGTCACCAAGATCTACTTGTTCGAATCAGGCGGCAACACTCAGGAAATTCGAGCCGATCAAATCCACAGCGGCACGGACTCGTTCGCGGTTCTTAGCGCCATGATGGACACGATGACGCTGTTCGAGCAGTAACAACAGTTAGGGCCCGGTTGACACCGTAACGAAAATGCGGTCGCCAGCGCAGAACTGGCCGTTAGCGACGGGGCGGTCAGAAGTCCAACCGCTGACGAACCCGGCTGGCACTGCGTTGTGAGGTTGGTTAAAGGTGGACGCTACCAGGCCCAAGCTGGTGAGGGTGGCCACCACCTCTTGCTCCGGCTTCAGAGAGATAACGGGCACCGTGATCGTGCAAGTAGCCGGCTCGGGCACAGGCGGGCCGGAGGAAACGACGACGCCAATCCGAGCGCCAGCGCACACGGCTGCGCCGGCCACAGGATCACTGCTGACTATCACACCTTCGTTAACAGTTGGATGAGGTGATAGGGATTCGCTGTATGTAAGACCTAACGCCGCGGCTCGTAGCTCCGCTACTGGAGCGCTCAAGCCAACAACGTTTGGCATTACAAGATCACACACCGGCTCTGTCGAAGCTCCAGCGACTCGCGCTGCAACTGGTACCGACTGGCAGTGTTGCGTTCCACCGACCGGGGTGGTGCCGAGAACAGTACCAGCCGGAACACTATCATTTTGGACCGGTACCTTCTCAACGGTGAAACCGGCGACCGAGAGTAAATCAACCGGCAAACCTACGACGTTAGGAATAATGTCGCTGGCGCATGAGACGCTCATTGTTGAGGTTGAGCCAGGGTCGGCGCAAAATCCAGCGGCTGGGGTTGTGCCGACGACCGTGTTCACGGCTGCGCTGTGGGCTACCTGTTTGGTTTCGACTGTGAATCCGGCTTGAGCCAATAGCCCGGTCGCAATCGGCGCCTTCTGGCCAATCACGTTCGGGACATCAACACAATCAACTTCAGAAGTCCCAGAAGAAACCGAAAGCTCCACAACTGTGCCGTCGGCAACCTCAGTTCCAACCGATGGATTGGCACCCACGACAACTCCAGCCTCAGCCGTCGTACTTGGAACTTCGACCAACTTCGACGTTAAGCCAGCATCGCTCAAGCGAGCTACCGCCACTGGCGCTTCTACCCCGACCACCTCGGGAACGATGAGCTTCGATGGTCCGCTCGAAATATAGACGGTTAAGGTTGAGCCAGCAGCGATCATCTGGCCAGCTTCGGGCACTGTTCCGATGACTGTACCCTTGGTGAAGGTATCGCTGGGTTTTTCAACGGTGGAAAAACTGATACCGAGCGAAGCCAGCGTGTCGCCTAGTTCGGACTGTGGCTTTCCAAGTAACGAGGGCACCGAGATGGCATCGTCGGGTACTTCATTACTATTGAGATCTTCGTTGAGATCCGGAGTGCTCTTACCAGCTGGGAAGGTGTCGTTCGTCGGGCCATCTTGAACTCCGGCGACAGATTGGCGGTCCTCGGTGGTTTGTTGAAGTTGGGTCGCGTCTGGTCCGGCCACCGTCGAGTCGTCGTCATCGCCACTTGACGGATCGGCTATGTTGGCGATCATAATCGTGAGGAGAATAAGTCCGATTAGTGCGCCAGCGATGGCGACGATCAAGCCATATCGAGGTGGGTCATCGGGGGCGGTAAACTGATACCGGCGATCGTGATCCGACAAAACTATCGGTGACTCCGAGTCGAGACCATCAGCCTCCGGATCGTCAGCGCCGATAGGTTGAGGCATTATCTGGGTGGGGTTCGCCGGATTCTCCACCTACAAAGTTTAGATCACGGATTTCGATTGTGGGGCTATGGCTACTCGATAGCGGCGTCGAGACGATCTACCAGCCGCTGCCGTTCCGCCGGAGTAGTGGCCGTGCCGGGAAGGTACGACGTCTTTCGGGGTCGCCGATCGAGGAAGAAACTACCTGGTTTCGCACTGTTCCCGCCGGTCGCGGCCAACCAGACCATAGTGTCGGCTCCCTGTTCAGGGGTTCGTAGCGTCGGTCCGAGAACCTTTCCAAACCCTGGTAACGCGGCATCAACCCCGGGTGTTTCTACCCAGCCCGGATGCATCGCGTGCATCACAACATCGGGCTCCCACCGTTGGGCCAACTGAGTAACTAACTCGACTTGGCCTCGTTTCGCCTTGGCGTAAGCAACCGCCCCCTTATAGGTTGAGGCTGACATTTCAAGGGCATCAACGTCGAGTCCTTGGGTGTACATGCCACCGGAAGACATCCACAAGATTCGTCCACCCTTCACCATGTGAGGCTTCAGCTCGACCGAAAGAAGGTATGGGCCGATCAGGTGGCTGGCCAAAGTTGCTTCTACGCCGTCTTTGTTCGTTTGGTAGGTAGCGCTAAGCGCCCCGGCGTTATTAATAACAACATCAAGTTGAGTTGTCGTTGAACGAACCGTTTCGATCAGTTCTCGAACCGAGGCGAGATCTCCGGTGTCGACCGACGCGCCGACCGCTGAACCGGCCTGCACTTCATCATTCAACTCCGAAGCTGTTTGGTTAGCTCGTTCGAGAGAGCGAGATGTCAGGATTACGGTGGCGTCGAGCGCCATCAATCCAGCGGCGGTAGCACGACCAATTCCGGTTGACCCACCGGTAAGCAGAACGGTTTGGCCGCTCATTGTCGGGAGAGGCTGCCAGTCGAACAGTTCAGCCCGAGCTAGGTACCCGGCTTTGGTGAAACTACCAGCGATCGACATTTCCAAAGCAGCATCGGTGGCCTGAGGAGCGAGAGCTTTGCATTCGTTGATTCCCCAAGCGGCCAGCTTTGATAGCCCACCTACCAAATTGGTCACGAAAGAATCTCACCGTCGAGGGCCTTAGCCAAACCGGCAGCCGCTTCGTCGCCAATCTTTTTGAACATTGGGCCAAGGGCCGGCGTCGCAATGCCGAGGGCGCCCCGGAGTTCGAGTTTGGCGTTGTATCCAACTACACAACCGGTTTCGGTGGCTGTGAATTCTATAACGTCATAGCTGTAGAACCGTTTTGAAGCACCCTCGACGACGAACTTAGTGGGGCGATCATGAGTTTGGGTGACGTAGTCTAACGTTGCCCCGTTTGCGGTCACTGAGTAGACGGTGCCGACGCCGGGTTCATCTCCAGAAATAATCTCGGACTCTGAAACGCCCGGATCCCATTCGGTTAGATTCCGAAAATCGGCAATGTAGTCAAACGCTTCTTCGGCGGTCCACGGTGATGAGACCTCGGTCGAGTAGTTGGCCATAAACGGATGGTAGGCGTCTCCCTTTGACCGATGTCGGATCAGGCCGTCGTTCGATGATGGACGAGGTTTGCCTGGGACGAAATTGAATAAAGCAACTAGAGCTTGAGCTAGGGTGAAAACAACAGACTTGTCGATGTTCGCGAAGGGTGAGTTGTGATTAGGATCGCTAACAGGATGGCGTCGGTGAAGCCATCGGCTTCGATGGCGGTCAGCGGGAAGGCCAAAAAGCTCCGAGCGGAAGGCAGAGACATAATCGATTTGGGGGTTGGCGAACCCGACTTCGCCACCCCGCGCCACATCATTGATACTGCTTATGGTGCCGCCGTGGATGGTCAGACCAAGTACACGCCGACGGCGGGCAGCGTAGCGATGAGAAACGCTGTGGTCACAAAGATGGCCCGAGATCATGGCATCGAGTTTGATCCGTCGGAGGTCATTATCTCCAACGGAGCTAAGCAGTCGTTGTTTGATGCGTTGATGGCAACGGTAGATCCGGGTGATGAAGTGCTGCTATGCGCGCCGTACTTCGGTTCGTACAAAGACATAACGGAACTGGTCGGAGGCATTGCTCGGATTATTCCGTGTGCTGCCGCCGACCAGTTTCGGTTAACGCCTGACCTTCTCGAAGCGGCCATAACCGAAAAAACTCGATGGCTGCTTCTAAATCATCCGTCCAACCCAGCGGGGGCAACCTACACCAGGGAACAGCTGCAAGCATTGGGTCGGGTTCTGGCGGAACATCCACAGGTTATGGTGCTCGCCGACGAGATTTATGAGCGCATAGTTTTCGATGGTCGCCCGTTCGTTTCATTTGGAACGGCTTGCCCCGAACTGCGAAATCGAACGCTGCTAGTAAACGGTGTTTCGAAAGCCTACGCCATGACCGGCTGGCGAGTTGGCTACGCCGCTGGCCCCGAAGCTCTAGTTAAAGCGATGGAAGCTGTTCAATCGCAAGCCACTTCGGGTCCCAGCGCGATCTCACAGGCTGGTGCGGTAGAAGCTCTTACCGGGACACAAGAACCGGTTGAAGATTTTCGGGTGGCTTTCGAGCGCCGACGAGACCTTATCGTCGAAGCGGTTAGCTCAATCGATTGTTTAACGCTTGGCCCGCCTGGTGGCGCTTTCTACAGCTACATCGGTTGCGAAGATTTGATTGGCCGGTCGACGCCGAGCGGAATTGTGTTGATCGACGATTCGGCGGTAGCCACATATTTGCTTGAGGTTGGTGGCGTCGCGGTCGTGCCCGGTGCGGCGTACGGCTTATCGCCCTACTTTCGAATTTCGACCGCCAGTTCCGACGAGGTGCTGGAACAAGCAATGGTTCGAATCAAACGAGCAGTTCTTGATCTTTAGTAGCCAGCCAAATGAAGGGAAACTGATATGAGCGAAAGTAGTCAGCCCAGTGCCGAGGTTTCGATCAAAATTCGAGAGAACGGTCCGCTAGTGGTTTCGGGTCCGATCTCTGTGGTTGACCACGAAGGCAACCCAATTATCTGTGATGGAGCCAACACCGCCTTTTGCCGGTGCGGTCTCTCAGCTCAGAAACCGTTTTGCGATGGAACCCATCGAGATACCTTCGACGGTACGCTCTCGAACGGTTGATGGAATCTGCTTTCTAAGAAGATTGTGAGAGAGGCCGGTTTCTCTTAGGCCAGGCTCAGGTCGGCTCCGCCAATGTATGAGTATCAACTGCTTCCACCCTTGGAAGAGACATACAAGGAGCCATACCATGAATACAGAAAACTCAGCCAGCCCCGACTCACCTCCCGAGGTGTCCAACAACCCATCGGCTAAAGTTGGGTTGGCTGGTTTCACAATCGGAGCCATCGCCGTAGTCGGATCTCTGCTCGTTCTGGGCGGCAACGCCGGAGCTCAGGAATCAGCGACCTTGGTCGATAAAGCTACCGAACCAGTCCGCGGCGAAGAGATTGTCGACGATTGTTTTGGCGAGGTTCTGGAGCTACCGGAAATTGAATCCGAAGAGCTAGCTGACGGCGGAGTAGTTCAGAGCTGGGAGTTTGAGATAAGCGACGAACAGTGGGCAGAAATCGAAGCCACCTGTGGCGCCGAGCTTGCTACTTTCGATGCTGAGCTAGACGCAGACTTTGCCGCCTTCGATGCTTGCTTAGCTGAGCAAACGATGGATCTGTCCGATTCTTTAGTCAGTGACGGTTTCGGACCGGTTGTCTTTGTCGATGAGGGCGAAGATGCTCTTATGATTGATCTCGGCGACGGAGATGGATCGGCAACGATCGTTCAGAGTGACGGGGTCCTAGAAGTCGACGTAACCGGCGATGCTGAAGTTATCGAGTACGAAACCGGATTCGATACGGGATTCACTGCTGAGTTTGAGGCTGAGTTTGACGCCGCATTTGATGCTGCATTTGATGCTGCAAATGCTGCTTGTGAGCAGCATCTTCCAGAAGACGCTTGGCTTGACTGGGAAGATGGTGATGTTGTTGAGTATGACGCAGAACCGACCGACTAGAGCCGTCGACTGCAAGCTGGCTTACCTGAAGCAGCTCGGTAAGTGTAGTAGGTAACAGTAGGGATGTAAGAGCCCTCATCTTTCGATGGGGGCTCTTCGCCGTAGTAGCTACTTGGCCCCATCGAGGGCCCCGATAAAACCGGCTGGTCGATACGGACCCAAACAAATCTGCTCTAGAACTCCAATACCGGTTTCAGTGCCATCATTGGCGGTAACAACCTGTTGGACATGAATGTTCTCCGGCTGGAGCAGGTCCAGTTCCTTCGGGTCGAATGTCTCGGCGCCCAGAACCAGTTCGCCCTGCCATGATCCTTGACGCCACTTCGGGTGGCCGTAACCCAAGCCTTTCATTTGGAACCGAAGAATTGGGTCTAGTTGGATGGTACGAATTGATTCATCAAGCCGAACAAGATCGATCTCGGCTCGTGCCGCCAGCCGGGTGTTCGGGTGATAGTCGACTCGATGAGCAGCCCGAGCCATTCGAACGCTACTTTCGACTATCGCTTCTGGGTCAAGCGGAATGTCGGCGTCGGAGCCGAACACTGGAGCCTCGATTCCTTCGTTGACTAGCGCTTCGCCGTTTGGTCCATCGAAGAAAATGGCATGACTAACATGATCGTCCCATTGAAGCGGAGCCCATAGAAAAAAGGCCCCCCGGCCCTTTGACGGAGGCGCAGCTTGGATTGGTTCCCCAACATTGCGAATGCCCCACGATCGATCTTTCGTAGCTCGCCAGCTTGTTTCGTCAACGTTGAACTGGCCATCAGGGTGCTCAACCGTGCCTGACCACCGACCAAATTGGTCGAATCGGGTGGCATCCATAGCTCGTCGCGTGCCGTTCCAAAGCGTTTGGCGTCCTTCTTGGATTGGAGCTGTCCGAGCCGAGAAGGTTATGTCGCATCCAAGTCCTGATTCGTTGTCATCAAGAATGACCCTTGTTTGTCGAAGCGGCTCGACAATTTCTAGTCGAAACGGTCCGACTGACATATCAGTGCGTTCAAGCGGTGCCCGGCGAGAACCGAAAAAGGCGTGCTGGCGGCCATCTTTCGTGACGGTACTGAACGCGCAATCCATGACATTGCGGTTGGGGTAGATCGCTATTCCGATTCCGAAATAGGCTGATCCGTCAACTGCGAATCCGTTAAACCAGGTGCGGTCGTAGACGTTGTGGTCTGACGTCGCTGGGTGGGCGATCGGCTCTGGAGTTTGATGGATCGGGAAGTCGTCGAGTCGGTTAAGCACCGAACGATTCCTTTCGCAAGTAGTCTGAACGTAGACCGATGGGACGAGACTAGTCGGCTAGCTGAGGGCCGTCGACTACACGACCGTTAGTTGAACTTCTCGTTGTACAGGCGTCGAGCCTGACCGACCCAATCCTGTTCTTCGAGTATGCCGGGATGCTCGGGCAGCTGCTGTTGCAGCGAGCTAACTTCGCTGTCCGACAAGCTGCCGAGCTGGCGGAATGTCCAGATGTTTTGGTTGTGAAGGAAGATCTCGAGCGCGGGGGTTACATGCTCAATTCGAGTTAGGTCATCTCGATCGGTTTCGCCAGAAGAGGATGCCTCTGCCACTACGTCTGCCGCCGGCTTCGAGGGGGTAGGCGGATTCTGGTCGGAGCCCGGTGAGAACAAATCCAAATCCCCGTCGATCTGGGGAGCAGGCGAGTTCTGAGCTTCGTTTCGCTTCGAGAACAAACCGCTCAAAAATCCTGGTTTCGAATCGGCAATTTCGGAGGCCGCGCCAGCAGCCGTTCCGGCTGCCGCTGCTGAGCCAGCTATGGCGGCGGCTGTTTGAGAACTAACCTTCGGACCGGATGGTCCAGCCTTCGCTGCCGGGTCCACTGTTCTTACTATGGTCGCTCCCTTATCAACCGGTCGGATCTCTTGTTCGTCCGGACTCTCACTTGGTGGTTCATCAATCGATACCTCTGGTTCAGAGGCTTCGGTGAGGTCGATTTGATTAGCGTCGTCAGTGAGATCTAACTCCGGTTCGGATCGCTTGGCGGTGCTGGTTTCGTCGGCTTGATCGACCTCTGATGGATCAGCCTCAGTTGTAGCGTCTGGGCTTTCGGTGAGAAAGGCGTCGGTAACTAGGGCATCAGGAGTGTGATCGTTCTGTGGCTTGAGGTCAATCTCATGATCATCGGACTCAACCAATTCTTGCTCAGTAGCCAGGTCATGGTCGTGAACGATGCCATCGTCGGCTGGTACGACATCATCGACCAGTGGAGCTTCCGGTTGCCGAACTTGATTGGCAGCAGCGGCCGGTTCGACGATAGCGCTTTCTTCTTTCCCATTCGAAACCGGCATCTGAACGGCACCGAAGGGCTGAGGGGTTGGGTGGCCGAACTGTCGGATGAGTTCATCTCGCTCTTCGGTCAACCGAGCGTTCTCGATCAGGACTCCGGTCAGGCGATCTTCCATGCTGTCTCGATCGATAACCGCCCGCGAACTTTGGTGACGGATCGAGATTACGTCTTCACCGAGCTGATGGTTCGTGGCCTTCAACGAGGCAATCTCTCGATCTCGTTGGTCCCGTTCGATGATTAGCGCCTCATAGTCAGATCTGCGGATGCTACGCCAACGCCAAAGCAACCAACCTACGACGAGACCCAGCAACGTCGCCAATGCCAGAAGGATCGCAATCTCTCCGAGTAGATACACCATTGTTAGTTCCCACTTCTCCCTACAACAAAGTTCACCCTGCGGTTCTCTTGTCGTCCCTGTTCGGTCTCGTTGTCGGCGATTGGCTCGGTCTCGCCACGGCCCCCAACAGTTAGTCGTTCGGCCCCGATGCCGTTTTCCGTTAAGTACGTCGCCACTGCTTGTGCCCGTTCTTCGCTTAGCGATTGGTTGACGGGTGCGTCGCCGATTGAGTCGGTATGGCCGACGATGTCGGCGACCGGGAGTGGATACCGACGCATTGCCACTACAACTCGGTCAAGAATCCCAGTGGCTGATGAATTAAGCCCGTCGTCACTAGTGCCGAAGTTGGGGCTCTCCCCTTCTATTTCACGAGCCAACTCGAAGATCTGATTGATCTCATCTTGGAGCTTCTCGATCTGGACTGATTCGGGAAGAACAACGACGTCGAGGTCACGATCGATTTCCCAACCGTCTGCTTCGACTGAATCGAGGGCGCCTTCGATGATCTCGGCCTCGACTGGATCTTTGGCGGTAGCAGCAACTTCGACGATGTTGCCGTCGAGAGAGAACTCGCTCTCATCCGCACTAACTAGCAGCGGTTCGACAATCGATTCGATACCGCTTGTGTCGGTCTCGATTTCTTCATCGATGGCAACGTTGTCTACTACTTCGAGTCCGGCTGCTTCAGCGGCCCCGAAAAATGCGGCTTCTTCGCGTTCAGTTCCTAGAACGCCTTCGAAGACGACTGTGCGAGTTCCTTGGCGCATCATTGTAATTGTTGGCTCGGGTGGGGGGGTTGTTGTTGGCGTGGCGACTTCACGTACTTCGGCCTTGTTCCACACGGCGCCGGGAACGTCACTTCTAACTGCGCTAAGGCCAGCGTCAGCATCGGCGCCGGTGACGGTGCCAATTCGACCGTCGAAATCGACCGTGGCTCCGTCTTCGTCAAGACTGATATCGGCCGCCAGCAGTTCCCGCTCTGCTTTGATCGTAAGGTCTGTTTCGATGGCCGGTATGAACCAAAAGTATGCGGCCGCGAGTAAGGCTATAAATCCAGCCCCGCCAACAATCGTTGCCACTGAACGATTCACTCACCGCTCCCTTCGCCCAAGTCTCACCACACAGAGTGGTGAACTATTCACTGCACTATCGCCATGCAGCCACAAACATTCTAGGACGATGGAACGATAAATGGATGTATCAAAATCACCCAGCCCTGAGGTTTCGGTTGTCGCCTTCTCTTGGGTTTGGTCGTCATCGAATGCCAGGGACTAGTTTCAAGACGCGACTTTTCAAAACAACCAAAACCGATTTTCGAGCTGCTAGTCCGGAAAGTGGCAGGCCACCGGATGACCAGCGCCGCGGTCAACCAGCTCGGGGACTTCTTCTCGGCACTTCGGTTCTGCCTTCCAGCATCTGGTTCGAAACCGGCAACCCGACGGTGGATCAACCGGCGACGGTACATCACCTTCGAGAACGATTCGTTCTCGCTCCCGTTCTGTCACCGGATCAGGCTCAGGAACTGCTGATAACAACGCTTGGGTATAGGGATGACTTGCTCGTTCGAAAATATCGTCCCGGGAGCCGGTCTCGACGATTCGCCCCAAGTACATAACCGAGACGTCGTCGGAAATATTGCGCACGATGGCCAAATCGTGGGCGATGAACAAGTAGCCAAGACCAGTATCGGCCTGCAGTTCGCGAAATAGATTTACTACTTGGGCTTGGATCGAAACGTCTAACGCCGAGACTGGTTCGTCGGCAATAATCAACTTTGGGTCCAAGGCTAAGGCTCGGGCGATACCGACGCGTTGTCTTTGTCCACCCGAAAATTGGTGAGGATACCGAGTTGCGTGTTCAGGATTCAACCCAACTCGATCAAGCAGGTCAATGACCTTGTCTTTGCGGTCTGCTTTGTCGCCGACGCCGTGAATTACCAAGGGCTCTTCGATTATTGCCTGAACGTTCATTCGCGGGTTCAGCGAAGAGAACGGGTCTTGGAAAACGATTTGGATATCTCGTCGAACGAGGCGCAGTTCAGATTTAGACATAGCGAACAAATCCCGACCGTTGTAAAACGCTTGTCCCGCAGTTGGACGTTCCAGTCGAACAATTGTGCGGGCCACGGTTGACTTGCCACAGCCCGACTCGCCGACCAAACCATGGGTTTGGCCAGCACGAACCTCAAGGTCGACACCGCTAACTGCTTGAACCGGTCCGGTCCGTCGACGTTGCCAAACTGAACCCTGAGGGAACTCCTTGACTAGTCCTCGGACGTCGAGCAAGAGTTCATCGTCGTCGACACCACTCCGATGCTCGGCCAATTCGCCCGGGTCTTCCCCGTCGTCGGCAGGGTTCAGTGGCTGTTCGCTCAAAGAAGTTCCTCGGTTAGAAAGCAAGCGCTGTGCCCGGTTCGATCGGTAATCGCCGTCAGCTCTGGAGCTTGGCTGTGGCAACGGTCAACTGAGTGGGGACAGCGAGGATGGAACGCGCACCCTGATGGCAGTTCGATTACCGACGGCGGTGTTCCCTCGATCGAGTTGAGTTTGCCTGTCGGTCCTGAAATTTTGGGCACAGAAGATAAGAGCCCTTGAGAGTACGGGTGAGCCGGTTTGGCGTAAAAGTCGTCGGCCGGTCCGCTCTCAACCGCTCGTCCGGCATACATGACTACGACACGGTCAGCGACCGAGGCAACCACCCCAAGGTCGTGGGTGATCAGGATCAAGCCCATTCGATTCTCGGATTGAATCTTACTAAGCAAATCCATTATTTGGGCTTGAACCGTAACGTCGAGCGCAGTAGTTGGCTCGTCGGCGATCAACACCTTTGGCTCTAGCGCGAGCGCCATAGCGATCATGGCTCGCTGTCGCATCCCGCCCGAGAACTGGTGAGGGTACTGGCGAGCTCGTTGTTCCGGATTAGGAATGCCGACCCGACCCATCAGTTCTATTGCTCGACCATTGGCCTCTTTGCGAGACATCCGTTTGCCGATCCGGAACGTTTCAGCGATCTGCCAACCCACTCGGTAAACAGGGTTTAGCGCACTCAGAGGATCCTGGAAGATCATGGCTACTTCGGAACCTCGGATCGACCGTAAGGTGTCTGATGATGCACCAACCAGTTCGGTTCCTCGATAGCGGATACTCCCGCCGGCGATGACGGCGGGTGGTGTAGGCAACAGTCCCATAACCGCTTGGACTGAAACTGACTTGCCGGAACCAGACTCGCCGAGAATGGCGAGCGTTTCGCCTTCGTTGATGTCCCAGGACATGTTCGAAACGGCGTGGACGATGCCGTCGTCGGTATGGAACTCGACTGTGAGGTCTTGTACCTCGAGCAGTACCTCATCCGAAGAGGAATCAGAGCCGGACCGGAGACAATCGGCCGACGAGGTTGATGATGTAACGGTGGCCATCAGCGTTGCCTTGGGTCGAACGCTTCGCGGAGTTGTTCACCCATCAAGACGAACCCGAGGCTGGCGACAATCAAGTAGATGCTAGGGAAAATCAACAGGTGCGGCGTGTTCTCAATTCTGTTACCGGCTTCGGTCAGCATGATTCCCCACGAGATCGAATTAATGGGAAGACCAATACCAAGAAACGAAAGTGTCGCTTCGACCGCGATAACTGATCCCATGCCGATCGTGGAATAGACCAACGTCGGGGCGATGGCGTTTGGGAGAATGTGTCGGTAGATTATCCGACCATCAGAGGCGCCAAGGGCTCTCGCTGCTTGCACGTACTCCAAGTTTTTCACTTGGAGAACGGTCGACCGGTAAAGACGAACTACTGCTGGCCAACCTAACGATCCAATAGCCACCGTCACATGCCAAATTTGGCGCGAACCTTGGGTTGTTAATGCGCTCAGTACGATGATGGCGCCCACCAAATAGGGCAGAGCGAAAAATCCGTCTGCGATCCGGGACACAAACGCGTCGAGCCAACCGCCGTAGAACCCGGCTAATCCACCGAGCAAGATTCCAATCGTGACTGAGAATAGCGTGGCGAACAAAGCGACAATGAGCGAGACCCGAGCTCCGTGGGTTACTTGGGCATAGTAGTCACACCCTTGCACATCGGTTCCGTACCAATGCTCGGCGCTTGGTGCTAATCGATCGTTGGTGAGTAGACAGAACTTTCCACTTGGGTCGTCTGGTCCTGGTGATGGGGCAACGAAAGCTTCGGGGAAGGCTGCCATGGCAATGAACACGATGATAATAATTAGGCTGAACCAGAAGAGCCATCGACGTCGCAGGATTCGCCACGAGTCCCGCCAAAAAGTGCGGGATTCGTCGACCGTGCTTGACGACTCTGGTGGGTGGATGACGTTAGTCATGGCGAATCAGTCATAGCGAATCCGAGGATCGAGCCAGGCGTAGATCATGTCGACCAACAGGTTTATCAGCAGGTACGCCATGACTAAAAAAATGGAAATGCCGGTGATGATGGTTGTATCTCGCTGCACGATGGCTCGGGTGATTTGGAAACCAATGCCCGGAATGTTGAATACCGACTCGGTTACGATCGTTCCGCCGAGCAGTGCTCCAAAGTCGATGCCCAAAACAGTCACGATTGGTATCAGAGCGTTGCGGAGAGCGTGAATCCGAAATACTCGTCCTTCGGTTAGACCCTTCGCCCGAGCCGTTCGTAGGTAATCTTCGCGAAAAGTGTCGAGCAGGGTGGTGCGCATAAGGCGAGATTCGATCGCCATCAACGACGTCGAGATAACGAGGGCCGGGAGAATGTAGCTGTAGAGGCCCTCTCCTACTCCTGAAATCGGGAATAGGTTCCACCGGAGCCCGAAGAACAGCTGGGCCAGTAAGCCAAGTACAAATGGTGGAATGGCGAGCATGATCAGGGTGATGACGAGAAACGAGTTGTCGGCTTTGGAGTTTTTGTGGCGAGCAGAGAAGATTCCCATTGGAATCGAGAAAAGGGCAACGAAGAATACCGATAGTCCTGCCAATGTGGCCGAACGGGGAATCGCTTCTCGGAAAATGTCATTGATTGGGCGTTGGCTGGCGACTGAGTCGCCAAGGTCAAACGACAAGACATCTCTCATATAGAGAAAGTACTGCTTCCAAAGCGGTTCGTTGAAGTGATATCGCTCGATGTAGGCCGCTCGCAAATTTTCTGGAATTCGCCGCTCGCCGAACTGAGCTTGGATGGGGTCGCCTGGGATAATTCGGACAACCAAAAAGATGAGAAACGTTGTGATGAAAAAGACGGGTATTAACTGGACGACCCGCCGAAAGAAGTACCGAAGCATAGGACCTTTGAGCTAGTGGTATGCCAACCGACTAATAGCGAGGTGGGGGGACCATCGCAGTGATGATCCCCCCGCTAATACGCAGCCAGTAGCGGCCAAGTGCTAGCCAGTTACCTCGACTTGTTCAAGAAGCGTGAAACCAAAGACGCTGTAGATCACGTTGTCGACGTTGTCGCTGTGGACCTTTTGCCCTCGCCCGAAGAACATCGGAGCGACTGGCATCTCTTCACACAACACCTCTTGAGCGGTAGCGAGCGCTGGGAAGCCCTCGGCCTCGCTCGGAGCGGCTCGGAACTCTTCGATAGCAGCATCGAAATCGGCGTTGCTGAAACCAGAGAAGTTGTCGGAAGATTCAGATCCGTAGAGCGGAGTCAAGAAGTTCTCCGAAGTAGGGGCGTCCCAACCCCAACCGAGTCGATATGGCCCGTCTACGTCGCCAGCTTGTAGTTGATCAAGGTACGGCGAGAATTCCTGAGCTTCGAAGGTAGCTTCCACTCCAAGTATCTGGAGCCAGCCGTTAGCAACCGCTTGAGTCCACTCTTCGTGGCCACCACCGCTGTTGAAGTAAATGGTGATTTCGTTTCCGGGAATGCCGCCAGCGCCATCGAACAATTCTTTGGCTCGTTCCGGATCGTAGTCGGCGTTTTCACAGCCTGTAGTGGCACCGGGGGCTAGCGGTGGAGCGAAGCCGTTGGCAGGCGCTCGAGTTCCGGCGAAGATCGCATCGGTGATGGTTTCTCGGTCGATTGCTAGTGATAATGCCTTGCGAATATCGGCATTGTCGTAAGGAGCGGTGGCGTTTGGAAAGCCGAGATAATTGAACGAGCCGATTTCGATGTCGATGTAGCGGCCATCGAAATCGGTTGACGCAGACTCAATGTTCTCAGGTGGGACGTCGGCGATGTCTAGGTTGCCTGCTTGGGCTTCCAGATACATCGTTTCAACTGAGTCGTAGATGTTGAACTGGATTGCGTCAGCGTTGCCGGCAGTGCCGTAGTAGTCGTCGTAGCGAGTCAGGCTGATGGAAACATCATGCTCCCAGGTTCCGTCCATCATGTACGGTCCGTTGCCAACCGGAGTATCGCTGTAACCATCGCCGCCAGCCTCAACCGCAGCCAAGTTGACCGGCGAGAAGACCGGGTGGGACAGAACCTTCGGAAGAACCGGATAGGCAGTATCGAGCGTGATCTCAAGAGTGGTGTCATCAACGGCTACAGCTCCGACCACTTCTGTTGCTTCGCCGGCAGAAACGTCACCCCAGCCAGAAATTCCAGCTATCTCGCCTTGATAGGCAACGTCGGAGAGGTTGTCTGGATTGGCAACCCTATTAAAGGCATCGACGAACGATTGGGCCGTCACCGGCGTGCCGTCGTGGAACGTTACGTCGTCTCGCAAGTTGAATGTCCACGAGACGTTATCATCGGTTGACCAATCGGTAGCTACTGCTGGTACGGGTTCGAGATCTTCGCCGTAGTCGGTCAGCCCGTCAAAAAGAAGGCGAGCAACTTCGAAGCCTTCAGAGTCTTGAGTGTTGAACGAGTCAATCCAAGAAGGCTCGACGATTCCGTAGCTGACAACGTTGGTCGCAGGGCCGGCTGCCTCGTCGACTTCTTCGTCTGAATCTGAATCTGAATCCTCATCGGTGGTGGCGTCATCGGCCTGTTCGGTGGACTCGGTGCCATCGTCTTCGGCAGCGTCGTCGCTTGATTCTGAACTACAGGCGCTAGCCAATAGTCCGAGTGCAGCGAGCAACGCGAGTAATCGCATGGTGGTTGCGCTTCTCATATCTCTCCCTCTAATGAATAAGATCGGGCGGTCTGTCTACTCGATTGGACAACACTACATGACCATGACCCGGCAGTCACTCTGTACGGCTGCGGGAGTGGTGTTCTGTCGGTCTATTTGTCGGTCTATTTGTCGGTGCAATACCCCAGTGGTTAGCCAGTAAACCCGGTTTATTTGCAACATCGATTGGCCGCTGTTAGCCTGCTTGATGAATCAATGTAAAATGTTGGTCAAAAATTTCTGAACCAAACCTGATCAGGCTTCGTCGTAACCATCAAGCAGGGTTTTACTAGGCGGAGGTAGTAGATGTTTTTGGCCAGCAGGCTTCGCAGAAGAATTGTGGTACTAATTCCGGCGATTGCGGGGTTGCTGTTTGCTCTGATGTCGTTCTTCATCGTGCGAGGAAACCCGCCGAACGTGGCCGATTGGCGGTTGCTGTTCTGGATAACCCTCGCGGTCGGTGTCGTGTTTTCTGTGCTGGCCTTTTTGGTGCCAGAAAAGACAAAGAAGCGGCTCCGGTTTGAAGCTCTCGCGCCGGTACCGGCCAACTTAACGTCGTGGTTTATCGAACGTCGACAACAAGGCAAGGTAACTGTTCCGTACTACCTAGTGGTGCTGTTCGGTCCAGAAAATCTCTACATCTCTAGCGATATTGCGGGACAAACGCTGAAGCTCATGGCAACCGCTCACGAAGAACACCGCTTGGTTCCAATGATCGAAGAACGATTCAGCCGAGCGGTCTCCAAGACAATGGAAAAAGTTCCGATACATCTAATCTCAGCGATTCGAGCCGACGAAAAAACGGTCACCTTGGTGACGGCTGAAGGAGACAAGGACTACCAGATATCAAACCAGGTGAACTACGAACAAGTTGCAGGAACGCTGGCAGCCATAGTTCTCCCCGGGTCGGTTGGACGAGTTTCGGTGACTGAGCAAACCGTAGGGTTGGTTCGTAAGAAGCAAGCCGAGGTAAGAACCGTTGCGTACAGCCGAGTTGGGCTTATCAACGACACCCCATGGGTTTAGTGTCTAGCGGGTTGGTCCTAGCGGATACGCAATCGAGTCAGTGACGTGCGAGCTTGTTCGGCGAACTCTGGTCGACTGACAACAAACCCTCGTACCGTCGGTCGTGGTTTGTTGTACTGCAGTTCGTTGCCATCTAGATCAGAAACGATAAGTCCAGCGGCAGCTGCCACCGCCGCTGGAGCGCACACATCCCACTCCCATAATCCCGATGCGTGAACATACAAATCGACCGTGCCGTTAACAACCAGCATGGCCTTGACCCCGGCCGAACCGCAGGCGGCAACATCGGCGCCGAGATCGTCGGCCACCGCTGCCGCCACCGCAGAATTGGATCGACTGCTGATTACGAACGGGCGCTTTCTCTCCGTCTCGCCGGGGGTTTGCACGGTGTCTGTAGCGAATACTTCATCCAAACCTGGAACCGACACAGCGGCGGCAATAGCCTTATTGTTCTGGACCAAGGCAACGTGCACTGCCCACTCCATCGAATCCGGATACGGGTAGTCGGAGCTGCCGTCCAAAGGGTCGACGATCCAGCATCGGTCGGCCGTAAGTCTTTTGCTGTCATCTGGCGCTTCTTCAGACATAACTGCATCGGATGGTCGGTCAGCAGCCAACTGCTCTAATAAATAGGTATTGGATAGCTCATCGGCTTCTTGGCCAAGTGACCAAGGGGAGCGGTGGTCAGTTTGTCCAGCTTTGAGCGATTCGAGCCGGATGCCGGCTTGATGGGCTAGTTCGGCCGCTAGTCGAGCGTCGGATTGGCCGTGTTGAATAGCTGGAATAGCACCGCTCGTCTGTTGCAGTCCGCTGGAACCAGTGTCTGCCTTCGGTATCTCATTGTTTCCAGAGGATTGGGTGTCATCGCTGATCGGTTAAGCGTACCGGGGCCGATCGAAACCGATGGAGAGGAGGCTCTCGTGTTCGATCGGTAGAAGAAACTAACGAAAAGCCCCTTGTTTAGGCGCTTTCGCCTTGGATTCTCCAACGAGTTCAGATTTTTTGTGCCTCGGAGGTATCGCGGCGGGCCGTACTTACGTTTATTTCTATGAGCGTCGGCCCGGCGGGGGCCGATGCACTCCACTCATACTAAGGCTGGGCAATGACTCAATCCGACAATACGAAGCTGGCGACGGTCGAGGAAGACAACCAACAACGTTCGTTTGTCGCCATGCGGCGTAAAGTGCTCGGTGCCCTTGCTATCGGAGTTGTCGCTAGCGCTTGCTCCTCGACCGAAGATGCTCTTGAGACCGCTAACTCTCAGATTCCAGGGACTTCATCGCCCAGCACGTCGGCAGGTACTTCGAGCACCGCTCAAGCCGTCGTAAATGCCACCGGCCCTGAACTGGATCTTGTTAACCTGCCAGTTAGCGCCGATCCAGCCACCGTGCCTCTCGTAGTTGGCTCCGACACCCAAGGCGCAGCTGGCGCTCAAGGAGCACCTGCGAGTAGCTCAAATGCGACAGCCCAAAGTTCTGCGAGCGGGTCGACGGCAACCGGCGCAAGCGCGGCCGCATCAGATGGTGACGTCATGACTGTGACAGACACAGCGGCGCAACCAGCTGCCAATGCCGACGCTGGAACTGCGATGACGAGCGAGGACACGATCGTTGCTGGCGCCGGTGGCTCCGGTACCGTCGACGCTTCATCATCGGCCGCACCGGTTGACACCACACCAGCTGCCCCGGCAACGCCTGTCACACCAAAACCTTCTGCGGCTCCCGATGTATTGCTGGCTAACCGAGTCACGTTCGGCGTTACCCCGGCGGTGTTGGCCGAGATATCCCGATTGGGTGGTGGAGGCTTCATCGAAGATCAGCTCCGCCGCACCGGACCTGATTCAGCCGTTGAGAAACGCCTTGGGAGCTACAACCTTCTACGACTTAACTCGAAGCAAGTGTTTGAAGCTACCCGAGGTTCTGGCAAGCTGGCCCCGTTTTTCCAGCAGATGACGCACAGCAACATCATCCGGGCCACGTACAGCAAGAATCAACTGTTCGAAAACATGTGCCACCTCTGGATGGACCACTTCAATGCCGGCGTCATTGCCGAGGGTGGAAAGCGCTATCACATGGTGGAGTATCAAGAGAAGGTAATTCGTCCGAACGCAATGGGGTCCTTCCGGGATCTGCTCAAGGCAACTGCTAACGCCCCGGCCATGTTGGTCTATCTCGACAACGACGACAGCAACGCTAACTCACCACAAGGGGTCAACGAGAACTACGGCCGAGAGCTCCTCGAGTTACACACGCTCGGGATCGATCGAAGCGGCAAGCAGGTTTACACCGAAGCTGATGTTCGAAGCGCCTCTCTGGCCATGAGTGGTTGGTCAGTAGCCAAACGGCGTAAAGATGCAAACTTTGGTCAGTTCGTTTTCAACTCCAAGTTCCATCACACCGGAGGCATCAGTCTGCTTAACGGCGCTTGGACCCGAGGGGGGACATCCGGAAAAGCCACCGGCGAGTCTCTGCTTTCTTTCCTCGCTACCCACCCGTCGACGGCTCGACACGTTGCCTACAAAATCTGTCGACGGTTCGTCAGCGACTCGCCGTCAGAAGCACTAGTCAACTCGACGGCAGCAGTGTTCTTGCAGAACGACACCCAGATCGTTCCCACCCTGCGGCACGTATTGAATAGTGCCGAGTTTGCAGCGTCGGCTGGAATGAAGATCCGACGCCCGTTCGAGCATATGGTCGCCACCTTCCGAGCGTTAAACGCGAACCTTCCGAACGATCCTGGGTCCAAAGGGGCAAATCGACTTCGGGCGACGCTTAGAAGTATGGACCACGAACCGTGGTACTGGCCGCAACCCGATGGCTACCCTGATGCCGCAGCCGACTGGTTGACCACTGACGGCATAAGCAATCGCTGGACAACAGCAGCGTTGACGGCCCGAAACAAAATCCCAGACATCACGATGTCCTACGATTCGTTCAAACCAAGTAGCGGCACCGTCGGCGACCTTATCAACGGTTTGAGCCAACGGTTCGGGATCGGAGCGCCGACGCCAGCTATCGCATCAGCAATCGCAACCGCGACCAGGCTCGAAGTAGGAACAGCGGCCGCTTCACTATCGAACGAGCAACTGGCTGACGTTATTGCTCTCGTAATCGCCCACCCGATCTTCCAAACCCGCTAGGCAGGACAAATCATGACAACAGTTTCTCGTCGATCATTCCTCGCTGCCTCCGGAGTTGGAGCGGCAACTGCGGTGTCCCTGATGGGCACCAAACTGGCGTTTGCTGCCCCTGGAACACCTAATACCGGCCACACTCTCGTCGTTGTCTTTCTTCGCGGCGGCGCCGACGGGCTGACGATGGCTCCGCCCTACGGCTACTCGTCGTACCGAAAGCTTCGACCAACGATCGCGGTTGCTCCCCCGGGCCAAAAAGACGGAGCGCTGCCTCTGACCAGTGCCAACAAAAACGTTGCATTCCCGAGCGGGCTCGACGGTGTCGTTGGGCTACATCCGGCATTCAAGCCGATCCACGACACCCTGTGGGCTGAAGGTAAATTGGCCGTTATCCCTGCCATCGGCGTGCCTGCGTCGGAGAGTTCAAGCCGAAGTCACTTCACCGCCACCAGAAGCATTCAAGCTGGTTCTGCATCGGTCCGCATCGGCGGCGGTTGGCTCGGTCGGATGGTCAACGCGCAAGGTGCCGGTGGCCAAATTCCAGCGGTCAGCACTTCACCTCGATCTCGGTTGCTGCGAGGTAGCAGCAGCGGCGTGACGGTGCCAAACCTAAATGCGTTCGGTGTCCGCGGCTTTGCCCGACAGGCATTGGCCAAAGATGCACTCGACCAGATGTATGGAGGGGCCGATAGTGTCTCCCAGGAAGGGCAGAAGCTCCTTCGAGCGGTAGCCAAGATCGAAGAAGTGAAGGCGGCAGCTCAGCCGAACTATCCCGACACCAGACTCGGGAAAACGTTCAGTGAACTGGCCGGCCTCATTAAGGCCAACGTTGGGGTCCAAGCAGCCGGAGTGGACTTTGGCGGATGGGATCACCACCGCAACCATGGTTCAGTAAGTGATCCGAACGGTCGGTTCACTCCGCTAGCTTCCGAACTGGCAGGAGCGCTCCGAGCTTTCTCCGACGACACGAACGGTTTGCAAGAAATCTCAGTTGTTGTCGTTACGGAGTTTGGTCGAACGATCAACGAGAACGGCAATAAGGGAACTGATCATGGTCGGGCTGCTACGTACCTGGCAATGGGGGCAGGCATTCGCGGCGGTGTCTATGGCGATGACTATCCGTCTGAGATCAAAGATGATCCTGATCAGGGCGACCTTTCAGTCTTGACTGATTTCCGCAAACCGTTGGCTGAGATTGTTGAAAAGCGGGCTGGTGTCTCGAATCTTAATGTCGTATTCCCGACCTATCAGGGTGGCGGCGAGCTTGGCCTGACCCGGTAGTTGTTCCGCAACTGGGTCCGAAATCGGTCGGTGATGGCCGATTTTGATTACCGATAACAGCAGCCAAACCGCACCAAACCGCACCAAACCGGTCTATTTCGGTCGCATAGGCCAGTAATCGGAAAAAGTTTAGTGGAGACGGTATCCCCAAGCGCGGTATGTTCGGTAGTAGCGGTGAGCGAAGTTTTGGTCGAGCGTATTGACCGGTCGTCGGGTTAAGGGAGAAGGCATGAGTTTGATAGGCGTCGACCAGCGCGCTGCAGACTTCAGTGAAACACTGAAAGCTGCCGCGGTCGGCGAGTATTGGGCTCTCGAATCGTTAGCAGCTGACTGTCTACCAAAGCTGACTTCGTTTGCAAAAGCAAGAGGGGCGAACGATCCCGAAGGACTCGCCGGAACTGTAATGATGGAGTTCTTCGGACGGCTCGACCAGCTCAAGTTCGATGCTGCTCCCCAAATGTGGGCCTATCTCTACCGTATGCTGCGAAGTCGTCTCATCGATGAACGCCGGGCTCATAAACCGATTGAGTTGCATGAAAACCAGTCAATCGAGATCCTCCTCCCAGAGACCAGCGGATTCGACGAAGAAGTAGTCGACCGTCACCTGGTTGACGATCTGCTGGATCGGCTCACAACCGAGCAGCGAGAAATTCTTGAGATGCGTTTCCTCCATGATCTGTCTATCGAGGAGACAGCTTCTCGGACCGGTCGAACCCAGACCGCGGTTAAAGGGTTGCAACGGCGTGCTATTCGATCGCTATCAACTGCGGCTGTGGTGCTGGCCGTCGTGGCGTTTGGGGCAGCGATGTGGGCGATCGTTACGAGCGACAGTCCAGACAACACGACTATTTCTCGGCCGGCAGCAAGTTCGAGCAACGGTGGCTCTGAAGAGCCGTTGGAGATCCAACCAGACGAAACTGGTACCGATGACGTTTCGGCTGTTACTGAGCTGAGTTCTGATTCGGTCAAGATTACCGAAGCCCCGGCGGCTGCCGCTGAACCTGGCTCATCGGAGTTCCGATTTGTGGCAGTCGACGAAGATTCGGCAACGTTTGAGTGCCGTGTCGACATCAACGACTTTGCGCCGTGTGTGAGCCCGAAGGTTTACTCCGACCTTGATGCTGGCAATCACGTCTTCATGGTTAGGGTCGCTGATGACTCTGAACGACAAAGCCCGGCCCTGCATGTTTGGACCATCAAGAGCCCGCCTGGTGCCGACGAAGACGTTGTATTTGGAGACGACTCGGCTAACGGCAATCCGCCAGGTCCCTCAACCACAGTTTCGACCGAGGCGAACCCGGCGACGTCGGTCACTGCCCCAGTCAAGTCGAGACAAGAACAGCTGCGGGAATCAACCACCGTCTACAAATGTGGCGGCGTTTCAGGCACCTACGCCGAGTTAGAGACAAAGGGCTACAACGTCACTATTGGCGGCACAAGCCACAACAAGATCGATGTTCGACGAGGTACCAAGCCGGACTTTGTAGTCACGTTCGGCGGTCACGATTCGATTCTGACTGGCAGCGGCGACGATATTGTTTGTTCTGGCTCTGGCAATGACTCAATCACGACTGGCGCTGGCGCTGACTTTGTTTCCAGCGGCGGTGGCAACGACACCATTGATCTTGGACCCGGCGATGACCGGGCTTGGAGCGGAGCGGGGAACGACACGTTGCGGGGCGGCGAAGGCAACGACCGGCTTCGAGGTAGTGACGGAACAGACACCGTGGACGGTCAGTCCGGAGACGATGAACTGGACGGCGGCGCCGGGCTCGACAGCTTGATAGGTGGCGACGGTGAAGATATGTGCACCAACGGCTTGGCCGGGGCATCAGGCGACGAAAGCTGCGAGCTGGAACCAGACCCTGAGCCCGACGAGCCGAATTAGTCGGAGCGCGGACCTCTTCACGGTTAGTTTTACGCACATTGGGGCGTGGAACAATCACACGTTACGCGAACTAGCCGGCTACGCAGGATTCAGTTAGTAGTGTCATATCATGGCGGAACAAGTACAAGTTCGTTTTGTGAACATTCGGACACTCGCAGTTGCGTTGAGCATCAGCCTCGGTCTGCTATCTGGGTGCAGCACAACCAGTGAGACGGGCTGGGTCACCGAAGAGGGAAAGACCAGTTCTGAGACGCTAGAGGGTGGGCCCGATTACCCGCTGTTTGGCCACTCGATGACTTGGACCGGTGAGCAATTAGTGATAGTCGGCGGTGCCGGCGGCGACATAACCGATGGCCTCCTGGTGGATGATCCGCTGTCGTGGAATCGCAATCGTGGGTTTGAGCCGATCGAAAAACCGCCCGGACCGGTTCGTACCCGCCAAGCTGCGGTTTGGACTGGTGAAGAAGTGATGATTTGGTCGGGCACGACAGAACCTTTCGGGGTAGCCGATGGCCTCCTAAGTTCCGCTGCTGCCTATGAGCCCACGACGAAGCAATGGCGTTCGCTGGCTGACTCACCACCAGAGTTGGGAAAGGTCTCCGCCGAAGGAGTCGTTGTTGACCGAATCGTAGTATTCGCTGGAGGTAGTGCCCCAACGACAGAAGGGGAGGCGCTTATCGCTCTCTATGATCTCGACAGTGATCAGTGGGGCACCACAAAACTTTCGGGCCCGGTTTCCGATATAGCCACAAAAAACGGTCAAGTCTTCGTTCTTTGGGACGAAGTTGCTCCCGAAGATGGGGACCCTGTACCTTCAACCCGACTGGGACTCCTAGAGGTAGAAGGTGTCACCGCGTCAGTCGTGCCAATTGAACTACCGGCGACCAATCAAGAATCGTGGGATAGTGTGGGCCTTGCTGTGGCCGGACAATCCCTGATCTTGTTAAGCCAGGACAGCGAGATGGTGTCGACGCTTCATATAACTGAACTGAGCGACGGCAACGAGCCAATCGAGTGGCGCCGAGAAGTGCTCGGCGACATCCCATCTTTGTCACCCTCCAACGATCGAAGAATCCCACTCTCAGTCGTTGGAACAATGGTGGTCGCTCACGACATGACCAGCCTGTATTGGTTCGATATCGACAACGAAACCTCTATGGTTCAATCGTTGGATCCGAACGAGGGCTGCGCCTTGGGCAGCTCGAGCGAGTCGATCGTAACCCCTGATGGGTTAGTGGCAATTGGTGGTAACTGCACCAGAGTCAAGGGCGGTGGCCAAGAGGAGCAACTGTTCGGATCATATGTTTTCTCTCTCGCAGCCGACTCTTAGCTGAACGTTTTGCTTAGCGGGTTGTTCTCGAAACACTCTCCGGTGTTGGGGAGCCCGCTGGTCTAGACACAAGTCCAGAAACACAGCCCCATCCGGGCAGAGTTCAGCTCTGGCTTGGCGAGTAAATCTCAGCCAGCGATTTTGCGCCTAACTCGCGATGACGTACAACGGTGTAGTAATTACGCTAAAGAAGCGATGTCAGCCAGGCACCTGGGCGACAGCGGCGGCTGCCGCCAGAAAAGTGATGACGCATGCCGCTGGCCAGTAGTCCGTTTGATACCCAAGAAGCGTGACGTTGAACAGCGTTTGGTTATTGATCCAGGAGAAAATGTCACCGAGGGAAACGACACCGGATGATACGTAGACCTACTTCAATTTATGTTAGCCGCTTAGCCGCCATCGCTCAGTTCTGCCACCACATAGATGTGTCGCCGCTATTTTCGGCTTCTTGTAATCGCTTGGCCTCAATGCCCGCATCCAATGGTTCTCTCATCGCTCGAATGCCTGCTGAGATGTCCGGCGAATCGCCATTTGCTGGAGGGTCTGTTGGGCCGGAAATATATTAAGGATCGGCAATATCAAAACCTTTCCTTAGCTCTCAGGTGATTTCAACGCTGATCCATCGAGCGGTTGATATTTGGCCGAATCGGTTTGTCTCGAAAGTAAGACGTTATGGCCGTATACGATTTTCGAAATGTTGAATCGGGGAGTGAACGTTGGTCGGTGGGCAAATAGTCTTATTCCATGCGTTTTGAACAACGATTGTCTT
>CALAJV010000020.1 GCA_937922805.1 uncultured Acidimicrobiales bacterium | reverse complement strand
TCGGCAAGGGCCTCGACCTCGACGACACCGGCGTCGACAACGCCCGCCTCATCGAAGTCAACACCGCCATTCGAAGCCATCCGGTTGAACAAATCGGTGGCGTCTTGCGCGGCCACATGGCCGACATGAAACGAATTGTCTGATTCATCGCACCCTCTATCAACTGATTCTTTGTGACGGCGTCCACCAAAATCGTCCTGGATGAGCTGTCCGTTGATTTCGACGGACGGTTTCAGCTCAGCGACATCAATTGGGTAATCGAGCCGGGACAGCAATGGCTGATTACTGGCGCGAATGGCGCAGGCAAGTCTGCGCTCGCTGCCGTCCTTGCGGGCGAGGGCGATCACCTATCCGGAACGCTGTCTGGTCTGCCCGACAATGATTCGCTGCGGGGCAGCGTGGCGCTCGTGTCCTACGAGCGCCAGGCTGAGCTCATCGCGGCCGAGCTACGCAAGGACGATGCCGACATTCTGGATGTGATCTCCGAAGGTACGCCCGTCTCGGAGATCATCGCGCAGGTTTGCCTCGATGATGATTTGGCCCAAACGTTGGTTGCCACGTTGGGCCTTGAGCCGTTGATGGATCGGGCCTTCCGCAAGCTGTCGACGGGGGAGACCCGAAAGGTCATGCTCATCCGGGCGCTTACGAGCCGCCCTGAACTTTTGGTTCTGGACGAGCCATTTGATGGTCTCGACCATGCTTCGCTGCGTTGGCTCCAAGATCACCTTGCAACGCTGGCCAAGACCGTACCCATGGTGCTTGTCCTCAACCGGTTGGACGAATGCCCAGATTTCGTCACCCACATTGCCTATATCGACGATGGACACCTCGTGCATCGGGTGGACCGTGCCGACGAGCGGGTCTACCGCGACCTGCATCAGCTTCTGCACCTGAAGACGAGTGAGCTTGACGTACCACCGACCGACCCGGCAATTACGCTCCCGCCTTTGGACACTGGCGAACCGCTGGTTCGGCTGGACGGAGCGACCGTTCGATACACCGATAACACCGTCTTCGAGAACCTCGACTGGACCATCGAAGCGAACCAACATTGGCAGGTCAGTGGGCCCAACGGCAGCGGCAAGACCTGCCTGCTTTCGCTGATCACCGGTGACCACCCACAATGCTACGTGAACGACATTAGCGTCTTCGGTTTCCAGCGCGGCACCGGCGAGAGTATTTGGCAGATCAAGCAATACATCGGCTACGTCTCCACCGCGTTGCAATGGGAGTATCGAGTTGGCACCGGCGTGAGAAACGTCGTCATCTCGGGCTTCTACGACAGCATTGGTCTGTACACGAAGAGCACCGACATGCAGAAGGCCATTGCCGACGAATGGTTGGCGGTGCTTGGGATGACTGAACGGGCCGACGAGCCGTTCAATCGACTGTCACATGGAGAGCAGCGCTTGGTGTTGATTGCTCGTGCGATGGTGAAGCACCCGCCGCTGTTGATTCTCGACGAGCCGTGTTTGGGCCTCGACGACATGAATCGACAATTGATACTGGCGTTGATCGAGCGCATCTGTGCCTCGGGCGAGACGACCGTGCTCTATGTGAACCACCGCCTGGAAGACTGCATCCCAGGAATCGACAATCACCTCGCCCTCGGCTAGCGCAAAATGCACGAGCACGCCTCGGTGGGTGCGACAATGCTGGGAGGATGCTGGGGCATCGGCCGATCCGACACCAGACCGTTTGTTGCCGCTGATCTCCCTGTAGGACAACCACCACTGGATCTGGCGCATCTAGAACCGATTTAGTTGTGTCCCTCGGATGCATCGAGTCGCCGTAGGCGGCTGGTGTAGGGGCCCCAACGCCAGACCAATTCGTCACCATCGAGATAACGGGTTACGACCACAACACCTCGGTCGCCGGGATACAGGTTCAACCGCCCGTCTTCGAATCGGGCTGCCACCGAAACCTGTGCTCCGCCTTCTCCTAGGTCGTTCACGCCACTGTCAAGTGTCCCGTCGGCGAACATATCGTGGATGACGCCGGCCGCCGTGATCACTACTCGGTCACCGGCTTGTTCCACCCTTTCGATGTGGCCTTTCATCGGTCCGCTGTGCCCTTTCCACACTCCGCGAAGGTCAACGACCCCCTCGGCCAGCGGCTCGTCGCAGCCTGCTAATACTGGGGGTGGCCAACTCTGCCAACCACCGGGCGGGGTCTTCACAACCGCTATGTCACGAGCCAGCGTGGTGGCCGACGAACGGTCGGCGGCAAACGGCGTTGGCCTAAAATGCTCAGCCCCGATCGGCGGCTTAGGCGGGTTGCGACGAACTCGGATTGGTGCGAAAAGCATCGCTCCCATCGCTTTGGCAATGTCGAGTACGGTCATCGGGAATCAGTGGTCGAACTTGGCTGGAACAGTCTCGATGTTGAGCTGTCCAGCTAGGCCGGCGGTGCGGTGCACCGAAAGCTCCTGCCACTCCGGCGACGTCGACATTTGCCAAAGCTCAACCCGAGACGGGTACTGGGCAATCGCCACTTCGTCCCAAAGGTCATCCACCTGGCCAAGAGCAAGGAAGGTGACGTCGCCAACGAAGATGACTTTTCCGCCGTAGTCGGTGATTAGTTTACTGACACCGCGGCCGTAGATTTGGTAGGCCTCGCGCCCGGTGAGGGTGGTCTCACGGCCATCTTCGTACTCGGCGTGCTCTTTGAACTTGAGTAGGTTGATCATGGAGATCGGCCCATCTGGTCCAGGTTGCATCATCTCTTCGATGCGCTCGCCGCTAGTTGGCATTACTTCGTTAGTTACGTTCATAGTCCTTGTCCCGTCGTCCCGGTCATCTCTGGCTCCTTGGAGCGAGCGAGTAACGTCATCATTTCTCTTGCCACCATGGGGGCAGCGTTCTGGTTCTGGCCGGTCACCAGGTTTCCGTCGACGACCCAGTGGTTGGCTAAAGGATCTCGTCGTTTGGTCTTTGCTTCGAACTCGGCCCCGGCCTTTCGAAGTTCACGCTCGGGGTGGTGAGGCGTCTTTGTGATCCCTAGTTCCTTAACCTGCTTGTTGGTTACAGCAGAGACCTTGCGTCCAGCTATAAGCGGTGAACCGTCTGATGCTTTGGCATTAATCAGGCCGAGCGGCCCGTGGCATACGCCACCGATGACAAGGTCGTTGGCATTGGCCTCGGTTATCTTGCCCGCCAGTGCTTCAGAAAAGCCGAAGTCGAAGGCAGCGCCCCAACCGCCAGCCAGAAACACCAGATCATAGTCAGCCATGTCGAGCTCACCGATCGCCAGCGAGGTGGTGACCTTGGCCTTAAAATCGTCATCGGCCAGGAAACGATCGTCATCGGCTGTCCGGATAACCGGCTTGATCGACTTAGGGTCCACAGGAATGACGCCGCCGAGTGGGCTGGCCACGTCAACGATCATTCCGGCATCAGCGAATGCGTAGTAGGGAACGGTCATCTCGCTGGCAAAGACTCCGGTCGGCTCACCAACGTCGAGCACGCCAACGTTAGTCGCCACGATTAGCGCCCGACGACCGGCCAGGTCGAAGCTGGTAGCATCCTCGTCATCAGGATGCATGCCGAGTTTCTGCACCATCGCTCGCAGCGCTCGAGCGGGTGGTGGTACGGATTTCGTCATGGGACCTCCAATGGGCTGGCGAGTTTCATAGGGCCAGGGGTTGTTACGTTCAGGAACTGCTCTGGATCGTTCGGCCTTTAGGGCCGAGTACATCCGGGAGAACACATCAGCTACAGCAGGGCCATCAGCCACGTCAACGGCCATTTCGCTCCACCGATTGGTTGCTTCGAACGGATCATTATCGAGGTCATAGAGTTCCCATTGATCAGGTAGGGGGGCGGTTCGATACTGATCAGGGCCGAGACCCCCACTGGCGGCGAGATGCCGGACTCCGGGCTCAGTCCAGGTAGCCGGGTCATCGAAAACTCGAACTAGCTTCCAAAGCACACCATCGACGCGATGAACCAAACCCTCAAAGTTGGAAGCGACATGGGCTGGGGTGCTGATGCGAAGCGGTAGCGGCGTGGCCCTCTCACGGCCCATTCGGCGGGCGAGCGCCGAGGCGCCGGTGTCTCCCTCCAGCATGTTGTCACACGTCATGAGATAGACGGCCCGTTCCCGGTCTGCCTGCGTCGGGTCGGCAACTACAGGCATCAAGTTGCGTCCCGGCAGCGAGTGGACTTCGGTGAACGTTTCGGAAAGCGTTGCTGCAGTTTCGGTTTCGTTGATTCCCGCAGCCGCTAACAACGTCGGGACGATGTCAACATGTGACGTTGGGGCGTCGTCAAGGGTGACGCCAGTCGTCGGAGTTGTTCCCACCCGAGCAATGGCGAACGGCACGCGGGTCGCTTCATCGTAGAGATTGAACCACTTCTGATGAAGACCGCCATGAGCGCCTAGCAGGTCGCCATGGTCCGACGTTCTGACGATGATTGCTTCCTCGGCCCGATCAGTCACAGCCCGACGCACGCGGTCAATGGGAATATCAACCTCGGCGTGGAGTCGGTAGTACAGATCGCGATATTGCTGTGAGCGGTTGCGGTAAGCATTACTTATCGCTCGTGTTGCGCCGTAGCCGCTGGCGTAGGTGTCGCGGAAGGCGATTTGAGCTGCTGGCTTTGTAGCGAGATCTTCTTTGGCGGTTGGGGGCTCTGGTATCGGTGGGGGATCGAGCGGGGAAGCATCGAGGGGGTTTCCTCGCCGTGTCCACGCTGGAAACAACACGATGTCATGCGGATTTACGAAACTGGCAACCAACAGGAAGGGTCGCAATGCGGTTGGGTCTCCGATGGCTCGCCGCTTGTAGCGATCTTCGAGCCAGGCCACAACTCGGTCTGCGATTAGTGGATCTCGACGAACTCCGGTATCACGTAGCCGGCCACCGTGAGGCTCGGGCCCAATCCAGCCCGAGAAGCCAAAAGCGTCGAGGGCATCGGCCTCAACGTATTTCTCGACCCCATCGGCCAGCACGTTGCCGTCATCATCGTTGGTATCAATGCGGTTTCCCTCTTCATCGTGGAGGTCGGCGTGGGTGATATGCCATTTGCCGTCGTAGTGTGTGTCATAGCCGGCGGCTCGGAACCAATGGCCAAGCGTTGGCACTTCACCGTGGCGTAGCCAGCGCATACGGCTGTCGTTGTGGAGTTTGCCGAGTCCGTCGGTCTGGGTGACGCCATGCACTTGCGGATACTGGCCGGTGAAAATCGTCGGCCGACTAGGTACGCACGCAAGCGACCCGGTGTAGTGGCGCCCGAAGTTGACGGCGTTGTTCTCAAACCACGTAGCGCCGGCAAGAGTGGAGCGGCGCCAGGCGGCCACCTCAGCCGTTTCATACCGAGGCGCGGCTCGTTCCTCATCGGTCATGATAATGATTACATCGGGTCTGGACTCAGTCATCGGCCACCGAGCTCTGCTTGGCCGCCGCTGCGAGACCGGCGAGCATTTGATCTGAGGCCTGACCAAGCTTTCTTCCGGCCATCTTGGCCACCATTTGCTGTGGTGGGCGGGGCCCGGCATCGATGTCGCTTGTCAGCGTTACCCGGGTTTGGGAACCCGTCGGCATCAGGCGCCATGTATTGGTAACTTGCTTGATCACAGGCGGCAGTCCGGTGATTGTGTAGGTCAATTGTTTGCTGGGGTCCCACGACGTCACTGTCTCTAGCACGGTCGCGCCGCCAGTCTGAATCCGTCGGACCGCTCCCACATCTTGGGACTGGTCAGTCATAATGCAGGAGTGGTCCACGTTTGGCGCCCAGTGACTAATGCTTGCGAAGTCAGCCAATATCGCCCAAAGGTCATTTGGCGTGGCGTCGATTGTCGCCGTCCGCTCCACAACAGCCACGGTAGATCAGCCTTTACCTATCTCGTTACCTATTGCGTCGACAATTAGCCGCGATAACTGCGGTGCTGCGTCTTCTTGGAAGAAGTGATGAGCATTGGCAACGGTGACATGCGGTTGGCCAGCGGAACCCGGAACCAACGCCAAAAACGATTTGTCGCCGCCCGCTGTTACTGGATCGCTGTCGCTGAAGCAGCAGATCAACGGCTTGTCCCATTTCTTGAATACTTCCCACGCGGCCCTGTTGGCGCGGGCCGCCGGGTCATCGGTCGACGTTGGAACTAGCGATGGGAAAATGCGGGCACCTGCCTTATAAGTGTCATCGGGAAAGGGTGCGTCGTACGCGGCAATCTCGCCCACGCTGAGTTCGGTCAGCGTGGCACTGCTGATGAGGAAACCAATATCGAACACTGGTGTGGTCTGGCTGAACTTCTGCCACTGCATGAAAGCTTCGGTCAGCGGATGCTCGCCGGTAGGTAGGCCGGTGTTGCCAATGATCACTCGAGCGAACCGGTCAGGATTCTCGGCCACCAGCCGCAAGCCAACAAGGCCACCCCAATCCTGGCCAAAGAATGTGGCGTCGGCCAGGTCGAGGTGATCGACGATTACTTCTTGCATCCAGGCCACATGGCGGGCGTAGGTGTAATCGGACTTCTCTGTCGGCTTGTCGCTTTTGCCAAAACCGACAAGGTCGGGGGCGATGACTCGAAGACCGGCGTCAACCAGTGGAGGAATCATCTTGCGGTACAGGTAGCTCCACGAAGGCTCGCCGTGCAAGCACAGCACCACCGGTCCGTCGGCGGGCCCCTCGTCGAGGTAGTGCACACGAAGCGTTCCGCCGTCTTGATCGTCGACCTCGACGTAGTTGGGAGAGAATGGGTAATCGGGAAGGTCGGCGAAATGATCGTCAGGGGTGCGAAGTGATTGCATGGAGTCTCTGCTTTCTGGACATTCGGGGGGATTGGGTCTGCGGGTTTAGCTGCGAGGTTTAACGACGACTCGATGGAGATCGTCGCCGATTTCGATGTCGCCGCTGAAGTGCTCGGCCGCCAGGGCGCGCCAGTCGTCTTCGGTTCCGCTCATGGGCATGGCGGGCACGTAGTGTGTGAGAATCAGCGTCGCTAGATCGGACTTGGCGGCAGTTTGGGCCGCCTGTGCCGGTGATGAGTGATAGTCGAGCGTGTCCTGCATGCGTTGGAGGGGGATGTCGCCGATGATGTCTTTGCGAATCACTGTGTGCACAAGCGCATCCGCACCCGAGCACAGAGCATCGAGGCCGGCGCAAGGAACGGTGTCGCCTGCGGTCACCACTGAGGCTCCGCCGAAGTCGAATCGGAAACCCACGCTGGGCTCTACTGGCTTGTGGTCGGTTTGACCGCAGCTGATGGCAACGTTGCCTCCCCGGTCGTCGGGAAGCTCCACGGCGCCTTCGGACACCTCGATCACCGTCACCGGGGGGCGATGGTCTAGGTCTTGGTGGTGGGCGATGCGGTAGCCGATGTCTGGTTCGAGTGAGGCGATCAGGTGATCGACAACCGACCGGGTGCCCACTGGACCAACAATCGTCAGTGGCGTTTCCTCGAATGTCATCACCCATCGGGTGGTGATCACGTCATTCAGATCGGTGATGTGATCTGAATGGAGGTGGGTGATAAGTACTGCTGTAAGGTTCGGGGCTCCAAGACCGGCCGCAGCGAGGCGCATGAGAACACCGCGGCCAGCATCCACTAGGTAGTGTTCGGCGTCAGGTCCTTCGCCGGCTGAGATTAGGGTGGCAGGCCCAGCGCGGTTGGGGTCCGGCATGGGGCTACCGGTTCCGAGGAGGGTCACGGTGAGATCTTTTTCGCTCATTGTCGCCTCATTTCTGCTGCCGCTTCGGCTTGTTGGGCTTCGACGTCTTTGCGGGAGAGCAGCTGAATCACGACCTCGTGAAGAGTGCCCTCGAACGGGAAAGGGGCGACGTAGCGAGGCGACACCGGAGATCCGTAGTCATAGCCAACGCTTGGACCGACCGATGACATCATCGACATGAACAACGGCAGATCAGCTGAACCAGCAAGTGTTCCACCCACGAACAGAGCCATGCTCCCGGTCTTTCGCCCGTTACGGCGCAGAGCCACAACTAGTTCGCTTCGCCCGACAGGAACGTCAATCTCAGAGTCGACAATGGTGTGATCGTCGAAGGCATTGTAGTCAACCACCAGTTTGTTATTCTGCACAAACACCGACAGGCCCGAGTTCTCGGTGCCGGTTGCATAAATAACGCCACCTTGGTCGGCTTCTAGCGTGACGCTGGCGGTGAGATCGAACGACGACCCGCCGATTGATGCGGCCGCCTGGCCCGGCATCGGCGACATGGGCGGCCGGTAGACGTAGCGTCGATCGGCCGGGTGAGGCGAGTTGTCGCGAAACCGCGCCCCGAACAACTCAAACATCCGATCATCAAGGGGCAGTACCCCGTGTCGCTCGGCTTCGTGCCACCACAGCTCCTGTAGCTCGGCCAGCTTGTCGGGCTCGACTTCGGCCAGATCGTTGCACTCTGACCAGTCCTGGGATAGGTGGTAGAGCTCCCATGGTTCGGTGTCATAGTCGGCACCCTTGTCGTGCTTGCAGACCGCCTTCCACAGATCGTCTCCGTCGCCAGTTACAAGGGCCCGGCTACCTGCCATCTCGAAATATTGCAGGGTGTTCGCGGCCTGGGCGCCCGGGTCAGACAACGCTGGAGCAAACGACGGTCCGGTGACCGGTAACTGTTCGAGACCTTTGAACGTGTCGGGCGGAGAGATACTCAACAAATCATAGATCGTGGGAACGATGTCGGCGACGTTGACGAACTGATGCCGTTTCGTGCCGGGCTCGGCGACGCCTGGGCCGTGCATCACCATGGGCACATGCACGCCGCCTTCATGGGTGTTCTGCTTATACCACTTGAAAGGGCTGTTGCCGCACTGAGCCCAACCCCACGGATAGTTAGTGTGGCTGTGGGGGCCGCCGATGTCGTCGATTTGGTCGATCACATCGTCGGCCGTTTCGAATATGCCGTTGAAGAACTTCATCTCGTGCGTAACGCCATTCGGCCCGCCCTCTTGGGAAGCGCCGTTGTCTGACAAGACCACGATGATTGTGTTGTCGAGATGGCCAGCTTCGCCAAGCCAACCGACGAGGCGACCGATTTGGTCGTCGGTGTGATCCAAGAATGCAGCAAAGGCTTCCTGCAGTCGACAATTCAGGAGCTTCTGGTTCTCTGAAAGGTCATCCCACGGTTCAACACCAGGGTTGCGGGGCGCAAGCTCGGTACCTTGCGGGATCACACCCAATTCGAGTTGACGCTGGAACCAGCGCTCGCGTACTACGTCCCAACCCTCGTCATAGCGGCCCCGATACTTGTCCAAATAGCTTTGCGGGGCTTGGTGGGGAGCATGGGTCGCGCCGAAGGGGACATAGGCAAAGAACGGCCGATCGGGACGCACGCCTTTGCTGTCACTGATCATGCCGATTAGCTGGTCGATCATGTCTTCACTGACGTGGTAGCCATCTTCGGGCTTGCCTGGCGGATCGATTGGGTGGTTGTCCGAAACAAGGCTGGGGTAGAACTGATCAGTCTCGCCTTCCAAAAAGCCGTAGAAGCGATCGAACCCACGACCGAGTGGCCACTGGTCGAACGGCCCAGCTGCAGAGCATTGTTCCATCGGAGCTAGGTGCCACTTGCCCACGCAGAACGATGCGTATCCCTCGGCGCTGAGAACTTCGGCCACCGTCGATGCGTGGTTAGAGATATGGCCGAGCTGGTTGGGGAACCCGGTACGAAAATTCGAGACCGATCGCATACCGACAGCATGCTGGGAGCGACCTGTTAACAAAGACGCTCGAGTTGGGGAGCACAATGGGGTCACGTGGAAGTTGGTGAACTGGGCACCACCGGCGGCTAAACCATCGATATTAGATGTGTCGATGTCGGAGCCGTAACAGCCGAACTGAGCGAAGCCGGTGTCGTCGAGGAGCACCAGTATGACGTTCGGGGCGTTCGGACCTGGATGCGGCGGATCATCGAACCACGCCTGGGAATCGGCCACTGTTGTGCCGATTGTTCCTTCGAATCTTGAGGTACGGCTCACGACAGCGGCTCCGTTTCGTTTGTTAGGGAGGAGGCAAAGAAGGCCTCCAGCGCTCCGATCCAAACGGTTGCTATTTGGCGACTGGTTTTCGCATGTGCCGCGGCCATCACTTCGTACGCCTCTAGCGACGTAGTTGAATCAATCAGAGCGGTGAGGTTCGCTGCTTGAGCGGGCGACAGTTCGCTGAGTTCGCTAGCGAACCGCTGGCGGGTTTGTTCAACCATGCGGCCACGAACCGTCGCTGTGCTCCCAGCCATTTTTTCGTGGTCGACAGCCCTGGCTCTCGCTAGACGCAGAAGGGGACCGACCTGGCCAGCTAACGTCACCCGCGACCGAACGTGGGAACGAAGGCGGTTCGCCAACGGTTTGTCTGTGTCGTTGACTTCGAATAAGTGCCAGTACTCGTGCTGAAACCACTGAATTGCCTGGTGCTGCATGTCGCCGAGGCCATCAAAGTTCCGGAACACCGAAGACACCGAAACTCCGGCCCTCTCGGCTACATCTTCGACCTCGGGCGGAGCTTTGCCTTCATGCACAAGCTCGAACATCGCTTCGATCACGGCTTGGCGAGTCTTTTCTCGGCGCGTGCGCCGCCCGTCGAGCGGCTTGTCGGAGTTCATGCCAACAGAACTTAGAGAACCTGAAAATAAATTGCAAGTCCGACTCGCAATAGCTCCGGAGTCGGCTTGTCATTGTTAGCCCAGTATCGGAAGCTGTTGGCGGCGG
>CALAJV010000019.1 GCA_937922805.1 uncultured Acidimicrobiales bacterium | reverse complement strand
TAATCGAGGTAGTTGAATTGGTCTCGACCGCAGCTAGCACCATTGCGGACGCAGAGACCGTTGTCGGTATTGGTGGTGTGGCGTCCCGTGAGTTTGATAACGGTGTGAAGAGGGCCAGCAGTTTCGACTTCAACGTTTTGGGGTGAGGCGGTGTCGTCGTTGCTGCGGTAGGTGGTGCCGTCGGTTCTGGTTATCACAATGCCGTGGCCGGAGCCGGGTTCGGCGACGGTGGTTTCGTGGGTGCCGTCGGCGTTATCGTCGATCCAGATTCCGTCGAAAAGAGAGCCGAAAGAGTCTTTTGCTATTCGGAACCGGAGGGGGCCGGTGTCGACATCGAAGTGGTCGGACGTGTCGGACACCGTAACCGGTGTGCTCGGCGGTGGGTTGTCCGACGTCGACCCTGAGCGCAGCACGAAGTTGGCGGTGGCCTTGGCGTTGACATCAGCTTGGAGGTCGACAAGCACCCACTTGATGTCGAGTGACGTGTCGTCGGCGGGCCCGTTCCATCGGGAGAGCACGGTGAACTGGGCCGGCACAGCGTCGCCGGTGGTTGAGTTCTCCACCCAAAGACTGCCGGTGTCGGTTGCTTGGCCCCGAGCGAGCGGAACACCCGTGCTGACTGGTTCGGCCGTTCGGTTGATGTCGAGCCGGTTCGCGATCGTGAGCGGGATATGGACCGGCTGAGCGGCGGGCGTAGTTTCGAGGGTCTCGATGAGCGGCGCCAACTGAGCGCTCGACGGGGTAGAGGAAGCGATTGGTATGGCCACCACCGTTGCCGCCATCAGAGCAAATACTGGTAGCAGGGCGCGGATCAATACTGCGCGGGGGTTGGGTTGAGCGACCGGGTGATAGGCGCTGTCGGGTTGGTGATGGTTGTACTGAGCCATGAGGCAAGCAATCTTCTTGGTTGGGATTAGGTGGTTGATTGCACTCATTGTCGGATGGTTGTGGCGTCCTGGGGAGGGGGAAGCTCCCCCCTGCTGGGGCCGATGTCCCCAACGTAGGGTCGTTATTTGAGCGACCTGGTAACGAGCAATCAGCAAGCTCGAGGAGGACGAAATGTATAGATGGTTAGTTGTCGACTACAAATCTGGAGCCCCACGTCTATGTAGAAGCGGGTTCGTAACCGATCAGAGCGGGATGCTGCCAGACCCGCCAAAGATCGAACTATGGGATCAGCCTGGCAGCGCTCAACCTGATAGTGCTCAAGCTGACATGTTCGATCGGGTGAGTCAGCTCGCCGTCGACGTGGGCTTTGAGTGTGGTACTCGTAGTGGAATTTCCGAAGGCGATGTTTTCAAACTAAGAGAGTCGCTGGAAGCGCTCGATGAAGAACTCAAAGAGCTCAAGGCAGGTGGAGCCTGGATAGAGCCAGCATGCCAGAGCGGCTCGGATGCTGATGGAATACTCACCTGCGTTGAGCCTGGCGCCAAGCTCGACTACAGCCATGATCTCCTTGGCGACGTCGTTATCGATACCGACGGAGACGGCACCGACAATCAGTTGTTGCCGATGTAGCTAGCGCTAGAAATCACTGCGTCCGGCGAGCCAACAACCACAGGCTATCCACGAATTGGAGAAACGGGCTCGCTCGATTGAAAGCTGTGGCGTTGCTGGACCGACCCAGGGCAGCAACCTCCGTCGATAGCTGCCCTGGGCCTCGCTCTCTAGTTAGAGGCGTTGTTCAATTTGATCGCACGACAACCGAGTTCCGATGTCTGGACGGTCCCTGAGCACCGCATTCCACTCGACCATTCGGGGAGCACCTTTCCTGTCCGTCAGTTGTGATCGACATTGTCCCGAGATCCATTGCCGAGTGCCGTCGCCGCTGATGATCCAAGCATCGTCGTAACCTTGCATAGCAACAAACTCAATGCTGCTTGTAGGTGCGGGGGGTTGGGTTGCGGACCCGCCGGTTGTGTTCGATGCGATTTGGTTGCAAGTTGGCTTGTTTGAAACTTGGGTATTCGGTGAGATTACGTTCCATTGAACTGTTTCGAAGTTTCGGCCGTTGTTTTGGAGTTGGGTTCGGCATGTTGGGCTTACCCATGTGCGGGTGCCATCTCCGAATAGTACAAACCCATCACCATTCGATGAACCATCTACTTTCACCAAACGCCAGCCCGAAGACGGCGTAGGTGTGGAAGACGGTGTAGGCGAAGATGTCGAAACAGTTCCGGATGTACCCTCGGACTCAAGCGTCTCAGAGTCGAAGAGCGATGCGTCGAAGCTGTTGGTGGCACCGTTTGTTTCAAAGTTCCTAATCGAAGTTTCCGTCCATCCGGGTGAGATGAACATCGTGCACTTCACGTCGGGCTGCTGATCGAAGACAACGGTCGCGGAAATGTAGTCCCAGATGTACCTCGGACTTTTCTGACCTGTTGGGTTTAGTACGCGTGCCACCTGAGCTGGGCCGCTAGTGAACGAGCCTCGATGTAGTTTGCCACTCGCAAGGTTTGTGCTGTCCCACAGCTTCGTACCTCTTTGGCTTACGTTGGAATGAAGTTGTACTCGTACCGCCTGCACGTCATGGTCGGAGTAGAAATAGTTCATTTCCATCTTGCCTGCAGAGCCAGATGGCGTATGTTTGACCGAGAGTCTCGCTTCGTGACGTACGCCGTTCAAGTCCCAGACGTAGCATGTCGAGTTCGACATTTGCGGAGAGGAGCAACCGGGCACCCGAGAAGGAAAGATCGAGTTGTAGCCGCGCCATGCAACGGCAAAGTTGTGAGCTCGGTTAGCTAGTTCCTTTGCTACGTGCGTTGGGACACCGCCTGCTTTAAGAGCTTCCTCAGAATTGTTTCGTTGGCGATCCAGCGAATTGTCGAGGTTGTTGTTACAAAGGTACTCTTGCTGTTTCGCGAAGCTGCCTAGCATCCGACTCTTGCTCCAGCCGCACTGTCTTATGACCTTGTTGCTGATTGCCAGAGCCTCGTCTCGAAAACTGTGCCCCAAATAGTTGTCGGTGGACTTGTAGCGAGGCTGATACTTGAAGGCTGAGTCCCGAAGGATATGCAGTCCCCCCACATTCTTGTGTTGATGAATCTCGCCCTCAAACCACGGGTAGCCCAGAGCCCCCGAGCAATTGTTTGCATCACCAGGCAAGCGTTGAGCCTCCGCAGTGGCGGTGAACTGCGGCGCCAGGCTAAGTAGGCCAGCGAGGATGGCGCACACCATAGCGAGGTGTGTCCAACGTTGATGAAATATCGGATATCTTTCTGCGTTTGCAGCCATGAGAACTCCTTCAGTCGGTCTCTTAAAGGAGTTACCGCTGTTGCACTAAAAGTTCCCAGCCAGAAGGTCGGCGTAATGCGGTCATCGGTTGGAGGTTGCTGATCGTTTTGGGTCCGCCAGCGCTTCGTATCCGGTCTGCAGACCTTATGTCAAGGCAGCAGCCGCTGCGAAACGTTTGACACTCCGTGATACGCGAAAACCGCGGTTCAAGAATGCCAGTTGATCGGTTGTCACCAGTCGGCCTCGGGAGTTGGTGGGAAGAGACTAGAGCGTTCGGCGACGAGGCGATCACAGTCCCAATCAGCTGCGACCCTCTTCAAAATAATGGGGCTGCGGTCCAGGTTGGGATGCTGTACCCAGTTGGCGTCACCGGTGAGAAATAGCTCGTTGCTCGCTCCAATAATAAGTTGTTCAGACGTATCGGTAACTGTGCCCGTTATTGTGTCGGGGTCGGTTAGCAGTGCGTCGTAGGAGAAAATTTCGCGTCGGGCAATGTAAATTTCGCCCACGATTCCCTGTCCGACGTCGATGGTGACGGTTACCCCAGGATTCCCATCGCCGTCATCGTCGACTATACGAGGGTCGTTGGGGTCGGTCGGCAAAGACTCGTTGGCCGGGTCGTCGAGCCGGATCCCAACCGGGGTCGGCGTTGCTGGCCGCCGCAGTCGTAAGGCTCCGTCGGCCTCTTCGACTTCAACGGGGGTGTCCGGAGGTTTGATGGCCTGCGTGGCAGCATCGGATAGAGAACTCTCGAAGGGTTGGTCGGAACGCTGCTCGGAGTAACAAAACTCGACCGAATCGATCACTTCGCCGTCGACGATGCTGAACTCGTTAAAACCGTAGCTCACAATCAGGGTTTTCAAGAGACCGTCTTCATAGGCCACAACGTCATAGTGAGCCCACCGACCGATCAGTTCAGCGCCGGGGAGGTTGGCGAAGGCCGGGTCGACCGTCGATGTGGGTTCGTTCGTCGTCGTAGTTTCTGCTGCCGTCGTTGTGGTTTCGATGATTGCGGTTTCAGTGGTTGTGGTCTCCTCCGGTTCGTCAACGGCGGTCGTCGTTGGCGTGTCCAGATCAGTTGACGCGCCAATGCCAGCCTCATCACCGCCAGAACAGGCTGAGCCGATTACTGCAAGAGACACTACGAGAATTAGCCAACGACGCATCCGGCTACTGTACCGAGCGGGAACTACCAGTTGACGAAAGAACTGGTCGCTGTTCCCGTTGCTGTATGGGTTGGGGCGTAGTATCGATGTGAGAGCGTTTCTCGGTAGCTGGTCGAGAACTGGCGTGCGTTACTGTCCGCTTTGGCCGAGCGCAATCGGGGCCCCGATCACGGCATCGGGAATAGCGAACGCTTCAACCAGTGGTAAAGCGTTCGCTCCAACTTGGGAACACAGTGAAGAAACCACAGTACGCAGGCTTTTTGACGCTCCCGCTGAGAGTTTGGCGTGCTCTTGAAACCAACCTCTGTCGGCTTCGAGGCGACTAAGAGCGAAAAGGTCGCAGAGTAGCTCGAGTACTTGTCGTTCCGGTCCGTTTGTTTCGTTGATGTTTTCGATGGCGGCAACGAATCGTTGCAGAACTAGATGTTCGACGTGGGCTTTGGCTGCGTTGATTGCATGATTTTGCAATTGAGCAAACGCTTCAGCCGAATCCATTCCGTTACCGATGCGCTTTTTCAACCGGGAGCCTAGAGCGGCGACCAAGTGATCTTCTCGCCATCGGAATAAGTCGATGTAGCGCTCGCGATCTCGCAGATCGTCTTCGCCCCCTCCGCCGATGACTAAAGGGTTGGCTTCTCGCACTGTCTCGAGCGCTCGGGAAGCGAGAAAGCGAACGGAGCCGAGCAAGCTCATATCGTTGAACTGTTGGGCGTAGTTCGACAGTAGACCGCGGGCAACGAGTTGCAGCAGCACCGTGTTGTCGCCCTCATAGGTCTGGAACACGTCGGCATCGGCCTTCAGCGGACCAAGTCGATTTTCGGCCAGGTAGCCTGCGCCTCCGCACGCTTCTCGGCATTCTTGAATCGTCTGGTTACCGAGCCATGTTCCCATCGCTTTCAACCCAGCGGCATGACCTTCCAACTCGCGGCCGGCCAATCGTTCTTCGGCATAGTCATCGGCGAGATGCTCCAACGCGAATCGGTAAGCATAGGTTGCCGCGAGTAGTGGCATTAGGCGTCGCTGATGACTTGGATAGTCGAGCAGGATCGTCTCGGGTTGACCTTCCGCTCCGAACTGGCGTCGAGTCGAACCGTATCGAACGGCGATAGCCAACGACGTTTCGGCGGCAGAAATCGCTGCGGTGCCGACGCCAATTCGGCCGCCGACTAGCGTGCCGATGGTGGTAAAGAACCGCTTGCCTTTGCTTGGAATATCCGAATGGTATGTTCCGTCGGCGTCAACGCTAGCGAACCGGTCCAGCAGATTCGTTCGAGGGATCGACACAGAAGCAAACGACAACCGACCATTGTCGACACCGTTGAGTCCTGCCTTTGGTCCGTCGTCCTCAATAGTGACCCCTGGGAGTGCAGTGCCCTGATCGTTGCGCAACGGCACTACAAACGCATGTACGCCATGCGACTCGTTTTCGGTGATCAATTGGGCGAATACGACTGCCAGCTTTCCATCGTTCGCCGCGTTGCCGATGTAGTCCTTTCGGGCTGCTGGGTGAGGTGTGTTTACAATGAACGAATCGCTCGCTGGGTCGAAGGTCGCTGTTGTTTCAAGTTGTTGGACGTTTGAACCGTGCGCCGTTTCTGTCATGGCGAAACATCCGGGCAACGTCATGTCCATCGCCCCCGGCAGGTACTTCTCATGATGGCTTTGCGAGCCGAGGCGCATAATGGCGCCACCAAACAAGCCGAACTGAACACCGTACTTTGTTAGCAAGCTCAGGTCGTGATGGCCGAGAACACTGAACGCTCCCATGAAATCGCTCACGTCACCGTTGCCTCCAACTTCGGTTGGCATGCCGAGGCGACCGAGCCCTGCGTCGGCCAGGCGGATCGTTTGATCGAGCGTTCGTTGACGGTACTCGTCGATGCTCAATCCATGTCTATGAGCGAAGTCGGGTTCGGTAAGAAGTGTCCGAACTTGGTTGCGGATAGCAGCCCGATCGCCATCACGCAGATCGCCGAGTTTCGCGGCATCGAAATCGATTTCAGCGTTCGGTGACGACCGGTCTGCAGGGTCTTCGCGGTGTTGCGAGCCGATGTGTTTAGCGTCAGAGTTTTGGCTGTCGGCCAAAACGGGTCCGAGCAGAGCCCGCGACGGTTCCGTGCCAACGAGTCCTAGCTGCTCTCCCAGTTCGGCCACCGTGCTTTGTTCATAATCCGACAGGCTTGATCCATCTCGCCCGCTCTTGGCCAATCGATCTGCCAATGCAGCGAGTTCCAACGTTGTTAGATTCGTTGGCGCTGATTCGCCACTCGAATTCAGTTGCCGTCGTATAAACGCCAATATGTCGGTTAGTTCCGAGGGGGTGGGAGGCTTCGTTGGGTCAAGCCACATCTTCAGCGCCGCTGATGTTAGAGCGTCGGCTTGGTACGACGATTCAACGTTGGCGCGGATGTTCTCGACTTCGGCTTCTGTGAGTTCGCCGTCAGACCATGCGAGATATATATAAGGTAGAAACGGAAGCAAGCGAGGGTCGTCTATGGGGAGACGAGTTTCGGAGGTCATGCCTCTCAACGTAGAGCGTCAACTTGCTCGGTGCTGACCATGCACCGGTTTCTTCGGCGTTTACTTCCGGTTGGCTACGATTTTCTGGCCGAAATTTGTCCACCCTGGTAGTCAAACACTAACGGCTTGCCCTTTTTTGAAGGCTGCCATCCGAGCTTTGTGGCTTGACGAATGATCTTTTCGGCATCCTTGGGCTTTATCTCTTTGTACTCTGAGCCGTCGAGATCGGGAAAGTCGACAGGCCCTGATTGGTTGCCTGAGGCCAAGTGCACCTCGATTCCACCAGTGAGAGTACCGGCGCTCTCGGCTACGAAAATCGTGTTGTTACCAGAAGGTATGACGGTCCATTGGTAGTTGCGATTTTCGACCGATATTGACCTCGATCTTTTCTTGCTCAACATGATCGTTAACTTAGCGTCCAATTGATCACAGGCAACCCGATGGGAGAAGGGCTGCTACGAGATGTGTTTGAACCGAGCCTGAGTCACAAGCCTTGGCCGGGGGTTAGAACGTTTCTTGGATCGAAGCGGCGCTTGGCTGCTCGTACGGAACTGAAAAGGCGGCCGTAGTGTCGTCGCCACTCACGAGGGGTCGTGTCCAGTGCTCCAATGGCATAGAAGGTGCCTCCGGTAGCTACCGCCGCCTCGTACAAGGCTCGGTTCTCAGCTAGCAACGTATCAGTCAGCGTTGGATCGAACGGGAAACGGAGAATGTCGAAGGCCCAAACGATGTCATCGTTGGGGACTACGGCAAAGGGTCGGTTGAGCTTCTCAGTCCGGAACGGGTAGAGCAAAATGACTCCGGCACCAACGCCCTCGGGCGACAGACGGGGCAGCAGCTCATTGGCAATGTAGTCTTCAAGTCCGTTGTCAGGAAGAAACAGATCTGACCACGGATGAGGTGTGTCCCACAACCCAATATCGCGCAGCGCTATTTCGGCGAAGCCAACTCTCCCGAGCCAAGCGTCGTAGGGGAAATCGGTGATGACCGTATCGACATCGGGTGACAAGTCATCGATGAGGGCGTCGTCGTCCGGTTCGGCCGCAGGGTTGTAGTAGGTTCCGGCCTCTATTTTGAATTGCCAGCCGCCCGCCTCGTTGGCCACGATCTGGCCTTCCAAGTAGTCGAACCGGCCATCGGTAACTAACGTTCGCTGGTCGGTCAAATAGGCGGCGGCGGTGCTGTAGGTTAGTTCGTAGATTCGGGCCAACTCTGATCGGGGGCCGAGCCGGACCCGGGCTCGGGTAATAATGGATGATTGCCCCAGACCACCGAGCGAGGCATCGAACAGCCCTCGTCTTCTGGTTGGTGAAATGTTGCGGGCCACCTGACCCTTGCCGGTTACTACGGTAATGGCGTCGACGTTGTCGACCACCATTCCCGCCTGGTTCATGTTGCCGCCGATTCCGCCAACAGCGAGCACGCCACCGACGGTGAGGTTCAAGTAATCGGTGAGTACCAGCGGGGTCAATCCTTTCTCCGCTGCGGCCTCGACTAGCTGGGCCCAGGTCACTCCGGCATCGACGATGGCATAGTCGCTACCAATTTCGTGGATGGTGTTCATGCCGGTCATGTCGATGGCTACGCCACCATCAACCTGGCCTTCACCAAACACTGAATGCCGCTGCCCCTGTGCCGCGACCTTCAACCCGACCTTGTTCGCCCAGCGAACTAGAGTAGAGATATCTGACGTTGAGTTTGCCTGAAGTACCGCCCACGGGGTGCGTGACACGATGTGGCCAAAGTCGTCGGCCGCTGTTGCTAGGGCTGCTGAATCGGTGACCAGCCGGTCGGCGATTTGAGACGGCACCTTCTTGGTTTTAGATGAGTTGCCTCGACCAGGTGACGCCTCGGCCGCGGTGACCCAGGTCCCGGTCGTTTGATTCCAGGCCACCACAGCAACCGTGGCCGCCCCCGATGCCAACACTTTCCGACGAGTAACCATGACATTCCCCCATTGCACTTGCGGGCCAAGAGCCCAGCTCAGATTGAGTCCGTACTCTAGCTCAGATGTCTGAACGACGGTAAAGATACATAAACGGTTATAGGGTCATAGCGGGAGAGCTTCGATGCTAGAAGTCGCCAGCAGCTGATCGGAGAACGCCGAGTGTGTCGGTGATCTGGTGAGCGGTCGCGTCGTCGATATCGCTCAGACCAAAGCGAATTGCTCCCATTGCCGCCGTGGCGTCGTCGACGACCTCGCGACCTTTGGTTGTGATGGTGGCCAACGTGGCCCGGCCGTCTGTTGGGTGGGCTTCTTTTGTGACGAGCCCATCGGAATCAAGTCGGTTGATGGTATTGGTCACGCTTGTCGGGTGAACCTGCAGACGTTCACCTATTTTGCCCATTGGGAGAGCGCCTTGCCTGGACAGGCTAATCAGTACCAATGCTTCGTACCGTGAGAAGGTCAGGCCGAACGGTGCCAGCCCTTGGTTAATCCTGGCCAGCACAATTTGGTGGGCCCGGGTGATCGATGTGGCCGCCGCCATAGCGGTGGATGCGTCCCAACCTCGGCGGTCCCAGTTCCGCTTTGCTTCGGCAATAAGATCCTTATCGACATGGTCTCCCATTCCAGGTACCATAGAATAAAACTAGTTGGATGTCCTAGTAAATTCTGGAAAGGACCACCGTGACCGAGGCCTACGAAAATTGGAAGCAGGCATACGAAGCGGCGAAGCTGCGCGATGTCGACTTCGAGACGATGTCCGGCGTGCCGGTTGAGCCCGTCTACGGCGATGCCCCTTACCCGGGCCAATATCCCTACACCCGTGGCGTTCACGCCTCGATGTATCGATCACGGCTTTGGACAATGCGCATGTTCGCTGGCTTCGGCACGGCTGAAGACACAAACATGCGGTTCAAAGAAATCCTCCGTAACGGTGGTGGTGGCCTCTCGACTGCGTTCGACATGCCAACCCTCATGGGTCGCGATTCTGATCACGAATGGTCAGAAGGCGAAGTCGGGCGCGCTGGCGTCGCCGTTGACACTCTTGCCGATATGCGAGATCTGTTCGCCGACATCGACCTAGACTCCGTCTCGACCTCGATGACAATCAACGGTCCGGCCAACGTAGCGATGGCGATGTACATCGCCAATGCCGAAAACAATGGCTTCGCCAAGGCGGGTCTCGCCGGAACGATCCAAGGCGACATCCTCAAGGAATATCAGGCGCAGAAGGAATACATTTTCCCGCCTCGCCCGTCGATGCGGTTGGTGTCGGACTTAGTTCGCTATACAACAGCGGAGATGCCCCGGTGGAATCCGATCTCCGTTTCGGGTTATCACATTCGCGAAGCTGGAAGTACGGCTGCTCAAGAACTTGCGTACACCCTCGGTAACGGATTCGCCTATGTCGAAGCAGCGGTAGCAGCCGGTCTAGACGTCGACGACTTTGCTCCTCGCCTTAGTTTCTTCTTCAACAGCCATAGCGACTTTTTTGAAGAGATCGGCAAGCTCCGAGCGGCCCGTCGAATTTGGGCTCGGTGGCTGAAGCAGCGTTACGGAGCAAAGGACGAGCGTTCAATGCTCTGCCGGTTCCACACCCAAACCGCGGGTGTTTCGCTGACGGCTCAACAGCCGGAGATCAACATAGCTCGAGTGGCAATTCAGGCTCTTGCTGGCGTGCTCGGCGGAACCCAGAGTCTGCATACTGACAGTTTCGACGAGGCACTCGCTTTGCCGACTGAGGACGCCGCTCGAATAGCTTTGCGAACCCAGCAGATCGTGGCCCACGAAACTGGGGTCACCAACGTGGCTGACCCGCTCGGCGGATCACCCTACGTTGAGTGGATGACCGACGAGATGGAACGTCAAGCGGAAGAGATTTTCGCCCACCTATTAGATATCGGCGACGATTCGATCCTTGAAGGCACCTACGCCGGGATCGACAACGGCTACTTCGTCGGCGAAATCGCCGAATCAGCCTACCGATTTGAACGAGCGGTGAACAGTGGTCGACGTATCGTGGTCGGCGTAAATGAGTTCACCGACGGCGACGACAAAGAGAACCGTGAACTCCTAAGGATCGATTCTGAAGTCGAGGACTACCAGCGCAAGCGTCTCGCCACCGTAAAGGCCGAACGCAACGATGAAGCGGTGCGAGCTTCGCTGGCTACGTTGGTGGCGGCGGCTGAAGATCCAACGGAGAACACTATGCCCCCCATGATTGAAGCGGTAAGAACCATGGCAACCGAAGGCGAAATAGTATCGGCGCTCGAAGGCGTATTTGGAACCTACATCGAGCCGGCGGTGATGTGATGTCTGAGGCAGCAAGTTCTGTTGAAACAGAAAGTTCTAGTGACGCACCCCTTCGGATCGTGTTGGCCAAGATCGGCTTCGACGGCCACGACCGCGGCCTACGAGTGGTCGCCCGCATCCTGCGTGACGCGGGCTGTGAAGTGATCTATCTCGGCCTCCGTCAAACGAACGAGGACATCGTCAGCGTTGCCGAACAAGAAGATGCTGACTGCATTGGATTGTCGATGCACAACGCCGGTCACATGACGCTCGCTCCGAAAATGGTAGAAGCATTACGGGCCGCCGAGCTCGACATCCCGGTCGTTGTAGGAGGGATTATTCCTGAGAGTGATATCGAGCCGCTGAAGAAGGCTGGGGTAGCGGCGATACTTGGCCCCGGAGCCTCTGCTGAGGAGGTCGGTCGAACTGTTCGCGATGTCGTGAACGCTCGGGCCTGACATGAGACAGTCCAACAAAATCAAGCATCGCAATTCTGACATCGGCGAGCTGTTCGAACGGGCCACATCAGGTGAGCGGCGGGCCGTCGGCCGTCTGCTTTCGATTGTCGAAGGCGGTGGTGCCCCGGCCGATCAAGTCGCCCGATTAGGCCACCCATTGGTTGGGCGGGCTCACGTAATCGGTATCACTGGACCACCTGGGGCCGGAAAATCCACCCTTGTCGGAAAGCTTGTTTCTGAAGCCGAAAAGGCGGGGAAGCGACCGGCAGTCCTAGCCGTCGACCCGTCGTCGCCGCTGACGGGTGGAGCGATTCTTGGTGATCGGGTGCGCATCGACGCGAATAACGTCAACACGTTCATCCGGTCGGTAGCAACGAGGGGACACTCGGGCGGGCTAGCCCTTTCAGTTCCCGGTTCGGTTCGAGTTTTCGACGCTTCCGGTTTCGATCCGGTCATCGTTGAAACCGTCGGAGTTGGTCAGGTCGAAGTCGACGTCACCGCCACTGCCGATACGACAGTGGTAGTCGCCAACCCGGGAACAGGCGACGCCGTCCAGGCCAACAAGGCCGGGTTGCTCGAAGTGGCTGATATCTTCGTCGTCAACAAATCGGACCACTCTGGCGCCAACGACGTGCGACGGGATCTGGAGATCATGCTCGATCTTAGTCACGCCACTGGAGCTGAAGATGTAGCTGGTGGTCGAGCTCCGATCGTAATGACCAACAGCCTCGACGGTGACGGGATAGCCGAATTGTGGACGACGATAACTGAGCACTACGAACACCTCGTCGAATCGGACCGTTTAGTTGGCCGGCGATCTCACCGGCTCAAGACTGAGGTGCGTAGTCGGCTGCTGACCGGGCTAGAAGGAATGGCCGATCACTTACTGGCGCAGCGATTCGAGGCGTTGCGGAGAGCGTCGGATGAGTCGACAGCGCCTAGCGAACTTAGCGAGCAATTGCTCGTTGAACTGTTTGCAGGCCCTAACGTCGACGATTAGCCGGATCGCTGACGAAAGGCCGTGTCAGCCCGCCGCTGCTGAAAGAACCTTTTCTCCGATTGCTGCAACTTTTCGCCCAGCCGAGCGCAACACAGTTGTGAGAAGCGAGTAGCGGACGTTCGGAACGAAGTAGAACGTGTGGTCGGAAAAAACAAACGAATGTCCGCACAAAACAAACTTTTCGGCAATCCCGGAACTCTATTCGACCACCTGGCATCTAATCATTTACAACGCCAAAACGGCGAGAGATTTCGAAGGAGAAAAATGACGGTAAAGAGCGGGATCTGCAAGGTTGCCTTAGCGGCTTGCGCGGTTGCACTGAGTGCCTGTGGCGCACTTGAAGAGATGGCCACTCAAGCCGACTGCGCTCAAAAATATAGTGAGCACGCGACAGGTATTGACGATGAATCGACGGTTGAAGAACTCATTGAGACCCAGGAACAGCTCTTGGAAGACGAAGAATTCCTAAACTGCGGTTTCGGTGACCACTCCGATGAAACAGACGCTGGAGCGAACACTGCCCCTAACCCCGCTGGTGAGGGCGATTCAGTCGAGGTTGACTCTTCTGTCGTCGCTACCACCGCTGAGGGCGATTCAGTCGAGGTTGATTCGCCTGCTGCCAGTACCGCTAACGGTGGGTTGATAGAGATCAACTCTGCCGATGACTACAACGCCGCTTGCCGACTGTCAGAAGAACCGGTTCCGGGAAGTTTAGATAACCCTCACCCTATTGGGCAAACGGTTACGGCTTGCATGGATGGAGCGATCTGGACGTACTCGATCGACTACGTTCGGGTTGGCGAACCCACCGGAACACCGCTTCCGTTGATGGGAACAAACTACGACTGTGCAGTGGTGGTTGGAACCGCGAAACTCGAATGGTACAACCAGGGCCTTTCGAGTCAGCCGTTGTTTCCATGGTCCGAGTTAGCTGCAGGCGGCGAGTGGGGCAGCCCAGCTGCTTGGGCTTGTGAGGCAAACCCTGAACTAGCCGAAGGCATCGGTGGAGACAGGGGCATGCGGACTGAGCCAGGAACCACACAGAAATGGTTCTCCCTGTTCAGAATCGACAAGGGCAGTAACTACGACTACGTAGAGATCGCAGGAAACTACTTCTCCGAGTAGTCACTCAAATGGCGCAACCAAGCTGCATGCTGAGCCCGGTGAACGGGCCCAGCATGCACTACAGATCGCTCGGTTTGACTAGCTAGTCGAACCTACTATTTTGGGCATCCGAGGATGTCTTGTTTGGGGTATTTGGATATTTGTGTCCAGTTTGCGTTCTGGATTTGGGTGCCTTTGTTTTTGAGGCTGGTTGCGCAGGCAGGACTTATCCATTCGCGTTTGCCGTTGGAGATCCACCAGT
>CALAJV010000018.1 GCA_937922805.1 uncultured Acidimicrobiales bacterium | reverse complement strand
TCACGAGACATGGCGGCCCCGGTAGAAAAGGTGTTTGAAACCGTCACCGACATAACTCGAATGGGTGAATGGTCACCCGAAAATGTGTTGTGCGAATGGCTAGACGACCACACTCAGGCCGAAGTCGGAGCGATGTGGCTCGGGCACAATCGCAACGGTGATAAAGAGTGGAAGACGAAGGCTCGCGTTATCGAGTTTGTTCCAAACAGCCGCTTTGCGTTCGAATGTCTAGCACGCGACTTTGTGTTTGCAAAGTGGGCGTACGACTTCGAAGCGATAGAAGGCGGATGTCGAGTAACTGAGAGTGCCCAAGACCTTCGCCCTGAAGAGATCAAGGGGCGTGGACTAGCCATCTCAGGGGTAGAAGATCGCGACGCTCGGAACCGAGAAAACATGACGATAACCCTTGACCGAATTGCCGCAGCAGTCGAAGCTTGAGCGGTTGGTATGAGCAGCTTCGGTCCTCGGGCGGCATCTACTTTCTGAAACCATTCTGTTGGAGTTCCCGCCCCACACTCTGTCAGCAATATTGCCGGCAGGCTTCGAAAAGAGGTGGCACTTTCGTAGAATGGTCAGCGGTATTGCTGAACCCGTGGACGGAACCACGTTCGATCAGATTATGAGGTAGATGCGTTGGCAGATAAGACGTTCGGACCCGAAGGCTGGACACCAGAACGCCTCGGTTCTCAAGCTGACAAGACATTCCTCATTACCGGTGGCACTTCCGGGGTAGGGTTCGAGGCCGCTCGGATTCTCCTGGGTAAGGGCGCCAAGGTTGTGATGTTGAACCGTAGCGTCGAGCGCTCGACTGCTGCTGTCTCGAAGCTAAAGGGTGAGTTAGGCGCCGATGCCGACGTGTCCTACGTGCGGATGGACCTAGCAGAGCTCGATAGCGTGCGCGAAGCGGCGGTGGAGATTTTAAAGGTTGTTCCCCAGATTGACGCCCTGATCTGTAACGCCGCAATCGCTCAGGTTCCAAAGCAGAAGCTCACCGTTGATGGCTTTGAAAGCATGCTTGGCACGAACCACTACGGACATTTTCTGCTCAGCGGTTTGCTCTTCGAGCGAATCGCCGAATCGAAGGGCCGCATCGTGGTGGTGGCCAGCCTCGGCTACAAAATGGGGATCAAGACGATCCAGTTTGACGACATGAACTGGGATAAGAATTACCACCAGAACAAGACCTACTCGCAAAGCAAACTAGCGCAGATGATGTTCGCCTACGAACTGCAAGATCGCCTCGAAGTAGCGAACATTGACGTTGGGGTTTATGTCTGCCACCCCGGCTCGTCCAAAACATCGCTCATTGCGACCAGTGGCAACCTGGTGACGAGGGCGATGTTTAGGCTCATGTCTATGTCGCCATTGGTTCAAACCGCTGAGCAGGGGGCGTACCCCGAGCTCATGTGCGCTACCGAGGAGGGCTTGGAGAAGCGGGCTTTGTATGGGCCAACCGGTAGAAACGAATGGGTCGGCCCGGTCGGGAAGGGCACTCTTGAGTCCTTCGCCTTCGAGAAGTCAGTTATGGAGAGACTGTGGAGCATGTCCGAAAAAGAAACCGGTTTTGACTGGAAACTTGCTTGATTGTGGCTCAACAGTTACTCGAAACCATTGGTAGCAACGCCCGGATAAGACGCTAAGCTCCGTGCGGTGGAATGGATATCGGACCCTGCTGCTTGGAGTGCGCTTGCTGCGCTCATCACCCTGGAGATTGTTCTAGGGGTAGACAACGTTGTCTTCATCTCAATCTTGGCGTCGAAGCTCCCGAAAGAGGAGCAAGATAAGGCCAGGAAGACTGGGATTATCGGTGCAGGCTTCATGCGCATTTTGCTGCTTTTGGCGATTGGCTGGATTATCTCGCTGAAAGCCGAACTGTTCACCGTATTCGATCGGAGCTTCAGCGGGAAGGATCTAATTCTGCTTGCAGGCGGAATATTTCTGATTTACAAGGCGACGAAAGAGATCCATCACAAGCTCGAAGGCGAGGATGATCAACACTCGACCGGCAAGGCCGTCACGTTCGCCTCCGTCATTGGCCAAGTGTTGCTCCTCGACCTAGTGTTCTCTGTTGACTCGGTAATCACTGCGGTCGGCGTCACCGAGTATGTGCCGGTAATGGTCATCGCTGTGTTGTTCTCGATCGTCGTTATGATTGGGGCCTCGGGCCCGATATACCGCTTCGTAAACCAACATCCTTCGGTCAAAATGCTAGCGCTGGCGTTCCTGATCCTTATCGGTATGACATTGATTGCCGAAGGAATGGGCCAGAAGATTCCCAAGGGCTACGTGTACGCCGCCATGGCGTTCTCGATCTTTGTGGAGGTGCTCAACCTCGCTTCCCGTAAACGAAAGGCCACCCAGGCCGAACCGGTTCACCTACATCAGAAGATGGAACCTGACGCCGATCTGGTGAAGTGAAGATCGCTCACGGTTACATGCCATGATGGGATTGGCGTGAACTACGGTAATCCTCGACCACAAACGAACGGAGCACGGCATGCGTCTAGGACTGAACACCGGATACTGGAGCTCAGGACCGCCGAGTTCCGCGGTTGAAGCCGTGGCTCTTGCCGACCAACTGGGGTTCGAACACGTCTGGACTGCTGAGGCGTACGGTAGCGACGCGCTCACGCCACTGGCATGGTGGGGGGCAAGCACGACCAACGTAAAGCTCGGAACAGCAATTATGCAAATGTCAGCCCGAACACCGGCTGCGACAGCTATGGCCGCTATGACGATGGATCATCTCAGCGGTGGCCGCTTCATCTGCGGCCTCGGAGCTTCTGGACCTCAGGTCGTTGAAGGGTGGTACGGACAGCCGTACTCGCGCCCCTTAGAGCGCACGCGTGAGTTCGTCGATATTATGCGGCAGATCTTTGCTCGGGAAGAGCCAGCGATGTTAGACGGCCGCCACTACCAGCTTCCGTTTCCGGATGGCACCGGGTTAGGCAAGCCGCTCAAGTCGACGGTGCATCCGTTGCGTAAGGACTTGCCAATCTATTTGGCCGCCGAAGGCCCCAAAAATGTTGCCTTGTCAGCAGAAATCTGTGACGGCTGGCTCCCGCTGTTCTTTGCCCCTAAAGATAATCAGTTCTACCAAGAAGCGCTGCAACAGGGCATGGACGCCGGCGGGCGTAACTCTTGGGATGATTTCGAGGTTGCGGCCACGGTGAGCGTTATACCGGGAGATAGTGTCGAGGAATGTGCCGACAAAATTCGCCCTATGTTGGCTCTGTACGTCGGTGGTATGGGCGCTAAGGGGAAGAACTTCCATTTTGACGTCTTCGCTCGCATGGGCTTTGAGGCCGAGTGCGATACGGTTCAAGAACTTTATTTGAACGGGAACAAGGCAGACGCCATCGCCGCCGTACCTACCGCTATGTGCGAAGCGATTTCGCTGATCGGCCCACCAGACAAGATTAAGGACGAGTTGGCCATGTGGGACGAGTCAGTGGTGAACACACTTTTGGTTTCCGGGCCACCTTCGCTCATTCAATTCTGCGCCGACACGGTTCTCGGCTGACGTTCTTTAGACGCCGGCGCTCAGACCATGGCTGGTAATCCGGGCGTACTGCTCGGGGTCGTGACCGAAGATAAGGCTGGCACCGTCGGACTGTTCTCGGGCCATGCGCCGCACCGCTTCAACCTGGCGGCGTCGGTCGAGGCCAGATGGGGGCAGGTGCTCGTTGGTCAAGGTCTTTCGGAGGTAGCAACAGTCACCGCAAATAACGAACGTACCTTCGACTGTTCGGACCCGCACCGATTGGTGCCCAGCGGTGTGTCCATCGGTGAGTAGACAGGTTATGGATCCATCATCGAACACGTCGTAGTCGCCCTCGATCTCTTGGCAGTCGTGTCCGAGATCGAAGTCGTTCGGGTTATAGGCACCACTTTCAACCGCGGCTTCGTCGTGGCGGGCTTCCCACTCCTTAGATTGCACAATGATGCGAGCATTAGGTAGCTGGATGAGTCCACCGGCATGATCGAAGTGGAGATGAGTCAAGATTATGAGCGCTACTTGGTTAGGGTCGTACCCACTAGAACTAAGCAGCGGCCCGACGGTGCCGCTCCCGTCCGAAGGTAGTTGGACCTGGAACATGCTGTCGAGATCTCCCAGCCGTTCTTTGCCTCGGGCGAGGTCTGGGTGCAGGCCGGCATCAACGACGACGAGACCCTCAGGGTGCTCGATAGCAAACACTGGTATCGGATAAGTCAGCGAGCCTGTCTCGCCTTCTAGGAACAAGCCCAACGGCGACGTCATCGTGCCGGTCGAGAACATTTCCATCTTGACCAATACTGACATCGCCTAATTGTATCTATGCCTTCGCGAAGCCGCCCGTTCATCCTCAATCGAGCAGTGAGATGATGTGAACCAAGCACCGTGTCATTACGAGCGGAAGATGTGGCGGTTACAGATCGTTCGGCTATTCTTCGCTCGTGACCGGGCCCGACCACATTGACGGCGATCTTGAGCTGGTGGTTCTTTCGGCGGTCGGAGCTACAGCGATCGTCGACGTTCAAGTCGTCCAGAATCTGTGGAGCGGCTACGGGCAGATTCTGCGATGTCGCCTTGACGGCGGTTCGCAGCACAGCGTGATCGTTAAGCATGTCCGCTGGCCTGAGCAGCGGAATCACCCCTACGGCTGGAGCTCCGACCGATCTCATGACCGAAAACTGCAATCCTACGAAATCGAAACGATGTGGTACGAGCGTTATGCGAAAACGTGCTCGGACAGTTGCCGGGTGCCGCGATGCCTCACCATTGAGACCCGAGCCGACGACGTCATCATGGTGTTGGAGGACCTTGACCAGTCCGGCTTTGCCGGGCGACGCCAAAGCGTCAACGAAACAGAACTCGATGCCTGTCTATCATGGTTGGCCAGCTTCCACGCCACATTTATGGGTAAGCCAGCCGAGGGCCTGTGGGCCACCGGCACCTACTGGCACCTAGCCACCCGCCCCGATGAGTTTGCGGCCCTCGAAGACGGGCCTCTGAAGGCCGCGGCGGTGACAATCGATCGGTTACTTACCGCCAGCAATTTCCAGACCTTCGTTCACGGGGATGCCAAGCTGGCAAATTTCTGCTTCGGCCCGGACGGGCGTCAAGTTGCGGCCGTTGATTTCCAGTATGTCGGGGGTGGGTGCGGCATGAAAGACGTCGCCTACTTCATAAGTAGCTGCCTCGGCGAGGACGACAGTGAGCGTATGGAGGGCGAGCTACTCGACCGATACTTCGAGCTACTCGGAGACGCTCTGGAACGCTCCGGCAAAGAAGTAGATTTTGCTGCGTTGGAGGAGGATTGGAGAGGGCTGTACCCAGTGGCTTGGACCGACTTCTACCGGTTTCTGCAGGGTTGGAGTCCTGGCCATTGGAAGCTTCACCGCTACAGCGAGCGATTAGCCCGGCAAGTCCTGAACGCCGTTGAGACTCTCGAAATCCCACCGGCGCCGGAGACCAGGTGAAACTCTCTCCCAGCGACCTGAGAACGTTGGCCGAGTTCGCGATCTCAGCTGTAAGCGAAGCCGGACAGATGGTGGCCCAAGCACGGCCCGTCGAAGTTCAACACAAAGCTAGGGGAGAGAGCCTTGCCGCTCAGGTAGTAACGGAGATCGATCGGCGCAGCGAGGACATAATTCTCGACATCCTCGGCCCAACCATCGAACGTTTTGAACTCGGCTTGCTCACCGAAGAGCGGCATGACAATGGCAGCCGCCTGACCGCCGACCATTTCTGGTGTATCGATCCCCTCGACGGCACACTTCCGTTCATCGAAGGCGCACCCGGCTATGCCGTCTCTATCGCACTTGTTGCCCGTGATGGCAGACCCTGCATCGGGGCAATCTACGATCCCGTTGAAGCGACGGTGTTACACGCAATCTCAGGACTCGGTGCTCTTCGCAACCGCAACCCGTGGTCGATCAATCCGCAACTACGGGGAGACGTGTTATCAGTGTTTGCCGACCGTAGCTTTCTCACTCGGGCCGACCACGACATTATCGTCGAGGGGCTGGGCCGGGTGGCGCAAGAAATGGGCCTTGCCGGACTGGAACTTAACACGAGTGGTGGAGCAGTAATGAACGCCTGTGGAGTGCTCACCCACCTTCCATCATGCTACTTCAAGTATCCGGTGCCAACCGGTGGCGGCAGCTTGTGGGACTTTGCTGCGACCGCGTGCCTCTTTCATGAGCTTGGAGCTGTCGCGACCGACATGAACGGTGACGTTCTTGACTTGAACCGACACGACTCTACGTTCATGAATCATCGAGGAGTGTTGTTCGCAAGCAACCAGGAGCTAGCACGCCGGATTCGGACGCTCTAGGCAAGAGGCAGGACGCTGAATCTCAGATGTCGGGTCGAACGAGGATCTTGATGTGCTGATCCGGGTCGGCGAGATTTGCAAATGCTTGTGGCACCCCGTCAAGGTCGACGTGGCCGCTGATGAGTTTTGATCCGTCGATACGACCTTCGGCCAGATCGTACAGTGAGGTCACGAAGTTTTCCGGTGTCCACCCTAGAACGAATTGAAGGTTGAGTCTTTTGGCGATGCCGACAAACGGCCGAATAGTGTCGGGAGGCATGCAGACACCAGCAACAACTATCTGAGAACGTTCCGGAGCCTCTTGCATGAGGTTGTCGATCATTCCGGGAATGCCGACTGCGTCGTAGATGACCGGTGGCGTTTGCCCGTCGCCAGCGGATCGCCACGCGTCGCCAAGGGATGCCGAGCTGGGATCGATCACCTCGGTTGCCCCCATCGTGAGTGCTGTCTGTCGACGGACGGTCGAGAAATCTGAAGCAATGATAGTTTCGACGCCCCGGTTGACAAGCGAGGCAATGATAGCGAGCCCGACCGGTCCAGCACCGGCGACTAAAGCGATGCGGCCTGGCTCAGCTTTAGATTGTTCAACCGCATGGAGACCAACAGCCATCGGCTCAGTCAATGCGGCGATCAGGGGGTCGAGGCCGTTCGGAATTGGCACCAGGGCCTCGGGGCTTAACAGCATTTGGGAGCTGTAGCCGCCGGGGTAGTCATTGCTGTACCCGGGAACGTGTCGGCCGTTGGCCGTTTGGAGAAACGGCATGGCGACGTATTCGCGGCGACTGTCAATCCCGGCAACATCTGCGCCCGTTTCGAGTATCCGACACGAGATCTCGTGGCCCATCACGAGATCACGATCGGGGTCGAAGCTATTCGTAAAACCTTCACTTCCTGCCGATTTTGCTGCTTCCGCCAACTCATGGGCGTGGCTAACGGTGTGTATGTCGGAGCCACAAATTCCACAAGCAATGGGTTCGACCAGCACCTGATTTGTCGTTGGTACAAGATCGGGAAGTTCCTCCACAACGATCGCGCCTTGACGGAGAACGGCAGCCTTCATCGGCCCAGTTTGGGGCAGCCAAAGGATCGCTGTCAATCGGCGGACATAGCTCGGTCGCTTCGGCAGACTGATGAACCCTCTAATTTGGGTTGCCTGTTATGAGGTAGCTAGGCTTCGGTCGAATGACCGCAGGAACTTCGAGCGGCGGAGAGCTAACTCGCCGCCGGACGCATCTAATTTTTGCGGGCATGCTGATGGCGACATTCTTGGCGTCGCTCGATGGAACAGCTGTGTCAACGGCGCTACCGACGATAGCGGGCGACCTCGGTGGCATCGATCAGCTGCCGTGGATACTGACCGCTTTCCTTCTTGGGTCCGTAGCCGCGACGCCGTTGTACGGAAAGCTAAGTGACCTGTACGGCCGTCGAGCCCTAACCCAAGTCGCTCTTGCATTTTTTGTTGTTGCGTCAGCTCTAGCCGCAGCTTCTCAATCCATGTGGCAGTTGATCGCGTCGCGCGGCATTCAAGGCATTGGCGCTGGCGGCTTAATGGCGATGGGTTTCATTGTCATAGGCGACATCTTCTCTCCCCGAGAACGCGGTCGATACATGGCTTACTACACAATGAATTTCACATTCTCATCGATCGTCGGCCCAGTTATCGGGGGTGTATTCGTCGATGTTGCGTCGTGGCGTTGGATTTTCCTGATCAATATCCCGCTCGGCGCTGTGGCCGCTCTAATCGTTCACCGTCAGCTCACGTTCCGACTTCCTGTACGAGAGCAGCGCCTCGACATCATGGGCGCCTTTATCCTCGTCGTTGCTGTCACCGCACTAATTCTAGGACTGGCTCTCGGTGGCGATTCCCTTGGCTGGACATCTTGGCCAGTGATTAGCCTGTTTAGTTTAGCCGCACTGGGCGCCCCCGGGTTTGTCGCCTGGGAACTAAGAGCACCTGAGCCGTTGCTTCCGATGAGGCTTTTCTCCAACCCGACCTTCCGAATCATGATTACCGGAAACACCGTCTATGGTATGGCCGCAATGGGCGTACTGGCCTTCATCCCACTGTTCTTTCAAGTGTCGCTCGGTGAGTCACCAACGCGAGCCGGACTCATCCTGGCGTCGATGAGTATCGCTGTCACGGTAGGTTCCTATACCGCTGGGAGGATCACGACTGGGACTGGACGCTATCGACGAATCGTCCAGATTGGTCCAATCTTGTCGTTCGTGGGACTCGCATCGTTTAGCTTTCTGGACCAAAACAGTGATGCGTTAGCCACAGTCCCTTGGCTGTTCCTACTTGGACTATCGATGGGTATGGCATTCCCCACGATGACGACGGCAACCCAGAACAGCCTGGAGTTGGCCGACTTGGGAGCTGGCACGGCGGCCATCAACTTTTTTCGAACGCTCGGTCAGACAGTTGGCGTTGGAGCGTTCGGGGCCATACTCACCGGGCGGATAACCAGAGAGCTAGCTGACCTGGGTCCATCAATTGATACTGCTGAGCTGCTCTCCACCCCGGAGGACATCAAAGATCTCGAGCCCGGACTGCGGGCCTCGGTAGAAACAGCAGTCGCCCTTGGGAGCCGCGACATCTTTGTAGTCGCCCTGCCGATCATGGCTGTTTTGGTGGTGTCGAGTTGGTTCTTGCCAGAGCTTCCGCTGCGAACGACGACCGCGCTCGCAGCACAACGAGACCCGTCGGACACGACCTAGTTAAGACACGACCTAGTTAATCAGCATTCGTCGATGTGAGGCGACGCGATTCTGGTCAGTTCTGGACGGTGATCTGATAGGCGCAGGCGTGAGACCCATCCGTTTTGTGGGTGACTCGTTCCACTCTTGCGTCGGGGATGAGGTCGCGGATGAAGTCGAGCTCGGCATTGCACGCTTGGTGATAACTCTTAGCGACGGCCCAAAGGGCGCAACTATGAAGGTTAATTCGGTAATGGGTGTCGTCGACGGTGTCTGAGTCGGCTAGGTAGCCCTGAGCATCGAGCAATTCGGTCAAGACTGCGACTCGCTCCTTGATCGGTTTGCCTTCGACTCTGTCTTTTGCTTCCTCGACCAACCGGCGGCGCCGCCGTTCGAAGACCCGATCGACGAGTTCTGGATCTTCTTGTTCGATATCTTCAAGTAGCTGCAGCGAGAGACTACTGTCAGTTGCGACGAAGAGCGGTTCCGCCAAGTCGGTGGCGTGATATCTATCGGCGGGGCGGCCGGTTTGCCCGCGCTCTTGGCGGGCAGCGATGAAGCCAGCAGATCGAAGGGCGCTCAGGTGTTGTCGAACTGCACTTGAAGAGATGTCAAGCGCTGGAGCGAGCTCTTCTGCGGTTGCTTCGCCCCGCCGTTTCAGGGCGACCAGAACTCGGCGTTGGGTAGCCGATAGAGCGACGCCGTTGGTGGCCATCACTCGATTGTAGCACTTGTCACCGACTTCTCGGAGTTTCGCAACCTAGAACTAGCGAAACCCTGGTAACCTGACGTATTAACTGCGAGACGTCTTGTTTCGCTTAACAGTACTAGAAGAACAGGATATACGATGAAGGTTTGGATCGACCAGGATCTCTGCACCGGCGATGGACTCTGCGAGGAAATCGCTCCGGATGTCTTCTTCGGAATGGACGACGGGCTCTATTACGTGAAGGAAACCGCTAACAATTTCGGCGCTGAGAAGCTCTTTGACGGAACTGCTAATCCAGCCGGTGCTGAGGGCATGGCCCGTATCCCCGATGGCGGCCTCGAGCGTGTCATTGAGTCGGCCGAAGAATGTCCCGGTGAGTGCATCTTCATTGAAGTCGACGAATAAGCGATCAGCTGACATTTAAGACGAAAACGACATCGGCGATCTATCGACGATCGCGGGCGGTCTATGAAGGGACATGTGAATGAGCGAGACGATGCGAGACATCGAGAAACTAACTGAGGCGAGCTACGAATACGGCTTCAGTACCGACCTCGATACTGATGTCGCACCTCCTGGACTGACCGAAGAAACTGTGCGTCTCATTTCGGCCAAGAAAGACGAACCTGAGTGGCTGCTCGCTTGGCGGTTGCAAGCGTTCGCGGCCTGGCAGGAGATGGACGAGCCGGATTGGGCCAAGCTTCAGATCGCTCCCATCGACTACCAGTCAATTAGTTATTGGGCTGCCCCGAAGCAGAAGCCGGTTCTCGACAGCATGGACGATGTCGATCCTGAGATTCGTGAAATGTTCGACAAGCTCGGCATTCCGCTACATGAACAGAAGATGCTGAGCAACGTCGCGGTCGATGCAATCGTCGACTCTGTTTCGGTCACCACAACGTTCAAGGAAACGCTCGCTGAGGCTGGCGTGATCTTCTGTTCCTTCTCCGAAGCGGTCCAAGATCACCCGGAGCTGGTCCGTGAGCATTTGGGGTCGGTCGTTCCGGTGCGAGACAACTTCTTCGCTGCACTCAACTCGGCGGTATTCTCCGACGGGTCGTTCTGTTATATCCCAAAGGGCGTTCGCTGTCCGATGGAGCTTTCGACGTACTTCCGGATCAACTCGATGAACACCGGACAGTTCGAGCGCACGCTAATCGTTGCCGAGGATGACTCGCACGTCTCCTACCTTGAGGGTTGCACGGCTCCTCAGCGAGATGAAAACCAACTCCACGCGGCCGTTGTTGAACTTGTGGCCAAAGACCGCTCCGAGATCAAGTATTCGACGGTCCAAAACTGGTACCCGGGAGACGAAAACGGGGTCGGAGGAATCTACAACTTTGTCACCAAACGAGGCCGGGCTCACACCGATGCAAAGATCTCCTGGACTCAAGTTGAAACCGGTTCGGCCATCACATGGAAGTACCCAAGCGTGATCCTGCAGGGCGACCGGTCGATTGGCGAGTTCTACTCGGTGGCGCTGACCAGCAAGCATCAGCAAGCCGACACCGGAACCAAGATGATTCACATCGGTGCTGACACGACAAGCAGCATTATCTCGAAGGGGATCTCGGCGGCCAAAGGCCAGAACACCTACCGAGGCCTGGTAAAGATAATGCGTTCGGCTGAGAACGCCCGCAACTACACCCAATGCGACTCGCTGCTGCTGGGCAAAGAATGTGGCGCTCACACTGTCCCTTATATTGAAGTGAAAAATCCGACCGCTCAGGTCGAGCACGAGGCTTCGACCTCCACCGTTGGCGAAGATCAGCTGTATTACTGCCGTCAGCGGGGCATGAACGAAGAAGATGCAATGGCTATGATTGTCAACGGTTTCTGCCGTGAAGTGTTCGACGAACTACCAATGGAGTTCGCGGTGGAGGCTCAACGTTTGTTGAGCGTAAGTTTGGAAGGAAGTGTTGGCTGATGCTAAACGTTGCCAATTTGACTGCCTCGATTGAGGACAACCCAATACTCAAAGGAATCGACCTTAACGTCGGCGCCGGTGAGGTGCACGCCATTATGGGTCCAAACGGATCCGGTAAAAGCACGTTTGCCCATGCCCTCGCTGGCCGTGACGGATACGAGATTGAAGGTACGGCCACCATCGATGGCGCTGACCTGCTTGAGATGGAGCCAGAAGAGCGGGCTGCAGCCGGCGTTTTCATGGGCTTCCAGTATCCAGTCGAAATTCCTGGCGTGAACAATATGTACTTTCTTCGGACAGCGCTTAATTCGGTCCGCCGCACTCGCGGCGAAGACGAAATTGGCGCACGTGATTTTCTTGAGATCGCGCAAAAGGCTATGGACCTAGTGGAGATGAAGAAAGATTTCCTTCACCGCTCGGTAAACGCAGGCTTTAGCGGCGGCGAGAAAAAGCGCAACGAAATTCTTCAGATGGCGGTTATGGAGCCACGGCTCGCCGTCCTGGATGAGACCGACTCCGGCCTCGACATAGACGCCCTTCGCGTCGTCGCCGCAGGAGTAAACGCGTTGCGTGGTCCTGATCGTTCGATGATTGTGATCACCCACTATCAACGACTGCTCGATTACATCAAGCCGGATTTTGTTCACGTGTTGGTCGACGGCAAGATTGTCGAGTCTGGCGATCACACGCTAGCGGTTCACCTCGAAGATCACGGCTACGCCGGTTTCCTCAATAGCGGCCTCGACGACGCCTCGCTCTCCGGAGCGACCGCGTGAGCGGGACGGTTTCGGCGTTGCGCGCTGAGGCCCTCGAGCTAGTCGAGTCGCTGCATCTGCCGACAAAGCGAGATGAGGCTTGGCGATACGCTCCACACAAGACGTTGAGCGAGCTAACGTTTGGGCCCGCGACCGCTACTGATGCGTTGCCAACCGACATCGACGACCAGGTTCCGGCACTCGATGGGCCACGAATCGTGATCGTTAACGGCGTTGTCGATGCAACGCGATCCCAGCTCGGGAGCCTGCCTGCCGGGGTCCAAATGGTTAGTCTCGATGACGCTGACCAATCCGAACAAAGATCTGAAGTAGACGCGAAAGCAGCTGATGATGCCTTCTCGATTCTCAACCGAGCGTATGGCGACGGCGGAGCCTTTCTTCAGATCGACGGACAGCCAACTGAGACAATTCACATCGTTGATATAGCGGTCCCGGGCGAGACACAGAACGCCTCGGCCAGTCGGGTAGTCATCGATATGGCAGTCGGTAGCTCAGCCACTGTCGTTGAGACCCGTATCGGAAGCGGCGATGCGTTCGGTGGTTCCAATGTTTGTACGGAAATTTCGCTAGCCGCAAACGCAAGCCTCGAACACATCATTCTGCAAGATCTTCCCTCTACCCAAGTTCACCTTGGTCGAGTTGATGTGGTTCAAGCAGCGGAGAGCAACCTTCGGGCTCGTCTCTTCAACCTTGGTTCTGATTACGGCCGTGTCGCTTACCACGTGCATCTCAATGGCGAGGGTGCTCATGCCGATCTTTCCGGGCTCTATTTTGGATTTGGCACGCAGACGCTTGATCAACAAATCACAGTCGTCCACGACGCTAAGGACTGCACGAGCCGACAGTCCTACCGAGGTGTCCTCGACGACTCAAGCACCGGTGTATGGAACGGTGGAGTAGATGTCCGTAAGGGCGCCGACGGAACCGACTCCGAGCAATCCAACGATAATCTCTTGCTCTCACGACAAGCTGACGTAAACACTATGCCTCGGCTCGAAATCCTAGCCGATGAAGTCTCATGTCAACACGGCGCCACGGTCGGCCAGCTCGACGACGAAGCCTTGTACTACATGCGTTCTCGTGGCATTCCTAAGGACGAAGCTAGTCGATTGCTGATTAAGGGTTTCGCCGATCAGACAATGGATGATATTGAAAGTGACGCCATCCGAACGTGGATCACCGAGCGCCTTGGCCACGACGATGCGTGAGACGGGGGTCAAGATCGGAGGATCTCAGGCCTTTACTCTCCCACGCGACGTCAAGGCAACGATCATTCCCGCCGGCCACACCGTAGTTCTGGCTGAGGGGGACCGAGTCACGGTTATGCAGGCGCTTGGAGCCACCGCCACCGTCACCACTAGTGACGGAGAGATGGCCCGACTAACCCCAGAAGACTCGGTTGAGTTCGGGTTCGTACGTCCACCACAAAACAGCGATGACTCTGGTGAGCCAGCTTCTGGCCAGTTCAGCATCGAAGCCGTATGGGAAGCCGCTGCCACCGTCTATGATCCGGAGATCCCCGTCGACATTGTTGAGCTTGGTCTCGTGTATCGGATCGAGCCATCGGATTTGCCCAGCGGGGCTAAGCGGGTCGACATCGACATGTCGGTTACCGCTCCCTTCTGCGGGATGGGCGACATCATGCGTCAGGATCTCCACGATGCAGTTGCCGCTCTACCTAGCGTCGAAGAAGTTACCGTGACACTCGTGTTCGATCCTCCGTGGGACGTTTCACGTATGTCCGATGTCGCTCGACTTGAGTTAGGAATGATGTAGCCAGCCACTAGTTCTCAGAACGAGGATCCGACAGCTGGTTGGCTGTCGAGGCAGATCATTCCACGGTCAGTCTTCAACAAGAACTGGTGGCGTATTCTCGCTTAGATTCTTGGTCACGACCTCGTCTGGCATCGAGATGATTGCCTCGTAGACCTCTTGGGGAAATCCGCGCTGCCAGGGAACATTGGCATCGAACGGTGGCTGCGGCACGGGGCTCTTTGGGCGCTCATATGCCCCCGGACTCCGATACCGTTCAAGCTCGTCGGGCGAAATCCCGGCCAAACCGACAACCTCAGGATCAATCCAGGCCCGACCATCAATCGGTTTCGCCGACGTAGCAATTTCAAGACTTAGATCTTCGGGACCGGCAAAGTAGATTGAGTGGCACAGACCATGATCGAGTGGGCCGAAAATAGTAAGACCACGTGATCGAATACGGTCACGCATCACAAGCAGGTCCTCGAGCGTGTCGACGTTGAGGGCAAGATGTTGCATAGTGCCGCCAGCACATAAGCCGCCGCCGCTTCCCGCGTGGGTTACTCCAAGGGTGCGGTCGATCTGTTTGATCTCGGGCGTTTCCACGAAGGCAATCGAACAAGTGTCGTTCAACTTCATGAACCCATGCCAAGCGCCTTCGACCCCATGCATCCAGTACAGAGCAACAAGTTCGAATCCGAGTACGTCGTTGAAGAAGTCGATCTGTGACTTGATATCGCTAGTTGCGATAGCCAGATGGTGGACACCATTAGGTGAGGTCATTGTCTACTCCGATTCGTTTGGCTTAGCTGTGAGAACCCTGATTCTATGAAAGCGCATCGGCGAGGTGAACTTCCATTTCTCCTAGATCAATCTGGTTAAGTGCGTTCGAGAGCATCATCCAGCTAGCCAACGCACGGACATCAGTAATATTGGGTGGAAGAATCTCAGGCTCGATCACAAGACCTTCCTCGAACAGCTGAGTCAGAACTCCCATCTCCTTGATGGCGAGCTTTCCGGCGAACAGAAGTGGGATGCGGTCGAGTAGGCCTCGTTTGACGGCAAGCCGTATGAAGTCGTAGACCTCGAGGAAACCGCGGCTGTAGACAAGATCTTTGGTGAAAGGGCCCGATTCTGGGGTGCTCCCTCGGAAAACTCGAACTGAGAATACCCAAGCATCATCTTGACTAAGCCCCTCGTCTACGAACCACCGAAAGACATCCAAGAATGTTGCGCCATCCTCAGCCATCTCGATGGCGAGCATTCGTCTCGTAATTTTACGGAGGCGCTCGGGGGTGGACGACAACGTCGTCACTTCGGTGAAGACAGCCAAACCCTCCTGGGTCGACGTTGTCGAGGGTGTTCCCTTACCGAGAAAGCTGCAAACAGGCTGGCGTCGACCGTTTAGCGAGGTAGCAACGTGGACCCAACCCTCGTGAACTTCCAGCACTCGAAGGTCGCGGGCCGAAAATGTCGCATCGGCCCGCAGTTTTATGTAGTCCGATCCGGCGGCTGCGTCGGCAACGATGCCGTCATCGATAATAACGCGAACCTTCTCCTCGCTGCTGAGCCCGGACAAGGCTTCGCTCAGATGTGAGACAGCCTCGATAGCGGTAAACATCGATTCGTTCGGTGGTGCCCAGCCTTCGGCGGCTATGTCGGACAGAGAATCCGACATTAAGGCACCCAAGCTGGCGAGGGTTGGGCCGCCCGGGTACAAGACGTCGCCAGCTGAGCCATATAGCTCTGCCGCGAGTTCAACGAACCGTGGTGTACCGCGAGCCACCAACATGGCAATGACTTGGCGGTACTCGTCTATTCGACAGAGCAGCAAACGACCAACCGGAGCGTCGCCCAGACTGGCCTGAACCCGTTCGCGGAGCGCTCCAAACGCCAGGTCTAGATCCACAGGATCGAACCGTAGGGGACGGTCGGCAGAGTAGTATGCCGCATCCACCTTCGGTTGCTGCGACGCTCCGGCGGCAAAGAACTCGGTGGCGACATCTTTGCCCCACGCCACTGCATCGAGGATTCGAATCGGAGCTTGCAGCGACACCAGCTGGTGAGAAAGATCGCTGATCAGTTCACGATTGGGCATGGTCTGCTCGTCCACCTACCTAGAGGAATGCTAATTATGGTAGCAGTGCATTGCCGTGGCTGAATTGTCTAGCGACGGGATGCGGAGTGGAACAAAGGCGGCGAAGCTCAGGTTTTGATGTATTCGGGTGGAATCTTGTTCTCGATTTTCGCGTGGAGCTCGGGAAGCTTCGACCAATGTAAACCTTGACGGTAATGATGTGCAGTGTGATAGCCGAGATTTCCGGTCAGCATATTGTGCAGCTTGCTGGTGTAGTTTCGGGAAGCGAGCATATGGTCTTCGGTGTCAAGGCCTGAGTGATGCTTGTAGGTAGCGGCCACGGTAATCACGAGTGAGGTAATCATCGGGAGAACGAAGAGCAGCAGTCCGTGTATGGGCTTGAAAGTTACAAGTGCAGCGACGAGAAGCATCGTAAGAACGCCGTATCCGAGAAACGCTCGTTGAAGACGTGGGTGCTTTCGGCCAACTGCGTAAGCGCGGGTATACGTCGTGAACGCGGTGGCAATGGTGTATCGGACTGAATCGAATTTTTCACCAGAAGCTCGTTGCCAACGACTCTCATCTACCGTCTGGTCGAGGTAGTTCATGTGGTGGCCGTGTACATGGTGAAGGACCCAGGTGTTGGTAGTAACACCGGTATGTAGGGCGAACGACATCTCGAGAATCCGGTTCAGAGTCTTCGAACGAAACATCGGGACGTGTTGATGGTGATGGTTCCACGCGCAAACAAAACCTTTGACGGGAATCATTGCCAACCAGTAGGCCACAACAACCCAGATCTGGTCGACGGCGAAGAACAAAATGAAGTCGAACAGGGTCAACGTTAGGAAGATGCAGACGGGCAGGCGATCCGCCTCATATTTGAGAATTTTCAACAGCCTGGAGTCTTTCAGAGGGAACAGTCACACAGCTTACCGATCACATATCGGCCCGAAACGCCCGCGATCGAGGTCCGGCGGTCATTTGTCGCAAAACCAGTCGAAATTTCTCAAGCATCGTCGCCGATCGCTCAAGATCAGACCAAGGCACTCTGCCTTGCCGTCTGCAGATCTGCTCTCTAAGTCAGGTGACAGTTTGTTGGGTCACGCTCAGAGCGACACTGATAGAGTCCGATTCATGCGGAAACTGCGATGCGATGGCGACTGAACGATCGGTAGCAGAGGGGCGAATCGCGTGGACGCGGCGCCACATGCCGGTTCTCGTCGAAACCATGGCGGAGTTTTCCGTCAGGCGGCCCTTCGAGGGGATTACTGTGGGTTTCCGGCTCCACATCGAGCCGAAGACGGCGGTGCTGATAGAGACGTTGATCGCTGGCGGAGCCCGGATCATCGCTATGGGTAACGATGGGACTACCCAGTTCGGAACGGCTGAGGCATTGTCTAGCCCCAAGTGCGAAATCCTCGACCGCCCGGGCGATGGTCCGGAGGCGGCCCTCGCCAATCTCGACCAGATTGCGTCAGCGGAGCCAGATCTGGTTCTGGATAACGGGGCCGAATTGATCGTGGCTTGTCTCGGCGGTGGTCGACCGCCCCGTGGGGCAACTGAGGAGACAACATCGGGGTCGTTCCTACTTCGAGAAAGACACGCTGGTCAGATCGAGTTCCCGATCATCGTCATCAATGACAGTCCTTTGAAGTCGATCGTTGAGAACAAACACGGGGTTGGTGAATCTGTAGTCGACACGGTTGTCAGGGTGACGAACGTATCATTCCACAAGAAACACGTTGTCGTGTATGGCTATGGTTGGTGCGGCAAAGGGATAGCTTTGTACGCTGATCGTCGCGGTGCGGACGTGACGGTCGTAGAAGTTGATCCGATCAAGGCGCTTGAAGCAGCTATGGATGGTTTCGATGTCGCTGACTCGACAACCGCGGCAGCCACGGCGCAGATTGTGATCACTGCTACGGGACGTCCTGATGTTGTTGACTTTGACGTCATTGAAAAAATGCCAGACGGAGTGCTTCTAGCTAATGCTGGACATGTCGACACTGAGATAGCAATTCGGACTATGGAGCGTGCAGCTCCTGGTATACAGCTTGCCCCTTCGCTCAAACGTCATGACCTTCCGAACGGCAAGTCGGTGTTTTCTATTGCCGACGGCAAGATCGTCAATCTCGCAGCTGATGGGGGTATTGGTAACCCGATCGAGGCCATGGACCTTGGTTTAACCCTTCAAGCCCGTTCCCTTGCCGTCTTAATCGATCCTACCCTTGATTTGCAACCGGGGCCGCAAGCGGTGCCAGACGCCGTTAATGCCCGCGTTGCAGCCGCAGTTTTGCGAAGCATGGGGCAACAACCGGCTGGCCCGAGAGGCTGAATCTGAACGTGGGCAACTGATCAGCGGTTACCCACTAGTTCACTCCGCAGCGCTGTCGTATTGCATAGCGAGAACCGGGTTTCCGCCTGGGTCTTCGAACGCTAAAAGGTGTCCTACCTGAGCGATGGTAGATTTTTCTAGCAGAATGCGGCCGCCAGCGGCCAGAATCCGTTCCCGCACTGCATCAACGTCATCGACGCCAAAGGTGCACTCGAACCCGCAAGTTTGAGCGTTGTCGACCAATTCCCGTCGCTGCTGAATCGCTCCGATCGGTTCTGTTCCGGTTTCATCCAAGATTTGGACGAACCCGGGCGGTCCGTAGTCTCGAAACTGCCACCCGAAGACCGACCGGTAAAAGGCTTGGGTGTGGTCTACATCATCGGTGTTGATCGCAAAATGAGTGAGTCTTGGGTTCATGGACCAACGTTACACATGAGCGAGACCGGACGCAGTCAACTTCTCCATTGATAGCGGGCACTCGATTGCCTGCTTCTAGCGAACATAGCTAGCACCGTTGATGTCGATTGTCGTGCCGGTAGCGTGCTTGGCCTGACCGCTGGCGAGAAATGCGATTACGTTGGCGACGTCTTGAGGTTGAGCGACTTCGCCGAGTCCAGTCTGGTCGGCAGCGACTTGCACGCCTACTGTCTCGGCGAATACTCGATTAAAGGGTGTATCGACATATCCCGGTGAGATGGCAAACGCCGTCGTGCCCTGCCGACCGTATTGTCTTGCGATTGTCCGTGTCATAGCCACTACGCCAGCCTTAGCTGCGGCGTAGTGCCAATAGTCCGGATCTTCGCCTCGAAATGCGGCCCTCGACGCAAGATTGATGATAATTCCACCTGAGGCTTGCTGCGCATAGGCCTCAACTGCAGCTCGACATAAGATCGCTGGAGCGCGCAAATTGACTGCCTGCGAAAGCTCCCAAGTCTCGACCCAATCATCAAGCTTGGCGTTGAGTGGGGCAGGTGGGTAGATTCCAGCATTGTTGACTAGGACATCTATGCGCCCGTGGACCGCGAACGCGTCAGCCCATAGCTTGGCTGTTGCTTTCACGTTAGAGAGATCGGCCCCAACGACTGTGGCGTTTTCACCCAGCTCAGCAGCGAGGGGGGCCAATTCGGATTCGGATAAGTCGTGCAAAATTACGTTTGCGCCTTGATCGACGATCGTCCGGGCTACCGCACTGCCTATCCCACCAGCAGCACCGGTTATGAGAACAGTTCGGTGTTGGTTGTTTGACATGGAGCCTTCCAAACGTGAGTTGTTGATTGATTCCGATGAGGGGTCAATTGGTACCGGTACTTCCGCTGCGAAACTTTCTTCCGCTTCACAGTTTCATCACAGGTTGGCACTCTATGGTGGCCCTCATGCAATTACGACGACATGTCTTTGGTGCACTCTCGGGCGCAATACTTGTGCCAGCAGCTTTAGTATTTGCCGCCTGTAGCAGCGATCCGGTCCAAGAAGAGGTTCTATCCGACGATACGCAAGTGGCCACGTCGGTGGCCGAGGCTGATCCAGCCACTGAATCTACGTCGTCGGGCATAGAAGCTGCTGCGTGGGCTGACAACGTAACAATCACTATGAACGATGCTGGAACGTTCCGGTTCCAATCCGATGGGTTGCCTAGCCATGAGCTGCCAGATCAGTTTCTCGTTCCAAACGGTGACAACAGACCGCCCTTCACCGGCGACGATATTGAAGAAGGGTTCTACATTGCTGACACAGAGGAGCTCATCGTCGCCACGCCACTCGACGTGGAAATCACGACGAATCCGGTCTACTCGGATGAGGTTACTCAGACCAGCCTGTCCACGATTGGGGTCATGATTAGCGGAGCTCCGTTGTTCAACGATTATGAAGATCAGAACCGAGAGTTTGTGGCGCTGGATGACAATCTATCGCTCGATGGGGTCTATTTCATAGACGCCTGCAACGGGCACCCATTGGCCAGCGGAGCGAGCTACCACTACCACGGCGTGCCGTATTGCATCACCGACGATGTTGATATCGAAGGTGAGCACTCATCGATTATCGGAGTCCTCCTTGACGGGTTTCCGGTGTATGGGCCGAGGGATGTAGACGGAGATGTCCTTTCTAACGATGATTTAGACGAGTGTTCCGGTCACGAAGGCCCGACACCAGAATTTCCTGACGGTATCTACCACTATCACCTCACAGAAGATGCAAACCCTTATTCGATTGACTGTTTCCATGGCGAAATCGAATATGGAGGTGCTGGCGGCGGCGCTCCTCGTGATCGGCGAGGTCCGGGGGCTGATCGTGATGCTCCCGACGGTGGCGCTCCAGCCGATGACAACGCAGGCCTTACCGATCAAGAGGTTCCTGCTGATCCCGATGAGCTCGCCACCCGAGCCGACGTTGCGCTTGGTGCACAATGGGCCGACAACGTAGAGATTTCGATTAGCGGCTCGACGATGACGTTTCAAAGTGATGGGCTCCCATCACATGAGTATCTAGACGTCTACCTTGGCGACGGCCGGGATGGAAAGTTCGTTGCTGGCGGAGTGGAGTCATACAACGCATCATTCGACATTCCACTAGTTCCAGAGCGAGCAGAGTCGCCGACTGAGACCGGCAACGGCGCTATCGGGGTAGCAATCAGCGGAGCCGTTTTTTTCGATCCGTACGAAGGCGATGGCAGCAAGATAGTCGCCAATGATGACAACGAAACAATTGATGGCGTGCCATTCATCGATGCCTGCGGTGGACATCCGATTCCCAACGGAAGCTCGTATCACTACCATGGCATACCGTTTTGTATCACTGACGCGGTCGATTCTCCCGGTCAGCATTCAGCCATTGTCGGCTACTTGTTTGACGGATATCCAATCTACGGACCCCAAGACGTCGACGGTAGCGAACCTACCGATCTCGATGCTTGCCTAGGCCATACTGGTCCAACCCCAGACTTCGAGCAAGACACCTATCACTACCACGTGATATCTACAGCCAACTACATCTCTGAGTGCTTTGCCGGGGTGGCCTTAGTTGGCCGCTCGAATCGGAACTGACGGGAAGATCAACGTGGTCAAGCCGAAAATTATTCACTTTGCTGCTATGAGGACAAGTTCGATGAAAAGACGAGAGATTCAGGACGTTCACACGGGACAAACTCGAACCCGACCCGTCGGGTTGTTGTCGATGATGATGCTTGCGCTGGTGCTAGCGGTTTCAGCTTGTGGCTCTTCAGCTGACGGGGAGCTTTCATTGTCGCAATCTGACAATACATCTGAGTCGTCAGAAGCCGATTCAACCGAGCAAGAATCAACGTACCCGAGTTCGGACGACGAGGTTGAAGATTCGAGTGTGGCAGATGACGCATCAGATCCAAGCGGGGTCGCCACTGATGCTGATAGTGGTGTCGATCTTGGCGTGTTCTTCGACGGCGCCCTCGTTGGCGATGCTACAACCGAAGACTGCACCTTGAGTGGCGGAGCTGAAACCTCCTGTTACCGGTTTACCGTTTCCGGCTTTCCGAGCAGCTACGATGTGGGGCCCTTTTGTCCGAGCACGATCACCGATGATGCTGATGCGGGCGGTATCTGGTTCGACGGCAAAGGCGTTTACGACCTTGATGGTGAGTTCATCGCCAACCTGGCCGACCTGTACGACGACGACAACTGGCAAATGTACGACGACAACGGCGATGTTTTCGTAACCGAAACGGCTGAAGAGTTCGACGATGCCGCTCGGCCAGACGTTGATCCCGAACTTAAGAACCACTGCGTCGAAGGACGGCTTGAATGGCTCGAAAACAGTGAGCCGGTTACCAGCGAAGTCGTGATCCCAATTGTTCCAGTCGCCGCCGAGAGCGCCGCCATATCACGAGGCAACCAAGGCGTGACACTCGACGGCGTCACGATTGCTGCATCGGCACCGGTTGAAGCGATTCTTGGTGCTTATACGATTGCCGCCTTTGACGACTGCGGCGCACACTTCAATCCATTCGAGGGTTACCACATGCATGGGGCCGTAGGTTGCTCGGAAATCGATGAGGTCGCCGATGGTGAAACCCCGATGTTCGGCTACGCCCTCGATGGGTTTCCGATTCACAGCCCCTATGAACAAGGAACGGCTCCAGCCAACCTCGACGAATGTAACGGTCATTCAACTGAGGGCATCGGGTATCACTATCATGCGAACAACGCAGCAAACAATCAGGTACTTGAGTGTCTCGTCGGGCAATATATAGCTGGCGATGAGCGGGGCGGTCCGCGAGGTTGAGAGGCAATTCATCTGTTCGGCTGATTGAATAGTCCTGTGGTTAAAACAGGCCAGGTTCGAATTTTGGTCGTCGAAGACGACGAATCTATTGCCGATGTGGTCTGCACTGCGTTGCGCTACAGCGGCTACTTGGTCGACCATGTGAGTGCAGGTGCACAAGGGCTACAACGAGGACTTGAAGGCATCTACGACTTGATTGTGCTTGACGTTATGTTGCCAGGGCTCGACGGGTTCGAGATCTGTCGCCGACTCCGGGACCGGTCTGTCGCAAGCCCTATTCTGTTTCTGACTGCAAGGGCTGATCCAGACGACCGGATCAATGGATTCGTAGCCGGCGGAGATGACTATTTAGCCAAGCCCTTTAGCGTCGACGAATTGGTGCTACGGGTTGCAGCGATTCTGAAACGAACTTCTAGATCGGTCGACCGAGATATTATTCGGGTCGAAGACCTGACGCTCGAACCGTCCGGACAAGAGGTTCGACGGGATGGCGAGCTAGTCGAGCTGTCCGCAACCGAGTTCCGACTTCTGCACTACCTAATGCGAAATGCTGGAATCGTGGTTTCGAAATCGCAGATTCTCGACAACGTCTGGGACGACGGATTCGAGGGCACCGAAAACATCGTCGAACTCTACGTTGGCTATCTACGGCGCAAACTTGATGATGACAAGGCGCCACTGATACATACTCGGCGGGGCGCCGGATATGTGCTGCGCCAAGGGGAGCGATGAGTCGGGTATCGCTGCGGTGGTTACTTCTAGCGTCGGTGTTGGGTGCAATTACGATCGGGTTCACCTGCTTTGCCTTCTTCATTGATCGGGTAGAGCAGCGAAGCCGACTTGATGATATCGACACCGAACTTGTCCGAGCCGAACGGGTAGGCCTACAAGGCCGGCGAGCCGACAGGCCAGGACCACTATTTGAAGACGACGACGTACTTTTCGAAGTCGAAGATGGTGTAGTCGACGCTGGTCGGCCGGTTGAGCTCCTTATCGATCCTGGCGGAGCGTTGGTAGGCGCGGGAGCAGAGAATCCGTTTAGCCCCAACATCTTGGAATTGATGGCAGAGGGTGAAGGCAATATGACAATTTCCGAACCCCGCTACCGGGTTCGAAGGTCTGTGAACGGCGATGGCCTGGTTTCGGTAACGGCGCTGCCGCTGGATGAGTTCGACGCTGCAGTCGAACGGTTTCGGTTTTCGCTGCTTGTCGGCGGTAGCGCAATTCTGGCCTTAGTGACAGCGGTGCTATGGGCGTTCACTGGCTTGTTGGCTCGGCCGGTGACTCGAATGGCAGCGACTGCGAATCGGATCGCTGCTGGCGACCTTGAAACGCCAGTCGGTCCGCCGGGCGGTAGCCGCGAGACGGCCGATCTGGCAGTTGGCCTGGACCAGATGATGAATCGGTTACGGCAGGCGTTGAGGGAATCCAACGAAGCCCGCGAAGTTACCGAACGGTTGCTGGCCGACATGGCCCACGAGATTCGAACTCCGCTGACAGCGTTGAAAGGCTATAGCGATCTTTATGCCCGAGGCATGCTTGAGAACCAGGCTGATGTTGATCGGGCAATGGGTCGGATTGGAAGCGAGAGTGAGCGCCTGAGCGCACTGGCCGATGCCATGCTTCAGCTCGCTCGCGAAGGCTCGATGCCTGAAAACGTCGAAGAGTTCAACCTTGGAGAACTTGTGCATGAGGTGGTCAAAGATCTTCAGGTCGCGTACCCCGAACAGCGGATCAAGATTGACCTTGGCCAACCAAATCTGAATGAACTGAGGGGCTCGCGCCACCGAATCCAACAAGCGGTTCTAAATCTCGGATCGAACGCCTGCCACCACAATCCGCCTGGTCACGACATCGTCGTATCAGTACAAAGCGTCCGAAACGAGCTATGTCTTAGCGTCGCCGATCGAGGACCTGGTATTGCTCCAGCCGATCGCGATCGGATTTTTCGACCCTTCTACCGATCAGACGGGGCTCGCAACCGGGACGGCCAACACGGCGCGGGCCTCGGATTAGCGCTCGTTCGTCAAATAGCTATCGAACACGGCGGGTCAGTCTCGGTCGAGGCGACGCACGGTGGAGGTGCAACCTTTTCGTTCAGCGTTCCTAGGTCCAGCTAACTGTGGGATCAGCTGGATTCGACTTCTGCCATGCTGATCGTTGACTCCGGAGCTTGACCGGACAATAATTCGGTGGCTGCATCAGACCAATTGGAGAAGCGCTTGAGCAATGGAGGTTTGCATTGAATCCTGAGCGGGGCTTCCCATCGATTGAGTTCGCTGAGCGAACTCGACGTTGCCAAACAGAGATGGCTCGTCGCCAGCTGGGGGCCATGGTTGTCTGCACTGAGCCTGAGGTTCGCTACTTCACCGGTTTCCATACTCCGTTTTGGCAAAGTCCGACTCGTCCATGGTTTGTCGTCATCCCAGCCGATGGAAAACCTATTGCGGTCATTCCGAGTATCGGGGCTCCGTCGATGGCAACTACATGGATTGATGATATTCGAACCTGGTCGTCGCCCCAGCCCGATGATGACGGTGTGAGCTTGCTAGTTGATTGTGTGCGAGATGTTGCTGGAAGCGGACCGGTCGGCCTGCCAATGGGCCCGGAGACTCACGTTCGGATGCCACTGCGTGATATTGATCGCCTCCGTTCACGAGTCGGTCAGTTCGTTGATGTGACCGACATTATCAGCAAGTTGCGAATGGTCAAGAGTGAACGTGAAGTCGACAAACATCGTCATATCTGTGGTGTGGTCTCGGACGCATTCCAAGAACTACCTAACTTGCTGAATACCGGAATGACCGAGCGTCAAGCGTTCGCCGCATTTCGTAGCGAGATTCTCCGCCAAGGTGCCGACGATGTACCGTACCTGGTCGGAGCCACTGGTCCGGATGGGTTCGACGACATTATTAGACAACCATCAGATCGAGAGATCGTCGATGGAGATTTGCTGATTTTCGACACAGGTTCGACCTTCGATGGCTACTTCAGTGATTTTGATCGCAACTTTGCCTTCACTAAAGCCAGCCAGAAGGCGAAGGACGCCTATCGTGCTGTGTGGGAAGCGACCGAGGCAGGCCTAGAAGTAGTTCGGCCCGGTGCCACCACGACCGAGATATTTGCTGCCATGAATACCGTGTTGAAAGCGAATGGCTCGCTTGGAAATGACGTTGGACGAATGGGGCATGGACTCGGAATGCAAGTCACTGAATGGCCATCGCATACGGCCAGCGATCACACAGTAGTTCAAGAGAACATGGTTCTGACCCTCGAACCCGGGCTTGTTTGGGCGCCCGGCAAAGCGATGATTCACGAGGAGAACATCGTTGTCCGAGGCGATGGCCCAGAACTGCTGAGCCGACGAGCCGCACCGGAACTACCGATCATCACATGAATGGGACCGCAGGAGAAGTATCGCATGACAAACAAGGTTCTCACGTCAAAACAAGTCTCAGCTTACTGGGATGACGGTTATGCATTCTTGAACGATGCCCTTACTGAAGAGCAGCTCGAAGGGCTGAACCGGGATTTCAATAATTGGGTCGACGACAGCCGTCAACATAGTGAACCTTTCGGTGAAATCCTTGATGGCCGTGCCCGATTCGACCTTGAAGTCGGACATAGCACGTATAGGCCTGGACTTCGAAGGGTTACGTCGCCGGTCGAGATTTCTGACAACTACTTGGCCGTTATGCGTGACAACCGGGCACTAGATGGGGTTACCCAACTAATTGGCCCCGACGTCGAATTCAACAATTCGAAAATCAACGCCAAACACCCTGGGTCGGCAACCGAGGTCAAGTATCACCAGGATTTCATGTTTCAGCCTCACAGCAACGAGGATCTGATCGCAGTGTTGTTCTTTCTCGACGATGTCACGCTAGAGAACGGACCGTTGACCGTGGTACCCGGCAGTCATCGGGGTCCACTGTTCGACCATTGGCATGATGGTATTTACACCGGCGCGGTTAGCTCCGACGTTAAAGCGGCCCATCTCGACCACGCCATTCCTATTTATGGGCCGGCTGGCTCAGCTTGTCTGATGCACACTCGGCTGTTGCACGGGTCGGCCTCAAATAACTCCGATAAACCCCGTACGTTATTTATTTGCGAGTATCGAGCCGAAGACTCGAAGCCGCTGCAGGTCAACCACATCCCGAGTCGATATGACGGTGAGGTGGTGCGCGGCACTAGGACCAATCGGGTCCGTTGCTCGGCCTATGAAATGACGTTTCCCGAAGTCCCGACCGGAGCGTCATTCTTCGTTCAACAGGCCAAGTCCGATGAGTAAACGACTAGCCCTAGGAGTAGGCAGATATGACCGTTCCGGATTTAGTTCCACTACCGTTCGAGACCGAAGACGGCATTGGTCATCGAGCCAAGATCGGCCTCATAGTGTTAGAAACCGATCACACCATTGAGGCTGAGGCCCGTCTCATCAAGATTCCTGGCGTTGACTTTTACCACTCCCGTATTCCCAACGAAATTGAAGTAACACCCACTACGTTGACTGATATGCAGGAGCGGCTACCAGCTGCGGCCGGATTGTTGCCGCCTGCGTTCGGTTTCAAGGCCATCGGTTTTGGTTGCACCTCAGCAAGTACATTAATCGGTGCTGACGGGGTAACCACTGCAGTGCAAAGCAAACATCCGGGCATAGCGGTAACTAACCCAATCTCAGCGGCGGTAGCGGCCTTCTGCTCGCTCACCGCTGAACGCATTGCTATTGTCACGCCGTACACCGCTGAGGTAACTGCGCCAATCGCTCAACATTTTTCTGATGCCGGTTTTCGAGTGAGCGCGCTTGGCTCGTTTTTGGAGTCGAACGACCTGACGGTGGCGCGGATCTCCCAACAATCGATCGCCAACGGCATCCGCTCAGTTACCGCCAACACAGCATGCGATGCCGTGTTCGTGTCGTGTACCAGCCTGCGAATGTTCGAAGCAGTAGCTGAGTTGGAGGTCGAGGTCGGACTCCCGATTGTGTCAAGCAACATCGCTCTCTTGTGGCATTTGCTCCGATTGGCCGATGTCTACGATGAACTAGAACACCTCGGCCGGCTATTCGGCCGCCAGCTAGCAGAATAAGCGAAGTAAAGGTAGCGAAGCGGGTTTCGGTAGCATTGGATTTATGAAACCGACCGAGACCGAAGTGCAATTCACTGGTAGCCAGGGCCACAAACTAGTTGGCCAGCTTCACAAGCCAGCGGGAAAGGCACGAGGCTCAGTTCTAATGGCGCATTGCTTTACGTGCTCAAAAGACATCCACACGATGACGAGGTTAGCTTCCGGCCTCGCCGAGGCTGGTTACGCCACTTTCAGGTTCGACTTTACTGGACGAGGCGACAGCGGCGGTGACTTCGAAACGAAGACGCTCAGCGGCAACGTAAGTGATGTGGTTCGGGCCGCGACGACCTTGATCGAGATGAACTTTGGTCCGTGCACAATTCTGGGACACAGCCTCGGTGGGGCCGCAGTCTTGCTGGCGACCGAACGGATCAAATCGGTACGTTCAGTAATCACGATCGGCGCTCCGAGCGATGCCTCACACGTTACCCACTTGTTCTCTCGTCAACTTGATGAACTTGCGACCAAAGGTCGTGCCGAAGTGATTATCGGTGGTCGTTCATTCTACTTGCAGAACCAATTCGTCGAAGATCTCGGAACCCACGAGGTTCTCGTCGCTGCGTCGAAGCTGAATCGGCCATATTTGGTAATTCACGCCAAGGATGATGACGTTGTTGCGTATGACAATGGCGTCGCGTTAGCTGAAGCAGCGGGTGAGTACGCAACGCTCCTAGCGTTGGAAGACGGAGGCCATCTGCTTGGTCCCAGGCCAGCCGCCAACTTTGTTTTAGGACAGGTCGTGCATTTCTTGGATGACACTCGGTAACGATCACCTCGCCGGTTTCGGCGTCGCCCACAGCTCCCCTTTTTGATAGTTACGCCGTCAGAGGTAATGATGTAGCTGGCGCACCAACATCGGCAGGGGAGCGTAGTGAACGAGCAGCAAGTAGCAAATCGGGTAGAAACATGGTTCGACCACGCTTGGGATTCCGAACTTTCTTTGCGTGAATGGCGAACCCGACTACTCGACTCGGGTTGGGCGGTGCCTTCCTGGTCGAAGCTATGGTTTGGCCAACAGTTACCTGGATGGACCGATGCCGTGGCTCACGACACCATTAGGCGCGCCGGTGGAGTAGCAGTACCGATAGGAGTCGGTGTTGCGTTAGCAGCTCCAACTATCTATGAGCACGGCTCAGATGATCTGAAACATCAGTTTCTTAGACCGACGCTGACTGGAGAGCTCGATTGGTGTCAGTTGTTCAGCGAGCCGGGTGCTGGCTCAGATTTGGCGGGCCTTCAAGCGACAGCGGTGCGGGATGGCGACCAATGGATCGTCAACGGACAAAAAGTTTGGAATACCAGCGCTGACCATGCAGACATGGCTATTCTGATCGCCCGCACTGACTGGGACGCGCCGAAACATGCCGGGTTGACCTACTTCGCTCTTGACATGCATCAGCCTGGGGTCGAAGTTCGGCCGATCGAACAAATGAACTTTCATAACTCGTTCAACGAAGTATTTCTAGACAACGCGATTGTCTCTCACCAAAACGTTGTTGGCAACGTTGGCGAAGGGTGGCGGGTAGCTCGAGCCACGTTGGCCCACGAACGGAGCTTTTCGATGATGCGTAACGTCTTCTTTAGGTCTGGTGTTACCGGTCGGGTCGTTGACGAAGCCAAGGCTGAAGCGGAGTCGCATTTGAAGACCTATGAGTGGTATCCGCAACGGAAAGGCAGATTTGATTTGGTGATGGACCGGGCCAGGTCCGCTGAGAACTCCGACGATCAGGCGATGCGAAAAGTTGTTCAAGATAGGGCCATGCAAACGTGGATGTTCGAAAAGGCGGCTGCGTTAACGGCCGACCGAGCAGCTATTCAACGGGCACTAGGAAAGCCTCCCGGGCCTGAGGGGTCGATCGGGAAACTCTCATTGTCAGAGTTGGCCCGCCGTTGCAACGACCTACACACAACGATGGGAGGAGCGTTGGCCATGCTCGACGGAAGCGAAGGCGACGATGAACATCGGGCGGTGGCCGAGACACTTATTTCAACCCCGGCCCAGTCGATCGCAGGTGGCACTGATGAGGTACAAAAGAATATTGTTGGAGAACGAATGCTTGGGCTACCGAAAGAACCGACAACCGACCGGGGAGTCCCGTTTCGAAACATCGGCAGACCAAAGCAAAGTTCTACCTCGGATGCGATTCGGGTCACCGTCCACGACGATCATGTGGCCACTATCGAAATATGTAGACCGCCGAATAACTTTTTTTCGATGGAAGTGATCGGGGGTATTGCTGACGCGTTAGCCCAATGCGATAAAGACGAGACCGTACGGGCAGCAGTGCTTTGTGCCCAAGGCAAACATTTTTGTGCCGGAGCCGACTTCAGCGGTGGCGGAAGCTCGTATTCGACTGAGGAGCTTTATGCCGCCGCGGCCAGGATATTCGACGCTGACACGCCAACAGTCGCCACCATTCAAGGAGCCGCCGTCGGCGGAGGTCTTGGATTAGCGCTGTCGTCGGACTTTCGCTTTGGAACGTCCGAGACCCGAATGAGTGCCAACTTTGCTCGACTCGGCTTCCACCACGGCTTTGGACTTTCTGTTACTTTGCCCCGCTTGGTCGGGACTCAGGTAGCAGCGGACATGCTCTACACCGGTCGGCGGATAAAGGGTGAAGAGGCAGCATCCATTGGGCTATTGGATCGTTTGGTTTCAATCGATGGACTGCGCGACGATGCGCACAAATTTGCTCGAGAGATTGCAACGTCGGCCCCGTTGGCCGTTCGCTCCATACGCCGGACACTCAGGGGGGATTTGGCTAACGCAGTCCGGGCGGCAACCGCCCACGAGAATACTGAACAGACCAGGCTTCGCCAAACCGAAGATTTCGTTGAAGGAAGCTCGGCCATGGCCGAGCGTCGTGCACCTCGATTCCGAGGGAAGTAACAGCTCGCTACCTTAGTGGGCTAGTTGGCTTTTTAGCCTGTGAGCCAGCGCCAACGCCGTAGGAGCGTCAGCGGCTAGACAATTGATGTGTCCCATCTTCCGTCCCGGTCGAGCTTCGCCCTTTCCGTAGAGGTGAAGGTGCGCGCCGGGCTCAGCCAGAACTGCATCCCAGTTCGGGGAGCCATCGTCTGGCCAGCTGTCGCCGAGAACGTTCAACATGCAAACCGGACTTAGCAAGTCGACCGGGCCGAGGGGGAGATTGCAGAGCACCCGAAGTTGTTGTTCGAACTGAGAAGTAATGGTTGCATCAAGGGTGTAGTGACCACTGTTATGTGGCCTAGGAGCCATCTCATTGAAAAGGACTTGTCGATTCCTATCGACGAAGAACTCAACTGCCAGCACTCCCTCGTAGCTCAAGCCGTTTGCTAACTCCGAAGCCAACTGCTGGGCCTCACGTAGGAGGCTGGTCGGTTCGGAAGACGGCACTCTCGTGGTGTCGAGAATGCCGTTAGCGTGAACGTTTTCGGCCACTGGGAAGCAGGCGATTTGGCCATCGGCGCCACGGGCCAGTACGACCGATAACTCGCAATGAAGATCAATGCGTTGCTCTAGAACGCACGGTACGCTGTCGACCTCCTCAAAGGCGGCCCGCACATCATCAACGGAGTTACAGTTTTGCTGGCCCTTGCCGTCATAGCCGAGTCGAGAGGTTTTCAGGATCGCTGGGAACGCAACATCGGCCGCCGCAGCATCGATATCGTCCACTGATTCGATCAGGGCATAGGGAGCGGTTGTTAGACCGAAGTGGCGGGCAGTTTGTTTTTCCGCGTGCCGATCTTGTGCGATCTCGACTGCTGCTTTGTCGGGTGCCACTCGAGTGGATCCGCTGATTTGATCCAAACTTTCGGCCGGAACATTTTCGAATTCGATAGTTACTGCATCGCAAGCATCGGCCAGAGTTTGCAACGACTCGGCATCGTCGTAAGCGGCGATGAGTTTGTGCTCGGCCACTTGAACGGCCGGGGCATTCTCACTAGGATCCAGCACCCAAGTTACATAACCGAGCCGCCGGGCCTCAAGCACAAAGTAGCGACCAAGCTGGCCTCCACCTATGACCCCGACCGAAGCGCCGGGCAACAGGACCCGCTGATTGTTGCTCACAAAGCAATCTCTTTGGCTGTCGCTTCAGCAGTCTGATTCGTTCGAAACTGTTCGAGACGCAAGGCTAACGCAGCGTCGTTGACGGCGAGCATTGCCGCGGCGAACAGAGCGGCGTTGATCGCTCCCGCCTCGCCGATGGCGAACGTGGCCACGGGAACACCCTTTGGCATTTGCACGATCGAGAGCAAAGAGTCTTGGCCCTGAAGGTGTTTAGAGGCAACGGGGACTCCAAGAATCGGGATACGAGTTTTGGCTGCCAACATTCCAGGCAGATGAGCAGCTCCGCCCGCCCCGGCAATAATGCAGCTCAATCCCTTCGATACTGCCTGTTCAGCGTAGGTGAACATGGCATCGGGCATTCGGTGAGCTGACACAACATTTGCTTCAAAGGAAACGTCTAGCTTCTGTAGCGTCGTTGCCGCGCCTTGCATCGTGGGCCAATCGCTGTCGCTACCCATAACAATGCCTACGTTTACCTGTGTCATACCTGCCACTCACCTGTGCTCTGCGAAGCTTGATTATACTCGCTTGGCCGAGATCGAAGGCGGACACAAAAAGCAAAGTCCTTGCGTCTTTCCGATGTCAATTTGCCGTCGCCAACCAGTCTGTAAGACGTAACCGCGAACCCGATAGAGAACGGCACGAATGGCACTTTTGGGGTTGGATCGCCAGGCAATTGCTGGCTCTACGAGGTTGCTAGCTGGTTGGCATCTGCTTGGTCGAGATAAGGCATCTCGTTTGGCTTTCTAACCAATCACGTCACAAACGGATCGCTTTTGCATCTGCCAGGAGCCCGGCTCCGCATCGCTCCTTTACCATAGAGTTGGTGTCGGAGAACGAATGTGTGAACAATAATCTTGACCAAAACACGATTGAGGTCGAGGGGAACGTAGCTTTCGAAGGGTTTACGGTCGGATATTCGGTGTCGCTTATTGAAGGAGATCTACGTCCTCCAATCCTGATGCTCGGTGGAGCATTCCAGAATGAGAGGTCGTGGATACCGATCAAAAAGTTCTTCGCCGGACGTCGCTCGACACTAAGTCTTTCTTTGCCGGGCAGTTTCGGAAACGGGGTCTTGCCTCGCGACTACGACTTTCGGTGGGTTGCTCGATGTATTGTGCATGTGCTTGATGAGTTACGCATCGAGCGCGTTGATCTCTTGGCGTTCTCGTACTCAACACCAGCTGGGTTTTGCCTCGCCTCTGGCCATCCAGATCGGGTGCATCGCCTCGCTCTAGGAGGCACGACCGAGATGTTCGCCGAACCGATCATTGACGCGGTAAAGCTCTCGATCGACTACATAGAGAAGGGCGACATTCAGTACTTCGCCGCGATCTCGATTGGTGTGGGGTTGATCAACTGCGACCCGGCAGTGGAAGTAGTCCGACGAGACAAACTCGTAAAGTTACTTTGGCGCCAGCTGACACGCCTAACAGATCAAGAGACAAAGGCCTATGTCGAGAACACCTGGCGGGTACTCGGCATGAGCGACTACCTGCGGGAGTTGAAACGGCCTGAATGCTTAACCCTTGGGTTCACCGGTATTCATGATGTCTTGACCCCAGCCGACGATTGCAAGAAGCTGATTTTGGGATTTCCTCGCGCCATCTTTACCACGATCGACAAAACTGACCATCTGTTTCTAATGGAGGATCCGGATACCACGCTCGAATTGGTTGACACGTTCTTCAATGACGCAACGCCGAAACAGGTAGCCGGGTGCGCTCCGTATGAACTGTCCATTCCAGAGGTATTGGATACTGGCCAGCAGCTAGGGATTAACTAAGTCGCTCCTGAATAGTGCAAATAGTCTGAGCTAGTTTCTACAGCCAGCCACAGAATGGCCGATCATACGTATGTATGACCGATCTGGTTTGGCAAATGCCTCGAGCAGAAGAGGCCAAACCTCCAATTATGGGTCGAATGGTCGGCGCTGCGCTTGGTCTTGGCTACGCAATTGCATTCGGGAACTCGCCGCTTACAAAGTGGCTTGTTGCCGGCGCCATCGTTGTTTGTTCGATTGCCTTAATTCTGGCTACGAGTCGAGTGACAACATCGACTATCGTCCGGCTGCATTTGTCGTTCGGCTTGGTGTTAGAAATTCTTGGTGCCGTTGCGCTGCCTGAAATTTGGCTGATTCTTTGCGTATTCGCTGCTAGTACCATTACTGCGGGCGTCTTTGGGCAACGTGACCCGACTAGTTTGGTTATTGGACTTGGTGGCGCAGCAGCGATGGGCGCTCTGGGCGCCTATCACAACGTTGACTACTGGCTGCCAGTCACCGTAGTTCTCATGTTCATCGGCCCGGTTGCACGATCCACAAGCCAGATACTTGATGTAGTTAGTGACAATGAGGCAGAGGCTCTAAGCGTGTTGTCGAAGTCGGTTGACGCGGTGATGTGGGAGCAAGAAGTAGCGACAGGTCGCATGCGGACGGTTGCTGGCTCAGCCGAGTCGTTGACTGGTTTCACTGCTTCGGAATGGGCCAAGGCCGAGCATCACGATCTTGTTCATCCCGACGATCAACTAGGATTTCGGTCGGCCGAATTTGGCGACTCCTGGGAGGGGCGGCTCAAGAACAAGAATGGAAGTTGGCGATATGTCCGGGAGACATTCAGCACGTTCACTGATCCTGTCGATGAGACCGAGCTACTTCGCGGACTAACTGTTGATCTGAACGAAACGATTGAGGCGAAGCAGCTGGCGGACTGGCGGGCAAATCACGACTTGCTCACTCGAATGCCCAATCGGACTCTACTTCTCTCAACAGCTGAGCAGGCCCTGGGCCAGTCAAAGTCACTTGTGTTTTTCGTCGTCGATATTGATCGGTTCAAAGAGGTCAACGAGACCCTCGGTTATTCCGCTGGCGACAAATATTTGGAAGTTATCGGTCTTCGTCTTGCCAGCCTGACATCAGAGACGAACGCCTTCGCCGCGAGAATTGGTGGCGACGAATTCGCAGTGCTCGTATTTGAATCAATGACAGAGGACGAGATCGAAGCGTACGCACAGAGATTGGTGGCGCTTTGCTCAGAGCCTGTACAGATCAGCGATGCATCGGTTCGGTTGAGCGCATGTGTGGGTATCTCAATGTCGAACATTGATCAAAATCTAGTCAACCTGCTGCGACGCGCGGATACCGCAGTTGACCAAGCGAAAAAGGCGTCGTCAACCTGGCACATTGCCGAGGAAGAAGACGTCGAACGAGTCTCGGAACGATTTCATTTGGCCTCACAAGTTGAGGAAGCGATAAGAAGCGAACAGCTGCGGCTCTGGTTTCAGCCCAAGATCGATCTTGAATCGACCAAGATTGTTGGGTTCGAAGGGCTCATCCGATGGCATCATCCGGAGTCGGGGCTTCTTGTGCCGTGGCGATTCCTAGACGTAATAGACATTTCCGGCCACGCTGACGCTTTTGACCGCCTTGTGATTCAACAGTCGGTTCAGTTCGCTGCCGCTTGTCATCGGGCCGGACATGAAATAACAGTCTCTCTGAATCTTCCCGGCCGGGCGTTGAGTGACGTTGGCATCGCAACGTTCATCAAGAACATTATTGACATGTGGTCGCTGCCAGCATCAGCGATCATCGTTGAACTAACCGAAGATGCATTCAATGAGGATCTGAAGCAGATGATTCCAGCGATGAATCAGATCGCTGGAATCGGTTGCGGGCTTTCAATTGACGACTTCGGAACGGGCTACTCTTCGCTAACTCGGCTGAAGGAACTCCCGGTAACTGAAATGAAGATCGACCGGACGTTTGTGATGAAACTGGCAGAAGATCAGAATTCGGAAATCATCGTCGAGTCGACCATCAACCTGGCTCGCATGTTTGGGCTTGATTGCGTTGCTGAAGGAGTGGAAGACGAGCGGGCGGCTGAGATTCTCAGGAACCACGGCTGCCTTCAGGCTCAAGGATACCTATTTTCGAAACCTGTTTCCCAAGAGGATGCAATGGCTCTTTTGTCAGCAGATCGCTTCGGACCGGTGCTTTCCTAACGCAAACTGGAACCAGGGGGCGACTCCGCCGGTCAATCTCGAACCATGACGAAATCTACTCTTCGTTGGATGCTCGCCATCGGGGAGCGACCAGCGTGTTGAGTAGAACCAACGCTACCAGGGCCGTGCCGGCACTGAATGTGAATGCGGCTCGGTAGCTAATCCCAGCGACGATCATGCCGAGCATTGGCCCGACCAACGCATTGGCAATATCGTAGAAGCCGGTGAAAGTAGCCATGGCCGCACCCCTTTCGTTATCGGGCACACCGGCTACCGCCAGCGGAATGAACGAAGGTGATTGGAGCGACAAGCCGGCTGCTAGAAGGACGGCGCCGACATAAACGCCTATCGGCTCAGTCCAGAAAGCGACTACTAGGGCAGCGATGATGGTAATTCCGAGGGCAGCGGAGCCGGCTGCGATTGGTCCGATCAAGTCAGGTATGCGGCCGCCCACCAGGCGTATGGCCACCATTGATCCCGAGAGAACGGTGAAGATTACTGCGACGTCGGCGATACCAACCTCGCGCCCGTAGAGCGAAGCGAAGGTGATGAACCCGTTAAAGGCGAATACGCCGAACAATGTGACCAGTCCCGGGAGCAAAGCATTGCGATGGACGAGCGGCCCCGGCCTAACGTCGACACTGCTCGGATTAGGGGTTAACGCCATACATAACGCAGCACTTAGAAGCATTAAGAGCCCGACCGTTCCCCAAGCTTCGTTGTAGCCGAACCCACGTTGAATACGCACCCCAAGAATTGGTCCCAATCCAAGGCCGGCATGAACAGAAACGAGAATGTAGCTCGCAGCCTGACTCTGCCTTTTTGGTGGTGCCAGTTCAAGCGACCGCATGGTTAGGCCAGTAAACATAGCGGCGCCGCCTAGACCAAGGATAAGTCGCGATCCGACTGCGGCCGGAATCGACGGAGGCAGAACGATCAGCACCGCCATTGACACAACAGAAACTAGCGCTCCGATAACTAAGATGCGGCGAGCGCCGTGGCGATCGGCTATTCGGCCGTAGAACGGTCGGCTGAGTAGAGCTGATAGAGCCATAACGCCCATGATTGAGCCAGCAATGACTTCGCTGTCGTCGATGTTGTCGACAACAAAGATCGGCATCAGCGCGTTCAACACGCCGAAACCACCGAAGTAGAGGCAGGCAACACCGGTCAGCGCCCAAAATTCCGAGGTTAACAAGCGGGTCGGTGTGGCTGAGGCGGACTCGGCCAACGTCACTGATTCGATATCACTAATTTGGAGTCACTGTTGTTACAGCCACCGGTTCAACGCCACGACTGCAACGTAACTGAAGTTGGGTCTCTGGCACAAACTCATCTCCGGCACCGTATCGAATACGGGTCAGCGATCTCGACTCAGCGCAGGATTCAGCGTTTGGGTGTGACCACTGACCGCGATTCACCTGAATTAGGGCGTTTTGTCGGCGCTTATCGGTTGAGCTAAAGACTGAAGTTGAAATGGCACAAACCACTCTTAGAGGGTTAGCTGCCCTCGCTTTGCTCTCGAGTTGGATGAGCTATAGTGTCTAGCACCAGTCGTCGACAGCCTAAGAAGCGTCGCAGTGCCAGTGATGTAAGTCACGGGTTCACCGACTGTCCATTCGGCGCCGGGGCGGACCCACCCCGCCTCGGCGCTTCATGCCTGCATCGCTGGCCCAGCTTCAGTAGCCCGGGCTAAGAATCCGTCGGGCCAAACTCTTGACTCAGTCCAGAATGCTGCCTAGGTTATTCACTGTGGATCTCGCCGTGGAACAACAACTGAAAGGCCACGGCCTGCAGGTTACAGTTCAGCGGGTCGCGGTCATGGCAGCAGTATCGGCCCGACCGCACGCCACAACCGAAGAACTAACAGATGATGTTCGATCCAACATCGGTTCCGTTTCTCGTCAAGCCGTCTATGACACGTTAGGTATATTCGTCGAGAAGGGATTGATCAGGAAGATTCAGCCGACAGGATCGGTCGCTCGATATGAGGACCGCGTCGGCGACAATCATCATCACCTTGTTTGTAGAACTTGTAGTGTCATGGTCGATATTGATTGCGCCGTTGGTGAAACCCCGTGCCTTACCGCAGAGACCGATCACGGTTTCGAAATCGACGAGGCTGAAGTTGTGTATTGGGGGCAGTGCCCTCAATGCAAGACGCCCTAGATCACGGCCAACGGCCATGGGCCAACGCCGCCGGTTCGGCGTCACAGAATAATTTGAATACCTGCAATACCCAACCCGGAATAGTCCAGAAAACAGTCAAGGAGAAATATGACAGATGACAACAAGTGCCCGGTGCTGCACAACGACCATTCGGGTCGCGGCAGCCTGGCAAACCAGCAATGGTGGCCAAACCAGCTGAACCTGAACATCTTGCATCAGGGTTCTCCGAAGTCTGACCCAATGGGCGAAGACTTCGACTATGCCGAGGAGTTCAAAACTCTCGACCTTGCCGCCGTCAAAGCCGATTTAACTGCGCTAATGACCGATTCTAAGGACTGGTGGCCAGCCGACTACGGCCACTACGGACCATTCTTTATTCGAATGGCATGGCATTCAGCTGGCACCTACCGCACCCACGACGGTCGGGGTGGTGGCGCTTCGGGCACGCAACGGTTTGCTCCTTTGAACAGCTGGCCAGACAACGGCAACCTCGACAAAGCCAGAGCATTGCTTGAGCCAATCAAGCGCAAGTACGGCCGCAAGCTCTCTTGGGCTGACCTTATGATCCTGACCGGAAACGTCGCCCTCGAATCAATGGGATTCACCACATTCGGGTTTGCTGGTGGCCGCGAAGATGTTTGGGCACCAGAAGAAGACATCTACTGGGGTCCAGAAAGCGTTTGGCTTGAAGACGAGCGTTACAGCGGTGACCGCGAGCTACAAGAACCACTCGGCGCGGTGCAAATGGGTCTGATTTATGTAAACCCGGAAGGCCCGAATGGGAATCCAGATCCAGTTGCTTCTGGTCGTGACATTCGAGAGACGTTCGGCCGAATGGCCATGAACGACGAAGAGACTGTCGCCTTAGTCGTAGGTGGCCATGCGTTCGGCAAGATGCACGGTGCAGGCCCCGAAGACATGATGGGCCCAGAGCCCGAAGGCGCGCCAATGGAGCAGCAGCTCCTTGGCTGGAAGAACGACTTTGAGTCTGGCCTGGGTGTGCACACCACCACTAGCGGATTCGAAGGCGCCTGGACAAAGACCCCAACCACTTGGGACAACGTCTACCTCGAAACACTGATGGACAATGACTGGGAGCTCACCGAGAGCCCAGCCGGACACAAACAGTGGACTTGTCCAGCCCTCGCTGGCACTGTTCCTGACGCTCATGATCCAACAATTACCCATGCCCCGGCAATGAGTACTGCTGATATGGCCATGAAAATGGATCCAATATACGGTCCGATTTCTCAGCGCTTCCGAGATAACCCAGAACAACTCGATGACGCATTTGCTCGGGCCTGGTACAAGCTAACTCACCGAGATATGGGACCAGCAGTTCGATACCTCGGGTCCGAAGTTCCATCCGAAGAACTGCTTTGGCAAGATCCGGTTCCAGCTGGAACTGCGTTGAGCGACGCTGATGTGGCAACGGTGAAAGCCGCCATTATGGATTCCGGCCTGAGCGTGACCGACTTAGTGAGCGTTGCCTGGGCATCGGCTTCTACCTACCGTCAAAGCGACAAACGAGGCGGCGCCAACGGTGGCCGCATCCGTCTTGCCCCCCAAAACGACTGGGAAGCTAACAATCCTGCCGATCTTCGCCGAGTGCTGACCGCTCTTGAAGGTGTGCAGTCAAGTGTTGGCGTTGCTGTTTCGATGGCAGACCTCATCGTGCTTGGTGGTGCAGCTGCAGTTGAAGCCGCAGCGAAAGCTGGAGGCTTTGACATTGCGGTTGGCGTTAGCACCGGTCGCGGTGACGCAACCCAGGAACAAACCGACATTGAGTCATTTGCCTGGCTTGAGCCGAAGGCCGATGGCTTCCGCAACTATATGGGCAAGGGTTCGAGCCACGTGGCCGAGCATCTTCTAGTCGATCGAGCTCAGCTTCTTGATCTGGGGGCACCAGAGATGGCTGTTCTCGTCGCTGGCCTGCGAGTGCTTGGTGTTTCTACCGATAACCACGGTGTACTCACCGACAACGTCGGCACGTTGAGCAACGATTTCTTCGTGAACTTGTTGGACATAAATACTGCGTGGTCGCCTGCGACCGGTGCGGAAGATGTCTTCGAAGGACGAGATCGAGCTTCAGGCGATCTCAAATGGACTGGTACCCGCAACGATCTAGTATTCGGGTCAAACTCGATTCTGCGAGCAATTGCCGATGTGTACGCATCGAGTGACGCAGCGGAGAAGTTTGCCCACGACTTTGCTGTTGCTTGGGTCAAAGTTATGGACGCTGATCGATTCGATCTGGCCTAACTATCTGCTCCGATTAGGAGCGGAACCAACCAAGTAAATGTAGTTATGAGGACATCTCGCTTGCGGCCCAAGTCGGCTGGAGCGAGATGTTCTCGCGTGTGGAGTAGCGATACCGGCTAGGTTCGGTGGATGAGGATCGGTGAGTTAGGGCAGAAAGCAGACGTATCGACCAAGACGATTCGGTACTACGAGAGCCTTGGGTTGCTAGAAGAACCAGAGCGTACGGCTTCGGGGTATCGGGATTACGATGAGGCTTCAGTCGAACGACTACGCTTTGTGCGCCAGGCTCAAGCGACTGGGCTTACATTGTCGGAAATTGCGTCGGTGCTAGAACTCAAAAGCCGGGGGGAGCGATCTTGTGCTCATACCACGGCGTTGTTGGACCGCCACTTAGATGAACTCGACATCCAAATTGCCCGGCTTGAACAGGCTCGCGACGCATTGCGGGCACTAGCGGCTCGAGCTCGGTCGCTTGATCCAGTATTGTGTGCCGACCCCAACCGTTGCCAAGTTATCGCTACCTCGGCACCAGGCCAAGCACCGGTCGAGGAATAACTTGACCTTCTAGTTGGATGGAAGGTCTAGACTTGTAGCCATGACGCTAAAAGACCAGCAGCTGCGATCTGATCTGGCCGTTGACGGTATGAGTTGTGCCGCTTGCGCCAACCAGATCGAACGGCAGCTGTCCAAACTTGATGGAGTCACTGGGTCGACGGTCAACTTCGCCACCGGTCAGGCAACGGTGATCCACGACCCAGCCATCACGAACGACGTCTTTCAAGCGGCCATTCAAGGGCTTGGCTATACGGTCGTCGAACAAGGTGAGACCGACGAAGCCGAGACTCGGCGGGAAGCGGATCTGCGCCGACGGGTGATTGTTGCCATAGTGCTCGCGGCGCCAACGGCTCTTTTGTCCATGGTAGCGCCGTTGCAATTTTCGGGCTGGGAATGGATCGTCGCCGCCATGTCCACACCAGTGGTTCTCTGGTGCGGTTGGAGTTTCCACCGAACAGCAGTGCTGAACCTCCGCCACGGCGCCACTACGATGGACACGCTGGTTTCGCTAGGGTCGATCTCCGCCTGGCTATGGTCGGCAGTAGTCCTCGTAGCAAGTCTTGAAGGCGGTCACATCTATTTCGAGACCGGCGCTGTGATCGTAACGCTAATCTTGTTAGGAAAGTACTTCGAGCTGCGAGCAAAGCGTCGGTCCGGTGACGCTATTCGGGCACTCGCTGACCTTGGAGCTCGGACAGCAAGGTTGGAAGATGGTTCCGACATCGAGCTCGACGAACTGGCAGTTGGGATGCGTTTTCTGGTCAGACCAGGGGAGAAGATCGCCACTGACGGTCGTGTGGTTGAAGGTGCTTCGGCTATCGATATGTCAATGGTGACAGGCGAACCGGTGCCGGTCGAGGTCACAATCGGCGATGAAGTGATCGGAGCGACGATAAACACCAACGGCTCATTGACTGTTGAAGCTACCCGAGTCGGTTCCGACACCGCGCTGGCTCAGATCGTTCGCCTCGTCGACCAAGCCCAAGGCAGTAAGGCGGAAGTGCAAGGTCTAGCTGACAGGGTCTCTGCCATCTTCGTTCCTTTGGCCATCGCAACTGGCATAGCCACGCTGATCGTCTGGTTTCTTACCGGCCACGAGGCGAATGAAGCTTTTACCGCCGCCGTTGCCGTTCTAATTATCGCCTGCCCCTGTGCCCTCGGGTTAGCGACGCCGCTAGGAATACTGGTCGGCTCTGGGCGAGGGGCTCAACTTGGGGTGATAATCAAAGGGGGAGAAGTCCTCGAGGATACGAGATCAGTCGATATCGCAATTCTCGACAAAACCGGCACCGTAACCGAAGGGCGGATGGAGCTCGTTGATGTCATCGCGCCCAACGCCAATTCATCCGAGCTGTTGCGCTTCGCCGCGTCGTTAGAGGCTAGGAGCGAACATCCGATCGCCCACGCCATAAGCACCGCCTCAACAAGCCACGATCTAGTCGTTGACTTTCAGAACCGACCAGGGTTCGGAGTCTCTGGCTTCATTAATGGCATCGAAGTGCGGGTCGGGCGCCGGTCAATGTTCGACCAAATCAGCGACGAGCTCGAAGCCGAAGCGGCCGAGGTCGAAAGAAAAGGGTCGACCGCCGTCTTCGTTGGCCGCAATCAACAAGCCGAAGCGGTGCTGGTCGTTTCCGATCAAGTGAAGGCCACCTCAAGGACAGCCGTCGCAGCTCTACACGACCTAGGCCTTTCAGTTATGCTGCTGACCGGCGACAATCGACGAACTGCCGAGTCGGTTGCCAAGCTCGTCGGGGTCGACGAGGTGATCGCCGAAGTGCTACCTGATGGCAAGGTGGCTGAGGTAAAGCGCCTTCAAGAGGCCGGGCACCGCGTTGCCATGGTCGGAGATGGAATCAACGACGCCCCAGCTTTAGCCCAAGCCGACCTTGGAATCGCAATCGGAACTGGGACTGATGTTGCGATCGAAGCCTCTGACCTCACAGTTGTCGCTGGCGATCTGAGGGCAGTAGCCGATGCAATCGCGCTAGCCCGCCGCACGTTGGCCACCATCAAAGGTAACTTGTTCTGGGCGTTTGCTTACAACGCGGCGGCAATCCCCTTGGCTGCGCTCGGGGTTTTAAACCCCATGATCGCAGCTGGAGCTATGGGGCTATCGTCGCTGTTCGTAGTATCGAACAGCCTTCGGCTTCGACGGTTCGCCGGTTACCGACGCATTAGCTAGCAATCAGGTCGACAACGTCTTGGCGGAGCGAACCATAGTCAGTGACTTCAACTGTGCCGTCGTCATTAATCATGATGTAGGTTCGGTGTTGCTTGACTTCAAACCGATCCCAGAGCACCCCGTCGGGATCCGGAATATGAGTGACACCTTCGGTGCCAGTTTCGGCTACGAAGCGTTCCATCGAAGTGACATCGCTTAACCCAGGGATTCCGACAAAGTTAACCTCATCCCCGAACTCGTTACTGACCTCCACGACCGTGGAGGATTCTGCTCGTCAAAATGGTCACCAGGGAGCCCAGAACCATAAAACGGTATCTTCGCCTTGGATTGAGGCTAAATCAAAGGTTGCTTGATCGATGGTCGCAAACTCGCCGACGAGTCGAGGGTCACCGCTCGTCTCAACACCTGACGGTGAAGTATCAGCGTTGCTCGAATCGGACGTATCGGTGGCACCTCCGCATGATGCAGCGAACAGGCTCAGGCTCAGCGCCAATGCTAACCATTTCCTGCTATCGATTCTGGTGGCCGACATCTCTCTAAAGCTAGAAGACCTAACCAAGTAACGACACATCAAACTTGGAAATTTAAGAACCTGATAATCTAGCATCAGCTCCACACGGAGACGCATCTGTCCCTAAGCCACATTCTCAAGTAAACCCGGACTCTTCGTTGATTTGAAACTGAGACCCCATGACTTCGGCTCGCCCGGAAAGAACTCGGCATCATTGGAGAACATTGGTTGAGCGGTGACAAGATTGCTTACTCATAGGTCGCCCATTGATTCTGAGACATCATCCGAACCTGGCAGTACCAGGAACTAGTTGGTGCCTTCAACGAAAAGAGCGAAACCCAGTATCGCCACCAGGCCCAGCACAATTAGCGCCAAAATCACTGTCCCAATAATTCCACAAACGAAAGCGATCACCGCAGTTGATCGATTGATCGGGTCAGTCAAACCAGCATCGATAGCCGCTATTTCTTTCCGGCCAAGGATCATCCCAAACGGCGAGCCCAGGAATCCGACGGTGCAGAAGAATCCGAGAATAAGCGAAATCAACGAAACTAGAAGCGCCTGTTGGGTTCCGTCCGGCCGCTGATACGGCGAGAACTGGGGTTGCAGGTACGGCTGGCCTTGAAAGGGCTGATATGGCGCTGCACCGACCGGCGGCACCTGGTGTCCGACGCCACCGGGTGGCTGATCAACAGGCAGATGGCCCGGCTGAGCTGCGAATTGTGTCGCCGCCGGACCACCATAGTCGACAGCGTCACCAGAGCCAGTCGGTACCCCTTCGCCCCAAGCGCCGCCTTCAAAGTCTTCAGTCATGAGGCTAGTTTATGCCCAAAACGGTCCGGGACCGTTTCGACTTAGGTTCGTTCCAACCTTCCTCTAGGCCGATGATCGGAGCGCCGTAACTCGCTTGGATCCACCGTTGAGCTTTTGAGCTAAGCCGCTCTTCGGATCGATCACGTTCCACACTGGAGTTACGTGTTCGGTCGGAACACCAGCGTCGAGAGCATCAAAGACAACCTCGGCAACGATTCGAAGGTTCATTCCACACATCACGGGGCACGTTCCATCAGCAAGGTGACGTTCCGCAAGTCGTTTTCGAAGTTCGCCAAACGAAATTTGTTGCTTGGGACCAACCGAGTCGATTTCGGCTTGAATATCAGCTGGACTGGGGATCAATACTGATGTTCCTGCTTCGAGGTCGGCAAATTTCTTGTCGTTCACTTTGCTGAACGTCGGCTTCGCCGTGTCGAAACGTTGCTGCCAAGAGGTAGCCATCATCATGCAACCTCGTTGGTTGAGACATCAAAATCAATTGGGAAGTGAATCTCGGTAAGGAGGTTCTCCTCCTCGACCTGGTCCGGGCTATTTAGGTAGATCTCGCGCGCCGGTCCGACGATTGTGTGTCCATGCTGCTGAATCCAAGTCACGACCGAGGCATACGACTCGCCCATGTTGGAATAGGACCCTTGGTGGGTAACCGACACGGTAGTTTCAGCGGGAAGCGCAGCGAAGTTCACATCTCCGGATTCAGCCAGCTCAGGAATCTCGGCCACCGGAACGCTCATTGCAATGTCGCCCTTAGTATCCCCGTCGGGAGCCTGGTAGTAGAGTGTGAACGGAATTCCAGATGGATCGATCTTGTTCATTCCAAGGCAGGACATAACCTTGCCAAAGCCAGCCGGGATATCGGAGAAAATTCGGTCGTGCGTGGTTTTCGTCCGCCAGGACGCAACGGTTTGCGCTGGGTGATTCTTGATTATGGCTTGAGTGTTCATAGCGTATTCCTTTAGGTTGATTCGGCGCTGTAGTTCCTGCGCCTGTCGGTTCAACTCGTCTCGCTGATGTTCCAGCGATTCGAGGTGCGACATCAATACCTGTTCGGTTGCTTCGCCATCAAGGGTCTCTTTGATCATGGCCAACGGCATCCCCACGATACGCAACGACCGTATCGCGTCGGCCCGGGCCAGCAGGGTGACCGAATAGTATCGGTAGCCTGATTGCGGATCGACCTCACTGGCTTTGAGTAAACCAGATTCGTCGTAGTTGCGAAGCGATTTAACCGACAGCCGTGAGGCCTTAGCAAATCGTCCGATGGGCATCAATGTCATGTCCACTACCTTCAGGGCTCCCCTCGGGGGAGAGTCAAGGCCAGTTCCAGAACACTTCTATATCGAACGGAACAAAGCCAATTTGCAAGTGTTTCGGTCATCAGGCTACGCGTATATTCTCGACTAGGAGCCGCGAGTAAGGGAACTGAACCAAGATGCGATTGCCTGTCCGATTTCCGTTGGGCTGTCTTCTTGAATGAAGTGTGATCCAGACACGGTGACTTCAGTCTGATTAGGCCAGCTCCGGGCAAACTCTCGCTGGGGGCCGGTCAGAATCGTTCCTGGGTCAGCGTTGACGAAGAGTTTCGAAACCTGAGATTCCGACAACCAATCGGCGTACGACTGGACGATCTCGACCACATCGGCTGGCTCGCCATCGAGTGGGATTTGGCGAGGCCACGTCAGTGTTGGTCGACGGCTGCTGGGCTCGATGAATGGGCGGCGATATTCGTTCATCTCATCTTCGGCTAAATCTCTAATGATCGACGCAGGAAGAATTGCTTCCACGAACAGATTCTTTGTCATGATCATTTCTTCACCGCTCTCTGAGCGCATAGCCCTAAAAATCTCTGTTGCCGTAGCAGGCCACTCTTGCCAAGTCATTGGGCGGACAATCGCTTCCATGTAAGCCAGTCCCGCGATTCGGTCTCGATGTCGATTAGCCCAGTCGAACCCGAGAGCAGAGCCCCAGTCGTGGACGACGAATGTGATTCGGTTACCAAGGTCGAGTTGGGCCAATAAGCCATCAAGAAACTCTCTATGCTGCACAAAGGTGTACGCATCAGGCCCTGTCTCATCGAGCTGGTCGGAATCGCCGTGGCCGATTAGGTCCGGCACGATACATCGGGCCGAGTCTGAAACGAACGGAACAATATTCCTCCACAGATACGACGACGTTGGATTCCCGTGGAGGAACACGATCGGGTCGCCAGCACCAGCCTCGTGATAGGCCATTTGCTTACCGTTGACTGTCTTGAACCGTTTGGACAAGGGTTGTTCGGAGCTCATATGGCCGAGTCTGATGCCAAGTGTTACTTTATGTCAAACGTTGGTTATGAGCGGTCTGGCCGTGGGAAGGTACAACAGAACAATGGACCGGTCGTCTGAACAGCACGAGGTCATCCGGACCGAAGTACGGAGGCTATGCGACAAGTATGGCAACGAGTACTGGCGCAGTCTCGAACCTCGTACCTACCCCGAAGAGTTCGTCTCTGAACTGACGAAGCAGGGTTGGCTTGGGGCCCTGATTCCGACTGAGTACGGCGGCGGCGGCTTGAGCTTGGGGGGAGCGTCAGTAATCCTTGAGGAGATCTCGGCCAGCGGCGGCAACCCGAGCGCCTGTCACGCCCAAATGTATGTAATGGGAACCGTCCTTCGTCACGGCTCAGACGAGCAAAAGCAGACGTTCCTGCCCCAAATCGCTGATGGACGGAAACGGCTACAGGCGTTTGGTGTTACCGAACCCATCGCAGGCACTAATACCACAGCCATTCGAACTAAAGCGGTCCGAGACGGCGATGTTTGGCGGATAAACGGCCAGAAGATTTGGACCTCACGAGCCGAGTACTCGGATCTAATGGTGCTGCTGGCCAGGACTACACCGGCCGATGAGGTGGAGAACCGCGCCGACGGATTATCTGTGTTCTTGCTAGAGATGCGCAACGAAGACGGCTCCCTGATCGAGGGCCTCACAATTAATCCGATCGAGACCATGATGAACCACTCGACCACCGAAGTGTTCTTCGACGACGTCGAGATTCCAGCCGATGCCCTAATCGGCGTTGAAGGGATGGGATTCAAACAGATACTTGATGGCATGAATGCGGAGCGCATTCTTATTGCCTCTGAGTGCATTGGTGATGGTCGTTTTTTCCTCGACCGGGCGTCGGCTTACGCCAAGGAACGAGTGGTGTTTGATCGTCCGATTGGTATGAATCAGGGTGTCCAGTTTCCTTTGGCTAAAGCCCACATCCAGATCGAAGCCGCCGATTTAATGCGGTGGAAGGCGGCCGACCTGTTTGATTCTGGTCAATCTTGCGGGGTCGAGGCGAACATGAGCAAGTTGCTAGCCAGCGAGGCATCGTGGGCCGCTGGCAATGCGGCGGTCGACACCCACGGTGGATTCGGCTTCGCAGTGGAATACGACATCGAGCGGAAGCTCCGAGAAACGAGGCTGTACCAGGTGGCCCCAATCAACAACAACTTGATCCTGGCGTTCGTCGGCCAAAAGTGCCTTGGACTACCAAAGAGTTACTAGTTGCAACGGTAGGCACACTCAGGCGACAACGGACTGCGTTCGGTTTCCGCTGGAGGCGACAAACCCCTCGGATCTCGCCGGCCGTCGTCGGACAAATTCCGCCAAGGCGATTCCGAGCGGGGCTGATAGCCAGATGCAAAGTTGCAAGGCCACTGCCTCCCAGCTTCGCAGCAGCGGGTCGAGCACGAAGAGCATGACCCGAAAAATCCAGAATGCCCCCCACATTGATCCGACAAATCGAATGTTCCATCGGTTGTGGCCGGCAACGTCGCCCCGTCGAATAGCAACGACTGCCATTACCGCGCAACCGTAAACACAAAGTGACATCGAGGCGAAGCCCAGGGTTGACATGATTCCGCCGTATTCGGTGACCGGCCCATGCTCGGCTGCCAGCAGCATGGCGCAGATCGTGCCGAACGTAATAGCACCAAAGGTTGCTCGACCGATTAACTTGTGGCGCGACGCCCTTTCACCGGTGCCAGGTCTGAGAAGTTGGAGGTGCATGAGTACGAACGCGATCGAATTGAAAGCGATGTGTCCGTAGAGCAGATTGGTTCGCCGTTGCGGGCCATTGGCGAACCGGTCATAGAACGCGACTCCCCACGATGAGTGCTGGGAGAAACGGTCGCCCCAGACAGTGCAAGCGTTATCGACACAGCTGGCCATCCCGCCAGCAGTCTCGCCTTCGGATAGGCCGAAGTTGTTTAAGAAGTCGTAGATACCAATGAAGAAGGCTATGCCAGCGGGAGCCCCTTCTAAGAAGTAGCGAAGATTAAGATACAGCAAGAGCAGTATTCCGAAGCCAAGAAAGGCTCCGAAGGCTTTGCGGCGGATGCTGTATGCCAGCAGACCCGACCAAAGGCCAAGCGCCCCGTAGATCGCTAAGACACCAACTGGTAACTCCACGACTGGCCTCCTCGTTAAACTGACGTGCTACCGGAAAACGATAACTCATTCAAGGCGGATCGTTCCAGTTCGTTGCCTCGAACACGGCTAGTCAAGCTCGTCGATGAGCCCCGATTCACTGATTGCAACCAGCGCGGCGTTTACGATATTGCCGGTTGATATACCCGTTACCTCGTGCAGATCTGCGATTGTTCCCGATTCGCCGAACTGATCGACGCCGAGGGTGTATTGGTGGGTTCCCAGGGCTGAACCGATCCAGGCCAGGCTATGGCTGGCCGCATCGTGAACACTAACTACGGGTCGACGTCGCTCAGCTCGCGGAACTACCCGGTGGATCAGGCTGGGCTTGCGGACAACACTGCCAGATGCCGCCGCGGCAGCGAAGCCCGACCGCCAACTCACGTAGGCTCGATCTGGACTGGTCAGGTGAATGACCGACGCTTGGACGCCTTCGTTGTCGAGCTCCACGGCCGCGGCCAGAGCCTCGGTTGCCATCACTCCAGTGGACACGATTGTAACTCCCGGCCGACCGTCTTCGGGGGCATCACGAAGACGGTATCCACCCGCTAACACTAACGACCGAAGTCCCTCGGCTCCGTAGCGTTCGATTGCATCGGCGAACGGCTTTTGATCCATGGGACGGGTCGAGAGTCGGAGATAGGAGCTGCTCCCGTTGGGATCCGACAACTGTGTTATCGCATCGCAGAGGAGCCAGTCGACCTCGGTGGCGTAAGCCGGCTCTGAGTAGGTCAAGTTCGGCAGCTCAGCGCCGACCGAAGCCGTAATTGTCGACTGGTGAGCGCCGCCTTCAGGGGCCAATGAAACTCCTGCTGGGGTGCCGGTCACGATGAAACGGGCATCGTTATATACCCCATATATGAGGGCGTCGAGCCCGCGCAGGACGAACGGATCATAGACAGTTCCAATCGGAACTAGGTGTTGACCGTGATGATGGAAGCTAAGTCCGAGTTGACCGAGCAACATGAAAAGGTTCATTTCGCTGATCCCGAGTTCAATATGTTGACCGTCGGGCCCCGGCTCCCATTTCAACAGCTGATTCGATCCACCGTGATCGTCGGTGGCGTTTGGAGCGTACACACCGGCCTTGTTAATGAACCCGCCAAGGTTGGTTGAAATTGATACATCGGGAGCGGTGGTTACGATATGGTCGCCTAGACCCTCAACGTCGGCCAAGCTGGCAAGAACTCGGCCGAACGCCTCTTGAGTTGACGGTCGGCCCGACACCACCGGCGGACGTGAAGACTCGGGAACGGGAAGCGACGGGCGGTGGGGTCGGACCGCGTTGTTTATGTTGGCACCGACTGAGGCACAAACTCTTCCTTCCGCCGACTCTGGGTCGAACCGGTCCCACTCGTTTGTTTCGTCGAGTCCGATAGATTCTCGAAAGCTGTCAACCTGCTGTGGCGACAATAAAGCGGCGTGATTCATTGGGTCGCCGGCCATTGGTAGCCCCCAACCTTTGATGGTGTAAGCGAACACGACAGAAGGTCGATCGGCTTCAACGTCACATTGGTTGTAGGTGTTAAGCAGGACGCCGAGGTCATGTCCGCCCAAATCGGTCACCAGTTCTTTCAACTGGTGGTTGTCTACGTTATTGGCGAACTGTTCTACCGCTTTGTCGGCCCCTTTTAGGAACTTAGTCCGCATTTCGTCACCGGTAAGTCCGAAAAGCTCTTGATAGGCCTCGTTCGATAGTTGGTCGATGTGGGCTTTGAGCGCTTGGCCGTTGGTTTGAGTGAAAGCCTCCTCAAGCCGTGATCCGTACTTCGCTTCGGCTACATGCCAACCAGCATCGGCGAAGAACCGTTTCAGTCGCAGTGCAGCGATCTCAGGAATGACTCGGTCAAGACTTTGCCGATTCAGATCAACAACCATGGTGAAGTTGCCAAGGCCTTTGGTCGCAGGATCTGCGATGGCCTCCCAAACGTTGCCCTCGTCGAGTTCGGCGTCGCCGACTAGAGCAAAGAAGCGAGCGTCGGGGCGAGTACCGAAATGGGAACCTACATAGCGCCGAGTCAACGCTGAGAACAGCGGAGCGACTGCGCCCAAGCCAACCGACCCAGTCGAGAAATCGGCCACGTCAGGGTCTTTCGTTCGCGAAGGATACGCCTGTAGCCCGCCCCGCTGACGAAGAGTCGTTAGATAGGACCGGTCAAGCTCACCGGTGAGATATTTGATGGCGTGATATACCGGAGAGGCGTGGGGCTTGACCGCAACCTTGTCTTCTCCTGCGATGTGTCCGAACCAAAGCGCTGTCATCAAAGACACCGATGAGGCCGATGAAGCTTGGTGGCCGCCGACCTTTACTTCGCCTCCCTCACGCCGATTGGCGGAATCGACGATTCGGGTCGCAAGCCAAAGCACCCGTTGCTCGATTGTTCGCAGTGTTTGGAGATCAGGCGACATCATTTTCCTAGCTTATCGGTTGGCTCAAAATCGATTCTCACCGCTAGGCCAACCGTGCTTCCGCTGATTCAGATTCCCATTCATTTGAATGGTTGACACCATATTCATGTGAATATATGATTGATGGGCGATGACCTCGCACACGGAGAACTTCCTCGATGGCTACCTGCCGTACGTTCTCCGTCGAGCTGACCAAGCACTGTCGGCTGCGTTCTATGGCCTACTAACCGAACGAGGCGTCGCCCGCTCGGAGTGGAGAGTCTTGGCCGTTCTCCAGGAGCTCGGCGAGCTTTCGATTCTGGATCTCGCCACGGCATCGCTTAGTCCTCAACCAACCGTGACCCATGCTGTCCGTCGGCTCGAGGCACGGGGGTTGGTAAAGCGCGTACTCGGCACTGACGATAAGAGGCAACGGTTTGTTTCAGTAACGAGAACCGGAGCCGAGCTCACATCTGAACTAATCGAACAAGCCAAGCGACTAGAGAGCCAAGCGTTAGCTTCTACTGAAGATCTGGTTGAGCTGGTAGAGCGTTTGAACGAGTTGACCGAGATCGTACAGGCCAACGTCACAGAGCAACGAGATGGAAACCTCATCACTGTTGACGAAGATCTAGCAAGTTGATTGGAGAAAAGTATGACTGAATACGACCCAAGCCCGCTCCAGCGTCGGCCATTCAATCTTCAAGCTTGGATTGACGACCACCGAGATCAATTAGTGCCCCCAGTCGCCAACAAACAGGTGTGGCGTGAAGCAGACATGATCGTCATGATTGTCGGCGGTGGCAACGAGCGAAACGATTTCCACGACGACCCCAGAGAGGAGTTCTTCTACCAAATCAAAGGTGACATGAACCTGCAGATTTGGCCCGAAGAAGGTACTAAGCCGTATGACATGCCGATTCGAGAAGGTGAGGTGTACCTTCTGCCGCCTCGTCTACGCCATTCACCCCAACGTCCCGATCCATCCTCGATCGGACTCGTTGTAGAGTACCAACGAAATATCGGCGAGCTTGACGGCTTCGAATGGGTCTGCGGTAACTGCGCGCAGCTGGTCCATCGGGTTGAACTCCAGGTTCAAGAAATCGACAAAGACCTGCCGCCCCTATTCGCGGCATTTCACCAAGACGAACAAGCTAGAACATGTCCGAACTGCTCCACGATCCACCCGGGAAAGCTTGTCCGATAATGATGACAACAACGAACTGCAAACAGCAACCATGCCAGCCTGGTGGGAGCAGACGATGAACAACCGAGGCAGCTATCCAGACGTCAGACTCTACATCGACGGGTCCTGGCGCGACTGTCCAGACCATTTGCCCGTCGTCAATCCGGCTACAGAGGCTGTTATCGGCCAGGTGCCGATCGCCCAAACTTCTGACCTTGACGATGCGCTAGCAGCGGCAACTGAAGGGTTCGAAATCTGGAGCCGCACGCCACCGAAGGCCAGGGCCAGCTTGGTTCGCGCCGCCTCAGCCTTGATGCGAGAGCGTCAAGACGAAATTGCCGAATCGATCACGCTGGAGCACGGCAAGCCATTCAATCAAGCCAGAGCAGAGGTCATTCGAGGGTGTGAGTTTTTCGAGTGGGACGCTGGTGAGTCGGTTCGAACCTATGGGCGGGTTATTCCTAGTGCGCCCGGGGTCAAGTACATTGTTCACCATCAGCCGATTGGGCCGGTAGCGGCCTTCTCCCCGTGGAATTTTCCGATGAGCCAACCAGCTCGCAAAATCGCGGGAGCGGTGGCATCGGGCTGTTCGATTATTCTCAAGGCGGCGGAGGAGACCCCAGCCGGGGCAATGCATATCGTGCAAGCATTTCACGATGTCGGATTGCCTCCCGGCGTTTTGAACCTCGTGTTCGGTATTCCCCAAGACATCTCGAACCACCTAATTCCGCACGAGGCGATCAAACTGGTGGCCTTCACCGGTTCAACGTCGGTTGGCCGCACGTTAACTGGGTTAGCGTCCGACAACATGACACCGGTTCTTATGGAACTGGGTGGGCACGCCCCGGTCATCGTCTGTGAAGATACCGACGTTAAACCGGCCGCAATCAGTTCAGCAATCCGGGCCATGCGCAACGCGGGCCAGGTGTGCACGTCACCAACCCGATTCTTTGTCCACGAAAAGATCTTTGACGAGTTTTTGGAAATTATCACAGAGCGTTCGGCGGCCACCGTAGTAGGAGACGGCATGACCGAAGGTATCGATATGGGGCCACTAGCTAATGGCCGAAGACTGGCAGCGCTTACGGAACTCGTTGCTGATGCCGTGGACGTGGGAGCTGAGTTGATGACTGGCGGAAGTCGGATCGGGACAACCGGCTACTTTTTTGAACCAACAGTGTTAGCCAACGTGCCGGCGACCGGCCGGATTATGCAAGAAGAACCATTTGGTCCAATCGCAATTGTTAACCCAGTCGACTCGCTCGATTCCGCAATTGCCCAAGCTAACTCGGTGCCTTATGGCCTGGCTGCATACGGATTCACCAACCGGGCCGACTATGTCGATCAGATGGTGGATCGGGTCGAAGCAGGCAACCTGTCAATTAATACGCTCGAAGCGTCACTTCCTGAGACTCCGTTCGGAGGCGTCAAATCAAGCGGCTATGGACGCGAAGGTGGTGCCGAAGGCCTAAACCACTACACGGTGGTCAAGAACGTCTCGCACAGCATCGCCATCGTATAGCCCCAAAAAGCACAATTACTAAGAAGGTATCGAACAATGAAGTACCCCCGAAGCGAGGCCAAGGCCTACGCCAGAGAGCATATGAACGGTATCTGGGCTGCCGCTCTGCTTCCCTTCACCGAAGATCACCGAATTGATGAAGATGGCTTTCGCCATAACGTTGACCATTGGGTCAACGAACTCGGAATCGAAGGTTTGTTCATATCAGGCAAGCAAGGTGAGTTCTTTTCCCTCAGTCTGGCGGAGCGTAAACGAACTTTCGAACTCGCGGTTGAAGCTACCGGTGATGACGGCTACACCATCATGTCTTGCTCGGATCAAAACTTTGATGTTGTGATCGAGCTTGCCCGTCATGCCCAAGAGGTTGGAGCAGACTACATCGTGGTCCACGCTCCAGCTCTACATTTCCATAAGGCGCAAGACGAAACTTTGTTGCGGTACTACTCGACGATCTCTGAGAGCGTCGATATTGGGATCGCTTTGTGGAGCCATCCGGCTAGCGGCTATCTGATGTCGCCAGAACTTTGCAACCGTCTCGCCGATCTGGAGAACGTCGTCGCTATTAAGTACAGCGTTGAGCGTTCAATGTACGCAGAGCTGACCAAGTTGGCATCGGACCGAATTCAGGTTAGTACCGCGGCAGAGCCCGAATGGCTCGACAATATCTTGGAGCTGAATTGGAAACTCTACCTTTGTTCGTCGCCGCCATTTCTTTTGCAAACCGCCAAGGATCGTCGGATGCACGACTACACCGAGGCCGCTTTGGCCGGGGACGCCGCCAAGGCGAAGGCTATAAGCGCCAGTCTTGAACCGGTTCGGGCGGCATTGTGGGGCACCCGACCGCCAGAGAAACCACATTCTCATCAAAAGTACTGGCAGGAACTGCTTGGGCAGGTCGGAGGCCATGTGCGGTTCCCACTGCTTGAGCTAACTGACGACGAGAAAGCGATCACTCGCTCGGCGTTCGAACAGTGTGGTCTGATCGTTTGAGATCTTCAGTTCGACTGGTTCTAGTCGGGTGGGGCGCCATTGGGTCCACCGTCGCCGAAATGCTGGCTGAGACCGCAATCGAAATCGTTGCAGTCGGTGTTCGAGATCTATCGCAACATCGCTCGGGGCTACCGGAGGGCGCAAGCCTAATAGATAGCCCAGAACAACTCTTAGAGTTCAACCCTGATGTAGTGGCCGAAGCGGCCGGGCGAGCAAGCGTCGGCCCTTGGGGCCAAGCAACATTCGATGCTCAAGCCGATCTTATTGTGTCGTCGGTGTCCGCTCTAGCCGATGCGTCGTTACTTCAATCTTTGCGAGATCAAGCAGAGTCGGTTGGGTGTCAACTACATATCCAGCCCGGAGCACTAGGTGGTGTTGATGCACTGGCCGCCGCCCGCTTGATGGGAATCGAGACCGTGAAACACACCATTGTTAAGCCACCAAAAGCATGGCTGGACACGCCGGCCGAAGAGCTTTGCGATCTTGGGTCCCTAACTGAACCAACGTGCTTCTTCGAGGCAAACGCTTCTCAGACGGCCTCAAGATTTCCAAAGAATGCCAATGTCGCAATGACTACCGCCCTGGCCGGTATCGGGCCAGACCACACTCTCATTTCCCTAATCGCAGACCCAGCCGCTGAAACAAATCGTCATCTGATTTCGGCCTCGGGGGCCTTCGGCGATCTCTCGGTATCGACAAGTAACAATCCGCTTCCCGGTAACCCGAAAACGTCAGCCATGGCAGCTCTCAACCTCGTCCGGGCGATAACAAACAGAGTCACACCAATTGTTATCTAGTGGTTCGATCGTTGGCAGTAGGCTTTCGGTCTACCCCAAGGAAGGATCCACATGACGTTCGAACCTACTGGACCAATCGACCGAGTTTCCGCCGGCCAAGAAATACGCCGGCAAGTACTTGGTGATGACTACGTCGACTCGGTCAGCTCGCCAGAGACCGAGGCTCAAGCTGCGTTCCAAGAACTGGTCGCTGGATTCGCTTGGGGGAGTGTTTGGAACCGGGATCAGCTGTCTCGGCGAGATCGAAGCTTGCTTAACCTGGCCATGCTGACTGCCCTTGGCCGGCCTCACGAGCTGACAATCCACATCAGAGGGGCACTTAACAACGGGCTTGAGCCCTATGAAATCGAAGAGGCTTTGATGCACACGGCTCCGTACTGCGGACTTCCAGCTGCGATTGATGCACTTCGAACCGCCCGTCCCATCCTTCAAGCTCACCAAAGCGAAGCCGAATAGAAAATTCGAATTCTCAGTTTTCTTACCTGTCATCGATCTGGGCTACGATCGGCCGAGTCAAATCTGATCTAGAAAGTGGAACTATGAAACTCTGTACCGCAACGTTCTTTGATGGTGATCCTGAGCGGCTAACGGCCAAGATCCTCGACTTAGAGGCGGCAGGCGTCGATATGGTTCTGATACCGGAGATCTATGGTTTCGATCAAGTCTCGGTCTTAGGCTACATTGCAGCCAAGACATCACGTATTGAACTGATGACCGGGATTGTCAACGTGTTCTCTCGGTCCCCAGCTCTGATCGCTCAGACTGCAGCCACGATAGATGCTTTATCACAAGGTCGTTTCACCCTAGGAATAGGCACCTCGGGGGCACAAGTGATCGAAGGTTGGCATGGAGTTCCCTTCAAGCGACCCATCGGGCGAACCCGAGATACGGTCGACATCTGCCGGAAGGTCTGGAGCGGAGACAAGGTAACGCACGAAGGTAAAGCAGTAACGCTGCCTCTTCCAGCCGATCAAGGCACAGGACTAGGCAAGCCGCTGAAGCTGATGAACAAGATGCATCGGTCAGACATACCTGTCGTCGTTGCCTCGATCGGCCCGTCGAATGTGGAAATGACCGCCGAGATAGCAGACGGATGGCAGCCAATTCATTTCGTCCCTGATCGATTCGACCGAGTCTGGGGTGAGGCCCTAGCGGCGGGCAAGGCCAAGCGGCTCGACGGTCTCGGCCCACTGGATATATTCGGGGACGCTCAGCTGGCTATCGGGGAGTCTGAAGACGTGGCTCAGGCTCGAGAGGCTGCTCGCGGCCACGTCGGCTTCTACGTCGGTGGCATGGGAGCGAAATCTAAGAACTACTACAACGACTTGTTCAAGCGTTACGGCTGGGAAGAAGAAGCTGAGAAGATCCAAGATCTCTTCCTTGGGGGTCAACGAGCCGAAGCTATGGCGGCGGTCCCGGATGAATACGTAGATACCGCGAATCTAATCGGGTCAGAATCCCATATTAAAGAGCGGCTCGCGATCTACAAGCAGGTCGGCGTCACGCACCTAACCGTAAACCCTGTGGGAGCCAACGCCCTAGATGATTTGGGTGCCGTAAAGGCTTGGATCGAATAGTTCAAACTCGGAGCGATCTGCGCTATTAACTCAAGTCGTTCTTTTGGCATCCGATTCTTGTTTTCAACAAAGGACCGACTAGCGCCGGCGGGCCAGCTCCGACTTCACGCTAATCGGCTCTTGACCGTACTCTGGAGTCGTTGACCGTAGTCCCTCTACCAGGACGGATCATGTACCGAATTGACTGCCTACAGTTCGCAAACTGGTCGGAACCAATTTTCCGCCAGATGCGAGATGGATCGGTTGACGCCGTTCACGTAACCATCGCGTACCACGAGACGTTTCGGGAAACAGTGGCGCAAATGTCGCAATGGAACCGCTGGTTCGATCGCTATGGCGATTTGATCGTTCATGGCCGGACCGTAGCTGACATTGACGCAGCCAAAGCTAGCAATCGAACCGCCATATTCTTCGGCTTTCAGAATCCGTCGCCGATTGAGGCCGACATCGATCTAGTCGAGATCGTTCACACCCTCGGCGCCAGGTTTATGCAGCTCAGCTACAACAACCAATCGTTGCTAGCAACCGGGTGCTACGAAGAGAACGACCCCGGCATTACTCGAATGGGCTCAGAGGTTATTCGAGAGATGAATCGGGTCGGTCTCGTAGTCGACATGAGTCACTCAGCTGACCGATCGACAATCGAGGCGGCCGAGATTTCCCAGCGCCCAATCACGGTCACGCACGCCAACCCTCATGCGTGGCACCCTGCTCTTAGAAACAAGAGAGATGACGTTATCCGCGCCATCACATCGAACGGTGGAATGATGGGGTTTTCGCTCTATCCCCATCACCTCAAAGGAAAGTCAGACTGTTCGATCGAGAGTTTCTGCCAAATGGTGGCCGACACGGTGGAGCGCTTCGGAATCGAACATTTCGGGATCGGTAGCGATTTGTGCCAAGACCAACCTGACTCCATCGTCGAATGGATGCGGGTTGGACGTTGGACCAAACACATCGACTACGGCGAGGGTTCTTCAGCAGCCCCAGGCTTCCCACCCCAACCGCCCTGGTTCGAAACAAATCTCGACTTCGGCAACATCGAGGTAGGCCTGGCTTCTGTCGGATTTGATAACACCGAAGTCGGCGCGATCATGGGCGACAACTGGTACCGCTTTTTCGCCGAGAATTTTGGACCCGAGAAAGCAGAATAGACGTGTCGGACGAGCGGGAAAGGATACCTTCGACCAAACTGCGGTCGCCTGAGGTCGTCATGCGACTCGAACGCATGGGCTCGTTCCACCAGTGTCGCCTTTCATTCATGAGAACGCTGTTGCGACGTATGAAGCGAGAGTCGTGGACGTTTGAACGGACCCGGTTCGACGTTGATGGAAATGGCGTCGGAACCGCCCTGTACCAAGTAGATACCGGCACTCGTAAATACACCTTGGTCGCGTTTGCTCACGATTTGCCAGCAGATCAACGTTCAGATCGGGTGATTGCAACTGCATGGGACACTACGTTCGCTCTCCACGACGGAGTTCCGACTGACGCTGATGTTGAGCGGCTTCGAGCTAACGTGCCGCTGCAAGAGGCTGGTCGCGTCTCAGATCGGGAGCTAACGTTGTCGAGGGCAAACCGGTCGGTTCGACTATGGACTTCGGTTATAGAAGCCTTGGCCGCTGGACGTCAACCCGAAGCTAATGCGATAGAAGAGGTCGGGTACCTAATGCGCACGACCGCGGTTTATGGAAGCGGAAAGTTCGGAGCTGCCGATCGGGACGCGATAGCCGACCGCTCTGAACTACTAGCTCCGTTTCAAGCTGAAATGCTCACGGTGTATCTGATCCGGTGGTTTGTTCTCGATCTGGTCGAGCATATGGCTCAAGCGGTGTCGCCTAACGCTGCGACTATTAGCGGTCATCTTCGACGTCGACTCGGTATTGGCAACTCGACCGGTCTCGGCATGGCTCCCTTTCTGATCAATCACCCCCGCTTGATCAACAACTGGATTCAGGCCCGGGAGACAGCGCTTGGCCGGGTCCGCTCAGTGGAGAGCGCCACACAAAGCGAGATCTCTACATTCAAGAGATTTGTTAGAGGTGCTCGAACGACGGTAGACAGTTGGCACTCACAACACCCAGTCCAGCAAATCAAGGTAGCTAAGCTCTCCGAAGATCTTGATTTGCTCGACCAGTACATAGAGACCACATCGCTCCAAGGGAACCGACCTTGGGATGAGCTATTTCGGTGGGCGAGCGAGTCGTTGTCGGTCGAGGGGCAAGAGCTCGTTGTGTCCTTGCTAATGGAGCCGTACGGAGAGTTAGTAGACCCTCTCGTCGAAGTGATGCATGCCGATGAGTCGTCTCCGACCCGAATCGATGGGGCGGCGACGCTCAGTGCCGTTCGGGAAGCGCTAGAGGCGAACTACGGGTGGGCATTGCAGATCGATTGGTCCTCGCCAGAAGCCGATGCCCGGGCGTGGTATGTGTCAGAGGAGAAACTTGAGCCTCGTTTGGGGGAGCGGCACCAAGAAGATATTGGACGGTTTGAGCAACCCTTGCAACCGGGGCGCGATGCTGCGGCGATGTACGACCAGATCGGTGACTGGTTTGGTGATCGAACGCTCGGCCCGTTCCTGAAGGCTCACCCAGAACACCGCCACACTGCCCGGCGGCTATCTATCGCCAGCCGAGCTCCTTACGCCGAGATTCGCGACAACACGATAGACGCCAAGATGATGCCGATCGATTTGTTGCGGGCCAAACTTAGTTTCTTCGGCGCCACCCACTTTGATCCTAGATCGGACCGATGGGTTCGGATCTGTATGTTCCGAGGTGCTCCGTTTCCAGAAGACTTGGCCACGTCTGACCCAGACGCATGGACCTACTCTGGCCCTGACGAGATACCAGCGGCATGAACTTGTCCCTCGGCGAATATCAGGCGCTAGTAGCCAAAGCGCTCCGGGGAGTAGGTTACAGCTGGGGAATGACCGAAGACGGAGCCTTCGCTATCCGGTGGCTGGCCGCTCGCCGAATTCCGACTCCTGAGATTGCTTTGCGTCTGCTTCGTTATGTGGACTCATCCGACGTGTCGACAATGGCGTCGAACCTGGACGGTGTCGCCGACGGCCATGCCTTATGTCCGCTGAGCATCGGCGCGTCGATTTCTGATCAGGCCGGGTGTGAAGTGCTTGCGCTAAGCCCCACCATCGAGCCGGTTCTGATCGCACCATTTTTGGCCCAGACTATTGGTCCAGGCTCCAACCTGAGCTACGAGATCAAATGGAACTCTAGCCGCTGCCTAGTAACAGCAGAAACACTAGAGCTCCGGGGCGAGTTGCCAACTTCCGCAGCGCCAGTAGCTATTAGCAGGGGCGGTGCTCAACGCGAGCTCGGTACCTTGGCCGAGCAGCGAGTTCATCGGGTTGAGGTGGCCTCGAACGCAATGGACGAACTGCTGCGATTCGCTCATCGGGTTTACGCTCCGGCTACTGACGAAAGCCGCCAAGGCGCTGGCGCTGGATTACTCGACAAAGACTGATCGCTAGCGACGCCGAATTTCGTTCCGCTACAAAGGCCCCTCGGGTGATCGACATCACTAGGTGGATTCGCCTATAATCGGCCGGATTGCGGGATAATTCAAGGCGGCGAATGACGTGGAAAAGTACGGCGCAAGTCAGTCTAAGTTTGCAAGGCGAGCGGTTTCGGGTTTGATAGCGATCGGTATTGGAGTCTTCATTTTGACGATCTCCATCTTCGCCAGCGGCGAACCCGCATCAGCTCAAGTTGGATGTGGCGGAAGTCCGCTTTCGTCCACCAGTTGTCCCGGTGCCGGAGCTCCTCCTACTAGCCCAAACCCGGGTTATCCGATTGAACCTCCGCCTGGCGCCTGTGCTTGCATAGTCAACACTCCACCAACTCAGACATCGACGGGCGGAAACGGCGGAGGCAATGCCTCTGGCGGACCCGGGTTGGTCTGCACCGACTTGACCGGCCCGCTCGGGGGCTGCAACGAATGGAGACCAGTGCCAAGCGGCAGCGGAGGCTCGACCGGTGGAAGCAACCCTGGCTCGTCGGGTGCGAATCCGCCGACATTCAACTGTTCCGATTGGACCTTCGGAACCGCTTGTCCGACAAGCCCACCTCCGTCGAGTGGATCGGGTGGAACGACTCCTGGTACTGGTGGTACTGGCGGCACCGGTGGCCCGCCGAGCGGTCCGGTTGGCACCCCGGGTACTCCTGGGCCAGGTGGTGGCCCAGCATCAATTCCAACGCCTCCTCCGCCTCCAGTAGATCCTAACCCGGCCATTAACACGGCGATTGGCGGCCTGGCGTTAGCACCCACCGTTGCTTCCAACCCAGATTTCGCCGCTCGAAACTCACTTGTCAACGTGCCGACGTGGTTCTGGTTGGCCAGTCCTGACGTTGTCGCTAACACGGCAACGGTCAATGGCGTCACAGTGACAGCCACCGCAACGGTCCAGAACGTGAATTGGGACTTCGGGGTAACGTCTCAACTCTGCGTGGGAGCAGGCGTGCCGTATCAGCAGCCAGAACCAGCCACAGCCTGCACAATCACGTTTGAAGAATCATCGGCCGGGGTTGGATCTAATGACGCCTTTGCGAGCCAAGCGGCTGTGACGTGGCTCATTCAGTACCAAATAGTCTCTGTGCCAGCCGCAGGAATCACCGGCGTCACGATACCGAATCCATCAGCCCAAGGGTCGGTCGCAAACTTCGAGCTTCAAGTAGGCGAGATACAAGTCTTGAATAACTAGCAGTCACGAGTTCTCACTTGAGTTGACCAGCGTCTTTAGCTTCTCCTTTGACTTTGAATCCATCTTCTTCCATCGCCACAACTTTGCCTCTGTTGATACTGACCCAATCTCGAGCCTCCATGTACGGCTTGAAGGTTTGCCCGATTAGGCGTTGATCGGCAGCAGTCTTCGGTCGTTGGAGCTCATAAAGATGAGGAAATTCAAGCCAACCGCACACGACGTCCCACAGGCGAACTGCTGCATCGCCAGTAGGAGGATCGATCAGAACTGGTCCGAAAATGGTTTGCTCAGGACTGCCATCAGCTCCTGGGAAAAACAGAGTCGGGACGCCGAAGCCATCGGCAGCGACGACCTTGTCGTGGTCGGCCTTAACTTCGGTGTTGGTCGATTCATCTCTAATTGACTCATCAACTAGCCCAGGATCCATTCCGATCTCTTCGAGAAGCAGCCGAGCAACATCTGGCTCATGGATCTTCATCCCGTCAACGTGCAACGCTCGGCCAGTAACGGCGTACCAATCATCGAGGTGTTTCATATCGATCCGACCGACTAAGGCGCCAATGCGAAGAATCGACCAGCCGTAGCTCCAATCTCGTTCCCAGGGGTGACGTTTTCCTTCAACCCGATTTACTTCCTCCAAAGAGAAGAACTTCCAATTCACAGTAATCCCGAGTTGATCGCGAACGTCCCGCATCCACAGCGATGTTTGATAAGCCCATGGGCACAGAACATCGAAGTGAAAATCGACGGTATGGGGACGACGGGGGAGCGAAATTGGGTTCATTGTGACCTTCCAGAACTCGTAGCGCGAGTAGACGTCAACGTCTGAAACTTATTGTTTGGTCGTAAAGTCGAGCATTGACGAACGACCGGACCCGGCACCTTCAACGTCGGGCTTCTTGACAGTTCCCGAGCTTGCCGCTTTCCAGAACGCTCGGTATGACCGATATTCAAGATCTTCGACGACCCAGCCGGCGTCGACCAACTCCTGATGCAGCCGGGGCAGATTACGCCACGGTACGCCCATGTCAACGTGGTGGGCCAAGTGCCAACCCGTGTTGTATGGCACCATCCAAAATCTGGCGAGTCGTGATTGCCGGATCACGTGGGTGGTCAATCGGCGATCCTTTGATCTGATGAGCCCACCGTGCTCAGCGATAGATCGCAGACGGTTTGATACCCGCCATAGCGTTGACCACGATACGAGCCAAACGACGTACATCAGAGGACGCATCACGAGCAACGAAACTCCGATCATGACAGCCTGAACCGCCAAGATTTGTCGAGCCTCTTTCGCCCCTCGGCGAGCGGCTGAAAACAAACCGCGAAAGTTCTTGTAGGCGCTAACCCCAGTTGCGTCTCGTTTCAACTTTCGAAACCAGGAATCGCTTGGTATCGGGTATCCGCTGTAGAGCGAGAGGTCTGGCTCCTCAGGCCCCATTTCGTCGCGATGATGTGCAAAGTGCGAGCGCCGGTAGGCCAACATAGCCTGGAAGGTGGGATAGCCCACTAGCCAACGGCCCACGTTATCGTTGACCTTCTGGTTCGAAAACAGAAGCCGATGGGCGGCCTCGTGCCCGAGGATGTTAAGGCCGACGTGTCCCCGGGCCATCAAAACAAATGCTGCAAGGTAGGCCCACCAGGTGTGCAAGTATCCAGCAAGACCAACGACACCGAACGAAACAAAAAGAGCGCCACCGACGGTGAAGATATTGCCGACGTTGTTTATTCGGCGAAGATCACCCCTAAGTTCGCGGGTAGCCATCGCCCGCTCGTTAAGGCGATCAGTTGGCAGAACATCGGGAAGCAAATTGTCGGTCGGCACCAATGACGAGACCATTGTTTAAGATTACGCCGATCCTAACGACCTAACAAATTGCCCTGGCTAGATGCCAGTCAACCAAGCTAGGTGACGCCAACAAGCTCGTCTTCAGAGCCTGACCCGTCTCCTGGAGCTTGGTCAAGGTCTTGAGGCTTCGGTCCGCGACGCCAAGGTGTCCGAATCAAGTCTCGAAGCCACTCTACCGCCAAGTAGTAGTACGGGAACGAGACAATTACCAAGAACGTGCTAGACAGCAGCCCGAAAATAATCGTAAAGGCGAGACCTTCCCAGAACGGATCAGCCAATGCCAACGGAAGAAGACCGCCGACAGTAGTTAGCGACGTGGCCACAAGCGGGCGGAATCGCTGCCGTATGGCGTTAGCGATAGCAGTCTTGCGATCGTTGCCAGCATCGCGTTCCTGATTGGCAAAGTCGACCAGCAAGATGGTGTTGTTGACCGCAATTCCGATAAGTCCAATGAGGCCTAGCATCACGAAGAAACTCAGCGAGTTGTCGGTCAGTAGCAAGCCTCCGAACACGCCGAAGAAACTGAATGGAATGGCTAGGAACACGAGGAGCCACTGGATGGAGCTACGGAACTGAATGACTAGTAGTACGAGCATCATGCCTAGAGCAGCGAGGAAGGCCGCAGGCAAGCTGCTGAACGCTTCCTGATTGTCAGATTCAAGACCGAAGTCGAAGCCCAAGGAATCTTCTGTTAGACCCAAGTCAGCCAGTTCAGATTCGCCCCAATTGTCAGTGAAGTACTCTTCGGTCGCAGCGGTGGTTGACGTTACAGAGTCGTTGTCGAATCGGGCTCTAACTTCGACGAGGCGACGTCCGTCAATTCGGGCCACTACATCTGTGAGACCAACATCGGTCTCGACAACCGTCATGGTTTCTCCGTTCGGGAGCTCCAATTCGCGTCCGTCGAGATCGGCTCGAAGGGTTTCAGCCGCCGCAGAAAGGGTTTCGATATCTTCGCCGAATACCTGCATCGTGAAAGGAAAGAGAAGCTCAGGCGGCCCGTTCGAGATAGCTGAGAACACAACCCTGGCATCAGTCACGTCATCGCCGATTGGTTGCAAGGTATCCACAAGTTCGTGAACCGTCGGTCGATCACCGATCGGGGTCAGGTTGTATTGGGCCAAGGCCGAGTTGGCGTCGCCAATGTAGAGATAGCCGAGCTCGAGCTCTTGATCTAGTTCCTCGCTCGCTGCTTGGTTGACTTCAAGGGCTAACGCTTTAGCGTCTTCGATCGTCGTACCAGGCTCGTAGGTGATCTCCAGCGCAATGTTGATCGAGTCTTTAGAGGGCGGAAAGATATTGAAGCCAACTTGAGGAGCGAAAACTCCAATGCCGATGTAGAACAGAGCCAAGCTCAGCGCTATCCCACCAATTCCGACGGCGAAGCCTTTGCCTCCGCCGAGGCCAGGAAGCGAGCTTACCTTGTCGGCCACCCACGCTTCGGCCCGGTTCAGCGGTCCGTTGGCCCGAGGAGCAGGCAGAACAATAAACCGAGAGGCAACGGGAATAAAGATCAACGACAGAATCAGCGACAGCATCAGGGACAGAATCACCGTGATGGGCAGAATCCGAATGAATCCGCCAAGAATTCCGCTAATCAAAAGCATCGGAGCGAAAACAAGAACGGTTGTTAGCGTGCCGGCCACGCTGGCACTGCCAACTCGCTTAATTGCTCGACCGATAATGCTCAGGTCGTCGTCGTCAGGGTCATCACCGCGGAAAGCGTCCACCGCCTCTGTTATCACGATGGCATCGTCGACAAACAGTCCGAGGGCGAGAATTAGTGCAAACAAAGAGATCGTATTTAGCGAGATTCCGACGAGGTAGAGTCCGCCCGCAGATGCAGCCAGAACCGTCATAATGAATAACGCAGTAATGATCGACGCTCGCCAAGAAATCCAAAGCAACGCAATTATTGCCACCACCAAAATACCGGTCAGCACGTTTCCTTGTAGAGATCCGATTTGATCCCGGACTACGGTGGCGAAATCAATGGCTACGACCGCTTCGTAGCCGTCGGGCAAACTGGGCCGCGCCTGAGCTAACGCGGCATCGGTAGCATCTCGTATGGCCAACGAGTCAACGTTTTCCGCTGCCTTGATTCCGATTGCAATCGACGGTCGAAACTCACCTGTTTCATCCGTCAGCTGGTTGAATCCAACCTCAAGAGTTACCTCTTCACCTGTAGCCGGATTGATACCCTGATCGAAGCTGCTTTCTACCGTGGCCGACAAGATGTCTGGGTGGTAAATTTCATCAACGATGGCGTTGGCTGCTGCTTCGAGCTCTTCCCCTGTGGCGTCGGTGCCGCCATAGACCCCGATCAAAAGGTCGTACCCTTCGTCGAGAAACTTTGATGCGTCAATCGATTGAGAAAAAACTTGTGCCTCTGGCGGCAAATCAAGATCGGCAACCACTTCGTCAACTAGCTCGGCGCCATCGACACTGGTAACGCCACTCTCAAGGTTGGCGATGATCGAAAACGACGATGGCCGAGAGAACGTTTGCACGTTCGCTACTTCTGGGCGATCTGCCAGAGCGTCGCCGATTACTTGTGTAACGTCTTCGTCGACTTGGTCGGCATCATCGACGAAGTATCCGCCAGCAGCGATCGAGATGGGAACATCGACCGGAGGAAAACCCTCCCGAGGCAACAAGAGGGCGTAGGACAAAACACCGAAGATCAGCATGGCGAGCCAGAGGACAATCGAACGGCGCGGCCTTGACGCGAACAGGTGTACCAGTTTTACGAGCATCTAAAAGTTGTCCCTCAATGTGACTAGCTGCCTTGTAGGGCAATGATTCCCTCGATGAGACTATCCGAATGACTGTGCTCGGGGACTGATCGAAACGTTGTGTTCTCCGAAACTTTAGACTCTTGCAAGGGTTTCGTACTGGAACTTGGCTTGCGGTCTGGATGTGTTCAAGTTCTCTGTTACGCCTGACACATCATTCGATCCCGACCAAAAGGTTCTTAGGTTCGAAATCGGTTGTCATGGTAGGGTCAATCATGCATCCGGCTCCGGTCGTGTCAGTTGATTTAGATGAGTTTTGGAACGATCCGTACCCTCAGTTGAAGGAGATGCGGAACGAGAATCCGATTTGCTTCGTTCCCGAACTCGGCGCAGTGCTCGTTACGAAACGGGACGACATCCAAACGTGTGAAAAAAATGTCGCCGTGTTCTCTTCCGACCAGCCAGGCGGCCTGATGAACGTACTGATGGGTCAAAACATGATGCGCCGTGACGGAGACGATCATCGCAAGGAACGGTTCGTCTATTATCCAGCAGTCTCCCCGAACGCAGTCAAGAAGGTCTGGGCGACACAGTTCGAGTCGATCGTTGACTCGGCCATCGAGGTTCTCGCAACTCAACATGGCGGTGATTTGGTTCGGACCTTCGCAACGATCGTTAGCGGTGAAGCGCTCAAGGTGCTTACTGGGCTGACCAACGCTTCGTACCATCAAATTGATGGATGGAGCCAAGCAATGATCGATGGGATCGCCAACTACGAGGGCGACTCAAATGTTGAAACCCGATGCCACGAAGCGGTGGCCGCTATTGATGCCGCAATCGATGAGCGTTTGCCAGCGGTGCTAGCTTCGCCTGACCACAGTCTTTTGTCCATCATGGTCTCTTCAGGAATGCCAATGGATACTGTTCGAGCCAATATCAAATTGACTATCTCTGGCGGTCAAAACGAACCTCGGGATGCGATCGGAGGCATGATCTGGGCATTGCTGACTCATCCAGACCAGCTTGAACTCGTCGAACGGGGAATCGTTGGGTGGATGCAAGTTTTCGACGAGTATTGTCGCCTTGTCGCTCCTATCGGTATGTCCCCTCGACGGATCTCGACCGACTTCGAATACAACTCAGTTCAACTGCGTGCCGACGACCGCGTATTCCTGATGTTCAGTTCAGCCAACCGAGATGAGGACTACTTTGATCGCTCGGCTGAGTTCGACGTTCAGCGAGACGTTAGCCCGAACCTGACCTTCGGAGCCGGCCCGCACTTTTGTGCCGGCGCGGCCGCCTCAAGAAGTTTGATTGGCGATATAGCGGTTCCGAAACTGTTCGCCCGATTTCCGAACCTCACCATCGATGAATCTGAGCCAGATGTGGTTTTCGGTGGTTGGGCGTTTCGAGGGCCGCTAACGTTACCGGCCCGGTGGTAGCGGACTCGACCGGCGAATCTGGCCATGCGAAAATGAGAGAATGAACCGAGCGCCCTTGACCGCTGTTACGTCGCACCAGATCGAAACCTTCGCCCGCGATGGTGTTGTGCTTTTGCCCAATATGTTTGATTCGGGTTGGATTGAGCATCTCCGGGAAGGCCTAGCGACTAATTGTAAAAATCCAACCGCCCGTGCCCGAGTCTGGGATAGAGATGAACGAGGCAGGACGGTCTTCTACGACAGCCAAGCGTGGCAGCAGGTCGAAGAATACGGCAACTTCGTGTTTGAATCGCCGGCAGCCGAAATAGCTGCTGCCCTGCTAGGAGCGTCGAAGATCAACTTCTACTTTGATGCAGTGTTCGTGAGGAGTCCCGGAACTCAATTCGAAACTCCATGGCATCAAGACGAGCCCTATTGGTCGGTCGAGGGATTCAACACCTGCAGCATCTGGATGCCATTGGTCCCAGTCAAGGCTGAGAACGCGCTCTGCTTTGTTCCTCGTTCCCACTTGGAGACCAAAGTGTTGAAGCAGTACAACTTCGGAGATCTTAATCCGGATAGCCAGGTAGCAGTTGACTCAGTTGACTTCGACGATGCCGCAGAGGAAGCGTTTCCCGACATTGACGGTGACCGCAAAAAGTGGGGAGTCGTGAGTTGGAATATGCAGCCCGGAGACTGCGTTGCTTTCAACAGTCGAACAATGCATGGCGGTTCAGGAAAACTTCCTCCCGACCAGGGCCTCGAAGTGTTCACGACAAAGTGGCTTGGTGATGATGTCAAAGTGAACTTCCGTCCCTACGGAATGGACCCCGACCACACCACAGTCATGACTGCGGCCGGACTTGTTCCAGGTGACCGACCAGAAGGCGATCTCTACCCTCGGATTTGGACTGCCTCGGCGAACTAGTTCAATGATCGCTATCTACTTGCGAGGTCAGTTCCGAATTGGACGTATACGGGCCAGCCAGCTTACGTTGTGATGATGGACTCATTAACGGTCGCTCGAAGTATGCGTGGATCGATGGGAATGTTGGCCATGGAGTGGCTATTGGCGCCATCAACGAGTATCCGAGCCGCGGAGCAAGGGCTTCCAGCTGACCCTCTTGGCGCTTATGCGGTAGGAAGATTGGGAGTGTTGGGAGACTGCCCGCCTGACAACGTCGTTGCTGCCGCCTATTTTTGGGAACCCGGGTATATGCGGGGAATGGTGGAGCGGGGTCGGGCTGTAACCGACCCAGCCGATGGGGCTCGTACTTACGCCAAGATTTGTCAAGAATGGGGAGAGGCCACGTTGAGTGATTTCGACGGGTACGAACCACTCGGGAAACTAGTCGAAAAAGTCGTCGCTAACGCCAGTCCGTACGGAGCTCCAACCTTCGTTGGATGGCGTGAGCAAGAGTTGCCGAAGGCCGGTCCGGGTAGGACATTCCAGTTGTGCCAAACGATGAGAGAACTTCGGTTTGGCCGACACACTGTGGCGGTTCAAGCGCTAGGAATGTCGCCGTTGGAAGCAATTCTGAGCGGACCCACTGGTGACTGGAACGCCAAGTTCTTCGGTTGGCCTGAACCGTTTCCATCTACTGACCACTTGAGCGAGGTTCGAGATGAGATTGAGTCGCTGACCGACAAATTGCATGCACAAGATATAGCCATCTTGAGCGACCAAGAACGATCGGACTTGCGAAACCTGGCCAAGGCAGCCCGAGTTCATGCGGCAGATAAGAGCAGCGGTCAACGGCCTGATGAGATGGTCAACTAATGGATATCGACGTTGCCTCAGTAGATAAAGCGCTATCTACCACCCGGGTAGTTCGGCGACGACTCGACCTCGAACGCCCGGTCGACCATCAGATTCTCCTCGATTGCATCGACATAGCCGAGCAAGCACCATCTGGGGGGAACCAGGGGAGTCGGCGATGGATCATCGTGAAAGATCAAGCGTTGAAAGACCGGTTGGCCGAGCTCTATATGGACGCCGCAGGCCAGTGGATGATCCAAACCAGTGATCGAATTGCAGGCACCGGGCATCCACAAGAGAAAGTCATGAAGTCGGCGGCCTACTTGGCCGAACACCTGGCTGAAGTTCCCGCTATTGTGATTCCTACCATTATCGGTGTCCACGATGGCAGCGGTCGCCCTGGCCTGTTCGATTCGATCATTCAGTCGGTTTGGAGTTTCTCGGTGGCCCTTCGAGCCCGAGGCCTCGGGTCAGCCTGGACAACCGCCAACCTATCTCGTCAAGATGAGATCGCTGAACTGCTCGGAATCCCAGATGGAATGACCCAAATCGCGATGGTCCCGGTCGGATGGACCAAAGGAACGGAGTTCAAAAAGGCATCCCGATACCCAGCGCGCCAAATCACTTACTTCGACGGCTTTGCTCGGACTTGGCAATCTGGCCCGAGCTCACCAGAGCGCCACGCCGATGGTCCAGGCGCCGTGGTCGAAGTTGACATCAAAGCGAAGCCTCAGGATATCTGGCCCTATATCTCAGATATCGAGTTCAGCGCTCAGTTTAGCGAAGAGGCCACGGGCGCACGATGGGTTGATGAGAGTCAGCAACCAGGAATTGGATCGCACTTTGTTGGCTCAAACTCGAACTCATACATGGGGGACTGGGAGGTCGACTGTTTTGTTAGCCACTTCCAGCAAGACCACGAGTTCGGTTGGGTCACCACCGATCGGGAGCACCCGGGAGCGCAGTGGCGATTTGAAGCAACCGGTATCGCCGGAGCGACCCGCCTGCGATACTCGGTTGTAATCGGCCCCGGACCATCAGGCCTAACCCGAGCGATCCAAGAGATGCCGGAAAAAGAGCCACGGATACTGTCTCGCCGAATCTCGCAACTCATGTCGAACATGACTGAGGTAGTTCACGGGATCAAAACGTCGGTAGAAAATGACGTTGCGACCAGGTCTCGAGATTCTGACTAAGGAACCTGACCGCCTCGCAGTTGGAGCCACCAGTCCGAATCGATATGAACTGAATGGACATATGACAAACACGCCAGGTCAACAAAGCAGCGGCATCCAGAACAGCAAAGATGGTGTTGCCGAGCCTGACAGCTATCGAGAAGCGATGCCTACCTCGAGTGATCTTGGTGATCGCTCGCTAATTGACGTACTGAGTCCAACCCCAACCGACGATCCGACCCTTTTCGTGGGCGATCCGAATCCGTATGGCTCGATGGGAATCTACGGAGGTCATTTTCTCGGTCAAGCGTTGGCTGCCGGATTGGCAACGGTCGATGAAGCAAAGTTGGCCCATTCGTTTCACGCTTACTTTTTGAACCGAGGGGATCCTGCAGTCCCGATCGAATATCGGGTGTCGATGTTGCGCCAGAGCAAGGGGAGCGAGGCTCGTTCGGTAGCAGCATGGCAAAACGACACCCAGGTCTTTCAGATGATGGCGTCATTCAAACGGACCGAGGGTGGACTTGAACACCAACCACAAGCTCCAAAGGTTGTCTCAGCCGAGGAGCTCGTCTCGGCCCGGGTCGCCAGAGGCGAAGACAAGTTTCCTTTTCCGCCAGTACAGAACGGATGGACGGAAATGGAATGGGCCAGCCCAACGTTTCTCGAACTGACTCCAGGTCGAGAAGCTCAGCTCCGAGTCTGGATGAGAGTCCCCGAGGCTGATGCCCTCACTAGCCGAGACCGCCAAGTCGTGTTGGCGTTTCTTAGTGACGGTCCTTTGATGTTTAACTCCGTCATTCCGTATGGCGTAGCTATGAAAACTATTTGGGCTACCACCCTAGATCACAGCGTCTGGTTTCATCGAGCGACCAACCCAGCCGAATGGATGCTGTTCGACCAAAGAAGCACCGCAGCGGCCGATGGCCGCGGGTTGAACAGTGGCGAAATCTACGATGCGGCCGGTCAGCTGATCATGTCTTGTACCCAAGAGTCGATTCTCAGACCGATAAGAGACACCTAGGTCTGGTATTTGACTATTGTTCACTGGCATCTTCGTTCGGTGAGAAAAAGGAACTCGTGACTATGGCGTTTGATTCAGTGCAGTTCGAGACGAATGTCGATGATATGGACACACGACTCTGGCCCATCGTTATTGACCGCCTGCTGGATGTCGGAGCTGATGACGCGTGGGTTACCCCCATTCTTATGAAAAAGGGGCGACCAGCGTTCAAGCTCGGCGTTCTTTGTGGTGTGCACGTTGCTGACGATGTAAAGGCGGTGATCTTCCGAGAAACGACCACGATTGGCCTGCGCCAATGGCCAGTCGAAAAGCACGGTTTGGCCCGTACCGAACAGGAGGTGTCGGTTAATGGGCAACCAATCCGGGTCAAGTCAGCGATGGCTGACGATGCCGTCATCAACCGAAGCGTCGAATGGGATGACGTCCAGGTAGCGGCGTCCAAGCTCGGCTTGACCGCGAAAGAGGTACTGGCGGTGGCTACAGCCGCAGCCCAAGAGCTAGACTCATGATCTTGGCCACACCCGTTGCTACCCTCGTAGCCGATCAGGCAAGAGTTCGGAAACGTTCAGACCGGTGTCTGCGAACGACTCACCAGGGTTAGCCAACGTCACCAAGTCGGCTACGAGTTGTCCAGCTCCCGGCGAAGTTTGAATCCCAGTTCCGCCCTGCCCCACACACCAAACGAAACTCGGTTCCGTCGGCTCCGGGCCGATAACCATGGCTCTATCCGGGCCGAACGTTCGAAGCCCCGCCCATTGAGAAGAAATCGATCGAATATTGAGTTTCGTTTCAGCGTTGATGAGTTCGATCGCTCGCGCAATATCTATCTCTTCGGCCCGAGCATCACAGGGTTCGCTCGGAATCTCATCGGCTGGGCTGCACATGAACTGAGTTCCATCGGGTCTTAGGTACCAGCGGTGTAGAACGTCGACTAAGAACGGAAAACGCCCGGACCCTTCAAATGGGCTAGCCGTCATGAACGCCGTTCTTCGCATTGGCTGCAGCCCGACCGGCTTTATCCCCGCTGTGGTGGCTACCAGGTCGCCCCATGCTCCTGCTGCGTTCACAACAATATCGACGCTGATTGGGCCCTTCGTCGTTTCTAACCTCCAGGGCTTGTCGTTCGAGGTGGCCGTATTGCGGTGAGCAGAATCCACTCGATTGGAGGTCAAGATCTCTCCGCCGTGGAGCCGAAGTCCCCGAATGAAGGCCTGGTGCAGAGCGGCAACATCAATATCGTGCGATTCTGCTTCCCACATAGTTCGATGGCTGGCAGTTAACTCAATATGGGGCGCTAGCAGTTGGGCTTCATCGGTTCCGAGCTCAATAATTGGATGTCGGGCCTTGGTTCCAGCCGCCAGTTGCTTCTCCAGCTCAGCGTGATCCTCCGGCCTGGTAGCAACCGTCAAAAGGCCACGTTTGTGCAGCAATGGACCATCGACGAGTGACTCTGGTGGGTCATGAAGAAAGCTGAGGCTCGCTGCGGTTAAAGGTCGGACGGGTCCAGCACCGTAGTTCTCGGTCAACACTGCGGCCGAGCGGCCTGTGGTGTGCATCGCTAGTTGGGGTTCAGCTTCAATAAGCAGCACTCGGTCAAACTGTTGAGTCAGGGACAAAGAGTAGGCGGCGCTGGCTCCAGCGATTCCGCCACCGACTATTGCGACATGAGCATTCGAGTTCACAGGTGAATGTCTAGCCGTCTACCGAACGTCCGTCCAGACCGTTGTCGAGCAGGGAAGACTTTGGGTCGTCTGAGTCAAGACCGATTTCGTCGAGCAAGTCGTCAATTGCCTTTGCGTTCGTCAGGCCTCCATCGGCAATTGCTTGGAGGCCGTCTACCAGTGCGACACGCATGGTGTTGAGATCTTTGATGCTCTCAATCAGCTTCGCTTCCGCTTTTTCGTACTGTGACGTTGTCCGCCGATGCTCCGATTCCAGAGCCGCTAGTTGCGAAGTCCGAGTTTTCTCAAGCTCAGTTTGGCTCTCAGCAGCATCGTGTTCAGCCTGTCGTATTAGACCGGCGGCCTTAGCTTCGGCTTCTGCCAGCTGAGCCGTGATAGATGCTTCGACTTCATCAGCACGCTTCTTGATTGTAAGCTCGTGCTCTGCCCGCTTGAGCTCCGCTTCCTGTTCTATTTCAGCCATTGTGTTTTCTTTGGCTTTGGTCGCCGAGTTCAACTCGTTGAGTAAAGCAGCTTCCCGACGCTGCGTCTTCTCCAGTTCCAGCTGGAACTGAGCGGTTCGCTGTTCGGCCTGACGTAGGGCTTGATGCCAGGCCTCAGCCTGGCTAACTAAGAAGGCTTCGACCTCGTCGGTGTCATAGCCCTGTCGAACTAGTGAAAAACTGTCTGAATTAAAGCCTGGCGTTTCCACAGAATCAGCCCCTCAATAGGTCGTTTGTTGCTGCATATTGATCATTGTGTGAAGTTTATCTGAACCCGATACCTTGGTCACTTAGGTACGCATTTGTGGCCTGTTTACTAGGGGGAGGACCTTAGGAATGGCGAGATCCGACGATCTAACCTACCGATCGCGTCAATTGCGGAAGGTCACGTTATTTCTTGTAATGGCTGTGGCCGCTGGCGTTTTGGCGCTCGCTCTGCGTCGTTCCGAAGATGCGCTGCCAACCTCCAAATTAGGGAATCCGATCGATGAGGTTTGGATCCTTTTCTCCGCTGCCCTGGTATTCATGATGCAGGCCGGTTTCATGATGTTCGAAGTTGGTTTGGCTCGACAGGCCCACGCTACTGCCGTAGCTATGAAGAACCTTATGGACTGGACAGTCGGCAGCATGGCGTTTTTCTTCGTCGGCTTCTCAGTGATGTTCGGGTCTGGCAGCCAATTCGCCGGCGGGGGCTTCTTCGCTCTCGAGGGGCTTTTCGATGTTGAAAGTGCCACCATTTCCGGGCCGACGTTCTTCCTTTTTCAGGTGGCTTTCGCCGGGACTGCAATCACGATCATTTCTGGCTCGCTAGTTGAGCGAACAACGTTCCTGGCTTACGTTCTCTTCTCGGCCGTTGTTGGTTTGCTGATCTACCCTTTATACGGTCGATGGGTATGGGGCAGTTTGCTCTTAGGATCTGAGAGCGAAGGCTGGCTCGAGGGTCTTGGGTTCCATGATTTTGCTGGCGGAACCGTTGTTCACACGACGGGGGCCTGGGCGGCGCTAGTTGGCGTTGCCATGGTCGGGCCTCGAATCGGTCGCTTCGGGCCGAACGGCTCTATCCGGGTGTTTGAGTCTGCCAACATTCCGCTCACCGCTCTTGGCACCCTCATCCTTTGGTTCGGTTGGATTGGCTTCAATGGAGGCTCCGCACTTGGCCTAACTGCTGATGTTCCTCGGATCCTGCTCGTTACCAACCTTTCTGGTGTAGCTGGGCTGTTTGGCGCCTCAATCTACGCCTATTTGGTTGAAGATCGAATCGATCTCGTTAGCAAAATGATTGGCGGGGCTCTTTCCGGGTTGGTTGCGATCACGCCAGGGGCTGACGTAATTGGTCCGCTGGGTGCTCTTTGTGTTGGATTTTTCGCTGGGGTCATCTATGACGTTGGCTACGAGCTTCTCCTGAAGCTTCGGATTGACGATGCGCTCGGAGTCGTTCCAGCTCACGGATTCGCTGGCGCCTGGGGAACGATGGCGGTTGCCATCTTCGCTCCCAGTTCAGCGCTCGGCCGCTCAAACTTTGAGCAGCTAGGGATCCAAACCTTCGGCATCGCGGTGAACATCGTTTGGGTCGGTGTTACCTCGTTCATTGTTTTCTTCTTGATCAAAGCAACCGTTGGCATGCGAGTGTCGCCGAAACGAGAGCAACAAGGTGTATTACTTGAGAGCGACGATCTGCCGATGAAGTCAGCCGGAAACAATGGATTGAGTGAAGATGAACTCAGACAACTACTCGGCTGACACACCGCCTCCCGTCCCTCCCTACGATGACCTGTTTCCAGGTTCGTATAATGGTGCAGTTCCAGAATTTGAAGAACCGCTGCAACCAATCGATCAAATTGCAATCCGCAAGCTTGGCGGGTTCAACTTCCTCACGATTCGCCAATGGGAAGAGCTGACATCAGAGATGCAGATGCGGCGAATACAGCGGGAAGAAGTCGTCTTTTTGTCTCGAGGTCAAGAAGTTCCAGTTCGAGAAGCGTTGTCCTATCTAAAATCGCTTCGAAATACCGAACCGCTCGACGAACGATACCGGGGCTATCCTCCTCCGAGCGGCCGACCGGACCGGCAATAGCAATTAGTCGTCCTTGGTCGACCAGATTCGCACTCCGTCCAACGCTGCGAGATAAGCGGTCGGCTTAAGAACTCGAGGTTCAGCTTTTTAGATTGTTTTGTCGCGCTCCACTAGGCGAATAACGACATAACGTGCTAACAATGTTGTTATGCAGAAACTGATTCCACCTCTGTTGGAGCGGGAACAGCTATTAAAAGCAATCGCTAGCGAGCGCCGGCTCCAGATTCTTGAGTGGCTCAAAGATCCAGTTGCTAACTTTCCGCCCCAGGAACACGGAGATCCAATCGAACACGGAGCATGCAACTTGTTTGTGGTGGACCGACTAGGGGTAAGCCAGCCCGCCGCGTCACGTCACCTGAAGGTGCTAGTTGATGCCGATCTACTTATCGCCACCCGAAGAAAAGGTTGGGTCTATTATCGCCGCAATGAAGTAGCCATTCGTCAGCTCATGGAGTGGGTCACCACCATTTAAGTAGCAGGTGCCCCTTGACTTTCGAAGTTTTCGAGTCGCTCGTGGCGTGCGACGGTTCGAACCGCAACGTTTTGATCTACGTCTTTGATTTACGAGGAGAATGAAAAGTGAAGCTCGCTCCAATAAGTGAAGAGCCCCAGAAATCGTCCTACGACGTCGTAATTGTTGGTGGCGCGATTATCGGTTCTTCAGTTGCCTGGTTTCTTTCGGCGAACCCTGATTTCACCGGGACAGCTCTTGTCATCGAGCGTGACATGTCGTTTGAGAACACGTCGACATCGCACACTAATAGCTGCATGCGTCAGCAATTTTCCAATCCGCTCAACATCCAGATATCGCGTTTCGCCGCCGACTTTGTTCGAGACTTCAAAGAGCTTGTAGGCCAAGGAGATCCCGAAGTCCCCGAACTATTTGTTAATCACTACGGATACATGTACTTAGCCGGCGACGAGGAGTTCGCAAAAACTCTTCGAGAGAACCAAGTTGTTCAGGCTGAACACGGAGCCGGAACCAAAATCCTCTCGCCGGAACAAATTAGGACTCAGTACCCATTTTATAACGTTGATGACATCGTATGCGGAAGCCACAATCTGATCGACGAGGGATACTTCGACTCGGGCACGATGTTCGACTGGTGGCGGCGCAAAGCTCGAGAAGGCGGGATTGAGTATTTGAAAGGTGAGGTCATTGACGTAGAAGTAGCCGCTGACAAAGTGCAATCGGTTCGCTTGGCCTCTGGCCAGACCATCTCGTGCGGCCAGCTAGTTAATGCAGCCGGTCCTAGAGCAGCAGTTGTAGCAGCGTGGGCCGGACTTGATCTACCGGTCGAGCCCCGGAAACGATTCACCTTCGTGTTCGACGCGGCTGAACCGTTGGATCAAGATCTTCCGCTAACAATTGATCCGAGCGGGGTCCACGTTCGCAGCGAAGGCGACGCCTATATGGCTGGCTGTACCCCGGATATCGATCCAGCAGTTGATTATCAAGACTTTGCTATGGACGGTGACATCTGGGAGGAAAAGGTTTGGCCTGTTCTAGCTAACCGGATCCCGGCGTTTGAGCGAATCAAGGTGACCGCACAATGGGCTGGCCACTATGCCCACAACACCCTCGATCACAACGTCGTAGTTGGCCCTCATACCGAGGTAACCAACTTCATTTTCGCCAATGGCTTCTCAGGTCACGGGTTGCAGCAGTCGCCGGCTACCGGGAGGGGAGTCTCTGAACTGATAACCCATGGGAGCTATCAAACTCTGGATCTGACTCCGCTCGGTTATCAGCGAATTGTTGATAATGATCCCTTCATCGAAACGGCCATTATCTAGAGCCAGTCAACTAGCGGCTCTCTTTTCCGGTTTCGTGCTGAGGTGAGGTTTCGCTAAAGACACTTGTTGTGTCATAGACCAACCGCACCGCGCCATTGACGTACGGAACCGTCTTAATCAAGTTCATTGGGCCATCGTAAGCGTCGGTGAACAGCGGCAGTCCAGAGCCAATGGCTTCTGGCATGACGGTTAAATCGAGCGTGTCAACAACGCCAGCCGACAACGCATCCGTAATGACTTTGCCGCCTCCGAACAGCCATGTTCTCTTCGGGGTTGCGGCAACCCAATCGGTTATGGCCGGACCAGTTTCTTGGTCAGCAAACGTGACGTTAGCCTCATCTGGCACTGGCAGGTCGCTCTGGCTGGTGAGAACCAACGTTGGACGGTCGCCCCAGAACCAACCCCACCCGATGGTCTGCACATACGTAGTGCGGCCCATGACGAGCGCTCCGATCCGATCCGCCCATGCGTCGAAATCAAAATCCTCGATTGGGTACTTCTCCAAATAGTCAACTGAACCATCGAGACGACATATAAAGCCATCGAGAGTGACGGCCAAGCTAGCCACTACGTCATTGCTGCGAGTCTCTTCTGGTTGGGGACTGATCACCGAACCGAGAATAGCTCGAAATACCTATCGTGCTGCGGTTGACACCTCCACATATTTGAGCGTATGCTTAAACCACATACAAGGTTGAGCACACGCTCAAATACCGTAAAGGACACGAGATGAATGAATTGGTGGCGGCGGGAATCGCCGACAGTACTGCGATTGGCTTCTACGCCGTTTACATCGTGATAGCGATTGGCCTAGTCATCTGGTTGGCTAGAACGCTTTCGACAAATGGTGGCGTCTTCCTACGAGATGTTTTTGAAGATCGCGACATGGCAAAAGCGGTAAATCACCTGTTAGTCGTTGGCTTTTACTTGCTCAACATGGGCTATGCAGTTCTGCTGTACCGGCTTGATGTCGCCTATGCGAGTTCTATCGAAGCGTTTAACGACTTGATTGGCCGAGTCGGCCTTCTAGTTCTATCTCTAGGTGTGATCCACCTTCTAAACATGGGGATTTTCTGGCGAATTCGGAACCACAAATCTCGAACTATCGTCCCAACGCCAGCTCCGACCATGCTGATGCCACCGCCCCCAACGCCAAGCGGCATGCCAACTGAGCTTCCAGCTTGATGTTCGCCTCTCCTGCGAACTTGACGGTTATTTACGACCCCAACTGTGAACTTTGCCGAAGGTGTAAGCATTGGATCCATAGTCAACAACAGTTGGTTCCGGTCCGATTCGTTGAGGCCACCGACCCCTCGGTGGCCTCCTGGGCTCGGGGCTTAGTTCCGGTTGGCGATGAGCTAGTAGTGGTCTCGGAGGCTGGAGCGACCTGGTTCGGTCCGGATGCGTTCATAATGTGTTTATGGGCCCTTGAACGGCACCGGACCTTCGCTGGAAGGTTGCAGACGCAAGGTCTAGCCCATTTGGCCAAAGGCGCCTTTCATGCTCTCTCGGGCAACCGCAGCGCTATCTCAGCGCTACTTGGGAGTCAATCAAGTGCGTACCGCGAGCATCAAGACTGCTCTGACGGTCTATGCGGGACGTAAAGCGCTGATCTAGCTGGCCCAATTCGAACAAATTCGGCACTAGTAGCTCTAGGTGTGACCTGACAAGAGCCGGTTGGTACTGCCGGCCTTGAGCGATGGCTAGATCTGCCGATGGATGTTGATGGCGGCAATCGTTGCTGGGTCGGACCAAGAACCTGTGTCGAGCGGTCAAACCCAGATCCGACAACGGTTTCGCCCAGACATCGATGGACTGCGAGCGCTAGCTGTCACCCTGGTCGTGCTTTTCCACGCTGGAGTTCCTGGATTCGGCGGGGGCTACGTCGGGGTTGATGTTTTCTTTGTGCTGTCAGGGTTTCTAATAACTCGAGGGCTACAAATCGAGGCTGAAACAACGGGCAAGATCAATATCGTTCGATTTTGGCTGCGCCGAGCACGGCGACTCCTCCCAGCTGCCGGAGCAATGATCGCTGGCGTAACCATTGTTCAGCTCATAGTTCGATCCCCGTTGGTTTGGGATGATGCCCTTCGAGAAGCTCTTTCTGCGGCCACCTATTGGTCGAATGAACAAGCCGCCGACATCAGCGGGGGCTATTTTGGCGCCCGGGTTGAAGATCGAGCGCTACTACACACCTGGTCGCTTTCGGTCGAAGAACAGTTCTACCTTGTCTGGCCTCTCGTATTCGCTGGGCTGGTAGCAGCCAAGATTCGGGCGAAGATTCAAATGGCAGTAGTGATTGGATTGATCGCTCTTTCATCGGCGAGAAGCGAGCAACTTGGTTACAACGATGACGCGGGCGCCTACTTCGAATCCTTCAGCCGAGCCTGGGAGTTTCTAGTAGGAGCAATCATTGCACTGGCTTGGGAACAACTGACGCGATATCCGAAGAAGCTTGGTTTTGCGAAGGCCACAGCCCGTGGAGGCAGCCGGGGTTTGGCGGCGACGATCGGAGTCTCGGTCATCGTTGGCTCGGCAGCTACGTTCGATTCGGTCGTTCGCTTTCCTTGGCCGTTGGCGGCGGTTCCCGTCGTCGCCACCGGAGTTGTGTTGGTGGCACAAGTCGACGAATCGCAATCAATCGGTAGATTGCTTGCCCTGCCAATGATGCAACTCATCGGTCGCGTCTCCTATTCGTGGTATCTATGGCACTGGCCGGTTCTTGTTTTGGGTCGGGAAGTCGTTGGACGAGAGGATTGGCCAACATCACTACTTCTTGTTGGAGCCTCGTTTCTCGTCGCCGTGCTCAGCTACCGGGTAATAGAGATGCCGTTTCGAACCACTCCACAGACTCCGCTATCTCGAGAAGCGCTCATCGCGTTCGTGCTACCGGTCGGTGTGACGTTGCTAGTGATCGCAGGCGGGTTCCTCTATCGATCTCGGGTGTTCACCAATCCGCTCGTTGCCGAAGCCGCCATTGCGGCAAAAGGTTGGCCAGAGCATCTAGGTGGTTGCTATCAGCCAGATTTGCCGGGGTTCGAACAGCGATGCGTCTTCGGTTCTGCGAACGGAGAAGCAACGATACTTGTCATTGGCGACTCACACGCTGCTCACTGGATGCCAACTTTCGACGCGATTGGCGATTCGAACAACCTCCGAGTCGTAGCGCTTCAAGTCGGAAGTTGCCCGCTTCTTGCGGCCGAACCGCTCGGTCCGGAAGTTGGACCCTGCGGCGACCTACGGGACAGTTTGGCCAACTCGATCGAAGGCTTCGAACCTGATCTAGTCGTTGCCAGCGCGTCTGAAAGCTACGTCGATCGAGTTGACTCCGAAATTGCCGCATGGCGAGATGGTCACCGCAATTTGGCCACGCAATTGGGAAAGGCTGATATCAGCTTCTTGGTCCTCCATGACATTGCCCGGTGGGAGAGTGATCCACTAGAATGCTTGCTCCGAGACGACGATTGTGGCCTCGACAGAGCAACGGTAGAGGCTCATCGAGAACCGATCTACACCGCTGAGCGCCAAGCACTCTTGCAGGCTGGTCACGGTCAGGCGGTTGACCCGCTCGATTTTCTTTGTCAGCCGACCACCTGTGAACCACAAGATGCCGATGGAGTCATCATCATGCAAGACAGCCACCACTTGACCCGAGACTATGCCCGCTCGCTAGCGCCGGAGCTAGAACCTGTCGTAACCGGTTTACTCCAACAATAGGGAACCGATTCGTGCCATTCCTAACTGATGGTGGCTGGTAGCACTAATCACTTGCGTACCGGAGATATCGGTTGAGTTTGCCTTTCAACCCCTGGCACACTGGTGGAGTGAGCGAACACTTCGACCCTGAAGCTAAGGAACGGTTGCTGAAGGAGGAGTCTGAGGCGTGGGATACCACCGCGGTGAGCGAAGCTCTTCCCGGTGACATTCCAGTTGTTGATGTTGGACCGTACTTTAAATCGGGATTGCAAACCGACCTTGAAGCTGCAGCGTCGGACCTGCACGACTCTTCGGTGCGTGTCGGCTTCTATCAACTGGTCGGTCATGATCTAGACCCCGGCTTGTGCAACCAGATTCTCGAAGCAACTCGCCAATTCCACGCTCTTCCGAGAGAAGCCAAGTCAGCGATTCTGATGGACCGTCCCGGCTGGCCGGTCGGGGGAGTCGGCTACCTACAAGTCGGAGCCCGGAAGTTGCCACGTCGGGACAAAGGCAATCGAAACGCTGCGTTCTTGATCAAATCTGATGAGCACCTTTCATTCGAAGACAACCAATGGCCGATCGAATCCGATCTGCCTGGTTTCAGAGCTGTTGTCGAGTCGTACGCTTCGGCAATTACCAGCTTGGCTATTCGCCTCTTACCTGTCTACGCGGTGGCGCTTGAACTCGAGCCTGACTTTTTTGCCCCCGCTTTCCGACACCCATTCTGGCGCCTACGAATGACTCACTACCCACCAGTTCCTCCTCGGCGAGAGAGCGACCCGTATGGCATCGCCCCTCATGTCGACACGACCTTCTTTACCTTGCTCTTGCCCGATGGGCCCGGTCTGAACATCTTCAGTCATCTTCGCCAACAGTGGATTCAGGCTCCAGTTGTGCCGGGCGCCTTTGTGGTCAATTCCGGCGAGTTATTGAAGCAGTGGACCAACGATCGCTTTCTAAGCACTCGACACTTCGCTGACAACCAGCCCGACAACGATCGTTACTCGGTTCCCTATTTCTTCAACGCCTCGTCGGACTACCCGATGGAGTGTTTACCGTCTTGCTGGGATGAGTCGAATCCGCCTAAGTATCCAACCATCTCGTACTCAGAAAGCCAAGCGGCCGTTCAAGGTGAGTAGGATCGGTCAATCGTCAAGGCTGTCAGTCTTCGTTGCCGCGAACCGAGTCAGTAACTGCTGGGTGTGAAGTGCAGGTCGCCCTCGACGAGCGGAACCCGCACGATGACTGAACTGGCGGTGACATCAATCGTCGCTCCTTCTATTCCCGATACTTCCCATAGTCGAGGTTCGGCACCGACAATTCGAAACGATGTGAAGATAGACGGATCTTGGCGCAAAGGGTTCAGCCGAAGTAGCAAAGCTCCATCGATCCATTCGGCTCGTGATAAGGCCAGCGTCGGAAAGTCGACATCTACCACCTGAGGACATGCTTCCACAGGACCAGCCGACAACCTGTTCCACCTACCGGGCCCGGCCGCTTCGGCCGCAGCCAAAAACGCATTGAACTGACCTCGCGGGTGTATCTCCTTAAGTCCCATTCCCCAGGTGAATTCTCCGTCGCTCCAACTAGGTTCGTAGGATTGTTCGATTGCGTCCGATAGTCGTTCGGCCAAATCGGCATACTGCCATTCTTTAGCCAAAATCAAGGCCGACGCTGGGCCGCGAGATGCTCGCAGCGGCGGTGAAATGTTGCCGTTGTATCCAAGCGCCTCACAGGCAGCCTCGAAGAGCCTCATTGCGTCTTGCGGTTCTTGCGGGGCGGCGTAGAATGACGTAGTAACCGCCGCAGCCACCGAAAGTCGATGGTGAACGTCGACAACGGGATCGTAGTAAAACGTTGTTCGGCTGGGAGGCGTATCTGCGTCGAGGTCTAAGTAGTGGGTTCGGGCGTAGTTCCACCACGGTTTGAACGCTTGTTGATGGTAGTCAGTCCCGTGCCGGTTGTCGTGAAGCCTCAGACCGAGGCCAGCTCCAGCCAGTCAAAACGGCCAGATTTTCGTATTCTCTCAATGACAGCCGATTGGAGCCGCTAACCACTGTTGGCAAAGATGTTCAGCGATGGCCGAGTGGGTCCAAGTAAAGCCGTCATCGTCGTCGCCGATCATTTGAAACGGCTCGTTCCACCGATCGGTCGGATCGACCATCGACCGGATGCCCAACAGGACGAGCAGAAAGCCTTTATAGAAGAGCATTCCGTCGGCGGCCACTGGATCCATCTGAACTCCGTACGGGTGGACGCCATTGGCTGTCCACCCTGGAACATCGTAGTTTCCCCAAAGCTGCTCAGGAATGAACATGCGATATTCATCAGGGTACGACGTTCGATCCGGATCGGCCCCAAACTGGGTCAACCAGTCTGACGCCGACCACCATTGAGTGTGTCTGGCGATTAGTTGGTCAAGAATGGCGACGTAGCGTTCGGTCCAGGCGGGGGTGGCGTGCGCCATCAAACCCATTGCGTAAGACGAGTCAACCAGATCAAAGCGATGCCAGCTGGCCATTGGGGGATCGGACCGATCGTCCCAATGAGGATGAGGCTGTCCGTCGCGATTCCAGTTATCGACGGTGTGGGCCTTGCGGTTAAGATACCGAAGCCAACCAAGTGATCGATCTGACAACCGGTTCGGTGTTCGTTGCGATGAAGCCACAGGAGCGACTGTAGTGCTGGATGCAAGCTAACGTCATTTCAGCGGCGAACGTTGGCCCCAAAGAGTATTGCTAGTCCTTGTTGACCCATGACAGCCACAGCGCCGCAGTCCAAGCAAAGTTGGACCCGCCGACCGGGCCGCCAGTTATCGGATCGAAGCTTTCCGACATGCCGCTCTGGGTGATCAAATCGCGGGTTGACTGACGAATTCGGCCAGCCCATTTTTCCCGCCCTACTTCGGCGAAGCCTATAGCGATCATGTAGTTGATCATGGCCCACACCGGACCTCGCCAGTATCGCTTTGGTTCGAAGTGGCGATGGCGGGGATCAAAACTGGGGACGAGGAAATTGCAGGCCGAGGCCCACAATCCAAGCTCATGGTCTAGCTGGTCGAGGTGTGTGGTCACCCCGGCGTAAGCAGCAAGGAACGATGCTGAAGTTCCGGCATCAGCATGGCGACCTGACCGAAGGTCCAATGAGCAATACGTTCCTGCCTCGGGGTTCCACAGCTGGACGAAGCCGTTCTCTAGTCGTTCTATACGCCGTTCGATATGGGCCGTGTCTAGTCCGATGGATCTGCCGAGCCAGGCAAGGTCGCGTTCGGCCCGAAGCAAGATCGAAGTGACGCCAGGGTCAGCGACCAGGAACGGATTGGTGGCCCCAATCACCTGGTCATCCCAGTTTGCTTCGGCGCCGAACTCGACCAGGGCCAAGTAACGGTCGTACTCGTGCCGATGCGGTCGCATTGTCTGATCAACCATGTCTAGATCGCGCCGCTGGTACGCTCCGATGCTAGATGAGTCCACGGTCGACATCGGCCTGTCCCAGTCTGGAAGATTGTCGCGACCAGACTCCCACGGGTGGACCACTGAGATCAACCCGATGTTCTTGGGATCTCGAGCGGTGTGCCACCACTGGTGCCAACGGTCGATTCCTTTGAACAGGTTGATCGTCAGTCTTGGTTCAACCTCTTGTAGATTTCGCACAACCGTGGCGGCGACCGGTGGTTGCGAAATACCAGAGCTGAGCGGTTGGTTGGTCGTTCCCCAAACGTCGGGGCCAGGAAAGTAGGTCGACTGATCGGTCCAGAACACAATGTGGGGCACCATTCCCGACGGCCACTGAGCATCAAACAGCGTTGTGATCTCTTTCCAAGCTCGGTCCAGATCAAGCTCCGCCCACCCGAGAGCGACAAACACCGAGTCCCAGTTCCATTGGAACGGATAGAGTCTCGCAGTCGGCACGGTGTACGTGCCGCGGTCATTATCGCCGAGCACTTGCTTTGCTTCAGCTGTTCGCTTTGCAGCGGTGGGGGAGCTAAGGCTAGACACCGTAATCCAATCATCGAGTCGACGAAACTGCCTCGATCGTAGTCTGTGCCGTTCGATCTAGGCCGGACTCCGGGTAAGAGCCTCTTCCCCCCGGTGGCTCAAACGTCCCTCGGCGTCGGGGGAAACCAACATCGCTGGCTATCGATCATTCTTCGTTCCCAGCGATCAAACGGCGGGTCCGAGCGTTTATTCTTACTCCCAAGTTTTGAAACGGCAGATTTCTATTCGGGCGACCTTTGGCCTGCATTTGTCGCAACAGTTCTGAGTCTTGACCGACGATAAGTTCAGCCAATAACTTGCCGCTGATTGTGCCCCGAGCCATTCCCACTCCGTTGTGAACAACAGTCCCGTAGACATTGGATCGGAGCTCACCAAAAACCGGCTCTCCGTTTCGCGACAGGCTAAGCGCTCCACCCCAGCTGTACTCAAACGGAACATCCTGCAGTTGCGGCCACCGATTATCGAACGAACGGCGATGGGTTTTGGCGGCCCATGCTTTACGGGACACAAAGTCAGATCGTTTTGAAAAACTAAAGATATTCCGGACCAGAATCCGATTGTCCGGAGCTGTAACCCGACGGACCGACGTGCCAGCCGGATGGGCGGCAATGATCCCGTAGCTCGGATGTCCTCCAAGCCGCTCAGACTCGCCCGGGGTAAGTTCCCGGGACATCGACCCCCAGGTTATTAGAGGTATTAGATGCTTCTGAAGAAATCCAAATCCTTCGGTAAAACCGTTCGTTGCCAGAATCAGGATGGGAGTGCTCACCGAACCTCTGTCAGTGTGGACCGAGTGAGGCGGGCCATAGTCAACCCGCTGAACCATGGAGTTCTCATAAATGGTGACGTTCCCAGGCATTGACGCCGCTAGACCGCGGACCAGAGCAGCCGGTTGAGCCAGATAGCTGTGGGGTGCGTGTACCGCTTCGATATAGAAGTCGGTACCGAAAATTTCAGCGCACTGGTCGGCGTTGAGCTTGGTGTAGTCCTCTTCTATGACATCTAGGCTGTCGGCGAAATTTGCCAACATCCGTCGACCTCGTCTGGAAGCGGCTGCGTGGTACTTTCCCTCTCTTACCCACCCGCAATCCAGGTTGTTTGCTTCGACCGTGTCGTTGAGATAGTCAAGACCGGCTCGGTTCATGGCGATAGCGTCCTTGGCCACCTGTTTAGCATCGGCAAAGCTCTTGGCCCGCAAATTATGGGCGTGGTCAATGGCGAATCCCGAGCATCGGCCAGCTGCGTTGTTCCCGATGCGGTCGCCGTCGACGAGTACGACTGAGGCTTCGGGATCAAGCTCAGCTAGTCGACGAGTGGCCGCTAGCCCTGAATATCCACCACCGATGACGAGGTAGTCGCAGGTAACTGAGCCGATCAACATCTGCGCTTCGGCGGGGGGAGGAAGAATCTCTTGCCATCCGTTCGACTGGTCGTAGATCGGTTGATGGGTAACGGCGGTCACTGTAGATCAATCCATACAGTCTTCAATTCGGTGTATTGGTCGTGGGCGTGAAGACTCTTGTCTCGTCCTCCGAACCCTGAGAGTCCAAACCCACCGAACGGCGTCGTAGCATCACCTTCGCCATAGGTGTTGACAGTGACGGTGCCAGCGTTGATAGCTCGCGCCGCCAGGTGAGCCGTCCGAAGATCGGAGGTGAAAACGGAGGCGGCTAAGCCGTATGGCGTGTCGTTGGCCAAGCGAATCCCTTCTTCTGGTTGCGAGAAACGGAGAACGCTCAGTACAGGACCGAAAACTTCCTCGGTAGCGAGCTTCATCGTGGGCGAGACATTGTCGAAGATCGTAGGTTCTACGAAATAGCCGCCAGTCTGCGCCAGAATCCGGTTACCCCCTAGGACGCAGTGAGCGCCCTCGGCCTTAGCAGTTTCGATACTGGCCATCACGCTGTCGAGATGTTCAGACTCGATCATGGCGCCGATCTTGGTGGCCGGGTCGAGCGGATCTCCAACGGTCCACTGTCGGCTTTTCTCTGCCAGCAACTCGAGCAGCTCGTCGGCTACTGCACTATGAACAATGAGGCGGGAGTTCGACGAACAGTTCTGGCCACCGTTCCAATAGATCGACGTTGCCGCGTGATCTGCGATCGCATCGAGATTTTCTGCATCGGCCATTACTACTAGCGGATTCTTGCCGCCGCACTCGAGCATTACCTTCTTCAAATTTGATTCTGCCGAGTAATGCAAGAAGCGGCGACCGGTTTCGGTGGATCCAGTAAAGGCGATGGCGTCGACGTCAGCGTGACGTCCAAGCGGCTCGCCAACGGACGACCCGAAACCGGTGACAACGTTAACCACACCGTCGGGAATACCTGCTTCCACCGCTAGCTCAGCCAACCGGATAGTAGTAATCGACGTTTGCTCGGCTGGTTTGAGCACGCACGTATTTCCCGTAGCGAGAATCGGACCTAGCTTCCAAGCCGCCATCATTAGCGGAAAGTTCCAGGGCAAAACGACACCGACAACGCCTACCGGCTCCCGGACAACCATAGAGACGATATTGGAAGCAGTTGGGGTTAGCTGGTCATTGATTTTGTCCGCTGCCTCGGCGTGCCATCGAAGAGTTCCGACGGTTTCCACTAGGTCGATCTCGCTCGTGTCGGTAATCGGCTTGCCGCCTTCGAGGGTTTCGATGGTGGCTAGCTCTGTGGAGTGGGCTTCTACTAGCGCAGCGAACCTCAGCAATAGGCGCTTCCGATCGGCCGGGCTCATCCGACCCCACGGGCCTTCAAACGCCCGTCTTGCCGCCGCTACAGCTCGATCCACATCTTCCTGGCCGCAGTCGGCGATCTGGGCTAGCACCTCCCCGGTTGCGGGATTACTAGTTGCGAAGGTCTTCCCCGATACTGATGGACAGGATCGGCCCCCAACGATGGCATGGGCCGGCAGTTCGAGCGACGCTGCCAGTTTGGCGGCCGCCGAACCGCCTTGTGGCTGCAGACTATCTGGACTTGGTTCGCGCTGAGGTGTCGTCATGATGAGGTTTCCTGGTTTTCAGTCGCTCTTACGAGCCAATCTTGTTCTTGGTCCCATGGTCTCCATTTGAGTCGGGATCGGTCGATACCGTTTATCGGCAGGGTTGATAGACCTGCTTCGATAGCTAAACGTGCCGCCCCGGTTACCGGCATCTGGGGTCGACGAACCGGCCCCATCTGGCGGCCAATCATCTCGGTTGCCGTTTTCACACCCGGAAGGAAGCCGACATCTAAATCGTTCTCCCACATGAAGGCGTTAATCGGCCACATCATTTTCCATAGTTCGAGCGCCTCGACAAGTTCACCCGCAGCGATATGGTTTACGAGCTGAACGCACTCGTGGGGCATGATGTTGGCGCACCCCCAGATCATTCCGCTAGCTCCAGCTAGTAACGCATAGGGTGCTAAGGGATCAACTCCGCACAATACGCCAGTTTCGGTGTCACCGGCGATTGCTACCAACTTTTGTATTCGCGCTAAGTCACCTTGGCTGTCTTTGATGTAGCGAATATTGTCAATTGCCAAAAGCTGGCGGAACATAGCCGGCGTAATCTCGACGCCGCTCGCCGCTGGTGTGTTGTAGAGGACAAGATCAGCGGCCACGGCTTGGGCAACTCGCTCATAGTGATAGAGGACGCCCCGTTCAAAAGGGCTTTCTAGCCAGGGCGGCAAAACCATGAGAGCATCGGCTCCATGATCGATGGCGTGGCGCGACGTTTCTATCGTGTCGGTCAAACTCATCTCCGACGTCTGAACCATTACCGGAACCCGGCGATCGATATGGGGCAAGCAAAGCTCAACTACCCGACGACGTTCTTCGGGGCGTAGGTAGGCGTACTCACCGGTTCCGGACAACACCAGAAGTCCATGCACGCCAGCGTCTAGAAGCCAGTCGATGTGATCGAGAAGTGCCGCCTCATCGATCTCCTCGCCGGTGGCCGACATCGGCATCGCCACCGCCACGATCACGCCCTCGAATGCTAGTTGAGATGGCTGGGAAGAAGTCGTATCCATGATTCGTGCCATAAACAATTGTCATATCTAATTGATGTTTGCGTCAAATTGTGTCATATAATTGACCGATGAAGCTCGATGTTGAGTCCCTTCGGACGCTGCAGATGGTGGTTAAGGCTGGCACGTTCACTGAAGCCGCTAGTCGTCTTGGAATGAGCCAAAGCGCAGTTAGTTGGAAGATAAAGCGGCTCGAGGAGCGCGTTGGCTTGGAGTTGGTCCAACGGGGAACCGAGATCGAGCCAACCGCAGACGGTAACGATCTGCTTCATTACGCGGAGCAAATTATTGCTGCTCACGATTCGGCCGTCGAACATCTAAGTCGATCGGATCTTCAGGGCGTGGTTAGGCTTGGCACCAACGAAGATCTCCGAGGCGGCGAGCTAGCCGAGGTTCTGGCCCGATTCGCTCGCCGGTACCCACAGATCCAATTGCACGTTCGCGTCGAGCTAAGCGGAACAGTGCGAGAGTGGCTAGAAGATGGCGACATTGATCTTGCCTTGCTGCAAATACCGGTTGAGGACAAGCAAGCTGGCGATGTCGAACTATGGCGTGAGCCGATGCATTGGATGAAAGCCAAAGAACAGCCAACCGATGTAGTCACCTCTGAGAACGGATCGGTTACCCAACCCTGTTCGTCCGAGGCGATAACTCCTCTTGTTTCGTTCGGGCCCGGGTTGGCCTACCTCGATCATGTCGAAGCCTCGCTACAGGCAGCAGGGATTCGCTGGCGAACAGTGCTCGAGTGTCCAATGCTTTCTGGGGTCCAGGCGGCGGTCGAGTCGGGCTTGGGGGTGGCAGCGCTGAACACAAGGAACTGCACTGACGAGATGATGCCATGGGACGTTAATGCCCCACTGCCGGACCTTTGCGAAGTAATCCGAGTCGACAATTCAACGAGCCCTGAAGTGCTTGACGCACTTCGAGACGCGCTAATCAGTGCATTGGGAGTAACACGATGACGGCTACAGGCACAACCGGTCCAAGTCGGCGCGGCCGCAGTGCTCGCCGGGCTGAACGGACAGCAACCACCGTTCGATGGCTGCCCGAGCTTGACCGCGGAATTCCTTACCTGGACATCGTTACCCCAGAGGAACTGGAGCGAATCCACGATGCTTCGATGACGTTGCTGGAAGAAGTCGGGATCGACTTCAGAGATGATGAATCGGCTTCTCTTTGGAACAAGGCTGGCGCGTCCGTTGATGGCTATCGGGTTCGAATCGATCGAGAACATTTGATGGAGCTCATTTCCACCGCCCCAAGCGAATACACGATGCTGGCTCGAAACCCAGAACGCTCGGTAACGCTCGGCGGCAGAAAAACAATCTTCACACCGTCCTACGGGGCCCCGTTCGTCCTTGATGTCGAAAACAACCGACGGCACGCAACTATCGACGACTTTAACAATTTCGCCAAGTTGGCGTATATGGAACCAGCTATGCACATGACCGGTGGGGTTCTCTGCGAGCCGATGGACATACCGGTGCCACATCGTCACCTTGAAATGACTTATAGTCTGCTCCGCTACAGCGATAAGCCACTGATGGGCTCAGTTACGTCCCGAGAGCGAGCGGAGCAGTCGCTACACATGATGGGCATTGCCTTTGGTCACGAGACGGTAGCCAACACCACCGTGTCAACGTCGTTGGCGAACTGCAACTCACCGTTGGTCTGGGACCAAACCATGCTGGACGCCGTAAAGGTCTATGCGGCGTCTAATCAAGCTATGCTCTTCAGTCCCTTCGTGCTCGGCGGGGCCAGCACCCCGGCTAGCACCGTTGGCGCAGTGGCCCAACTCAGCGCTGAGGCACTGGCTGGCGTTGCGTTCATGCAACTTATTCGCCCAGGCTCGCCGTCGGTTTACGGCCAATGGACCGCGACTGTTGCTATGAATAGCGGTGCTCCGATGGCTGGCACCCCTGAGATTGATCACATCAATTTGCTGGTTGGGCAGCTGGCCCGCTTCTACCAGTTGCCGTGGCGATGCAGCGGCGGTTGTTCGTCGTCAAAGTTGGTCGACGCTCAAGCAGGCTATGAAGCGGCACGGAACATGTACGGAGTTCTTATGGCCGGGGCAAACTTCGTATTGTCGACCACCGGCTACCTCGAAAGTGCCTTGTGTCAGAGCTACGCCAAAGTAATGCTCGATGGAGAGCAGATGCGAATGATGTACAAGCTGGGTCGAGGCGTCGATATGGGTGAACTCGATCCGGCAATGGAAGCCATTCGTGAAATCGAACCAGGCGACCATTATCTTGGAACCCAACATACGTTGGCTAACTTTGAAAACGCGTTCTTCATGCCGGATCTGATGGACGGTGACAGCTATGAACAATGGAAGGCGTCCGGATCTGTTGACGCCAATTCCCGGGGTATCCAAATGGCCAAGCGTCGACTGCACGAGTATGTCGAGCCGAGCCTTGCTGACGATGTGTTGGCTGAACTAACTGACTACAAAGATCGCCTACGGTCCGAGATTCCGGAGAATCAGCTATGACAAACCGCAAAGGATCGTCAGCCAATCTTTTAGTTACCGAGTCGTCAGCGTCTGCCGTTACAGCACCGCTAGCGGGCAAAGTGGCCTTAGTTACCGGCGCAACCTCTGGAATTGGCGCCGCTACGGCCATTGCCTACGCGGCAGCCGGAGCAGCGGTTCTGCTAACCGGACGCAACGCCGAAGGAGCAGAACGAACCCATGCCGCCATCACAGCCGCTAGCGGAAACGACTCAACCTCGGGTACCGCAGCGATAGCGCTTGGAGACATAACAAAGTCTTCGTTTTGCGACGAACTGGTCGACACAACAGTTTCGCAGTTCGGACGTATCGATATCTTGGCTAACGTAGCCGGCACGATAACGCGAGGCGACGCTACCGAAACTAGTGACGAAGAATGGCATCAGAACATCTCAGTTAATCTGGATGCCGTCTTCTTTGCTTCCCGGGCTGCGATCCGAGCAATGAGGGCGCAGGGAGACGGAGGCGTAATTGTTAACTTGGCCTCGAATGTGGGCCTAGTAGGTACCGCTGGACTCCCGGCCTATTGCGCGTCCAAAGGAGCGGTAGTGCTAATGACGAAGGCAATGGCGATCGATCACGCAGCCGAAGGAATCCGAATCAACGCACTTTGCCCTGGTTCAGTTAACACCCCAATGCTGGTTTCTGGACATCAGAAGTCAGGACGGACCGTTGAACAGGTATTCGCCGACAACATTGCGGCTATTCCAGAAGGTCGTCTTCCCCAGCCCGATGAGATCGCAAAATCTATGGTCTACCTGGCAAGCGATATGTCGAGTCATGTCACCGGTGTAGCGCTACCGATCGATGGGGGATACGTCGCCCAATGAGTGGAGCAACCAAGGAGCCGAACCCTGATCAGCGCCCAGCTGATTCTCGCCTAGCGGGCAGAGTGGCAATCGTGACCGGAGGTGCCGGGAGTATTGGCAGTGCTATCGCTCACGGTCTGGTTGCAGCCGGGGCGACGGTCATCATCGGTGACCTGGAGGTTACAGACAGGTCCGGTACCGATAGTTTCGATTCGGAGTCCCTCGACGTATCTGACGAAAATTCTGTTTGTCAATTAGTCGAGGGTGTTGTGAGCCGACATGGCCGTCTTGACGTCATCGTCAACAATGCCGGCATAATGTTCGAGACGCCGGTCAGCGACCAAGAACGTTCGGCGTGGGACGAGATGTTAGCTATCAACCTGACCGGTCCGATGTTGTTGACAAAGCATGCAGCGCCCCACTTATCTCAACATGGAGTGGGTTCCATAATCAACATCGGATCAATCGAGGGAGACCGTTGTAATCCCGGACATGCGGCTTACGCCGCAACTAAAGCGGGCATTCACGGCCTTACTAGAGCGACTGCCGTTGACCTCGGACCTGTCAGCGTTCGTTGCAACGCCATAGCGCCCGGTTGGATCGACACGCCATTGAATGCCTCATACGTTGACAATCACCCGGACCGAGACGTTGTGGTAGAAGAATTAGCCAAGCTACATCCGATCGGTCGTGTTGGTTCTGGTTCTGATGTTGCCGATGTAGCGGTATGGCTGGCCAGCGACGAGAGTAGGTTCGTCACCGGCCAGGTAATTACGGTCGACGGTGGTCGAACGGTTCGACCCTCACTGCCGACCATTTTGATGTAGCTCGATCCCGGTGAACCAGGCAGCAGCCAGAGCTAGCCTCGATCAGCCAATACGAATCCGTATGGCAACGCCAATCGGTGACGTTCAAGTAAATCGCTATCGGCCATTAGCTCCCAAGTCGGCCCGTCGGCCACCACTCTGCCTTCGCTTACGATCAAGGATCGAGGGCAGGTCGCCAACGCAAACGGCAGATCGTGAGTGACCACAATCTGGGTCTGGCTCAAGCCTACGAGCAGCGATGAAAGCTCACGTATTCCGACCGGATCAAGTCCAGAGTTCGGTTCGTCGAGCACTAACACTCGAGGTCGCATGGAGAGCACCGTCGCGATGGCAGCCCGGCGCTTTTCGCCTCCACTTAAATGATGCGGAGATCGATCAATAAGTTCGCTAGCGCCGACAGCTTGCAAGGCAGCGCGAGCTACCGCGTCTAGCTCATCAGCGCCAACCCCAAGGTTGGCTGGACCGAAGGTCACGTCGTCGCGTACAGACTGCATAAACAGCTGATCGTCCGGATCTTGAAACACCATCCCAACGTCGCGGCGAATCTGGCGTAAGTTCGGCTCGTCAACAACTATGTCGCCGATCCTGACCGACCCTTGTTGGGTTGGAAGAAGTCCGTTTAGGTGGAGGACCAAGGTAGTTTTGCCAGACCCGTTCGGTCCAAGAATAGCAACTCGTTCTCCGGCGCTAACCAAGAGTGAGAGCTGATCGAGTACCGGTGTGCCATCGGGGTAAGTGAACGTTAGATCATCAATTTCGACCGAAGCGGCTGCAGTGTCTTCCCCGTCAGACCTCATGATCTAATCCCCAGACTCCGAAGCAATTGGTTAGCAAAGCCAATCACTGAACCGGACCAAACCCAGAAGCGATCAACAAGTTGATCCAAGCAAGAACAGCTGGAGTAGAGGCTGCGAGCGCCGAAGCGATCTTGATCCTCTGTTGGCCATCGCCATCGGAATCGAGGCATGGCATTGACCCGGTGTAGCCTCTAGAGACCATAGCCAGGTGAGTTCGTTCCCCCCGTTCATAGGTCCGAACGAATAAGGCCCCAGCTGATGACGCGATCGGTTTCGCCTGCCAAAGCCACCGGGGGTCGTGTGCTCGAGAAATCATGGCATTGCGCATCCGATGGACTTGGCCCGTTATCAAATCCAGGTAACGGAACATGAAGGCGATGATGGCGACCACCACTGCCGGCACTCGAAGTACCGACAAACCGCGCAACAGCTGTGGGATGGAAGTTGTTGACGACAGAACAATGCTGGCGCCAGCCCCAAGAATCGCCTTAGACAGAATGCCCCACGAAGCCCAAAGCCCTTCGACCGACAGCGCCACGCCGGCAACCTCAGTGGTTTGTCCACCGCCGACAAAAGGAATGAAGAGCGAGAAGGCTACGAATGGACCAATGACAGTCAGGCGAATCAGCAAGGTCAACGGGGGTAGCCGGGCGACAACTACAACGGCGGCCAACGCTACTCCGTTCGCTAACACGGGTAGAAGCTGGGTGCGAGGGAGTAAAGCGGCCGCAACGACGAACAGAAAGGCGACAGCTATCTTTATTTCCGGGTCGAGACGATGAACAAAGGAGTCTCCCGGCAAGAAGAGTTGTCGATGACCTATTTGTTGGTTATCCGCCGAAGGGATCGATCGAGGCGTAATCACCGGATCTGCGAAACCAGTCTGGTTCGACGGAACGCCATCAAGATCCCGGAACCTACAAGCAGAGTCATCACGACCCCGGTGGCTCCTGCGACGCCCAAGCTAAGCGCTTCATTGCCGATTCCTGACGTGGCATAGTCGGAGAAAGGGCCTTGGCTCACAAGACCACCGGCAGCCTGATCCAAATCTGCCTCGGCCACGAATCGGTCTAGTCGATCTGGGGCCTCATCGCTGAACTGGCTTACGACCGCAGCGCAAACCACTGCAATCGAGAAACCGCCAAGAGCAAGAGCCCGGCCGCTAACTTTGCCTTCGTTATTCAGATCTTTGACTGGAATATGTCGAGCTCCGACCACTAGGTCTGGGCGACTGGCAACGACCGCTCCAACAATCAAACCGGTGACGATTCCTTCGCCGATGCCGACAAAAACGTGAGCTCCGACCATGGCGGCAAATACCGTGTCGAAAGGAATCGGGGCAGTGGCACCAAACAGCCACTGTAGCGAGAACATGGCCGCCGAAAGAACGACGCTGATGCCGGACGCCAGAGTGGTAGCTGCAATCAGGCCTGAACGATTGCTTGGTAGTACACGAAGAAAGAGTTGGAACAGAGCCCAACCGGCCAAAGTCGTTACGATCGCCATGTTCAATGTGTTGTAGCCCAAAGCGGTAATCCCGCCGTCAGCAAACACTAATGCCTGGACTCCAATTACGACTGAGACAACTAACGCTCCGGCCCACGGACCGAGCAAGATCGCTGCCAACGCTCCACCAAGCAAATGGCCCGAAGTGCCCGCCGCTATCGGGAAGTTCAGCATTTGAATCGCGAAAATGAATGCGGCCGCAACACCAGCCAATGGAACCTGTCGATCAGCTAGTTCAGCCGAAGATTGCCGCAGCGCCACGATCAGAATGAGGCCGCTGATAGCCGCTGTAATCAAGGCAACACTAGGTTCTAAGAATCCGTCTGGGGCGTGGAGGCCAATCATACTGGATCACCAACGAACTGGCTCAAGCCGTAGCCGAATGATATTTGCCCGTCGGAATAGATCCGAAACCGGCTTTCGATGGTGGACTTCATAGCGATCACTTGAGCCTAGGTAGTTCATTCCCGTTCTGCAAAGCGTTCGCAATAAGGAACCCCGAGCCCGGGGCCATCACCTTGGAACTTTTGCTTAGTTGGAGGCAACTACCAGCTAACGGACGAGGAAACGATGTTCCTCCACAAGTGAAGGAAGCAAAATATGATTGGATTTCCGAGCAAGAAGGTTCGCTTTGCCCTAGCGGCAATTACGGTCGCTATAGCGGCCATGGTCAGTATGAGCTCCGCAGTTTCCGCTGGCTACACCAGCGCTACCTGTGAGGGGCACCAAGCCACTATTACAGGAACAAGCGGCAACGACGTTTTGTGGGGCACGCCAGGTAACGACGTGATTGTTGGTTTTGATGGCAACGACGTCATTCGAGGTCAGGGTGGACACGACATAATTTGTGGCAACAAAGGTAACGACACTCTCTATGGTGGCCAGGGTAACGACACCATTCGAGGTGGCCAAGGTTGGGACGTTATTCGTGGCGGAGTCCACTGGGATACTTGCCGCGGCGGCGAGAACGTCGTGTGCGAGAACGCCTAGATTCCACAGGCTGCTCGTTGTAATTCCTAACCTTGCTCTGCCATCGATTCTGACGGCGATGGCAGAGCATGCCGAGCCGAGATCAACTCCGACGGCAGTCGATTAGCAAAGTCTCGATCCAAACGATAAACATCAATGGTATGACTGATGCCGGTTCGCCCTATGATCTCGTGGTTGTTGGATTGGGAGCGGTCGGCAGCTCAGCGTTATTCCAGGCATCTAAAACTGGGGCGAGAGTCCTCGGTATCGACCGGTACGACCCACCTCACGACTTCGGCTCGACTAACGCTGAAACTCGTATCACCAGACTCGCAGTTGGTGAAGGACCGCGTTACCTACCGTTCGTTGCTCGATCCCACCAGATTTGGGCCGAATTGGCAGCCGAAACCGGCGACAAACTTTACCACCAATCGGGCGGTTGCATAATTACTCCCGACACACCAGCTGCAGGTGACCGTTGGAACGATTTCGCCCGGATATCTGCTTCGATCGCAGCCGACTCTGGGATCGACTTTGAATTATTAGACGCGGCAACCACCAGATCCCGCTATCCCCAGATCCAAACGACTGACGACCAGATAGTTGGCTTCGAACCAACTGGGGGAGTAGTTATGGCTGAACGGGCAGTCGACACTCATCTCCGTTTGGCTAGAGGGAACGGCGCCGAGATCAGAACTCACCAGACGGTCACGAACATTTCAGTCACGAACGATCTAACAACAATCCGTCTACAGGACGGCACGAACGTTGTGGCCGAAGCGGTCGTCGTAGCGGCCGGGCCCTGGTTCGCTGACCTGGCGCCGCCACTCGATCGAGAGCACACGTACGTCACTCGCCAAACCGTGTACTGGTTTAGGCCTGAAGATCCGGAGATGTTTCGACCAGAGTGTTTTCCATTCATTATCTGGGTTGGGGAGACGCCGGACGACTACTTTTCTTCGTTCCCAATGCCCCACGGCGGAATACCTGGAATGAAAGTGTTGACTGAACAGTTCGTCGATCGGTGCGATCCGAGAACGGTCGATCGTACAGTTCCAGTTTCGGAGATCAACGACTTCTATCACGATATCGCCCGCCATCGGATCGACGGCCTTACCTCTGAATGCGTCAAGGCAGTTGCCTGCCTTTACACCATGACCACTGACGAACACTTCTTGATTGACGCTCACCCAAGCTCGGATCGGGTTCTCTACGCGTCTCCTTGCAGCGGCCATGGGTTCAAACATTCAGCAGCCATTGGAGAGGCGATGGCCCAGAAAATGTTACACGGAACTAGCACTCTAGATATTGAGGTATTCGACCGAACCCGACTAGTGGCGACATGAACCAGCACGATGAGCTTGCCGGGTTCGAAGTCTTGGAGGACTTTGAACGATTCAGCCAGGTCAACGATGTGTTTGCTCGATCATTCTGGGACGTCACGGTTCGAACCGAGAAAGCGGAGCGGTTCTACGCTACATATCGACGTCCGCTGGAAAAATGGCGGACTGCTAACGGGTTCACTCAGCGCGACTACGCGCTACGGAACGCATCATGGCATGTCAGCGATATCTTCACTGAACTCTTCCAAGACCAAGGGCGCCGCGATGGTTTTCTTGATCCACTCTCGATGCTGCGAGAAGGTCCGGAGCAAAAAGTGGTCCTCGAAAGCAGCACCGAAACAACTGCAGAGATTAAGCACATAGCAAAGCTCTTTGGCGCCGACATAGTGGGAGTTGCGCAACTCGACGAGCGATGGATCTATACCGAGCGGTTCGATCACGTGTCAGGCGCAGGCAAGGCAAACACACTTCCAGATGGGCTGACCCATGTGATCGTAATCGGCCAGGCAATGGACGATGAACTAATCAAGACGGCTCCATCGGCTCTCTCCGGAGCAGCAACTGGCCTTGGCTACTCCCAAGATGCTGCTGTGCTACTCGGTGTTGCCCAGTACATTCGAAATCTTGGCTATCAAGCGGTGCCTTCAATGAACGACACAGCCTTGGCCATTCCATTAGCGATTGCAGCCGGTTTGGGTGAATATGGCCGACACGGATTGGTGATTACGCCCGAGTTCGGACCTCGACTTCGCTTTGGGAAGATCTTCACCGACCTTCCGGTCTGTGCAGACAAGCCGAAACCGTTTGGAGTAAAGGCGTTCTGCCAGAACTGCGACCGTTGCGCCGAAGCGTGCCCGGCGTCGGCTATTCCGGCCGGCGGACCGGTACCAGTGGCGCTCAACCGATCGGGCCTAAAAGGTGTCAACAAGTGGTCGGTCGACGGCGAAGCTTGCTTCAGCTATTGGTCTAAGGTCAATACCGATTGCGCCATATGTGTCCGAGTTTGCCCCTGGACAAGGGATTACAGCAAACGACGAAACCGTCTGTGGCGGCTGATTGCTGGTTCTCGTCTACGTAAGCAAGCCTTACGCATTGACGATTGGTCCAAACGAGGGAAAAGGGTCAGCCCAAAAAAGTGGTGGAGCCGAGCCCGGTCGGAGCAGTAGCCCTGAACCCAACCAGAGGCCGATGTCGGCAAGCTGCAAACGGAGAAATCGTGCTAAACCATAGAAGCAGGGGCTTGCACCAATTCAATCAGAACGCCGTGGCCGCCAAGCGGAGCACTCTCATTTCCCTTGGGATGAATGAAGCAAATGTCGTGGCCGGCTGCGCCAGGCCGGATTCCTCCCGGGGTAAAGCGAACGCCTTGTTCTGTTAACCATCGAACTGCGCTAGACAGATCATCAACCCAGAGGCCGATGTGGTTCAGTGGTGGGCTATCGACCCGAGGTCGAGCTTCAGGATCAAGCGGCTGCATGAGATCAATCTCGACCGCTGCTACACCTTCGCCGACCTGAAGAATTTCCTCGGTGACGTTTTCTTGTTCGCTGGTGTAGCTTCCAACAGCCTCAACACCCAAAATGTCGCACCAAAAATGACGGAGCTGATTTAGGTCAGTTCCGCCGATCGCCACCTGTTGGAATCCGATTATTCGAAACGGCCGATCAAGTTCATTGCCTTTCGTTGCTGATGTCACTGCTAAATAACCTCTTTGGAAATGATGGTCTTCATGATCTCGGATGTGCCTCCGTAGATTGTCGTGATCCGAGCGTCAGCGTAGGCCCTTCCAATCGGGTACTCACTGGTGTAGCCGTAGCCTCCAAATAGCTGGAGACATCGGTCAATGATCCGGTTTTGCAGCTCCGTGCCCCACAGCTTGGCTCGGGCCGCCTGAGCCGGGCTAAGCTCGCCGCTATTTAGCTGAGTTATGCATTGCTCCATGAACGGCCTCGTGACTTCAATTTCAGTACTAACTTCAGCCAACACAAACTTCGTGTTTTGAAAAGCAGCAATTGGTTGACCAAAGGCTTCTCGTTCTTTCACGTAGTCCACGGTCCAACCCATCGCGGCCCGAGCTGCTGCTAATCCGAATAACCCAATCGAAAGTCGTTCTTGCGCCAAGTTAAAGGTCAGATATTCAAACGCTCGCCCTTCGTCGCCTAGTCGATTAGCCACCGGCACCCGAACGTCACTAAAGAAAAGTTCAGCTGTGTCCTGGGAGTGTTGACCAATCTTTTCGAGATTGCGGCCTCGTTCGAATCCCTCCATGCCTCGCTCAACAACAAGCAGAGACATTCCTTTGTGGCCTCCTTCGGGAGCCGTGCGGGCTACGACAATAATGAGGTCGGAATTAATTCCGTTAGTGATGAACGTCTTAGCACCGTTCAAAATGTACTCATCCCCATCACGGACCGCAGTGGTAGCGATTGCAGCGAGATCAGATCCAGTTCCCGGTTCGGTCATGGCAATAGCGGTCACTAGCTCGCCTGACGCGATGCCGGGCAGCCACCGAGTCGCTTGATCTTCATCGCAGTATTCAACAAAGTACGGCGTAGTAATATCGTTGTGAAGCGTAATTCCAAGCCCAGCGCCACCCATCCCGGCGAACGCCAATTCTTCACCAACAATGGCGTTGAAGCGGAAATCGTTGGTACCGCCTCCGCCGAATTTCTCTGCTACTGCGGTGCCAATGAATCCATGCTTACCTGCCTCAACAAACACGTTGCGATCCATAATCCCGTCGGCTTCCCACTGCGCTCCGTGGGGGGACATGTCGCTGGCCACGAAGCTGCGGAAGCTGTCTCGAAACATCTCGTGGGATTCATCATAGATAGATGCCATGGTCTGAGTCTAAGAGTTTGGGGCCACTGGGCTGTAGTCGAGACACAATTTTGGTTGGCAGCTAGATAGTGATTCATTGTCTGCGACGCGTGACCGTTGGCTGAATCAAATGGTTCTGGTTCGCCATCTGAACGCTGGGACAGCATCGATCTGGGCTAATCGTTAGCCAAATATGGTCTATCTTGTAGAGCGGTGGGGGCCCTTGGGATGAAAACTGAAAATGAACGGAACCTTTTGCCCCTCTGGTGGGTGTCTGTAGCGTGACGATGCACGACCCAATGCTGCTGAGCGAGGTCTTACCCGTCCGTTCTGCCGCCCGAACCGACGACGAGGACTTCCAACTCTTCTACCGTGAAGACGGTCGAAGGTTGGCAGCGGCACTGGCTCTCGCTCTCGGCGACGTCGATCTTGCCAACGAAGCAGTCGATGAGGGGATGGCCCGGGCCTACCAGCGTTGGCGCAAGGTTAAATCGTACAACAGTCCCGCTGGATGGGTCTATCGAATTAGTATGAACTGGGCTCGAAACCGCATCCGCAATCGTAGGCGGGAGATGCTGACCAACAACATTGTCGATCACGACGCTTCCGGCCAGTTCGTTTCCGGCCTTCACCCAGCGGGCCGTCCAAGCATAGATGCAGACCTGGACATGGCCCTTAATTGCCTTTCCCTTGAGGCGCGATCGGTTGTCGTGCTTCGATATCTCCTCGGTTGGTCGACTGCTGAGACAGCCCACGCACTTGGGATTGCCACTGGCACCGTCAAGAGTCGTCTTTCGCGGGCGCTTGACCAGCTTGAACCACTTCTGGAGCAGCAATGACATCTGACCTTGAGGATCGTTTAGCCAGCAGGTTGGAGTCTCGGGCCTTAGACCTGCCTACCCGACCCGACCGTTTAAACGCCGTACGCTCTCGAGGGCGACGGCTAAGGTTCCGAGCGCGGGCGGCTATTGCGACGCTCGGCCTTGCAGCTCTAACGATGGTTGTCGTCGCTGGGGTAACTCTGTTCCCGGGCACCGAAACGTCGACAACTGAAGTCGCCGCCGGCTCGCACCAGAAAGGTGATCTCGATAGACGCGACGAGAAAAAGAACTACAGAAGTTCGGATCGGGACCGTCGAGGCGAAGGTCGTACTAGGCACGGCAAGCGCACGATGAAACGCACAGCCAGAGACGACCGTCGACAGTTTAGATACGGGGTCGGTCCGGACTCAGACGTTCTGGCCATACCGGCGACATCAACCACTGCTTCTTCGTCAACCCCCGACAGCGAGGATCAGATAGCGCTAGGTTCGAACACCTCGACGACAACCCCTGATCCGACGAACCCAGACCCACCGAAGGTATCAAGTAACCCAGGTGACAGCGCCCCAAAGGATGATCCCTCTGAGGTGCCGAATGACAAACCGACTACCACTCGACCAATCAAAACGTCGACAACCGATAGACAGACGTCAACCCCGGCGCCGACCGATCCATCATCCACAACCGAACCAACGACCAAACCGCCGGTTGATGCTGGATTGGCCTCAATTGGCAACTTTGCATATCGAGGAGCCTTCCGAGTTTCGTCGCAAGACTATGGAGCATCGAGTTCTAACTACGCGGTCGGCACATTGGCCTACAACCGAGCGAACCGATCGTTGTTTATTGTCGGACACTCACACGACAACGCGATAGCTGAGTTCACCATTCCGAACCAACTCGGTACCAGCCGCAGCCTCAGTTCGCTGCCTGTAGTCGACAAGCCTCGTCAACCGTTCACTACGGTGCTTGATCGGGTATCTAACCCAGACGCTCTTGACCGAATAACCGGACTGTATGTACTTGACAACAGCTTGGTGGTTAACGCCGAGCGATGGTACGACGCGTCAGGCGGCGCCCGAGATACAACGCTGGTCATCTCAAACGCCAACGACTTGGACGGCCAGGTAACAGGAATGCACAAGATGGAAGGCGGGGCCAAAGCCGCTGGATACATGTCACCAGTTCCTTCGGAATGGCAAAGCACCGTCGGAGGTTCGATTCTGAGCGGCTGGGCATCGAACTACTCCATAATTAGCCGCTATAGCCAAGGGCCATCGCTGTTCGGCCTAGACGCGGGCTCGATCAAACGAACTAGCCCGGGGCCAATAGCAACCAATACCCAGATGGTATTTCCCGAAAATAGCCCGCTCGCGTCCAACGCTCGTGAAACGAAAAGAGGAACAGCCTCGCCAACGTGGAACTTCCTCTCTCGAGGCGTTTACGGATTCATCGTGCCCGGAACGCGCACCTTCGCAGTCGTCGGCAGCAGTGGCGGCATCGATTCCGGGATCGGCTACAAGATAACGCAGGACAACGGGAACCTATGCGGAGGATATTGCTCGTACAAAGCAGCCGACGTGTACAACTACTATTGGCTGTTCGACCTGGATGAGATCGCGTCGGCAAAGGACCCGAGTTCCCCCCGACCGTACGACTCTGGGCGGTGGAGTGTCCCGTTCGATGGAAACGGGCAGCACCGAATCAACGGAGCCACCTTTGATCCAGAAAGTTCAACCCTGTACATGTCGCTCGACGAGGCAGGCCAGGTGGGTAGCTATGACCGACCACCAGTGATCGTGGCATATCAAATCAAGTAGCGCTCACCAGCACGAGTTCGTTTGCGAGCCTTAGTGGGCAACGGCCGCTAAGCCACTGTTGCTGTTACCCTGGTTTTAGTTGGCTGTCTACGGGGTCGGCTTAGCTAGGGGAGGTTCGGTCGTGACTACGACGCTGGATTGGTATGGCTGTGCTACGTTTTGTTTGAAGACCGCTGGTCTCGACATTTTCCTGGATGCCTATATAGACCGTGCCGACACAGCAGCAGGTCCTGGGATTCGAACCGAAGACATCAGCGAATGTGATTGGATTCTGATCGGTCATTCTCATTTCGACCATTTGTACGGCGCCGAACGAATCGCAGCTCAGACCGGAGCGAAAATCATAGGTAGCTACGAGACTGTACGAATCATGGAACAAGCGGGCGTTCCGCTCGATCAACTTATTTGTGTTTCTGGTGGAGAAACGATCGAGCTTGGGGAGGGTGTGACCGTCCGGGTGTTGCCAAGCCTGCACTCGTGCGTCTGGTCTCACAGCGAGATGAGCCAAGCTGATGTTCCCTGTGTAGGCGACCTTGGCGTGTTGTGGCATGACCGGCAAGAACGGTTTGCCGAGCTGGTGAACTACCTTGGCACCGACCTCGATCGAGCAGCCATTGAACACCTGCAGACCAGCAACCAAGGAGATCGAGGTGACGGAGGTGCTCTCGTCTATTTCATCGAAACGCCCGACGGCTCGATCTTTTACCAAGACACTTCTGGTCATTGGTCAGCGATGCTTGAGGAAGTCCCCGAACCAGATGTTGCAATACTGGCGGCGGCCGGTCGAGGAAATATTGATGGAGATCCGATCCAAGGTTCGTTGGCCCAGTTCGTTGGCCGACAGGTTGAATTGCTCGATCCCAAAAAGGTTGTGCTGTGCCATCACGACAACTGGCTCCCCGGATTTTCCATCGACACCGACGTCGCTCCTATCGAAGCCGAGATGAAGAGGCTCTCTCCGGGAACCAAGCTTGTAACTCTTGGCTACGTGGATGGCACATCGATTCTCGGCTGACCATAGGCCGGATAGGCGGATCGGGAGCTCGCCGGTCCATAATGAGATCTATGCCTGAGATGCTTGCGCCGCTTTCTGAACACGACTGCCGTTTGGGTGACTTTGCCGAAATCGTTGAAGTCGAGACGAGCCAAGCCAACTATCCACTATGCGCAGAGATCGCTAGTGGAGTCGTGGTCTATGATGCCGAACGGGTGAATCGGTTGAGCGTAGGGTCTGCCGACCACCTGAGTCTTCAAGCCGAGGTTAGTCGGGCCCTGTTACAAGGACCTGGCATTGTAGTGTTTCGGTCAGCAATCACGCCATCGGTACTAGACGCAGCCTCTAAGCGGTTCTACTCGATAATTGAGGAAGAACGAAACGTCGGACGTTCGGCCGGCGATCACTTCGCCAAACCTGGTGCCAACGACCGGATCTGGAATGCGCTCGAAAAATTGGCGGTGGCAGACCCAAAACTCTTCGTCGACTACTACCAGTGCCCGTCGGTAGCGTTTGCGTCACAGGCGTGGCTCGGCCCTGGCTACCAGATGACATCCCAGGTAAACGTTGTGAATCCGGGGGGCGAAGCCCAACAGCCTCACCGCGACTATCACCTTGGATTCATGTCCAATGAACAAGCCAGTCGCTTCCCGGCTCATGTACACCGACTTTCGCCGCTCCTTACTCTACAGGGAGCCATTGCTCACATCGATATGCCAGTCGAAACCGGCCCGACTTTATACCTCCCACACTCTCAGAAGTATGAAGCCGGTTATCTCGCATGGCGCCAGCCTGAGTTCATCGACTACTTCAATGCCAACCACGTTCAACTGCCACTCAGTAAGGGTGATGCGGTTTTCTTCAACCCGGCTCTGTTCCACGCTGCTGGAACAAATCGAACCGTTGACGTTCGCCGAATGGCTAATCTCCTACAGGTATCTTCGGCCATGGGGCGGGCGATGGAACGAATAGATCGAACGAGAATAGTTTTGGCCGTATACCCCCATCTTCTCAACTTAGAAGACAAAGACGCCCGGGACCGAGCGTTGGCGTGTGCCGCTGAAGGATACGCGTTCCCGGCCGATCTTGATCGAGACCAACCGGTGGGAGGTTTGAGCCCATCAACCCAAGCCGATACTGTCCAAACGGCGATCGCTGAGCAGTGGTCGTCGGCCGATTTGGACGTTGCTCTTCGTGCTAGTCCAGGGCAATCCAAATGACGGTTAGGATTGGATTGTTTGGCACAAGCTGGTGGGCCGACTCGATGTATTTACCCGCGCTGGTCGACAGTGGGGCAGAGGTGGTTTCAGTTTGTGGCCGAACCGAATCTACTGCAGCCGCGCTAGCCCAAAAATGGCAGATTCCTAACTACTTCACCTCGCCTCAAGACCTACTCGACGGCCCCGAACTAGATGCGGTGATAATCGCCACAGCAAACGACAGTCACTTGCCTCTGGCCATGGCCGCTTTGGACAGAGGTCTCCATGTCTTATGTGAGAAACCGCTTGGGCTGAACGTAGCCGAAGCGGAATCCATGGCAGCTAAGGCTACCGACGCCGGGGTTACGACGATGGTGCCGTTCACTTATCGGTACATGCCGGCGAACCGGTGGCTCAAACAACTGGTCGATGATGGCTTCGTTGGCCGCCCCTATCACGCAAACCTTCGGTACTATACCGACTTTGCTCTCGACGGGGAATATTCATGGCGCTTCGACCGAGACGTTGCCGGCTCTGGGCTTATCGGCGACATCGGTTCTCATTGGATCGATATGGCCCGGTGGCTACTCGATGACATCGAAACATCGGTTACTGCAGTTACCCGCCAGTTCGTTGCTCGCCAGCCCCGTCCCGACGGCTCTGTCTACGATCAACTCGAGGACAGCGCAGCTCTCACTATTCAATACTCATCTGACGCGTACAGCCTCGTTCATATCAGCGCAGTCTGTTGGGAATCTACACCCTTTGGGCAAACTCATCATATTGAGGTCCATGGTGATGAAGGCACGCTGTACGCCACGTGTGATTGGGATAAGACTCAGCAAGTTTCCGGCGTCAGGCGAGGCGATCGCGGTGGACGACAAGTGATTCCAATTCCAGCCGAGATTTTAGGCGGAGTACGCACTAGCTCGATTCACGATACCTACCGCGACGTATTTCGCACCACCGATGCCATGACCCGCGGGTGGATCGATGCCATCGCCAATCAAACCACCATCGAACCTGATTTCTCTCAAGGACTAGCGGTGCAAAGAGTAATCGATGCCGCCGTTCAAAGCGCCACAGAGCGTCGAGTAGTGCCAATATAACGAGCCGGCGGACGGCTACCGGTTGGAGCGAATCTCAGCGACGACTTCAGGCAAATGCCCGCCATTGTTTAGATGAGCGACCCATGTCGCATGTTCGTCGGCAGTCGGCATCCGATCTAGTCCAGCTCGGTACGCCTGAACCACTTCAAGCGAATGCCAAGTTCGATCCTTTACCTGGTACGTTTCGGCCAAGTACGCAGCGAGCACTGCCCTCGACTCTCCCTCGGCCAATTCAACCCGCCAATCTTCTAGGCGCTCGTCAGTAGGGTTTCGTCCCAACGCTTGGTTGTAGATCACGGCGATGAATTCATCGTCGGAGAGCTGTCCGTGTCGCTGAGCGAACTCGTCACTGGCCAATAGCGATGCGGCCAGCGTCGAAGCGCTAAGACTATCCGAGGCAAGCCACGACCGGATCTCAGTCAAAGAAGGGCGGCGTTGAAGGACGACGTCGTACGCTCGAACAATTACCCCGGCTTGATCACGACGAGGCTTCGCCATTGTCAGGTCGGCGATGAGATCTGCTCGAGTCGCAGCACCGATGGCAAAGCGATCGGTCCACGCTTGAAGCTCTGCGTTAGTAGCGTCTCGTTTTAGTAGGGCCTCATACCAGGCTGACACGAGGTCCACGTGTTGGGCTCGACCTTCCGCAGTTGATGCCAAGCTGGAAACAGGAACAATTCGACCCTGATTGCGAGCGGCATCGACGCTGGCTGTCGGGTTAATCGCTCCGCTATTGGGAGCATGCATTTCGAAATGCAGGTGGGCCGGCGTTGTCTCGGCATTCCCAGAGTCGCCCAGATAGCCGATGACTTGGCCAGCTGAAACCCGATCACCAATCCGGAGGCCACTGGGAAGAATCCACGCTTGTGGATTAGTTCCGTCGTCTGTTCCCGGCGTGTCGTTGTTCAGATGCAAGTAAAGATAAATCCAACCATCATCGTCTTGGATCGTAACCTTGTTACCTCCGTTGGTGAGTCCGCTACGCCGGTCTGAGATAATTCTGCCGTCAGCTGCTGCGACCAGAGGGGCTAGCTTGGCGCCGAAGATATCGACACCCTTGTGAGACCGTGAGCAACCTGATCCCCGGCAAGCTCCCCATGTGTCGGAATACGTTACTGGTCCAACGACCGGGAACGTGATAGCGCGAACTTGACTAGTCGAAGCTGCAGCTCCAGCGACGGAATCACCGTCTGAGTGCGCTACCGCCGGTCCGAGGCCGGTCATCGCTACGACGAGGGCGATCGAGATCGCAGTGACGGTTTGAGTGAATCTGACGTTATTAGGTCGTGAAAAAGACACGGCATTTCTCCGAAAAGATGCCGACTCCGCCTGCCGAGATCCATGCTAGTCCAACAATGTCGGTTTGTCGTTGATCCATCGTTTTCGAATGAGTGGCAGGGAGCCAGCTAGGAGCACTATTCTGACCGGTCAAGGCCCGAGATCCGAGTGGAGGAATTGCATGAGTGTGCGTAATGCTGATCTGCATAGTACGTGGGAGGCGCTTTCTTCGAATCCTGACGCTGTGTTGGTGGATGTGCGGACCCAAGCTGAATGGTCGTTCGTAGGCACGCCCGATTTGTCTTCAATCGGTAAGCAGGTCCGATTGGTCGAGTGGACGATGTACCCGGCGGGAAGTCCGAACCCTCATTTTGTCGATCAGGCCACTGACGGTCTCGATCCGAACCAACCGATCTACTTGGTTTGTCGATCTGGGGCGAGATCTATGGCTGCAGGCCAAACGCTCGAAGCTGCTGGTTTCTCGACCACCTTCAACGTGTCAGCTGGCTTTGAGGGGGACCTTGACGAGGAGGGACATCGGCACGGCGGATGGAAAGATTCGCTGCCCTGGCGTCAACAGTAGCCCCACCCTTGACATTCGAACATACGTTCGACTAGCCTGACGGTATTGCAGCATAGGGAGAAGAGCTGGTGTTGGTTGAGATCGCTTGAAGATCGAGGAGCTGTTGACGGACTCCGCCCAAATGCGTCCGGCCCTCAATCATCATTCGTTTGCAACCGATACCACGAGAGCGAAGACCTAAGGCTCGGTGGTCTTGGGTCTTCGCGTGCTCCCGCTCTGGTATTCCTCGGTATATTCCAGATTGCAATAGTTAGACTTAGGTGAAGGTCATGATTGTACTAGTCACCGATACGATGTCCGGACCCGAAATTTTTTGTCTCAACGGCGTGCAATAAGAAGTAATCTATGAACTTTGCAGAAGATTCGGCGTTGACTCCGGAAGCAGTAGTCGATCGTTTTCAAGCGGTCAGATGTCGAACAGAACAGTTGGCTTCGGTCCTGTCGCCAGAAGATCAAACGGTCCAGTCGATGCCCGACGCCAGTCCAACAAAATGGCATCGAGCGCACGTGACCTGGTTTTTCGAAACCTTCGTCTTAAGCGAGTTCGAAACGAACAGCGAGCCTTTTGACGACGACTTTAGTTACTTGTTCAACAGCTACTATGAAGCAGTCGGCGAGCGACAACCTCGAGCCGACCGCGGGCTAGTAACGAGGCCAAGCGTTTCTGAAGTCAGTGACTTCCGGAACAACGTCGACAAGCGAGTGGCGGAGCTGGTGCTATCGATTGACCCCAGAACGGCGAAAGCCGATCAACTACATTCGCTCATTGAACTCGGTTTGAATCATGAAGAGCAGCACCAAGAACTTCTTCTAATGGACATCAAACACGTTCTCTCTCACAACGTGACCGAGCCAGCCTACGTGAATCGTCCACATGTCAAAGAAGCGGAGGCACCGGAACTCGATTGGTTAGAAATTTCCGGCGGCGTCGTTTCAATCGGTTGCGACGCTAGTGGTGCTAGCTTCTCATTTGATAACGAAAATCCGAGACACGATGCACTAGTCGGCGACTTTCGATTGGCGAACCGAATGATCACATGCGGCGAATGGCTTGAGTTCATGAATGACGGCGGCTACCAACGGGCTGAGCTCTGGCTGTCAGATGGGTGGTACACGGCCAAGGCTCAGTCGTGGGAGAGCCCCGAATACTGGAAGTATGATGGCGACACTTGGCGGGTTCACACATTGACCGGGACGCGCCTGGTTGACCATAACGAACCGGTTTGCCATATCTCGTATTATGAGGCTGATGCCTACGCCACCTGGGCTGGCAAGCGTCTGCCGACCGAGTTCGAATGGGAGTTGGCGGCCCGCAGCTCAGGGTCGACACCGGCTGGTCCGACCGTGAACTTTATGTCTGAAGAACCGCTGAGTGGATCTCTTCACCCTTGTGGGCCGCGGCCGAGCGGGGTTACCAGCCATTCCGCCACCGCCGGGGGCCTTTCTGTGGCCGCCCACCAAATGTTTGGCGATTGTTGGGAATGGACCGGATCGCCGTACCGGCCGTATCCAGGATTCAAAATCGCTGACGGGGCCATTGGCGAGTACAACGGGAAGTTCATGATCAACACAATGGTGATGCGCGGTGGGTGTGCCTTCACTCCTCCTGGACATCTTCGAGATACATATCGAAACTTTTTTCATCCCCACACCCGGTGGCATTTATCTGGACTGCGCCTGGCCCAAGATTGTTAGAAAGCAACAATTTGTTGCAACTCCAACTCGCAGCTCAAGAATCAACCAATTAAGCCTCAGCAACAGATCCAGGGACCTCGTCGGTTGCTGGCCCAAAATCCAAGGAACGCAATGTCATCATCGTCGTCTAACGTAGTTATCGATCGCCTCCTTCCAGACAACTGGGCCGAAGGCCAAATGCGGTCCGACATGCTTCAGGCGTTAACGTCGACACCGAAGCGCTTATCTCCCAAGTGGCTCTACGACGATCGTGGTTCGGAGCTATTTGATCAAATTACTCGGTTGCCCGAGTACTACTTGACCGAGGCGGAGCGAAGTCTTCTGGTCAAACAATCCCCACATATTGTGGCCGAAGCGGCGAAGCACGGAATTAGTACCGTCGTCGAGCTCGGTTCCGGCACTAGTGACAAAACCACAACGCTACTGGACGCGTTCTGGGAGGCTGATCAAGTAAAGACCTTCGTACCTCTTGACGTGAGCGAACAGACATTGTTGGACGCTGCGAACTCACTATCAGAGCGCTACCAAGGGCTCGAAGTCCACGCAGTTGTTGGCGACTTCACTCAACACCTAGCCAAGCTTCCAGCCGGACCCGGACGAATGATCGTCTTTCTCGGCAGTACGATCGGAAACTTCTTTGTCGAGGAGCGCCGGGCTCTCCTCGGAGCCATGGCCGATACGTTGCAGCCGGGCGAGCTCATCCTTCTCGGCGCCGATCTGTACAAACAAGTTGAGCGAATCATCCATGCCTATTCCGATTCAGCTGGGCTGACCGAAGCCTTCACAAAGAACGTACTCGATGTACTCAACCGAGAATTCGACGCCGATTTCAGCAAGGACGCTTTCGATTTCGTGCCTTTCTGGGATCCACAGGAAAATCGGATTGACGTGCGACTTCGAGCCCAAATGCCACACCGCGTTTCGGTTCGGGACCTTAACCTAGAAGTAGACTTCGGTGAGGGTGAAGAGCTTCAAATTGAAGTCTCGACTAAATTCAAACCGGAGCAGCTAGCCGCTGAGCTGGATTCGACCGGCTTCGAACTCGTGACCACTTGGCTTGCCGACGGACCTGCGGAAGCTAGCCATACACCGCCACAACCAGACTTCGGCCTGTTTTTGGCCCGAAGGCGCTAAACCGCCATACGCTCACGGGCATGGATGCTTCGCCAAAGCAAAAACCCAACCAACCTGACAACGAAAACCGTCATCAAGCGACGTACGCCTCTCTACCGCTGCTTGGCACCACAGTAGTTACCGTCGAGCAAGCGCTTGCGGCTCCAATCGCTTCAGCCAAACTGGCCGATGCCGGAGCACGAGTAATTAAAGTCGAGCGGCCTGAGGGCGACTTTGCCCGGGGCTATGACCAAGCGGCGGGAGGCATATCGAGCTACTTCGCCTGGGCAAACCGAGGCAAAGAATCAATTGCTCTCAATCTCCGGGACGACGACGATCGAGCGGTTATGGATGCACTACTGGCCAAGGCCGACGTCTTTGTTCAAAATCTGGCCGTGGGGGCCATTGAACGACTTGGATATGGCTTCGCTCAACTCGAACCTGACCATCCGTCACTTATCGTTTGCGACATCTCCGGCTATGGACCGGATGGTCCGTACGCGACGATGAAGGCCTACGACTTGCTCGTTCAGGCGGAATCCGGGATGTTATCGGTGTCTGGTCCACCCGGGCCCCATGGGCGTATCGGAGTTAGCATCGCAGATATTGGCACTGGAACCAATGCCGCGCTTGCCATAATGATGGCTCTGTTCCGAAGGCAAACGACAGGAATGGGGGCTCATCTCACGACCTCGTTGTTTGAAAATATGGCTGATTGGATGGCAGTACCTCTTCTTCACCACGACTATCTCGGCCAAGCTCCGGCCAAAGTCGGACTAGCCCACCCGTCGATTGCCCCCTACGGCGGATTCGAATCATCTGATGGACAAATCGTTCTCATCGCCATTCAATCGGACCGAGAGTGGGCCATACTTTGTCGGCATGTCTTGGGGCGAGATGATTTAGTTGAGGATCACCGAGTGTCGACGAATCTGGCCCGGGTAGAGAATCGCGAACTAACTGACCAAGCGGTACGTGACGTTTTTGGTGGATTGCCAGCCTCTGAGTTGACCACCAAGTTGGCCAAGGAGCGAATCGCCTTCTCAGTAGTTAACACAGTCGAGCAGTTGTCGACCCACTCCCAACTCCGAAGGTTAACCGGCTACCATGATCAAGGAACGGTCGAACTCCCGCATCCAGGTGTTCGGGTTGACTGGGAGCTTCCAACTAAGATTCCAGCGCTTGATGAACACGGCAGCTCGATCAGAACTGAACTTGGGTTCTAGCTCGTCCGTTTGGCTCTGATCCGGTCAGACTTTCTCGTAACAGTCTTCTTCGTAGCAGTCTTCTTCGTAGCAGTCTTCTTCGCTGGTTTCTTCTTCGTCGAGGTCGACTGCTTTTTCGCTGGTTTCTTGGCAGCTTTAGCCGGAGTCTTTTTCGCTCGCTTCTTGGCGGTGGTTGCCTTTTTCGTAGCCGACTTCTTCTTAGCCGCTTTCTTTTTGGAGGTTCGTTTGGTTGACTTCGCAGCAGGAGCGAGCGATGAATAGAGACTTTCGAATTCGGCCGATACCGCCTCGGCAAAAACCTCTGGATCGGGCATCATCTCTCGGCACGAAGTAACCGAAATCGTGAGCTGGCCGTTGTAGCTGAAGATCGGCATAAACAGCCCAAGCCCATCGACGAGCGGTCCGTAACCGAAGAGCGTGACCAATTCAGCGCCAGCCGAGTAGATAGGAAACTGAGGGCCCGGAACGTTGGTGATGACGCAGTTAAACGGGGGATTCAGCCGATCACCCAAGTGACCATAGAGTCGGCCTGCCATCGCCATCGATAACGACGGAATTGACTGGGCAGCCTCAGCCAACAAACGCGGGCCGACCTTCTGTGTGAGCTTCTTGGCTGCTTGGCTTGACTGGCTAACCGCATCTAGCCGCTCACGTCCATCGTCGATAGTTGTGTGCAAGGCGACAGACATGTTCGTAATCTGATTCCCGCCAGAATTTTCATTGGCTCGAACCGACATGGGCGCCATCGCGACCAACGTTGCATCTGGCAGTTCATTGTGGTGCATCAAGTAACGGCGAATAGCGCCACCACAGATCGTTAGCACCACATCATTAAGCGTTGCCCCTGGCGTTGCATTTTTGATCGCTTTAAGCTGCGCTAGATCGAAGGAGCGGGCCTCGAACACGCGATGGGCCGAGACAGTCGTGTTGAATCGTGTCCTCGGTATGTCACTCGGCGCTACCGGCATGGTCATATCTTCGTCACCGCGGACTGCTCGTACCGCTGGAGCCGCCTCGGCCAAAAGCTTCGACAGACGTAGCGGTTGCCGCAGGTTGTTGACCCCAGCTCGGGCCAACATCTCTGTTTGGGAGGGGAGAGGAGATGGATTCCATTCCGGAACCTCGGACTTTTTCGGGTTTGGCTCGAGATCATGAATTGCGGTCGCCAGTTCGGACCCCGACACTCCATCGATAGCTGCGTGATGCACTTTCGATGCAACGGCGAAACTACCTTTAGGTATGCCCTCAACGTTGTCCAGTCCCTCGATGACATTGAACTCCCAGAGCGGCCGAGTCAAGTCGAGCGGGCGGGAGTGTAGCCGAGCTACCAGTATGCACAGTTGGCGCCAGTCGCCGGGAGCCGGTAAAGCCACGTGCCGGACGTGATACTCCAGGTCAAAGTCGGGATCATCGGCCCAGTATGGATGGTCGAGACCAAGAGGAACCGTCACAATTCTCTGCCGAAAGGAGTCTGATAGATGAACGCGTCGTCCAAATAGTTCCAGTATTTGTTTAAAGGTGACGTGGCCACCAGGAACCTGAGACTGGTCGTAGATCATTAGCGACCCGATATGCATCGGAGTTCGCGACGACTCAAGATAGACAAAGCTGGCATCTAGGCCGGTTAGCTGCTTCACCGTCTAAGCATCGCAGGTTCTTAGTGGTCGCGTCGACCCGTTCGGAACCATTTGCACCTGATTCTCTTTTTGAGCGGTGGGCTCAGAGAAGTAATCCGCCGCCGCTGTCGCTAACCATCAATAATGCTGTTCAGCATCGGACTTGGTCTCATCGCTGCTGACGCTAGCTCTTCGCTCGGGAAAAAGTAGCCACCGATATCCATCGCTTTACCTTGGACCGCATTGAGTTCGGCAACAATGGCTTCTTCGTTGGTCTCAAGCGCTACCGCCAGGGAGGAAAAGTTGCTAGCCAGATCAGAATCTTCGGTCTGAGCTGCTAAAGCCTGGGCCCAGTACAACGCCAAATAGAAATGGCTGCCTCGGTTATCCAGTTCGTGGACCTTTCGCGACGGCGACTTTCGCTGTTCCAGTACCTGCTCGGTAGCCTGATCCAAAGCGTCGCCCAGAATCGCTGCTTTCGTATTGCCAGAAACTTCAGCCAAATGCTCGAGCGAGACCGCTAGGGCTAAGAACTCACCAAGCGAGTCCCAACGCAGATGGTTTTCCGCTTCAAACTGCTGGACGTGCTTCGGAGCCGAACCGCCTGCACCAGTCTCGAATAGACCGCCACCGTTCATCAGGGGAACGATCGATAACATTTTGGCGCTTGTGCCAAGTTCCAAAATTGGAAATAGATCAGTCAGGTAGTCACGGAGGACGTTTCCGGTCACAGAAATTGTGTCGAGCCCAGCTTTTACCCGCTCGAGCGTGAATCGTGTTGCCTCGACCGGCGCCAGGATCTCGATCTGTAGATCTTCAGTGTTGTGCTCGGCCAGGAGCCGCTCAACTTTGGCTATCAATTGAGCGTCATGCGCTCGAGCTTTGTTCAACCAGAACACGGCCGGTGCGCCAGTAGCTCGTGCTCTGCTGACGGCTAGTTTGACCCAGTCTCGAACGGGTGCATCTTTTACCTGGCACATACGCCAGATATCTCCGGCTTCGACCACGCTAGTGAAAACAACATTGTTGTTGTCATCGATAACCTTGACTTCTCCGGCAGTTGGGATCTCGAAGGTCTTGTCGTGGCTCCCGTACTCTTCGGCTTTTTGAGCCATGAGCCCAACATTGGGAACTGTGCCCATTGTCGTCGGATCGAAGGCTCCGTGTTCTTTACAGAAAGCAATTGTCTCGGTGTAGAGTCCAGCGTAGGTACTGTCTGGGATGACAGCTTTGGTGTCTTGTTGTTGCCCTGCCGCATTCCACATCTGGCCTGATGTTCGAATCATGGCTGGCATTGAGGCATCAATGATCACGTCGCTTGGAACATGAAGATTCGAAATGCCCTTGTCAGAATTGACCATCGCTAAGCCTGGTCCGCTCTCTAGCCGAGCAGAAAACGCGGTTTCGATGGCCAATCGGTCTTCGTTTGGAAGTTCGGCCACCGCAGCCAGTACATTTCCCAGTCCGTTGTTTGGCTCGGCACCAGCTGCTGCGATTTGTTGTCCGTAGGTCTTGAACTCCTCAGCGAAAAAGGCTTTCACCGCGTGTCCGAAGATGATCGGGTCTGAAACCTTCATCATTGTTGCCTTCAAATGCAGCGAAAAAAGCAGTCCTTGTTTTTTGGCGTCGGCTAACTCACTAGTTAAGAAATCCACCAAGGCCCGTTTAGACATGAAGGTTGCGTCGATGACCTCGTTGGCTAAGACCGGTATTGACTTCTTTAGCGTCGTGACCGTGCCGTCGCTCGCAACCAGTTCGATTCTTAGTTCGCCATCGGCCTCAATAGTTGCCGACTGCTCGTTGGCGAGAAAGTCGCCGCCGGCCATTGTGGCAACATGGGTAGCCGATTGATCAGACCAAGGTCCCATTGAATGCGGATTGTTCTGGGCGTACTTCTTGACCGCTTTCGGGGCCCGCCGATCAGAGTTGCCCTCACGCAGAACCGGATTGACGGCACTGCCCTTGATCTTGTCGTAACGGGCCTTGATCTCAATCTGTTCGGGACTCTCCGGCTCGTCGGGGTAGTCGGGAACCGCGAACTCTTTGGCTTGTAGTTCAGCAATCGCAGATTTGAGCTGAGGAATCGACGCACTGATGTTTGGAAGCTTAATTATGTTGGCCCTTGGTGTTAGCGCCAGCTCACCCAATTCACGTAACGAATCGGGCGTTCGTTTTTCGTCACCGACGTAGTCGGGAAAGTTCGCGATGATCCGACCAGCGAGCGAAATATCTCGGGTCTCTATGTCTATCCCAGCCGCAGACGCAAATCGCCGCACGATTGGCAGAAGCGATCGGGTAGCCAAGGCGGGGGCTTCATCGGTATGGGTGTAGATAATGTCAGTCATTTGTCTTCGCTCGCGAATCGATGTCAGTGGTAAGGAACTCCGCCCATCGGAAGCGAAGGCCAACGTTAACACTATCGCCCACAGACCCTTGTTAAGCGAACCAAACGACTTACTTGAACCAGGTTAGACACCTTTGCGACCCTTCTCGGCCGACAAAGAGTGGGTGTATCATGCGGTGATGGAAACAGTGCGCTGGACCGAGATGAAAGATGGAACAAGGCAGGACTATCACCGACTCGCTCCGGCGTTTGAAGAGCATGCGAAGGCCGAGCTGGTTGGCAACTTGGTGAATCTCCTTGGCTTGCTTAAAGGCCCCACTTTGGGCTATCAGATTGACCGCTACCAGCACTCGTTGCAGTCCGCGACCCGAGCCTACCGAAATGGGGAAAGCGTCGATCTCGTGGTTGGCGCTTTGCTCCACGACGTAGCCGATGGGTTTGCCCCCGAGAACCATAGTGAAGCAGCGGCTACGTTGCTCGCTCCCTATGTTGACGCTCAGACTCACTGGATCATCAAACATCACGGCATTTTCCAGGGCTACTACTACTTTCACCATTTTGACGGCGATCGTGATGCCAGGGAACGGTACCGCACATCGCCCTACTACGACGCCTGCGTGTACTTTTGTGCCGAATACGACCAGAACTGTTTCGACCCTAGATACGCCAACATGAGCATCGAGGACTTTATGCCGATGCTCGATGAAGTTTTTGGCCGTCCGTCTCAGGTTCCGGGAATTGCGCCACTTGTTACCTAACAGCCACCTTCGTTTCTAGCCGGATTGAACTCTCGGTGGTGTGTCGCTGGATTGAATGCTGTGCTATTCAGAAACAATGGAGAATCGAGTTGCGATAGTAACCGGAGGCGGCCGCGGAATCGGCCGAGAGATTTGTATTGGTCTGGCCAACGAGGGCCGACGAGTTGCCATAGCAGACATCCGACTGCCCGAGGCCGAGTCGGTAGCATCCGATCTGCGTAAGGCCGGACACGAGGCGATCGCAGTTGCTATGGATGTCGCCCAAAGTGAATCAGTGATCACCGCCTTGTCAGAGATCAGAAACGATCTCGGGCCTCCCGAAATACTCGTCAACTGCGCTGGGTGGGATGAGCTGAAGCCGTTCCTGTCGACTGACGAGGAGTTCTGGGATCAGATCATTGAAATCAACTACAAGGGAACGCTCCGTACGGTTCACGCTTGTTTGCCAGCGATGATAGAAGCCGGGTGGGGGAGAATAGTGAACATCGGCTCCGACGCTGGACGGGTTGGATCGTCACTAGAGGCTGTCTACTCCGGAGCCAAAGGTGGAATTATCGCTTTCACCAAGACAATTGCCCGAGAGGTAGCGAGGAACGGCGTTACCGCAAACACGGTTTGCCCAGGACCAACGGCGACGCCTCTGCTCGAAGAGATCGCTGCCAACAGCGACGATGGCGAGAGAGTGCTAGGAGCAATGGCTAGAGCTGTGCCGATGAAGCGTGTCGGACAACCTGACGAGGTAGCTTCGGCTGTTCTCTATTTCTGTTCCGATGAAGCTGGATTCGTCTCCGGACAGACGCTGTCGGTCTCGGGCGGGCTGACAATGGCCTGAGTTCGCTCGCTTCAATCAACCTGATCGGTCGCTGCCGTTTCTCCCCGTGGACTCCCGACTAATTGAGGCCTTGTTTCTGCTGGCTCCCGCAGTTGGTCTACGGTAGAAGAGGATACGGATAGACGAAATAGCCGATTTCTGTAGTTCCCCGACCGACTGCGAGGCCATGCGATGCCAGGTGCACTAATCCACCCGTTCTCCGATCTAACTAAACCGGAAGCTGACTTTATCAACATCGTTTCAGCCGAGGGTTCGATCTTGACCGACGATACTGGCAAGACCTACATCGACGGCATGGCCAGCCTTTGGTACTGCCAGGTAGGTCACGGCCGACGGGAGATTATTGACGCCATCACAAACCAGATGAACGATCTGGTTACCTACAACACGTTTGACCCTTTCTCCAACGACCGGGCTCAAGAGGTTGCAGAACTAATCGCCAAAAAATCACCGCTCGAAAACAGTCGCGTCTTTCTCGGAAGTTCGGGCTCCGAAGCAGTAGACACGGCGCTCAAAATCGCTCGTATCGTACAACAACGCCGGGGCCACAAAGACAAACAAATTATCGTTCGCCGAACTCACGGATACCACGGCACCAACTTTGGGGGCACGACAGCGCAAGGAATTGAACCCAACCGCGAGGGCTGGGGCGACCTCGTCCCACACTTTGTTGAGGTTCCGAATGACAACATCGAAGAAGTGTCAAAGGTGTTCGCCGAACATGGTTCGAACATCGCCGCCGTCATCTCTGAACCGGTACAAGGGGCCGGAGGAGTCTGGCCTCCAGAAGACGGCTATCTTCAGGGGCTGCGTAAACTCTGCACCCAGCACAACTCGTTGCTCATATTCGATGAAGTTATTTGCGGCTTCGGTCGAACTGGTTCTTGGTTTGGGGCGGAGACATTCGGGGTCAAGCCGGATCTGATGACGTTTGCCAAAGGGGTAAGTTCCGGCTATTTACCCCTGAGCGGAGTGATCGTTAGCAACGACGTTTCTAATGAACTAGCTGAACCAGGGTTCCTTCTGAGGACCGGCTATACCTATTCGGGACACCCAGCATCAGCGGCCGCCGGGATAGCAAACATCAACCTAATTGAAGAAGAAGGCTTGGTAGAACGAGCCAACCACGTTGGTAAAAAAACCGTCGAAGGATTCGATGCCTTAGCCGCTGAGGGGTTGATCGAAAGCTACAGGGGTATTGGTGCAGTTTGGGCCGCTGATATCGGTCGAGACGCTATCCCAGTTCGCAACGAAATGATTGACCGCGGCGTCATCGTCCGAGGGGTCGGCGAAGCGATCATCTGGTGTCCGCCGTTGACCGTAACCGATGAGCAAGTCGGCCGGTTCATCGAAACGCTCGAAGCTGCTGCGAGGTAGAACTCGATTTGGCCCTACTCAAGCCACTCAGCGTACAGATCCTCAGGCACGTCAACGCTGGCCCAGTTCGTGACCAACAGGCTCTAAGGTAGAGCAGTGTCCTCAACACGACCACTACTTACCAAAGCAACCCTCACTGTTGATCTCGGAGCTGTGCGGTCGAACTACCGAAAACTTCGATCAGAAGCGGCCGGGGCAGAAACCGCGGGAGTGGTGAAGGCCAATGGATACGGGTTGGGAGCCAGAGAGGTCTCCGAGGCGCTTTCGCTTGAGGGGTGCTCGACCTTCTACGTCGCTCGGATCGAAGAAGGAATCGGTGTTCGGCGAGAGCAGCCCAATGCAACGATTTACGTATTCGACGGAGTGCTGCCTCGGACCGAAGATGAGCTGGACGAATTCGAGCTAACTCCGGTTATCAACAGCATCGAGCAACTAGAGCGTTGGAATAGCTATGGCCGCAAGGTCCAGAAGCAGCTACCTTGTAGCGTTCACATCGATACCGGCATGCGTCGTCTCGGCCTTCCTGAACTCGAAGTTAGCGCTCTAATCGAGTCCCTGTCCGGGTTCGATGCAATACTGATCACGCAGATCATTAGCCATTTGGCGTCAGCCGACGTCGCAAACAGCGATCAATCGGTAGAGCAACTATCTCGCTTCACCGAGGTTCGACGACACCTTCCCATGGGGCAGGCATCGCTGGCCAATTCAGCTGGCATTTACCTCGGAGCCGAGTACAGATTCGATCTAGTTCGTCCCGGGATAGCGCTCTACGGTGGGAAGCCGCTTCCTGAACATCAACAGATCAACCCGATGAAAAACGTCGCTACGCTGGAGGCTCCGATTGTTCAGCTACGACGGGCCGAGCCAGGCGAAACCGTTGGCTACGGTGCAAGCTACAAAGTTGAGCAACCAGCGACAGTGGCCACAATTCCGGTCGGGTACGCCGATGGGTTCCTCCGATCTTCATCAAGCCGTGGCGCTGTTGCCGTAGCAGGCCAGTTAGCGCCAATTATCGGCCGGGTTTCAATGGATTTGATCACCGTGGATGTATCGGAGATACCAGCCGATCAGCTCTATCCGGGCGCTCCAGTTGAACTACTAGGCGACCAATGCCGAGTCGACGACGTGGCTGCGGTAGCAGGGTCGATACCGCACGAATTCCTGACCAACCTTGGTCACCGCTTCCGATTGGAGTACCGAAACTAGTCTCCGACGTAGTGCAACGGTTGGCGCTTCGATTGGCAGGACGTAGAGGAGCAGATCCTATTTGTGACTATGGGCCCTAGAGATCTAGTCTGGCTGTTGTCGATAACCTTCGTTGCCAATTCGTAAGCCTCAAACGTCACTAGGATCTTCAAATTGTTTTTGCAGGGAAGTTTCCAAGTTTCGTTTCGAAGCACGGCAGCACGTCAATGTTTGGAGCGGTATGTATCCAGGAACTTTTGCGGCTAGTACACCAGATAAGCCAGCCGCCATCATGGCTGGCAGCGGCGAGGCGCTAACCTACAAGCAGTTAGATGACCGGTCGAACCAGCTTGCACAACTGCTCTACGCCGCCGGTTTGCGCCGGGGTGATCACGTCGCCATCTTTATGGAAAACAACCTCAGATACTTCGAGTGTTTCTGGGCCGCAACCCGTTCGGGCTTGTACTTCACCACTATTAACCGTTATCTAAAGCCAGAGGAAACCGCCTACATTCTGGAAGATTCGAATTGCCGGGCGCTGTTCACCTCCGCCAACATGGCGCCCCTGATCGCACCAATTCCCGAATTGTCTCCGCACGTTGAAGTGCTCTTGAGCGTCGACGGCGGCATCGACGGGTTCGACGACTTTGAGACCGCTGTTGCCCAATACCCGGCCGAGAAACTGGCTAGCCAACCTCGAGGCGAATCCATGCTGTACAGCTCGGGTACGACCGGTAGACCCAAAGGGATCAAGCGTCCGATGATCGATCTCCAGGTCGATGACCCAGACGCCGCCTCTGGAGTTACGTTGCTAGTGCGAGGGCTGTTCGGGGTCGACGCTGACACAAAGTACCTTTCGCCGGCACCGCTCTACCATTCAGCTCCCCTTGGATTCACCACCTCGATCCAAGCGGTCGGAGGCACCGCTGTCGTGATGGAAAAGTTCGATCCGGCCGCTGCTCTACAACACATCGAACAGTACAAAATCACCCACTCGCAATGGGTACCGACCATGTTTAGCCGGATTCTGAAGTTACCGGTCGAGCAGCAAACAGCCTATGATCTCAGCAGCCATACCGTTGCCATTCACGCTGCTGCGCCCTGCCCAACCGAAGTTAAGAAGCAAATGTTCGATCTGTGGGGACCGATCATCTACGAGTACTACGCAGGCACCGAGGTCAACGGATTCGTCTTCTGTGGACCGGACGACTGGCTAAGCCATCCCGGCACTGTTGGTCAGGCCATTCTCGGCTCGATTCACATTTGTGACGATATGGGCAACGAGCTCCCAGTTGGAGAGCCCGGAGCGATCTACTTTGAGCGGGAAGAAATGCCGTTCGAATACCACAATGATCCAGAGAAGACGAAGGGGGCGCAGCACCCAGAACACCCTACGTGGTCGACTCTGGGCGACGTTGGCTATCTCGATGAAGACGGCTTCCTATTCCTTACCGACCGCAAGGCGTTCATGATCATCTCGGGTGGTGTAAACATTTACCCGCAGGAGATCGAAGACTGCCTCATCATGCATCCGAAAGTGGCCGACGTCGCCGTGTTCGGCGTTCCAAACGACGATCTAGGCGAAGAAGTAAAGGCGGTCGTACAACCCGAGGAGGGGATTGAAGCAAGCGATGAGCTTAGTCGCGAACTAATCGCCTACGCCTCCGACCATATTGCTCGACAGAAGGTTCCGAGATCGGTTGACTTCCGCGACGAGCTTCCGCGTCTTCCCACTGGCAAGCTGTACAAGCGGATCCTTAAAGATGAATATTGGGGTCAAGAAAACAGCGGAATCATTTAGCAATTTGTAGCCAACTCTCCTGAAAGAAATGAGATCTAGTGAGCTTCGAAACAATCGACTATCAAGTCACTGACGGTGTTGCCCATGTGCGATTCAACCGACCAGAAGGAGCGAACGCCGTCAATCCGAAGTTCTCTCGAGATTTGCGGGACGTGATGCTCGAGATCGAGTTCGATTCCGCAGTCAAAGCTGTTTCTGTAACCGCTGAAGGGAAAGTTTTCTGCGCCGGGGGCGACCTGAAGGAATTCAACGCAGCTGGCGACGGGCTTCCCAAGTTGGCTGCCGACATGCTAGTCGACTTCCACGGCGGCATTTACCGAATGAACCGCATGCCAAAGCCATTTGTGGCTGGCGTTAACGGTGCCGCAGGGGGAGCAGGGCTATCGATTGTCGGTGCATTCGATCTTGTGGTTTGCGGCGAGTCGGCGAAGTTCACCATGGCCTACACCCGTGCGGGAGTCACGCCTGATGGCACATCTAGCTACTTCATCGGGCGACACATCGGCCTTCGCCGAATGCTTGATCTAACACTCACGAACAGGGTGCTCTCAGCCGAAGAAGCCGAGCAGTGGGGCCTCGTGAACAGAGTTGTCCCCGACGATGAAGTGGACAACGCCACCGCTGAGCTTGCCCAACAACTCGCTAGCGGTCCGACGTGGGCCACTGGACACGCGAAGCGGGTCATCTATGAAGGATTCGAATCGCCGTTGGAAAAAGCGGGCGAGTTCGAAGGAGCAATGATCACTCAAGCTATGGGCGGCCACGATGGCCAAGAAGGAATTGCCGCTTTCGTTGAGAAACGGTCACCGTCGTTCCGAGGCGAATGAGATGAACATCGAAGAAGTTATGCGAACAACGTTTTCCTGCCGATCCTGGACCGACGAACCGGTCGATCGAGAAACGGTCTACTCGATGCTTGAGATGGCTCGGTTCGCGCCAAATGGCGGGAACCGTCAAGGTTGGCGGGTGATCGTCCTGGAAGACAAAGATGTCCGACGCAACCTGATCCCATTGATCAAACCGACCACATCGGTATACAGCGCTCAAGTCGCTGCCGGCGAAGCTCCTTGGAATACCATTAATGAGACATCAGTCGATATTGCTTCGGCGGCTCTCGCTGATAGCGACTTTCCCGGCCTTGACACCATGGTCGACGCCCCTGTGGTTCTTGTTGTGACCGTCGATCTTAGCGTCGTCGCCAGTTTCGACAGTCAGCTAGATCGAATTGGCGTGATCAGCGGAGCCTCAATCTACCCGTTCGTTTGGAACATCTTGTTGGCAGCTCGCAGCATGGGTCTCGGCGGAGTGTTGACTACCTATCTGGCTGGACAAGAGCCCAAGGTACAAAAACTCTTGGGAATCCCAAGTCATCATGCCATCGCCGCGATGCTACCGATCGGGCATCCGACCAAACAACTCACCAAGCTGAAGAGGCAACCGGTGGAATCTTTCGCCACCGTCAATTCATTCGATGGTCCAACGTTTTCTACCGACTCCTCGTAGTCTCGTAGCTGGTAGCTGGTAGCTGGTAGCTGGTAGCTGGTAGCGAGAAAACAGACCAGAGTTGGCATTGTCGACAACGGCACGACGACTCATTTGACGTCGGCTATGGACCGCTGATACTTCGCCCAACGCCTGCCGGTATTTACCCCGGTTCAATGACCATCCGCCTCGAACGCATTGGGCCATCGCCGCGGCGTTACCAATTTCCGCGTACATCCTGATAGCGGTGATACCACGGATTCGACTGCTCAAGCTGGGACGCCACTTGCAGTAACAGGTCTTCCCGACCCATTTTCGCAACGATCTGGACTCCGACGGGCAGTCCATCAACACTCCAATGCAAGGGCAGAGAAATGGCTGGTTGGCCGGTCACGTTAAACGGAAGCGTAAAGGCGCCGATTTGTCCGTAGGTCTTGGCGATCTTCCACGGTTTTTCCTTCGGTGGCCACAGATCCTCCGTTTTCATCGGTATCGCACCAGACGTTGGTGTTACAACGAGATCGAACTGGTCCATCCAATCAAGGACAGTTCGCACCCACCTTTGTTGCCGTTCTTCGGTTGCTGCGAAGTCTACCGCTGGCATAGTTGCGCCCCGAACCGCCGCAGCCCAGTTGTACGGTTCGACTTCGTCTTCGGTTAACGTTCGACCCGCCAACTCGTTCAGAGTCTGAACTCTGCGGGCAATTCCCGCGGTCCAAAGCTCACCGTTAACTGTTGAATCCGGACCTAGTAGAACGTCCGATCCGACCGCTTCGATGTTATGGCCAAGCGATTCCAACATTGTTGCCCCAGCGTGAGCGGCCACCTGGCATTCTTGGTCAAGGGGCCAGTGGCCAGCGTCAGTTATGACGGCAATTTTGAGCGGGGTGATGCTCGCATTAAGCATCGACTCATATGTTTGGTTGGGCGGCGTGGCTGAATACAAGTCAGCATCAGTAACGCCGTGGACTGCATCTAGTAGGCGAGCGGTATCGCGCACAGTCTTGGTTACGGCCAGCTCAGACGTGAGTCTCGACACCGACTCTGGGTTAGGAATGCGACCCCTCGTCGTCTTTAAGCCAACAAGTCCACACCACGACGCCGGCAGTCGAGTTGAGCCTCCGCCGTCGTTCGCGTGGGCGATGGCAACCATGCCCGATGCCACCGCAGCGGCAGAACCGCCGCTTGATCCTGCGGGTGATCTACTCAAGTCCCACGGGTTGTTGGTTGGGCCGCAACTGAGAGGCTGGGTCGTGGGAGTACTTCCGAACTCGGGCAGGTTTGTTTTACCTAGGGTGATCAAGCCAGCGGTCCGAAATCTCGATCCGAGAACGGTGTCGTCGCTAGCGCGCAAATCCATCGTTTTGAGTGCCCGGTTGCCTAACCAATGAGGAAGTCCGGCTTGGTTAGCACCAATATCTTTGAGCAGAAACGGCACGCCGCCAAAGGGCTCTCCGTTGGGTATAACGGCAGCTGCTAAACGGCGAGCCTCGTCAAAGTTATTCCAAATGACCGCGTTGAGATCGGGGTTGAGACCCTCTATTCGGCCGATTGCGGCCTCGACGAGCTCTAACGCACTGGCTTGCCCGCTCGCTACAAGTCGTGCCTGTTCCGTTGCATCCAGAGCATGCAACGCTGTTCCATTCGAGCCAGAAGTAGCCATCCGTTCTTCTCCAGGTTTCGGACGTGAACGATCTTTGCGTCACGTGTTCGGTCCAAGAAGAAACACTAGCTGTCTTGATCAAGATTGTCGGATCGACACCTAAAGCAAGACGGGGGCTTTGCCTCCAGCTGAGGTTGCAAGTTCGAGCGCTTGTTCAGCCCGCTTCATCAAGACAGACGGCTTTTCCGATGGAACTCGGACAGCGCCTCCGATTACTACCGGCAAATTCGCGGTGCCTCGCTCCAAGTCGTAGGGCCTCACTAACTCGCTGTGCAGTCCAAACATTCTTTGGTCTAATACTTGAACGTCGGCCAAAGTCCGAAGAACAACAACGAATCCGTTGTTCTCAATACGGGCGGTCACATCGTACTTTCGCAGATTCTTGTCCAGCCGGCTCTGTAGGAGATCAAGAAGCTCCGACGTTCTGCTTTGAACGTCTTTGGCCCCAGGGACCTGCTCAGAGAAGCTAGCTTTTTGCGGGTAAGCCCGGATTATGGTCAGACACATCGGGTTCGGTTGCGCAATTAGTTCCCGCAACCCGTCGTAGAACGATGCTTGACCGTGAGTCTCGGTGCTTTCTGCCTGCATTTAGTCTAAGTCGGCTGAATGGACTGTGAACTTAAAGAACTCAGTAGGTTTCTACCCACTTTTGGCCCGGTACCGTAGAGCCAGAATGGAACTAGAACTAGCTGGCAAAAAGGTGCTCATAACCGGTGGTTCAAAGGGAATTGGTTTAGCCTGCGCCCTTGGGTTTGCCGCCCAGGGAGCAAATCTAGCTCTCGCCGCCCGCGACGTCGCCGCGCTAAAGGTGGTCACCAAACAACTTCGAAACGACTTCGATGTTGAGGTAACAAGCCATTCGTGCGATCTGGGTCGCCCGGAACATCAAGCGGCGTTAGTTGATGTTGTTGACCAAGTCGACATTCTCGTCAACAACGCTGGCGCCATTCCCGGTGGCTCTCTAGATCAAATCGGCGATGATGAGTGGCGGGCAGCTTGGGATCTGAAAGTGTTCGGGTATATAAGCCTAACTCGACTCATGTATCCCAAAATGAAACACGCGGGAGCTGGTGTGATCGTCAACGTGATTGGGTCGGCTGCTGATCGACCTAACCCAGAGTACGTTGCCGGAGCCGCTGGCAATTCGGCTCTAGTAGGTTTTACCCGAGCACTTGGAGCCAAATCACTTTCAGATGGGATTCGAGTGGTTGGAGTCAATCCGGGTTTAACGTTGACTGACCGGCTGGAAACCTTGCTCCGCCAACAAGCATCTGATCGATTCGACAATCAAGACCGATGGGAAGAACTGATTCCCAACAATCCGGAACCGGCCGACCCCGATCAAATCGCTGACGTCGTAGTGTTTCTAGCGTCGGAGCGGGCTGGCCACATATCAGGAACAACTATCACCGTAGATGGTGGCGCAAGCGCATAGGTACTAGAGTTTTGTCGAGGCGGCGCATCACTCCGCCGGTCGACTATACCGACATGATTGGATTCCAAATGAGTAGTTCTGACGCGTCAAGAATTCAGACATCGACCAACCTAGCCACATGCTACGACGCCGTTGAGAGCCTTATTGCCGGTTTCGGAGAAGGCGAGTGGGGCCAACAATCATTGTGTCCGGCGTGGACTAGTCGAGGTGTGGTAACCCATTTAGCCGCAGTGGAGAGCATCTTGGTCGGATGGAAGCCACAATCCCCGGAAAGCCCACCGCCGTTCGACCAAATAGCGGCATTCGAATCTGCCGTCGAAAGCTTGAGCGACGCCGAATTCGGCCAGAAAGTGGTCGATGTGTTCTCGGCCCGGCGACAGGATCTGGAGTCGTTCACCGATGAAGATTTCGCTCGACAACAGATGACCCCGGTCGGGCCAGGCACGTATCAACGATTTATGGATATCAGAGTTTTTGACTTCTGGGTTCATCAACGCGACATCACTACGCCTCTCGGCCTCGAGACCAACGACACGGGCCCGACAGCTGAACGAGCGCTCGATGAGGTGGAGATGTCGCTCGGTTACATCGTTGGTAAAAAAATTGGGCTTCCCGATGGCAAGAGCATCGGTGTTCATCTGAATGGCCCACTACACCGAGACATGTACGTTTCAGTCGATGGGCGAGCCAAACCGGTGGACCACATCGATAACCCTTCGGTGGCATTGACCACCGACTCACTAACCTTCGTTCAGCTCGCCTGCGGTCGACTTGACCCTCAGCGTCAAATTGATGCCGGCACCATTAGTTGGTCCGGGGATACCGAGTGGGGCGAAACAGCGGCCAGGAACTTAGCGTTCACGATGTAGGCGAAAATGAGAGCTACCGGGTGAGGTTGCTTGCCTTGATTTGTCTACGGTAGTTGCCATGCGAGTACACGTAGAGAAATCTGGTTCAGGTTCATCATTGGTTTTTCTTCATGGCGTCGGATCCTCTTCCGAAACCTGGCGTAGCGTAATGGACCAATTGTCGGATCGATTCACCGTGGCCGCCCTCGACCTGCTCGGCCACGGCCAGTCTCCGACGCCGGAAGACCCATCGCTCTATACTCGCGACCTGGCTCTTGACGATATCGATGCTCTAATCAACGAACTTGGAGACGATCCTGTTCTCGTTGGTCACTCGCTAGGTGGCTACTTGGCCCTGGCCCACGCTGCCACCAGACGAAACAAGGCCCGAGGCATCGTTGTATTGAACACTGGTCCCGGGTTTCGCGATCCAGAAAAACGTGAGGCGTGGAATGAACGATCACGTCGCAACGCTCACCGATTCGGCGTACCGGTGCAGGCGGCCGAGCTAAACCTTCAACACGACAGCGTCGTCATGGAGAATCTGGCCACCTTAGACGTACCAACGTTAGTGCTTGCTGGCTCGGCCGATCGGCCCGAATACGCAGGCGCCGGCCAATACATGGCTCGAAAAATGCCAAACTGCTCGTTTCAACTAATTCAAGATGGTGAGCACGCTATGCATGAAGAGTCTCATGCTGAAGAAATCGCCGAGTTACTGTCTGCGTTTGTATCGAAGCTCTCCTAGCCATTTCCATACAGTCTGGCTAACGCTGCCGCTCAAACATTGAGTCGAAAACCATCTCCATCGGGCACCATCGTGGCCGCAGTTGGGTTCCCAAAGTGGGTTCCGATTACGAGTAGCTCACCGTCGGCCCATTGCGGAAACGTCGACCGCCTGGTGGCTTGGGCCTGTTCCGGGTCGGTATCAAAGCGCGAAGACAAACTAGGATCGGCGACTTGTAGTGGGTTGTGGGCCATGTCGCCGGTGATGACGGCCCGACGACCATCTGATTCAATTCGCACTGAGACGTGTCCAGGAGTATGACCCGGCGTTGACTCAAGCCAGACTTCGTCGCATAGCCGATGGTCCGGACCGACAAATTCGGCCAACCCGGCATCCACAATCGGTTGTACTGAATCACCGAACACATCCTCATCGTCAAACAAGCCTGGTTCGTTCTGCCAATGATCGAACTCTGGTTGGACGAACAGATATTTGGCGTTTGGAAAAGTGGGCGCCCACTCGCCATCAACTAACCGAGTGTTCCAACCCACGTGGTCAACGTGCAGATGGGTACAGATCACATGGGTAATGTCGTGCAGGGCATGGCCGGTGCTGGCAAAGTCCTCAAGGAACGGACCGTTCATCAGATTCCAAACATCATTGAATCGAACCTTGTCGTTCCCAACGCAGGTGTCAACCGCTATTCGATGCTCGCCGGCTTCAACGATTAGACACTGAACCTTTTGGAGCAAGTAACCTTCGTCGTTAATGAAGTGAGGTCTAAGCCACGTTGCGGTTTTGCACCGCTCCAACACGTCACCCTTAGTCATGTCCTCATACATGAACCTTGGCGACGTTGGCGTCTCTGATTCTACGATCGACGTAACCTGAACTTGGCCAATTGTCCACGACAGCATGCGACACTTCTACACCAGTCGGTTGTTGGCTGTCCAATTGCGTTGGCGGCGCCACCGACGGTACACAGCCAAGACGGGCCAGCCGCATTATCAACACCTAGTGGTGATCTGCGCTTTCACAGGTTCGGTCGTTTCGGTCAACACAGAACGAAGGCGCGGTGGTCAATCCTTGGTCCGGGTTGACGGCCAATCGATCCCAGTGGAAGCGAACCAATTCACCCTCGCTACGCCACGACCAACTTGAGAAGTACACATAGACATCGCCGTCGAGAAACCGGCTCGGTAGCTGCTTGTCTTCGGGCCAGTCTTTGGACTCGAACATCTTGAATCCGTTCACGAACAACGAAAGTGAGTCGCCGGATACTTCCATCCGGAACCGGTCCCGACAATAGAGATCGGTCTGGTTCGGCTCGCATGCCCGCATGAAGTCGGCGGCCGTGGCGTCAGGGTAAGTCGGATCTTTGGCCCATTCGCCGCCACCGGTTGTCTCTCCGCATTGTTGAAAGAACGATATTTCTAGGATTCTCTCACCGTTCTGAGAACAACCTGGCGAGGGCGAGCTCCCGACAGAGCCATACTGAGCACACACTGGCACCGATGAAGGCTGGAGTCGACAGCCAATGGAATGATCATCACCGAACTGGCCGTAGGCATACAATCCGTCGACAATCGAAGTCGGCTCCGCAGCGTCGGTAATTGTTATCTCGACCCAATGGCTCGGGTCAAACTCTGGAACCGCAGCCGCCACGTCAGCTTCTACTACCAGTTTGCCGTCCTCGAATCGAAACGCCTGATCGGGGCGCATAGAAGACCCACCTGAGAACGCCCCAGTTGAATCGACCATCCAGTGATTGTGATTTAGCCAGTGGGTCGCTTGCTCTGGCGGATTTTCGCCCTCCTGGTTGTAGATCCGGTAGCCAAGGTCACCGTCTTCAAATCGCCGAAGGTCGCCCCCGTACGTGAAGTCGTCGATCCAACTATTGTCACCTTGCACCCGAGTTGGTTCAGGAGCCGGGCCTTGGTCAAAACACCATACCGCACCCATTGGCTCAGCTTGAGTGGTCGGATTCGCTTGCCCCAACGGCACTCGCTGGCCGAGGGGGCAATCCGGAGCTGATTCATATTTCTCCGAGCCCGCTTCATCGGAATTCGATTCTTGACCGATTGAGGTCCCATTATTCGGCGAAGTAGTATCAGTCTTGGCCCTGCTACTTCGATCGTCGGGATCCTTCGTGAAGCCGCCGACTCTGTCGCTACCGTGGTCGTTGTCGCCATGCGCTGGCGCCACCGTTTCGGCGACAGAACCTCCCTCTGCAACCGACTCCGACCCTTGGTTCAGTAGCAGAGGCGACACGGCTGCTACCGCAAGTAGCCCAAGCGCTACTACCGTTGCGCGAAATACTCGCTGTCCTTTACGAATCGATGCTTCGACCTCGCTTTGAGCGGCTAACCAGACTTGGTCGCCTCCGCGGTGATCTCCTCGTTCAGCCGTTTCTTCTAGTAGTTCTTTGATGCTCATACTTTTGCCTCGCTCGTCATCGACTCGATCACCGAGTGATCTGTCATCATCTCTTCCCGGAGTTTTCGTCGCGCCCGGCTGAGTCGTTTCGACACGGCTGGAACGCTGATGGCGAGCATTTCGCTTATCTCGTGATGCGAGTAGCCGTCTACCTCCGCTAGGTAAAGGGCTGCTTTGTCGACGGCTCCTAGCCCAGCAAGGGAGCCAACATCTGACGGATACTCATCGTGGTAGTCGACTGGAGAAACAGCTTTGGGCCGGAGGGCCTTCCACCGGGCTTGTCGACGCCGATTAGATGTCGCTAGGTTTACGACTACTCGCTTCATGTAGGCCAAAGGGTTGTCGAGCCGATCGAATGACGTGCTTTTTAGCACCGCAACTAACGCATCCTGTACCAGGTCATCAGGGTCTACGTCGAGGTCGGCAACGACCGCAGCAAACTTCCGTAGATCGGGATAGATCGCGAAGACGATCTTCTCGGATGCCCGGTTCAAATTCGACCGATTTTGGCCAAAGCGCATGCTCATACGACTATGACGCCTGGGAGCGCAAGATCCTGACCGGCAAAAGAAAGAATCTGCGCCATTGGCCTACGGTCCTTTCAACTAAATTGGCCCACCGTTATAACTAGGTACTGCAACACGCTAATACTAGGCCAACTTTTGGTTCAGCCCTTTTGATCTACCCATTTCAGGAACTTGGACTTGGCCCACGAGTTAACTACCAACTCCTTGGGAGCCCAACCACGCTGGGCGGTTAGCACCCCGTACTCCATCCGTCCCAGTTCCGAAACATGGTGGCTATCAGTGTTTATGACCAATTTGACTCCTTGGTCCACTGCCCGTCGAACGACATCGGAAGCGGCGTCAAGACGCTGAAGTGCTCCGTTGACTTCGAGCGCAACATCGTTCGCCACTAAGGCATCAAAAACTTTGTCGTAGTCAATTTCAATCCCGGGACGCCGTCCAATGTAACGGCCAGTCAAGTGTCCAATTGAGTGCACGGTCGGATCTTCTATCGCTGCGATCAACCGGTCGGTTTGATCTGCCACCGATTGATCGAAATGAGAATGGACTGAGGCAACGGTGTAGTCGAACAGCGAACGAAACTCGAGATCGTAGTCGAGACCCCCGTCGGGACCGATATTAAGCTCGCAGCCAAACATGATCGTCATGTCCGGGTACTTCGTCTGAATTTTGCGAATTACTTCCCGGTGCTCAAGCATCTCCTCACGGTTCGATCCGTTAATGGCCAAATCCTCGCCGTGGTCGGTAATAGCCAAATAGTCGTAGCCTTGGCTCGCCGCCTCTTTAACCATGTCGGCAACCGATGATCGTCCATCGCCGGACCGGTCGGTGTGATAGTGCAGATCTCCTCGAATGTGTGAGCGTTCGATTAGTTTCGGCCAATCATCACCTGCAGCAGCCTCAATTTCTCCTGTTGATTCTCTCATTGGCGGAGGAACATAGGTCAGATCCAATGCCGCGTAGATCTGCTTCTCCGTCTTACTGGCAACAACGTCGTCACCTTCTAGGAGTCCGTATTCGTTGAGTAACCAGCCCCGATCGATAGCGCGCTGGCGAAGTGCGATGTTGTGAGCCTTGGAGCCAGTGAAGTACAACGTTGCCGCTCCGAATTGCGATGGCTCCACTACTCGAACATCTACCTGTAAGCCGTCTTTGGTGAGAAACGAGGTTTTCGTCTCGCCGGCCACAACCAATTCGGAAACTTCGTTGTGGTTGACGACGGCTTCCATAACGACGGCTGGCTTTTTCGATGCGACGGTGATGTCAATATCGCCGATCGTTTCTGACATCCGACGAAGACTGCCACAAAACTCGGCCTTCGATACTTCTTTTAGCGCTCTAAGGTCATCAACCAGCCGAAGGGCTAGCGGCATGGCTTCGGCAATTGGGGTTCTAGTATCTTTTCCAGTTAGGCCCAGACGATCTATTGCCTTGGCAATCTTGGCTTCACTGGCCTCTCCCATCCGAGGTAGCTCTCGAAGTTTCTGGTCCGCGATTGCGGCCCTTAAACCTTCAACGTCCTCGACTCCTAGCTTGGAGCGGAGAAGTTTGAGAGTCTTGGGACCAAGACCTGGAATCTTGCTTAGTTTGACGAACTCTGGGGGATACTCGACCCGAAGCTTCTCTAGTTTCTCAACCTTGCCACCCTCAACGTACTCGCGGATCTTCGCTGCAGTTGACTTTCCGACGCCCTTGATTTTCGTCAGTTCCGTCGCTGTAAGTCCCGTTATGTCGTGGCCATGAGCCTCAATTCCAAGCTTGGCGTTCTCGTAAGCCCTGACTTTAAACGACTGCGAGCTTTCTTCTTTCAAAGTTGTGAGAGTTATTAGCTCGTTGAGCATTGCTAGAACATCTGCGTTTGAAGCCATCCCCATAGAACTAGCACCAAAATCGCTGAACGCGACTTTTCAACCGTCAACGTTTGTCGGAGCAAGCTCAGATGGTGCTATCGTCCGCAAACAGTAGTGATTTGAAGATTGCGTCGCCCCCACCGACTAGCTACCTGAGGTTCATCCGCCGGATGCATTTGCAACTCGTATTTTCTAGACCTGAGGCTTTCCATGATTAAGCTTTCAGCCAACCTCGGCTACTTGTGGCCAGAGCTTGATCTGCTTGACGCGATCGATGCTGCTACCGAAGCAGGGTTCGATGCGGTTGAGGTTCATTGGCCCTACATCACCCATGCTCTTGATGTCGCCTTGAAGCTGGAGCTGCTCCAGATTCCAATGATTTCCCTAAACACTGTGGCCGGCGACCTAGCCCAAGGCGATTTTGGGCTGGCTGCCGTCGCCGACCGCGAGCCCGAAGCAAGGTCTGCAATCGATAAAGCCTTGGCGTACGCAGCTGACACGTCGTGCAAATTTGTCCACATATTGGCTGGAGTAGCTGACGGGACGAAGGCAACGCAAACCTACGAGTCGAATCTGCGATACGCGTCTGAGAAGGGCGAGGAATTCGGCGTTGGCGTGCTCATTGAGCCGCTGAACACCGAGGACAATCCCGGGTACTTCTTGAACTACCTTGATCAAGCGGCTCAATGCATCGCAAATGTCGGTGCGTCGAATATCAACATCTTGTTCGACTGCTATCACACCCAGAAAATGGAGGGCGGTGACGTAGTCGAAAAGGTCACTGAATACTTCGACCTCATCGGCCACGTACAGATTGCATCGGTTCCTGACCGGGGATCACCTGACAAGGGCGAGGTTGACTATCCAGTGTTTCTGACTCAGCTAGACAAGTTGGGCTACGACGGGTACGTGGGGGCTGAATATAAGCCGGTCGGGCCGACAGCAGAAAGTCTTGGGTGGATGGAAACTGTTCGCCAACTCAAAGCCTGACCAGCTTCGGATCCTCAAGCTGGTCCTGAAATCAATCCTCGGCTTGCTCTGGCTCATGCGTATCCAGAGTTAGACCGAGCTCGCACTTATGTGAGAACCTAGAAATGCTGGAATAGGTGACAGGAACTAGTTGGAGGTCTGAATGGGATACGAATGCTTCGAATTGGAGATCGACAACAAGGTTGCGCATATAAGGATGAACCGACCGGAGAAGGCGAATTCGATGATTCGCAGCTTTTGGCGAGAGCTTCCAGAGATTGTGAACGAGCTTTCTGCCACCGGCAACGTTCGTGCCATCGTGTTGTCGGGAGAAGGCAAACACTTTTGTTCAGGAATGGATCTCGAAGTTTTCGCCACCAACGACACTGTCGGCCAGTCGTCTGAAGGTGACCCAGCTAAGTTCCGGAGTCGTCGCAATGAACGATTTCGATCAACGGCGTTGAAGCTACAGGACAGTTTTTCCTGTCTAGAACATGCCCGGGTGCCGGTCTTGGCCGCTATCCAGGGCGCTTGTGTCGGCGGAGCCATCGATATGGTCAGCGCTTGTGACATGAGATATGCAACTGAAAACGCATTTTTCTCAATCGCCGAAATAAATATCGGGATGACCGCAGACGTCGGCACGCTACAACGAATGCCAAAACTCATCGCTGAGGGCATCGTCAGAGAACTAGCGTTCACCGGACGTCGCTGGTCAGCTGAGGAGGCCCAAGCCGCCGGATACGTAAACCAAACGTTCGCAACTCAACAAGAGTTAGTAGAAGGCGTGTTAGCGATAGCTGCTGAAATAGCCACCAAGAGTCCAATGGCAATCTGGGGCACCAAACAGTCAATGAACTTTGGTCGCGATCATTCAGTAGCTGAAGGGCTTGAGTACATTGCCAATTGGAATGCCGCCATGTTTGATACCGACGACATGGCCGAGGCATTTATGGCCTCGACGGAGAAACGATCAGCTGATTTCCCTGATTTGTTTCCACTCAGTCCAGGCCTGTAGGGACCGAAACAAGCCGATTTGGCGCCTTTCGGTCCGTTTAGATCGCCTCTTTTGCTGATCACGGTTTACGACACCTGCAAGGCGTTTCTCCGTTTAACTGGAGCCACAGGTAAAAATTGCCTAAAATGGCTGCTAACGGCTAAAACACTAGATTCTTTGGCGGTTTTGGCCGCAATGGCGTGTTGCAATCCGCGACTCATGGGCGGCAGGGGCGTCACAGTTATGTCGACAAACTAGGGAGAAGACATTGAATATTAAAGCATTGGCAGCGGAGTTCTTCGGAACTCTGTGGTTAGTACTTGGCGGTTGTGGCTCTGCCATATTCGCTGCTCAGGTTTTGAACGGTGAGGGTGGCAACGACTACCTCGGTATTGGTTACCTTGGTGTTGCGTTGGCATTCGGTCTTACTGTTGTTACTGGCGCCTACGCCTTTGGTCATATTTCTGGTGGTCACTTCAATCCAGCCGTAACGCTGGGTCTGACTGCTGCTGGTAAGTTCTCGCCGGCAAACGTCATTCAGTACATCGTGGCCCAGGTTCTCGGTGGTCTCGCTGCTGCGTTCGTCTTGTACGGAATCAAGAGCGGCCAAGATGGATGGGATGGCATTTCTGATGGGGCTGGCACATTCGCCACAAATGGGTTCGGTGAGTTTTCACCCCACGGATACAACCTCGCATCGGTATTTATCGCTGAGGCTGTATTGACCGCTATCTTCCTGATCGTGATTCTCGGTGCCACCGCGAAGAAAGCGGCACCTGGAATGGGCGGCTTGGCAATTGGCTTGTGTCTGACCTTGATCCACCTGGTATCGATCCCGATTAGCAACACCAGCGTCAACCCTGCTCGTTCAACCTCTCAAGCAGTGGTTGCGGCAATCTTTGGTGACGGTGCAACGACACCGATCAGCCAACTTTGGGTGTTCTGGGTTGCCCCAATTGTGGGCGCTGTCATCGGCGGCATCATTCACAACGCCGTGCTAAACAACGACAACGACGAAGCCTAGGACTCGCACCCGTCGATGGTCGACAGAGTCCACCGTCGACGGGAATATCTAGGAATCTGAATATCTTGGAGAAGTGGGGTGCCGAAACAGGCACCCCACTTTTTTGCCCCGCAGCCAAACCTGGTGTCTCCGATTCGCTGGCAGCGAGTTGATACCCATATGGTGGCCGTGGGCGGGTAGCGGAGGTTCCGTGTTCGCACAATCGCGGCAAAGGCACAATACTTACAAGCAATGTCAAACATTCCGTTGTCCCTACTTGATTTAGCTATGGTCCCTGATGGTCAGTCGTCGGCTGAGGCTTTGCAGGCCACCACTACGCTCGCTCAGCACGCTGAGAGTTTGGGCTTCACCCGGTTCTGGGTCGCTGAACATCACAACATGGCTACGGTGGCCAGCACCAGCCCTCCGGTCTTAATGGCCCACTTGGCCGCCCATACCAAGACGATCAAAGTTGGCTCTGGTGGCATGATGCTGCCAAACCATGCGCCTCTCGTCGTTGCCGAGCAATTCGCACTGCTTGAAGCGCTCTATCCCGGACGAATCGATCTCGGTATTGGAAGAGCGCCTGGTACCGACAGAGCCACTGCTGTGGCCATTCGGGGCGCAAACGAGTCAGCAGAGGACTTTCCAAACGACCTGATCCAGGTCATGGGGCTTCTCGGTGACCAAAGACGAAACAGCGGCATGTGGGATCGCTTCCAACCGACTCCAAACCAGCAGACCTCGCCCTCAGTTGTTTTGCTTGGCTCCAGCGGATTCAGCGCCCAGCTAGCCGGAGTGCTAGGGCTTCCGTTCGCCTTTGCTCATCACTTCGATATGGGTGGGACAGTCGAGGCGGTTTCAATCTACCGAGAGTTTTTCGAGCCGTCTCCTGCTCTAGCCGAGCCATACGTAATTGTGACCGGTTCTGTAATCGCCGCTGACACCTGCGAAGAAGCGGAGTACCTCGCCCGACCAGCCAAGCTCCGCCGATATGGTATGCGCACCGGTCGGCTCATTCCAATACTGTCACCGCAACTAGCAACCGAGCACGCCGACTTCGAAAACGCTATGTCGATGCCGAGCTCATCGATCCTCGGTGATGGGGCAGTAGTCCAGGAAGGTTTGACTCAGCTTCAAGCAAAGACCAGTGCAAGCGAAGTAATGATTTATACCGCGACTCATAGCTTGGACGAGCGCCTAGCCAGCTTAGAGATTGTCTCTACAGTTTGGCAGGATCACGACAAGGCTCGAGCCTCAACGAACTAGGTAGAACTTCGGCTGCGCTCGCAACTACGTAGCTCCAAATTAGCGAAGCGGACGCTTCGCTACTCCATAGAAAACAGTCTTGATATCAGAAAAATCAAGGGCGATGATTTCCCAACCATCACGCCCGAGAGCGTTGAAGTATGCCTCGAAATCTTCGGTCGTCTTGGTTTTGAATGTGCCTGGCTTGGCAACGGCGTCAGACTCGATGAACTTGTACTCCCACATATGCCGACGCCTCCAAAGCCTATGCTAGCCCGGTTGGCTAGACCACAATCAGATCACTGGGGCTTGAGCGTAGCCGACTACCACCGAAGATCACCGAACGATTTAATCCGACAAGTCTCACTGAACAAGGCCTTCCAGTATCCCAGCTTTGTGAATCCGCTCGACGAACTCGGGCTCATAGGCTCGCTCTGGGTCATCGCGGACCAAACCATCAAGAATCTCTGCATCTTCTCCAACCAAAATCCGCCACTGGCCGGCCAAAACCCCGTCGAGAATAATGTCAGCTGCCTGCTTAGCGGTCGTTGGCGCTAAGTTTCGAAACGACGCAGCCGCCTCGGTTCGTTCCGCCGTCGATTCTGCCCCGAGGACTTGGCCCGAATTGCTTACGATGTCGGTTCCGATATGGCCTGGCATCACAACCGAGGCCTTGATATTTGGGGCGTTCAGGCGCAAGTCATTGATCAGGGCTTCGGTAAAGCCTTTGACTGCGAACTTGGCCGCCGAATAAGCGGTGTGGCTTCGCGACGGACCTACTGAGGCCCAGAATCCGTTAATGCTACTGGTATTGACGATGTGCGCTTCATCGGCCTCGGCCAGCAAATCGAGAAAGGCCCGAGTCGAGTAGTAAACCCCAAACCAGCAGACGTTAAACGTCCGCTCCCAAGCGTCACGGTCATCGAACATAGAGCCAAGTCCACCGATGCCAGCATTGTTAAACAACAAATTGATGTGTTTGGTGTTGTGGGAAGTGACCGTGTGATCACGAAAACCGAGAATTTCATCTTCATTCGAGACATCACAGCGATAGGTGGAGATGGGCACCGTTGGAGCAACCTGTCGGCAGATCCCTACAGTCTCTTCGAGGGTTTCGTCGTTAATATCGCAAAGAGCCAAATGAGCGCCCTGGCTTGCCAGGGCAACTGCTAGTTCTCGACCCATCCCGGTGCCACCGCCAGTTATAACTGCGAGTTTCTCGTTGTACGTTTTCATCAGCCGACCTTAGTCTTAAACCTTGGTCAAAATCGATGCCGTCAACAGGTAGCTCCGCAGCTCTAGGCGTTCTTAATCGTCAGTCCGCCATCAACTGGAAGTACTGCTCCGGTTATATATCGGGATGCCGGAAGGCAAAAGTTTAAGGTCGCATGGGCTACTTCCTCCGGTTCGCCGTATCGGCCGAGAGCGGTTCTGCGCCGAGCGAAAACTGCCTTGTCGGCGTCAGAAATCGAAGCTGTCATGCCAGTGTTGATTGGACCAGGACAGATGCAGTTGACCGTGATAGCTTCACCTCCGAGCTCTACCGCGAGCGATCGTGTCAATCCGATCACACCATGTTTAGCTGTGGTGTATGCGCTGGCGAACTTTGTTGCTCCCAATCCCTCGGTCGAGGCAATGTTGACGATCCGGGCGCAATCCGATTGCCGCAGGTGGGGGAGAGCAGCCCGGATGACTCGGATTTGGCCGGTGACCAACACATCAAGGCACGTGGTCCATGCGTCGAGGTATTCGTTCGAATCAATGGCAACAAATTTGGAGATTCCGGCATTGTTAATCACAATATCGAGCTGGCCGAATTTGGCTGCAACACCGTCCACAACCTTCTCAACTTGGTTTTGGTCCGATACGTCCATCACCCAACCGCTGGCAACACCACCATCTCTAACGACTTCTTGCACAACGGCTTCCACCGCATCACCATCTATGTCAGTCACTGCAACTGACGCTCCCACCTCGGCAAACACTTTTGCAGTGGCCCGTCCCATTCCTGAGCCGGCGCCCGTTACGAGGACACCAAGACCTTCTACCGATCGACTTAATCCCATTCCTAAGAATCTCCTGTCGTTGTCGACTCGTCGTTCGACGCCCAAGTCTGGCGCATCTGTCAGTTCCATCCGAACACGATTACGCTCCTGAGCGTGGCACCGACGGACGATATGAACCAAATCGGCAAAGCCAGGGCACGTAGCAGCATCGGATTAGCAAGCGACCAATCAAATGTGTCGGCAGCGGTGCCGACCATTCTGGCCATGGGTCTTGCTGCCATCATTTCGCATGCCCTAGCTCGATCGACGTTGCCGATACTGTTGCCCGCTATCGAATCAGAGCTACTGGAGAACTATCGCCAGTCTGGCTACCTGGGTAGCGCCAACTTCTTTGCCTACTTGATTGGGGTGGTAACCGTGACCTTCATCGCTGGCTCAGTCGAGCCGAAGCAACTGCTGGTCAGTGGAATATCTGTGGCAACCATCGGATTCGCGGTCTTAGCTGTCGCTGGCTCTCTTTTGGTTCTGATGCTGGGCCAAATTCTCGCTGGACTTGGCAGCGCTGGAATTTGGATGTCGGCTCCGGCTATTGCTACCAGTGCTGTTGCTTCACACCGCCGGGGAGTAGTGATGGGTTTCCTCTCATCCATGATGGGTTTAGGCATTTTGATATCGGGCCAAGGCACAAACCTGGCCCGACATCTCGCTTCGGATCCAGAGCTATGGAGACCAACCTGGATTGGCGCCACGTTCTTCGGTGCGACCATCATGGTGATCGTTTGGTCTTTGACTCTGCCAGCTACGTCGGCGGTGGCCGGCGGTAGTAGCTTGATCCACCTGTCTAAGGTTCCTCGGTGGGTTGTATTGGCAACCGCATATTGGATCTTCGGCATAGTTGTTTCCGCCTTCGCTCCATTTTTTGGTTTGCTAGTCAAAGAGCAGGGCTATAGCCCCGAACACACAACAAACTTGTTTTCACTTCTTGGGCTAGCCGCGGTCTTGGGAGCAGTGAGCCTAGGTTGGGCCTCAGATCGAATTGGTCGAAAGCCCATTTTGATGTTGGCGATGGTTGGCATTGGCTTGGCGTCATTGCTAGCCCTTATCGGACGCGAACCCTTCAGCTCCATTTCGATCGCTTTATACGGGGCGTTCTCGTTCACGTTTCCCGTTCTGGTAGCAGCATACGTGCGGGACTATCTCGAGAGCAGGTCGTTCTCTGTTGCTTTGGGCGCTCTAACCATCATCTATGGCACCGCTCTCACTCTCGGTCCTACCTTGGCCGGGTTGGTGGCCGACTCGGTTTGGGGACTCGAAGCCACCTTCATCGGATTCGCGGTGCTTTCGCTCATCGCAGCAACTACGGTCGTTGTCCTTAATAACGTTCAACAGAAAGAGGGCGAACATGAGCGATACTGAAACCGGAATGCGAGTTGGATTCATAGGTCTTGGAAACGTCGGCGGAAAGCTGGCGGGAAGTTTGCTCCGAAACAGCGTCGATCTAGCGGTCTACGATATTGATTCCGCCGCTGCCGACGCTCTAGTCGCTGGAGGTGCCCGCTGGTGCGCTGGCCCGCGAGAGTTGGCAGAGTCAGTCGACGTTGTCATCACCTGTCTTCCTAGTCCGGCTATCAGCGCCCAGGTGATGGAAGGAGCCAATGGCGTGCTGGAGGGGTTCCAGCCTGGCATGGTGTGGGCCGAGATGAGCACAACCGACAAAGACGAAGTTGCCCGTATTGGCCAAAAGGTCTCGAATCTCGGCGGGTCCCCAGTCGATTGCCCAGTCTCTGGTGGTTGTCACCGAGCTGCTACTGGCAATATCGCCATTTTTGCTGGGTGTGAGCGGCCAGCATTCGATCAACTTTTGCCGTTACTCACAAAGATGGGCCGAAGGGTATTACACACCGGTCCGCTCGGTTCAGCCTCGGTGCTAAAAGTGATGACCAACTACTTAGCAACCGCCAATTTGCTGTCGCTCACCGAGGCGTTGGTTACGTCGACTGCTGCCGGTCTTGACTTGGCGACCACCTACGAAGCCATCAAGATTTCATCCGGAAACTCGTTCGTACATGAAACCGAAAGTCAGGTCATCCTCAATGGGAGTCGTGACATCAACTTCACCATGGACCTTGTCCTCAAAGATCTTTCGCTCTTTCAATCAGTCGCTGACGCCGCTGAGGTACCCCTGGAACTCTCTCCTTTGATGATCCGCATGGTCGCTGACGCGGCCGAACGGTATGGAATGAGAGAGTGGTCTCCAAACGTTATTCGACGTCTCGAAGATGCCACTGGCCTGCAGGTGCTGGCGCCCGGATTTCCGGCCGAGATAGTCGATGATGAACCGGAGTCACCAGGCTACGAAGTCATAGTCGACCGTCGGAACATCTAGCGGTTCGAATCCGCTGAGAAGCTTTGTATCTCGGGTTTTTGGGCAACATAGCTCGCGATCGCCTCGAAACATCCGCGCAAACTGCACAAAAACTGGCCCTGCTCAGCAAAAACCGTCGAGATCGAAGCTCGTTCCACAGCAAGCCTGCAACCTTGTATCATGGTGGTGGAGCGACTTACTGCTTGGCGGCAGTAAGCCGGCTGGAGTTGAAGAACCTAAATCTGATTATTCGGGGGCGACAAAGTGAGTGATGCCCATCGTCACTTGATTAGTCGCTACTCGGAGAAAATTCGTCCGGAAGACTGTTTGATGGCAGAACCGAACAATCAACAACGATCTGGGGCCGACCGGCTGGAAGATCTAGAAACGGACAGTTTTTCTCGAGCGCTAGAGAAGGCCAAGCACGGTGACAGTTCCGGTTTCGCTTTCGTGTACGGCCAATACAACCGAATCGTTGGGTCGGTTGTTCGTTCACAGGGTTCTCCCGATCCTGAACAGACCGTTAACGCGGTATTTTCGAAGGCGTTCCGGTCAATCGATCGTTTTGTGGGCAACGAATCGAACTTCGCTAGCTATCTCTATCAGATAGCTCATTTCCAAAGTATCGATGACCGTAGAGCCCACAATCGACGAGTTCAACTTGGAGACACCGAGCAACAACTAGTTTCAGACGACACTACGAATGAGTCGGATTCGGATCTGTCTTCAACTGCTCGCCGGATCAACGAGGCGCTTCAGGCGCTGACACAAGAGCAACGGGAAGTAGTTGTACTCAGGGTCTTCTTTGGCCTCAGCGGACCTGATACAGCTTATGCTTTGGACAAACCAATTGCCGACGTAAGGTCGCTGCAGAATCGGGCCGAGGCCCGGCTGCGGGTCTTCGTCGTTTCGGAGGCGGCCACATTATGAACGAGAACATCGGGGCCGATCGCGAAACAATAGACAATTTGACCGAGTTCGAATATGCGCTCGCTGGCGTAACCAGTTCCGGCGCCGACGATAATCCTGCGATTCGCATCCTGATGGATATGCGGGACTTGATGAACGCGGTCAGCGAAACACCTGTTCGTTCACCTGGACTTAACTCTTTCCTTGACGACAGCGGCGGAAAGCGCCGCAATGACCGGCGAGGATCGCAAACCCCTTCAACCAAACGCCGGCGTTCTCTTCCAACCGCTGGGGGCTTTGTCGACATCACGCCAGAAGAGTTACTGCCAGACCAGGAGCTTGTTCAAAATGACTTAGCCGAGTTCTCGCCGGCTGACGCCATCAATTTTCATCCCGACTTCCTCAATGCCAGTGGATACGGCCATGCTGACCAGCTCCAGTTTGACCAAGAGATCGACACTGATCGTGTCCCGCCCACCGACGATCAGACAAACAGCACCGGGAACGAAACTGCTAATGCGGTAACAAATCTTGATCCAATAACGGATGAAATCGCCGACCCACCTAACGAAGAACCAAACCACCACACCGCCCAAATCACTGACGAACACCCAGAAACCCAACCCGACTCACTCACAGAACCCGAACCAAACCACCACACCGCCCAAATCACCGACGAACACCCAGAAACCCAACCCGACTCACTCACAGAACCCGAACCAAAACAATTCAGCGACTCGAGTGATAAGACGGGTAGCGATTTCACCGAAACATCGGAACGCCCGGTTGGACTCTCGGAAGACTCGTTGGTGTCAGTACCCGAAGCTGGCTCGATTGTGGATCAGGGCGCGCCGGCTCAGTTCGTCGAAACGACCCCAATCGTTTCCGTCGTCGACGCATCTACTGATTCAGAACGTTCGTTGTTCGATTCCGATCTGGCGAGCGCGGCTACGGCTGCCACAAACGCTAACGAGGGAATATTGGGTGGTATCCAAGGCCGCGATTTGGACCACTCACCGTCGCGGTCCCAGGAATATGACGCAGCGGCAGTCAACCTCTTACCTGAACTAGCAGCTTCGGTAACCGCAGAAACACGAGCAAGCCGATCCCGACCTGCGACGTTCATTTGGGTTGGAGCGCTTGCCGCCGCCCTGACGATAACTGTTGGAGGCCTGTGGTTCTTGAATAGGCCTACGACGAACGTTGACGAGAACGAGCTGGCAACGTCAGACATTGGAGCTGACTCGGTACCAGACGTCGGTCTCGACAAACAACCGGGCGAATCAACTGGCGGTGATTTCAACTCTCGACAGGAATCTGAGAACGGGGCCGATCAGGGGCAAAGTTCTGAATTCAGCCAGCCTTCTCTGCCACGGTCCGATTCGAGCCCCGCTCCTTTGGACGACTCTGATGGAGATGATGATGCGCTAACCGTTCCGGTAGCCGACGACTCAGTTTTGGATTCGCCGACCACAACATCAGATACAACCGCATCTCCTTCAACTACTCAAACCAGCTCGACTTCAGCCCAAAGTTCGTCGACCACCACGACAAGCCAGACAACTTCACGGCCGACAACGACGATCAGACAAACAACAACACGACTGACCACGACCTCACGACAAACGACAACTCAGCCGCCTTCGACGACCCCACCGTTTGCTTACCTGGGTAACAAGGTGTATCTGGATCAGAGGTTCGGGGCTGTCTCTAACCAAGCGTCGATCGAGCTGCACTACGACACAGACGGGGATGGAACGCCAGAAGGTTTCGTCCGACGCCGGGACCTCAACGACAGTGGTACCTACGAGTTCGAAGTCAATGCCGGCTGTTTCGTTGTCCGAGTTGTGCCATTTCCTGGTTATGAGCTTGTGCCCGGCAACGGAGATCTCCCCGTTTGCGTTCAACCGGGAGAAATCAATAACGATCTCGACTCGGTCATCCGTCGGGTACCGGTCTCGATCGATCGACCAGACTTTTGCTACGTAGAGGTCCGAGATTTCAACCTGGCAATCCGCGGCGTCCAAATCACCGAAAACGATCAGCAATTTGCGGCGTTCTACATCTTCTACAACGATCGAGGCCGGATTGTGAAGGAAACCAACAACATACCGTCAGAAGACGTTTTCTATCACAATGCAACTACTCGTGAGTGGCACGATCAAGGCAACTACGACTCGCAGTCCGTTTACAGTGCTGCGGCGGCTGATGATCAAGGAAACGTCTCAACGAGAATTTCTTGTCAACGCTGAACGCCGTGCTCTTCGAAACTAGCGGTTTACGGGCGTTCCGGAGCTGAACAACGGCAATCACAGCGATGAGTTGTGGCGGCGCCAGAGATCACGCTAAACTGTCGTTGGCGCCGCAGATTCCGCTACCTCCTCCGAGTAGGAAGGTACGGCTGGGAAACGCTTCGGCGCACCATGGCAATGAGTGGGGCAAAATCCTCTCGATAGAGCCATGTTAGGGAATGTCCGACGATTGCTCCGCAGGGGAGTACACGTTGGCCAACAGTTTGGAGAAGCTGATTACCACCTTGGCCGCGGGGCCTCTTCCGGTTTCGCAAGATGAATTCTTAGCCGTAGTGCAGTCGCACCTCGATGGCACCTCTGACGAGGCTGATCTTGAGCTGCTTAAGGCTAACGAGAAGCCGTGGATTGCCGCGCTCTTGCGGCTGCTTGACTCAGCCGAAATGGCCCTTGACCGGGTCGGGCGGGAAGTTAAGGGAGCCGAGCGTGCTCTAGTTCTAGCTGACTTTGAGTCCGAGTATGCCCGAATCGATGAAGTGCTGACTGAGCTGGTCGGTCCAGCCAATACCAATCAGCCGTCAAAAAGCGGGCGCCATCCGAACACGCCTAACACCCAAGCCGTTAGCAAAACCCAGCTCCAGCTATCGTGGATTCCCGGCAAAGTAGTTGCGTGGGCCGGCGGTCAAAATGCCGAGTCCTTTGATGAACCCGCCTTGATGGAGCAGCTAAAGGCATCAGGTGCTGGTTCAATTCCATGGGAAACGTACAACCCAGTAAAGGTGCCCGGGCAAGGTAAGGCGTTCGCCGTATCAGCTCCGATCGGAAGCTGTCTTGGCTGGCTCGTCGCTCTTGGAACCTCCACTGACGATGATGCAACTGGGGCGAGTGTGGCATGGCTTGGCCTTACCACGGCACTAGCCGTTCGATTGGTGGCTCAAGGCCGAGTGATTCCGCAAATGAGGAAGGCTCGTCGACCGCGTTCGAACGGCGACAGGGATGGTGGCGCTAAAGCAAAAGCGGCTGGGAACAATAAGGCTACGATGTTCGAAGTCAGCTGGGCTCCAGCCCTGGTCGATGCTGACGCTCAGCAAGCGTTGAGCCAAACCCTCCCGGGCACAGTGTCCGCATTGGAGAGCCGCCAAGACAACAAAGCCGCGATGATGGCCATTCTTACTGATTTGGTCACCGCTATTTGTCGTGAGGCGGCCAGCAGACTCGACGGTCCAGCACCGTCGCCCGATCCGTCGACCAAAGCCGACGTCGCTGAGTGCTTCTTAGCGAGTTTGGATGGCGAACCGTTCGAGGCTCCAAGTCGACTGGGATCTGAACTAGCTAGACGACTTGAACAATGGGCTCGGTCGGTTACCGGGATCAAAAAATTCAGCTTGGTAATTCAACTCGACCCACCCGACGACTCCGATGCTTGGTACCTGTCCGTCCTTGCTCCTAACAACGACAACCGGCTGCTTCCTGTCGAGCAAGTCATCGTTAACGCTTCGAATACTCGGCGCAAGGAAGTCGAAGAAGAACTTGTTCGGCTTGAGCGTCTCTACCCCGAGCTACTTCGCCCAGGAGCGAGGCGTCGAGGCGAAGTCATTTTGAGTCAAGACGAGGCTTGGCAGTTGATGACGAAAGAGGGAGCGGTACTCATCGCTGCTGGCTACGAAGTCCGAGCGCCAGCGCTTTCTCGCAAGAAGCCAACACCGAAACTGCGGTTAACGTCAGAGGACGCCCAAGAAACGGTAGTTGGAGCCCAACAACTCGCCAATGTTCGCTGGAGTGTCGTTTTCGACGACATCGAACTAACGGCCGACGAGATCGGGGACCTTGCCTCTGAAGCTCGACCACTAGTCAAATCTCATGGCCAATGGGTCGAACTAGATCAAACCGACCTGGCAGAAGCCGCTGCCGCCCTAGCTGACCGGGCCGACAAAACTCGACTTAGCGGAGCCGACATGCTCCGCCATGTTCTTGGCCTAGAAGGTAACCCGCTACTGGGTGGCGTATCAATTGCCGGCGACGGTTGGGCCGCCGATTTGCTTCGAAGTGCTGAAGAGCTACCCGAGAACCCGCCGACGACGCTCGACGGATTCGAAGGGGAACTTCGGTCGTATCAGGCGGATGCCCGCATGTGGCTTTCGTTTCTTGACGCAGCCGGACTTGGAGGCTGTCTAGCCCTCGATATGGGTCTAGGCAAAACGCCAACGATGTTGGCTCACCTCATGCTTTCCAAGGGCAATGGACCAGCGATGGTGATTGCTCCTCCCGCCGTCGTTGGCAACTGGGCGTCTGAGGCAGCCAAGTTTACGCCCGGTTTGAACGTCGTTGTTCACCACGGTCCGAATCGGGCCAGCGCAGTGAAAATCGAGAGTGTTGCCAAAAAGGCCGACTTGATAATCACCACCTACGGCACCGCGGTGCGAGATATGGACGCACTAGAAAATATCGAATGGAATCAGGTTGTTCTAGACGAGGCGCAAGCAATTAAGAACCCTGCTTCGGACACGGCAAAGCAACTTCGTCGCCTCGACGCCCGAAGCCGGGTTGCGCTTACCGGAACCCCGATTGAGAATGGGCTCGGAGATCTTTGGGCTATTCTCGACTTCACCAATCCTGGCCTTGTCGGTCAGCGACCAGCGTTCATCGCCAACCTTTCCAATGAAGGCGACAGTAAAGACACCGCCGAGCGGGCGCTACGGGCGTTGAACGGCCTGCTTGTCTTCCGTCGCACCAAGGCGGAACCAAGTATCGCAGCCGAACTCCCAGATCGAATCGATGAACTAGACCATTGTGCAATGACGCCGGAACAAATTGGCCTTTACCAAGCAGTCATTGACAATCTGTTGGCCGAAACCTCGCAGTCTGACGAAACCCCGAAGCGGAAGGGGGCAGTGCTGGCCGCCATTACCGCGTTGAAGCAAATCTGCAACCACCCTGCGGCGTATGAGGCTGATGACAAGCCGTTAGATGGACGCTCTGGCAAGCTTGAGCGACTAAACCAGATAGTCGACAACGTTTTCGCCGCCGACGAACGAGTCTTGATCTTTACCCACTTCGCCCAATGGGGTGAGAAGCTGGCCAAGCACCTGAGTGAACGGACAGGACAGAAAGTCAGCTGTTATCACGGGGGCTTGAGCCGAGCCGCTCGAGACAAGATGGTCGAAGAATTCCAGGCAGGCAAGGGTTCCGGAGCAATGGTGTTGTCGCTCAAGGCCGGCGGTACTGGGCTGAACCTGACCGCGGCAAGCCACGTCGTTCTTTACGACCGTTGGTGGAACCCAGCAGTCGAAGATCAGGCTCGCGATCGAGTATGGCGAATCGGACAAAAGAACACCGTTATCTGTCATCGACTAGTTTGTCCTGGCACCGTCGATGAGCGGGTAGAAGAAGTAGTGGCCGGTAAGCGTCAAATCGCCGACATGGTTTTGCCGAAATCTAGCTCAGTCGGTGATCTAGACGCTGAGCAGCTGCAGGTTGCCCTAGGAATAGATCCAGCGTTACTCCTTTCCGATAGTGAAACAGAGAACATGGGATCAGGCGGTGCCGATCAGTCAGCCGATCGACGTCAACCTGAACCTGCGATTTAGAGGGCCGAAAGAGAACGATGGCACAATCAAACCGATCAAACTCAAACCAAGATCGCGGACGGGGACGTCGGCGGAAGAGTAAGAAGAAGATCGACCCAGCGATCTTCTGGGGCTCGCCCGAGTTACTAAGCGAAATCGAACCTGAAACTGTCGAGATCACTTCTTATCCAGCCGCAGTTGTGAAGTCCTTGAGCCGGCCTCCGTTAGCCAACCAGCAAAACGCGGCTGACCTGTACTTCACGGCAATCTACGATCGGGCAACGAACCTTGCCGCTGCCCTCGCAACAGCTGGTCAACTTACTGACCAGGAAGATCAGTCTTAAGTCCGTCGGTTGTTAAGGATTTTCGCGTGCTAGTTAGTAGCGTCGGTCCGGTCGCCAGACTAGTTTCCGGCCGGAGAAATCGGTGGTCGACGCTCGGACGTAGGCAAGGGCGGGGAGTTCTGAACAGTTGTTGGGTCGGTGGCGCGACGTTCAGGAAGGTCACTTAGATTTCTCAACAGCTCTTCCATGCGCGACTGAGGGCAGGGAGCGTGAAGGAAACTACCCTGAATGTGGTCTACGCCAATCGACCTTGAGACTTCCATCTGTTGTCTGGACTCAATTTGGCTAGCAGTTACCTGCGATCCGCGTTCGTGTGCAATCTGGACAATGGCGCCGACGAGATCTCTCGCTGTTCGATCTACCGTGTAGTGGCGGACGAGTTCGCCGGAGAGGTTAATGGCGCTAAGAGGGAGCCTTTTTACCCGACTCAGGAACTGGGCCGGAGCGGTAACCCCGTCGAGCGCTACGCCGATGCCTCGGGAACGGATCTCGGCGATCTTATCCACCGCTAGCTTCTCGTCCAGCAGCGGCGAATCAGCTAGATCCAAGCCAATATTTAGCTCATCCAGGTTGTCCGACTCCAACGAGGCAAGAAATTCTGGGTGAAACAGTTCGACCGGAGCAATGTTGAACCAAAGTCGCTGATCTGAAAAGAGATCCTCAGACCGCCACTTAGCCGCAGCGAGATGAGAGAGGTCACGAACAAGCGCACCAAGTTCGAATAGGATTCCAATCCGTTCGGCCACCCTTAGCAACTCGGGAACAGGAACGTTGCCTCGATCGTGGTGAGCCCAACGAACAAAAACCTCCATCCCGTCGATTTCACCGGTGCTACAAGAGAGCCTGGCCTGGAAATGAACGCCAAGTTGGTTATTGACGATGGCAAGGGCCAAGTCCTCTTCAGTCCTGTGTTCACGTTGACTTGCAGCTCGGACGTAGGGGGCATAAATCAAAAACGGCGCCTCTGGGGTTGTCTGTCCGATCGTCAGCGTGGCTGCTTCGATTGCTAACTCGGCGTCAGAGTTTTCCTCGTCAACGACTGCTGCGCCCACCTGAGGGGCGATGGCCAGAACACCGTTACCCTCCTCGACCGCGCCGGAAAGACCGGTTGCCACTCGTCCGGCGACCCGCTCCGATTCACTTCGACCCTTGGTACCCGTGATGAAACACAGATAGTCTCGTCGACCGCATCGAAAGAGCGCTATGTCTTCGTCAACGGCCCTCATTCGACCCATCAAAATCTCGTTTAGTCCTTCGAGCCTGGTGTCCAATCCTGACGACCAACTAGTTAGGTTGATAGTTCTTGGCCGAATCCGCAGCACGATGACTTCAAGTCCCGCTTGTTTGCTAGACACAATTGCTGCCGACAACGCCTCAGAGAACGAAATCATGGACGTATAGATCCGTGGGTCTCGACCTGAAACGCCTAGGTTGGCCTTGCGACCAGCCCGTAGATTTCGCATCTTGTGAGGCAGAGGCGATGAAGAAGACGAATCAGTCATAGGGATAGTTCGGTAGCAGACCTGACGTCGTTCTACCGTTCTAGACCTTTCGGCCAAAAAGGGTTGATTATTACCCCGTGGGCCCAACGGTGAACTACTTTTTGCCATCGGTTCCAGGCCAGACGCTGCGATTCGATTCGCTCATGAGCTGAGTGGGAGCGTCGACCTTAAATGATGCAGGCGATCCACACTGGATCTGGTCCGAATAGACCAGATCCAGCGGAATCGGCGAAATCAGAGCCTAAACCCGGTTCGACTGCCACCGCCGTCGGAAAGCAATAGAACAAGGTTCGGGCTCTTCTTACAGGATTGCTGTAGCTAGGGAGAAACAGCGGCCTGTGCGATCCCTTCCAACCATGGTGGCTGTTTGGGTGTGAACTCATAGTGACACACCCCAGTTGAAGATTGATTGAGGCTGGTTTGAGGCCCACACTGGTACTTTTACCCACGATTCGATGTCCTCGATTGAGGAATGGTTGAACCGATAGAGAGGCGGAATCGACCGATCAGCCGGCCGTGTGGTCGTTAAGCGCCTGGAAGGCTAACGATTTGTCCACTCGTTTGTTCTAATCGCCTGCTCAATGTCCGGCTAGCGGTGCGCTGACTGTTAAGAACCTCGGCCACAATTTCGTGACGGAACGAGTACCTGTCCGACTTGTCTCGCAGCGGAACTAAAAGACCGGAATTGAGCGCCGCGTCAAGGTGCGTACCAATCTCAGACGGTTCAAGGTTATGGCGATCGACCAAATCGTCAACAGAGAAACGGTCGTTGTCGGCCTGAGCCAACAGAGACAAAAAGTCTGCAGCGGCTGGGCCGAGACGATCCACGACCCCGAGAACGATATCAGTCAGGTTCGGTGGAATTCTGACTTCGTGGCCCAGTTCAGAGCCCGTAATCGCTGAAAGCAACTCATGCGCGTACAGAGGGTTGCCGCCACTGCGCTTGAGCAACCGAGCGACGTCACTCTTGTCGGCTCCTAAATCCCTGTTAGCCACGAGTTCGCCCACCTCATCGAGCGAAAGGCCGGCCAGGTCGATTCTGACCAAACGGGGAAGTCGCGCAAGACGACGGAGCGCAGCGAGCGTCTCCCTGTCTGATGTGAAACCTGCTGTCCAGGTTAAGACGAATCCGATGGGTCTAGATTTGAGGCTGTGGGCGCAAAACTCTATTAGGGACAGTGTGGCGTTATCGGCCCACTGAACATCTTCGAACACAAAGACCAAAGGATGATTAAACGATGCTTTTCGGATCGATTCCTTTGCTGCTAGAAAAGCTCCAGCCCGCCCTGACAGCGGACTTTCCACCACACCGGTGTCTGGGTCCAGCAAATCGCTTTCGCTTAGCGTGTGGTCATTGTGTTGGTTCCAGGCCCACAACGGCGTTCCGCCTTGGCCTTCAAGGCTCCGCGACCACGAGACCGAGACTTTTGGTCCAAGCGATCCAACAAATTCGTCGATCAAGGCCGACTTGCCGATGCCAGTCTCGCCTGTGACGACGATATGTGCAGGGCGACTCGACGCCAAAAGGCCGCTAGCGTCGGCTAGCAACGATCGTTCTTTAAGACGACCAACTAGAGCTGGCTTGCCGTTGCTAAATCGCATGGCTTCAAATTGGACGTTGGTTAAAGGCACCCGACCGGCAACGTTTTTCGCTTTCGCGTTTGAACGCTCGCTTGATCGGAGTCGGGGAGGTGCTGCCTTCTTGCCATTCGCCTTGGTCGAGGAACCAAGACCTTGGCTTGGATTTGGGACCGGCGTATCGAATCGGATTGGAAGCGGTTGAGTTATTTCAGCGATGTTTTTGTTCGCACCTGCATGACGCAATACGGGATCGTGGGTGAGAATCTGAGTCTCAAGGTGAGTAACCCCATGCCCCGGGTCGACTCCTAGTTCATCAACTAGGCGTTTTCGTAAAGCCTGGCCAAGCGCTAGCGCTTCTGACTGCCGTCCAGATCGGTAGAGCGCCACCATCCCTATCTCAGTCAAACGTTCTCGCAGAGGATTAGCTTCGATGCTAGCTTCGATGCCAGCTGCCACCGATACGTGGTCGCCTGCCCCAAGCTGAGCTTCGTACAAGTTCTCTGTCGCAATACGTTTGAGCTCAAGCAGCCGTACCCGGTGGGTATCGAAGTAGGCCGAATCTGGGACACCAGAACAGGGGTCTCCCCGCCAAAGCTTGAGTACTAGTCGCAACGATTCGGCAGTGTCTTCAAACTTGGCTTGATCGAGCAAACGGCGGGAGCCTCGAACCGCTGCTTCGAATCGCATCCAATCGATCTGAGAGGATTTGACGTCGAGACGGTAACCCGGAGGGGAGTTTAGAAGACAGCTGCTAGCTGATCTAGACTTTCGATCGGGATCGAGCTCACGACGTAGATGTGAGATGTAGCTTCTAACGGTTACATCGGGACGTGCCGGCGTATTGCCATCCCAAACACTGGCGACGAGTTGATCCATTGACACAACTTGGCCGGGGGAGAGCATCAGCCGAGCCAAGACCGCTAGCTGTCTTGGACCACCCAGTCGAAGAATCTGGCCATCAGCAAAAACAGATACCGGACCTAAGAGACAAAAATGAACCGAAGTTACACTGGGGGTCGCGGCGGTGACCATGAGCAGGTACTTTCTGTGAGGGATCCGACGACTTGCTACTTACCTGGCTTGCTTGTCGATGACCACCCACCAACAGTTGGGATGCTCACCGGCAGTCAATCTAGTAGCTTCTAGATGCTCCCGCCTGTTTGTTCGACACTTTTCCAAACTTTTGGTACCAACCAACGCGACGGTCCAAACAATTGGCCCAGAAAGGGCCATTAATCCACGACAACCGGAAACGAAACTCTACGGTTTTGAACTAGAACTAGCGACTACCGATAATTGAACGCCCGACGGTGTACGAGCACAACCAAGGAGGCCAAATGAAGGAAGCAAACCATCCACTGGCTGGTGACGCAGCAAACCAAACGATCGAACTATGTCAACGCATGATTCGAAACCGATGCGTAAACAACGGCACGGCCGATTCGGGACAAGAAATCCGAAATGTCGAGACTTTGCTCGATTTCTTTTACGGCGTCGATCTTGAGATCGAACGCTTTGAACCAACCCCAGGTCGGGCTTCTTTCGTGGCCCGACTCCCTGGCCTTGATCAGGCAGCACCTTCGCTCTGCCTCATGGGACACACCGATGTTGTTCCGGTAAATGAAGCTGGTTGGAGCCGAGATCCCTTCGGTGGCGATCTGGTCGATGGGGAAGTGTGGGGTCGCGGCGCGGTAGATATGTTGAACATCACATCCTCGATGGCCGTTGCGTTTCGAAAGATCGCGACCTCTGGTTTCAGGCCCACGGGTGACCTTTTGTACTTTGCGGTCGCGGACGAGGAATCGGGATCGACCCATGGAGCGCAGTGGATTGCCGACAACCACTGGGAGTCGATCGCAGCCGACTATGTCTTAACCGAAAATGGCGGACTCCACAGTGGAACACCGACCCATCCTGTGGTTGGGATCAACGTTGCTGAAAAAGGCGTGGCTTGGCGGCGCCTTCGTATCAAGGGAACCCCGGGCCATGGCTCAATGCCATTCCGCTCCGACAACGCTTTGGTCAAGGCCGCTGCGGTGATCCAAAAACTGGCGGACTACTCTCCACCGCCCCGCTTTACCGAACTTTGGAGTGAGCGAGTCGGCACCCTCAACATTGACGACGAGACCCGAGCAATCATGCTCGACCCAAACGCCATCGATCAGCTTCTCGCCGATCTCCCTCCCGGGCAAAATTCTGCTTTCCTCCATGCCTGTACCCATACAACGTTCTCGAGCAACGTCGTCGACGGGGGCCTCATGAAGACCAATGTAGTCCCAGACGCTGTGGAACTTCAGGTCGATATTCGAACCTTGCCAGGAGAAACTGAAGCCGAAGTTACCCACCATCTGGAAACCGCGTTGGGACCGCTAGCAGACGAAATTGAAATCCAGGTTCTCATGAATGATCCGGCTTCAATTTCGCGAGTCGATACCCCTCTGTGGGACAGCCTGCAAACAGCGGTTAGCAAACGGTTTACGTCCAGTCGCATTTCGCCGCAGATGACGGTCGGATTCACTGATGCAAGGGTCTTCCGTTCCAAAGGCTCCGTTGCCTACGGCGCAGGGCTCTTTTCACCAGATTTAGACGGAGCAGACTTCGCCCAGCGGTTCCACGGCAATGATGAGCGAATTGACACAGAGTCCCTCGCCTTGACCACCCAACTTTGGCTAGATGTAGTAGCTGATCTACTGGGTTAGGCGCCTCATGCAGCAAACTCTCCAAGAGGAACTCGACCTCTCATCGGCAGTTATCCCATCACTAGTTATACTGATAACGCGCGACTCTGGGTAGAGGGTCGTCCAGTACATTTCGGGGAATTTGCAACCGTCAATTGCGATTGTAGGTTAGGCGGTTCGTTCCCCGTCGGAGGGAATCGGTACCCCCTCAATCGCAAGCCGTTCTGAACAGACCCGAAGTGTGGAACCGTGAATCAACGAACAACTGATAACAGACAACGTCGCCGCCACGAGCAACGAGCACGACTTCAGTGGCTAGTCCTGCTACTGGTTGCTGGCTTTGCCGTAGTGGCAGCCTTCATATTCTTCGACAGTTCTGGAGGCACCGGCCACCTCGGCTAACTTGCGCCTCGGCGCTAGATTAGTTGCCGACCGGCTACGATCATCGTGGAAAAGAGCGTCCACCCTGCAAAACGAGCTCGAATCGCGGCTGGCCTAGCTGGCCTAGCCGGCTTTTCTGTCGTGTTCGTCACCATAGGTACCGGAGCCAAGCGGGTCATCGCTGTTGGATCCAACGAGATTTTTCCTGCCGACGACTTTAATCTAACCGGTTCGGCAACCTCGGTTGATTTTAGTCTCGAAGGCACAATTGTCGGATTGACGTCTCGACAGACACCTACCGCCCCGCCAACCACGAACGGATCGACCACCGGGTCAAGCGTCGCTCCACCCGATTCGCCCGCTCCTACCGTCGCCACCACGCCTCCATCGACGGAGGCTTCAGTAACGATTACCCAATCGTCGACGGTCAGCACTCCAACGCCGAGCCCAACCGGCTCGGCGCCCAGTGAAACAACAGTAACGCCTAGTTCGTCGGTCGACAGCTCGTCACCGAGCCCATCGACTTCGCCTACAACCCAACCGTCCACGACCGCAGCGCCTACAACCGCAGCGCCTACGACGACGGTTCCGCCAACAACATCAGCCCCAGATACCACAAGCTCAGGCAGCTAGATGACAGTTACCGCATCCCGACAACTGAACGCTGTTGCACCGACCGCCGACCGAATCGACGCACAAGGTTCTGAATTCCCCACAACATATACGACCTCATTCAGCGCCATGGGAACGACGGTCCATGTTCTAATCGTCGGCGGCGAACCAGAACAACTAGATCAATCAAAGTTGCTTGTATCTCAACTGGAGTCGAAGTGGTCGCGATTCCAGCCAGAATCTGAGATTTCCAAACTAAATCGCGCCAACGGGAATCCGTGTGTGGTTTCCCAACCCACCTTTGAACTGGTGGCAAAAGCAATTGCCGCGTGGAGCGCCAGCGGAGGGGCCTTTGACCCGACGATCGAAACCAGTTTACGAACTGCTGGTTATGACCGTCCGTTCAAAGAGCTCGAAACGATGTCGGTTCATGGCTCCGACCTGTCGGCTGGGCAACCAGCCGAGCTGAAGGCTTCGCCCACTCCCGATGGGATCTGGCTAGATCGAACAGCCCGACTTGTCCAGCTTCCACCCGGCACGACCCTCGATCTTGGTGGGATAGCAAAGGGGGCAACTGCCGACATAGTGGCGGAAAAACTCCTCGCCACCGGAGCGCAAGGCTGCTGCGTGAACATCGGCGGCGATATTCGTGCCCTCGGCAAACCACCGAGACAGACGGGTTGGACTGTGAAGTTAGACGTTCCTGGATGTGAGCTGCCCGCCATCGCTCTGAACGCCGGTGCCGTTTGCACCAGCACAACTCGCGTCCGCTCATGGACCAACCGGAACGGTGCTGTCGAGCACCACATCCGCGACCCGAGATCGGGCCGAGCGACGACTAGCGACCTGGAATCTGTTGTCGTATTGGCCGAGCGTGCTATCCAGGCAGAAGTTCTTACCAAGATGATTCTCGTTGGTGGGTCGGCCAGAGCTAGCGAGATCTTTGAATCCTCTCGAACCACCGGCTTCACTGTTTCAAACAAGGGCGATGTGATAGCAATGGATGGAATCCAGCAGTTCATCGTTGGTTGCCAGTAATGGAAGAACAGCAGATCTTTTGGTACGCGACTCGATCAGCGGCTCTGGTCTGCTGGATCTTTGCCATGCTTAGCGTGCTAGTGGGCCTTCTTCTCTCCTCGAGACTACTCGGACGACGACCAACGGTTCCATGGCTGACCGATATTCATCGGGCGCTTAGCTGGCTCGCCAACGCCTTCCTGTTGGTCCACATGCTGAGCTTGTTGGCTGACCCGTTCGTTAAGTTTGGCATGCCCGACCTGTTAGTCCCCGGCCTGGCGTCGGTCCCAGGGTTAACGCGAACGTCCATTGGTTTGGGTGTGGTAGCGGCTTGGCTTATGGCCATCGTCCAGCTGAGCTCTCTACTCAAAGGCCGAATCCCGCAAAGAACCTGGCATACAATTCATCTTCTTTCGTTTGGCGTAGTCATCCTCGGAGGACTGCATGCAGTGCAAACCGGATCAGAAATCGATAATCCAATCGTTCTCGCAATAGGTACGTTCACAATCGCCGTAGTTGCGCTCGCCCTGGTCGGTCGCATCGTTCGCCTAAGACAGCACGCTGCCGCTCCGGTTTCGGATCGCCCACAACGATTGAATACCAACTCGTCTGCTTCTCCTAATCAGCCAGAAACCGCTTGGCACCCGCCAGCGGACCGCTTCTAAAGGCGGTGGACCGGACTAGCCAACGCTGCTTAGTAAATTGCTTTACCCACCCAGGCTGGTCTCACCTAAGGCCCGGCGCTGGTCCAACCCACTCATCTCGATCAGTCCACAGGACTGTACTAGTCTCGAAATAGGTAATGCTTCCTGAGCGAAGCAATCCGCTCGACCCATCATGCGATCATTCGGTCAGCCGTATTCTAAGAACTTTCCGGGGTACGACGGGCCGAGCATCCATTCTGAGGAGCACCGATGGCAGACCAACAGAGTAGTGAGGATCCGATTGAGGCATCTATTGAGGATGGCCCCGCCCAAACGGCGGTCTCAGTAGACGAACTACCTCCTCCAACCGCCCAGCCGGCTGTTCCGATGCCGCCGCGCCCTGTTCGACAAGTTCGTAGAGCTACGAAGCTAAAAGCCTCTTGGCTTCTCGCAGGAGCAGCAGCGGCGGTAGCCGCTGATCTAGCCTTACGGCGCCCTCCATGGAACAACGTTGCCGGTTCGATCCTCATCGCCACCCTGGCAGTTGGACTTGTTGCGTCCGGATTCCTTCAAACCCGAACGTCTCGATCCTTTGCCGCTCTGTCCGTCGTTTTCGGCGCCTTTCTTACCCTTCGGACGGAACCGTTTCTGGTAATTTGCACAATGATCGCAGCTATAGGACTTCTGCTAGCGGCAGCGGTGCACGGACGAGAACGAAACTTCTGGGATCTCCGCCCGATGCGTCTGATTGTTGATGGCGCTCAGTTGATCATGGAGTCATTCATTGGAATTGTGGAAGTACCAGCGGAGATTTCTGCCCAGGCCCGACAAGCCAAAGAGTCCTCAAGCGAAAGCAAGGTTTGGCCGGCGCTCAGGGGCATAGCGATAGCGGTTCCCCTGATGCTTGTTCTTGGCTTATTGCTCGCATCGGCAGATGTCGTGTTCAAATCGTTCTTCACTGCCATTGGGATACCGAACATTGGTTCACTCTTAGGCCACATGATCCTCCTCGCAGTTGGGGCCTACGCAATGATGCTGCTCCTACGAACTGCAGCCACCGAGGGTGGCGACGATCCGACGCCGCTCAAAGCATCGCTTGGAACCTTAGAGTCCACCATAATATTGGGGGGCGTGATCCTGCTCTTTGCCGGGTTTGCGATCGCTCAAGTTCTGACTGTGCTCGGTGGTGCTGATGCCGCATTGGACCGAGCCGGATTGGACTCCAAACATTTCGCCCGGCAGGGATTCTTCCAATTGTTGTGGGTCGCGGCCATAACGCTTGCTGTACTGATGATTATCCGGACGCTCTCGTCCTCCGATGGCATCTTGCCAGGAGTGCTTCGTTGGCTTTCGCTTACAACCGTTGCGCTGACGTTAGTGATCGTCGGCGTGGCCGTTACGAGAATCAGTTTCTACATCAATGATTCAGGCCAAACCCCGCTCCGATTTTATGCCGCTATCTTCTCAATCTGGATTGCCGTTTGCTTCCTTCTGGTTGCTGTCCGAGTATGGGGCTATCGATCTGAGATGGCTTGGCTGTTACCAGTCATCCTCGCCACCGGTCTGGCAATCGTTGGCGGGCTAAATCTTGCTAACCCAGAGAAAATCATCGCTATCGACAACCTCGAACGCGACGACGGTGCGTTGATCTATCACATCAAGCAACCCCAATTCACTTCGGACGGATACGGCGTCCTTGCTGCGAATATCGAAATGCTGTCGCCGGAGCGGGCCGATGAAGCGAAGGACGCACTGTGTGTCGAGCAACGTAGTCGAACAGACAACCAGACTTCTGGATGGCTCAACTTCAATGTCGGCAGAGCAAGCGCCGACGCTGAACTTTCAGCTCTCTGTAAATAGCGAGCACTCTTGCTGACCGGTTGCGGCATGATTAGATCGTTGTGACCATCTCAACCTGGGGGGAGATTCCTACATCGCCAGCAACAACCAGGGCGATGGAAAGGACATCAGGGTCGAGAGTCCGCTTAACTACTTGCATCTCATGCGGTCGAAAAAATAGTTAGACAAACGCGCTTGGGTGAGGTATCAATATGTTCTCGCTAACGCGAGGCGCCGGGCAGGTTAAGCAGGAGTCGTGTCGTGCTATTAGCCCCCTCAAAATATTTGGAACGTACTCGCGGTCAGATTTTGTCTCCTCAGGAAGACGTAAAGCTGGCCTCGACTGTTCAAGCGATTGGATCAACTTCATCTCGATATTCGCACCTTCGAATCCCTATTAGGGTTCGGTCTTTCTTGGCTTTGACCGATCAGCGGTTGCTGCTGGTCAGCCAGAACCTTCGAGCTAACAAGGCTCGAATTCTGTTCGAATGGCCGTGTGGCGAGCTTAGATTCTCGACCACAAGGAGAAAAGTTGGAGCCAGCCTTATCCATGTCGGGCTGCCTGGCGGCGGACGTATCGATTTCGAACACTTTGACGGCCAATCAGGGAACGACTGGGCCAACATGCACTTTCGTCAAAGTTAATCCAAAGGTCCGAGCGGTTGGTCTGGACGATCAACCGCTAAAGGCTATGTCGGCGTTGCGTTTTTTCGAGCCTCGGCGATGGCATAGAACGCCACCGCCGCGGCCGATCCGACATTAATCGAGTCGACCACGCCAGCCATCGGAATCCGAACCCGGTGATCGCTTGCATCTAAAGCAGCTTGAGATAAACCGGGCCCTTCGGCTCCCAATAAGAGTGCCAACTTCTGGCCGCGGCTAACGGCTAGTTCGCTCAACGGCATCGCTGTTGGATCGGGGGTCAAGGCCAGCAAAGTAAACCCGCTTCTGGACACAGCGTCGAGGCCCTCGGGGAACGCGCCCAAACGACCGTAAGGAAGCTCGTAGGCTTCACCCATCGAAACTCGACCACAGCGCCGATAGAGGGGATCACAGCAAGTCTTGCTCAGCAGGTAAGCGTCGATTGACAGACCGGCGGCGCATCGAAGAATTACGCCCAAGTTGGTTGGATTGTTTATTCCTTCCGCGATCGCAATAGTTGTTGCTCCCGAAATCGCTTCTTCGACACTCATCAACGGCCGTCGGGCGAAGCAGGCAATCACTCCTCGGTGAAGGTGATAGCCAGTTATCTTTTGCAAGACGTTGGGAGCGCAGGCGTACACCGGGACGTTGTCCGAAATAACGGCTGGCAACGGCTTTGTTCTTTTGCCATCAATGAGAAGCGACAACAGCGAATAGTTGGCTCGCAGGGCTCGCTCGACCACAATGTCGCCCTCAGCGACGAAAACACCGTCGACGTCGCCGCCAGGCTGTTCTCGTCGTTGTCTGAGAACGTGATCTCGCAGCCCTTGAAATACAGCTATCCGAGGGTCATCAGGATCCGTTATTTCGATCCGCACCTATGTCCCGTATCGGCGAACAGACGGCCCAACCAATTCTGCGAAAAGTTCAAGCACCTCGCCATCGTGAGCATGCCGACCGGTCTGATCTTTGCTATAGATCGCCTTTCCATCAACTGTGACATCGAAGATGCCTTTGCTGCCCGTGATCAAGCGAAGATCCTCGATGACATGTTGGTAGTTACTAAGCAGCTCTTGAGCCACGCGCACGGCGTGATCAGAATAGTCTCACGGAACGCAGTAGCTAATTTCGATTCGGTAACTCATGGGACAATCCTACATCCGATGGTGGGTCAGGAGCCCGAATTCGCGGTGATTTCAGCCTATGATAATGCCATGGGTTTTTCGGCAGTAGTGATTTATGAGAGTCTCACCGGCAACACCGCCAAGGCGGGTCAGTTGATTGCTGCTGAGCTCGCGGCGCAAGGGGTAAGCGTTGTTGCTTGCCCGATTACCAGAATTGATCATCAGGCGTTGTCAGAAGCCGACCTGGTGATAGTTGGCAGTTGGACTGACGGTATTTTCCTGTTCGGTCAACGGCCGGGTAGGGCGGGTCGGCTGGCCAAACTTCCAGTTATCGATGGCAAGAAAGCGGCGGTCTACTGCACCTACGCGTTGGATGCCGGAAAGACCTTAGAGAAGCTCTCAGACATTGTTGCCAAGCGAGGAGGCGACATGATGGGTGGCGTCGCAATAAAGCGCGACAACCTGCCCGGCGGGGCAGCCGAATTCGCTGACCGTCTCCTTGGCGCCTGGGACAAGATAGCGGCCTGACCTGTCTGGGCACCTGACCCGTGTACCGGGGGAGTAGCGGATGGCACCGATGAGGCCGTAGCGACCTAGTCACCAACCGGGCGGGCGAATGAAGCCACCCTTGATTTGCTCGACATGTCGAGCGACGGCCAGGCAGGTTCTATCTTCGAGAAACGGCCCTACGACTTGCAACGCCATAGGCAACCCGTTGGAATGTAGGCCAATTGGTACTGCAGTCGCTGGGAGGTAGACAAGGCCAAACAACCCCATCCATTGAAGTTGAGCTGTGTATGGTCGCCGCTGGCCCGCAACTTCGATCGTTCGCTCGCTCATCGGTGATGAATGATCGTGGGGAATAGCTACGGTCGGCGACACCGGCGCCAACACAACGTCCCATTGGTTAAAGAACTCATGCCAGCGAGCCCGCATCTGCAAACGTCGCTCATTATTGGACAACCAGCCGCGGTGTCGCAACGTTGCTCCTTCGATACCAAGATCACCGGGAACAGAAGGTTTTGTCTTGAGTTCCTCCGCCATCGATTCGAGCTCTAGAGGTGACCAGCCGCCGGCTAACGCCGCTCCCAACAGTTGTTGGAACGTTGCGTCGGCCTTGGCGAAATCGAATCCTGCTGGCCGGGCGTCGACGTCGACTACTGCTCCGTGACCTTCAAGTTGGTTTGCCACATCAAAAATCGCGGCTTCAATCTCGGGGTCAACCGGACAATAGGGATCGCTAGCCCAGACTGCGACCCGCAGGTTCCTTATGTCCCTACTTCTGGCCTGCGGCAGGTTCAGCGACCATGCTTGCTCGTACCATTCGTCTGGTCCGACCAGGAGATCGAGAGCTTGTTCACAATCAGATACGGTGCGAGCCATTGGCCCGATTACGGCTATGTCTGCTTGCGTCAGCGTTCCTGGCGGCCCGGGAATCTGGCCTCGCCCGGAGACTATTCCGTAACTTGGTTTGTGACCAACCACTCCGCACATAGCCGCTGGGTTTCGGATCGACCCAGCGATATCGCTTCCGATTTCTAGAGACGTAAATCCAGCAGCAAGTGCGCCAGCCGAACCCCCTGAGCTGCCACCAACTGATCGGGAAAGATCCCATGGGTTGTTCGACGAACCGAACACCTCGTTGTAGCTCTGCACGTCTCCCGCGTAGAGCGGCAAGTTTGTCTTCCCGTAAACGATTGCTCCGGCCGATTTGAGCCTGGCTACCGATACCGCGTCCGTTTCGGCGATGAAATCAGACAGCTCAGGCGCCCCCGAGGTGGTCCTGACCCCTTCGACCATGAGAGAGTCTTTGATCGTTATTGGAATGCCGGCCAACGAACCTAGATTCTCAGTCTGTTTCGGATCAGCCCGAATCTCGTCAATCTGATGCGCTTTAACCCGGGCTCGTTCAAGGTCGAGAGTTACTACCAGGTTCACTTCCCGGTTACGTTCTTCGACTCGGTTAGAAACTTCGTCCAGCAGTTCAGAGGCAGAAAATTCCTTGTCCTGGAGCGCTTTGCCCAATTCGAAACACGATCGATAAGCCGTTGTTTCAGCTGGATCCGATGAAGTAGGCGAAACGCCGGAGACAGAAGCCATAATGGCAAGCTACTGGCTAGCGGCAGCCACACCACAAAATCGAGGCTTAGCCGGACTGAGCTTGTACGTTTTCGACCTTGAGATGAGATATCGTCAGGGCTTGACGTTCCAGACTAGGGAGGCAACGCCCGTGAAGGCCAAGAGTAGACGGATCCCGGTTCTTATCGCCATTGTCGCCTCGGCGCTAGTCGTTTCTGCATGCGCCAATCGGCCAGAAGAAGCCGAGCTAACGACCGCTATTCAGCAGGCAGCGGCCAGCGAACAGTCGGTCACTTTAACTCCTGAGCAGGCAACGTGCATCTCACAATGGATCTTGGCCAGCGACTTGTCTGATACGACTGTTGCCGGATTGGCCAAGGATTTCAACAATCCAGAGGTTCTCGAAACTGAGGCTAACAAGGTGGAACCATTAGTTGCCCAAGCGGCGTCTGAATGCCGAGGGTAGTGCGAACACTCCTAGCAAGCAGCAAACGCCGGTTCGAAACGGTCACGGACCCTTGGATCTAACGTGGCGATAAGCGACGTAGTCGGCCGTGTTCATGAACTGGTAAAGCGCTATGGAGCCATCACTAGCAACTCCAAAAGGGCGGCCAAGTTCAACGCGTTCGGTGAAAACACTGTCATTTGCTTTCCCGTCGCCGCTCTATTCGGCGAGCGGGCCATCGAAATTGGTTCCGAAACCCTTATTGGCCCTTATGTTTCGATCAGCGCTGGTATGGCGCCCGAACAAGAACTGCTTAGCAGCCAGATTGTCCAAATCGGCAACCGTTGTCTTATTGGTCGCCACTCAAGCATTGTTGGACATCTAGAAGTAGTTATTGAAGACGACGTGTACTTTGGCCCCAACGTTTACGTAACCGATCAGAACCACAGCAACGCCGATCCATCCCAACCAATCGGAAATCAATCGGACGTTGAGCAACCGGTCAGAATTGGCGCTGGATCCTGGCTTGGAGCGAACAGCGTTGTGCTGCCAGGAGTCACCATAGGTCAGCGTTGCATAATTGGGGCTGGAGCAGTCGTTACGAACGATATTCCGGCCAACTCAGTGGCTGTGGGGTCACCGGCAAAGGTGATTCGAACCGCGGCCACCGAGTAAGGCCGCAACAAACCCAATCAGCGATTACGGCTGATCGACCGCAAACGGATCGCAGAGTTCAGGATCGCCATTGTCGAAACCGATTCGGAACCAGTCGATACGTTGTTGAGACGACCCGTGAGTCCACGTGTGAGGGTCAACCTGCATTCCGGCCTGCTGTTGGATTCTGTCATCGCCGACTGATGCGGCCGCAGCTAGCCCCTCTTCGATGTCTCCTGCTTCGATGATTGGCAAGCCCGAATCACGAGTAAGACGTTGGCTAGCTGAGAACGCCCACACGCCAGCGAAACAATCAGCTTGAAGTTCCTGACGAATCGAGTACTCGTTCTTCAACTCTGGCTGCCGCTGCTGTGCCGCTCGAACTTCATCGCTAATGCCAGCGATTGACTGGATATGATGGCCGACTTCATGGGCAATAACGTAGGCCTGGGCGAAGTCTCCGGGTGCTCCGAAATCTCGGGAGAGTTGCTCGTAGAAAACGAAGTCGATGTAGACATTGTTGTCGCCAGGGGCGGGGCAGTAAAACGGACCTACCGCCGATGTGGCATTACCGCAGCCGGTGCTGACGGAGTCTTCAAACACAATCAGGTTCGTTTCTTGGTAGTTCAGTCCGGCCTGATCAAAGTACTCGTCCCAGGTGTCTTGGACGTCAAACATTAGAAACTGCATGAATTCGAGTGTGTCATCGCTCTCGGCTACCACTTCAGTCCCCGAAGCGTCGACCGCTCCGATTGACTCGCCAAAGCCGGAACCGTCACCTTCCAGAGCTAGGCCGCTAGAACCACCACTACACATTTGGAAAAGCAGCAAGAAGATGACTCCGGTGATACCTAAACCGCCTGCACCGCCAATAGCTGTTCGGCCGCCTGAGCGGCGGCGACCGCCTCCCGAACCTCGCCGATCTTCCACATATCGTGCGCCTTTTGCAGCTGTCGACTTGTCGTATCGAACCATCGCCCAAACTCTCCCTAAATCCTATTCGCACATCGTGCGCTTGTCCGCTCGCCGCTATTACAGCCGTTTGTTGATAACAGCTGCAGTCTACCGAGTCCTGCTAAGACAACCGAAAACGATGAACGTCCGGTTAAGGACCGCCGAACAGGTAGACGAAGCGAGCTGACCGAAAGGAATATCTCTTGCCGTAAAGCGGGTCGCTCTAGCCTGCTAGCGGTCGTCCGAATGGCAGCGTGTCTTGCCATGTCTTTATAAACGCCTCAGCCTTTTTGCAAGCGCCAAGGAACAAACCTTCGTCATGTCCACCCGTCTCATCAAGTACCGAGTTGATGTCAGACACGATTTGACCAATTACCGCCGATGATTCCCCAGGAAGCACTCCGGCCAGCAATGGCCCAGAGGCAGTAACGAAGTCGGGGAGAAGAGTAGTTCCAGACCGGCTAAGGATGGCGAAGGCTTTCGTAGTGACTGGAGCTGGACCCCAGGGGACGATTGCGCTCGCGGTGACCATCTCGGCACCCTTATGCGTCAACACTCCGAGCTTGGAACCAGCCAAGATTACATCTACGTCGGCTCCCCATATCAACCATGGTTTGGCTTCGACATCGGCAACCTCAACCACCGTTGCGCCCATTGCTTCCAATGTCGGGGCCAGGCTGGCGGGCGGGCGAGCAGTTGCGGTTTGCTCGATAGCAATTCGTTTACCTTCAAGGGTGCCTCCGAGCGCCCATCCGGTAGACGCTACGAGACCAGCAGTAAGAACCTTGGCCGACCCAGCGGTTGAAGAAGTACCGTTTCCAGCGAGGTCATCAGCGCTGACTCCCTTGCCCGGTAAAAGCTGCAACTGACCGCTACTAGTTTGCGAACGTAGCTCTTCGACGAAGGCCGAGATGGCATCAACGTGTGGTCCGTCGATCGCGTTGATGCCCGCTGATGCACCAGATCTTTGGTGACCAAACACAGCAAAGGTATACGTCGCCGAGCGGGCCATGTCAGTGGCGCTACTCTGGAGAATTTTTTTGGCCCGCCGGACTATCCCTGATGCCGGAGCATCAGGGAAGTCAACGACAACAAAAGCGTCGGTCGAAGCGAGCTTTTGAACTGTCACAGATGCCTTCCCAAGCGGCTAGGCAAATGGACCGTTTACGAATGCGGAGGCGAACACGAGACTTACGATGGTCATTACCTTAATCAGAATGTTCATCGCCGGTCCAGACGTATCTTTAAATGGATCGCCTACCGTGTCACCGACCACTGCTGCTTTGTGCTGATCGGAGCCTTTGCCACCGTGAGCGCCAGCTTCGATGTACTTCTTGGCGTTATCCCAAGCACCGCCAGCATTGGCCATGAAGATCGCCAAGGCAAAGCCACTGACGAGCGCACCAGCCAGGAAGCCGCCGAGCGCATTGATGCCATTGGGAGCGAATCCGATTGCTAGAGGAACCAACACCGCAAGACCGCCGGGAATGATCATCTCTCGTAGTGAAGCGGCAGTCGAGATCTCAACACACCGAGCCGAATCCGGCATTACCCCTGGTTCGCCTTCGCGGAGTCCAGGGATCTCTCGGAACTGACGCCGGACTTCTTCGATCATGCTGTTTGCGGCACGACCAACAGCGTCGATAGTCAGGGCTGCGAACAGGAATGGCAACATTGCCCCTGCAAACAAGCCAATGAAGACTTCGACTTGACCAATATCGAGATTGAGAATCTTCTCATCACCAGGAGCTGCGCTTTCGATTGCAAACTCGAAGCTCTTGAACAGAGCAAGCGCAGTGAGAGCAGCCGAACCAACAGCGAAACCCTTCGCAACCGCAGCGGTTGTGTTTCCGAGTGAGTCCAACGCATCGGTAACTTCGCGAACTGATGGATCAAGCTCGGCCATTTCAGCAATGCCGCCAGCGTTGTCAGCAATCGGGCCGTAGGCGTCAACTGAGACAACGACACCGGTCGTGGCCAACATACCAATAGCTGCCACAGCGATTCCGTACAGACCGCCGAACCCATCGGGGAGCGCTGCGTCTGCCGACCCAAGGCCGGTAGCGCTGCCAACGGCATACTGACCGCCCCAGTAAGCGATGCTGATTCCGATTAGGAGCAGAACTACTGACGCTCCAACGGAGATCATGCCAGCCGAAATGCCCTTCAGAATCGTTGTCGCCGCTCCAGTTTCGGTCTGAGCGGCAATGTCTTTAACCGGCTTGTAGTGATCTGAGGTGTAGTACTCAGCAGTCTTGCCAAGGGCCCAGCCGACAAGAAGTCCGCCAATTACCGACGCCGCAAGCCCTAGCGGTTGGGCGAAGAAAGCCGAATCGCCGAAAATCCACAATGCGCCGCCAATGGTGCCGAGAACGGTTAGCCCCATAGCAACATTGGTTCCCATGTGAAGCGCTCGACTGAGCGCCCGACCGTCAGTTGAATCTCCACCCCGAACGAGGAACGATCCAATGATTGACGCGATCATGCCGATAAAGGCAATCAGCATTGGGAAGAGAAGCAATGACATTCGGCCATCGCTGATGTCTGAATCGGCTACCAAGGAGAAGGTAAAAGCGGTTAGAGCAACCGGGGCAATGATCGAGCCGGCATAGCTTTCGAAAAGGTCAGCGCCCATACCAGCGACGTCACCTACATTGTCGCCCACGTTGTCGGCGATGGTGGCCGGGTTTCGAGGATCGTCCTCGGGGATACCAGCTTCGACTTTACCAACAAGGTCAGCACCAACATCGGCCGCCTTGGTGAAGATGCCGCCGCCGACCCTTGAGAACAAAGCGATTGAACTGGCGCCGAGACCGAACGCCGTCATGACCTCGAATGCTTTGTCTACTTTGAGGACCGTGACGAACACGATGTAGACGAGCATGAGGCCGCCAAGGGCCAGGCCTGCCACTGAGAATCCCATTACTGCGCCGCCACGGAAGGCTATGGGCAACGCCTTTGCCGGTCCGCCTTTGGCTGCCTCAGTGGTACGAGCGTTGGCCATTGTTGCGACAGTCATTCCGACGTAACCGGCCACCGCAGATAGCACGGCGCCGAGCACGTAACTAACGGCTGCTGTTGGTGCGATGAGTAGAGCGATTAGAATCGCCAGAACAACGACAAAGACCGAGACCCAAGTGTATTCCTGTTTGAGGAACGCTCGAGCTCCATCTTGGATCTGAGTCATCAGTTGGACCATGCGCTCATCGCCTGGGCTTGCCTTCTTCACATCCAAAAAGAAGAAGACGGCCAGCCCGAGGGCGGCAAGTGCGGAAAAAAGAGCAAGATAGGGGACTACGCCCACGGGATTCTCCTCAAGTATTGCGAATACATGCTGTTATGAAACTGCCCGGCCTTAGATGTAGCTCGCTACTAGTCCAATTTCCTAGTGCGTGCACCAAATGGCGCACCGAGCCCAAACTTTGGACCAAACCTCCGCCAGCTCCCGATCAAAAGGACCGAAAGGCGACCGATGTACCGTAGTTGTCCGGTATGCCAACAGCAACAATCTCCAGCGCGTTGTGGCCATTTAGCAATGGTTGCCTGCTGGAACGCACGCCTTCAGCTCGAAGCAACAACGAATTTCAGCGTCAGACAAGACCCGTCTACCCAGTTCGAGAACAGGCGTGGTTGATGTCTAATCTTCTAGATCAGCCCGTAAGGCTCCAATTTTGGCTCTAATCGTAGTATCTGCGGTGCTCGCACCGGAACGATTGCGACCGGACCTGCCATCGCTAGTTCAATTCGAACGAGCTGAGTAGCGCTTTGAACAGATAATCGATATCAGCGATGCCAGCCATCTCACGAATGCTATGCATTGCCAATTGCGGAACTCCGATGTCAACAGTGGGAGCACCGAGTCTGGCCGCGGTGATAGGTCCGATCGTAGACCCACAGGGCAGATCGTTTCGGTGAATGTAGAACTGGACTGGCACATCAGCACGTTCACAAGCTCGGACCATGAACGCCTCGCTTACAGCGTCGGTGGCATATCGTTGATTCGCGTTGCGTTTGATAACAACGCCGCCGTTTAAGACAATGTGGTGCCCAGGTTCGTGCCGATCAGCGAAATTGGGGTGAGTAGCGTGGGCGCAGTCAGCTGACACGACAAACGACTGCGTGAGTCCAACGAGAAACTGATTTCGGTCTGCGCCTTCACCCGCAGCAATTCGCTCAAGCATCGATGACAACATTGAACCGGCTGCACCAGTCGCTGACTCCGATCCGATCTCTTCGTGGTCGTAAAGCGCTACGACGGGAGTCCGGGGAAGTGAATCCGCTTCGCCAACCGACTCTTGTAACTGCACCAAAGCATGAATGGCGCAGAACGTCGACAGTAAGTTGTCGACTCGAGCCGAGGCAAACATGTTCTGATTGCGCCCAATCACCGCCGGAGGTTGAACATCGTATGCCATCAGGTCCCAAGCCAAAATGTCGGCCTGGTCAATCGAAAGCTGATCCGCAATGTACTGTTTGAATACCCCAGCCGGCGAGGTCTCCTCATCGGGATTCGACTCCGAAAGGTCCCATATTGGGACAAGGTGCTTTTGTGGGTCGAGCTTCAAGCCCTTGGACACAACATCTCGATCAAGATGGATTGCTAGCTGAGGGATGGTCAAAATCGACTCGTCAATTCGGAGCAGCAGTTCTTTCACTCCTGCTTCAGCATCGCGAACAGCAACCCGTCCGGCTAGGCCAAGGTCGCGGTCGAGCCACGAGTTCAATAGAACGCCGCCGTAGACCTCCATAGCCACTTGCTGGTAGCCGTGAGCTGTAACGTCAGAGTTAGTTTTGACTCTCAAGTTCGGAGAATCAGTGTGAGCACCAATCACGGTGAAGCCTTTGTGCTCAACTTGTTGAATCCAGGCCATTAGCGAGCCACCCTCGATCACGAATCGAGGTCCGGGGCCGGACTCAATTTCTTGCCCTCTTTCGACTTGTCGAAAACCATGATCCCGAAGAAGTTGAGCAGCTCGCTCGGCCGCGTGATACGGACTTGGTGAACATTCGATGTCGGTAAGAACAGCGTCGGCGAGGGGGCTACCTGTTTCAATCATGATCTACATCCTCGCGCAGCTTAGGCCTCCGACAACGAATTTTGGGCTGGTTGACCGGGGTTGGCCATCGACAGCGCTGAAGTGCGCTGGCCAAATCAGTCATTCAGTCTGACGATATCGACCTGGCGAAGAAGCTCTCAATCAGATACCATCAGGGTATTACGCATCACAAGCGTAGGTAGAGCTTGAGTCATCGGCGCCTCATCGCAGTTCGCTACCACCGGAATTGGGCCAATGTCGTCCCTTGCCCCATCCAACTTCCCGGCCCAAGCCGTCCGCGAAACGTCTAGTGCGTTCTTGGACGGTGTCCAAAGCTGGCTCCTGTCAACAAAGGATTATTGACTCGATGATAAACACCGATCTTCCGCTTGCTCAAGGTCTCTATGACCCTTCGTTCGAGCATGACGCGTGCGGGCTTTCCTTCGTTGCCGATCTGCATGGTCGGCGGAGCAACAAAATCGTTGCGCTTGGCCTGCAGGCGCTCACATCGCTGCAGCATCGAGGCGCAACGAACGCTGAGCCAAACACTGGTGATGGCGCTGGGATTCTGATTCACATCCCTGACCTGTTCTTTCGCCAAGCGATGCCTGAGCTTCCCCCGGCTGGAAGCTATGCAACTGGTATAGGTTTCCTTCCGCGGAACGAAGATCAGCGACGAGCCACGATGGACATGATTGGGCGAATCGTCGATGAAGAACACCTCGTGTTACTCGGGTGGAGAGAGGTGCCGACCAACCCGGCATCGCTGGGTCAGCAAGCTCTTGAGGTGATGCCCTCATTCCAACAGCTCTTTATTGGATCAGCAAACGGTTTGTCTGGTCTTGAACTTGACCGGGAGGTTTACATCGCTCGGCGCCGTATCGAGGCTGAGTGTTCCCAAGAAGTTGGGCGCTCAATCTATTTCTCTAGCCTCAGTTCACGGACAATGGTCTACAAAGGAATGTTGACCACGCCCCAACTTGCGGACTTCTATCCTGATCTCACCGACAGCTCGATAGAGAGCGGCCTAGCTCTTGTTCACTCCCGCTTCTCAACCAACACGTTTCCTTCCTGGCCACTAGCCCACCCGTACCGATTCGTGGCACACAATGGTGAGATCAACACCGTCGCCGGGAACAGAAACTGGATGCGAGCCCGAGAAGCTCTGCTCGCTGCCCCTCATTGGGGTGACCGGATCGAGAGTTTGTTTCCGATCTGTACCCCGGGCGCCTCCGATACTGCCAGCTTCGACGAAGCATTGGAACTGCTCCACTTGGGCGGGTACCCACTTCATCACGCCGTTTTAATGATGGTCCCCGAGGCGTGGGAAAAGAACCCTGACCTTCCGGCTGATCAGCGCGACTTTTACGACTTCTACTCCTCGAGTATGGAGCCGTGGGACGGCCCAGCCTCTATTACGTTCACTGATGGAAACCTCGTCGGCGCCGTACTCGATCGAAATGGTTTGCGGCCAAGCCGATACTGGGTTACCGACGACGATCTCGTCATCATGGCCTCGGAGGTAGGCGTCATCGATGTTCCGCCCGCCAAGATCGTAGCCAAAGGACGACTAGAACCAGGAAAGATGTTCTTGGTCGACACCAGCCAAGGCCGCATAATCGACGACGACGAAATCATGTCGAACCTTGCCGCAGAGCACCCTTATGGGCAGTGGCTCCGGAAACGGACCCGGCTAACAAACGTTGGTCAACGCGGGACCGAACCGGCGCCGACGACAGCATCGGGCAAGCCAGACGATGCGATCGCAGACGTTACTGAAGATCAGGGAACCCTTCAAGCTGAACAGTCAACCAACGGATACACCTTGGAGGAACTCGAACTCCTTGTAGATCCCATGGCAATGGACGGCAAAGAAGCCATCGGCTCGATGGGAACGGACACCCCGGCCGCCGTTTTATCCCAACGACCTCGAATGCTGTTCGACTATTTCAGCCAACTGTTCGCCCAGGTCACGAACCCTCCCCTCGACGCCATACGGGAGAGCTTGGTCACAAGCCACCGGGTCGTCCTTGGACCGTCAGGCAACATTCTTGACCCCGGACCTCAATGGTGCAAACAGATCGTGCTCGACTATCCCATTCTCGCACCTGCTCAGCTAGACCAGTTGGCTGCCGGGTCCGCCGTCGGTGAGGCCGAGTCACTAACGTTCGACAGCTCGATAGTTGGCCTATATCCAGCCGATGGAGGAGCAGAGGCCTTAAGAGAGGCGCTTGAGGCCGCCCGCCATCAGGCCGCATCAGCTATTCGCAGTGGTGCCGACGTATTGGTACTCAGCACTAGGGGAGCGAGCAAAGAACTGGCGCCAATCCCATCACTGCTGTTGACCGGGGCCGTTCACCATCACCTAGTTCGCGAGCGTCTCAGAACCCAAGCCGGGCTAGTTGTCGACTCGGCCGATGCCAGAGAAGTTCACCATTTCGCCCTTCTCCTAGGGTGTGGGGCCAACGCTATTTGTCCGTCACTCGCTTTTGAGACAATCGCTAGCAGGAACCAATCACCAAGTGATATGGACCGACAGTTTCAGAACTACATCTCCGCCGCTTCCAACGGGATCGTCAAGGTAATGTCCAAAATGGGAATCTCCACGGTTGCGTCATACACCGGTGCCCAAATCTTCGAAGCGATAGGGCTAAGCCAAGAACTTGTTGAGGAGTATTTCACTGGCATTACCTCAAAACTTGGCGGTATCTCACTGACCGAGATCGACCAGGAATGCCAGTTGCGCCACCGCCGAGCGTATCCCGATCGACCGGAGCTACTAGCTCACCGCAGCCTTGATCCAGGCGGAGAATACAAGTGGCGACGAGAGGGTGAATATCATCTCTTCAACCCGGAGACAGTGTTTAAGTTACAGCACTCAACTCGATCAGCTCGCTATGACATTTTCAAAGAGTACACCCAACTAGTAGATGACCAAGCTGAACAATTAGCGACGCTGCGAGGTCTGTTCCGGTTCAACTCCAATCGCGATCCGATCCCGATCGGCCAAGTTGAACCCGTCTCGGAAATCGTCAAAAGATTCGCCACAGGGGCGATGAGTTACGGTTCGATATCGGCCGAAGCCCATGAGACACTCGCCATTGCTATGAACCGCCTTGGGGGGAAGTCGAACACTGGAGAAGGCGGCGAGGATCCTGAGCGTTTCATAACCATGGACAATGGCGATTCGAAGCGATCCGCGATCAAACAAGTTGCGTCGGGTCGGTTTGGAGTTACTTCGGAATATCTCTCGTCGGCGGACGACATTCAGATCAAAATGGCCCAGGGCGCTAAGCCAGGAGAGGGAGGCCAACTGCCGGGCAAAAAGGTCTACCCGTGGATTGCCAAGACCCGCCACTCCACGACCGGCGTTGGCCTTATTTCGCCTCCGCCTCACCACGACATCTATTCCATCGAAGATTTGGCTCAACTAATACACGACCTCAAGAACGCCAACCCTCAAGCTAGGGTGCACGTCAAGCTCGTTGCCGAGGTTGGCGTAGGCACCGTTGCTGCCGGCGTCTCGAAGGCCAAGGCTGACGTCGTGTTGATCTCAGGCCACGATGGCGGAACCGGCGCATCACCGCTGACATCTCTAAAGCACGCGGGCGGCCCGTGGGAACTGGGTCTCGCTGAAACCCAACAAACGCTACTCCTCAACGATCTTCGGGATCGAATAGTCGTGCAAGTTGACGGCCAAATCAAGACCGGTCGCGATGTCATAGTCGCTGCTCTACTCGGTGGAGAAGAATTCGGTTTCGCGACCGCTCCTCTTGTTGTGTCTGGTTGCGTAATGATGAGAGTTTGCCACCTCGACACCTGCCCGGTTGGTGTTGCGACGCAAAACCCAGACCTGCGAGCCAAATTCTCCGGCAAGCCGGAATTCGTCGAGACGTTTTTCGAATATATCGCCGAAGAAGTTCGTGAATATTTGGCCGAACTGGGCTTCTCAACCCTGGCCGAAGCCATCGGACACGTTGAGGTCCTCGACACCGAACAGGCAGTTGATCATTGGAAAGCATCCGGTCTTGACCTAACGCCAATTCTGCACATTCCAGCCCTACAACCCAACGACAATAGGGCCTGCATCAAGAGTCAAGATCATGGCCTCGACGCGGCCCTTGACCAAACATTGATTGCTGACGCTCAACCGGCCTTAGTCTCGGGCGATCCGGTCAACTTGTCGTATCCGATCTCGAACACAAATCGAACCGTTGGAACCATGCTCGGCCACGAGGTGACAAAACTCCATGGCAGCTCAGGTTTAGCCCCGGACACAATATCGATCGAATTTGAAGGTTCAGCTGGCCAGTCGTTCGGAGCGTTCGTGCCTCAAGGAATGAACCTTCACTTGATCGGAGATACGAATGACTACTTTGGCAAGGGTTTGTCCGGAGGTAATCTCGTCTTGCGGCCTCCCGACGACATTTCGTTTGTTGCCGAGCAGAACATCATTGCTGGCAATGTAATTCTCTACGGTGCAACGAGTGGCACTGCCTTCATTCGAGGGAGGGTGGGAGAGCGGTTCTGTGTCCGCAATTCCGGAGCTCGCGCCGTTGTCGAAGGTGTCGGCGACCATGGCTGTGAGTACATGACTGGTGGCGTCGCAGTGATCCTAGGGCGTACAGGTCGAAACTTCGGTGCGGGAATGTCCGGCGGAACTGCCTACGTTCTCGACGAAGACGATGAGTTCAGGGCGCGAATCAATACCGAAATGGTCGAGATTGAAGAACTCACGAACGAGGACAAGTCTCAGCTTCGGGAGTTGGTAGCAGCTCATCAACAAGCAACTGGCTCGGCCGTCGCCACCCGGCTACTCGACGACTGGGAAGTTGCAGTTACGAACTTCACCAAAGTAATGCCCATCGACTATCGGCGGGTCTTAGATGCACAGAAGAAGGCAAAAGAACTTGGTTTAGATCCGATACAGGCAGTGATGGAGGCAGCACATGGGTGATCCAAAAGGTTTCATGATCCACGACCGTAAAACACCGACGATGCGCCCGGTCCCAGTCCGACTTCGCGATTGGAAAGAGGTCTACGAAGAGTTCTCAAACGAAGACGTCTCGATTCAGGCTTCACGCTGCATGGATTGCGGCATCCCGTTCTGCAACAACGGTTGCCCTTTGGGTAACCTCATCCCAGACTGGAACGAGCTGGTAAACAACGGTGATTGGCGACAAGCCATTGATTCGCTTCACGCCACCAACAATTTTCCTGAACTGACCGGTCGGCTATGCCCAGCTCCATGCGAAGCCGCCTGCGTGGCTGGCATCAACACCGACGCCGTGACCATCAAAAACATCGAACTCTCGATTATCGAGCGGGCGTTCGCCGAAGGATGGGTTGTACCGGTCATGCCGTCGGTTCAAACCGGAAAGTCGGTGGCCGTTGTTGGTTCGGGTCCTGGGGGCTTGGCTGTCGCTCAACAACTTACCCGCGCCGGGCATGCCGTCACTGTGTTTGAAAAAGCCGATCGTATTGGTGGTCTACTTCGATACGGGATTCCCGAATTCAAGCTAGAGAAACACATCCTTGACCGGCGATTAGCTCAAATGTCGGCCGAGGGAACGAAATTTGTTGTAAACGCATTCGTCGGCGGACCTGCAGACCATCCGAATCGGATAGATCCCGCGGCGTTGCGATCAGACCACGACGCGATTGTGCTGGCGGGTGGGGCAACTAACTGGCGGGACCTGCCGATACCAGGGCGCGACCTCGCAGGGATATACCAAGCGATGGAATACTTGCCGCTAGCTAACAAAGTTCAAGAGGGCGATATTGACGCCCCCGACATTTCGGCTGAGGGTAAGGCGGTCGTGATAATCGGGGGTGGAGACACTGGCGCTGATTGTCTCGGAACAGCCAACCGTCAGGGGGCAAAGTCGGTTCATCAATTTGAGATCATGCCTCGGCCACCACAAGAACGAGCCGAGGCAACTCCGTGGCCCACATGGCCTCTGATGATGCGGACCGCATCAGCCCACGAGGAAGGTGTTGAGCGAATGTACGCAGTCAACACCAAAGAATTCGTTGGCGATTCTGGCGTGGTTACGAAACTTCGAGGCCAAGAAGTCGAGATGATCGTCGAGCAAGGCCGACCCCGGTTCGATCCGGTTGATGGATCAGATTTCGAACTAGATGCTGACCTGGTCTTGTTAGCGATGGGTTTCACCGGTCCCGAAGTAGACAGCGCCGTCGGTCAGCTTGGCCTTGAGCTGGCTCCGAACGGAACCGTCGTTCGCGACAGCCGGTGGCAATCGTCCGAAGACAACGTCTTCGTCTGTGGCGATATGGGCCGTGGTCAGAGCCTAATAGTTTGGGCCATTGCCGAGGGGCGTTCGTGCGCCGCCGCAGTTGACGAAACCTTGATGGGATCGACCCTGCTACCAAGCCCGGTTAAACCAACTGACAAACCGCTTGTGGCCTAGTCCAACTTATTTCTTGGAGTTGGCTTCGCCAATGACACCTTCGAGTAACAGTCGGTAAAGAACAGAGCACACCCGAAAAGCACTTTCTCCGGTCTCTGTGATTATGTCGGCGACCGTGTTTTTGCCGTTCATTTGGGCTAGGTAACGCCACTCGTCATAGGACACCAGTCGCTCCACCAACCCATCGGGCAAGATGGGACTCAATTCGAATACCGCCGACGTAGAAGGAATTCGACTAGCGATTCGACGCCAGATCTCAACCCTCCTACTGGCTTGTCCGAGCAGTTCGGTCGTTTCTACCGCAAAGCTGTCGCCAAGACGATGCTCGCGGTCCGGCTCGAAGTGATAGTCGAGATCAGCTGGGACAAGTACTTCGAACAGACAGTTCAAATTGTGTTCATGGATTAGTCGCCTGAGCACCGGCTCAGAGTCGGGGTGAGACTCGAGGATTTCGACTATTACCGAGCGGTCAGATTCATGAGTGGCGAAGCTGGCCTGGATCGAAGCTAGCGATCCGGCATCAGCGCCAAAGACTACTTCGCTGATCGCCGGACTAGACGCATTTGATGCCAAGTAGATTCGGCCTTTCGAGAACCAGATCTCGCACTGGCCTTCAAGGCTCAGAACTCCGGTGCGCTCTTGTTCCGCAATCGTCTCTAGAAGGTTTCGCAATGGTAGGTCTCGAAGGTTGCCTTCGAGACGATTTTTCGGCGCTGTTACGGACACCTTGGCCTATCGGCTTGTCACCCCTCGAGTTGAGTCTGTATCAAACCAGAAAATTAGACACGATTCAGCACTCAAGAAGCGCTCTCAGAAGCCGATTCACACAGAAGTGCTGTTTCCAGACAACTCCAAGACGTGTTGAGAGAGAGATGTTGAAAAATCTTACAATCCAGAAGCGTTTTAACTTGATGGCCCTTGTACCAATGGTAGTAATTGCCGTTCTGGCCGTTGGAGCCGTCATCTTCCTCGATCCCAACACAGGAATTCGACCCTTCGGTTTGTTCGCTGTTGCTGGACTCATCGTCACTGGGATCGTCGCAATGGTGCTGACCCAATCTGTTGGTCAGACATTGAACGAAACAGCAGACTCTGCCCGAGAGCTAGCTCTCGCGCAAGAAGCCGTTCTGATCGGCGATGAGGAACCACTAGATAGTCTTGCGCCGCTACCAACCCCACCCGGAGAGCTCGGCAACCTCCACGCTGCATTGAACTCTGTTCAAGATGGTTCCCGCAAAGTGATTGCGAGCCAACGAGGCGCCGTTAAAGAAGGCCTAGCTAATATCGTTGTCAATCTTGCCCGACGCAACCAGTCGCTACTCGACCGTCAAGTCGAATTTATTGAGAAACTTGAAAACAACGAAGAGGATCCGGACAAGCTGGATGACCTCTTCACCGTCGATCACTTGGCAACCAGAATGCGTCGAAATGCGGAAAGCCTCCTCGTTTTGGCCGAAGCCGAACCGGGTAAGCGACGAGGCGGTCCGGTCGACACAACCGACGTGATCAGGGTTGCCATCGGCGAAATCGAGAACTACCAACATATAAACTTGGGAGCTGTAGCTCCGGGCCGTCTTTCTCCTACCAACGCCATCGACCTCGCACACTTACTAGCGGAGCTCATGGAGAACGCAACCCAGTCATCGCCTCCTGAAACAGCTGTTGAGGTGTATTCGGATCAGCTTGAAGAGGCCTATGTGGTCTCGGTGGTCGACTTCGGCATGGGTATGACCGACGATCAGCGAGCGGAAGCAAACCGAACCCTCGAAGATCCTCCGGAACTTGGACTGGCCCTAACTCGATCGCTTGGCTTCGTTGTGGTCGGCCGATTGGCAGAACGACTTGGCGCCTCCGTCCAGCTGTATCCATCGGCCAAATCGGGAGTAACCGCCGAAATCGTGCTGCCCAACTCAATTCTCTTGCCAGCGATAGAGGGCGACGACGGTGTTGACACCGGCAAGGTGCAGTTCAACAAGAGCGGGGCGACAGCAGTACCAAAGGCGGACAACCGATCAGACAACTCTGCATCGGACGCCGATCCTGAGCCAAACACCTCCCAGTCCGAGAACGCGAACTCTCCTGCACTAGCCCGGTTGCTTGGTCTCGGAGCAAACAAGCTCCCAGAGACCGAAGCGTCTGATCCGGTCGCCGGTCAAGACTGGGCTGGCACATCACCATTTCCGGCGAACGAATCTAACGGTTCCTCGTCGCTTCCGGCTCGAGCAAAAGATTCCGCACCAACCGCAGATGCACCGAGTACGCCGAGCGTTGACGAGGGAGTCGCTGCCAGTTGGACTCCACCTCCAGTTACTCCCAATGCACCGAGCATGACTGCGAAGTTGGCCGATGCTTTGCCTTCTGGCGGAGCATTAGAAGCCGGGATGGATTCGCTTCTGCAATCGCCTTCAGACGCTCCGGCCGGTGGCCTTGCGAAACGACGTCGGAGTGAGTCCCAAGCACCAAAGAGCGAGGGTCGAGAAGTTCCGGACGCGGGCAGGCCAAAAGTTGTGGCAAACAACCGCAAGCCAGATGAGATTCGATCGATGCTGCTGCAGTATCGCGCAGGCCTTAAGGGCGACAAGCCCGCCGACGACACCAATTCGCCGTCGACCGAGAACGCCAAATCTAGTACGACAGAACAGGACCCATCATGAGCCAATTGAGCGATGCCGCCAACAACGTGACCTTCCTGGTCAACAACTTCGCCACCCAAGTACCTGGGGTCTCCGAAGCAATCGTGGTTTCATCCGATGGACTGCCAATCGCAGCATCAGTCGGACTCGACCGTGATTCTGTAGATCGCTTCTCAGCAGTCGCCTCTGGCCTCATCGGGCTTTCCTACGGTGCTGCCGGGCGATTCGGAGGTGGAGCGGTTACCGAAGTAATCGTCGAGATGGAAAACGCTTTTCTGTTCGTCACTGGAATTAGCGATGGTTCGTTACTTGCTGTAGTTGCCGAAGCCACCAGCGATGTCGGACTCGTCGGCTACGAGATGGCAGTGCTAGTAGAAAAAGCGGGCGAAGCCCTCACTCCAGAGCTTCGAGCAGAGCTCCAGGGCGCGCTTCCTTCATGAGCAGGGAGAGCGACGCCGCTCGAACTCTAAGAGTCCGTCCCTACATGGTGACGGGCGGGCGCACTCGCGCCACCGCCGATATAGCGCTCGAGACGATGATTCACACCAGTGAAGATCCTGTTGATCGCCGACTATCGACCGAAGAAAAGAAGATCACGAAACTCTGCGCCGAACCACTTTCGGTGGCCGAAATTTCTGCCCATATGAAACTCCCGCTGCAAGTCGTCAAAGTCTTGCTAAGCGACCTAATCGACGACGGATCCGTTGTCACTCACGCCGGCGTCACTGACTCAGGCGATCGACCAGACCTTGCCCTACTCGAACGAGTACTCGACGGATTACAGAGCCTGTAAGGACCCTATGAGCAACCCAATTCCAGTCAAGATAGTTGTCGCAGGCGGATTTGCTGTCGGCAAAACAACGTTGGTGGGATCGATTTCAGATATCGATCCGCTTACCACCGAAGCCAACATGACCAAGGCCAGCGAGGAAGTCGACAATCTTGGAGATGCCGCCACCACCAAAGCAGGCACCACCGTCGCTATGGATTTCGGTCGAGTTGGACTCGGTGAAGATCTCGTACTCTACATCTTCGGCACTCCGGGCCAGAATCGATTCCACTTTATGTGGGATGAGCTGGTTCGTGGCGCCGTCGGAGCCGTGGTCCTGGTCGATACTGACCGTCTAGATGAGTGTTTCCCCGCCGTTGACTATATGGAGCGAAGTGGGGTGCCATTTGTCGTGGCAATAAACGCGTTCGGTGGTGTGCTTCGACACCATCCAGATGATGTCCGAACGGCGCTTGATATACCGAGCCACGTTCCGGTCTTTGTCACCGACGCTCGTAACAAGGCGGCGGTCCGAGATGCCATGGTCACGCTAGTACGTCACGCGATGACGATGGCGTCGACCCCGGTCGCCTAACGAGCTGCCGCTCAATCCTGATGAAAGCGTGAAGCTTGGGTTGGCGTGACTTCTGCTGCTGGGGCACAGTTGAACCATGTCTTCATCAGATCTGTCGATTCTGCAGGGAATTGCTACAACTCGAGCCATTCGCCGGTACCGGGATGAGCCAATTCCAGCCGACGATCTTTCCAAAATTCTCTTTAGTGCCTCTCGGGCCCCAACTGGTTCAAATCGTCAAAACTTCAGATTCCTCTGTCTGGTCGATGGACCCAGATCTGAGCGAGCCAAGGCCATCCTTGGCCAAAGTTTTCGATCTGGTTGGGCAGCAAAGCAACGATCCGATGGCTACGGCAAGGGGAGTGGGGAGCGAGACGAATCTCCCAAGGCCCGCTTGGCTCGATCAATCCAATTCTTCGTCGACAACTTCGAGAAAACACCCGTGGTCGTACTCCCTCTGGTTCTAGAGCGCCATGGCGGGCTAGTCGATGGAGCATCGATCTATCCGGCTTGTCAGAATCTTCTACTTGCCGCCCGTGCTCTTGGCTACGGAGGGGTACTAACTGGCTGGCATCGTCCAGTTGAGAGTGAACTACGGGCGCTACTTGAGATACCTGATGACTACGTAATCGCGGCCACGATCCCTCTCGGCAAACCACTTGGCAATCACGGACCAGTACGACGTAGACCGCTTGCTGAGCTCGTCTTTGAAGACTGTTGGGGTCATCCCGCTGAATGGGCGACCGATCCGGCTGGCACCGAGTTCACCCAAGCGGGACCACCACAAGCCTAGATCTAACCGTCATCAACCGCTCGAATCAAAATGGAGCGGCGCCAATAAAGTCCAGCCCTTTTTCAAGGAATGGAAAAGCTTTCGGCAAACCATGGTGATCGACACCGCGTAGTGTCAGCACAGTCGAGTCGTCAATCAACTCAGCTAGCGGCTCGGCCGGCGCTGCGAAGTCTTGATCACCTATCACGAACAAGACTGGACTGGTAATTCGGCTCAAGAGGTCGGCGTCGAGCGTCTTCCTCTGACGCTTAATGAATGCCGTCAGAGCCACCGGATCGTTGCCTTCGGTTTCAGCCAGTGACTTAAAGTGCATGGCATGTAAATCGTCCGGATCGCCGCGACCCTCGAGCGCATCGACGATGGCCGAGCCACCGCTACGTAGAGAGCTTGCACCAATACCTCCGACTACGATTCGACCGAATCGTTTAGGATTTTCAGCCGCCAACGTAAGCACCAAAGCTGCTCCTGCGGAGTAGCCAACTGCATCGACGGGAGCTTCCGGCAATTGACTGAGAACGTGATTCTCGACGGCAGGATAGTTGTAGGCCTCAACATCGTGAGGTTTAGCGGCGTTGCCGTGGCCAAGCATGTCTGGGGCCACTACGCTGCGACCCGCCTCTGAAATCAGATCGATCCAACCCGGTTCTTGCCACGTCCGGGCAGCTGAGGTTGTGAACCCATGGACCAGAAGAACGGGATTTGCCATGGCCGTACTGTAGTGCGACGGCGGCTTCGGTACCCACTGCGAGCGGCTCGGGCGGAAACCGATCCGGAGCAACTAGTCGTTCAACTTGCCAGGGCCGGTTCGTTGACGGAGCCAACTAGTTCATTGGCGCCAGCAACCGATGCCGAGCTACGGCGAATGGCACAGATATCAGCTGTTCGATAGCTAGCTAGCCGAACGCTCCAAGAATCAATGACCTGTCGGTGATCGCTGAAGGCAAAGAACGTCGTTAGCGGTCCTTCGAGCTGATAGGCGTCGGCGTCTTCAACAAAGTCGGTGGTTTGGTCGGACAGGGTTACTGCGAATAGCGCCATTGGTTTGCTCCTTGATGAATCAACTGTGGTGCTGATGAGTTCATTATGAGCCTTCTTGGTTGTGAGGTGCTAGTAGAGTAACCCTGTGGATTGATGCTGTTATCCACAGGGACAATGTGGGGACAACGAGGCCGCTATGGGGAGAGACGATCGAGACACCAACGAAATGGCCGGTCCGTCGAGCCAACCACGAACAACTCAACTTCGCTCCGACTGGTGTAACACGCCAAGAAGCGACCGGTTTTCCCGGACTGACGCCACCTTCGCTGAATCAATCGACGCTCATGGTGCCGCAGTAGCTCAGGGCCAACCTGGCTACCTCGATCCGACGACTGGATTGTTCGTTATGACCGCGGTGTATTTGCAATCAAGGGGGTGGTGCTGTGATGGTGGTTGTAGGCACTGCCCGTACGTCGGGCCAACGGATTAGACCAAGCAGAACTGGAGACCCTCATCATGAGCGACCGAATACATATCGAGCGTAGCGGCGGCGTAGCCGATGTTCGATTGAATCGACCGGACAAGATGAACGCGTTAGACCCGGAAATGTTCAGCGCGCTCGCTGACGTCAGCGCAACCTTGGCTGAGGACTCGGCACTGCGCTGCGTCGTTCTTTCGGGAGAAGGAAAGTCGTTTTGTGCAGGACTCGATTTCAGCAGCTTTCAAGCAATGGGCGACGACAACCGCACAGCCACCGGTCTTCCTCCCGTGCCTGACGGACAAATTACGCATTCTGGTCAGCAAGCGGTCTACGGCTGGACTGAGCTGCCGGTACCGGTAATTGCTGCGGTCCACGGCCACGCTTTAGGAGGAGGTATCCAGCTCTGCCTTGGCGCCGACATCCGAATAGTGGCACCAGACGCGAAGTTGTCGGTGCTGGAGATTCGTTGGGGCCTCGTTCCCGATATGACTGGAACTCAATCGCTCGTGAATCTCGTTGGCCTCGATGTTGCTAAAGAGCTGACCTTTACTGGTCGAATGGTTTCTGGCTCTGAGGCAGTGGAGCTCGGACTATGCACCCGCCTAGCCGATGATCCACACCAAGCTGCACTTGAGATGGCTGGAGAGATCGCACAAAAATCACCCGACGCTATTAGGGCAGCCAAGCGGCTCTTCAACTCAGCTCCAAAGGTGTCCACCGCCGAAGGATTCGCAGCCGAGCGAGAAGAAATTGGCGCGCTAATAGGATCGCACAATCAGGTTGAGCAAGTGACAGCGTTCTTCGAGAAGCGGGACCCAGACTTCGCAGACCCCAGCTAGAACCCTGATCGTTACTTCGCAGCAGAAATTTTGCTAGGCCAGGCCGGCCCTACCGCCCAATAGCGGCTGAAGTTCCCGTTCTTGGCTCAGCAACGCCGCAAAGGTAATCATCCACGACGTCGATGAGATGCGCGTGGCCAAACAGCCCGGATCCCCAAGGCTTGACCTGGACGTCGTGCCCTCGGTTGGCCAGGCCTTCGGCCCATCCCGAGCCGTTTTCAATTGCTACTGAAATGCGGTCTGCTTTGTCCCAGGTATCGAATCCGACGGCTTCGGGCACCGTAAGGGTGAACCGGGGCAGGGTGACAGCCTGGCCCGGAGAACTACCAGCTTGTAGAAGATGGGCGAGCATCTGTAGTACGATCTGGGGTTGGCCATCGCCTCCCATTGTTCCCAATACCGTCCGTAACGCTCCTTGCTCAGTAGTAATAAGGCCTGGAGAAAGTGTGCTCGGCGGTCGACGACCAGGCTGAAGCTCAGCCGGGTGGCCTTGCTCAAGCGAGAATCCAATACCTCTGTTTTGGAGGAACACTCCGACTTCACGTATAGCTAGATGGGATCCGAACCCAGCGGCATTCGACTGGATTAGCGAAACCCCCATCCTATTTTCGTCGACCGCACAGAGATAGATTGTGCCGCCAGGCATCCCCGGAGGGGCGAGCTGTGATGTTTGGGTGGCGCTGATCCGGGCCCGCCGAGAAGCGAGACGCTTTTCGCTAACCAATTCGGCGCCTGACGCTCCGTCGAACAAGCTAGTCGAGCGATCGAATGCCGCTTGCTTTGATGACTCAATCAGATAGTGGGCCCAGAGTGGATCGTCGGTGTCGACCGGCATGTCAGCTAGCCCATCTGCGAGAACCGCACCTGCTAGCGACAAGTATCCTTGAGAGTTAGGAGCGGTGGTCCAAACAGTATGCCCCCAAGCCTTCGCTCCAAGAGCAGGGGTCCACTCAACCTGGGGGACAAGAAGGTCATCGTCAGAATAGAGCCCGCCGCCAACTCTCATCAGGCCTTGACCAAACTCACCTTCGTACCAACCAGATCGACCCGAGTTGACGATTGCTCGCAATGAACGGGCGAGCCCGGGCCGGGTAACGCGCTGACCGAACGCCACAGTCCGACCGCCGGACACAAAGTCTTGAGCTCCGTCAACCGCGGCGATCTGTTGAGCGGCCCTGGCGAGCGGCATCGTTGCCGGGAACCCCTGCTCAGCGATTTCGATAGCTGGTGCTAGAACTTGGGCGAGTGGAATTGCTCCGTACTTTTCATGAAGACTCAACCAGCCGTCGACGCACCCGGGAATAGGTACGGCTCGGATATCGCCCCGAAACGGCATAGATGTGTGCCCCTCAGATCTCATGGTGGCAGCGTCAGAACCTGACCCGGCCCGTCCGGAGGCATTGAGAGCCTGGGGCGGTCCTCCTCCGGTGTGGATCACCGCCCAGAGATCGCCTCCCATTCCGCACATATGCTGATTGGTAATGGTGAGAACCGCTGAAGCAGCGATGGCAGCATCAGCCGCACTGCCACCAAGGGCGAGAATGTTTGTTCCTGCGGCCGTAGCCAGGTGGTCGACTGAGCAAACCATCGAGCGAGAACTCAGCCTGCCATGCTCAATCCTGGGCGATTGGTTACGGTTTGTCCGAGCTGCCTCTTGGTCCTTTTGCGACATAGCTCAACTCCTGAGGTTGTCGCTCCACTCACTACGCGACTCCAAGACTGTCTTCAACAATCCGATGTTGTCTGTCATGATCCCATCTGCTCCAGCGTTGAGCAAACGGACCATCTCCGACTCGTCATTTATGGTCCAGTAGTGAACCTGAAGCCCGAGTTTTTGTACCCGGCGGATGAAGCCTGGCCGATCAAGCGGAATGCCGTAAGCCCGAATCGGAATCTGAACACATTGATGACGAGGCCGAAACCAGGGCCAGACATACGCCGATAGAAAGGTCTTGGCTAGTTCAACTGGCCCAGCGCTGGTGCAGAAGTCTGAACCGAACTCCGACCGAAACCGCTTTATCCGACGATCGGAGAACGATCCGACGCAAACTCTGTCGACCGCATTGGCTGTTCGAAGTACAGCGATCAGTGAGTCAACTACCGCATCATGCTTTGGCTCAATGTTAAATCGGGCGTTTGGATATTGTCCCAATAGCTCGGCCAAACGTACGAGCGAGTGCTCATGATCAATTCGAATGGCCGCCAACTCGTTCCAGGTCATGTCGCTAACGGCCCGGTCGATGCCTGCCACCCGGGACAACGTCTCGTCGTGCCAAACCACTACCTCGCCGTCGGCTGAGCGGTGCACATCCAGCTCCAGATAGGTATACCCGAGCGTTACCGCATGGGCGAACGCGCCCTTTGTGTTTTCCGGGGCAGCGTCGGTTCCGCCCCGGTGGGCGATGCCGATCGGGACTTTGGTCGGTAGGAACTGGTTCGCCACCCCTTGACCGTAGCCGGTCATTCACTGCGCAAGCTATGTGGACGACTCATTGTCGAGCTAGTTTGAGCAGCGAAGTCGGAACGTAAGGAGCTTGAATGACCGCAGAGGTTCGGATAGAACGCCGGGGTGCGACCGCATCGCTAGTATTCGATCATCAGCAACGTCGGAACGCGATGACGGTTGATATGTGGCAGTCAATTCCTCGCTTGTGCGGTGAGCTAGCCTCCGACGATGCCATCCGCGTCGTTTGCCTAAAAGGTGCCGGACACGAAGCATTCGTCGCTGGAGCAGATATTTCGCAGTTTCAATCTGACCGGTCCGGGCCGAACAGTCCCAGCTACGACAAAGCGACCGGCGCAGCATTTGATGCAATAGCTATGCTCCCGCAGCCCGTCGTAGCCGCAATTCATGGTTACTGCATTGGCGGTGGACTCGCTATCGCCGCGGTCGCCGATATTCGATACGTCGCCGACGATGCTCAATTCGGCCTTCCTCCAGCTCGTCTCGGAATCGGCTACTCGGCCGAAGGAATCGGAACGCTGGTCGATTTACTCGGACCTTCCATTGCCAAGGAACTGATCTTTACCGCTGATTGGATTGACGCCCCAACCGCATTGAGGTGGGGCTTAGCCAACGCAGTCGTCGCCAAGGCAGACTTAGACGTTTTTGTAGACCAAAAGCTTGAAACCATCGCCTCCCGAGCGCCTCTCAGCCAGCGAGCAGCCAAACTGGCGGTAGCCGATCATCTCCGCTCACCGTCGAATCGCAACCAAGCCGAAGTGGCCGAAGCCATCGCCGCCTGCTTCGACTCCACCGACTACGCCGAGGGACTTCAGGCGTTTATGGAAAAACGCAAACCTGAGTTCCGAGGCCACTAGCGCTAGAAAGGCTTAGAACGCCGCCGTCCAAAAGCGTGGCAATAGGATCAAGCAGCCTTCATCATGAAGGTACTGGGCCTAGAGTGACCACAAATGTTCGACCCTGATGCCCTCCGATCCTTACTCAACGACGACTCGACCACCCTCGGCCGAGCGTTAGCCCTCGTTTCAACCGTTGACCCGTCAGCGCCGGAAGAATCCGAGATTGAATCAATGCTTGACGAGCTCGCCGACGGACGTCGGTTGACATCACCGATCGATCTGTTTGAACATGTGTACGGAACGTTGCGATTTACTGGCGACACCAAGCGTTACTACAGCCCAGACAACTCGCTCCTTCACCGCGTTTTGAATCGCCGGAAAGGCAACCCTCTCTCGCTCGCAGTGGTCGCTAGCGAGATTGGTCGCCGACATGATCTGACGGTCCGACCAGTTGGTATGCCAGGCCATGTTCTGATGACCGACACTGGCGATCGCTGGTTCGACCCCTTTGGTGCTGGGGTAGCGATGAGTCACGATGATTGCCGCCGGCTCTTCAACCGATATGTCCCGGACCAGGCGTTCACACCAAACCTGTTGACACCTATGGCACTCGATTCGGTCGTAACCCGGACACTAGCTAACCTGTTCAATGCTTATGTCCGAATTGGTGACCTCGGACAAGTAATAAGGGTGACCAAGTTTGATCTGGCTATCAGGCCGACTCCGACTAACTACGCCAAGTTGACCCGACTGTTGGAGTTGGCCGGACGGTTCGAGGAAGCCGCTGACGTTCTTGAGAAAGCATCACCTTACAACGACACAACAACTAGTGACCTATCAATAACAAGTACTAACCCAGATGAGGACGGTGCTGAAGTCGCCCAAACAATTCAGCGTCTTCGAGCCCATCGCAATTAAGGAGACTTAGCCAAATGATCGATCGCGAAATTAAACGCTCTCTGGGCCAGATGATTAAGGGAGTACAAGTAGTGGCGGCCAGCCACAATGGTCTTACCCGTGCCTACACCTCACACTGGGTGACACAGATCTCGTTCGAAGAACCAATCGTCATGGCTTCGGTTAGCCCGAAGCACGATACGTACCCATTGATGGTTGAATCCAACAAATTCACGGTCTCGTTACTTGCTTCTGATCAGATCTACGAAGGACAGTACTTTTCGTATCCAGGACACAAATTCAAATACGCGGCGCCGGAGTACCTTGAGATGGATGACGCCGGATTGCCGTTCGTCCCAAATTCGATCGCATGGTTGACGTGCGAAACGTTCGAACGAATTGAACGGTTCGATCATGACCTGTTTCTAGCTAACGTAACCTCAGTTCGAGAGGGACGTTTGGGCGAGCCACCGCTGCTCTATTCGGCTCGACACGGGTGGAGGGTTACAGGAGAAAACGCCCGAGCCAAAGGTCAGTCGATACGAGACGAGCTGTTGGCCAGGGTTGACGATCTGGATCAACCAAACGAAGACGGTTAGCTCGGGCGGATCGAACTCTCTTTCTAGGTAACGGTTCGCAGATGCGCGGTTTCGTTGAGGCTGACGATTGATCGCTCGCCCGAACTTGCTGCCATAAAGCGATTGATCGAGGTGTAGTCGGGCTCAAAGAACAGAATGCGTTTGTGGTTCAAAACCCGAGATGCCCAAGCGTTGATGACACCACCGTGGCAGACAACGGCGACTGTATTTCCTTGGTTGTCTTCAATTATTTGCTCCAGAGCACCGACGACACTATTTTGAAACTCTGACCGATCTACCTCGCCTTCTTGTTTCAGAAACTCATGCCACTGGGCTCGATCGGCCTTCTGATCTTCGATCGGAATATACGACCGTTCCTCAGAATCGAATTCGCGGACGTCGTCGACGACCGTAGCCTGCATTCCCAGCGCGGTTTCAAGCGGGGCACAAGTCTGGCCCGCTCTGACCATAGGGCTAACGTACAAAGAATCAATTGATTCGGTTCCAAGCCAGTCGGCCATGGCTTGAGCTTGGCGGATACCAAGCGCCGTTAACGGAGGGTCGGCCGGCCCGGCGCTGTTCTCAATACGTTCTGGGCGAGCGTGGCGTACCAAAATCAGCTGCATCCTTCGATGCTAGTCAGTAGTACACCGTAAGCACCTACCTTGCACCTTGTGACTCGATCAGACGGTTCAGTCAATTCTCAGCGACTCCGGCCGACTGGAGTCGAATCTCGATGAACTTGTGTTAACTACGAGACGGACTTAGCTGCTATGGATATCCTGGACCAATGAACAGACGTACCAAAATTATCGCCACCATTGGACCATCTTGCGCCGATGAAACCACGATGAAGGCCATGGTTGAGGCTGGCATGGATGTAGCTCGTCTGAATCTGTCTCATGGAGCGATTGATGACCATCTAGAGCGACTTGGCCAACTACGGAAGGTAGCTGAAGTTGTTGGACGACCAATCGGTGTATTGGCCGACTTACCAGGACCGAAGGTACGCCTAGGGTCGCTCGAAAGTCCTCTGGCTCTGGCAGTAAACGACGAAATCGATTTGGTGCCTGGCGATGGCATGTCTGTGGCTGGTCGGTTTACTGTCGGCTACGAAAGTCTCTTGGCTGATATTCACGTTGGCGACAAGCTGGCAATCGGGGACGGTTCAATCGTCCTGCAAGTTATTGAACACAACAATGATTCCCTCCGAGTTCAAGTTCTATTTGGTGGCAACGTCCAAGGCCGACCTGGTCTTCACATCCCATCTGATCGCTTGAGACTTGCGACCCCAACTGACGTTGACCTTAAATACCTCGACGCCATGATTGAAGCCGATGTAGACATGGTGGCGCTTTCATTTGTTCGCTCAGCCCACGATGTGCGCCGCGCTGGGGTCGAACCGGCACCCCGGGGGCCGTTAATCGTGGCCAAGATTGAAACTCGGGCGGCTGTCGAGAACCTAGATGGAATCATCTCCGAATCGGGAGCCATCATGGTCGCCCGAGGAGATCTCGGAACTGAGTGCAGCATCCAAGATCTGCCTCACCTTCAGAAGTCGATCATCTCGCGCTGCATTGCCCTGGGTCGTCCGGCGATTACGGCAACTCAGATGCTCGAATCGATGATTACCGCGCCATCGCCAACCAGAGCCGAAGCCTCGGACGTAGCCAACGCAGTATTCGATGGAACTAGCGCGGTGATGCTGTCTGCCGAAACCGCGATAGGTCAAGACCCAGCCCATGTGGTAGCCACTATGGCCAGCATCGCCCACCGCGCCGACCAAGAGTTCAACTACAACCGGTGGGGTAAGGATCTCCAACGCGAGCACCTGACTGAGCGTCAAAGTGGCGACTCTGATGTCACTGATGTGATGACGATGGCAACATGGCAAGCCGCCCGTGAGATCGGAGCAGTCGCCATCTGTTGTATCTCCCGATCTGGTTTCACTGTTCGCGCCATCGCCCGGTTCAGGCCCCAGGCCCCGATCCTCGGGTTCAGTCCAGAGGATCGCACTGTTCGCCAGCTCACAATGAGTTGGGGTGCCACGCCGATTAAGATTGACCGAATCGACGACAACGACATCACAGCGCTCAAGGTTCTTGAGATCGCGAAAGCAAACGGACACATCCGCACTGGCGACATTGTGGCTGTTTTGGGAGGAAGTTCTGCCACAGTTGGAGCGACCGACACCCTGAGAATGGTTCGCTGCCCATGATCCTGCTGGTGGCGAACGAGCCGAGCTAATGGTCTGATGGTAAAGCTAGGGTCAGCACTAAAAACGCTACGGAACCGCGCCGCGGCCGTCCAGAACCGACGATCCTCGGACCAGGAGAAGATTGCCTTTATCTTCTCCGGCGGCGGAAACCTTGGAGCTGTCCAGGTTGGAATGCTGCGGGCCCTAGTTGAAGCAGCAATCGTTCCGGACCTGATCGTTGGATGTTCGGTCGGTGCTATCAATGGCGCGGCATTTGCGGCTGAGCCCAACATTGATGGCGTTAATCGCCTGACTCGGCTTTGGGACCGGATGGGGACTGGAGAACCAAACCTAATGCCGCCGAGTCGGTTCCTGCCGATGCTGGCTCAGCTGGCCCGCAAAGGAGAGTCACTTCATGACAGGGAAACGTTGGCAAATCTCTTAGACGATGAGCTTCCAGTCAAGACCTTCGATGATCTCGCAATTGATTTCAGCTGCGTTGCCACCAATCTGGTTACTGCTACCGAGCATTGGTTCGATTCAGGTCGCCTGGTTCCAGCTCTTTTGTCGTCAGCCGCATTGCCTGCGGTCTATCCGGCGTTCGAGACAAGCGCCGGGCGTTTCATAGACGGGGGAGTCCTTCATGAGATCCACGTTCACCGAGCCATAGAACTCGGGGCAACTACTATCTATGTACTTCATGTTGGCCATCTTGAAGGTCGTGACCTAGACGTTCAGCGCCCGTTTGACGGCATCAGTAGGGCCTATTGGGTGGCAAGACGCTACCGCATGGAAGAAGACCTGCGGAGTGTGCCACAGTCGGTCACGCTCCATCGGCTGCCAGCGGGTAGCATGCCCCGACTTCGGTTCGACGATTTTAGTAATAGCTCAGAGCTCGCTAAGTTGGCCTATTCAGCAACTACCGAGTATCTGAAGACCGGCCACTCTCCGGCTCCAATTTCGGGCCCTGTATCTAATGCGGCCGACAGCGATGATGACGAGGACGACTTCGAGCGTGAGCTGGCAGAAATCGATGTCGTTAGAGACTGACGAGTAGGACCGAACTGACGCAGTTACCCTGACATCATGTCGCAAATTAACTTGAGCACAGGCGGACTCCCTGAAACGATTTTGGACCGAGAGCCAGATGATGCCCTAGCGGCCCTAGCCGCCGCCGTGTCTGCCTCTGAAGCTGACCGTCGAGACCAAGTCTCATCAGTTGTCGCCCGCTGGCCCCGATTTCTCGACGGCTGGGCCACCCTCGGCGATCTCGCTCGCGACGATGTCGAGGCCTATGCCGCTTATCGAGTCGGCTATCACCGGGGTTTAGACCGCTTACGCCAAAACGGGTGGCGCGGTTCCGGCTACGTGCGTTGGGCTCATGACGAGAATCAGGGCTTCCTTAAAGCCTTGGACGGGCTTAGGCGAGCGGCTGAAGCCATCGGAGAAACCGACGAGATGGATCGGTGCAAGGTCTTCCTTGCACAGCTCGACCCAGAGTGGCCAGGCCGGACCTAGTCAGCGAAAACCCCTCAGTGATAGGAGCAGACATTGCCTAACTCCGATACTAGTCAGGTAATGGGAGCTGTTCTCTGCGGTGGCAAATCGAAACGGTTCGGTTCTGACAAAGCACTCGCCTTCGCCGGGCGCCGCCGGATCGGCGATCGGGTTGTCACGGCGCTACGGACCGGTGGAGCTGACCCTGTTACTGCGATCGGTGGAACCGCCGGTCCAACTCTCGGGTTACCGACGGTTCCCGACCTCCGCCCAGGCCAAGGCCCATTGGGAGGTCTTGCTACCGCGCTACTATTTGCCAAGACTGGTCATGTTCTGGTTACGCCGTGTGACGTCGCTTTGCTGACGTCCGACCATGTCGCCGCAATGTTGGCCGCGATTGAGTCCAACCCAGACCGCGCTGTAGTTGCAACCGTTGAGCAAGTCCCGCAGCACACTGTTGGCTGCTGGCCTGCCAACTGGGGCCGAAAGATTCTGAAAGCGGTCGATAACGGACTGTTGGCCCATCGAGCTGCACTTGAGATGGGGGAGTGGACCGGAGTAGAGCTTCCGGCTGAGGCTCTGATCGACATCGACACACCAGAAGAGCTGCTAACGGTAGAACGACATCTGAAAGAAATCTCGGACTGAAACGAGCCAGCGAATCCGACGCCTGGCCAATCAGATCCCGAGCTTCCAACTCCACTATTTCTCCATGACCCCTTGAGCCCGAACGGACCGCTACATCGCTCACTACTATCGTTGTCTGCCATCTCAAAGTAATGTTGCTAAGTAACAGCTAGAAGGTCGATCATGCCTTATCTCGACGAGAAACGTGTAGGTTGGGCACCTAGCAAAGTCCTTCGCCCTCTGATGCATAGTTGTTTTGTTTGTGTACGTTCCTGTTAACACCAGTTCTGAGCTAAACGATATTGTCACTGCCGCATGCGGTGCTGACCGTTACGCCATAGACACTGAGTTCCACCGCGAACGAACCTACTTCCCGCAAGTAGCGCTAATTCAGCTTAGGTGGGAAGATGAGATCGTTCTGATCGATCCGCTCGAGCTCGACCTGACTCCACTTGCGAAACTACTCGATAGTGACGCTACCTGTATCGTCCACGCCGGGGTACAAGACCTTGAGGTTTTGGATCTGAGTTGTGGCTCCATCCCGAACAAACTTTTCGATACCCAGATCGCCGCCGGGTTCGTCGGCGTTCCAACGGCATCGCTTAGTTCCTTGCTTGATCGATATCTAGGATTCAGTCTTCCAAAGGGGGATCGCTTGACGGATTGGCTCAGGCGCCCGCTGACAGACGATCAGCTTAGATACGCGGCATCAGACGTCGAACATCTCTTCGAACTTACCGATATTCTCTCGGAGCAACTCGATGACCTGAATCGGACAGAGTGGGCGGTTGAGGAATGTACGCTTTTGAAAGGACGACCTCGGAATCGACGTGTTCCTGAAGAAGCGATCCTTCGAATCAAAGAAGCCCGTTCCCTGAAGGGGCAGACCTACCGAGTTGCAACCGCCGTCGCTGCTTGGCGAGAACGCCGAGCAGCCGAGGCAAATACCCCGGTTAGACAAGTCTTGTCCGATCTGGGTGTTGTTGCTGTCGCTCAGCAAGCACCGACCTCGGTAAGCCAATTGAAGTCGCTCCGAGGGGTCGAAGGTCGACATCTTCGAGATGGCGCCGACGGTGAAATCTTAACGTCAGTTCAAGTTGGGCTGCGAATGACTCAAGAAGAGCCAAGCGTCAAACGGTCTCCGGAACTGCCTCGGCACCTACGCCCGGTGGTCACACTCGTGACGGCTTGGATCGCCCAACTAGCTCGAGATCACAAGCTAGATCCAGCGTTACTAGCGACTCGAGCTGATGTAGAAGCGCTACTCAAGCAAGATCCAAGCTGTCGGCTGACAACCGGATGGCGCCAGGATCTCGTCGGCAAGCCAATCAGTCAGCTGGTTAATGGCGATGCGGCGGTCGCTTTCGACGGCGATGGCCACCTCGTGCTCGAAGCCCGAAGTCACACGTCTCTTCCTAGCTAGCGCACAGACACCGGGACGGGTTCCCGCTAATTGGCCCTAATCGGTGTCTCAAATGTTACTCATTTGTCGAGATCTGGTGTCGCTATGGGGCCTGGAAAGACTGTTGTCGCTTCTATTCGCCACATTCGCCGAAAATCGCCTAAACTAGTAACTTGAACGACAGAGCTGGGTGCATTGGTGGACTAACGCCTCAGCCCCACGAACAAGTTGCAGGAGTGTCCCATGAAGAAGGGGCGACATCGTCGGTACGAGGAAGCAAGAGCGCTTAAGCGGTCACATGATGGGGATGATATCGAATCCTTGATGGACCGGTTAAGCGACGATCCATTTGATTTGCCAACCACAGAACAAGCATCGCGGGTAGAAGACGAAGATCTCGAAGACGCTGAATTCTCAGATTAGGTACGTAATGTCAGCCGTTTAGGTCGAAACGTTCGATGTTGGCAAGGCTGGACTACGACCTCTCGGTTTCATCCAGAATTTCGCCGAGTTTCACAATCTCTGATTCGTAGACCATTCCTATAAAGGATCCGGTGTTATCGGTGACGGCCAGCTGATCTACATCGGCCCTCTCCATTGCGACCACGGCATCTCTTAGGGTCCAAGACGGCGACGCAATCGGAACGTCCTCGTTGGCGACGTCACCAACCAGCTGGCTCTCCCACGTGTCTCGATCCATCGATGCTACGACGTCGATGCTGCATTGTCCGACATATCGGGCGCCGTCCACAACGGGAACGGCTCGTTGGCGACGGCCCAGAGCGTGGACCCAGACAAACTCTGAAACCGTCGCGTCAGATGGGACAGTCATCACGTCGGTAGTCAACGCTGACGTTAGCGGGAGTGCTATACGACCCTCGAGGTGACCCAAACGTTCGACCCTTTGGGCAAGAGACACTGAGGCAGAGCCCGCCACAAGCTGCGATACCGCGGCGGCGATCAAAGCTGGTACTACAGCTGCTCCACGACTGAGCTCAGCGACAAACATCACGGCTGCAATTGGCGTTCGGTAGCCGGCCGCTAGGAAAGCGGCAAGTCCAAGAAGGGGCCAAATCGAACCCTCTGAGGTCCAGTCGAGAGCCCGAAGCACGTTCCCAACAACGGAACCGAAAATTACCCCTTGGATGGCAAGGGGGATGAAAAGACCGCCAACCCCGCCGGCGGCCACGGTGGATAAGGTTGCCGCTGCCCGGAAGAAGAACAACGCAACTAACAACGTCAGGGATGTTTGATTGTCGACCCAATCGACGACGGCGAACCCAGGGCCCAGGGTTAGAGGCTCATCGAAAATGAAGTTTGACAGAATTGCCATGGCCGCCAGGACCGCTCCACCACCAGCCGAGAGCAACCAAGGCGACGCCTGTTTGGACAGAGACTTCGCTCCTCGAACCGCCCAGGCGAACGCTCGACCACCCACACCAGCCCCGGCACCGATTAGCACTGCTCCGGCCAGATGCCCAGGACCAAGCTCGTCGCTGTAGGTAAATCCCAACACCGTCTCGTGCTTAACGAAAGGAACTGTTGAGAACGCCAAGAAGCTTGCGGCCGATCCCACTAGCGACGGCAGAAGAGCCTTGTGAACAACGTCATCTCGGTATGGCGATTCAAGGGCGAAAATCAGACCGGTGGCGGGGGCTTGAAATAGTGCCGAAACTCCAGCGGCGGCGCCGGCGGTGAGTAAGAGCTTTGCCGAGTCGCGCCCCAAATATCGGTCGAGCTTTTCTTGCACTCTCAAACCGATAGCCGAACCTAAATAGACGGCTGGGCCTTCCAAACCGACAGCACCGCCAAGTCCGATAGTGGCCGCGCCCCCGATGAGGCGGGCCGCTAGCGGTCGATTAGCAAGCCTCGGATACCGACTGTGAAAAGTGGAAATGTACTCTTCCGAGGTCGACGGCGAGCATCTGCCACCAACGGTTCGCAGCACTGCAGCGGTCAAAAGAAGGCCGACTACCGGCGCTGCCGCTTGTAAACCAAGAGGCCACTCCAGCAACTGGTGAAGAAGGAACTCGATTACGATGTAGTCGACGACGGCTACTGACAATCCGACGGTCAGCCCAACTCCGATGGCGGCAACCAGCAGCCGGCTGTTCACCGCTTCCGGCAGTAACGATTGCAGCCTCTGGGTTAGAGCCACTGGTTCCTAGCTAATCGCTACAGGTGTTTCGGACTTGCGGAGGTCAATCTGTGACGACAGCCGATCGTAGATCGACTGTCCAACCATCTCGACCAACTCGTCTCGAGCTGTTAAATAGAGCGAGTTAGGGCCGACGTAGGCAGACTCCTCTTCGATGCACCACCAATGAAAGTCATCTCCGCCTGGACCCCAATCACGCCGATTCCATGCTTTTACGAACACGGTCTCGTGACCATAGGCATCTTCATGGATATCGAGGTGGATCGGGACTTGCCAACAGACATCTGGTTTCCAGTCAAGCGGACGTTGGTCAGCTTCAAGAGCCGCTCGATGAAGGGCACATCCACCGCCACCGGGAAAGTTCTCTCGATTGAGGAAGATACATGCACCATCAACTTTTCGAGTAACCCAGTCGCCGTTCTTCTTTTTCTTTATAGGCCCGCCCTTGTCAATGGCGGCTCGCCGGTGTTGCCATTGGGTGTCGGTTAAAAGCGCAACGTAGCCAGCAACCGATTCGCGGTCCTCATCATCAACGAAGTGGGCCCCGTGGGTGCAGCAACCAAGCGTTTCTGTCGGGTCCGGTTCAGCGTCAATAGACGGGCATCCGTTGCCATAGATGCAAGTGAAATCTGATCGGAGGAAGGTCAGATCGAACATCCAGGTTGTATTGTCTTCTTCGTCTTCGATCGCAAGCCAGTCATGGCCATCAGCAGGTGGTCGCACCCGAGCAGGCTATCCGCGAAATTTGTCTTAGGCAGCCATAGCCACCGACGAAACAGAAGTTCTGTCATGGCGATGTCCTATACTGGCAAGCTGATAAGCCGGTAAGAGAGGCCGAGCATATGGATGAGCATATAGAGGCAATTGCGGCCGATCTAGAATCGTTGAGCGAGCGTCTTGGAGACGTCTCAGTTCAATTGCTTAGAGAAGCGGTTGAAAACGGCGAGACTAAGCGTCCAGCCAACGAACGGAAAGTTAGCCAGGCTCGTCGTGCCGTCGACAAAGCAGCCAGAATCCTAGACGGTGGATTTCAGTCGTCGATCTGAGGTCCAACATCGTGAACGAGATCGCTGGCAACTATTCGACCGACATGTTGATCGAGTTCGTTAATTCTGCGAATCATCTGGATCAGACGTGAGAACGAACGGTTATTGAAGTTCATTTGAAGCCTTGGCAGACCAATATGGTCTTCGTCGCTTTGCTCCGCCTTGGTCGCCTCAGTTGGCTCGATCTCGCCGTCAACGAGCATGTCGGAGAATTCTGCGTTCAGTACGGCCAGTGCTTCATCATCGAGTTCACGCCGTAGCCGAACAATCAGCCGCTTCCCAACGAACCGGATGGAGTGATAGCAAGAGTAGAACGAGCAAATGTATTCTGCCGCCTCTTTGGAATCGTGCGTGTGGAGGAACAAGTTGAGATCGTTCTCAGAAATCGTTCCACCACCCACCAACTCGGACTCGACGAACTTTCGCCAGCCCTTCCAGTACGTCGAACCAGGGTGATCGAGCAAAACGATCGGCACCGGATAACTCTTTCCCGTTTGGAGCAGAGTGAGTAACTCAAATGCTTCATCCAAGGTACCGAACCCGCCTGGAAACAAAGCGAAAGCGTCGCTTTCTTTCATGAATGCAAGCTTGCGGGTAAAGAAGTAGCGGAATGAGGCCAGTTTGTCGCTGTCGGCAATGATGTCGGCGGCCCGAGGCTCAAAGGGCAGAATAATGCTCACGCCAAAAGAGTTCTCGAGGCCAGCTCCTTCAATTCCGGCCGTCATAATTCCAGGTCCGGCTCCGGTAATACTCATCCAACCTTGAGCGGCCATCGATCGTCCGAACTCAACAGCGAGTTCATAATCAGGTGCACCGGGCTTGGTTCGCGCCGAACCAAAAATTGCCACTTTCGCTTTCTCGCTGTAAGGAGAGAAAACGCGCCACGTCCCAAGGATCTCAGCTAACGTCTGGCTTGCGATCTTAAGTTCGAGTCGGTCAATATTGTCAGCGTCCATGTCGAGTGCCGTGACCATCAACGACCGGACGAGATCGTCGTTGCGATCAGTACCGATGGCGGCCATCGCATTAGTAAGCATAATGTCGATATCCGCTTCGCCGTATGTTGACCGTGCCCTAGGTGCACCCATTAGAACCTTTCGAGATATCGATGTCCTGCGCCTGTGAAGAGCCCGATAGGGCCCTATCGCAGGGTAATAGAAAGTAGAAGCTTCGCGTTCGAACTCTAACCATTGTTTCGGTCGGCACACCGATAGCAAGAATTAGCGGGTTCGACAGATTGAGTCGGTGAGACTTTCCTCGATACCGTTATTAGTTGTTCAACCGGACAAGTAGTCGAGTAGTTGGCGCCGCTTGCTAGCGCTACAACAGACGAGTATAACCTGCCCACTATTTTCGATCAGAATGTTTGCTAAGCGGTAGCGTGCTGCACCACGACGTTGCCCGAGCCATCTCGATGGACCGGCCCATAGAGAGTGCTGCGCTCCGCCATTGTCCGTCCAAGTTGTTCAGCTGTGGCCCGAAAGTCGCTAATGCCGATCTCTTGTCCGTGAGCCGCTCCGGCGGCTCGCGAAATGTTTTCGTCCATAAGGGTGCCGCCGACGTCGTTGCAACCGGCCTGCAGCAGCTGGCTAACACTGTCGAGTCCGATCTTGACCCAACCGGATTGAATATTGTCGATGTATCCGCGGTAAGCAATTCGAGCCACCGCATGAACGAGTAAGTTCTCGCGAAACGTCGGCCCTCTACGGGCATTACGTTGTAGATAGATGGGCGATGCCATGTGTACAAAAGGCAGACCGACAAATTCGGTAAATCCTCCGGTTTCTGACTGCAAATCTCGGGTCAATAACAGATGTTTCACCCAGCTAGCCGGCTGCTCTACCGCACCGAACATCATCGTTACGTTCGATCTGAGCCCTACCGAGTGGGCAACTCTGTGAGCCTCAAGCCACTCCTCAGTATTGATCTTGTCCGGACACAGCACTTCTCGCACGCCATCGTCCAGAATCTCGGCCGCTGTACCGGGTAGCGATCGTAGCCCCGCGTCCATGCAACGCCGCAGGTAGTCGGCTAGCGGTTCGCCAAGACGTTTTGCCCCTTCGGTAACTTCTAGTGCGGTGAAACCATGAACATGGATATCGGGGGCCGCCTCCTTTACCGCTCGGCAAACATCGATGTAATAGTCACCGTCGAAATCGGGATGGATTCCGCCCTGAAGACAGACCTCAGTAGCCCCAATGTCCCATGCCTCCCGAACCCGCTCTTGCATCTGCTCGAGCGTCAGCAAATATGGTTTGCCTCGAAGGTTGAGGCTGAGCGGACCCTTGGAAAAACCACAGAATCGACACTTGAAGGTGCACACGTTGGTGTAGTTAATGTTCCGATTTACGACATAGGTAATGACGTCGCCGACCGTCTCGGCTCTCAACCGATCAGCCGTATTGGCGATCGCGGCCACATCGGGACCTCGGGCGCCAAATAGCGACAAAAGTTCGTCGTAGCCTGCTTCCTCACCAGCTTCGACTCCAGCCAAAATCTCGGCGACTCGACCGGTAGCGACAACATCTCGATCAATAAGATCGACTGGAGATACCGGAGCTCCTGAGTACCACTGGGTTGACCGGTCACCGATCAGAACAACGTCGGCTCCATCAGAAGAGCCGGCGGCGATGAATTCAGCCTTCTCAGGAAATACTGCCCCAGGGTCGTCGCGTCCGAGCCCTTCTGAATCGGATCGGTCAAGCACGGGGAATTGCAGCGCTTTGTCGACCCACTTCGTTGCTGTCAGGGCAAACTCGGGATAGATCGTTAACCGAGGAGCAATACGAAATCCGTGGCTCTCAGTTACTTGGCGAAGCCGGTCCAACCCAGGCCACGGTTTTTCTGGATTCACGTGGTCTGCTGTGACTGGAGAGACTCCACCCCAATCATCGATGCCAGCATCGAGAAGTGATCCAAAGTCTTCAGTGAGATTCGGCGGTGCTTGAAGGTGAACCGATGGTGGTAGCACAATTCGAGCGATGGCTATGGCTCGAAGAAATGCGTCTTCAGGGCATGGATCCGAGCGCCACATTGCCGTGTCCTGTTTGGGCAGAAAGTTCTGAACAATCACTTCCTGAACGTGGTTGTACGATTCATGCGACTCAGATATTGCCGTCAGCGCATCTACGCGATCGAGCTCCGACTCACCAATCCCAACGAGAATTCCGGTTGTAAACGGAATCCGTAGCCGACCAGCGGCATCGAGGGTTGCCAGCCTACGTTTTGGTTCTTTGTCGGGAGCGCCGCGATGACAATCCAAATCGTCGCGAAGGGTCTCGATCATCATCCCTTGGCTCGGGGCTACTGCTCTCAGCGCCAGCAGTTCAGCGTCGTATAGAGCACCGGCATTTGCATGGGGGAGTAACCCAGTCTCAGTTACTACCAATTCACACATCGCCCTGAGGTAATCAACAGTCGATGTGTAGCCATGATCAGCTAACCATTGTGCGGCATCGGGGTACCGAAGCTCAGGGCGCTCACCTAATGTGAATAGCGCTTCGTGACAGCCAGCCCGGGCTCCCTTTTTGGCGATCGACAAAACCTCATCGGCACTGAGATAGGGGGCCTCCACCCGAGCTGGAGGTTGAGCAAAGGTGCAGTAGCCGCACTTGTCGCGGCACAGCTTGGTTAGGGGAATAAACACCTTCGGCGAATAGGTCATGCGGTTGCCGAACAGGTCATTTCGGATCCTGGCTGCCTGACCTAAAAGTTCGGCAGTGGACAATTCGGTGAGTTCAGTGGTTTTCATTCTTTTACCTGGTTCCTGTTGCCGGGAGATCAGTAGTAGTTGTTACTCAGATACCTAGTGTCGACGCCTCGTCGAAGGTTTGTGGACAACGACAATGGCCAAACGCCTTCAAGTCGCTTGGGGCCTGGCGTCAGGGTTTCGGGTCATTCGGCCAGGACCGGGCCGACTTGCGATTTGCCCAGGCGAGACAGTTTCATCACAACTTTGACATCGAACACTTTGCTCGACCGGCTCGCCACATCGATCGTGTATTAGAACGGTTGGAACCCCGTCGGTCGCGTACCAGCGGTCGCCCCATCCCATTAAGGCAATCAACGCAGTGGAAAGATCGGCACCTTTTGTGGTTAAGCGGTAGTCGTAGCGGACGGGTCGTTCTTGGTACGGGACCCGTTCAAGGACCTGGGCATCTACCAGCTTGGAAAGACGCGATGCCAAAAGGTTCTTCGCTATGCCAAGATCTTGTTGAATTTCGCTAAATCGATGACCGCCTCGAAAAATGTTCCGCAACACCAGCAGCGACCAACGATCGCCAACAATGTCGAGGGTCGAAGCGATGGAACAAGTGATATCCCTGCTGGGTAGAACTTTGGACACGAAAATAACACTAGTGCGAGTAGGTTTATTTTTGCAACTTAGTCCAAACGGTGCCGCAAGACCGATCTCAATCTGAGTGGTCCGAACCCGCATCTGGCTCTTGTCGACTGGTATGGCTCAGGGCCACGCCTTTCCAAAGCTACATTATGCGTAGACGCCACCATTGCCCGATCGGAGACATACGTGTTACTTCCGAACCTGCACCCGAAGCAGATTCTGCGTATCCCGGTATTTTCGACCGTGCAGATTCTTCTGGCACTTCAGTTTCTCGCTATCGGGTGCACCCAGGCCGACTCCGACTTTGCGAATTCATCGACCGCCAGCGACACCGAAACAACACAGATACCGGCCACGTCGTCAAGGTCGTCCACCTCGTTCTCGGCTACCTCGGCAACCTCGATTGAGAGTCAACAAGTCGCCTCAGACCAATTTAGAACCGAGGGGCTCTACTCCGTTATGGAAACCGACCCAACTCGGGTTCGACTGGTTTGGCTCGACCAGGACAACCGACCGCTCGGGCAACTCGAACGAGCTCGCCAACAAGTAGACCAATCTGGCGTTGAGGTCTTGGCCGTTTTGAATGCTGGCATTTACACGCCGGATCAAGCCCCGGCAGGCCTTCACATCCAAGATGGAATCGAACTTGTCCCGATCAACCTCAATAGTGGCGAAGGTAACTTCCACCTTCGCCCTAATGGTGTCTTCTACGTCGAAGACGGGCGAGCCAAAGTTCAAGAGAGCGAAGCGTTCGACCAAAGTCGTCGAAATCAAGGCGTAGCTCCAACATTGGCGGTTCAATCCGGTCCGTTATTGCTAGAAGATGGACAAATTCATCCCGAATTTTCAGCTTCGTCGGAATCACGTTTTCTGCGGAACGGAGTGGGAGTAACTCCCGAAGGGAACGTGCTTTTTCTCAACGCGAACCAGCCTGTGACCTTTTGGGAGTTCGCAACCGAGTTTTTGAACCGCGGCGCTATCAACGCGCTCTATCTTGATGGGTCGATCTCGCGAATGGAACCCGTAGTACCAGGCCAAACAGTGCCTCTCAACATTCCGTTCGCCGGAATGCTCGTGGTTACTGAGTGACCGCTGCTTCAACTAGCACCGCAGCAGCCAAGGTCATCGCTTCGGCTAGTGCTGCTGTCAATCAACGTCGATCGTTTTGGATCGATCAGCCAAAACCCCGAGGACATCTTCGAAGCTCTTGGCAAAACTGTCTACGCCTTCTTGCTCAAGTTTGGTCGCAACCTCTTCAAGGTCAATTCCGAGGCTTTGCAGGTCATCAACAATTCGGGCAGCCCACGCTGGGTCGGCATCAACAGTGCGCTCGACGGTTCCGTGGTCATCGAACGCCAGGAGTGTTTTGTCTGGCAGTGTGTTGACCGTGTTCGGGCCAATCAAGGTATCAACGTAGAGCGTGTCGGGATAGGACGGATCTTTTGTTGATGTTGAAGCCCACAGCGGACGTTGCAGCCGTGCCCCTTTTGAAGCAAGTGCGTCCCACCGGGGGCCCGAGAACTTCTCGAGAAACTGTTGATATGCCAGCTGCCCCTGGGCAATAGCTGCTTTACCTCGAAGCCCGAGTGCTCGTTCGGTCCCTATTTCGTTTAACCGCTGATCAACTTCGACGTCGACTCTGCTGATAAAGAACGACGCGACAGAAGAGATTGATGACAGGTCACTTTCTTCAACCTGCTCAAGGCCACCAATGTACGCTTCCATAACGTCGCCGTATCGTTCGAGGCTGAATATCAGCGTCACGTTTATCGAGCGTGACTCGCTTACGAGGGTTTTGATGGCCGGTATGCCCTCGGCCGTAGCCGGAACCTTGATGTATAGGTTTGGGGCTTCAATCCGGTCGTCCAACGCTCGAGCCGCGGCCACCGTACCCTGCTCGTCATAAGCCAACGTGGGCGACACCTCGACCGAAACGTAGCCGTCTTCACCGGCGGATTCTTGGTGGATGGGAAGGAGAATCTGAAGTGCTTGGGTTATGTCATTGACAACGAGCTGCCAATAGCTGTCCTCAACGCTGGCGCCCGAAGTTACCAGCTCTTTTAGTTCAGCGTCGTAATCGTTGGTCTGGGTCATTGCGTTGGCAAAGATCGACGGATTCGATGTCAACCCTCGGACGCCGCGATCGAGCCATTTTTGAAGCTCACCAGATGTGATCCAGCCACGGCGGAGATTGTCCAGCCATGGACTCTGACCATGATTATCATAAACGTCATGAAGGCGACCCATGTTCGCTCCGTTTCTTTTCGACACCCGAGCGGGTGTGTTATTCCATCATAGAATCGTCCCGCAAACTGTGGGCGCTTCAGGCGATGGCCATAGTTATGACAAAAGATCTTCGGCTGCTGCAACAACATTCGCAGCATTAATCCCTAACTTATCGAGGACGGTCTTTCCCGGAGCCGACGCTCCGAACCGGTTGATTCCAAGAGGAATGTCGGCGTACCGTTCCCACCCAAGGGTGACGCCAGCCTCAAGTGAGACGGTTGGAACCTCAGGCGGCAAAACTGAAGATTGTAGTTCTTCGGTCTGCATCTCAAATCTTGACCAACTTGGCATTGACACAACTCGAACCGAATGACCGTTGGTCGACAGAGTCGACGCCGCCTCGATACAAACCGAGACCTCGCTACCCGTTCCTACCAACACAACATCTGGACTGTCATGTTCGACGACCGCATAAGCCCCTTGCGCCACCAGTTCAAAGTCGCTGCCATCGAGAACGGGCAATCCCTGGCGACTCAGAATCATCGCAGTCGGGCCATCGGTTTCAAGTGCCAAGCGCCATGCTCCCGCAACTTCTGTTGCGTCGGCGGGACGGATTACCTGTAGATCGGGGATGGCTCGAAGACTCATGACCTGCTCAATGGGCTGATGCGTCGGCCCATCCTCACCAACACCGACCGAATCGTGCGTCCAAACAAAGACGCACTTGGCCTTCGACATTGCAGCCAGCCGCACAGCGGGACGCATATAGTCAGCGAAGACGAGGAACGTGCCTGCGATTGGAACAACGCCTCCGTGGCGAGCTGCTCCTACTAGAGCGGCTCCCATCGCATGTTCGCGGATCCCAAAGTAGATCTGTTGGCCCTGACCGGCACCGGCCGATTGGGCCGTGTCAGAGATTTTGGTTCCGGTATTCCCGGTCAAGTCGGCTGAGCCACCAATCAGACCAGTGACGGTTTCGGCCAGGGCGGCAACGCAAGCTTGCGATGCTTTTCTGGTTGCGACCTCGCTACCCGGCTTGTACTCGTCTGCTACCTGTCGAAGTTGATCAGGATCAACTGACAGGTTCCAGCTGTCAGCCCACGCCGCTTTGTTGTCAGACTCGTCGACTCTATTTTGCCAATCGAGTCGATCCTGATGGCCCTTACTTCCCGCTTCTCGATACATCTCTAATACATCGTCGGGAACCCAAAACTGCTCGTCCTGAGGCAACCTCATCGCCTTTTTGGTTGCTGCAATCTCTGCTGCGTCGAACGGATTTCCGTGAGCTGAGTGATGATCGGTCAGTCCAGGGGAGGGGTAGCCGATTCGGGACCGGACGATAATTAGCGTCGGACGGTCCGTAACCCGTTTGGCCCGGCTGACAGCATCAGTCAAAGCGTTTAGATCGTTAGGGACTTCACCAAGCTCGATGACATCCCACCCGTACGAGATAAAGCGGGCTGCTGCGTTATCGGTTAGCGCCAGCTCGGTGGGACCATCAATCGTTATGTGGTTGTCGTCATAGAACGCTATCAGGCGACCCAACCCGAGGTGCCCGGCCAATGATGCGGCCTCGTGGCTAATCCCCTCAGAGAGATCACCGTCGCCAGCGATTACGAATGTGTGGTGGTCGCACAGTTCTTCACCGTGGGTTGAGCGCAGGAAACGCTCAGCAATGGCCATTCCGACTGCGTTGGCAAATCCTTGCCCGAGCGGTCCGGTTGTTACCTCGATCCCGGCCGTGTGGCCAGCTTCGGGGTGACCGGGGGTAGCTGAGTCCCATTGCCGGAACTGCCGGAGATCGTCCAGCTCTAAACCGTGTCCGGTTAGGTAAAGCATCGAATAATGAAGCATCGATGCGTGACCGGCCGAAAGAATGAAGCGATCGCGATCAGGCCAGCTCGGATCCGAAGCGTCATAGCGGAGAACTCGAGTGAACAGAACGTGGGCTAGTGGGGCAAGGGCCATGGCCGTGCCCTGGTGCCCAGAGTTCGCCGCCTCCGGCCCATCCAGAGCAAGGGCCCGGATTACGTTGATGCCCTTGAGCTGAAGCTCGGGGGTCAGGTTTGTCGCTGATTTACTCACGGAAGGCCTTTCTTGCAGATCACGGCCTCGGGCCCGATCTATTACCTGACAACTCGACTTTTACCACATGAACGGCGCCAACGGTAGCAGGCTAAGTTGGTCTCGACAGCACAACGTTCATTCCAAGTGGAATAGCAAGCAAATAGGCCGCGAGATTAGAGCGGGAAAGACGCCGAAGCGCCTTCTACAACAGTCACCGAAGGCGGGAAGGACTCATCTTGTTGTCTAAGCGAACACAAGCACAGTGGCAGTAAAGCCATGAAGGGCCTGCTGGGCTCCTACTGGGCCAATTTCGCCAGCACAGAACATACCGCTAACGGCTGATCCAACCCGCTCGTAAACGGCTGTCGCATCATGATTAGCTTCGGTGAATAGATGTGATCCTCTCCCATTGCACGTAAAGACCAGAGCGCCTCGTCCTTCAACTTCTTGTAGCAAGCTCTGAAGCTCGGCTGAGGCTGATTGTTCATCGCGAACCTGGAACTGCAGCACCTGGCCAATCTCAACGGCAGCTCCAACTGCGATTGAGCCGGTGGCCCGATCAGCGCCAAGAACGGCCCGAATGAGAAAGTCCCCTTGGGTAAAGGCATCAGCATTCTCGTTGGCGACGATACCGACGTGAAGCCCTCGAGCGACGAGCCGTCGCTCATCTTCGCTCAGACCTTCGAGCATCACATCGAGCCTTCCCATCGCTGGCTCGCCCGCTAGTTCTTGAACCAACTGACCATTGGCTTTGGTCACCGTCCAGGGGCTTCCAATAGGTCGACAGCCCTGACTTACGAGTGGGCTGGCGACGCGAGGACCGAAGATTACGCCGACGGCACCATCATTGACTATCTCGTCATCCACAATTAAAACGTTCTGGCCTGGGCTCCGACCAGCCGATGCCAGCCCTCCAACGATCGATACCAAAGATTCGTTGTCGATATTGAACTGATCTAATTGTGAAAGCAGCGACTCGACCGGAACACTGAACGGATCGGCCAGCAGTACTGCGGTGCTGCCAGGAGCCAGCGCACTAATCGTCGACTCGAACCCAATCACTCCATGATCGCCAGGCTCGACTCGAAACGTTTGAGCGCCAGGAATACACCCAGCCCAGACTGCCAAACCACGATCCTGTTCAATTTCTTGCGAACCTCCGACTACGCCAACGGCTGAGCAACCAATGAAGCAGCGCGGGGCAAGAACCTCCCTAATCGTCTCGGCAATAGACTCGACGTTCTCTAGATACGAACCTGAAATGAACATCACGAGAACGTCTGGCAGGTCGTCAAGTTGATCGGATAAATGCCCGATTACCTCGCCAACAGCAGTTGCAGCCAGCGGGTGCTGCGAAAGGGCGGATGCAAAACGTGCCATCTCAGCCTTCGACTGGAGGCAGCAACGTGTATGGAACTTTCCGAATTGGTCCGTCCCCAATACGACAGTGGGCCACCACTGTCTCATAGTCTTCAAACATCAGTTCGGCCCGGACAAGACGGTAGTTGAACTTTCCGGGCTCGATCTGAAGCGGCTGGGCGTTTCGAGCCAAGGGTTCAGCTTCTTCATCGCCTTCGTAAGGCCGAAATACAACCTCGAGTGCGCCCAACTCGTCACCACTCGGCGGATTCCAAACCAGTACAACAAGGTGAGGGGCTATCGAGACTGGCACCGGAGCCGGAGCGGGAGCCGAGAACTGCACGCCAGCCAGGTCAATCCGAGTTGATGGGCCGGGCACCGACCGAAGTTCGATGTCGTCCATAAACACTGCAGCAACAATTTCCATCGTTCAACACTACCAACTCTGGCAGAATTGAAGCCCTCTCGGGTGGCGCTGCGGACCGAGACGACTATCTTCTTACTGTGACCGATCGCCCAACCCGGGACCTCATTCTTTCTGAGGCTGTGCAGTGCTTCGCTAATCAAGGGTTCGAAGGCACTTCGCTCAACGACATAGCTGCCGGCGTCGGCATTCGCCGGCCAAGCCTTTTGCACTACTTTCCTTCGAAAGAAGCTATCTACCAGCAGGTGATGCACGATGCACTCGAAGACTGGGGCCGACAGATAAGCCAGGTCCGAACTGAACCGCTCGAAGGGTGGGACCTTGTTGACCGAATTTTGGCCGTCAGCTTTGACTTTTTCCGGTCCAACCCCGATCTCATTCGGATCGTTCGCCGCGAGGCACTAACCGAGAAAAGCCACCTTGGTTACGACCTTGGAGCTGCGCTTCGACCCTTCTTTTTGAGGTCGGTCGCCTTCTTCGAACGAGAAATGGATGCGGGCAATTTTCGCCGCCACGACCCAGAAAATCTAGTACTGACTGGGTACGGGGCTCTCCTAAGTTACTTCTCCGACCATTGGATGCTGGCTGGCCTTCTCAACCGTGACCCTCTTGCTCCCGAAGCGCTCGAGGCCCGGTTTGAACATGTTCGGTCATTTGTCCGGTCGGCTTTGATACCAATCGATTAGTGGTAGGAGCGTCGCCGTCCCAGCACTGCGGACGGCGACAGCCGCTAATGGTTGGAAAGTTACCTGCGACAGCGAGCCCGATGGTTGGCTCAAGCAGGCTAGGGTGATCGGAATGACTGTCGGTCAAGTCGTATCTCGGATTCTCCCACCAGTTCTTTTGGGCTTAATTGCTCTAGGGGCCTGGCAAGCCGCCAACCGAGCGGACTTCGATCCGATCGAGGCCGACGCCGAGGTCTACGCTATGTCTGCGCCGACTCCGATGCTGTCGGCACGAAGAATTCCGCAGTCGTTACGGGCGCCGCTGAGCGAAGATCTACTCATTCCGGCTGTCGGGTCGGTCATTCGTAAATCGCCATCGATGACCTGTGCCTCAGTTGCTATTTCCGGCCGTGTCGTTGCAGAACAATCGAGCTCTTCAGGCGGACTAATTCCAGCATCCAATCAGAAGCTGGTGACAACATACGCAGCTCTCGGCATTCTTGGTCCCGATCACGTATTTACCACACAAGTAGTAGCCGAGGCCTTGCCAATCGACGGAGTTATACAAGGAAACCTCTACTTCGTTGGGTCAGGGGACCCCTTTTTGGTTACTGATGATTGGCTGGCCCAATATGGTTCTAACGCTGATCGAAGCCACACCCGCCTTGAGGACCTTGCCGACAGCATCCGAAATGCTGGCGTCACAGAGATCGCTGGATCGGTCGTCGGTGACGAATCACGCTATGACTCTGAACGGTATGGGCCATGGGATAGCCGTCTTATCCAGCAGAAACAATCCGGACCACTATCGGCGCTGACCGTGAACGAAGGTTTCGTTGATTGGCCCGCACAGTTTCAGAACTCGTTCCGGCAACGGTCCGAAACTGACAACCCTCCGCTGCATGCTGCTTCGGTGTTAGCCGGGTTGCTCCAAGAAAGAGGAATCTCCATTGAAGGGACCGAGGTCGGCGTCGCCCCTCCGATTACAGTCACCGTCGCGAGCATCGACTCGCCGCCGCTGACCGACACCATTACTCATGTGAACAGCTATAGCTCCAACATTGGCGCTGAGTTGTTGCTAAAGGAGATTGCTTTGGCGTCAGGAGCGCTGGGCACAACTGCCGAAGGCGCCCAAGCCATCACCCGCTATCTAACGAACCAAGGCGTTCCGATGACCGACGTGATCGTGAACGACGGGTCGGGATTGGCTGAGTCCGATCGGCTAACGTGTAGCGCAATCACTAAGATCTTGATCGACAGTCAGTTCCGCTCACCGCTCGGTGATTCGCTTTCCATTGCATCAAGTCGCGGAAGTCTGGCCGACCGGTATGTTGACACGCCGCTAGCCGGTCAGGTTTTTGGAAAAACTGGATCTCTACGAACAGTTCGAGCGTTGTCAGGCTTTGTTCAGTCATCGTCGGAGCCGGAAGCCCAAGTCATTTTCTCTTACATCGCCAATGACGAAGCGATTAGTAACGACGAAGTCTTGGCGGTTCAGGAGTCTTTCGTCGAAGAACTGTCAAAATATCCGCTCGGTCCTTCGATTGAATCTCTCGATCCAAGCGAACCGATCGACAACTAGACGCAACGCCAATTCTGGCCGTAGTAGCCAACAATTTCGGCTGCGATACGGCGTCAATGCCAATCGGTGAGTACGGTTTGAATACCGTGCCGGTCCTTCCCCAATTTCCTTTGCAAACAGTCTTGTTTCCGACGATGATCTTGCCGCTGCACATTTTCGAGCCGCGCTATCGGGCACTGGTCTCCGACATCATTGATGGCGACCGAAAGTTCGGTGTGGTTTTGATAGAGAAGGGACTCGATACCGGGGGAGACGATCAGCGCTCTTTGTATGGGACCGTTGCCGAGATAGCAGACGCCGAACAAATTGACGATGGAAGATGGGCCCTAATCGCGGTAGGGACTGATCGGTTCAAGATTACAGAATGGCTTCCGGATAACCCATACCCGCTTGCTTCAATCGAGATGTGGCCAGATCAGGCAGAGCCGCTAACTGTCGATCCTGACGGGCCGTGCGTTCCAGAGGTCGCCGAAGTTATACAGAATTTCAAACGGTGCGTAGCGCTTGCTTCTGAAGCGGGCGTTGATATTGGCGAAGTACCAGGAGATTTCAGCGACGACCTTTCTACGGCCACGATGCAGATGTCGGCGATGTTGCCGGTCGGACCATTCGACAAACAGCGCCTACTTGGGGCTGCATCGGCGTCAGACCGGCTCAGAATTCTTGATTCACTGATCGTCGAAACGCTAGAGATCATCGACTTGCAACTGCGGGGACGCTAGAGTTCAGCGAATATACTGACACCGTTAGAGCACCTCGCCAGATCCCGACAATGGTTGGTAGTTCACGCCGTCGCCGAAGAGTCGAGACCACTAAGAACAGTCCAGTCGAAGGAACGAAACCATGAGCAATAGCCCGCTAGAAGGCGCGCAAGAAATTCAGGGCATGCTGGTCGACTACGCCAAGCAAGAAACGGTCGAGCCACTCAAGCGACTCGGGCGATATCTTGGCCTAGGAGTCGCCGGCTCACTCCTAATGTTTCTGGGCGCCCTTTTCGTCGGCCTCGGAGCGCTTCGACTGGCGCAGACGTTCTTCACCGGGTCATCATTCCTCTCAACGGTCCCATACCTAATATCTCTGACGGTACTTGGGCTAGCCATGGCGCTCATTTTCCTCGCATTGGGTCGGGCGAAACGCAAAGTTGCTCCCGTCACCTCCGATAGAATCTAGAACCAAATTTTCGGCCCGACTAAGACGCTGACCAGTTAGTATTTAGATACCTCTCCAATACTTGGTTCTACTAGTCGGAGAGTCCTTAGCCACCAGATCAGTTACGTCCAGAAAGCAGCCATGACCGAGACGACAGGAATAACGCCCGCTGATATCGAGGCAAAATTTCGAGACATCCAGGGCCAGGTAGATGTCGTGGCCGAAGACAGCAAGAAAAAACTTGCTCTCGGCGGCACAATCGGTGCCGTAATCATCTTTTTGATTATTTACGTTCTCGGCCGCAAGGCCGGCAAGAAGAAAAGCTCCGTACTTGAAATTCGAAGGTTCTAGTGCTTCAACGCCTTCTCGTCTGGGCCCTTAGTCGATACTTCGGTGGCCGTACTCGATCGTGGATGTACGTAACTGGTGCGTTGTTCGTCGTCCGCGCCGTTCGGTCGGTTCTAGGCCGACGGGAGTTGGTAGATTTTTCGAGTATCAAGAAAGGCGAGACCATTCTGATCGAGCATTTGCCGATCTCACACAAGAAGCAGATCCGGGAACTTAGGCGAGAGAAGAAGAAGCGAAAGCGCGATCTCAAGAAACTAGCGAAGTCAGGCTAGTCAAACCGCTCGAAAGACCAGATGAACTGCACTTGGGTGTTGGGCCAAGGTGTTTCACTGGCATGATTAGATCGTGAAAGTCGTGCTTCGCAACCCAACAAGAGAAATTGAAGTCGAGGGGCCAATCTCAGTAGTGAAACTGCTAAGCAGGCTAAAGCTTAACCGCGAGTCGGTTCTGGTCATCGGTGGCGGAACACTGATTCCATCGGATGCCCTGTTGAGCAACGATGACGAGGTTGAGATTCGCCCAGTGATCAGTGGTGGCGCAAATTGAAATGCCGTGTCTGTAAAGAGCCAGCGATCATAGATATACGCCGACACAACGCCAACTTCTGTCAAGATCACTTTCTTCGATACTGCAGGCAGCAAACCGAAAAAGCGATTAAGGACTTCGGAATGCTCAAACCGACAGACCGAGTGCTCGTTGCTGTCTCTGGCGGCAAAGATAGTTTGGCGATTTGGGATCTACTGGTTGAACTTGGATTTGATGTCGACGGGCTCTACATAGGTCTTGGCATCGGTGAGTATTCGGAAAGTTCTGGTTCATACGCTCAACGGTTCGCTGAGAGCAGACAACTCACGTTGCGCCAAGTCGATCTTCGAAATGACTACGGATACGACGTGCCGACCGCAGCAGCGGTCACTAAGCGAGTTCCGTGCTCAGCGTGTGGGATGTCGAAGCGGCACCTGTTTGACTCCGAGACAATCGCTGGCGGGTACGACGTTTTGGTGACCGGCCACAACTTGGATGACGAAGCTGCCGTGCTTTACGGAAACGTGATGAGGTGGCAAGTTCAGTATCTACGCCGCCAAGCGCCAGTACTTCCAAGCGGCCACGGGTTTCCTAAGAAAGTAAAGCCTCTAGTAAGGCTCACCGAGCGTGAAACAGCGGCGTACTGTGTCCTTCGCAACATTGACTACCTCGTCGAAGAGTGTCCAATGGCTGCTGGCAACAAGCACCTGCAGTACAAAGAAATTCTGAACGATCTTGAAAAAAAGTCGCCCGGGTCAAAGAGCGATTTCTACTTTGGCTATTTGAAACGGGCCGCTCCAAGCCTAATCGGGGGAGCGACGCTGGAGAGCGAAAACGCTGACATCGGGGGAGCAGCTAGCACATTTCCCGAGTCGGAGAGTGAAGCTACTTCGGGTGGAGAACAGGGCGTATCACTTGCGTCAGAGGTGGCCTCGCTGTCGACGTGTAGCCGTTGCGGAAGTCCGGCAGAGTCGGAAATTTGCGCTTTTTGTCGACTGGTCGAAAAGGCTTCGGCGGCTGAACCAGTCCCGGTCAAGCTCACGCAGAAACAACGGAAGTCCGCTAGCGCTGTCAGTCGCACCAACGTATCAGAGGCGGACTCATGACAACAGAAGATCCGGCACCGGCAAGCCTCTTACAAGACGGTGATCTCGTTCTTTTAGTCGATCAAAAGTCGCGGCGTTACTTGGTTGAGCTTGCGACTGGGACCGAGTTCGGAACCCACGCTGGGGTAGTACCTCACGACAATATTATTGGACAGCCTGAGGGGACTCATGCGTCTTCAACTCGGGGCCAGGCCTTTCGCGTTTACCGACCGACGCTGAGCGACTACATCCTCGAGATGCCCCGGGGAGCTCAAGTTATCTACCCGAAAGATATCGGTCCGATCCTCATGATGGCTGACATAGGGCCAGGCATGAAGGTCTTCGAATCCGGTGTTGGTTCCGGAGCGTTGTCAATGGGGATGCTTCGGGCTGGAGCGACGATCGTCGGTTACGAGGTCAGAGAAGATTTCGCGTCCCGTGCTCAAAAGAACGTCGCCAAATTCTTGGGCCACGATGTCGTGGATCGCTACGATGTTCAGATCCGTGACAGCTACGAACCTATCGATGAGCGCAACGTCGATCGAGTTGTTCTGGACTTGCCAGAGCCGTGGAACGTTGTTCCTCATTTACCACCAGTACTTCGCGCCGGCGGTATCTTTCTTTCTTATAGTCCATCGATCACCCAAGTCACTCAAGTACGGACTGCGCTTAAACATACGGGATTTTCCGAATTGTCGACGACCGAGGTACTCAACCGGTCGTGGCATATCGATGGCAAAGCTGTACGCCCCGATCACAGAATGGTCGCTCACACCGGTTTCCTAACAACGGCAAGGCTTCTGAACAGTTAGTGGCCAGCTGCAAAGCACGGACCTGCTAGCGACATCTGAGACGAGAGCTAACTCAATCTAACCAACTAGCCGGTTCTTCTCGCTGCACAGAATTGAACCGACTGGCAAAGCTGGGTCCAAGTGATTCCGCTCGCGGGCCAGCAAAACCGAACAGAAACTGTGCCACTCGCCGGATTTGGATTTCTTCTGACCCTTCGGTGATTCGATATCGACGATGGTGGCGGTAAATGTGTTCGAAAGGCATATGCCTGCTGTAGCCGAGTCCGCCATGGGTTTGCATCGCTTGATCGGCGGCTTCGCACACTAGTCGATTAGCTCGATAATTACACATTGCTACCTTGTCCGAAATCAGCGTTGGGTCAGTACCTTCGTCCATTTCCCAAGCAGTCTTTCGAACTAATTGCCGAATCATTTCTGCTTCGGTGTGCATCTCAGCTAATGGCCACTGAACTGCCTGGTTGATCGAAAGTGGTTTCCCGAATGGCTTTCGTTCTCGAGAATATTTGACTGATTCATCGATGCAGTATTGAGCGGCGCCCAAACTTGACGCAGCTTGACGTATGCGGTTCTCATGCACGAACGTTTGAGCTACGGCTAGGCCGCGGCCTTCGTCACCAAGAATTGTGTCGCCTCCGACACGGACGTCTTGAAGGGTTACCTCTGCATGATCAGTTGGCATGTTGAAGGTCCACCACATGAACTCGACGTTGAAGCCGTCGGTTTCGACCGGGACAATAAAGCAACTGATTCCGTCTCCGTCACCGGGTTGACCCGAAGTTCTGGCAAAGATGTAGTCGTGGGTGGCGGCGTGCATTCCTGTGTTCCAACGCTTCGCTCCGTTGATTACCCATTCAGCGCCATCGCTGTATGCCGTAGTCTCCATCCATGTGGCGTCAGAACCATGCAGTGGTTCGGTTAGACCGAATCCGATTCGTGCTTTTCCGTTCAGCATACGATCGATCCAAAACTGCTTCTGTGTCTCGGTCCCGTATAGATCCATCATCAGAACAGTCGGAAAGTTGCCGACGATCGAACTTTCGTTTTGAAGATCGTTATGCAATCCGAGACCTTTTGCCGCCAGGTGTTCGCGGACGATTGCCATACCAACGTTGGTTCCGTCCATGCCACCAAACTTTGCTGGAAGGTGGTAGCGCAAGAATCCGGCGGCGTCGGCTCGTCGTCTCATTTCAGCGAGGAGAGCTTCCCACTCTGCGTTCGGCCAGCCGTCTCGATCGAAGTCAGTTCGAGCGTACTCACGGCGGTGATCGAAAAAGCGAATGTTGTCATCCTGCCGCTCAAGCGGTTTGATCTCATCGGCGATGAAGTTGTCGAGATCTTGAAGTAGTTGTTGTATTTCAGCCGGGACGGCAAAGTTCACGCTGTTCCTCCTAATGGATCTCCACAGGCTAGAACCGACCTCGGTGGGATGCCAGTTGACCTGGTTGAACTCGAGACAAATAGCCGAATTCTCCCTTTACCGTCACTGAATTTCTTGTCAACACGCTGTGCTCTAGAACAGGCAAACAGTGCCTTGTTTGCCCCAATTTCACTCGGTAGTTGAAATAGGGCCGCTCGTTGAGCTATGTTCGTTTCACGGGTTGAGCGTGTCGCTTACCCGGAAATAGCATTTGACGGTGGGTCAGAATGTGTTACGAATGCTTTAGAAATTTGTTTAACGTACTTATATAGCCGTTCAAAGGTGGGTCTTGGATGCGTAGATCAGTTGATTGTTTTTGTGTTAGCGCACTTTGTGATAGGTGCGCCACCGACAGAGGCGAGACATCTTCAAAGTGGATTCGACGCGGTCGGAAGCTGATCTTTTCCTCGGCAGTTCTTACTGGCATCGGAATCGGCGGGCTGACGCTGCCAGCGGTCGGCGCTCCTGGTGGTTCTATTAGCGGCAGTGTTAGCGAAGACGGCGACCGACCAGAAGACAACACGAATTCTGACTCTGGAAACGAGAGTGCGGGCAGCGGCAACGACAATAGCTCCGGCAATAGCGGCAGCGATTTTGGAGGTGGCGGAGATAACAACACGTCAGCTAGCAGTAGCCCTGACGGTGGATATACAGACACCGGATCAAATAACACCGGATCAAATAACACTGGGTCAAACACGACCGATGACAGTTATGAAAGCCTCGATGCGTTTGGTGGGATAGGTCCAACAATCTCTAGCACAACCAACGACCAGAGTTCTGGGTCAAACTCCAACGACAATGAGACTTCAGATTTTGAGAATGAGGTCGCCGATACTTCGGTTGACTATTTCGAAGCGAATGGTTTGTCTGACAACTTCGATGCCGTGTTCGGCTCTGAAACTGATACTGATACGTCGCAACAAGACACGTCAAGCTCGAACAGCGGAGCCAATGCGAGCATCGGCGCTCTCGTCGGCGGCAACAACAACACCGACACCGACACCGACACCGACGATCACACAGACCGATTCGGCAACACCTTCGACACCCAAGCAGAAGCCGACGCCTCAAACCAACGAGCCGACGACCAAGCCCAAGCCGCACGCGACGCACAAAACAACACAACCCCAAACACCAACCAAACTGTCTCCTATGATCCGTTTGGCGACCCAATAACCAACACCGACACCGACACCGATACCAACGCCAACGCCAACGCCAACGACAGCATCGGCGCCCTCGTCGGCGGCAACACCAACAACACCGACACCGACAATCACACAGACCGATTCGGCAACACCTTCGACACCCAAGCAGAAGCCGACGCCTCAAACCAACGAGCCGACGACCAAGCCCAAGCCAGTAGCGATCCTGATGTTGAGCTCGCCGAACTTACGGAGGACATTCCTGACCTCGCAATTGTTGAGATTCCTGCATTAGATGACGCAGACAAGTCGCAGGCCGATGCAGATGTTGTTGAGGTTCCGGCCCGGTTTGTTGAAGTTGACGGTCAGATCTACGACATTCAGCCTTCAGTTTTTGATGATCTTCAAGCTGAGCGCAACGAAGAAATTTCTGAGCTTCACGCTCTTCATGATCGACAACAAGCTGCTGTTTATGCTGAACAAGCAGCTATCGAAACTCGCCAAGCGCAGGAACTGGCTGCGCTTCAAAGCCAACCTTCAACAACGCCTGAACAGGTCGCAGCGCTTGCTGCTCAACATCAAATCGAAGACGATGAGCTCGCCGACCGAGCAGTTGATCTTGAAGACAGACAGTTCGAAGAGATTGCCGAACTTAGTGACTCTTACATGGTTGACGGAGTCGACGTTGAGTACGAAGCGTTAGTAGAGGACACCTTTGGGGGGCCTATTCCCGAGGGAGGCCGGATTGTAGATTTTGATGACGGTTCGTCAGCGATTGTTTTCGATGGCGCATCTATTAGCGTGACACTAGGGTCAGAAGACGAAGAACCTCCTGAGGAGGCACCAGATGGCTTCAAGGATCTGGAAGGCGCTCCTGACGCCCTTTTCTTGGCTCCTTACGAGCCTCCGACTCCAACCAACGGGGTTGTCTCTTCCGGGCCGACGCAAACAATTGATTCCATCTCGCCGATCGCAGATGCAAACGAGACATCCACCGATACCGAGACAAGCTACGACGCCTTCGGCACCCCAATTGACGCTGACACCGACACCGACACGAATACAGACGCCAACGCCAGCATCGGCGCCCTCGTCGGCGGCAACAATCAACCCGACACCGACACCGACACCGACGCCAACTACGACGCCTTCGGCACACCAATCGACGCTGACGGTCCTGACTCAACACAAGCAGCCGCTGATACTGCAACAACTAATGCCGCCGAACTCGCAAGCCAAAACAACGAAGACACATTCGACATCAACACACGCGGCCTAACACCAATCGACTCAGCAACAACAACCGACCTCATCGAATCAAACCGACCAAACACCGACACCACCGACACCGACAACGACGCCTTCGGCACACCAATCAACACCGACACACCATCCGGCAGCACAGCCGACACCGGAGGAACGCTCGAAACCGGCACCGAACAAGCCGACCTCACCAACGGAGACATAGTCGCTTCGCTACCAACTAGCAATAATCAGCAACCGACGTTAAATAACACCGGCCCATCCGCCGCTCCGATTCAAAGTGAGTTGGTGGAAATTCCAGCCGACTACGAACCACTAGCTGAAGAGCCAGCAGAGACGACGGAAGATCTGTTTTCTGGCCTCCCTGATGACGTGATCGCAGTTCGTGACCCAGAACGAGAAGGATCCTGGGTGTACCGAAACGAGACGCCCCCGGACGGTGTTCCGACTGGCGCTAGGATGTGGAACGAACGCGGGGACTGGGCCTACGAGGACCCAGAGACTGGCGAAACCACCATATGGGATCACTTCGGAACGCCGAATCGCCTGACCCTCACCACTCCTACCCCTGAAGCCGAGGCCATACCAGCCCAAGCTGACCCGGTGGCGATTCCAATCGATTCGACGTTGCCCCAGCCCGCAGATCCACTGTTTGCAGAGCAAAATTTGCCTCCCGCCGCAGAGCAGGGAACGCCTGCGTTGAACCAAATTGATGCCGATCCGGCTGCCGCCCCTCCGCTTGAACAACTAGTTCCAGACTCGGGCGAACAGAATGTGGGCGAAGAAACGATCATTCGGGAAATCCCAGAACTTGACCTCGAGGAAATCGAAGTAGGGACTCGTGAAATTCCATACGACCCGGATCCGCCCCAAGATAACCTTTCTGTTCACGGCGGCGTTATCCGAGGTTCAGCCCCTCGGGAGCAAGCTGGCGAGGTAATTCCCGGCATTCCAGTTTTACAGATCTTTGTCGAGGAGTTCCCAGGCCACCCAGAGCACAACGCCATAACCATTACTGGCGAGGATCCAAGTATTAGCTACACCGGCGTAGAGGAACGGGTTGCTGAACGGGCAAGACAAGTAATCGACTCCGATCCTGCCCGCTTCACCGACAATGAAGCATTACAAGCACTTGCGAACAACCGTTTCGAAAACGGCGGCTTCAACGAGGCAGAGATCGCCGAAGCGGCCGCAATTCTATCCCGGCCTCTGAATAGCTTTATGGATCCAAGGTTGCCTCTTGCTGAGCATCTTCATGAGAGCAGAGCAGCCGGAATGTCTGAAGAGGTTTCTGAAGGAGAAACTGATCTTCCGTCCCTGATGACCGCCAACGAGACTGTTACGGCTACCTCCGGGAAGATCCCCAGGTTCCTTCCGGTCGAAGTGCTGCGATATACGAGCTCAACCGATCGCACATCCCCACTGGCCATGCGAAGTGTCGAAGTATCCGACACAGGTACAGACACAGGGGATGAACTTCCATTGCCAACTGATTCGTTCGAACCTGAGATGGATGGCGGAAAGGTTGGCATCATCCAGCAAAGCAGCAACGTCGAAGCGTACCGGACTGGATTAACAGGAGAGCTTGGCGCTACCGAAGCGACCCTCGGGGCATGGCTGCCTGGTTCACAGCTCAGCTTCCAACGTTCAATCGTGCCATCCTCCACCGTAGGACCGGACGGCTATGTAACGCCACCTGAAGACGCATTAGATCTTCCCCCGGACAGCCTGACAATTTATGGCGATGTCGTGGCCGATCTAGGCTTGTACGGTGACGGAGGGGTAGGTCTCCCAGATGTTGTCGAGGGATTAGACGCTGGTCTAGTCGGTTCGTTCGACTGGATACCTGGATTCGAGGGACCGTATACACAGGTTGCTCGAGACCCTGACTCTCGAAACCTTCCCGAGAGCGGGTATGCCATCGCCACAGGACAGGTCAGCGTCACCAATGGATACATCGAAGACGCAACTTTTTTCGAGTTGATGGGGGGCGGAAAAGTTGATGTTAGTCTTTTCCAGCTGCCGGGCCGTGGGGAAAACCCACCCGCACAACCGAACGCCAACCCTCCGTCTAGCCCGTCAAACCCAAACCCACCACAAGCAAGTTCTCCAGTAGGTTCGACACCGAGCCAAACCAATCCGGTTGCGACGCCGCGACCCCAATCTCAGCCGAGTACAAACTCTTCACCTGGATCGGCATCTCCCGGCGCAACACAGTCGCTATCCAACGCTAACCCAGCCTCGTCGTTACTAGCAGGTGAAGGAGCCAACCCGCCTGCCGCCACCGGCACTTCTCCTTTGATCGATCGGGTCGAAATTCGAGAGTACCCAGCTGGCGGGGCCGGCTACATCGGCAGGACCAACGACGGCCAATTGGTCGGCTATTACGACAACGAAGACAACCCCATTTCCGCTGCGGAACTAGACGTTGTAGACGAAACTCCGATTTCGCTTTCGCCCCCAGATAGGTACGTGCCGGCACCACAGCCCGAACCTGAAGACGAACAATTAGCAGTAAGGCAACAGTTACCTCGGACGCCGGCTCCACCATCATCGGCTCCTGGAGCCGCACCTCCAGAACTCCCTCTCAATTGGTGGAACGTCCTTAAAGACTCGGGCCGTTTCAGCCCTCGAGGCACACGCGAGACATTCAAGGGCAAGGTCTCTGGTGATACGATCAAATACGACCCGACCCAAATTGACTCAATCAACAACCAAATTCAGACTCGAGAAATATCGGTCGCTCCAGGGGGCAAGGGCTCCAGCTATACGGGCACCATCGAGGTCATAAACAAGTCATTTGATCTACAAGTCGCCAACAGGCTGAATATTGGCGGCCAACAGACTTCTCCCGGCAACGTAACGACTCCGAAAGGTTTACCTGTATTCCGCCAGGATTCGATCGAGCTGCAGTTTCTTGACCGGAACTTCAACTACGATCTCCAGATTGAAGAATGGGAATCTGAGAACGGCTCGATGCCTGGCGACACCCAAAGGCCAGTCGATGCCGAGGTGACAAAGAGATACACCCTCTACCGGTCAATTGACGACAACGGCTACGTCATAGACTCGATTGAAGAGGAACGAGACCAGGCCGGTGTTGACCCTCAACTTCAACGGTATATCCGGCCAGACGACCTGACGTCGAACATTATTTCGACCAACGGATTTTCATTCAAAGTTTCCAACGACGAAGCGGCCGATCTTGCCCGAGTAGCGCTAGCTGACCTTCCGAATAATGCGTTTCTCCAGGCTATCGTTGACAACGCAAGCGAACCGGCCTCTTCTGATCCAGAGATCGGGGAGCGGAGAAGTCGGACCGTTGCCGAGATTGCTCGAGGAGCGCTACTGTCAGATAACTGGACAGTCTCGCCCGGTTTGGAAGCGCTTCATGCCGCGTACTTGGAATCAGAGGATGACTCATTCGTCCCAGACTTTAATCCACCTCAAGTTTCACCACCGAACGTAATCGTCCCTGACCTTGACCCTGGCGTGGCGCCCACCCAAGACGATCAAGACAGCGAACCGATCGCTCCATCTGACGTTCCACCGGCCGACGAACCAACGCCTAGGATCCCAGAGTTAACTGAAGATATCCCGGCAGGCACAGTTGCTGAGCCAACCGAGGAAACGCCAGGCGGCACCGTTGGCGAACCAAGCGAACAGCCCCCAATTGACACCGTTAACGAACCCGCCGAAACTGAGCCCCCGGCCGAGATCTCTCCAGTTCCAGAGGTCCAATCGCCAGAAGACGTCGTTCCGATTACCCCAACCCGACCGACCGAACCCGAAGTCACCTTCGAAGAAATCGAACGAACAGAAATACCCGCACCAGCCGAACAAACACCCGAACCAGAAGTCACCTTCGAAGAAATCGAACGAACAGAAATACCCGCACCAGCCGAACAAACACCCGAACCAGAAGTCACCTTCGAAGAAATCGAACGAA
>CALAJV010000017.1 GCA_937922805.1 uncultured Acidimicrobiales bacterium | reverse complement strand
ATTAAGGCTGAGCAGGCTGAGGTTGAGCGTATTAAGGCTGAGCAGGCTGAGGTTGAGCGTATTAAGGCTGAGCAGGCTGAGGTTGAGCGTATTAAGGCTGAGCAGGCTGAGGCTGAGCGTATTAAGGCTGAGCAGGCTGAGGCTGAGCGGGTTGAGGCCGAGCGGGTTGAGCAGCAGCCTCAAGATATTGACGACGCAGCTGAGTTAATCTTCGCTCAAGCTAACGAGACGATGCAGGCCAGCAGCGACATGATCGACGGTATTAACGAGTCGATGAGCGAAATGTTTGCTGGTCCTCAGCAAGGTCTAGACGCCGTTCTCGAAGCGTAAGTAGCCCTCCCCCCGATTGCCGGGTCTGAACGGTCGAGTTCTACGCTGACGACGTACCTATCGTCTCAACCGGCGGCAACTCACCGAGCTGAATTACATGGTCACCGAATGTCGGACGATAGAGCAATAGATCGTCAGCAACGGTTGTGCCAGTAGCTTTCGACTGGGCCATTGCCATTATGGCGCCGGCCTGTGGGCCCAGTTCGCTAAGTGGTCGACTACGATGAATTCTGGTTCCAAGATCGACCTGTCCGATTGCGTCCGTGCCGAACTTCTGACTGATATCGATAAGTAGCGCTAGGTCGACTGCGTAACCTCGACTGAACGGGACGGCCTCGAGCACGTGTCGTCTGCCGCCAAACTCTCCCGACAATGGTTGAACAATATGGCCGAGGTGAGCAAACAGGGTTGAGATTAGTGGTCGAGCTACTAGTTCGGTTACTCGTCCACCCCCTACTCCTTGCTGATCAGGTGGCCGTTCGTAAAACCCTTTGATGAAGTCAATCGACGGGTCGGACAGCAAAGGCCCGATTCCGCCTCGGATGAAACGGGTGTCGAAGTTCCTGATGTCTGCGTCGCACCAAATAACTAGATCCCCGGTTGTTACCTGCAGCGATTTCCAAAGGGCCTCACCTTTGCCCCCGGCTCGAACACCATCTCGTACCCGATTGAAATCGGGTGCAATATCAGCGGTACTGAGCACCATTGCACCAGCGTTGCTGGCGATCACGGCGGTGTCATCGGTTGAGTTGTCGTCAAGAACGACTAGTTCGTCTACTAGGCCACAACCGGCCACCAACTCGTCGTAGATGGTGCTAACGATCGTGCCAACAGTTGCGGCCTCGTTCCGAGCGGGCAGCACGACTGAGATGGTCGGCTGAGTGTTGTCGCGACCCTTTAGCGAAACCAGCACATCGGCTGGGAAGTCGTCATGATGAAACAGCGAGGCCACTCGGTTGAATCCTTGAAAAATGAGGGTGACAGCTGCTTATCAGTTGTCGGATCTAACCATTGTGCTCCGTTCTGATGCGATTAGTTACATCAGACCACTATTGGTTTTCATGCATCTGCTACGATCCGAAATGTGGTAGCCGATTCGAGCTTTCCCAGCAGACAGGCAGGCAAGTTAAACCTGTCTGATGACAATGATCCCAGCGCTAACGCTTCTCAATACAACGTTGCTCAATACAACATTGGTCGCGTTCACAAACCGCTTGAGCATCCCGATATGGCTGAGTTCACCAACAACCTTGAGGCGATCAATCAGCTAGCTGAAGCAAGCCCAGGATTTGTCTGGCGACTAACTGACGAGGAAGGCAACTCATCAAGCTTCGTCATTGTCGATGACAATGCCGACCCTCTGAGTCTTGTGAACATGTCGGTATGGGACTCTGTCGATGCACTACGACACTTCATATTCAAAACAAGCCATGTCGAGTTTCTTCGGCGGCGAACCACGTGGTTCGAATTGGCGGAGCAGCCGACGTCCATCTGCTGGTGGATACCAATCAATACCGTACCGACAGTCGCAGATGCCCAACGCAGACTCACCTCATTCATCAACGATGGACCATCGGATAAGAGTTGGGCGCTGGCCAAGCCGTTTTCCTATCCGGAATAGCCGACCGAGTGAACCTCGTGCAACGTGAGAGCTGAACCATCATGCTCTTTCGTCATTAATCCCCAACACTGGCCATTTGCTTTGAAGTTGCTGTCTTTGGTTTTGTCGCACTTACACTTTGGTCCCCATGAGCAGATTAGGTTCGTCAAAAAAGTCTGGCGGCTCTAAAGATCAGCTCGGTCAAGCCGCCCCGACCGGACAGAATCGAGCTATCCCGGCGTCATCGATCGCTGCTCGAGCTCGCCGCCGTCGCCGGTCTCGTATCAGTCTCGCAGTCTGTGCCGTTGCACTTGTTGGTATTGGCGCCATTGCTTTTCGAGCCCTCGCCCGGGATCAAACGGAAGCCTTAACTAGCGTTCAGCCCTCAAGCAGTGAGACTACGGTTGCAGAGACCAACGAGCCTGAATCGGTAATTGAAGTTGTTGATATGGACGACTACGAACCGGAAGACACACTCCGAATCGAGATACCTCTTGACCCATCGGGTCCGGTCGCTACGAACGACAACGTCAAGCCTCGCCAACGTACCAACACCGACCTAGACCCCCTCCAGCTTGTGATCTCTGACGGTCAGATGGTCATGACGGGAACGGCTCGAAGTGAAGCTGAGGCCCAACAAATGGTGGATCAAGCATCTGAGGTGTTCGGATCGACTGATATCATCCGTGACTTCACCATCGACCCAACTGCGCCCGATCCAAGTAGGGGAGTGGTCGTGCGAAAGCCGGTAGCTTTCGCAAGTGGAAGTGCCGTAATCAGAGACGAGTTCAAACCAATTCTCGATGCCTGCGCCGACGTAATGGTTCACAATCCACGCTTGGTGATGACTATCAGCGGCCATACCGACTCAACTGGAGATACCGAACTCAACTTGGCCTTGGCCGAAGAGCGGGCTCAGGCCGTAGTCGACTACTACACCGAGAAAGGCATAGAACCAGCCAAGTTTGATACGGTGGCCGCCGGTGAATCCTCGCCTGCAGCCGATAATTCGTCCCGAGACGGTCGCCAAGCCAATCGTAGGGCTGACCTTGAATTTCAAGATGTGTTCGAAGATGTTGTCGAGGCAACCAATACCGGCTCAAACCGCGGCGCAGACGACGATCCGACTGCTGCCGACTCGAACAGCGACGAGTCAGAACCTACGGAAAATTCGGGCTAAAAGCAGCGCTAGACACCACGCCTCACTTCGCTAGCTGCTAGCAAAGCCAAACTCAAGATGTACTGGCTTGTGGTCTGAGCCGACATCTTCGCCGATCGATCGACTGGTGGTGGTCAACTCGGGCGAGTGGAGACAAATGTCAATAGGAATGCGTAGAAGGCTTGGCGCCGATGCAGGCCAAGTGGGTTGGATCCCGTGACCATGCATCGAGACTACAAGACCTTCATCCCGTAGAGGGGCAACTCCACTGGACCACGGTGTCGAATTGAAGTCTCCGACAATAACGACAGGATGTTCCTGTTCAACTGCCCAAGCAGACAACCTCTGTATTTCTTGACCGTGAGATCCGATTGTGTCTTTGGCGAACGGTCGAATGGCGTGAAAGCTGACCAGAGTGACGATGTGATCATCAACTTCGATCGTGGCCGAAATGAGCGGCCGGTGATAGTTGTTGAGCTGAAGTATCTCGGACCCAACTATGCGCCCATCCCACTCTTTGTGAACAAGCATGGCTGAGCCGCGGGTATCGGGCTCCGGATTGCTTTCAACAATTTGGTACTCCGGCATGGCTGCCACGAGCTGGGAATCAAGATCAGGTTGTATCTCCTGAAGGAAAATGATGTCACTCCCGAACTGGGTGGCGTAATCCAGCGCACCGACTTTGTCACGATCAACATTGACATGCGTTACCGAAAAAGCCGATTCGCCTTCCGATCCGCCAAAGAAAAACGGCGCCAAAACGATCAAGTTCAGCAAGGCAGGCAGCGCTGCTACCGCGAATGTCTTCCGACATCGTAACCACAACAGCATTGGCACAAGAAAAATCGATGCGACCGCAATCTGGGGCCGGAGATGCTGAAGCAACCAGAATCGCCACCAACTGTTGGGAAACCAGGTGGCGACACAGGCGATAGCGAGCGTTAAACCAGCGCCAACAACCAAAGCGCGACCGATTTGTTGAGCGAAGGGAACGAGTCGGCGCCGCCCACGGTCGTCCGGTTCTTTGTCTTCGGCAGAGTTTCGCCGGTGTTCGGAAGTCAATGTTGCCGGTAAGACCTTGCTGCTGGTAAGACCTTGCTGCTGGTAAGACCTGTTGCTGATCGGGACTGAAACGAACCGAGCGTCGTTCAGATATTGCCGACCTTAGTCGAAGGCCAGTGAGCCTCTATGGCATCTGATACTGCCGTACGTTGTTTCGGCCGCGGGACGTCGTTCGCTCGGTAGTCGATTGCAGCCAACCTGCGACCAAAAGGTACGATGTTTGACTATGGCTTCGAACTCAGAAAAAGGCTCAGAATCAGCAGGCAGTGATGATATTGAGCAACTCGTCGGGGATTGGGTTGACGATAACTGGGACCCAGAAATGACGCTTGGCGCTTGGTGGGAACGGCTAGCCGAGTCGCGATATTCCCACCCAATGCTCTCCGAAGCCGCTGGCGGTAAGGGGTGGAGTCAAAGCCAAGCGGCACGGGCCATGCGAAAACTGGGAGAGATGGGAGTAATCGGTCCGCCGCCAGGTCTTGGCTACATGTTGGCGGCGCCGACAATTGCTGATCATGGAACGCCAGAGCAAATCGAACAACACATCCCACCCATCCTTGCCGGTCGCATTGCCTGGTGTCAGATGTTCTCTGAACCGGCAGCCGGATCGGATTTGGCCGGATTGCAAACAAAGGGCGAGAAAGACGGCGACGAATGGGAATTTAGTGGGCAAAAAGTTTGGACGTCGCAAGGGCACTATGCCGACTACGCAATGTTGGTGGCAAGAACAGATCCGGAACAACCGAAGCATCGAGGGATGTCGTACTTTGCCTTGGCGATGGACCAAGAGGGCGTAGACGTCCGACCATTGAAAGAGATGACCGGCCGCACATTCTTTAGCGAAGTCTTCATGGATCGAGCCAAAGCGACGACTGCCGACCTAATCGGCGAGCGAGGGGATGGATGGCGGGTAGCCAACACGACGTTGGCCTACGAGCGCTCAAGTATCGGTGAAGGCTCAGCCGGTTTTGTGTTAGTGGCTCCCGGCACGAAGGCCAACAACTTCGATCGCAAAGTTGGAGAGATCGTTGAGGCATCGAAAGTCAAGAAGGTAGGCGGTCACGCTCCGGGTGTGGGTATGAAGCTCTACAACCGCTACCGAGATTTAGCGATCAAACTCGGGCGAACTGACGACCCGATAATGCGATCAGAAATCGTTGAGTTGTACACGCTCCTTAGAGTTAATCGACTGAATCTGCAACGAGCGCGAGATAAGAACCAGCGAACCGGTGGAGAACCAAATATAGCGAAGCTGTATGACGCGGAAATCCATCGCCGGTTTCGAGACGTGAGTTTGCGGATTGTGCAGGCTGACGGAATGCTTGCCGGGGCCTCTTCTGCTACCGACCCATCTATAGCTGAGCTTGCTCTCCACGCCTGTGCGCCAGCGATCTATGGAGGAACCGATCAGATTCAGCGCAACATTATCGGCGAACGGGTCCTCGGCTTACCCAAAGAACCTGGTCCATCTCGCGACACACCGTTCCAAGATCTTCCTAAGAACCAATAGGCCCAGGGTCACAAACTGGATGGCCTCGCCCACTTCAGTGTGCTTGGTTTGAGTTCTAACTTTTGGCTCGGGCGGAATAGAGTCGGCTGAGTGCGACGCCACCTGCGGCCGCTGCTGCTACCGCGGCTCCTGCGCCGACCCTGCGAATCGTCGGGTCTCGGGTTTTGGCGCAGTGGACGATGGGCCAACCCCGCTCCTTGGCCGCGGCAGTCAGGGCGCTATCTGGGTTTACGGCGACTGGCGACCCCACCAGGTCGAGCATTGGAAGATCGCCAATCGAATCACCGTAGGCAAACGATCGGGAGAGGTCGTAGTTTTCTTCTCTAGCTAAAGCTGCAACCGCTTTTGCTTTCTCCGGTCCGTGCAGGAAAGGCTTAGCTAGCCGACCTGTGAACGTTCCGTCGATCACTTCAACCTCGGTCGCGATGGCGCCGGAGCAACCTAACTCAGCGGCCATACGTTCAACAATTTCGATGGCCGAGGCCGAAACTAGATAACAATCTCGCCCCGCCTGCTGATGGATTCTTAGAAACTGAGCGGCCTCGACTTGAACTTGAGAGAGCAACTTCTTGATGAGTGGGTCGGCAAGCTGATCAAGTTCGCTGCGTTTCCTTCCGGAGATCAGCCCCAACGCTCGATGGAGGGCGTCATTAGCATCGGTACTAACCTCACCTCGCCAGCGAAAAACCACTCCGCTAAGTAGCTCCATCCAAACATCATCTAGTTCAATCAGTCCGCTGCGCCACGCGGCATAGCCTAGTTGTGCGATAGATGATCCAGCTATAACGGTTCGGTCAAGATCAAAAAAGGCAGCCGATTTCGGTGGCGTCCCTTCACTGGCCGCTCCGTGGTCGACAACTGTTTGGTTGGAGTGGGGCGGCGGGGTTAGGTCCGAGCCGACGCCAGTAGCAAGTGGCCCACTTGATGTGTTGGTCATGCAGTTGCCCAGCCCAGCGGATAGAGAATGTCGGAATCAAGCGTAAGACCAAAGCTAGCCGAGCCATGTTGTTGTTATGGCGCACTTCCAGAAAGAACAACAAAAAGTTGTCAACACCTTTTTGACGAGTCTTCGTCTATTGGTGTGCAAACGGTATGGGAAGACTACCGCAGGTAATCGATCAGTTTTTAGCGGCCAGGAATTCTCGGACCAGTGGTTCGTAGTGCTCTAAGGGGTTGCTTTTGTAGTCGGCATCAAAGGCAGTCTGATCGTACTTAGCGCAAAACTCTTCTGTGTAGTCAAAGTAGGGGGAATCTCGGAACTTTTCCCGAGCGTTACCGTCGAGTCCGATGTAGTCCCAGAAGTAGTAGCCCTGAAATTCGCCGTGATGCTTAACCATGAAGTGATTAGCTTCCGAAACGAATGGCTTAAGAATTGACGCCGCAATAGAAGGATGGTTGTACGGGGCGAGTGTGTCGCCAATATCGTGCAGCAGAGCGCACAGAACATACTCATCATCTTTGCCATCGCGTTCGGCTCGAGTTGCCGTTTGCAAGCTGTGCTCTAGCCGATTGACAGGAAACCCTCCATGATCGCTCTCAAGTTCTTTGAGTAGTCGAAGGACTCGATCGGCGACGAGATTCTGGGTCAGCTTTAGTTGAGGAACAATCAGATCCCAATCCTGCTTTGTTGATTCCTCGAAGCTTCGAAAGGAAGCTTTCGGATGCTCCGACTGAGTTTCGCTGGCGTCTAGATCGGTCATAGCAAAAGACTACGCTAAATGCGGGCCGAGGGTAAATCGCTGTTCGGAAACAATCGTTCTGTTTGCTAAATCGCCCTATTGGTTTGGATCCGCTATGTGGCGGCTCATGGCCGAAGTCGACGCCGGGGCGACGAAGTTGCCGAACCGGGCCCGAAAGGAATCGGCGGCCAAATCGCTATCGGTCCACTTGCCGTTGAGAACTAGCCCAGCGGCTAAGGCTCCGATGGCATCAGAACTTTTTGCTGCGTGGCCGTTGCCACCAACCGCAACTACAACCCCGTCACCAACGTGGTCAACGAAAGGGAGACGGCTTTCCGTTTCGGTAATCAGACACGGTTTCGATTCCCATGAAACGAACCGTACGTCGGGTAACAGTTCAATCAAAGCTTGTTTAAGTACGTTGTGTTGGCGAGTTTGGAAATCTACCGGCTCATCTGAAGAGGCCGACCGGTCGGTATGTTTCCCGGTCTGCATCCAGAGGGTCATCTGCTCGCGCGTTTCCAGTATCCCCTGGGTTTTGAACAGGGGACCGATTTTGATGCACGTCTTCCCGTTTGGGTACCGGGTTGCTGGTACAACGTAGACGCTTTCAAGTTCTTCGTGGTCGAGTAGGTAGATAATTGATGGCATGTCGGCCAGATCATCCACTTGGTTGGCACCGACTTCGGCGATGGTGACCGCTTCGGGTCGAACTCGAAGGGCGAGCGGTTCAAGGCCGGCGTGTATGCCAGTCCCGTACGCACCGGTGGCGTACAGCACCCGGTTTGCCACCACCGATTCTCCGGAGGTCATCGAGATTGAGTAGCCGTGTGTCTTGCCGCTTGCGGTAGTTTTCGTCGAGGTGGAAGGTAGGTAGCGAGGAGAGACCGCCACCACTTCACTGCGGTCAACTGTCGCGCCGAGTAACTGAGCTGCTGTACGTTGTGCCGTTGCCATCCGTCGGGGGTCAACGAAACCGGCTGAGCTCGGCTCTCGCAACACAGTAAAGTGAGACGGAAGGTTGAAGTGTCGGCATGGTCCTTTTGCGGTTGCCTCATCGGCAGGACCAACCAGAAGCGGAACTTCCAACTGGGCGGCAACGTCAGTCAACTTGCCAATACCGTTGGCATCGTCACGTGCGAACACAAACCCACACTCAGCATAAAAACGTTGTTCAGATGCCTGTTCAATATTTCGGTATTCAGCGATCGATCGAGCGGCCAGTAGCGCCCACTCCGGCTTAACATCGAGGCGTCTTGTTACACGACCCGAATCAAAGTGGCTTGAAAATGGTCCCGTGTGATCGTGCCATTGTTCAGGCTCAGCCGGACCGATTCCGATAACGTTTGCGCCGCTAGAGGCAGCGTGACGAAGCGCCGCGCTACCGACCAGGCCAAGTCCGATTACCGCGAGGTCGTACGCTTGTTCATCGGCTCGATTCGAGTCAGAGCTGGCCGAAGACACGAGTTCTAATTCCTCACTTGTTTGGTGAATTGCTAAGGCTGATATTGCCCAACAACATTCTGCCCGACACGAGCTAGTTAAGCTAGCTGGTTCGTTTTTCTCGATACCGGCGAATGATCGACGTTGCATCCATTCGGTTGTCGCCAGCTTCCTGACTCTCGGCCAGGTACGCGGCAGTCATGTCGGCCAACGGTGTCGGAGCGCCAATCCCTGAAGCCTCAGTTTGAACCAGACCGAGATCTTTAGCCATCCAGTCGACCGCGAATCCGAAATCGAACTCGTCTCGAACCATCGTCTCACCGCGGTTTGACAGATACCACGATCCAGCTGCCCCTTGAGTAACAGCCGAGAGAACCAAATCCATGTTGAGTCCAGCTTGCTCGCCGAAGGCTAATGCTTCTGCGGCTCCCTGAATCGCGCCAGCGCAAAGAATTTGGTTGACCATTTTCGTTAGTTGACCTGAACCTGATCCACCCAACAGCGTCACTGCTTTGGCATAGCAGTCAATTACCGGCTCAGCCTTTTGAAAGTGGCCGAGCTGGCCTCCGCACATCACACTTAGTTGGCCGTTCTTAGCGCCAGCCTGCCCACCTGAGATTGGAGCATCGACGAAACCGACTCCAGACTGGCGACAAAGAGCGTCCATCTCGCGGGCGACGGTAGCCGACGCCGTCGTGTGGTCGACAATGATCGCGCCGTCGGCTAAAGATCCTAGAGCGCCGGTGCTGCCAGTGAGCACCGCTCGAAGATCATCATCTCCGCCGACACAGGTGAATACAAAGTCGGCTCCGCTGGCTGCCTCGGCTGGCGTAGCGTGCTGAGTCCCACCATATTGCTCACACCATCGTTGCGCGGTTTCAGTCGTGCGGTTGTACACCCGCACATCGTGGCCTCCAGCTGCGAGATGTCCCGCCATAGGGTAACCCATTGTTCCTAATCCGATAAATGCAGTCGTTGCCATACGGCTACTGTGCCATGTTCGAACCGAAGTTGCCATCATGAACTGGCGGTCGCGACCGCACTGGCATCTGAGAATAGATTCGAGTTCTAGTCCAACCGGGGAGATGCGAGCTCGGTTTGGGTCTAATGAGCCAAACTAGGTTAGCGGTTGGCAGTCGGCATCGAGCACAATGCCATCTTCGTTTCCTGCTTCGTCAATGAAGATAAAGAACTCAGCTGGTTGACCACTGACTTCGATAGGTAAGTAGCCAATAACCTGTACCGGTCGGTTAATCTCGTTCACGCATTGCGACTGCTCAAGATCGACTCTTGGTGGTGCTGGTGGAGCTTCTACCAGGTCGGCTGTGTTTGGGGTTTCACCGAATGACGCAACCGGTTCGTTAGGAAAGAATCCGCCATTGCCGGCTACCTCGGCGTCGGTCAGGGATTCACCAAGATCTTCATCTGCTGCCGCATCTTCCCCTGGCTCAACTTCTGTTGCGTCGCTTGTTTCCTCGCTGTCTTCTGGCGCTCGATCGGCAATCGTGGTTGTCGATCGCTCCGCCGCCGCACTATCGGCCATGCCGCTCTCTTCGACGGATTCTTCAACGCTCTTGGCGCTGCTTTCTTCCATGGCGTCGTCGGTTGCCGTCATCGCTTCGGAATCAGCAGCTTCGTCGAAATCGGCGGCCGCTCCGGCGCTTTCAAAACTGGTTTCATCGGACGATGAACCCATTTGAGATGCGAGCCACACGCCACCACCAAGTACGCACAGGGTGACGGCCGCTGCCGACAGCCACTGCGGCATTGACCGAGATTTGACCGTTGTCATCGGTTCATCGCTAAGCGTTGGCGCCGACTCAAAGCGCCTGCTGGCCAAATCGATGATGTTGTCCTCACCCTCAGTCGCGGCCACTTCCGAGTTTTCGGGTTCAGTGGAGGTGGCGGGACCAAAACTGTCAGCGGTAGTGCCGACATCACCGAGTGATTGGGCTGGATCGAACTGAGCTAACGCGGCCGCCAGGTGCTGTTCTTTGAGCGAAGGCGAGATCGAAATTGAGGAGCCGAGACGAGCAGAAACGGATTGAAGTTTTTGAACTCGAAGCTGAAGATCTGAATCGCGCTCAACCAAGGCAACCTCTTGCGAGGTGGCTTCTCCGTCTAGGTAGACAGACGCTAGTTGGTCTCGTTCTTCTTCGGTCATTGGCAACGTTCTTTATTGCTTGTTATTGAGGGGATGTCTGATGGGTTGTGACAGGTGATGGTAAACGGGGTTCTACGTAGTTTGACGTTCTCATGACACGCTCTGGTTCCCGAGAATGTCAGATAAGTGTTTTCGGCCTCGAGCGATGCGAGATCGCACCGTTCCTGGCGGAATTGCTAGGGTTTCAGCGATTTCTGCGTAGTCCAGTCCACCAACATCTCGAAGTAGAACGGGTAGGCGAAATTCCTCAGGGATCTGTTCAAGTGCGTGATCGATCTCCATTCTGACGCCGAGAGCGTCTCCGACCGATTGTTCAGACGACGCTTCGTCGGCAAACTCGGCCACTGACAATGGGCGACGTGATCGGCGGCGAACCTCGTCGAGACAGGCGTTGGTCGCTACCCGGTAGCTCCAGGTCTTGAACGTAGAGCGACCGTCAAACTTTGGTAGCCCTCGAACGATCGCCATTAGGGCTTCTTGGCAACCGTCGGCTGCGTCGGCGTCGTTACCGGCAACCCGTCGACAAACGGCGTAGATGCGGTCGTAGTGGCGTCGTAGGAGCTCGTCTACTGAGCCTTTGTCACCGTGCTGGGCTCGGGTTACGAGCTGTTCATCCGACGCTTCGATCCAAGGATCCTAGCCGCTCCACTTGCATCGGTGGGACCACGTTAGCTGACTGCAACCTCGTTAAGCACAAACCGATGCACTTCGCCCCGGTCGGGATCGGCGGTGGTGCCGGTTTCAGTAATCCAGAGGAGGATTTGGGTGCCGGTTTGACTATCGAGATCGATGGTCTGCGTTCCTTCTGTGTTTTCGATTGATCCAGCTGGGGAGCCCAATCCGGTGATATCGAAGTCATTGGAATTGGGTCCGATGTCGTCGCCGACGTAAACCTCAAGACTCCAACCCGTACTACTAGTTGAGATTTCAACTTCATCGATTTCGGATGACTCATCAAGAAAGAGAACCAGGCCTACGCCATCCTTTAAGCCACCAAGTTCGTTGCGTAAATAGGTTTCGGTTTGCCAAACAGTTTCGAGATCTTTATCGAACGCAAGTGGTGCTAACTGGTTCCGCTCGGTGTGACTACCACCACGATCGAATGGATCGAACGGAACCGCATCTTCGATAGTCACGTCGCCGCGACCGGTAAAGTCGCCAGCGTCTGGTGTGAGATCGCCTGTTTCGCCGATGACCGAGAGCAACAATAAGCCCCCTACTACTAGTCCGCCGAAGATTAGCGCCAGTGCAGCCCAACGCATCGGCCGATTGCTGGCCGTCGGCTTCTCGGGAGGTTTTGGTGGCGGACTAGATCGCTTACGGGATCGAGCAGCCGGCTTTCGCTTCGCTTGTTTAGGGTCAGGAGACGGAGCTGCACCTGGTTGGCGCCGCTCCATCGGCATGACCGCGGTACCGCTACCAACCGGAGGCGGCTGGCTTGGTGGCGCCTGCTGTTGGTTAGGCGGATTCCAGGATGCTGTTTGGCCAGCATCGGGTGGCACCGCCTGATTCGGACGCCCTAGGTTTAGCGGCGGCTGCTGAGGTTGGCGGTTGTCAGAACTTGACTGACTCATTGGAGTGACAACGGAAAGGTTGGCAGCCAATAGCGCTGTTCTCATCGAACTAGCTCGATCAAACCGGTCATCGGGTTGACGGGCCATGGCGCGGGCGATGATGGCGTTCAAGTCATCCGGTGTGTCTGGTCGCAGCTCTTTACAAACCGGGGCATCTCCTTGCAGCCGAGCCAGAGCAGTCGCAGCATCGGTTTCAGCCTTGAATGGAGGCTTGCCGGTGATTGATTCAAACAAGACGACGCCAAGCGAGTAGAGGTCGGCTCGGGGGTCAACCGGTTCACCAGCCACCTGTTCGGGCGCCAGATACTTGGCGGTTCCAAGCAGCGTGCCGGTGTGGGTTAAGTCTTGATCTTTACTGGCTTTGGCGATACCAAAGTCAGTGACCACAACACGACGCTCTTTGCTGACCATGATGTTGGCTGGCTTAATGTCACGATGAACCACGCCAGCTCGATGAGCGGTATCGAGCGCGTCCGCAATCGAGGCGCCGATTTCAACTACCTCACCCGGCTGAAGCTGTTGGGCGCTGTCGAGCACTGCCCGCAAGGTCGTGCCGTCTATCAGTTCCATCACGATGGCTTCGATACCGTCTTCGCTAACAGTGTCATAGACGGCAACAATGCTGGAATGGGCCAGACGAGCCGAGGCCACCGCTTCTCGTCGGAATCGAGTGAGGAACGCTTGATCGGTGGCCAAATGAGGGTGGAGAATTTTCAGGGCTACTGGGCGGTTCAAAATTTGGTCGACCCCACGCCAAACTTGAGCCATACCGCCTGACGCTATAGCAGCGTCTATTTGGTATCGATTCTTGAGAATAATGCCGCTGGCGACTTGGCGAGCCTCTTGGGGCGCGGCGGAAGCACGTTGTGTTATTGCGGCCGACTCAGGGGGAGTCGGAGGATCCGTCCTCCCATTCACAACTACACGCTACCCGGCTTCTGGGGATCGGTCATTTCACTTCGTAGTAAACACCAATTTGTAAGACCAGAACGCACAAATTGTGCCGTGTTGCACCCCAAACTAATTACTGGTTGGCGGGTGAATTGTCGCCCGATCGGGGGTCACGGGTTGGGTCCAATCGGGATTGAACGCTTTCGAGCGCTTCATGAGCTTCAGCTACCATGTCGTTTATCACGTCCCCAGCCCCAACGATGCTTGATAACCCAGAAACTCCTGCTCCGGCGTAGAGCGGTTGCAACTGATCGTCGCCAACGGCTTTAGCAGCTGAGAAAAGGTCTTTGCCTGCGGTTGCTTGCAATAGACCAGGTAGCGCCTCGACCTGCGACGTTTCCCACCGGTCGGCGAACTCGGAATCGAGAATCCGGGCCCATTGGCCAGTGAACCCATCGGTCAAGGTTGTTCGACGTTCACCGGCAACAAGTCGTTGTTTCCAAATATCGGAGGCCATTGACTCTGTAGTGGCAACAAATCGTGTCCCAAGCAGCACGCCGTCTGCCCCTAGAACCAGCATTGAGGCCAAACCTCGCCCATCAACGATTCCTCCGGCTGCGGCCAATGGCAGCGATATCGCATCTCGAAGTTCTGGTATCAACACAAACGTGCTTGTACCAACCGCATCGGACTTGGATCGTTTCGAACCGTAACTACGATGACCCCCAGCTTCACTTCCCTGAGCAACAACGACGTCGACGCCGTGATCGGAAGCGTCCAATCCGTCTGCGACGGTCGCAACCATGCTCACTACTTTCGTTCCGACAGAATGAAACCGTTCGACTAGACGCGGCTCTGGCGTGCCGATTGCGGCCGAGAATACGGGGACTTGTTCTTCGATCATCACCTCAATGGCGGCGTTCACTAGATCGGGGCCTGGGTCAGGCAAAGTAAGCGTTGGTTCTAAGTCCAATCGGGGACGGTATTCGTTGAGAACGTCCTGAACCGCTCGAAGCCGATCATTAGAAATCGACGTTGGATTCGGAGGAGTTCTAACATCGTCATGGAGCCAAATATTCACACCGAACGGTTTGTTAGTGAGCGTTCGTACCTTCTTAATGGCGGCTCGCACCTGGTCTGGTTCGAGCCGAAGGGCAGCCAAAACTCCTAATCCGCCGGCGTTGGAAACTGCGGCTACCAGTTCTGGTCCGGCAACCCCGCCCATGCCGGACTGGAGAATTGGCGCTTCGATACCGAGGGCAGAGGTCATCGGTGTGGCTAAGCCCATCGGATAGCCGCCTTATCAGATACGCAGTCGCTAGTCATTCACCAAGGATAGAGCTGACGCTTCGATGAGCGGTTTCGTTTGCTCGCTACACTGGTTTCGTTTTACTCCATGCTGAGGGCGATGGATGCTGCTTTGGCATGAATGCGTTCGTTGGAGCGGCGGCGATTGTCAACCCACCACCACGAACAGAGCATCACGATACCGATAGCCGAAAGAAGCAGGCCAACACCAGGAACCGCCGTTGAACGAACCTGGAAGGTTGTCAGAGCGAGCTGCTCTTTGCCATCGGGAGTCCAGATCGAAACCTCAAGTGGGCTGACGCCAAGAGATCGAGCTTCGACTTCAACATCAACTGAGCTCGTACCCGGCTCAACCAGAATCACTTGTTCGTTCAGCGAGACCGAAACTTTGTCGCTCACAAACTTCACCATGACCAACCTCGGTCCTTTGGCGTTGCTTTCAACGACAAGAGGGATAGGGGCTGATCGGGCCGCCAAGTTGACCGGTTGGCTTGCTGGAAGGCTAATAACGTTTAGCTCTTCGTCGATCTGTTGAGCGAGGAGGTCAAGCGCGGCCTTGCGTTCTTGTTGATTTCGGGTTCGGCTAAGGCTAGCCAGCATTCGGTTTCGGAACTGTTGGGGTGGAGTTCCCCCGGCTCGGTACGAACTTTCATAGGTGGCGATGCTGTTTTGAATGCCAAATAGCAAGGCTGAGACTGGCCCCAGATCTTGCGATGGCCGCTCGGCAACCTGGAGGGCAATGTCTTGTTCGATGTCGGCCACCGCGATCGGCTGAGGGGCACCAGGCTGAGAAAGGGCAACCAAGAACGCGTTGATAGCGGGCACAGGCCGTTCGCCTAGCGATGGCCCGCCGAGCACGACAGCGGCCCGGTTCGTTTCACCCCGCAACACGAGTTTGGCTAACACTTGAGTAGCCACGACGGGTCCGCTGTCTTCGGTGGAAAATGTCGAACTCGGATCCTCATCGATCGAGATCACGTGCAGCCTTTTATTGTCAACAGTGAAGTATCCGTTGCCACCCGGTTGTTTTGTGATCACCGTTTGTACCCCAACTGACTGCAAGGCCCGAACCCCTTGTTCGGTTAGCGGGGTGTTGATCTCTGTCATCGCCGGACTGATCACGATTCCTGATGCCTCATACCCTTGTCGCCCGGTCGTAACAGCGTTGCCGTAAATCGGTTCTTGGCCAATCTCAGCCAGAGCAGAAGGATCAAGATCAAGGAACGAGCTCGCAATCACTTGTCGTTGTCCTACCGCCGCCTGGAAGCGAGTGGCTAGCTCGGGATCTGACCGCAGCTGGCTTTGAGTTCCCTCTTGCAAAGAAACCGTCATCGGGTGATTCGGATGAGCGGTAAGCAATTGGATAGCATCTTCTAGGGTCAAGCCGTCGGCGGCGGTAACCGGGAGCAACACAGCCACCGGTATCGGAGCGACCGTTGCTTCACCACTTGTTTCTTGAGCTAGCCGAATGAAATGAGTACGGCGGGTCGCAAGAAGTCCATTGCTGTCGTGAAGTTCAACGGTGATTGGGTACACCCCTGGCTCTGGAATGAGCACTCGCTCCCGTCCATCGAACGGCTCACCGGACCTTACCGGTAGCTCAACTCGGTAGAGTTCGCGACCGATTCCATCAACGATGGTCGGCAGTGTCGAAAGCGGAATGGGGTCAACTCGATTGAGCGGCCGAGTCGGTGGCTGCTCCACATCAGCCTCATCACTTATCCGGCCAAATACAGTCACGTCGATGGTGAATCGATCTAGAGGCGACGCTGGTTGCAGGCCAGTGTCGCCTTCAGTCGACGCCGTGTCTTGTAGGGGCGTGGCTGCCAAATCATCGAGCGCAATTCCAATATCGATCGTTAACATGCCGTCGGCTGCCACGAAGGAGGTTTGATTCATGATCTGTAGTAGCTCGCCTGGGTCGACGAACCGACCGTTAGTGGATGGACCGGTGGCCTCAACCGGCAAGGTAAGAGCGAAAATGGCAAAAACGGGTGCGATGATGCAGACCGCAGCCCATGAAATGCTCCGAAGATAGTGGTGGAAGTGAGTTTGTTGCCGCCGTGACCTCGCGGTCACCCGCCCCGATCCCATTTAAGGACAACGAGCCCATTTGGCTCGTGGCGAAATCCGAGCCGCTCATATAAGGCAAGCGCGCCATGGTTCGTTTCTTGGGTGTTAACCAACGATTGTTGAACGCCACGGTTAGTAAGCCACCGACAAGAATCAGCCACTAGTTCGGATCCGATGCCTCGACCCTGAACCTCGGGGTCGACGGCTAGCCGTTGCAGGTAGCCTCGTGTTCCAGCTCGACCGGTTATGGCATAACCGACAATCCGTCCGTCGAGCTTCGCAATTCGATACCGCCTAGTTGGGGTTGCGATCTTGGCATCGTTGAGCGCGAGGGAGTCGAATCGCCAGAAATCCCGAAACGCTTTGGCGTCGACATCAAGAACCTTGTTGTCGTGCCACGATTTGCCGGCAGTGAACGTGCATGCCGGGTCGGGCGAGCCGATCGAACGCCAACCGGCCTGCGATGGTTCGGCCATACTCGGAGCGTTCAAGTCGAGTGCGAGCAGATGAAGTCGTTCATAAAGTCGAAAACCGGCTTGGAGGAATGGCTCTGCTTCGAATCGATTGAGCGCCGGAGTCACAGCATCATCGACCCCTCGCTCCTGCAACGCTTCTAGGCAAAGCCTGATGTCGGCCGACGTCGGCGAGCGGTCAACCCGGGTCGGGCACACTAACGCGACCCGAGAATCTCCTTGCCATGGCACAACCCGAAGCCTTTTCCGAGCCATCCTCGCCCGGAACGCTCGTACACCACGAGTAAGGCCTGGGCCTCGATCTGCGTAGTTTAGAGGTGCGGTTTGTTCCACTATTCTAGGGTACTTGATTGCGGGCTCGACGCTTACTCATTCGCCCAGTGATTCAGTACGTGATTCAGTACGTGATTCAGTATGTGCTAACAGCGGGTGATGTGGTCGAGGGGGTTACCTTTGGCTCGAAGTGATCGGATTCGAGCTAAGCGCTAGAGTCTCTGTGTGGCACCAGTAACGTTAGAAGGCATTTCAAAGACCTACCCCGGCGGGTTTCAAGCTATCAACGACTTGTCGCTCGAGATAGAGGACGGTGAGTTCCTCGTTCTGGTTGGACCATCGGGCTGTGGTAAGTCCACGGCTTTGCGGATGATCGCTGGCCTCGAAGACATCACCGATGGCAAATTGATGATCGGTGACCGGATAGTGAACGATGTTCATCCGAAGGATCGTGACATCGCAATGGTTTTCCAAAACTACGCGTTGTATCCCCACATGTCGGTGGCCGACAACATTGGATTTGCATTGGAGTTGGCTAAGAAGCCTCGAGCTGAAATCACCGAACGGGTTACCGAGGCCGCTCGAATTTTGGAGTTGGAAGACTACCTCGATCGCAAACCGGGCCAACTTTCAGGCGGTCAACGGCAGCGAGTAGCGATGGGACGAGCCATTGTTCGTCGTCCAGCTGCGTTTTTGATGGATGAACCGTTGTCGAATCTCGATGCCAAACTGCGAGTTCAGATGCGAGCTGAGATCGCTCGAATTCAGAAAGATCTTGGCGTTACCACCTTCTATGTAACCCACGATCAAGTCGAAGCAATGACCATGGGAGATCGGGTAGCGGTTATTAAAGATGGAGTCTTACAGCAAGTAGCCGAACCGCGAGAACTGTACGACAACCCAAGCAACGTGTTTGTGGCCGCCTTCATCGGCTCACCATCGATGAATCTCTACGAGGCGCCTTTGACGTTTGATGGTGATACCGCAACGGTCGCGTTCGGCGAAACCCAGCTTTCACTTCATCCAGCCGCCTTGGCGAATCATCCGACGTTGCGAAGCTTTGATGGCCGATCGGTAACCCTCGGCATCCGGCCAGAAGACCTCGAAGATGCGTCACTGGCCACCGACCACCCGACTGATCAACGAATTCACGCCAAAGTAGACCTGATCGAAGCGTTAGGCGCCGAAATATTGGCTCACTTCAACGTTGACGCCGTTGCCGTTGACGTTGGCGACCCCGATGCAATGGAAGATCTCCTCGTTGATGGGAGTCCATGTGTCGGTCGATTCAACCCGAGGAGCGCCATAAAACTGGGGGATGAGATCGAGGTAACTGTCGATACCAGTCGATGCCATTTCTTCGACCCGGACAGTGGGCTATCGCTGGCCGCTACCGATTGAAAGGCTAGTTAGTCGAGAACCTCGGAGAGTTCGACCGGACGCCCCTCGTCGATACTGAGATGGGCGGCGACACCAACGGCGACGCTCCAAAGACCATCTTCGACTGTGACCAGCGGGCTGGTGCCTTCGTTTATACATCTAAGGAAATCGACGTGTTCAAGGTAGCTGGCGCCGTGATGGTAACCAGCGAACTTCACCGAGTCGTTTGTGATCGGTTCGGTTAGTACCGAGCCGATTTCGTGGGTGCCCCGTTGCCCAAACCGGACAATGTCTTCTGGAATAAATGCTTCTAGCTTTCCGGTGTCGCCAACTACTGACACTTCTTCTTGGTTGTGGGTGGCTTCGGCGAACATACAGAGATCGAGCATGGCTCGACGGTTTTCGCTGAACTCAACGATCACGTAGGCGTTATCGAGAATGTCGGGTTGTCTTCCGTTGTATCGCTCATCGAGGTGGTTCACATTTTGGCCTCCGGATGCGATAACCCGAACTGGTTTGTCGTCGAAGATTTGAATCATCAGATCGAAAAAGTGACAGCATTTCTCCACCAGCGTTCCGCCGGTATTTTCGCTGAATCGGTTCCAATCACCGACTTTTTCTAAGAACGGAAACCGGTGCTCTCTAATGGCAACCATTTGAAGATCGCCCACCGCTCCCCGGTGACACCGGTCGATCAACTCGGCAATTGGGGCCATGTACCGATACTCAAGACCCATCCAGATCTTGCCCGGATGGTTCTTGGATGCTGCTACAACCTCTTGGCAGTCAGCCACTGTAGTACACAAGGGCTTCTCTATTAGTAGGTGGTGGTCGGTCCCGATGATTTCGTCCAGAACTTCTTTGTGGGTCATGTTTGGTGAGGCGATGACCAGGGCATCGCAGAGACCGTCGGCAATCAAATCTTGGTAACGGTCATAGCTTTCGACTGGTCCGTTAACAGCATCAGCGGCTGCAACTAAAGACGATGGTTCGGGATCGGCTAGAGCTACCACCTCAGCTCCCGCGACCGCAGCGATGTTGTGAATGTGTTCGACCCCCATCATCCCGGTCCCGATGACTCCGTACTTCACTGCTGGATTCGGTTCAACTGATTCAGTCAACGGTGAAGCTCTTTCACTTGATTAGTAAGGATTCTGGCTGGCATGGATATTTGGTAGCAGGAAGCTCCCTACCCCTTGGCGATAGTAGCTTCCGCTTGGACGCCAAAGAAAGCAAAGAGCTCATCCCGACCGGCGTTGGTTACTCGAACCGACCGGGCGACGTTATCGCGAACAATCCACCCTCGACCGAACATTGCGTCCAGAATCGCGTTTCCGGCTCGACCGGCTAAGTGGGGTCGGCGTTCGGTCCAGTCGAGACATGATCGTGCGGTGGCACGGCCCGGCTTCCGAAGAGTAGCGACCTCCACCCCGAGCTCAGCGAACATCGCTTCACCGCTAGCGGTTAGGGTCAATTTGTCTTCGAACGGTTCGATCCGACCATCAGAAACCAACTGGTTGAAAATTTGCACACTAAGTTCGCCAGCGAGATGGTTGTAACAAGTGCGGGCATAGCGCAACGCAACCGGTGCCTTCGGGCCCGACACTAAATCGCCGACCGGGCTGGCGCCCATGGTTTCCAGTAATTCGGCAACGCCGGCATTGGCCAAATGAAAATATCGATGCCGGCCTTGCGCGGCAACGATTACAAACCCAGCGTCGAGTAGCTTCGACAGGTGTTCGCTAGCCGTCGAAGGGGCAATCCCCAGATGGCGAGCGAGTTCACCACCAGTATGAGCTCGACCGTCCATCAGAGCGCTCAGTAAACCGGCCCGCGTCGGATCTGCCAGGAGAGCTGCGACGAAGACGAGTTGGTTTTCGGCCATTGACCTAGTGTAGGTTTGCAACGTTTCGGCTCCGCCCGAAATGTCTCGACTAGCACTCGATGGCAGCAACGCCAATTTTTGTTCGCATTCGAATGTGCCGGTTTGGGTGTGCCTGATTACCTTGCTGGGGTACGAATCGGTTCCACTAAGGCGTGATCGTACGAGTGCGGGCTGGTGTTGGAGTGTTCTGGTTGTGTGGTTAGGCGTTGGCAACCGATCGTTGTAGGTTAGTGCGATGGCAGAGAATCTCGTGAACCCGTCCAAGCGTCAGATGGGACCATTCGAAGTTGGACCGCTGGGGTTTGGTTGTTGGAGGCTGACTATCGATGATGTAGGCCAAGCGCAGCAACTAATTGAGTCAGCACTGAGCCTAGGTATGAACTTGGTCGACAATGCCGACGTCTATGGTCTCGATTGGGGTGGGACCGGGTTCGGGTCGTGTGAGTCGATGCTCGGTCAGGTGTTAACTGTGGCCCCGGCACTTCGGGATCAAATGGTGTTGGCATCTAAGGGTGGTATCGCCCCACCGACCCCATACAACCAGAGTTCTCACTACTTGCGGAAGGCCTGCGAAGACTCCCTTCGGCGACTCAACGTCGAAACCATCGATCTCTATCAAATTCACCGGCCCGACCTGTACGCTCACCCGGCTGACGTGGCCGAGACGCTGACCGCGCTTCGGAACGAAGGCAAAATCGGTGAGGTGGGAGTCTCTAACTTCACTCCTGATCAGCACGAGACCCTGCAATCGTTCTTGTCGTTCCCACTAGTCTCGTCGCAACCGCAATTTTCGGCCGCCCATCTGGATCCCATCCGGGACGGGACGTTCGATTGGTGCCTTCGCAACAAGGCGGTCCCGATGGCTTGGAGTCCGCTAGGTGGCGGATCGATACTTTCCGGTGATGGCGTCCGACCCGAGCTGATCGAAGTACTCGACGCACTAGCAACAAGAGAGGGTGTCGATCGGGCGGCAATAGCGATCGGCTTCGTGCTGACCCACCCGAGCGCGCCGGTAGCCATTCTTGGCACTCAAACATCATCCCGTCTAGCCAATGCCACTGAAGCGTTGACCGTGAACCTGACCCGCGAGGACTGTTACCAAATCATTGTCGCTTCCGAGGGCGTTCCGTTGCCGTAAGGTTTCTCTGCTTGGCACTCAACACCCGCTAGCCGACGGAAGCGTTCTGAGACGCAGTGCAACTATGATGCGATTATGCTCGCCTCGACTGGTCCGACAAAGAAAACTAGCCCTGGTCTTTCGACCAGTCGCGTACTGGTGAACCGCTCCAGGTCATCGACTGTCGATGGGTTGCCGACTGGGGTCTCGATCGGGTGTTCGCAATGACCGCCCCGGTGGAAGTTTCTTGGTTCGCCGCCCTTTGTGATGATGACTATGCCTATCTGGGTGTTCCCGACCCCTCATTGCAGAGCTCATGGCCCCACTGTCGAGACATAGTTTTGACGGCCGACAAAAACGGCTTTGACAATATCTTGTTGCCGTCTGGCTACAGCCTTGGCATTGACAGCGTCGCCTTTGCTGGTGGTATTGCTCCGTTGGTCGAACAGATCCAGCTGCTGTTGGCGGTTCGGATGGGGGAGATGTGGTTGCCTCAGTTGGCCCGACAGTTGGCCACTATCAATCAGATGCTGAACGGCCGACTGACCATTAACATCATCTCGTCCGATATGCCGGGCCAGACTCTTGAGTCGGAACCGCGTTATCAACGAACCAGGGAATGGATGAGCACGCTTCGTTCCATCTTGAACGGTGAAGCGGTTGACGTCGACGGCGAGTTCGTCCAGCTCAACCTCGATCCTCCCCGCATCACCGAAGGAAAGACGTGCCCACCGTTTTACTTCGGTGGCTTTAGTCCGGCCGCTAAACAAACCGCGGCCGAACAAGCCGACGTGTTCCTCACTTGGCCCGACACGGTGGCATCAGTTGGCAAGACAGTCGGAGAAATGTCAGATCTAGCCAGCAGCTATCAACGAACGCTTCGATTCGGGCTTCGCAGCCACGTGATCGTACGAGAATCAGAGTCCGAAGCTATGGCAGCGGCCGAGCAGCTCGTTTCCAAGCTCGACGACGATATCGGGGAACAAATTCGTCAACGGTCCCTTGATACCGCATCTGCTGGCGTCCAACGCCAAGTCGAGCTCAGGCAAAGTGCCGACGAAACTGGCTTTGCCGAAGAGAATCTATGGACCGGTATCGGCCGAGCCCGATCCGGAGCAGGAGCGGCCATCGTTGGGGACCCTGATCAAGTTTTGGCCAAGATCAAGGCCTACCGGGCGGTCGGCGTAGAGGCGTTCATCTTGTCCGGGTATCCCCACAAAGCAGAAGCCGACTTGTTCGCCCGCTACGTGCTACCGAATCTCGATCACGGCCCACTGTTCACCTAACTTGGCGATTTCCGAAACTGGAGTTGAACCCAGGTTCAAACCTGCTGTGCGACTTCCTAGCAGAGCAGCGGTGTGGATGGTGGCTGGAAGTACGTATCGGTAAAGGTGTCGTTAATGGATCGAGCGCCGGTGACGGTGTTGGTCGCTTGTAACGTGTCAGTTGCTGAGTTGACCTCGTACCTGGTGTCTTCATTGATCGCCTGGTAGTACCCAGGCTCAACTGCGCAAGCCGACAATCGAAGGTCGGCACCGTCGCTGCGGCGGATCCCGTGATAACGCAATCTGCTGCCGTCGCTACATATTGCCACGTCGAAGCCGCCAGATGAACTGCCGCCAAAGATGAGGGTTGTTTCACCGGGACACGTGGCTTGTCCATACGAGCTCAATTTGTCGTCACCGTCAGCGTCAGCGGAACCATCGTTTTCGCTATCGGCTTCTGCGGCCGCGTTAAACTGACTTGTATCATCGACGTCTGTATCGTCTGTTTCGGTGCTACTTCCTTGAACCGACGCCGAGCCATCACCGTCTTCATTGTCTTCGGGGAACGTTCCCGACGACCGCTCTGGGGTACTTGCCGATTCGATCGGTTCGGTAGCGGCTTGTTCGGTTTGGGAACTTCGGAAGATGGCGACGCCGATGACACTCACCGTGGCCAGGGCGATTAGCAGACCAACCAACAAAGGCCCGTAGCTTCGAGCGGGTTGGGTTGCGATAGCTTCAGCCTGGCCGGAACCAGATGCCAACGCTGAGCGGCTCGTTTCTAGCGGTTCGGACACGACTGGCGCATCCATTGCTTGGGTGTGATGCTGCGCGCCGGTGACGACAGAAAGTCGGGCCGTTGATTCCAAGGGTTGTTCGGCTGATTCTTGGCTAGGAGACTCATGGTTATCGTCAACGGTTTCCATCACCGTTGTCTCGTCAGCTGGCAAAAGAGGTGCTGGGAGTTTGGCCAACAAGTTCCGTAGAGTAGCGGTGCCACTTGGTCTCATCCCAGGGTCGATATCCATGCAGCGCCACAGCAAGGCTTCAAACTCTGGACTCACGCGCCCCGGTGGAAGGGATCTGGTTTCGCCCTTCATAACCTGCATTGCCAACCATTGAGGGGTTTCGGTGCCGTCAATAATGAACGGCGAGCGGCCAAGAATAGCTGCGACCATTGTTATGCCAATGCCGTAAATGTCGGTCCGGATCGAGGGTTGCTTTCCGTCTAAAAGTTCGGGAGCGACGAACGCCATCGAAGCGGTTAGCCCGGGAGATGTTGTGACCGTCGAGTCTGAAAGACGAGCGGTGCCAAAATCTCCAAGCACAGCATCGCCTGAGCGGTCGATGAAAACGTTCTCCGGTTTCAAGTCCCGATGAATTATTCCAATCTCATGAGCTCGGCCGACAGCATCGGCTAGTTGGTTGGTAACGGCCCGGAGCCGATCTTCTGAAAGTTTCGGTCCTCGCTCAGTAAGTGTGCCGTTGTCGATATAGGCCATCACTAGATACGGCAAGTTGTTTTCGCTGATCCCCGACGAGTGGAGGCTGACGATGTGGCGATGTCCACTGAGGCGTCCAAGCGCTCGTCGCTCCCGATCAAAACGGCGGTGAGCGTCCGGGCTTACGAGCGGAGTGTGCCCGATCTTGACCGCGACGCGTCGATCGAGATCCGTTTGCTCAGCGAGCCAAACTTGACCGAACCCACCTGAGCCAAGAAGCCTGATGGGCACGAAGCCCTCGAGGTCAATCGGCCACACACATGCTCCAAATCACCAATTCCGTCCGATATTTAAGTTTACCGAGCCGGGTTAGCGATCCTAGATTCCAGTCGTTTAGCCCAATTTGGCCTCGAAAAGAGCCGATTCTGGCCGATTTTAGCCTTTGACTGAACCCGCCAGTAAGCCTCGAACGAAAAATCGTTGAAGCAAGAAGAAGACCAGTAGCGGCACCGACGCTTGGATGAACGCCCCGGCCGACAAGAGATGAGCTTGTTCACCGAACTGGCCAGACAACGAGGCAATCTTTACCGTGGTTGGCAGGGTGTCGGGGTTTGAGCCGATCATAGTTAGGGCAATGAGGTAGTCATTCCAAGTCCACAAAAACTGGAAGATGGCGAATGCGGCCAAGACCGGAATGGACAACGGCAACACTAGTCGACGGAAAATAGTGAAGTGGTCGGCCCCATCGATTCTGGCTGCTTCGAAAATGTCGCGTGGCAGCGAGCTTATGTAGTTGTGGATCAAGAACACAGCGAACGGCATAGCGAATCCAGTATGAGTTAGCCACACCGCAGTTGTCGTTCCTTGAAGCCCAAGGTCAGGGACAAAGGTTAGTGTCTTGTCGACGAAGGGAATGGTGAAGTGGGCGCCACCCACAAATGTTTGTAGTAGAGGAATTAGTGCCACTTGATTAGGAACAGCTAAGAGAGAGACAGTGGCGATAAACATTAGCTCTCGACCGCGGAAGTCGATCCAGGCAAAAGCGTAGGCGGCGAACGCGGCGATAGCGATTGGGATGATGGTCGCCGGTATGGCAATTGCGAAAGAGTTGAGCAACGCATCTTCGAGACCGCCAGTTGCGTTGGCTTCTAAAACGTCGATGTAGTTCTGCACCGAGACGCCTCGTTCGTCGCTCCCGACTGTCCACCAGCCGGTGTTGCGCTGAGCGTCTTTGGTTCTGAACGAGTTGATAAACAAACCGAAAGTCGGGATGCTCCAGAGCACAACGAGTAGCCAAACCGGTATTGATCGAAGCACCCGATAAACCGTATTGATCATAGTGCTGCCGCCTTTTGAGTTCGGCGAATGTTGATGTACATGACTGGCACTACCGCCACAAACAACACAACCGCCAGCGCTGACCCTAACCCAGTGTTGAACTCGGTGAATGCTCGTTGCCACATCTCGTTTGCAATTACTTGGGTGTCGAAATCACCGTCCGTTGTGACCTTGACGATGTCGAATACTTTCATTACCAGAACGACCAAGGTTGTTACTACCACGCCAACTGTTGGAGCGATGTGAGGTAGCGTCACCTTCCAGAAGACTTGCGAATCAGTAGCCCCGTCTACCTGCGCTGCCTCGATGAGCTCGGCCGGAACGGCTTTGATAGCTGACGAGAAGATGACCATGGCGAATCCGGTTTGAATCCAGATGAGGATGACCATGAGCCAGACGTTGTTGAATGGGGGTTCGGCCAAGAACAGGATTGGGTTGGCTTCAACCTCTCCGCTCGAGGTGATCTTGAATCCACCCAGATTAGAAGTGAGCAGGCGATAGAGCAGGAACCCGAGCGGTGCTCCAAGTCCGGCTAGCCAACCCAACCGACCAAAGCGTTTCGAACGGATCGACAACGCAGCAGCCACGACCAAGAGCAAGGCCAGTGTTGCAAGGAGTACCAATAGAACCGTCTTCATCAATCCCGACCCGTTGGATGTGGAACCAAGGCCAACCCACAACCAGTTGAGAACGCCGGTCTGATCTTTCGACGGCGGTCGAGCTTGAAACATGAATCGCCAGATGATGCCAGCACCGACAAACGAGATGGCCAGGGGCAAGAAGATCAGTGACTTGGCCACCGACTCACCGATCGACCGGTCGGCTAGCACCGCAGCGGCCATGCCGAAAATAGTCGACATTGCGGTCACCGTTACTACCCACCACAAGTTGTTGAACACGCTACCTCGGAGCACCGTCATCGCAGCCGTGAACAAGATGAAGGCTCCGACGAACATTGAGGTGCGCGGCCCACCTGAGAGTAAGAACCCGTCACCTCGGGACGCTCCAACGGCTAACGCCCCGAGAAGCCCCAGGACGACCAGTAGTCCACCGATTACGAATAACCGGCTCGTAAATAGGGCAGAGAAGTTGTCTATGTTGAAGATTCCATTGTTGGTGAAGATTTGTTGGTAGTTAGCAAATCCGACCCACTCGTCACTCCCTTTGTCTTGGAACGAAAGAAAGATGGTTCGGATCAGCGGAAAGATCAGGCCCATCAAAATGAAGAAGATGGCAGGACCAGCGAAGATGTATTTGCTGGCTGCTTCCGATGTTCGCCGCCGGTCGGCTTCAGACGGTTCGTCGGTGAGCGCTAGTGCTGCTCCGGCAACGGCGCCAAGTGCAGCGCCCAAGAGAACAGTTTGAGATTGTGATCCGCCACCGATCTCTGAAACGACAAACCCGCCGAGTGCGGCCCCGAGAGCGCCGGTTCCTAATGCTCCGGTTGTGGTTCGGAACGCCCCGTAGCCAACGGCGGCCCCGGCTGCTGCTCCAATGGCGACTGCGATCCATGAGATTGATGGGCGACTGGTAATGATCATGTTTCCGGTCAACCAGAACCCGAGGGCTCCGCCGAGGGTCAACCCGATAGCGAGCCGAAGGTAGCGGTGGCCGGTGTAGGCCAAACCGCCTGCTAAGGCTCCGCCAGCGACGGCGCCGACGAATGGCGCAGTACCGAACGTTGCCGCGTGGTCACCGAGCCAAATCAGTCCGGACAAAATTGCTAGTCCAATAGCTTTGAATTGAACCCAACGTTCGAGCTTCTGGCCCGGGGCGTTAACAACTTGAGTAGTGGCTACGCCAAGCGTGCCAGCTACAACTGCTACCACCAGAGCGCCAATTCCGGTCAGGTTAGAAACGGCCCAGGCCGCGGTGAGCCCAGCTACTAGCCCACAAAGAGCGAACCCGGTAGCGAGAGAACTTGGTCGGTTCTCAATCCGAACGGCGAGCAGAATGATGGCTGCTAGAAGCCAGGCGATAAACAGCCATGTGCCCAGATTCTGCCCGAAGCTGTCGCTTATCGTTGAGGCGGCGCTACGAATGCGGCTCAGGAACGCAAACATTCCGTCGGCATCAAAGTTGCGGGCCAACACCCGGTTGCCCCAGAGGACGCCGACTAATCCGAAACCAAGCAGTGAACCGAGGGCAGACCGATACAAAGGCCAGTTCTTTGTCGACAGCCCAAAGAGAAGGTTGGCTGCAACGAACACGCCGGCGCTGATGCCAACGGTGGCAAACACGAGGATAAGAGTGTCGAATACTTTGTCTTGCTGGCTTGGTTCGAGTGTTGTAAACGCAAGGAGAACTAGCGTTCCCAAAGCCAGATAGATGAGTGCCTTAAAAGCAGTTGTTACTTTGGTCAAACCCGATCGCACGATCCCCCTACCCTTCGCCATCTCAATGTAACCCAGATCGTTGGCTTGGCCCAATAAGGACCTGATTTGAAACCCAGATGGGGTGCTAGCGATTTCTCGCCAGCACCCCATCTGTTTACGTATTCACAACTAGCCGCTGATACGGCTGAGTTTAGATGTGTCTTACTGGGCTTATTCTGGCCACGAGTCTTCGATGTTGCCAGTCGCAGTCGCAGCGTCGATGTCGCCATTGACAAACGAGGTTCCTTCAGACCAGAAGGTTCCGGATCCAACTTCAGATGGCATCAAGTCAGAAGCGTCGAAGCGAACTACTTCGCTGCTCTCGAGAATGTCGAGGAATGATTGCTCTAGTGGCAAGTAGACCGATGAGTCTTGACCCTCAGCGGCTGAGAGGAAGCCGGACAATCCGCCGTCTTTTCGCACCGCCTGAGCGGTTTGACGGTTCTCAGCGTAAGCGGCTGAACCGAGGTACTTCATTACTTCCCAGACGTTTTCGTTGTCGGTGAACGCAGTAGCCAAGGTACCGGCACCAAGAACTGGCTTGTCGGCACCGGTAGATGGGAAGTAGAAGACGTCTACCGCATCGGCAGATCCGTCAGCAAACGCTGTTCCTTCAGGAATGAAGGCAGCGAAGAAGCTAGCTTGACGGTGCATCATGCAGTCACCATCAACCAACGGTTGGCCGTTGTCACGGAAGCTGGTGGTTGCGATAGAGCCCCCGGAAGCGAAGACCATGCCTTCGGTGTCCCAAATGTCTCGGATCTGGTTGAATACTCCCTGGATACGATCATCGTTGAACGGAATCTCGTGGTTGACCCACTGGTCGTAGACCTCAGGGCCTTCGACTCGTAGCACCATGTCCTCAACCCAGTCGGTGAAGGTCCAACCGGTAGCGGCATCAGACTCGATACCAACACACAACGGGGTGTCGCCGTTTTCGATCATGGTTCCGGTGAGAGCAACAAAGTCGTCGAATGTCTCAGGGACTTCATAACCCTTTTCTTCGAACGCACCAGGCTTGTACCAAACCAAAGACTTGAGGTCGGCTTTGGTTGGGATTCCGTATTGGGTGCCGTCGACGTTACCGAATTCGGTCCAAGCGCTGCCCCACTCGATGGAGCTATTCACATCGTCAGGTAGTGCCAGAATGTCACCGGAGCGAGCAAAGTCAGCGACCTTGCCCGGCTGTGGGAAGATTGCAATGTCTGGAGGGTTACCGCCAGCGATTTGGACGTTGATTTGATCTGAGAAGTCAGAAGCACCGGCGTACTCAACGGCAATACCGGACTCTTCGCTCCATACAGCAAGAGCATCCTGGAATGCGCCAGCTTCTTCGTCAGAAGCCTCTGGACCGAAGATAGTTACGGTTTCGCCGTCGCCACCAGCGGCAGCGTCGTCACCGTCTTCGTCTTCCATGGCGTCTTCGTCTTCCATGGCGTCTTCGTCTTCCATGGCGTCTTCATCTTCCATGGCATCTTCATCTTCAGCGGCAGTTGTTTCTGTGTCGTCATCGCCAGTTTCAGTTGTCGCGTCATCTGAGGTGCACGCGGCAGCTACAAACGTAAGCGCTAACAGTGCGGCGAGAAGCCGCAGCCATTGCTTTTTCATTTGTTATCTCCCCTAATACTAATTTGCATAATTGGTGTTAGCTGAGTAAGCGTACTTGGTGGAGCGACCCACTCAAACTGAAGGCCATTTTCTTGTTGAGATAGCAAGCCCCTGCTCGCTCAGAATTATGTGGCGATAACGGCAGCCGAGTCAGCTCCGAGGAGGGAGTTGTCGTCGGTACGGAAGAGAATGTTGCCATCGGGCAATTCAATTGGTTCGGATCCGAAATTGACAAGGAACAGGGCCGATCCTCGCTTGATCGCAATAACGTTTTGGCCCAAATCGATCAATTCGGCCGAAGCTTGGCGAACGTCGTTGCGGCTGGCCAATAGATCGCGTCGGACGCTGATCAGTTCCCGATACTTGGAAAGCCAGGAGTCTTGTCGATCTCGTTGATAGGCCACGGTGTCCTCTACGGTATGCGAGATCGGCAGCCAAGTTGAGGTGCCAGTGGTGAACCCACGGTGGTCGCTGTCGTCCCAAGGGATCGGGGTGCGGCAACCATCTCGACCAGAGGTGGCATCACCTTGTTCGCCAATCGGATCCATTTTGGCCTCGGGGGGAACGACGCCGTCCTCCAGACCGAGTTCTTCCCCCTGATACAAGAAGGGCATACCCGGCATGCCCAACAACAAAATGGCCAAACAAAGCGAGCGCTGCCGACCAAGGTCGCCGCCACCGAAACGAGTCGGTGGTCGGTGCTCATCGTGGCTGGCTTGAACCCAGCCAACCTTGCCCGAAACCTCAGGTCCTAATGCGCCCAGCACCGACCTTATTTCGTTGGCGCTCCAGTCCATGTGCATGGTCTTGAACCAAAAGCCAATATCGAGCCCAGAGGGAGGACCGACCAGCGTGTTGAACTCATCCGGTTCGAGCACATAGGTTTCGCCGATAAGAACGGCTGCATAGTCGTCGGTAATTGCTTTCCACGAGCGGAAAATCTCGTGGGTTTTCGATTGAAGCACATCATGACGATGCTCGAAGGCTTCCCACTGTTCCCACCGGAAGGCGTTATGGTCGACCGGTTTGAGTTCCGGGTTGGAGCGAAGTGCAGCGTCTTTGCCCATCGCTTGAGCCACGTCGATCCGAAAACCGTCGACACCACGATCAAGCCAAAACCGGAGGATAGTTTCAAACTCGGCGTGGACGTCCGGGTTGTCCCAGTTCAGATCGGGTTGTTCGGGTAGGAACATATGGAGGTAGTACTGGCCCGACGCCTCATCTAGAGTCCACGTCGGTCCACCAAAGTATCCAACCCAGTTATTGGGTAGTGAGCCGTCGGCGGGGGCATCACGAAAATGGTAGTAATCGCGATATTGGCTAGCTGGGTCTGCTAGAGCTTTTTGGAACCACTCGTGTTGCGAGCTTGAATGATTGGGCACGATGTCAACAACAACTTTGAGTCCAAGTTGGTGAGCCTTGGCGAGGAGTCGATCAAAGTCGTCGAGAGTTCCAAACATCGGGTCGATGCCGACATAGTCGGCGACGTCATACCCATAGTCAGCCATTGGTGACCGATAGAACGGGGTAATCCACAACACATCAATTCCGAGCCAAGCCAGGTAGTCAAGCTTCGACGTAAGGCCCGGCAAGTCTCCAATACCATCTCCGTTTCCATCAGCAAACGATCGAATATAAACCTCATAGCCAACAGCAGTTGACCACCAGTTCTGAGAAGGCGACGCTGGATTTATGTCCATGCTGTCATCCAACCACCAATTCGGGAATCGTCCAACTGATACCAGTAGATAACCGATCTGTCGGTTCGAGATACACGCCGGTGGCGCACTCGTTCAACAAGGCCAATGGCGCGACAGGCCGGTTGGCGATAAATTTCAAAAAAGCTGGAACCGATTCACGTCTGCGGACAATAACCAAAGACGGACGTTGAATCGGAGGCGATTGTGGGCCTGGTAATGAGTTCAACTAAAGATTTTGATGGTGAAGTGATTGCTTGTTCAATTACCGACCCTGCTCTCTTTGGCGATATCTACGACCGCCACGCTTCAGCCATCGCCGCGTACATCACCCGACGAGTTCCAAGCAGTGACGTCGAGCCGCTACTATCCGACATTTTCGTCGCCGCTTTTGAACACCGAGCTCAGTTCAATACCGAATCTACCTCCGCGCTGCCTTGGCTCTATGGAATCGCCCGCAACACGGTTAGCCAGCACTACCGGTCGGCTGAACGAGAACGCCGAGCCACCGGGCGAATGGCGAATCTTGTTGTGGTTAACGCCACTAGTGCCCGGGCCACCGATGAGATTGTAGAAGCGTCCACGATTGGGGCGGCACGGTTAGAGGCTGCTCGGTCATTCATCGACAGGCAAAGCGCTACCGACCGCGAATTGTTGCTGTTGTACGCCTGGGACGAGCTTACCTACGACCAGATTTCTGAAGCGTTGAACATGCCTCTCGGAACGGTCAAATCGAAATTGAGTCGTCTTCGGCAAGCGTTAAGGAGGTCCGTCCGTGACTAATGACAGTAACCCCGGAACAAACGAATTCGAAAACTCAGGCAACAACGATCCGCTTGACCTGATTCGAGCGACACGGCCAGCGGCCCCGGTTGATCCTGAACTGATTGCTCGTGCCGGCGCAGATTTTCGGCGCCGAATCAACGCCGACACAAGCCGGCCGATTTTGAGGGCTGTCGAGCCTGGCACTATCAACCCTTCCGATGCAGACACGCCAACGGCGTTGACCCGAGATCGAAGCACCCGTTTCGGCAGTCGCTACGCCTACCTGGGTTTGGTGGCGGCCGTTGTTTTGGCTGCTTTATTTGTTCCACCATTGCTAAACCGTAGGAGCGGGCCACCAGCCGATGAATCGGCGACGATTGATGACAGCAGGATAGCCCAAGAAATCGATGCCGCCCACCCTCACTCTGAACACAAACGTAGAGACCGTCGGGATAATGGCAAGCACCGGGACAACCAAACTAAACGCACGAAACCCCCCGCCGTTGATGGAACTACCGAACCAGACCAACCAGCGACCTTGGATGAACCGAGCGAACGTGCAGTCACAACAACTTCGCTAGTTAAAACCGTTCCCGGTGAGTCTGACCCGACCACAAGTGAACCGAACGACGTGACGGCTACAACGTTTGGTAGCACCACGTCGCTTCCAACACCTTCCACCACCAGTTCAACAACCACAGCCGACCCTGGTGATTCTGACGTCGATGCCGACGAAACCAACACCTCCAGCAGCTCGAGCGGTTTCGTCGCCAACTTCGATAACAACGAGGGCCTTGATCAATTTCGAGTGGGTGTCTTCCACCGAAATATTGGCTCCCAAGAACTAGGTAGTGAGGCGAAGATTTGGGGCGATTCGAACGCATTCCACGGCGGTCAGTGGACGGAAGATCACGACCTTGACTGCGGAATGCCGACAACTCAGCGAACCATAGAATCACGTAAGCTCGAAGGCAAGCCAGTTAGGGTCGACTTTGCCGTCGACGAGGTTGTCTATCTGTGCCGTGACCACCTGATGAGCTCAATGGGCGATGTCGATGGCTACTCGATTGTTTGGTTTTCGCCGAAGAAACAATTCGTTCGCAGTGAATCCAAGACTGTGTCGTGGGAGGTCAACGTAACCGACCTGAAGAGCCGCCAGTGGTGGGAAGTTTCAATTGTGCCAACAGGAACAGCGTTCTTGTCGACTGTTGGCGGACTGGCCGGCACTGCCAATATTGACACGTACCATCAGGATGCGGTGATCGTCGGGAACGGTCCGTTCGGTGGCGAAATTCGTATGACCGTTGACGGAGAAAATCAATATGGCGGCTCAAAAGCAATCTGCGGAAAGTTTGCTCTCGACCCTGAAGCCTGCGCCGATAAGAAAATTCGCCGCACGTTCTCGGTTACTGACAACAACGATGGAACGTTAACCATTGACTACGGCGGAATGTTCACCCAAACAATGGCTGGTCAGCTTCCGGAGTCGTTCCAGGTCTTCTTCAAAGATCACAACTACACCCCAGACAAAGATGGTGTTCCAATCGGCCATACATGGCATTGGGATTCGATAAGCGTTCGGTAGATTTCAGGGCCGACTGGGAAGGACAAGTCCCTATTGGTTACAGGCGCCCAAAGAGTGAAACAGTTCTCTGGTTGGTTCGTCGGCTGGGAAGTAAAGTTCTACTTTGAGGTCAGCTAAGGCAAAGTCGTCGGCGGCTCCAAACTGGGCTATTGAGCTAAGCATGGAAAAACTTTGATCGCCGATGGTGAGCTCGACAGTTACGAGCGGGTTCGGTACGGGATCGATGAGCGCGCCTCGGTTTGGTAGGAGGGGTTCAAGCTTTTCTATTGCCTCTTCGAAAATCGAGTCGCCGCCGAGAAAGGCGTTTTCGGTTTTTAGTCGGGCCAAAAGGTAGGTGCTTACCTCGCTCCAGTTGCTTATCGTGTCTCGAATGCCGCTATCGCCCAGCAACCAGTCGATCATGTTGACGTCGTCAGTTTGGCCCAGAAGGTCAAACAGAGCTCGAGCTGATTGGTTCGTTTCTATAACATCCCAATGGCGTCCCAGCACGATGGCCGGGTAGGGGTTGTGGCGCTCCAGAGTCCACGAAAGTGCAGAACGAATCGGGATCATGGCATCGCTCGATAGATCGTTGGTCACATAGCGAGAGGCAAACCCGGCCGCGTTCAGCAACCGGTTCCGTTCCGACTTCGGCACGTCGAGGGTTTCGGCCAAATGTATGACCATCTCTTGGCTCGGTTTGGACCGCCCCGACTCCATAAATGAAATGTGGCGAGAGGAAACACCAGCCTCGACACCCAGGGTTAGCTGACTTAAGCGCCTAACCGTTCGCCACTTCTTCAACTCGGTACCAAACGTTGCGGCCATAGACCCCAAGGGTAGTAATGGTGTGACCGTCCTTCACTTACCTGAGAGGTAATTGAGGGGATTACCTCGAGTTCTCATAGTGAAGCTATGAACCCAACGACTAAACCCACATCTTCTAAACCATCGACTGTTACGTCGGTACGAAATCACCTCCGCTTCGGCAGCGCCTTTTTTGTCGCATCTGGACTGTTCGTCCTGCTCGGATCGTCCGATCTGACCGACTGGCCGGTCGAACTATTCGGCGATCTGACGTTCTGGCCGCTAGGCGACGATGTGCAATTGAGCAGAGAATCGGCGCTACTGAGTGCCATCGGTGGAGGAGTCATGATCGGCTGGGGTGTTTCCTTCTGGGGCTTGACGTCGCTACTCGAAACAGCCCCGACCGCGGTACGCCGAATAATTGCTTTGTCGATCGGATCCTGGTTTATCTTCGACAGCCTCGGATCGTTACTTGCTGGAGCACCGCTCAACGTCGTGTTTAATGTCGGCTATCTGTTGCTGTTTGCTGTTCCGCTACGGCGGCTCGGTGCCGTCCTCGACACTGGCACGACGACAGAACCGACCCGCAACCCGGTTGTGGCCTAGTCGGCAACCGTTCCTGGGTAGCGGGGAGTTACGTACCGGATCCACGGTACGGGGCGGGGTGTTGTTGAGCCTCGCTAACGTCTTGCTCAACAACACCTATCCTCGGCCGATAGCCGTTTGTGTTTCGAAATGTACGGACCAGTTCGATTGTGATCACCGTTGTTGTGGTGCTAGTGGCGTCTGTCTTTTCCACCACTGCGGCGGCTCAGTCAAACTTGTCAGGTGATCAATCCGAGGATCGGGCTTACTCGCCGGAGCTGCGGTCGTTAGGTGAAACTCTTGGTGAACGAGTCCACCCCGATATTTTGCGGAATGCTCCTGTTGACACTTCGGGCTTTCAACCGATCCTTCAGGAGTTAAGCACCGCCAAAAACGAGCTTGTGACCAGCCAAGATGCCAAAGCCACCCTTACTAGCAAGCTTGCGGAGCAGCGAGCTTTGCGGATTGAACTGAACGCGGAGATAGAACAGGCCCAACTCGAGCTCGGCTTGGCGGCCGAAGATAAGGCCGACGCTGCTGCTGAGTTGAGAACTTATGCCGTCTCTAGCTTTACCGATAGCGGTCCTCCCTTGTTGCTCGACACGTTGACCTCTGGAGAGGTCGACGACGGCTTAGGACTGCGGCGCCAAATCGAAGCTGATCTTTCTGCCACTGAATCGTCGCTGCGGGCCAACTATGAACAGCATCAAAGCAACGTTGATCGTCTAACCCGGCGCCTAAATGATGTCCTCGCCGATCTTGACCGCAACGCAGAAACGCTCGCTGAAACGAAGCTCCGCATAGCCGAACTTGAGGCCGAGGTTGAGAGGCTAACTCCGAATCTGGTTGACGAAGTACTGCTCGCTCCAATGCACGGGTTGCCTTTCCCGGTGGTCGTGCTCGACGCCTACTACCGGGCGCAGCTCACTACCGAACAGTCGAACCCGCGATGCGCGGTTTCGTGGCACCAGTTAGCAGGCATCGGCAAAGTCGAAACTATCCATGGCACCTACCAAGGACGGGTAGTCGGTAACGACGGGCGAACGTCGACCCCAATTCTTGGTCCCGAACTAAACGGTGATCCGTTCCTCGCCATCAGCGACACCGATGGCGGCTTGCTCGACAACAACCTGATTTGGGATCACGCAGTTGGACCAATGCAATTCATACCGACAAGCTGGGAACTCTACGGGGCCGACGGAAACGGCGACGGCACCCACGACCCTCACAACATGTATGACGCCGCCCTCGCCGCGTCGAATCACCTTTGTGGGTCGCGGTCTCAGCTTTCCGATTCTGCTAACTTCACCGCTGCACTCCTCGGCTACAACCGGTCGACCAGTTACGGCGTTTCGGTCAAGGCGCATGCCGCGGCCTACGCCGAAGCCGTCTCATTGGACTAGGCAATTGCTACTGAGGTGAATCAAGCACCGGGTCGATAATGTCGGACGGGTTAGTGCTCCACATCACCACACCGTCAGGGTCTAAGCCGAGATCCGAGATCTGAGAGCGACTACGGCGGCCCATTGCCGCCCGAATCAGGGTGAACGGATCTACTTCGGCCGGCAACGGCCCGCCGTTCTTGTCTTCTATTGCTTCGACAAAAGCCGGCCACGTGTGGTTAACGAATCGCAGATCGGGCACGGCGGCTGCGCCGGTTGCTTGCCGTATATCCCACTCGTGGGTGAAGGCGTCGATGAAGAACCGAGGATCGATATCGTTGCCTGCCGCGGTCAAAATCTCGTCGATCTTCGGTCCATTCGCCTCCCACTCGTCGCACACTGCGGTCATGTCTTTATCAGCTCGATCGGCAACATGCCCGTCGGCCCACGCTTCGGTCGCTGCCCCCTCTAGGTTGCCGGTCAGGATGTCGGTGGTGATCCCACCAAGGTGAGCGATGACGTCCTTAACTGACCATTCTGGGCAACAGGGGGTCTTTTGGTTGGACTGCTCAACCGTCAAAGATCGGGCCAGTTCCACGCATCGACGCCGTAGGTCAGCGTAGCCGGCAGATAGTTCGTCGTTCGACAAGGGGGTAGCTGAGAATGTTGGGTTCGGGGCCATAATCGATCACCGTAGCAACCAACTCGAAACAGGTAGGAACCGAAGCGCTGTTTGGCCAATCGGCTTGCCGCTACTGGATTCCAACGACGATCGGTGAACGATCGAGTCGGAGGATGACGGATAGGTTGGAGCGATGGTGGATTTCACTAAGACGGCAACTCGATCGCCTTCTCCAGTGACCACTTCGCGGAGCGGGGGTGTCGCCCGGCGGTTGGCTAAACCGTCGCCCTTTTTCCTTTCGCAGCGAATCGGACGTTGGCGCTGGCCATGGCTTTTACTTGGCCTGGTAGTGATATCGGCCACTCTGGTGACAACCTACGGTTTGATTTTCGCCGCGATCGAGCTTTTGCAGTTGACCAGTTGGGAGTGGGCCCTCAACGTCAGTTCGGCTCTTGAGATCTCGTCGGAGAGTGACTCGACAGCAACGTCGCCCGGAAGGCTCGCGGCCGAACTCGTTGTCATCATCGGAGTTCCTTTTTGGTTTGCCGCCATTGCCGGAACGTTGGTTCAAGGGCGATCGGTGCGGTCCCTGATTGCACCGATCGAAAAACTTCGATGGCCTATCGTCGGGACGGTACTCATCGTCGAAGTGGTCGTCTTTGTTGCCACGACACTGATCGATGTTGTCGCCCTTGGAGGAGTGTATGAATTTGCTGGGTTCGACCGTAGCGATGCACTTTGGCTAGGCCCCATTCTCCTCGCCGTTCTTGTCCAAACCTCGGGGGAGGACGTTTTGTTCAAGGGCTACTTGTTCCGCCAGCTCGGCGCGGTCACCAAAATATTTTGGCTAGCACCGACAATAATCGTTGCGTTCTTCGTTTCTCTGCATCTCGGCAACGATGACACGCAGTCGGCGCCGCTACTTATATTCGCCGCTTTTGTCCTCAGTGACATCGCCATCATCTACTTACTCATGCGCACCGGGGGAATGGAAGTACCGCTAGTAATGCACTGGACGAACAATGCCTTTATCTTCTTGGTCATCGCGGAACGGGAAACTCAATCAAACGACCTGACCCTGTTCGTCTTTGACGAAGACCCAACCACTATCTCAGATGATGCGGTCGCCGTAGGGGCCTTCCTGGTTGGGGTCGCGGTGAAGGTGATCGCCTTCACCTGGCGGCGATCACCGTTTTACCTTCAACCCCACCCAGGTTTAGTCCAGATGTCCCTGGTCTCGGGAGAAGAGTCGTCGGTCGGCGTGTCCTGATCGATACTGCCAGCTACTGTTGAACCATGACGGGGGACACAGCAACAACCGGTGGAAATAGATTGATTGTTTCGACCCACGACCTTTGCTGGCTGCATGATCCTGGCGACTACCACCCAGAATCTCCAGCTCGCCTCACTGCGGTTCGCAAAGGGTTGATTGATTCTGGACTTGAAGAAGCAATAACTTGGGTCGAAGCCCCTGAGGTGACCCGTGAAGCAATTAGTCGAACCCACACTCCAGAGTTATTCGATCAACTCGACGCCCTCTGCGCCTCCGGTGGTGGGGCCATTGATCCCGACACCATTGTTTCGGGTGATTCGTTCTCGGCAGCCAAGCGAGCAGCAGGAGCCGGGCTCGATCTGATCGAGCGGCTAAATAATGGTGAGGCCGATGTCGGCTGGTCGGTGGTGCGACCCCCAGGCCATCACGCCACCAGCGAACGACAGATGGGTTTCTGCTTATTCAACAACATCGCAGTAGCCGCTCGATCACTTGCCGCCGCCGGTCAACGAGTTGCCATCGTCGACGTGGATGCTCATCACGGCAACGGAACTCAAGATATTTTCTACGATGATCCAAACGTTCTTTTCGTGAGCTTCCATCAGTTTCCTTGGTATCCGTTTACTGGACGGCCCGATGAAGTCGGGACCGGGAAGGGTTTGGGGACCACCGTCAACATCCCATTGCCATCTGAAACCACTGGACACACGTACCGCCAGGGATTCGAAACGGTTGTGGTGCCCGTCGTGGAACGATTCAAGCCAGATTGGGTGCTTGTTTCTGCGGGCTTTGATGGCCACCGGGCCGACCCGATAACGGAATTGGGGCTTACCTCAGGTGACTACGCCGACCTCATTGAGGATGTTTGCAATTTGGCTCCGCCGGGACGTCGACTGATGTTTTTAGAGGGCGGCTACAACCTGGATGCCTTAGCCGATTGCGCTGGCGCGGTGGCGGCCAAAATGGTTGATCACGAGTACCGTCCAGAAGCCCCAACTTCGGGTGGTCCGGGTAGCCAACACATTGAAGTAGCCCGAAAAATCCACGTTGAACGTGGTGCGAACGGTGACTATCCGAACCAATAGGCACCAGGAGTGGTCATACCTGCCTCTTAATATAACGAGAAAGGACTGGTATGATTTGATGTGTGGTTGCCCCGCTTGAACAAACCCATAGGGTTCCCCAGTTCGACCCGCAGGGTCATCGGCTGGGCCCTATCGGCACCTTGGCTGCACAAGCCGGACTCATCTGGGGGCTTATCTGGGTAGCTGGTGCCCTCGGCGATTTGCTCCTACCGCCGGCTCTTGGTGTTTTTGCTTTGGCCTTGGCGCTCGGCGTTGTCTTGTTAGCTCCGAGACGACTGGTGATGGAATTTCCGGTTTCGTTGTCAGTGATGGGATTGATTTGCTTGGCCGTCGGGTCTGTTCTGTGGTCGGTCGACCCCGCGTCGACTAGCGCAGTTCAGCGGGCCTTATTGCCAGCCACGTTCGCAATATTTATCGCAGCCGGACTCTTGACGTTGAAAGACTTCACCGACGCGTTGATCTGGTGCATACGTATTGTCGTGGTCGTAACGTGTGTAGCCCTCATTATCTTTCCTTCGTCTCGGGTTCACGTCGGGGTGCAAAGCGGCGGAGTAGAAGACTACGCCGGTTGGCATGGCCTGTTTAACCACAAAAACAACATGATGGAATTCTTCGTGTTTGCCATCCCCACGATTCTCATATTTCACAAACAAGGCATTGTTAAGTGGCTTACCCTCGGAGTAATCGGGGTTTTGTCGGTCGGTTCAACCTCATCCACTGGTCTGTCGGCCGGCTTCTTCGTGGTTGTTGCCTGGGTCTGGTTGTATGCCTATCACAGCCAATCCAAAGAAGATCGTCGAGACAGCACGCTGCTCTTTCTTACCTCGCTAATAGGCTCGTTGGCCATAATTTCGGTTGCGCTTTCATCGTTTGGCACCCTGACCAATGCTTACGGCAAGGACACAACTCTGTCTGGTCGGACGCTTATTTGGGAAGCCGTTATTGATGCCATTCTCCGTCGCCCGTTACTTGGACATGGTTTCGGCGCACTGTTCAACCGAGAGAACGTTTCGAACGAGACGTCCGAAGTGTGGCGTCAAGTTGGGTTTGCTGCTTCTCACGCCCACAACGGCGCCCTCGACTTAGCGCAGCAACTGGGCCTCATCGGGCTCGCCGTGTTCATGATCTTGTGGGCTTCGATTGTTTGGCGTGGTTGGGAAGCCATCGCCAGGCAGCCCGACTTGGGAATCTGGATCATGTGCATCGTGTCGTCCAACTTGCTTATGTCTTTCTCAGAAGATGTGTTCTTCGGTGCGTGGTTCGCAATTTTCGGATTCATGAAGATGCTGCTTATGAGGCGAGAGGAGTCGCTCAACCGTCCTAGTTGGACCGAAGGGCCTCTCGACAAGTGGGCGATTTAGCTAATTCATGACTCGTACCGGCGGAGCGATTATCGGAATCGGCTTGCTGGCGGTACTCGGAACAGTGGTTCTAGTAAGCCAAATCGGCCTCGATATTGGGCGACTAACCGATCGATTCTCGCAGTCGCCAGTGAATGACGCCTTACGGCAGGAGAACCCGCCCGCTTTTTCTGAAATTGATTCTGATGTTAGGCCTGGGGTGCTGACGGTCGTCGGGGAACAACCGCTGCCAGCATCGCTGATTACGGTTGCCGTCGACCCGCCTGACGGTGCGACGATGATGCAGTTCTCCGCCGACCCATCGTTTTTTGAGGTTGCGTGGGAGCCGGTGATCGATCGAGTCGAAGTTCGTGGCGGTGGCATCGGCTATCAGATGATTTACGCTCGTTTCAAGTTTGACGATGACACGATCGGTTCGACGTCGGTCGTTGGGGCTCACGTTGACCCAACGTGGGAAGCTGCCACGTCCTCGGCTAGTGGACCTCATCAACCGTCTTGGATTCGGCCGCTGTCGGCCACCGAGCTAGTAATTCGGTTCGAGGCTGGTCGAGTCCGGGCAGGGTCGCTCGAGCCCTACGATTTGCAGAGCCCCGTTTCGGGCGACGAGATCGACACCGTTCGTGGCCTGAAACGAGTCAAACGAAACGGCGACGTGCTTGGCATGCAGGTTTCAGCTCGATCCGACGTCATCCGCAGACCGGACCGACTCCTAGGACAACCCCTGGACCTCGATCGCCTCCTAAACGAAGATTGGCGAATTGAATCAACCGATGATGATGCCTACTCGGCTGGTATGGCTCCGGTGTCGGTTCGCCACATAACTCGACCTTCCGATGGCGGTCACGACCAGGACGGAAGGCGCATTTGGGCGTTGGTCCATGATGTGATCATTACTCTGCCCAACTCAGTTAAGCCGGGTTCGACCTATGAGGTACGGGCCCCGGGGGCGGCCCCAGGAGTTTTGGAATTCGATCCTGATTCAGTTGTATCTCCGGCGATACGAACGAATCAGGTCGGCTTCAGCCCGGCCGATCAGTCGAAGGTGGCGTTCCTTTCTGGCTGGTTCGACGGGATCGGTGACACCGCACTGACTGTAAGTGATCCAACGTTCCGAGTGTTTAACACCACGACTGGCGACGAGGTATTCGAAGGAACCGGCACGGCCCGGCCAGCCACCGGTGACGAGGGTGGTTTTGGTGACCTAACCGGCAGCGCAGTCGTCGAGCTGGACTTTTCGCCGCTGGACGAACTGGGCCGCTACCGACTCTGCGTCGAGATGGTCGGATGCTCCCATGATTTTGAGATCGCAAACGATGTGTGGTCTCGGTTGACCACCACCGTCGCCCGCTCTGTGTATCACCAGCGAAGCGGAGCTGAGCTGGGTCAGCCCTACACCAGCTTCGCCCGGCCCCGGGGCTTCCATCCCGACGATGGAGTCGTTGTTTCAGCTAGCGATTACAGTTTGCTTCAAGCCCAAACCGAGACGGCAAACACGGACTTTGAACGGCTCGCCGACTTGCGGACCGATCAAGTGGTCGACGGAGCTTGGGGCGGCCACTTTGATGCTGGTGACTGGGATCGTCGGATTCAACATCTGTGGTTTGCCCGAGCGGCGGCTCAGCTGGTGCTGTTATACCCCGAGCGCTACGCTTCGTTACCGCTGAGCATTCCCGAATCTGGTGATGAGGTGCCCGATCTTCTAGATGAGGCCCTTTGGACCGTCGAACTCTTTCAGCGAATGCAACGAGAAGATGGCGCCATCAGAGGTGGTATTGAATCGAGCGAACACCCTCCCGTCAACGCTACGTCTTGGGTTGACGACTTGGCCGTCTTTGCTTACGATCCCGATCCTTACTCGACCTACTTGTACGCCGGCGTGGCGGCTGAGTTCTCAGTTGCGCTTCAACCATATGATTCGATTCGTGCCGATGCTCTATTGGAATCATCTCGACGGGCAATGGCATGGGCTGAGCAAAACCGGCAGATCGGTGACTACGCCGAGGCGGAGATGACAGAACCAATCGAGCAACAACGCAGTGTCGCTTCGGCTGCGTTACTTATGGCGACCGGGGAGAGAGAGTGGCACGAACTGTTCGTCACCGCATCGGCTTTTCTCGAAAGCCCAGATCCGTCGATGTCATGTCACGCTCACTATCAGTGTGACGCCGCCTGGCTCTATCTCCAAGCCGATGAGTCGGTTACTGATCCAGTCTTGCGGCAAAAACTTCTGGATCGCTTCTTGGCCTCAGCCGATTCTCTTGTCGATCTTGGCCAGCAGACCGCTTATGGTTGGACCCTCGAGAATCCTGGCGTTCCACTGATATGGGGCCTAGGGGTTGGTGGGGGGCCAAAAGGGTCGGGATTGATGCGGGCCTACGTACTGAGTGGCGATGAGAAGTATAGGTCGGCCGCCATTAGCACTTCTTCGGTCTCGCTGGGGGCGAATCCGCTTGGCCGATCAATGCTTACCGGGGTTGGCTCCGACCCGGTGCTTCACCCGCAGATAAACGATGTTAAGCACGGCGGAATTCCAGCGTGGCCAGGTACGCCGATCTACGGATTTCATGACCTGAACTCGCGAGCCGACGAGCAGTGGATTGTCGATGACCTTTTGGGGCCTGCGGGAGTTAGTCCAGCACCGACTGATCTGCCGTACCTGTGGCAATGGTATGACATCGATTCGGTTGCCCAATACAACGAGTTCACAATTCATCAAAGCCACGGCGAAGCGCTGTTTGTGTTCGGACTTTTAGCGGCGACCGACTAACGCACTCGTCTATAAGCGGCTAGTCTCGAAGCCGTGACGTCTGCAATTGGACCAATCGGTGAGGGTGAAGAAGGTGCTCGATGGCGACCGTCTTCGTTGGTGAGTATTGCCGTCATGATGATGTTTTTTGCCGTGATCAGCTTCATGGCTGTTACCGGTCAGCCCGGAGCGCTTGGACAAGAACTAAACCAAGGGTTTGGCGCCTGGCTACCGTTCTTCGTTTCAGTCCAATTCATATTCCTTCTGGCCGTCATTTTCGTTTTGGAATACATCATCCCAGCTCGCCCGGAGCAGCGGGGGCTTAGCCCGAGCACTGTGTACGATTCGCTGTACCTGATCGTTCAGCTCCCGACGTTGTCAGCTGTTATTGCGGTGTTATCGGCCCCGGTGTCTCGGTTCTTGGAAGCTAACGCCGGGTGGCTGGTGGTCGATGCGACCGACGTTCTGCCAATCTGGTTGATGGGGATATTGAGTTTGGCGATAGCCGATTTGCTCACGTGGGCAGTCCACCTGCTAAAGCACAAAGTGCCTTTGTTCTGGCGGTTCCATATGATCCATCATTCTCAGCCTCGGATGAACATGTTTACTGCAAATCGAACGCATCCAGTCGATGCCTTTATTGATGCGATCATCAAGTTTTTACCAGCGTTCATTTTGTTCCCGTCGTTTGCCCAGCACGTCGGAGCGGTGTTTATTGTGTTCATATCTGCATCGTGGACTGAACGGTTTCAGCACACCAACATCAAGACGAATCTTGGTCCGTTGCGGTGGATTTTGGTCACCCCTCAATCGCACCGGATTCATCATTCGACCGAGCCGGAACATTGGAACTCGAACTATTCTGCGATCTTCGCCTGGGATCGGGTCTTTGGCACGCAGCACCCGGACGTTACCTCGTATCCGACTACTGGAATAAACGACCCATACTTCCCAGAACCAACGCGTTACTCGCTGTCCGAATTTGCTAAGAGTTATGTTGGGCAGCTGCTATTTCCCTTTGACTCGGCCGCTGTTGGTAGGGCCTCGGTCGGTAGCCCCAACGAACGGTCGGCTAGCAAGCCCACCGTTACCGAATCCAGCTAGAGCCTTCTTTCAGCCAAGAAGCAACGATGGTTGGCCCCTATCGGTAGTGGGCTCAAATTCTTTGTACCCCGCGACGGTCTACCTGTGCGAGTAAAGAAGAAAGTGCCCAGACGGCAAACGATACGAAACCGCAGGCCGGTACCTGCGATGTTCTGGCTCTCCCCCGAGACCCGACCCCTATGGGGGAGAGCCGGTGTTGTTGTCTTCAGAAGAAATTGATAGGTCGAGCCGATCCGGGCGAAAACTTGGGATACTTAGTTGGTGGGACGAGCCAATCCAATTCTGCCTAGATTGCTAGATCCCCTACTTGCGATTGTCGGGCCGATCGCAGATCGCTTTGACAAGGCCGATCACCGCCTCTACCTAGTTGGTGGCATCGTCAGAGACCTATTCCTCGCTAGCCAACCGGAAAACCAAACTGGTAGTCACGGGCAGGTGACGATCGGCGACTCTCACGACGTCGACCTCACGACCGACGCCGATCCGGCAACAATTAGGCGCCTAGCCTCGCCCGGAGCTGACGCAGTTTGGACTCAAGGCGAACGGTTCGGAACGATCGGTGTCCGACTAAATGACCACGATTTGGAAATCACCACCCATCGTGCGGAAACGTATGATCCGGCCTCTCGTAAACCGGTTGTCAGTTTTGGTCGAGATCTGCAGGAAGATCTATCTCGACGAGATTTCACCATCAACGCTATGGCCATCGACGCCAGAGACTCGGCCTTGATCGATCCGTTTAACGGAATCGAAGATCTTGCTCAAGGAGTGTTGCGAACTCCGCTTGATCCCGAAGTTTCCTTTGACGACGATCCGCTACGAATCCTTCGAGCCGCCCGATTTATAGCCCGGTTCAATCTGACAGCTACGCCCGAGTTGGTGGCGGCGGCAACTGACCTGGCCCCGCGGCTTAGGATCGTTGCCGTCGAGCGCCAAGCGGTTGAGCTTGAGCGGCTGCTCGAGCTTCCCGACCCGTCGCCCGGTTTCGACTTTCTTCAAACCACAGGCGTTATTGTCGAGCTAGTTTCGGAATTTGAAGGACTCGACCCTGGTTCGGTGTCGCTCGCCTGTCGATTGGCTTCAGTCCCTGGGTCGCCCGTCGCTCGTAGGGTCGGCCTGGTATGGCCGACCCGGTCAATAGCCCCACTAAAAAGACTCCGATACTCCAATACAGATCAACAGACCGCGGAGCGTATCGTCGCCGCGCTCGGTTCGGCCCTCAGCGCTTCGGGATCCGAAAATCGGATCAGCTTCGACGCTCCAACAGCTCGCCGAATTGTTGCATCGATTGGGGTTGAAAATCTTCCGATTGTCGGCGAAATCGCTCGATCCGTTTCCGACCTTGACGATTTCATCGACGACGATGCCGCCGACCGAATGGGCGTCGTCTTTGACCAGTTGAGGGCCAGTGAGGACTTGACTGATCTCGGCTCCCCACTCAGCGGATCTGAGATAATGGCTGTTCTCGGAATTGAACCTGGTCCCGAAATCGGGAGAGCAGAGCGATTCTTACGTGAACATCGCCTCGATCACGGCCCGATGGCGAAAGACGAAGCCGAGACCTTGCTTCGATCCGAGTTTTCGTGACGAACGGTTGGCATCGTGGAATTTGACTGATTTAGAGCCAATTTTCGTGTGACTTCAGCCCGCCCTTAACGTCGAGCCGATTGTTCGCTAACCTAGGGACTGTGAGTGTTGGTCAATGAGCTTCACATCGAAGTCGAATCAAAGCCTTAGCGCATCAACGAACGTTGGCGCCATGGGGCCGAAAACTGAAGCCGCTGTTGACAGCGTTGTCAGTTACCGACTGGCTCGCGAACGGCTAGTCGAACTCTTCGAACAAGGTCAGCGAACGACTGATGAAGTTTGCGACGCCCAACCGGAGTTGCGGCGAGTCGCCCACAACTTTGGCACCGCTCTCAGTGATCCTTGCCCCATTTGTAAAGGGGATGATTTGGTGGCGGTATCATTTGCCTTCGGACCGGGTCTGCCGAATGCGGGGCGAGTTATTACCGACTTGGCTGAAGCAAAAAAGCTTCGATCTCGTGGTAGACCTTCTACTTGTTACCAACTAGAGGTGTGTCGGCAATGCTGGTGGAATCACTTGCGCGAATCATTCGGGATCAGCGGCTAAGACCTCACGCTAAGGACTATGACTCTTCAACTTCCTGCTGGGCCGCTTAGCGGCCCCACCAAGCCACGCAATCGGCGGCGTAACCCAATTTGGCGGTTCCGGCGGTTCCTTTTCGTACTCGGCGTTATCGCTATGGTCGGCCTCGGCTTGCTATGGACCTTCGTAACCCAGGTGACGTTAGAGGAAGACAACTTTGATTCATTGCGGGAAACGACTTATATTTGCACCGCAGAAATAACCCTTGGGTGCGGCCCCGACAATGCTGCAAACAAGTTGGTTTTGGAAAACGGAAACCGTGAAGTTGTCGAGTACAGCGACTTTCCCGAACACCTGGTACAAGCGGTAATAGCAACCGAAGACAAGTCTTTTTTCGAGCACCGTGGCATTGATGCAGTCGGCATCACCCGAGCGGTGTACCAGTCGGGTCTGCGACTAGCCGGACGATCAGACGGTGCAATCCAGGGTGGTTCGACCATAACTCAACAGTATGTTTCACTGGCTCAGGGCACGGCTTGTCGTGAAGTGAACACTGAGTGCTTGTCAGTTAAGGGCGCCGAATTTGTTCAAGCGGTCAAGTTTGAGCAAGAGATGACTGAAAAAGTTGGCGATAAACAACTGGCCAAACAGGAAATCCTCACGCGCTATCTGAATGCTGTGTACTTCGGTCGAGGGGCAGACGGTATTCAATCGGCATCACGGCTGTACTTCAACAAAGACGTCAATGATTTGACTGTGGCCGAGTCGGCCTACATCGTAGGCCTGCTCCGTAGCCCCAATACTGCCGATGCCAGTCTCGATCTTCGAGAAGCCGAACGACGGCGAACGAAATCCATCGGACTAATGGAAGAGCAAGGCTTCATCACCCCCCAGCAAGCAGTTGAGGCCAACAACGATTTGTGGCCAAATCTGGTTCCGAAGAGCACCGAAGAGTTTGGCAACCTGGGTGAGGTCAAGGGTTCGGAATACGGCGCCGAGTATTTCATCCGAGCGGTTCGAACTCAGCTCGACGAGATCTATCCCAACCGCGAGTACTACAACCAGAGTTACCGGGTTTACACCACCCTTGAACCGGATCGACAGAAGCTTGCGTTTGAAACCATAACCGGACGACTCAATCCAAATGTGGCCGATATGCCGAGGGGTTCGTTGGTCAGCGTGGATCGCCAGGGTCGCATCGTGGCCATGATGGGCGGTACCGACTGGGAGTCTTCACAAGTTAACTTAGCCACTGGTATCGATGGTGGTGGCTCCGGGTTCCAACCAGGGTCCCTTATGAAAGTCTTTGCGTTGGCAGAGTTTCTCGACCAAGGCTTCTCACCTAACTCCTACTTCGAAGCGCCCTACTCAACCGTGTTTGCATCAACGGCGGAAGAAGATCGATGGCTTGTTCGTGGTGGTGTTAGTAACAAGCGAGATAAACCAACGCACCGGTCGGTTTATGAGGCCACCCAATCTTCAACCAATACCGTTTACGCCCAGATAGCGATTCTGGTTGGAGTTCAGCAAATGGTGGATATGGCGCAACGAATGGGTGTAACCGCCCCGATGCGACCGTTCCGCTCTGTTGTTCTCGGAACCGAAGAGGTTTCGGTGCTTGATATGGCCGCTTCATATTCAACGCTGGAACGTGAGGGTGTTCAGCTAGATCCGGTCTACATTGAGCGCATTGAAGATAGTGAAGGCAACGTTATTTGCTGGTATCCAGTTGGCGGTGAATGCCACGATGCTGACCGTGTTGGTGAAGAGGCAATGGAACCTTCAATAGCTCGCCAAGTTAACCTGGCCTTGCGTAAAGTCGTCCAACGAGGCACTGGCAAAAAAGCCAAGCTCATCTATGAAGACGAGAGCTGGCGCGCTGGTGCCGGCAAGACTGGCACCACTCAGAACTACCGTGACGCTTGGTTCACCGGGTATACCTGTGGTGTTACCACCGCAGTCTGGATGGGGTACCCGGGTGAAGTTGGACTAGAAGCTCGATATATGAGCGACGACGCTAACGCTTCGATAGAAGCAGAAGCGAACGCTAAGTTGGCCGAAGAGCTCGGCCGAGAACTTACCGAAGACGAAATGTTGACGTTGCCCCGAATGTCGGAGATATTCGGCGAAGACTACGATGACATTGCTGGTGGCACAATTCCGGCTGAGATGTGGCGAGACTACATGCTGGAAGCCACTAAAGATGATCCCCCGTGCGAAGAATTGGCCGTCGAGGAAGCATCTCCAGCGCTGCAGGTAATTGGTCAAGAGCTATTAACAACGTTGTTGGCTTGCGAGACCACAACATCTGGCCCACCTCAAACCAACGCCAACGGTGAAACAATTCCAACTCAAGCACCAGTACCAACCACGCTGCCCGATGCCGCCACCGCCGAGTGCCTGCCGTTCAATGAAGAAGGCAAAGTGATCGAGCTTGAGGATCTAACCACCACGACGTTGCCTAACCCAGCCGGACCGGTAAGCGTCGACGCCCAAGGCAACATGTACGACCAAAACGGCAACCGGGTGGATCAGAACGGAAATCGGCTAGATCAGGATGGAAACCTGATCGACCAGAATGGTCGCAGGATCGACCAGTTCGGAAACTTCATCAACGAATTCGGTCAACGAGTTGACCTTGACGGACTCCCGATCGACGAGAACGGCAATTTGATTGATCAAAACGGGAATCTGATCATGGGCCCTGACGGGAACCCAGTCAGAGGTCGACAAGCGGTTGAATCAACCACGACGGCTGCGCCAACCTCGACTACGTCTATGCCTGACGTGCCTCCGGAGCCAGAGCCAGAACAAGGGGGCGCTGTCACTCCTGAAGGAGGCGAGGGTCGTGAAAGCAACAACGGAAACAACGGCAACGGCAATCGGAACCGAGATGCCACCGACGGCTAGTTCGCTGTAGGCGAACTAAAGCTGGAGCCTCTCCGGCAAAGCCAATACAGTAGAAGCTGATGGCTCATCCGCAACACTTCGACGACAACGATCCGATTCTGGCTCAACTCCGCCAGCTGTGTTTGGCCTTGCCGGGCACTGATGAGAAAGTTTCTCATGGTCGTCCGGCGTTTTTCACTAAGAAGATATTCGCTATGTATGGCGCGGTGGTTAAAGGGGAACATCACGCTGGCGATCACGACAACGCCTTGGTGTTCTTACCAACCGAAGATGAGGCGGTAGCGCTTGATCAAGATGATCGCTTCTTCGTTCCTGCCTACTGGGGGCCTTACGGCTGGAGAGGTACCGACTTGGGCATCGCTGCTGATGGGGGCATTGATTGGGACGAGGCGGCTGAATTGATCGAAGAGTCGTTCCGCTCCACCGCCACCAAGAAGCTGGTGGGAGAACTCGATGCCCAAAAAGACCTCTGAACCTGAGCGTTTAGGCTGGTTTGAGCCGGTGGGTTGATCGGACTGATCCGCCGATAGGATACAAGGCTGCGCTAGGCAGAGAAATGGTTAGCGCGTTAGTTGAGATAAGTAAGCGACTAGAAAACTTAAGAGAAGCAGTACCCTGCCCCCACCGTGGGGGCTCCAAGCCGGACACCGGCTCCGGAACCAGAGGGAGGACCAGCCCATGAGGGCTTATGAATTAATGGTCATCTTTAAGGCCGACACTGATGAGTCGACCATCCAGACGACAATAAACCGCCTCGAGACCATGGCCAATGAGGCCAGCGGAACTCTTGAGAAGATGGATAAGTGGGGCGTAAAGCAATTCGCCTTCGAAATCCAAAAAGCTCGTGAGGGCTTTTATGTTGTGTTGGAGTTTCTTGCTCCCAACGCTTTGAGCGAAATTGATCGAACGCTCCGACTCGCAGATGATGTAATCCGCCACAAGTTCATCCGCTTGCCGCTCGACGAAGCACATCGTCGTGGCCTGGCTAGCGCCACAGCCTGAGGGGATTAACTCATGGCAATGGATAACACGGTCACAGTCACAGGCAACGCAACACGAGAGCCTGAGCTTCGATTCACTCCGTCAGGGCAAGCCGTCGCCAACTTTGGTGTAGCGGTTAACCGACGGTGGCAGAACCGCAGCACCCAAGAGTGGGAAGAATCAGTTTCGTTCTTCGATGTCACTGTTTGGGCACAACTAGCTGAAAACGTAGCCGAGTCAGTCACCAAGGGTTCCCGAGTAACAATCGTTGGTCGTCTCGACCAACGGAGCTGGGAAACCCAAGATGGCGACAAGCGCTCAAAGGTAGAGATCGTCGCTGACGATGTCGCAGTAAGTCTTCGGTGGGCAACCGCTGAAGTAACTCGAAATGAACGAAATGATGCCGGTGGCGGCGGCAATAGTCGCCCATCGGGAGGGGCCCGCAATGATGCTCCTCCTCCATACAACCCAGATGAGGAGCCCTTCTAATGGCGAAGAGCAGCAATGGAAGAAAGCGGCTTAAGCCCAAAGATATGGGCCGTCGCGGTAAGAAGAAGATAAGCCCGATCATTACTGAGGGCATCACCTACGTCGACTATAAAGATGTCGATCTGCTTCGTCGGTTCCTTTCCGATCGAGCCAAGATCCGATCTCGTCGGGTAACCGGCAACGACACGCAACAACAGCGCGAGATTGCTCGAGCGATTAAGAATGCTCGAGAGATGGGCTTGATTGCTTACACCAGTCGGGTCACGACGCAGCGTCGTGGTCGAGGCCGAGATGATCGAGATGAGGGTCGCGGTCGAGATCGAGATGATCGAGGACCACGAGAAGATAAGCCTTCACGGGAAGCTCCGTCTAATGAGGCGGAGAAGAACACTGAGTCCGAAGAAGCAAATGTGCAGTCATTCGACGAGAACACTGTCGTCGAAGCAGTTGAAGAGACTGCACCTGAAACACCGGTGGAGGCATAGTTATGCGAGTTGTTCTTCACCAAGCAATCAACGGACTCGGTAATCGCGGCGACCTTGTTGAGGTTGCTGATGGTTACGCCCGAAATTCGCTCATTCCAAAGGGATTAGCTCAACAGGCTAGTACCGGCGTTGAAGCGCAAGCAGAAGCGATGAAGCGAACCTGGCAACTGCGTAACGCTAAAGAGCGTGAAGCGGCCGAAGAAATCGCCAAGGTACTAGTTTCTCGCCCAATCGAAATTGGGGCCCGAGCTGGAAGCGAAGGCAAACTCTTCGGATCGGTTACGTCGGCTGATGTAGCCGAAGCGGTCGAAGCCCAAGCTGGGGTCGAGTTGGATCGAAAGATGTTCGATCTAGACGAGTCGATTCGTACGCTCGGAACGCACTCAATTAACGTCCGGCCTCACCCAGAGGTACAGTTCCCGATCAACGTTACGGTAGTCGAGGCGTAGTACAGAGCCCCGCTACCGCGGTAATCAACAGACTTTATGCACAGGCTGTGTAAAACGGCCTGTGCATCTTGTTTTTTGTACCACTGGCCTGTTGTCAACAGGTATGCCGAAGTCGTCAACAAGCAATCAACAGGCAATCAACAGGGAATTAACAGGGTTACAACCCTAGTTTTCCACAAGTGATTTGCGGCAAGATGTGGAGCGGCTCGGTCGGCACTGGTGTTTGTGTGTCACAACGGGCGTAGAGAATGTTACTGGGAGTTTCAAAACGCAATGTCGCAAACCATGTCACAATCAGGTCCGTCTGGCAGCCAAGGCCCGGCTCGCGTACCCCCAAGTAACCTTCGAGCCGAGGAATCAGTTCTCGGCGCAATGCTGTTGTCGCGAGAAGCGATAGCTGAGGTAGTCGAAACCCTCGACCCCGATCACTTCTACAAGCCAGCCCACGGTCATCTTTACGATGCCGTTATGGGTCTGTATGGCTCAGGCGAACCAGTTGACGCGGTCACCGTGGCTGAGGAACTTCAACGGGCTGGTCTGCTCGAAGAGATTGGCGGACCGTCACTCCTGCTGGAACTACAGGCTGGCACTCCAGCCATTAGCAACGCAGGTCACTACGCCAAAATAGTAGAGGAACACGCCCTGCTGCGGCGGCTTATTTCGGTCAGTAACGAAATCGCTGAGATGGCGTATGGCGTTCCCGATGATGTGATTAAGGCAATTGATGATGCCGAATCTCGAATGTTCGAGGTGGCGCAGCGCCGGGTGACCAACACAACGTCAGCGATCAAAGATCTTTTGTCGTCCAACCTCGACCGCCTTGAAGCTCTGTATGAACAAGGCGGCACCGTTACCGGAATCAGAACTGGTTATGCCGACCTAGATGAGATGTTGGCTGGCCTGCAACCAAACGCTCTCTACGTACTGGGCGCCAGGCCAGCGATGGGTAAAACCGCGTTCGCTTTAGGTATGGCGGCCAACGCAGCAATGAAAGACAACAAGCCAGTTCTTGTTTTCTCGTTAGAAATGAGCCAGCTCGAGCTGTCACAGCGAATGCTCTGCTCGGAAGCACTTGTCGATTCCTCTCGGGTACGGACCGGACGAATCGATGAACCCGAATGGAACCGCATTAGCCACGCCGTCGGACGGTTAGCAGAAGCGCCTATCTACATTGATGACAATCCGCAGACCACGGTAATGGAGATACGGGCCAAGGCCAGAAGGTTGAAAAGCCGAACCGGCGAACTTGGTCTTGTGGTTGTCGACTACATTCAGCTGATGAGCGGGCGGGCCAATGCCGAAAGTCGTCAGGTTGAGGTGTCGGAGATCAGTCGTGGTTTGAAAATTCTGGCTCGCGAACTTGAAGCCCCGGTTGTTGCTTTGGCCCAGTTAAACCGTGGTTTGGAGCAACGGGTAGACAAGCGCCCAATGTTGTCTGACCTTCGGGAGTCGGGTTCTTTGGAGCAGGATGCCGACGTCGTGATGTTTCTCTACCGTGATGAAGTTTACGATGAGCAATCACCAGACAAAGGTGTCGCCGAAGTGATCGTAGCCAAGCATCGAAACGGGCCGACTGGCAAAGCGAAGCTTGCGTTTCGAGGCCAATACACCCGTTTCGACAATATGGCTCGCTCAGTTCCTGGCGGCCCGCCAGCAGGTTCGGAAGATCCCGAGCCTGACTTCTAGCCGGGACGATTCAAAAACCAGCCTTGCGGTTAGTTGTTCACCGTAGATCAGTCACGCTGGATGAGAACATCTGGCGGTGGGGCGTCAGGAGAACCAGCATCTACGCCTTGCTCTGATATCGGTTGGTTGCTGATCGTGTCATCACTATCGTTTGAACCAGGCACGAGACTAATGGCGGTAACGACGATAGCCAAGATCAGTAGCGCCTTGTAGATTCGCCCGCTGTGATCTGAACGTCTTCGAACTTCGGTAATGCTGCTCTCGGATACCGATTGCAGAGAAGACTCATCGATGGTTCCAGCTAAAAGAGTTGCTTGGTCGTGACCTAGCGAGGTACTACTCAACGAGCTTCGGCTAAATGAGGTTATGGCGTTCGACGGTCGACCTGGTGTCGGGAGATGAGTTGACGAGCCCGAAGAACCAGCGGGAGCGTCCCAAGAGTGGCCTAAATTGCCCTCGGGCAGCGCTGAGTTCGGGGTTCCTGGCATACATCCTAAGATCGGCTGGTTTGGCCGATTACTTAATTGGAAGGTTCCTTCCTCCATCTCAGCTTCCTGCCAGCACTCGTCTTTTACGAAAGTCCAGCGCTCGTCTTTTACGAAAGTAAGGTCACGAGCGCCCATATTGATACCAGAGAGCCGATCGCTATCTGCAAGATCGATCGTCCAAGGGGAGGTCTTTCAAGCTCACCTTCTCGGCTTTGCTCCCTCGGGTTGATTATGGCCGTCAACGTACCCACGGCAAGCGCTCCGCCCATAGCTAGCGCTAGGAACGGCAACAGATTTTCTCCTAGAAACATCAGTCTCCAAAATTTTCGTTCAAGTTTTTTTGACTCATCGACGATGGTACTAATAATCCGGTGGCCATCACCCTCACCGGCATCTGGGGCAGTTGAGTGAGAGTCGTCTCTCCTCCACGCATCGCCACGGCATCGAAAGATGTCTGACGTTGGCGACTCTTACTCACCCCCTCAGACCGGGCCCTACCCGGTGCTGCAACATTGCGCTCAAATTGGCCTGATTGACCATCGGCCCCTACCGTAGACCCGTGCCCGACACCGAGCGAGACCCAGAACAACTAATACCGGCTGCCACCGTAGTTATGCTTCGCGAAACGGCCTCTGAGAGTTTGGAGGTGCTGATGCTCCGTCGAAACTCGAAGATTGCTTTCGGTGGTATGTGGGTCTTTCCCGGTGGGAGAGTGGATGACCACGAAAACGACGCTGATGATCCAATGGGTTCGGCCCGGGTTGCGGCCGTGCGAGAAGTCGAAGAAGAAACTGGTCTAACAATTAGTGACGATCAATTGGTGTCCTGGTCGTATTGGGAACCACCAGCGATGAGCCAAATGGCCACCAGCGGCCCTCGGAGACGTTTCGCCACATGGTTCTTTGCTTGCCAAGCGCCCGAGGGTGAAGTTGCGATCGATCACGGCGAGATTCACGACCATCAATGGGTCTCTCCGGCTCAAGCGTTAGAACAGCATCGACAAGGCGAGATCGAAATTGTGCCACCAACATGGATTACTCTTTGGCAAATTGATCAACATAGCTCTGTCGCATCCGCCATGGACTGGGCGGCTACTACGAAGTCTCTAGATTTCCGGACTCGACCGATCGGTAGAAAACCGATGGTTCTAGCTTGGGACGGTGATGTCGCATATGACGGCGGCGACGTCGACCAACTGGGGGGTCGTCGACGATTAACCTTGGCTGATGGCGGTTGGATCTACGACTGCACGACGTAGCTGTATCGACGATTCGTCACGATCGGCCGATGCGTTTAAGCGCCTCCCGAACTGTTAGTCCCGACAAGTACTCTTCATTGGCTAGGACATAGGTTCGGACTGCTTCTGGATCTTGCCTGGCGTACTGTCGCAACGACCATCCGAGCGCTTTTCGAATGAAAAACTCTTTGTCGGCTGCCCTCCGCTCGGCGTAGCCGAACAGTCGGTCGGTATTGGTCGCTTCTTTGTAGCTCAGCTGATGGAGTATGGCGGTCCGGGCTAGCCACATATTGGTGTCCAAAACTTTGGCTCCAATCCATCGGTCCATCGTTTCTCCGAGGTCGGGATAGGTCGCTACCATCGGGCCGATCGTCCAGGCCGCCAGCACGTCGATGGTGTCCCACCACGACTTTGTCACAAGCCATTGCTCTACCGAATCGAGATGGCTTGGCTCGAACGCCGAGCTATGACGTCGGGCCATTAGAGCACCAACATATTGGAACTCGCGCTCCGGCTGCTCCCAGCATCCGTCGATGAATTCAATCAACACTTCAGCCGATACTTGTTTGCCAAGCGCGAGAAACGGTTTTGCTTCTCGTCGGAGGATCGGCGCTTTAAGGCCAAAGAAGTTGAACTGACCCTTCATATAGGCCCGCATCTGACTAGCGTCATCCTCATTTTGGTTAGGAGGCACAGCCGACACTGCCGCGTTGAGCGCCGCTCGGAGAGAATCAACCTCGAGCCGTGCTTCGTTTTTGTTCTCCGAGTTGCTCATTTCAAACCCCTAGTAACTCCGGTGAGCTGCGGGTCTACGAGAGTTGCCGCATTAAGTACGTGTATTCGAGAGCTGTTCTTTTCGCTGCTTCGGTTTGGTTCGCAGCGGCTGAATGTCCGCCGTCGATATTTTCGTAGTACCAGAATCCAAGCCCGGCGTCCTCAAACTTTTTCGCCATCTTACGAGCGTGGCCGGGATGGACACGGTCGTCTTTCGTTGAGGTAACGAACAGAGGCCTTTGGTATGGCAATGTCGGGTCGAAGTTCTGATATGGCGAAATTGTTTCGAGAAACGCTCTCTCCTCGGGGTCGTCGGGAGAGCCGTATTCGTCGACCCATGACGCCCCAGCCAACAAAAGGTGGTAACGAAGCATGTCCAGCAACGGAACCTGAACTACCACTGCACCCCAAAGGTCGGGTCGCTGGTTCAACATGACGCCCATCAAAAGTCCGCCGTTAGAGCCTCCCATAATGCCTAGGTGTTTTGGCGATGTCAGCCCTGAGGCGATAACCGATTCGGCTACGGCGATGAAGTCGTCGTAGATCAGTTGTCGGTTCGTTTTCAAGCCAGCCTGATGCCACGCTGGTCCGAATTCGCCCCCACCCCGGATGTTGGCCATTACGAATGCCCCGCCGTGTTCTAGCCAATTACGTCCGATCGTGCCGCTGTATGACGGGTTGAGAGGCACTTGGAAGCCGCCGTAGCCGTAGAGCAGTGTCGGCGTCGACCCGTCGAATGCAGTGTCGGCCCGCCTAACTATGAAATGGGGGATAGCGGTTCCGTCGGTCGACGTGGCTGCTAGTTGTTCCACGATGAGTCCCTCAGCATCGAAGCGGGCCGGCACCGCCTTCAGCTCGGAGATCTCACCGGTGTTGCTGTCGAGAGCGAGCAGCGAAGTCGGGGTCAAGAAGTCCTCGTAGTTCAACAATACGGTCTCTTCTTTGAGGTCCGAGAACGTGATTCCTACATCGCCAGTCCCTGGCAGTTCAAGCGGCGTGGTCGTCCAACCTTCGGTCGATGCACTGCTCGATGGTTCTAATCGAAGTACTTGGCCGACAACGTTTTCAGTGATGGCCAATAGGGTGCCGCCTGATGCGACAGCAATTCCGGTGACCGCCTGGGTTGGGGACGGACGGAATACAAGCTCGACTGGTGGCAACTGATGGGAGTCTAAGAAGCTGTCGAGATCGAAGGCGACCAGGTCGCCGGTGTGAAAGGCAACGTTGTTCGGCTGCCATTGTTGTTCCAGGGAGAAAATGAAGCGACCGTGGCTGATACCGTTTGGCGTGGCCTTTGGGGGAATTGGCCACTGCACCGCTGCCTCATCGGTGAACAACCACAGTGTTGACGTGAAGAACGTGTCGGCCTGAACCGCTCCGGCCAACAGCGTTCCGTCGGCTAACTCGATTGTGGTAGGAAACACCCCAACGTCGGTGGGGTTTCCTCGAAGTAACTCTTGTGCATCGGATAGGGCGGTTCCACGTACCCATCGTTTCACGACAAACGGGTATCCTGATTCGGTCACCGTTGGACCGTCATCGTCGCCCCAATCAGTGGCAATTAACAATGTGTCATCGTCTAGCCATTCGGCCCCTTGTTTGGCCTCGGGCGTACTGAACCCATCAGCCACAAATGACTTTGACTCGATATCGAACTCTCGTTGCACGATGGCGTCTTTGCCTCCATCGGAAAGCGATACTAACGCTCGGTACCTGTCACTACCGGGAGCTCGAAAAACGTTAGCTCCTTTGAATACCCAATTGGCGTCCTCGGTTTCAGCTAACGCATCTATATCGAGGATCACATCCCAGTCTGGTTCGCTTGTGCGGTAGCTCTCCACCGGGGTGCGTCGCCAAAGACCTCGAACACTTTGCTCGTCTTGCCAGAAGTTGTAGACCAGACCGTCGCGTATTGTCCCGTACGGAATCCGATCGTCGGACGTCAAAACGTCGAGCGCAGCCGCTTCGAAACCGGAATAGCGAGGATCAGTCTGTAGGGCGCTCAGTGTTCGATTGTTTTGGGTCCGCACCCAGTCAAGGGCTTGTTCTCCTTCGATCTCCTCAAGCCACAAAAGAGGATCGGTAGCGTCGGCCGACAATTCTGAATTGGTCTTTGTCACAGCTGGAAGTCTAGGGCACCGACGGCCGTTGCTATCGGTGCCCCAGTTATGGAGGTACTGGTTCATCACCTGGCTGTGGTGCATTGGGCTCAAGACCCATGATGCTTTCGGTACATATTTTGTCCAACTCCAGGACACGTACGCTCGACCACAGGATTTCTCTCAATCAAATTACTTTCCAGGTCGAAGCTAATGGTACCTGGGTTGCAGTTTCTGTTGCCGGAAGGCACGACCTTAAACGACGACATTGGCGGATGGAATTGGTCTGATGACTTGCGTTAACTACGACAACTCATACCTACAGATAGTTGAGAACCCTCTGGTTTACGCCGAGAGTATGCTCGATAGCGCGTCCGTAATCGTCAAGGAGTGTGCACAGGTGCTTTACGTTACGCGAGCCAGCTTCTGGTTGTTGGACGATGACCGGACAGAAGCAACCTGTGTGACCTTATACAACGCAGCTACAGACGGGTTTGAGACCGGAGCAATACTGAGTCAGAAGCTGTTTCCGAAGTACTTTGACGCGCTCGAATCCGGACGGGTTCTCGATGCTGTCGACACATTCACCGATCCTCGTACTAGCGAGCTAACCGAGTCGTACCTTAAGGTTCTTGATGTTCGGTCGCTGCTCGATGCGACGATCCGTGACGTTCACAACGGCCAGCTTCGAGGAATTCTCTGTTGCGAGATGGTTGGGGCCCGACGGGATTGGTCGCAGGACGAGCGAATCTTCGCGGCGTCGATATCAGATCTGTTGTCGCAGCGGATGGTTGCCGTGGAATGGAATACAAGCGCCACGACGTATCAAGCGTTGTATGAGTCTTCAAACGATGGAATCGTTGTCTTCTCCGACAGAGTGTTTTCGGAAGTCAACCCGGCGGCATGTGCTACCTTTGGAGGCTCAGTCGACGAACTAGTCGGAATGTCTCCGATTGAGTTGTCGCCCGAATTTCAACCTTGCGGTGAATTGTCGGAAACAAAAGCTCGCCGCTACATCGACATGGCCGTAGGTGGTAACCCCCAAACGTTCGAGTGGGTTCATCGTCGGTTGGATGGAACATCATTTGATGCGGAGGTTTCGCTCAAAGAGATTGAGTTAGCGGGTGAGAAAACGCTTTTCGCTCTTGTTCGCGACATTACGGATCGAAAAGAAGCTCAGCATCAAGCAGAAATCGCTCGCCGCCAGGCCGAACATCAAGCAACCCGCGATCCGCTGACCGGACTATTCAATCGGCGGCAGCTCCATGTCCACGTCGGCCAACTTATCGACGGTTTAGAAAATCCGAATCAAAAAGTTGCCCTGGTCATCCTTGATCTCAATCGGTTCAAAGAAATCAACGACTCCCTCGGTCATGAAACAGGGGATAAGGTTCTGGTCGGTCTTTCCAAAAACCTCAAGAGACGGGTTGCGAGGGCCGGAGGTTCACTGTTCCGTTTGGGGGGTGACGAGTTCGTAGCCGTATTCGATTCCGAAACGTGCAACGAACCACTCGACAACGTCGTTCATTTCATCAACCAGGAATTGAAGACTCCAATTGAAGTCGAGTGCGTACACTTCGAGATGAGCGCGAGCGTTGGCGCTGCCCTTTACCCCGATGATGGCCAAGACAGTCATGAGCTTCTCCGGTGCGCCGACGTTGCCATGTATCACGCAAAGGGTCGTGATGGGGCTTCGTGTTGGTACGAGGCGGCCAACGACCGAAACGACAAGCGGCGCCTTTCTATGGTGGCCGAGTTGCGTCAAGCCATTCGAAATGACGAGTTGGTTCTCTACTACCAGCCGCGGATCAAAATAGGGACGGGCCAGGTCACGGGATGTGAGGCCCTTGTTCGATGGCAGCACCCTAAGCAGGGCTTGCTTCCACCAGCCGACTTTCTTCCGGTGGCCGAAATGACTGAGCTGATTCATCCACTGACATCCTGGGTAGTGGACAGCGCGTTTGCTCAGATTCTTCACCTCCGTTCTATTGGTCATTCCGTTCCGGTGGCCATAAATCTCTCGGCCCGAAACTTGCCTGATTCGCAGCTGTTTGACCTAATTGAAGAACGGCTTCAAAAACACGACATTTGTCCCTCACTACTTGAGATTGAAATAACCGAAAGCGCCTTGATAAACAACCCGCAACGTTCGATCCAAAACCTGCTACGACTTGAGGCCCTCGGAGTGTCGATTGCCATCGACGACTTCGGGACCGGCTATTCATCGTTGAGCTTGCTTAGGGATCTTCCGATGGACACGCTAAAGATCGATCGGCGGTTTGTGGACGAGATGCTGAACAGCCCGTGCGATGAAGTCATTGTTAATTCGACAATCAGCTTGGCTCACAACTTCTCCGCCAAGGTCGTGGCGGAAGGCGTCGAGAATCGAGAGACACTTGAAGCGTTGAAGGCAAGTAATTGTGATGAAGCCCAAGGCTATTTCATTGCTCGGCCTATGCCGGCCGATAGCTTTCACTCGTGGCTTACCGATTCGGCGAACGAACTGTGCTCGGTTTAGGCAACTGACTGGCCGCCAGCTGAAGCAGGTTTGTTCGCTGTCGTTTCAGTATCTCGAATAACCGGCTAAGCGTGATGAATTGGTCATAGCCTGTCCCGGTGGCTGGTGACGAAAAGCGATCGTCGTGGTTGCCCTTTGTAGGTTGGCGAATCGTAGCCGTGGCGATTGTCACGGCGGTGCTCACTGGTCCAGGGCAGACTATTGGAGTTTCGGTATTCATTGATCCAATGCTTGGTGATCTGAATACAACTCGGTCTGGGATTAGCACCGCCTATCTGGTTGGAACATTACTCGGGGCTACGATGTTGCCTCGGTTTGGTCGCTTGGTTGATCGGATTGGGGTTCGCCGCTCGCAGGTGGTCGTTGGGTTGGGTTTCGCCATCGCAATAGCTCATATGGCAAGCATCTCAAACGTTTATTGGTTGGCGCTTGGATTCGCCGGCATACGGATGTTGGGGCAGGGGGCGCTGTCGTTGATCCCGGGCGTTGCCGTCTCACTCTGGTTTAGTAGGAATCGGGGTCTTGCACTCGGAGTTCTAGGAACGGTGGCCGGCGGAGCAATGGCTGTGGTGCCCATTGCTCTGAATGCCACCATCGACTTAACCAGTTGGCGTTCGGCGTGGGTTATTGCTGCGGTCGTCGTTGCGGTGATGGTCGCACCGCTGGGTTGGTTTGGACTAATTGACCGACCGAGCGATGTCGGCCTTCAGCCCGATGGCGCCGATCTGGTTGCTATCGATTCTGTTGTTGTCGTTGACACGTCTTCGACGCGATCGTTTACTCGTAGCGAAGCATTTCGAACCCGCCAATTTTGGATATTGGCTAGCATCGGGATGGCGTCGGGTATGTTGTCGACTGGTTTGAACTTCCACCAAATCGATTTGCTAGGCGAGGCTGGTTTAAGTCCAGCTCGCGCTGCCGCCATGTTTCTCCCCCAGATCGCCGGAACATCGGTGACTAGCATTGCGACCGGGGTAGCTATCGATCGACTTGGCGGCCGTTTCGTGCCAGCGGTAACAATGGTTGTACTGGCCGCAGTTCATCTCGTTGCTTGGCAGCTCACCGATTCGGCGGTCGTGTTTGGATACGCCATCTTGCTTGGCTGCGCTGGTGGAACAGTTCGAGCTGCGCTGTCTACCTTGCTTCCCCGCTACTTTGGCACCGATCACATCGGCTCGATTCAAGGCACGCTCAGTTTCGCCAATGTTTTCGGCTCGGCGCTCGGGCCGGTGGTGCTAGCAGTTACTGCTGCTGCTGTTGGCTCGTATCGGACTGCCAACTTAATCTTGATGGTAATACCAGTGGCAGTGTTCGTCGGTTGTCTTAGCAATCGGGAAACGGTTGTTAGTCCGTCTGATCCGACCGACCTTGAGATGGTTGTCTAACCACAGCTACGGCGTTTTGCGTTGGTGACTATCAGATGATGAAGGGCTGTTTTAGACGAGCGAAAAAATCGGCCAGTAACCGTAGGGTCAAACCCCAAACGACCTGATCATCGCGGTCAAGCCGAATTCCTGGGAAGTTGGCATCGGCCACCGCAAAGTAATGGTCGATCGACCGCTTCGGGTCGGTAAGGTCAGCTAACGGTACCCAGACGGTGTCTGCCACTTCGTAGTTGGGTTTGAGTACAGGCTTTGGTCCAGGGAGCCAATAGCCATGGGCCGATACGACGATGTGTCGGTTTGTGGCTCGGCCGCCATCTAACACTGCTAACACTCCCAACGGCGCCGCACCGTCTAGATCGAGGGCTAGTTCTTCTAGGGTTTCTCGTTCGGCGGTCGCCGCTGGCGATTTGTCAGCCGGTTCTCGCCTCCCACCGGGAAATGCCATTTGCCCTGACCAAGGATCAGATTCTTGGGTGGCTCGCTGAATAAACAACAGCTCGGTTCCAAGGTTGCCCTGACGAAAAACTGAGGCTACCGCAGCTCGGGGTACGCCCGAATCATGTTCATCGGGCCAATCAAACTCGGATTCGAAAATTGGGGTCAGCGTTGGCAAGTCGAAAGAAGTAGTCATCGTTGTGCCGTCACCGTAGCTGATGGTACATCGCAGAGTCGACAAACTCTCCAGGCATGATGGGCTTAGCTCTGGCGACGGAACTAGGTTACGGCAAGCGTTCAAACTTAGGCCAGGAAAAGACTGACCAGCCGGTCGATACGAGAACTACGCCGGAAGGATCCCAGGTCACGCCTCGATCGCCGAGCTTGTGTTGTTTGAGAATCAGCTCCACACTGTGCTCTGACTCCGATTGGCCGTCTGGTCCTAGGCCTCCGGTGAATGGGTGCTCGCATACATCGGTATTCCAAACGATCCAGGCCAGATCGTTTGAAATAGCTCCGACGGTCCCTTTGTGTACAACTTGGCTTTCGCCAACGTCTTCAACGAACGATACGACGCAGCCCGTTCGAACTTCGCTGATCCAATCGGTTAGCTCTTGCTGAGAAGGGGGTTTAGGGTCGACTGCAAGTTTGAACGGTAACGGAGTTGGTATTGGCCTAGTACCGGACGAGCTTCGGCTCTTGTTCATTGTCACGCTGGGAAGTCGGAAGATCCAGATGACAAAGCCAACTAACGGTCGCACTATTGCCGAGCGTCGGTCTGACAGTATCAACGCGGTCGCTGCTGCCCCGATGACGCACGTGACTATCTTGAAACTGTCGCTCTCATTCCAAGATGTCAGGAACCAATTCCACATAGTCAGCTCTTGCTCTTCTGTAGTATCGACATCATCGATACGTGCTGGAAGCACGCTTCTCTCATAGAGAGAAGAGTGATCTTCACTTCGCCCGCCCGCACTTTTATTGTTATCAGGAAACAACATGGTTGTACAGTCAGCGACGTTGGTCGAAAAACGAATTTTGAACTAGTCGTAAGCTAGTGATTCTGATTGGTGACCGGCTTGCTAGCTGGCAAATCGGCGGAGAGAGGATTGGACTCTAGAGCCCATCACATTGGCCCTTGAGTTGTATTGGGTTGCGGCAAAGGGTCAAACGGTCTAGTGCTTGTTGAGTGGATTTATTGAACCGTCTAGATCCGCTAGTTGACTGCTTCGGTTAGCACTTCGACTGCTGTATCGATGTCGGCCTCGGAGACGTCGAGATGGGTCACCATTCGGCAAGCACCGTTCGTTATGCGAACCAACACATCGTGCTCAGCGGCGCGGTTCACGATACTGGTCGAGTCGCCTTCGAACTGAGCGAAGATCATGTTGGTGGCCTGGGCATCCACGGTCACCCCATCGATTTCACTGAGCTTCGATGCAAGCCGTTGGGCGTTGGCATGATCTTCAACCATTCGGGCTCGGTTGTTGTCGAGCGCGTAGAGTCCGGCGGCGGCCAGGATGCCCGATTGCCGTAGCGCGCCGCCGAGCATCTTTCGCCACTTTCGGGCTTGGTTGATTAGTTCAGGGGTGCCAACAAGAACAGAACCGACTGGGGCCCCTAATCCTTTCGACAAGCAAACGGAAACCGAATCGAACGGCTCAGCCACAACTGACGGTTCAACTCCGAGTTCGGCCGCAGCATTCCAAAGCCGAGCACCGTCAAGGTGGAAACCAAGTCCTAGCTCTTTTGCCACCGATGCCGCTTCGTTTTGGTATTCCAGTGAAAGCACGTGGCCGTCATGACTATTCTCTAAGCACAGCAGCCGAGTTCGAGCGAAGTGGTCATCGTCGGGTTTCATCACCGCTCGAACATGGTTTAGATCAAGGACGCCGAATCGGTCAGTTCGGACCGTTTGCGGTTGGATACTTCCAAGAACGGCGGCTCCGCCGGCTTCATACTTAAAGGTGTGAGCGTTTTCGCCCACAACGTATTCGTCGCCTCGCTGACAGTGGGCCATGAGAGCGCACAAATTGCTTTGCGTTCCTGATGGAACAAACAGAGCTGCTTGTTTTCCAAGCAACAATGCCGTTGCCCGTTCAAGCTTGATAACTGTCGGGTCATCGCCCCACACATCGTCGCCAACTTCTGCCGACGCGATTGCTTGGCGCATCCCATCGGATGGACGGGTAACAGTGTCGGAACGAAGGTCAATCATCTGGCTATTCTGCCTGTCACCGAGGATGAATGCGCCTTAAACAGCTGAGTCAGGTGAGGAGCGGCAAGACTCAGGAGCTAACAGCGTCATAAATCAAGCTGCTTCTAGATCCGAATTTATGCAAATGGAACGACAAGAAACACCCTTCTAATGCCTGCATAAATACAAAAAGTATTGCTGAATAACCTTGTAAAGCGAAGAAACTTCAACTAAAACTTGTTGTGCGGGAGGGATGTTTCCGCCGACGTCCCTCCCGCTTCTAGTGCAGCAACCAGACTCTTTCTAGGTTGATGCCGCCGCACCTGTGGGTGTAGTCCAATATGTGGACCACGCCCACAGGGACCTACTTGGCTGGCACTAGCTCTCGAAGCTTGGCGACACTTCGGTTGAGGCTGTTGCTACTGCTCTGTTATCCCGCCCCACCAAACGTAATCGTCGACGCCGTGTAGTGCAGTTCGTAGCGCCCGAGAGCGATTTTCTAAGTACCGATGATCCATCGAACGCAGAGGAAGCCGATAGCTTTCCGCCTCATCGCCCTCCGTCATCGTAAGTCCGATCGCTACTGCTTCGCGAACTACCGATAAGGCAACGGCATCGGGGCCGCCATGCCGGTGGAGCCCTGCGGTTCGAGAGAAGAGATCCTCTAGCTCAGAATCGATTTGCATTAGAAGCGCGTGTAGCTCGTTCGTCTCGCTCGGTTGGTTGGAGTCGGTGAGCTCGTTATCGGATCTACGCCTGCTGTTCGCGCTCGCCAAACTTTCGGACTCAGACCTAGAAATCGGGCTGCTTTCGGATGGTGTGTACGGTTGCTTGGTCAATAGCGTTGACGAATCCATTCTCTTAATGCTGATCCGGTTCGATCGGGATCGCTTGGTGCTTACTCGCTTTGATTTTTCTCTCACATTGCCTCCCCACTACTAGTATCCCAGCGAGCTGTGACACTGAAGAGTGGGGTATGGCCCGATATGCGGGTGCGATGACAGTCGCTTTATATCTGTAGCGATTGGCCGACACGGGAGTCGATATGGGTTTACCACTCAGGTTCGGAACGAGCTCAGACGAACGAACACCAGCCAACGCGGGCGGCTTCAAACTCACACCGCGTGCGATGGCTGTTCTGCTGGCCGCGTTCTCATCGCTGTTTGCCGTTGTGGCACAACCGGTAGCCGCAGATCGAGTTTCGGTTGCTACCAGGCCGGTGGCGGCGGAGTCTGGTCTTGACATCTATGAGGCACCATCGAGCCTCGCGGCGCTGGACGATCGCCCAGTGGTATACCTGACCTTCGACGGAGGACCTGGACCTCGTACCCCCGAGTTTCTTGATGTGCTCGATCGGTGGAATGGCAAAGCCACGTTCTTCGTTACCGGCAGCCACACCAGCGCTGACCCACCAATGCTGAATCAGATTGTCGCTCGCGGTCATGTGTTGGCAAATCACACCTGGGATCACCCGGATATGTCGACGTTGTCTCGGTATGAAGCCTTGGTTCAACTTAGGACAACCCAACGGATCGTTGAATCGACAGCCGGAATTACAATGACTTGTTGGCGGCCACCGTTTGGCGAGACCAACGACGACGTTCAAGGTTGGGCCGATGAGATTGGACTAACCAACTCTGGTTGGCTGCGAAACGGGCGATGGACCGTAGATACCATTGATTGGGATAGGGGATATGAGTTTGTTCTCGATCGATTGAACACCGTTCAAGCCGACGACGTCGTACTCATGCACGGTGGGATGAACCCAGATGCTGAAGACCTTCGAGCACTAGCGACGTGGCTAGAAGCAAATGGTGATCGGTATCGACTCGAAGCACTGCCGGGCTGTGAGCCGGGCGAGCATTCTCCCGACACTGATCCTACGAAGCTCCAAGGTTCGACGGCTCCCAATGGCTATTCAGCCCGAACCCAAACAACCGGTCCGGGTCGCCCAGCTCCTGCTACTCAGCCTGGCTTGGTCGGCGAGAGGAATCCGGAACCAACCGAACTAGCTTTCGTCGATGACCCAGAAAGCGGTACTTTTCGACCAGGCAGTGAACAGTGGTACACCCGACAGAGAATCAGCATCTTCCTCAACCTGGTCACTCGAAGGATTGATCACGCCCCATCGCTCGGTGCGGGTCCCTGAGTTTCGGTAGGTGAAGCTTGTTGAATTGTTGCGGGCGGCTCGGCGACTAGCCGACTACCAGCCGAGCAATGATTCGTAGAGCTCGTGGTTTTCGTCGTCGAAGCAGACGAAGACGATCTCGTTCAAATCGTGGGCTGCGTTGTTTTCGAGCCAGTCCAAAATGGCGTTGATAGCAACGACCGCCGCTCTTGGCTTGGGAAAGCCGTAGGCCCCAGTGCTGATGTTTGGAAACGCCACTTCTTTGGCTCGATGTTTCAGAGCTAAGTCAAGGGCGGCACCGTAGCATTTGGCCAGCGTCTTGTCATGCTCGTCGGCGGCGTCGCTTGTCCAGATTGGACCAACAGTATGTATCACGATCCCCGCTGGCAGCTCGCCGGCACCGGTTACGACTGCGTCTCCTGGTTCGCACGGGCCCCGCCGAGCAATAACGGCTTTGCAGTCGGCCACTATTGCTGGCCCGCCAGCGCGGTGAATGGCGCCGTCTACCCCACTTCCGCCAGCAAGGGCGGAGTTGGCGGCGTTGACGATGGCTCCTACTGAAAGTTCCGTGATGTCGCCTTTGTAGACCGAGAGATCAGTCATTGGCTCTTATTCTAGATGATTGGCGCCCGACATGTTGATCGGAAAAGATTGAGAATCTTGTCGATTCGGGCGATCGTTGTTCGACGAAGGTCTATAAACAGCAAATAGTAGACGGTGGAAACACCGATAATCGACAGTAACGAGAGGACCAAACATGAAGTATGCATGCTTGATTTACAGCGATGAAGCCAACGGAGAGGCCAATCCCGATCCAACATCGGAGGCTATGGCGAAGATCATGGTTGGATACAACGCCTTCGGCGAAGCTCACGGTGGCGACATCCAAGCTGGCGAAGCGCTCGCGCCGACATCGACAGCGACCACTGTTCAGGTTGAGGACGGAAACATCGTCACCACCGACGGGCCTTTCGCCGAAACCAAGGAACAACTTGGTGGCTTCTACATTATTGACGTACCCGATCTTGACGCCGCGATTGCAGCGGCGGCCAAAATTCCTCATTCGGCCGCCGGTCTTGGCCGAATCGAGGTTCGCCCGGTCCTCGAATTTTGACCGACGAGCAACATATCGCTGAAGTCGTGCGACAGGAATGGCCACGGGTAGTGGCCAGCCTGCTCGCAGACTTTGGCGATCTGTCAGAGGCTGAAGACGCAGCCCAAGACGCGGCAGAAGAGGCGCTGGCGAAATGGCCAGAACAAGGTTTGCCTGATCGTCCAGGTGCTTGGTTGACGGTAGTAGGCCGTCGTCGGGCCATCGACCGACTGCGCAGGGCAAGTCGAGGCCGAGAAAAGACCGATCAGTTAGCCCGCCTGCAAAGTCGCAACATAGATCCAAATCAAATCAATCTTGAGGAAGTAGAAAACCGATCTTTTGACGCTGAGTCTTCATTGCTACGAGACGAACAACTTCGGTTGATCTTCGGATGTTGCCATCCGTCGCTTGGTCAAGAGGTGCAGATGGCATTGACGTTGCGAAGCCTCGGAGGTATGACAACGGCTGAGATCGCCAGAGCGTTTCTTGTCCACGAGTCAACAATGGCCCAGCGTCTCGTTCGAGCAAAGAAAAAAATCTCGATGGCAGCGGTTCCGTTCAAGATCCCTCCCGACCACGAACTGTTGGCTCGAACGAATCAAGTCCGAACAATCGTGTATCTGATTTTCAATGAGGGCTACGACTCGTCCGATGGGACCGCGGTAACGAAGCAAGAACTTTGTTCCGAAGCTGTTCGTCTGGCTCAACTGGTTGCGGATCTAACTCCCGACGACCCGGAGTCGCTTGGACTGTTCGCCTTGCTGCTACTGATCCAAGCTCGCAGTGCCGCCAGAATCGACGCTGATGGCGATCTCGTGCTTTTGGCCGATCAGGATCGGTCGAGGTGGGATCAGTCTTTGATCGGAGAGGGCGAAGCAGTCTTGGACCGTGCCTTGCGGTTGAATAAATCTGGGCCGTATCAGATTCAGGCCGCCATCAACGCCCTTCACGACACAGCGGCAACGTCGGCCGAAACGGACTGGGAACAGATAGAGCTGTTGTATCGCCAGCTGGTGCTGGTGTCGCCTACGCCAGTGGTAAGGCTCAATCATGCGGTAGCGGTGGCGATGGCTCGCACCCCGGTCGAGGGGTTGGCCATTTTGGATCGAGCCGAACTGGCTGAATCGCTCGAGAACTATCAGCACTACCACAGCGCTCGAGGCGAGTTGCTGTCGTCAATTGATGCTGGCCGAGCTAAGGACGCGTTAGAGCAAGCATTGGCTTTGACCGCTAACCCCGCCGAACGTCGTTTGCTTAAAAAGAAAATCGGCGCCCTGTAGATGTGAGCTAGATTAGAAGCCGTGGCTAAACCAACCGATATTGATGAAGCACGGCAAAAGCTCGAAGCTGAACACGCTGAAGTCATGGAGAGCCTAGGCGACGTGTGGGTCAGGGTGGAAGCGATCAAGGCGTCGACGCCAACCGACAATGTGCATGACCTGTTGAGAGAACTCGAAAAAGCAGTGAAGGATGCACGAGATGGGGGAGTCGTTGGCTCTGGTGCCAACGACCACCGGCGGGCGTTGCGAAACTACCAAGAACTAGTTGGCGAACCACCTTCGTAAGCGCCTTGCTGTCCGACTGATGTGGAACTCTGGTTTCGGTTGCGGCATAGGGTCACCCGTGTTTAAATAGCCCATGCCTCTACGCATCACGATCAAAAGAGTTGAGTGTATCGAGGAAAGCGATGATGGTCCCGGCTCGGATGAGTTCTTGGCCTTGATTGCCATCATGCCGATTGATACGAGCCCGATCGGACCTCCCCAATATGCGGCCGGAAGGCGGTCGACTTTTGCCTTCTATCATGACGATTTTGATTCAGGCGAGTCCTTTGAACTCGACCATCTGAAGAACAGTTCTGAGGAGATCGGATGGGTCGCCGGTCGTTGGGTTGAAATTATTGTCGTCCTCAGGGAGATTGATGGTGATGATTCTGAACAAGCAATCGAGGCCATCAGAACAAGTTGGGCCAACGAAATCAACGACTCCTTCAAGCCTGGTACAGAGCAAGGAGGGCCTCGGACCCTGCCAAGCGGAGATGTGGTCCACTACGAAGCGGCGGTAGGCAGAGCAGTCGAGAGCGAAGGTCGAGGCGAAGACGAAACTCTTGGCTTCGACATCTTCCATATGACGTTTTCAGACGATCCACCGGCCCCGTCGGAAGAACCTAGGCCGATCGGAGTGCGGCCTCCTAGCGATGCCATTGCGGATCTTTACGCTCGAGATGATGGGGCGGTCGACATGGCCGACTTTATGGCGACGGCTAGCCGAGGAACCGGAGACATCATCGGTCCCGTCGAAACTACGACCGAGTCAGTCGGTGACTTTCTCTTGCTTGAGACCCGGCGCTACCGATCAAACCGCAACGATTCGACCTATGAAGTTGACTTTGAATTCCGAGTGGTCGGCTAGCAACGACACGTAGCGTTCGCCGCTCTCGTTGAGGTCTGCGAGCAAAATCTGGTGCGGACCGTTTTGCCAACGTCGACACGACGACTGTCTCGCAGAGTTGCCGACCGGTCTTTGTCACCAATTTCCATCACAGCTTAGGTTCGTCCTAGTCTGGCCCAAGCGTGCTGGCGCCTGACCGAAGGGAATGGTTCTGACGATGGGTCCAATGGACGGAGTGAAGGTCGTCGAAATGGGCTTGTGGATCGCTGGTCCCAGTTGTGCCGGAATTTTGGCTGACTGGGGAGCTGACGTCATAAAAATTGAACCGCTCGCCGGTGATCCGTTTCGCAGCTTGGAGTGGTTGTTCCCCGATAGTTGTAATCCACCATTCGAACTCGACAACCGAGGTAAGCGAAGCATCTCGGTCGACATCGGCTCTGATCTCGGGGTATCGGTAGTTCACGACCTACTGGCTCAAGCCGACGTGTTCGTGACCAACTATCGATCAGGCGGCCTGGAGCGAGCTGGTCTCGACTACGAGTCGCTGGAAGCCCGCTACCCGACGCTGGTTTACGCTCACGTGACCGGCTACGGCCGTGAAGGTGAGGAGCGGAACCGAGCCGCTTACGACGTTGGCGCTTTCTATAGTCGAGGCGGCGTCGCATCGGCCATAACCCCTGAGGGCAACGACATTCCTTATCCTCGGGGAGGAATGGGCGATCATATGACCGGCTTGGCGGCGGCCGCTGGAGTATCAGCCGCGCTGTTTGCCCGAGAGCGGTCCGGGGAAGGTCAGCTCATTTCCACTTCGTTGCTTCGCATCGGGGCGTACATGCATGGGTGGGACAACAACGTGGCCGCTCGACTTGATATGGCGGCTGAACCGGTTTCTCGTCGTTGTCCACCGAACCCACTGATAAACGGATACCGGTGCGGCGACGGGCTTTGGGTTTGGCTTCTCGGCATGGAGGGTGACCGACATTGGCCTCAAGTGGTTCGGGCCTTTAGCCATCCAGAGTGGGAAAATGACCCCCGCTTCAACTCTATGGAAAGCCGACGAGAGAACTCAGCCGAGTTGGTTGCGGCGATGGATGCAGTGCTGGCGACAAAGACCCGTGACGAGTGGGCCCCCATTTTCGATGACCTTGATGTGTGGTGGGCCAAAGTGCAAACCACGTTAGATCTGAAGTCTGATCCCCAAGCCCGAGCCGCTGGCTGTTACATCGAAGCGCCCGGCGTCGATGGCGACACGGTAGAAATGGTGGCAACGCCAGTTGATTTCGGCGGCACGCCATGGCTGGTGCGAGAACCGGCGCCAGAGGTAGGCCAACACACTGAACTCGTGCTGATGGAGCTTGGTAAAGAGTGGGAAGAGATCGAAGCCCTCCGCCAAAGCGGCGCCATCCCGTAGCAAGTTTTGACCTCCGTCGCACTGGATCGCAACCGGCTGACAAACTAGGCTCGGACCGATAGCAACACAGATGTTCATGTGCACAGTTCGGCGACCAAGTGGAGACCCATGAGATTCAGATTGCTTCTATTGATGTGTGGATTCGCCTTGGTTGGGTTCGTAGTCCAATCCGGACCAGCTGCCGGTCAAGATCGTCCCGCCTGTGCAAGTTCGGCTAGCGATCCTGATGGTGATGGTTGGGGTTGGGAGAATAATCAGAGTTGTCGGGTGGTTGCTGGTTCGTCTGGTTCGAGTTCTGGTAGTTCGTCTACTGGTGGTTCGAGTTCTGGTGGTTCGTCTGGGGTTCCGACGTGTGTAAGTTCGGCTAGTGATCCTGATGGTTGGGGTTGGGAGAATAATCAGAGTTGTCGGGTGGTTGCTGGTTCGTCGTCTGGCACGGCAACTGGCGGTTCTACTTCGACTGGTTCATCATCGGGTGGTAGCGGATCTAGCAGCGGAGGGTCGCCAAGCACGACCGCTCCGATTGTTGGCTCAGCTGGGCCACAGTGTGTTGGTCCAACTAATCAATACGCCGGAGGTCTCCAGTTCGGTGATTTCGCGGTGTGGAACAACGCCTGGAACGCAGCAGTGTCGACTGGTTCGTGGTCGCAATGTATTTCTCTCCGTCAGAATTCCGACGGGACTGTTTCTCCTCAGTGGACGTACGATTGGTTGAACGAAAACCAAGTTGTTGGACCGGTTTGGAACGTGAAAGCGTATCCAGAGATTGTCTACGGAGTGAAAGAAGCTAGTCGTCAGTCAGCGTCAACATCGGTAACCGGCCTGCCGTCAACGGTGAACCAGCTCGATGAGTACACCATCGATTTCTCGTTCTCATCAACCGAAACAACCAAGCACCAGAAGTCGTTCAACGGGCAGACCATCTATGGGGAGAAGAACGTCGCCATCGAGAGCTTTTTCCACTCTGACTGCAACATTGAGCGGGGAGCTTCCGGTAACCAGATGTATGAAATCATGGTTTGGCTCGACAGCGGTCCTGAACGGCGTCCGGCTGGATCAACCGGTTACAAAGGTGACGCCACTGTGGATGGTCGGGTCTGGGAAGTCTGGACCAAAGGTTCTAATGACCCCGGCTACATAGCCTTCGTAGCCAAATCGCCAGTACGCTCTGGTTCGATCAACTGGAACAGCTTCACAGACTATGCGGCGGCCAACGGCCAATCGAACGGTACTCGAGCGTTCGACAACAACTGGTGCATGGCAAACCTGTTATTCGGATCTGAAATCTGGTGGGGTGAAGGCTCGTTCAGTTGGGATCAGCTCGTTGTAACCCACTAGCCTCGCCGTCACGCCCGCTTCGCTGTCACACCCCTTCTTCATAATGGTTAGTACCAGTTAAGCAAGCCGACGAAGGGGAACGCCTTGTTAGCAATCCGGGAATCGTCCAATCAACCACCAACAAATAGCCACCTTGAAGATCAGCCAACGCAACGTCTAATTCAGCCTGAAGGGTCGCAGGGTCCCGATTCGGCTATTTCGCTAACCCAGTTCTTCCCGTTTGTCTTAGCCGACTCGATCGGTAAACGGTCAGAGGTGCGCTCGATAAAACGGACTCATGGCCTCTACACCCCAGCGATCGACTATTGGCGGTTACTCCGGTTGCAAGTGGTTGCATTCCATCAATACGGCGCTGGTCCAGGGCTTGATGCGCTTGATACCGCAGTCGAACTAGCCCACGATTCAAGGCGAGAAAATTATCGTCAATGCGTGATTAACTATCGCCGGCTCTTAGGTCGCAAGCAGATCGATTTCATCGGTGAACCTCGTCGAGGGATGTGGCTAGCCGAAGGGTTGCAAGTCCGAATCAACCCGGAATTGCATTTGTCTATGAACGGCACGCCCCGAGTTGTGAAGCTCTACTTCAAAACCGGGAAACGGCATCGGTTGACGCAGCGAACAGCAAACCCGATGCTTCACTTGCTAGATGAATGTCACGGGCATCTCGGTGCCCCAATGGTCTTTGACGTATTCAACGGTCGTGCTTTCTCCAAGACAAGAGTCGATGTTGATTTCGACCCGATGCTTCGAGCCCAAGCGGCCGCCTTCGTCTCCTTGTGGCAAGCGGATCCGACTCCCGGTCTGGACCAACCGAAGAAGGAACAAAAGCGAGTCAAGGAAACGACTGACGCTTCGCACCAAAGCGCAGCGTAACGTAACGTCAGAGGCGGCAAACTCTGACGATCAATTACGGCAGTTCAACCTTGATCAAAAAAACCTCGGCCACGAGTTGCGGCGGAACTATCTATCATCTCAGCGGTAGATCGCACTCTGTGGCCGAGGTTCATATTGGCGTCGTCTGCGTTGGCGGCAGCTTCGGGCTAAAGCCATCCGGAAACCTCGCCGCTGTGGGACCTCAGTCGGCCCGAAGGACGTCCAGAATGTCCGCCTTTGCTGCGCTGAGGGCCGGTAGCCAACTCGCCGCGGCACCGCCGACCAATCCTGCAAGCACTATCAGCAAGCCGGTAAGCACGTCGGTCTCTGGATAGTTGATCTGCCCGCCTGAAAGCGCCCGGAAGAACGCAGTGGCCGAAATCCACGCCAACCCGAGTCCTGACAGCACTCCGACCAATGCCAGCAATCCGAACTCGGAGATCAGCGACCAGAAAATCTGGCGGCTCGACGCTCCAGCGGCCCGGATTGCCGCGATCTCGCCGACCCGCTCGGAGATGGCCAACGACACGGTGTTTGCGATGCCGACAAGGGCGATGATCACCGCGACGGCAAGCAGTGCATAAACCAGCGCAAGGATGGTGTCGAGATTGGAGCTCAACCCGTCGACGTAGTCCTCGAGTGTCAACACGTCGATAGTTGGCAAGCCGACCGCCTCGGTCAGCGCCGCCTCGCCTGCTGTTCCGATGATGTAGGCAGTGGTGGCCGGTGCGTCGTATCCGAGGGCCCCGCTAAGATCCAGGTCGCCGATTATGGCGGGTTGTGGGGCGCCCGGGAGTGAGGTTTCGACGATGGCAGCAACCTGAAGGTCGACCGGTCCAGCCAGGGCTGTCACGTCCACGGTGTCACCGACGGCCAGCGCCATGCTGTCCGCGAGCGCCTGATCGATGACAACCGCAGTGCTGGTGACATCGTCAAGCGAGCCGGCGTTGATGGTGAAGTCGTACACCAAGACCAGGGAGTCGAATTCGGTAGCGACAACACCAAGGGATGCACCGCCGGGCCCGACTCGCTCGACCTCGGCCGCGCTGACTGGGGTCACAGACGTGCTGTACAGAGGCACAACCGCTTCGACACCGTCGACCGTAGCAACAGCGGCAAGCGTTTCATCGTTGAGCGCTGGTTCCGGCTGGCTGCCGATGCCCTGCACCACGTAGTCAGCGGACAACCCGTCCACCGAGTCGCCTGCCACGAACTGACCGATGGTCGCCGCCATCAGGGTAAAGAATGCAATCAGGCTGATGCCGATCATCAGAGCGCTTGCTGCAGCGGAGGTCCGGCCCGCGTTGCGCTCCAAGTTCCGACTGGCAACTGTGCCTGTCGGCCCGGCCTTACCAAGCAGCGGACGGACAATCCGAGCGGCGATGCGGACCAATGTGTCTGCCCCGAGGTAGAGGGCGAGGAAGGCGCCGCCAATGCCCACACCGGTGAGCAGAATGTCGGTTTGGACAATGCCGTAGAGCAGACAGCCGATGCCGATAGCAAGCGCAACAGCACCAGCGATCATTCGGTTTCGGCCCGCAGATGGCGGTTCGAGTTCGGCCGAACGGAGTGCTTCGATCGGTGCGACGGCAGTGGCCTTCCAGGCCGGCCAGACCGCAGCCGCAACAGTCACGCCCATGCCGACAAGAACCCCGATGGCGATCGCCGAGGTTGAGATGGCGTCCGACCGTTCGATGGCCAGGCCAAGGACATCGAGGAACCAGCCAAGCCCGTTGACCCCGGCAAGGCCGGCAGCAACACCAACGATCGTTCCGGCCAGTCCGAGGAAAAGGGCCTCAAGTACGACCTGGGCCATCAGCTGTCTGCGGGTGGTTCCGACAAGGCGAAGTAGTGCAAGCTCCTCGGTCCGCTGGGCCAGGGAAACGGTGAACGTGTTGGTCACGATGACCATGCCCACAACAACGGCTATGACCGCGAACACCGTAAGAAATGTGCTGAAGAACCCGAGGAACGAGTCGAGCTGGGAAATCTGATCCTCTACCCAGGTCGTTCCGCTGATCACTTTGAACTCGGGGACCAGCGGGGCGACCGCATCAACGGTTGCCGTTTGTTCGCCGTCGGCTACAAGGACGTAGTCGTACCCTCGTGTAGGTTCGAACACCTGGTCTGCGACATCGAGCAGCAGCGTTGAGGTGTATGGATCGTTGTCAGCGCCGCCGAACGTGGCAATGCCGACCAGCTCGGCTTGGCGAAGCCCGGCGTCGGTCACGTACTGGATCGTTGAACCGACCTCTAGGCCAGCGGCGTCCGCGGTGGCCGAGTCGATGGCAACTTCACCGATTCCGCTTGGTGCAACGCCGGTGGAGATCTCGTAGCCGTTAAGGGTGGAATCGCCGAGCCACGGTTCTGCGACATTGGCCGATGATTGGTCCTGGCCAACGGGGTTTCCCGTCGGATCGAGCGCTTGGGCGTACGGCGAGGTGAACCCGACCGCTTCGTAGCCGCTGGCGTTGAGAGTGTCTACAACCATCGATGAGACCGGTGCCGTGATGCCTGCGACCGGTCCGTCGCCTGCGGCAACCTCCGGCCCCTTGACAACAACGTCAACGCCGTCATATGCCTCGTTGAGTGGCTCTCCAACATCGGCGATCGAGGTAGTAAGGAGCAGCGTTGAGACGATGAAAGCCACCGATAAGGCGATGGCGATGACGGTCAGCGAGTAGCGGTTCCGTTTGAACCAGGCGAGTTTGAAGGTTCGGCGAATCATTTAGCTGAGCTCCCGGATCTTGTCGAGCACATCGTCAACGGTCGGATGGAGGGCTTCGCCGACGAGGCGTCCGTCCTGAACATAGATGACTCGATCGCAGTGGCTGGCCGCCACGGCATCGTGGGTGACCATGACGATGGTCTGGCCGAGCTCATCAACCGCCTGGCGAAGGTAGGTCAACAGTTCACCAGAGGTCTTGGAGTCGAGGGCGCCGGTCGGTTCGTCGGCGAAGATCACATCCGGTCGAGGGATCATGGCCCTCGCAACGGCTACTCGTTGGCGCTGTCCGCCGGAGAGCTGGCTCGGCCGGTTCTCCATACGGTTCGCAATGCCGAGCACGTCGGTCAGCTCGGCCAAGAATTCCTCATCAACCTCAGCCCCGGAGTCAAGATCGACCGGGAGGGTGATGTTCTCCTTAGCGCTCAGCGCCGGTACCAGGTGGAAGGACTGGAAAATAAAGCCCAGCTTCGATCGGCGAAGCACCGACAGCTCCTGATCGGTCAGGGTGGAGACGTCGACGTCGCCGATGTAGGCATGCCCCGAGGTCAGCCGGTCTAGACCGGACTGGCAGTACATCAGGGTCGACTTCCCGGAACCGGACGGCCCCATGACCGCAGTGAACTCACGGCGGCGGAAGCCGATCGTGACGTCATCGAGTGCAGTCACCGCCGCGTCGTCTTCGCCGAAGATCTTGCTTGCTCCGACAAGCCGGGCGACGTCGTCGCTCTGGGGATCTGGCCTGCCGTTGCCGGAGTTGTTTGAATCGAGTAGTTCGGTGTTCATGGAAACGACAGTAGGAACCGAAGATGAGCTGATCCTGGGGCGAACCTGAGATCTTCCTGAGGCCGGCCAGGATGGTTTGCCTCCGGCCGGCAGACGCGTCATCCTTGCCTGGTGGAGTCTCCTACCAACCTGGCAACCGAGCCACTGGCCCAGACTATTCTCCTGGTCGAAGATGACCGCGGCCTGCGGGAGTCGTTGGCGACGGTGTTGGCCTACCAGGGCGTGACCATCGTCGAGGCTGACAGGGCGGAGAAGGCGGTAGAGCTACTGGCCGAACACAATCCAGACCTTGTCGTGCTCGACGTGAACCTTCCCGGTGAGGACGGCCTCGATCTGTTGCGTCGGCTCCGAGCGGGTGGCGATCACCGGCAGGTACTGCTGCTGACCGCCCGCCACGAGGTGGCCGACAGGGTTGCCGGTTTGGACGCCGGAGCAGATGACTATCTCCCAAAGCCGTTCGCCCTCGACGAGCTTTTGGCCCGGGTCCGGGTTCTGCTTCGTCGAGCGGGGGCCGAAGGTCCCGCCGGACCAGGTGGCGGGACCAGTCCCACTGCAACCGCAACCGGCCTCGTCGAGCGGTTGTTCCTCGGGTCCGTCACGATCGAACCGACGGCCAGACGGGTCCTCGTAGCTGAGGAGGAGGTGGTGCTGACAAAACTCGAGTACGACCTGCTTGAGCTGTTGGCCCGCCATCTTGATCAGGTGATGCCTCGGGCCCTCATCCACGACCGGGTGTGGGGCTACGACGAGGATTACGCCTCAAACACCCTGGAAGTGCTGGTGTCCAGCCTGCGGCGCAAGCTCGAAGGCGAGGGAGCGAGCCGGGTGGTCCACACCGTACGAGGGGTTGGGTACGTCGCGCGGCCAACGAACAACGCATTCGGAGCCGATCAATGAATATGAGCAACCAGATCACCTCCATGCTCGGTGGTGCCAATAGCCGCAACCTACGGCGGCGGGCGGCGATCAGCGTTGGAGCGGTAACCAGCCTCGTGGTCCTCGTGTTCGGCGTAGCATCGTGGATGCTTGTCGCCAGTAGCCTTCGCTCGGCGACCGACAACGATCTGAGGAGCGTAGTCAGCGCTATCCAGGCCACCGAAGGTGACTTCGGTGCCGACAGGTTTAGACCCGACGGTGAGCGGCTCGACGACTTCAACGAACTGCCGGACGACGGCGACCGACCGCCGGTTCCCTTTGTCGGGTTCATGGACGACGCAGGCGAGCCCGTCTTTGGTCAACTGCCAACAACCGAGCAGGCCATTGAGGTGGCAACAGGTCAACGGGATGAAGTCTTCGAAGATGTGGAGTCCGATGGTCGGCTCATCCGCACCCTGACAACTCGGGTCGACAACGACGCGGCAACCGGGGCCCTTCGCGTCGGCGTGGATGTCACCAACATCGTTGACGGGCTTCGTCGGGCGCGGACCGGGACCGCACTGGCTGGTCTGGTCGCCGGTCTCACCGCTGCGGCGATCGCCTGGCTGTTGGCCGGGCGCCTCATCGCTCCGGTCACCGCCGTTGCCGCCGCGGCCGACCACCTCCGCAGACATCAAGACCTCCCAGACCGATTGGCCGGCGAGGGCGACGATGAGCTTGGACAACTAGTCCGAAGCTTTAACGCGCTCCTGGATGACCTCCGGGGAAGCCGGGACCAGCAGCGTCGGCTTGTGGCCGATGCGAGCCATGAGCTGCGAACCCCGCTAACAAGCCTCAGAGTCAAGACCGAGTTCATCCAGTCGAGCCCCGAGCTGCCTACCGAAGAGCGACAGCGCCTGCTCGACGGTGCGGTGGCCGACTTGGCCGCCCTAGGCGAGCTTGTCAGCGAGCTCGTGGAGCTTGCGGCCGAGGGTGCGACCCCGGAGCGGGCCCTGTTGGTCGACCTCGGTGAGCTTGTCGAGACCGCGGTAGAGCAGTTCCGGGTCACCTCCGGACGAACGGTCGACGTCTCGACCACGGTAGGCATGGTCGAAACCCGGCCTCGGCAGGCGACAAGAGCCTTGACCAACCTGTTGGTTAACGCTGACAAGTACTCTCCGCAGGACCAGCCGATCTTTGTAACCCAGGATGGACCTCGGATCGCGGTACGGGATCGCGGACCCGGCATCCCCACAGTGGAGCGGGACCGGATCTTCGATCGGTTCTATCGAGGCCGCTCTCATCAGTCGATCGAGGGAAGCGGTCTTGGTCTGGCGATCGTCGAGTCGATGGCAACAACAAATGGCGGTACCACATGGGTCGCAGACACCCCGGACGGCGAGCCCGGCGTTGTTGTCGGGTTCTCGGTCGGTCCAAGTCCAAACCAGTGACCCGCTGCCGGCCTTCGCAGATTGACCGGCAGCAACTGTGACGACTAGTTGCGGAACTATCTATCATCTCAGCGGTAGATCGCACTCTGTGGCCGAGGTTCATATTTGCATCGATAAGAGTCGCTCGATGGCGGCACTGATTTGGTGCTAGCTCGACCAGTTAAGAATGATCGAGAGCCCTGTTTGCAGGCGTATTGCTCGCAAGTGCACTGTCGCCACCTGTCGTAAGTTCTGGATTATTGTTCTGCCCGTTCAAGAGCGACAAGACCATGGCCAGTGCGCAAAAAGCGACTGTGACTCGACCGTCCCCGTTTCCAAAATTGAAGAACCGGGCCTGGCCGTCACCGATGCTCGAAGCCAACTCTTGGATCAGAGCGAAACCGATCGTGCCTGCAGCAACTCCGGCTATCAAAAGTCGAAGTCGCTTGTCGATTGGCCGAAGAATGTTTGCTATGGCGGCGACGAGCAACCCTGCGCCCAAAGTTAAAGTAAAGCCGGAAAACAACGCAGCGATCTGATCCATGAATCCCAACGGTGGCATCGAACCCCAAAGGCGCGGAGTCGACAGAACGCCAAGTGCTGGAATGGCAACCAGACCAAGGCTGACAACTTTTTGAGCTTTGTCGCGATCCGAAGATGCGAAGAATGCGGCGCCAGCGGCCAACGCGGCTAAAGCAACTGTTTGACCGGTAAATCCGACCAGGGATTGAAACAAGCCCCGGAACTGAGCGTTACCAGATAGAACGTTCCAGACGAGTTGGAGGTAACTGATGCCGCTTGGGATGATGATGAGGGCGGCGGCAGCGATAAAGGCATTTCGTGCCCGTTCAGAAATGTCCGTCGTCGCTATGGCTAGAGCAACAGTTGACGCCACAAGCAGGGCAGGCCAAAAGCCGGTAAGGTCGCCCCAAAAAGCAGATGCCCCTAAGCGAGAGAACTCAAAATAGTTGGCGATACCTACCGCCGCCATCGCTATCAGGGAGCCAGCCAAAGCAATCATCGGAAGCAGCAGAGAGTCGTTGGTCAAAGAACCAGCGTTGAACATTCCTGCTTTGTCTGGCACGGCTGTCTGCCCGACTGCCATAGGCGGGCTTCCCATTTCATTACCTGACGAACGAGTTGGCTCAGAGGCCGGACCATTAGGTTGACCGAGTGGACCGGCTGTTGGTTGAGGCGGCATTGGAGCTGTCGGGTGAGGAGCCGGCGGCGGCATTGGCGTCAGAGGCTGTTCAGGAGTTTGTGGTGTTGGCGGCTGTGGCGGCGGCATAGGAACCGACGATTGTTCTGGCTCCGGCGATGTCGGGAACCGTGGCGATGGAGCCGACAATGGCGGCGGATAGGAAGCGTTGGGTGACCCTGGAACCGGATCGCTAGGTACCAATCCGGGAGTCAGAGGTGCGGAATCAGCGGAGAGGCCACTTGAGGTAGCTCCTTGGGGCGGCGTGGGGGGTTGAAACCGGGGGGCCGACGCACTCGGGTCTACGACCGGAGTCGGTTGCGATGGTGGACCGGGCGGGAGCTTCGGCGATGGGCCAGGAGCTGGTCCGCGGAGGGGCGCTGGTGTTTCTGGCGGGCCACCGATTTGAGTTGTGTTACCGGCTAGCTCGTCGTCGAACCGTCCGAATACAGGGGGTGCTTGTGGCGGCCCCGGTGCACTTTGGTCGGTATCGGCGTCCCACGATTGGGGCTGGGGCTGGGGCTGGGGCTGAGCCTCCGAAAGGGGATCGTGCTTGATTGGAGCTTCTGGTTCATAATCTCGAGTGGACGCTACGCCCAACCGATCGGCTACGTCATCGAGCTGATCGGGTCTATAAATTTGAGTCTCGTCGGGCTGCGACTGCAGCGGAACCGCAGGCCGGAGATTAGCCTTTGGCGGTGGCTGTTCAGTTGGGGCCCGGAGTGGACGATCTGGCGGCTGGCCCAACTCGGTCGGTTGTTCACGATTCTGGTTCGGGGGTTGTCCGCCGTCAGTCATGTGACAAGTATGGGGCCAAATTCTCAATGATGGTAGGCGGCTACGAGATTCTTTACAGCGACCGACACATATCAATAAGGCCCAAACCACCGATTTCTTGCCATCGTTAACAGTTCTCTAACATCGAACCCTGATACTAAAGATCATGAAAACAAAGTGGTTCGTATCAGTCGCCATATGTTTCTCGCTCACCGCATGCGGATCGTCAGCAGAGAATGCTGAATCTGGTGACCAGCAACAAGACGGCGAGGTGGCGACACTGATCGACGATGAAGTTGCTTCACTCTCAGATGCAGCTGAAGCGACTGAATCCTCAGACTCAAACCAGTCAGCAGAAGCGACCGTAGACCCAGAACAGGCGGCGCTGGCGTTCTCCCAGTGCATGCGGGACGAAGGGATCGATTTCCCCGATGTGGGAATAGACGCTGAAGGCAACGTGAACCTACGCGAGAGCTTCGAAGGGCTCGAACGAGACGATGATTTACGAGCGGCTCGGGAGGCTTGCCAAGAACATATCGAGGCTGGTGGTTTTGGTGGCCGCGGCGACCGGGAAGCGGCTCAAGCTGGAATTGAAGAAGGCCTGATCGCCTTCACTGACTGCATCCGCGACGAAGGATTCGACGTTGGTGATATCACCCTTGGCGGAGGCCAAGGTCAAGGTCAGCAACAGGATCAAGCCCAAAATCAAACAGAGGCAGAAGGTGACGGCCAAGGCCAAGGTCAAGGTCAACGTCAAGAAGGTGAACGCGAGCGTGGCTTCGGTAACCGCCAAGCTCGACTGATTGAACAACTTGGGCTCGACGCCGAAGACCCCGAGGTTCAGGCCGCATTGGAAACCTGCGACCCGTTCCTAGAGGAAGCGTTTGCCAACGCTCCTGGTCGTGGCTAGTACACTCCTGTTCACCGATTCCAGAAAGCTCTTGGTACATGGCTGACGTAGCCGACTCTCAAAACCCTAAAAGCAACCATCCAAAAAACGACGAACAAGCGATACCCAACCAAACGCAGCCGTCGAATCAATCAATACAAAGATCAAGTCATGGGGCAACGCAAGGCTCGATAATCGCCCCGCTTGGTGGCGGCAAAGCGGCCAAGATCACAAAATCTAAAACCGGTGAAGTTCCGGATGCGTCGACGTTGGTGGCCCAAGAGCTGGCGTCTAGGTCTTCTCGGTGGCCGTGGCTAGTCGTCGGCCTAGTTCTTGGTGCCTTGGCCGCGTTCGGGGTTGGTCGATGGCTTGATAATCGTTCGAGCGCGGCTGAAGATGACGAAGTCGCACAAGTAGAGCTTGCCGTTGCCGATGTCGAACGTCGTGACCTTCTCGAGCAAGTCGATTGGGTCGGCACCCTGTCCTATGGCGAGCTAGTCGATGTCGTGGGCTCGACTGGCACGATTACCTCGTCGGTAGAAAATGGGGCGCCGCTAAACCGGGGCGACGTAATCGCCGCAATCGATGAACAGCCTGTAGTTGCCATTTTCGGAGATCGCCCCTTGTGGCGAACGGTGAACACGGCAACAGAGGGAGTCGACGTTCGGCTTATCGAAACGAACCTGGTAGCCCTGGGCTACGATCCTGATGAAACGATTACTATTGACAATGAGTACACGGCTAACACCGCAGACATGGTCGAACGGTGGCAAGAGGACATAGGTCGAGAAGTTACCGGTGTTGTCGATCCCGATGATGTTGTCGTCGTCCCCGGTCCATCAATAATCACGTCTCCGGCCCAGGTAGGATCAGCCGCCTCTGGCGTAATTGCCGGTGTTTCCTCTCAACGTCAGGTGACTGATGTCGCGAGTGGGCTTGTTGGAACCATAAGTAGCAGAGCCTCGATCGGGTCGCGGATCGAACACGGCACTGTCCTATACCTCGTTGACGACGAACCAGTCGTCGCCCTTTTATCAAATCAGTTGTCTGATCCGGTCGCCGATGTCCTTACCAGCAATACTTTTACTGACCAAGAACTTGAACAAGCATTGGCTGATGAGGGGTATGACCCAGACGAGGCCATGACCATTGATGGTGTAGTAACTGATGCCACTACCGACGCAATAAGGGCATGGCAGTCGGCCACCGACATCCCAGACACCGGCTCAGCCGATCCGGGGCACTACGTTGTTGTGCCATCAAATCGAACGGTCGAAACTCACTTTGAAGGTGACCGTCTTGCCCTTTCGGCATCGACTTCAGAGTTAGAGGTGTCAGTTGTAGTCGCTGTAGCTGACGCTGATGAGTTCGAAGTCGGCGATCAAGTTTCCATTGAATTAGCAGACGAGTCGCTTGTCGACGGGCAAGTTGCTGTGATCGGGCCAGTAGAAGAGGCGGCCAACCAGGACGGCGAACCGACAGTTACGATCTCTATCGAAGTTCTGTCCAGTGCCGACGTGATAGAAGGCACGGTGACCGTCTCGACGATCGGTGAGGCGGTCGAAGGAGCAATCGCTGTTCCAACTAGGGCGTTAGTAGCGTTGAAAGAGGGCGGCTTCGCCGTCGAGGTTGCTGAAGACAGCGGAGATCGAACGCTCGTTGGCGTCGAACTCGGAGCATTCGACGACGGGTACGTTGAGATTACTGAGGGCGGCATCGAGCCGGGCGATCAAGTGGTCGTGCCAAAATGACCAAAGCTAGTCCGGCGACAATAGCGCAACTCACGTCAACTCCAGCGCTCGAACTGATCGACATTGTTAAGGAGTATCCGGGCACGCCGCCGGTTCGAGCGCTCGATGGCGTCTCACTTCGAGTCGAGGACGGCGAACTAGCAGCAATCGTCGGACCTTCTGGTTCGGGCAAGTCAACAATGCTGCACGTTATGGGAACCCTAGATCGTCCGACGACCGGTCAACTACGCATCGACGGCCGAAACGTTTCGGAGTTTGGAGACCGACGATTGTCAGCTGTTCGGTCCCAGCTAATCGGGTTCGTCTTCCAACAGTTCTTCCTAATCGACGGAATGAGCGCCCTAGATAACGTGGCCAATGGGTTACTGTACGCTGGCCTTCCAACGGCAAAACGGCGAGTAGCGGCGGCCGAGGCCTTGATAAAGGTTGGACTCGCTCATCGGCTCGGTCATTTTCCCAACCAACTGTCCGGGGGCGAGAGGCAGAGAGTCGCTATTGCTCGCGCCATCGTCCACGACCCGGCCATCGTCCTGGCTGACGAACCAACGGGGAATCTCGACTCGGCTGCGAGCGAAGCCATCATGGAGTTGCTTCACGGATTGCACCAGGCTGGCTCGACAATCCTGGTGATTACCCATGATCGCGAGCTAGCTAGCTCACTACCCCGTCAAATTTCGGTGAGAGATGGTCGGATCGAAACCGACACGTCACCGTCGCACTCGAACGATGCTGGTTCTGGTTGGCCTGCCGGGAAATCAGCGCCCGGCCACACTGCTAGCAGTCAATTATTGAACCGAGCGAACGATGAGTGATGGACCGCGATCGAACGAAAGTCGCAAACTGAAGCCGAGTAAGCTGCGCCCGGCAGACGTTGTGTCGGTCGGAAGTTCTGGGCTCCGAACCCGCAAAATGCGAACTGCGCTTTCCGCCCTTGGCATAACGATTGGTATCGCCGCCATGGTCGGCGTGTTGGGAATTTCCGAGTCAAGCAGAGCCGACCTTCAAGCTCAAATCGAAGCGCTAGGCACAAACTTGCTGTCGGTCCAACCGAGCGGTGGTTTCGGTGGCGGAGACGGCACGTTGCCAGAAGAGTCTGTGGCCAAAGTAAGTCGAATCGGTCCAGTGGAACGAGTTGCCGATGTAGTTGAAATGGAGCAGACCATCCTCCGCAACGATGTGGTCAATCCCAATGAAACTGGCGGCTTAAGCGTCATGGCCGCCGACCTTGACCTGCTGGCCACATTAAACGGCGATGTCTCAACTGGAGTCTGGCTAGACGAGGCCAAAGCATCAGTTCCAACCGTGGTTCTTGGCTCGGTAGCGGCCGAACGTTTAGCCGTAACCGAAGTCGATCAGGGTCCGATGGTCTACATCGGTGGTGAGTGGTTTGCCGTCGTTGGCATCTTGGCCCCTTTCCCCCTCGCTCCCGACCTGGATCGGGCGGCCTTGATCGGTAAGCCCATTGCCGCCTCGATGTTTGAGGCCGAGTTAAACCCAAGCATTATCGTTCTTAGAACTCGAGCGGGAAGCATCGACCAAGTTCGCTCGGTCCTCGGACCGACCGTCGACCCTCAAAGTCCCGATGAGGTTTCGATCTCTCGGCCGTCGGAATTGTTGGAGGCCCAGGACGCAACCGAGTCAGCGTTCACCAATCTGTTTCTTGGTTTGGGTGCCGTATCGCTGCTAGTCGGTGGCGTTGGCATTGCCAACGTGATGGTCATCGCAGTAATTGAACGTCGGAACGAAATTGGACTTCGTCGAGCGTTAGGGGCGACTCGGGCGCACATTCGACGTCAGTTCCTAACGGAGTCACTAATTTTGTCGGTCATTGGCGGTCTGGCCGGTGTGGTACTGGGAGCGCTAGTTACTGCCGGTTATTCAACCGCTCAAGGTTGGCAAGTAGTTGTTCCTCCGTTGGCAATTATTGGCGGGTTGGCCTCGGCCGTGATCATCGGCGCGATCGCCGGGTTGTATCCAGCGATGAGGGCGGCTCGATTGGCTCCGACCGAAGCGTTGAGGGCTACTTGATGAAACGATTGACGAAGTGGCTGGGGTTCGGCCTGGTGATAGTGGTTGCGACTTTAGTTGCACTCTCGTTCTTCAACCCTTTGAAGCTGATACCTGAGAGCGAATCTGATGATGGCGCAACATCGGTCGAGCGAGAAACAGCCGAAGTTGCTGTTCGCGACCTTGAAGAGGAATTTGAAGCCGCGGGGAATTTGGTGTTCGTTGAGTCATTCGGCGTCACCGGTTCGACCGCCGGCACAGTTAGCGAACTTAGTTCGCCCAACACATTGCTCGCTCCAGGCGATGTGCTCTATGTCCGAGATGATCAACCGGTTGTGTTCTTGGTCGGTTCGGTCCCGGCGTGGCGAGCGCTATCAAACGGAGATGAAGGGTCCGATGTTTTGCAGTTGGAGCAGAACTTGGTCGACCTTGGCTACGGCGACGAGTCAGAGATAACTGTCGACGAAACGTTCACCTCAGCCACCGTAACTATCGTTCAACGATGGCAAGAGGATCTCGGTGTAGCCGAAACCGGATCGATTGGCCGCGACGACGTGGTCTTCGGACCAGAGAACGCCCGGTTGGGCTCGGTGTCTGGAACAGTAGGCGGAAGTGCTGCCGGTCCAAGCTTGATGACGATAGCGACCGACGAACGACAACTCGAATTCGAGTTGTCAGCCGATCAACGAATCCGTCTTAACGTTGGTGACGAGATTACCGCCCGCCTCCCAGATCGTTCGCGAGTAACCGCCACCGTTGTTGATTTCTCGCCGCTCGGTGATGGCGTTTGGCAAGCACAAGCATCGATCGAAGGCGATGCTGAGCTTCCGGTTGGGGACGTAGTGCCGATTACTGTGGCTTGGACTGACGTAGTTGCCGCTCAAGCGAAGACAGTTCCAGCGAGCGCGGTACTCCGGTTGGACTCCGGCGACTACGTGGTCGAAGTCGTTAACGGCGAAGACGTGGAAGCTGTGACCGTTACCCCAGGCCAGCGATTTGGAACATTCGTTGAGATCGTTGGCGACGTCGAGGTTGGCGATCAAGTCATCGCTCCCTAATTCGTCATGACTCAAGCCCAGAACCAAACGCTTAGCTCGACCTGTTCGCCTGTTGTTTGAACACTGAGCGGAGTCGGTGCAGTCGGGTGTTCACTACTTCAGTAGAGATCGAAAGCTGGCGAGCAATCGACGCATTCGACTCTTCCAATACCCAGCTTCGATAAGCGAGCTCGGTGGTGAGCCGTCGAGATGCGGAGCTTCCTGGTAGTGACCGAATGGCAGTGCCAAGACTAGCAAGTTCATCGGTATAGAGCGTTTGGTCCTGAAGCGTCGACGAGAGATAGTGATTTCCGTTTTCGAAGCTCGGTATCGCACTCTCGATCCGGCCCGATCGGTTCGAGTCACGCCAAAGGAGCTGACGGGTATCGAGGAGAAGATTGGCGGCAATTTTGGTTGGACGTCGCTCAAGGTTGTGATTAAACAGCACCAGCTGAAAAGCGGAAAGGACGCTATCTTTCGCATCGTCTCGGACGGTTTTTCCACTACCGAATGAGGTACCGAACTGGTTACCGATTGGCTGAAATACTGTGGTCTTTCTTACTAAGCGAAGCAGTCCGGGCCGAAGCTGCATTGTTAGGGTTACCGCAGCATCGCCGTCGCCTCGCTGAGCTTGCTTGACCAACTGAGCTTGCATCCAATCAGTTCGAGATCCTCCAACCGGAGCCACTAGATCGTCGTTCGTCCAGCGACGAGAATCTGGCCCTCCCGCTACCCAGCCGTCGTTCCAAGATTGGAGTTTGTGCTGGCCCCGCCTACTGTTCGCCCATTGGAGCCAACAACGGGTTGCTCCATGGTCAAGGGGATAAAAGTGCCCCCAGGCGCCGGTAGTCGCGCTCGGCGGTTCTAACTCGATTGGTGCTGCCGATGTTGATCGGGGTGCGGTGGTGCCTATAGCCGTCGTTGTCACTGATCGTTCCCTTCGTTGTGAAAGGAAGTTCAGATCACGGAGCTACTGCTTAGGCCCCCTCATTGACTACAGCTGGTGGTATTTTGGCGCCTTTATCGTTTCAAGGGTTCGCCCGGTAGGCGCTCCGGTAGCACCAACGGGGCCATTCAGCTACTCTTCGTCGTCAACCACATCGTTGTCAAAGGGATTTGGCAATTTGTCGTCGTCGGATTCGTACGCTGGGCCCTGATACTCCTCGACGGCTTTTCCGAATACGAGCTTGACCGGGGTTTGGTCGTCGTCATCATCGACTAGAACAAAGTGCAGTTCGACCCCGGTTTCATCAAACCAAACGTCGCCGCTAAATCGATCCTGTGTGTAATAGGCACACGCAAACCCGGGGCAAATTGTGTAGAAGGTCGACTCGTTGGTCTCGTAGTTCCAGATAACGATGCCTTCGGGGTGGGGCATGGCCACAATTGGTCCCGATGCCGAGAACGACGAGTTGGCAGCAATCACCCGAGAAATATCATCGTTCAATTTCTTAGCGTCGAATACAACAATCGAATTCAGATCGAGCGGCTGGTCGATTGGCGCATAGATAATGGTGCCGTCAACCCGGTAAATGGCGTGCTTTCGGTCTTGGGAGATCGCGGTCGGAGCAATCGCCCCGTCGTTGTTTGACATCCCTAACGTTGACGCATCTACCGAGTGCGACTGAAGTTCATCGCTTGAAGGTGGCGACTGTTCAGGGTGCGGTGGTTCGTCGTCGGCAGTTATAGGTCGAAACGATGTGTAGTCAACTGGCCCCGCACTAGCAACCTCAATGGCAGCGGTGTTTCTAGGCAACTGGGAAACAGCGAAACCCAATGCGGCGACGGTGCAAGCAGCGGCGGCAAGAAAACCAACTCCACTTCGTCGGTATCGTTTCTCCGGTGGCGCCGGCTCGCGCTCAACAACTTTGAGTAGCGGAGGGTCTGATTGTTCATCAACGATTGGGATGTGTTTCGATAGCTGCGAATCTAGATCGGCCCAGAAATTTGTCTGGTGTTCGGGAATGTCGTTGTTGAGAGCAACATCTAGGTTGTGCTCGATCTGTTTCATCAGAAACCCTGACTTTCTTGCTGCGAGCCGGTTTGGTGCTTTGACTGCGTTGGGATTTGGATGTGTTGGATCTCTGATCGGATCGTCTCATAGGCCCGGCTTAGGCGGCTGCCGATTGTTCCTTCTGCCACCCCACACAATTCGGCCGCTTCTTGATACGAGAGGCCTTGACCGTTGACTAAGATCACGGCCTCTCGCTGATCTGGGGAGAGGGAATTAAGTGTGCGTTGGAGTTCGTCGCTTTGAACTACCGCATCTTCGAACTGGCTAGGTTCGCTTAGGTCCTGACCGGCTTGGGTCATCTGATCGAGCGAAACCTCATTCGTTCGTTGGTTTCGCCTTTGGATATCGCGGCAGCAGTTCACAACGATGCGTCGAAGCCAAGCCGCGAATGGGGCATCGCCGTGATACGAGCCGATATGTCGAAATGCGTTGAGGTAGGCGGCCTGAAGGGCATCGTCCATCGCTGCTTGAGAGCCGAGTATTCGAAATGCAAGGGCCCGCATCTGAGGATCGTGAGCCCGTAGCAGTTGACCGAATGCTCTTTGATCGCCATGAGCTGCCTGCTCGATCAAAGAACCTCGCTTGGATTTCATACTGGTCATCATGGCCGAACTATTCGGTCGGTTGGGTCAAAAGCACCAATTTCGTTAGATCGCTTCATCGACCGAGGCCGCGCATCGGGGCTATTGAGCGAACCGCTCTGGGATGATCAGTCAACCTGCTACCTGGCCAATTGGCAGTATGTGGCCAAGATGTTGAGTCCATACTTGTATGACGGTGCCGGGGCCGCTGTCCTTCCCCGAATTTCGGAAATTTCTTTCAGAGGTAGTTTGTTGGGTTCATGATCGCTGGACTACGGCCGATCGGAAACAAGTGAACAGCGGAGCACGAGGCGGATGGTTTCGACGTGGAGTGATGGGTGTAGTTGTGCTCGTTGCTGTCTTAGTGGCCGTTGCCTGCGGCTCGGTAGACGAATACTCGTCTACGTCGATCGAGGAGACAATTGCGGCCCGGGCCGGATACGACCCCAATCGATCTTCGGTCGGCTTCAGCACGGAATTACCGTCCGAGCTTGCTTTTGCCGATGAGAGTCAGAGCATCACTGGCACCGAGACTGGCACTGCCGATGTCGATGGCAACGGGGGTCGAGATGGAACAGACTTCACAGCTGGCAGCGATGACGAGGGCCTTAGCGACGATGGAAAAGCCTCGCTTGGCGGTTCAGGTCAAAACGACCAACCGGACTTGGCAGAACCGCTAACGCCTGACGTTGATCCGTCGGGCCGGGTGTATCAGCGCTGCGTGATCGACTATGGCCGCATCGATTGGACCGCCGAGGCGGCCGAAATAGTTGAGCGCCATACCGTCGCCTCAGCCCAGCCTTGTACCGGCGAACAGTGGTATGAGGCCACGGCGTTTCAAAACGGCATTCTGATTTTTATGGTCTTAACTGGTGAGCAAGATCTGGTTGCTAGCGCGCCGACGTCGGCTGCGGTTGAAGCGACGGCTACAAGCCTGATAGCTCAGGGCTACCCAAGCGTAGAGCGGATGGAGATAGCGAGCTCCGGCGCGTGCGAAAACGGTGACATTCAACTGGCCATGCTGCAACTACGACAGGGAGTTGAAATAGACCCGACTGGTTTAGAAGAATTAGTCGCATCTGCTGACGAGGTCGGCGCTTTAGTCGATCAACGCAATGGGCTCACTCTTATTGCCGGCGGTGGTTCACCTTGTATCAGCGGAATCGTTGTAAAACCCGGACTTGTCGCGTGGCTAACGTCTCGCGATGCTAGCGCCCTGGTTGATGCCGCCGATTTCCTGACTGCTTCGTGATCTGAAGCCTGGCTAGTCGGTTCAGCAGCTACAAACCAGAACCTTCGAATGAACCGACTCGGGGCTCGTCGAGCGTAAGCAGGCAATTGATGGTTCGATCACCCTGATCCCAGCTGTTCTGGGTCGGCATGCTTCGAAGCGAGAAGAGATTGGAATCACCGTAGGACTGCCCTACGAAGTCTTCGAAAGCTTGACCGAAACAGAGCTCGTCAGCCTGAGCCTCGATTTCAGTATCTCCAGGAAACGAGCCGTCGGCTAGGGACTCAGCGACAAAGACCTCAACGTCGTGGGTTTCGTCGCACGAGATCAAAGTGAAACTACTTGCCTCGTCTTCAAAGTCGGCATAACAATCGCCCACTTCCATTCCGTACGGTGAGACAAGCCCGAAGCCGCGGACTGGGTCGATGTCTTCCAACCGTTCGGTGATGGTTTCCGGATACTGAACTAGGCAAGTCACTACTCGATCACCTTGAGACCACGTTTCTTCACTCGGTCGAAGTACGGTGCGGTCGAAAATGGTGGCTAATCCAATCCCGATCCCGGTGAGCTCTTTAAACGCCGGATCGCACAGGGCCCGTGCTCGGTCGAGTCCCTGGAATGGGGCACCGCGGTCACCCGGTAGCTCCCCCACGTTGTAGACCTCGATGTCGTGGGCGGTATCGCATTCGACTAGCTCGGGTTCTGAATCATCACTGATGGTTTGGTAACAAGTACCAGGTTCAAAAACCTGGCTCGGATCGGTTGACATGTTTGTCGCTGGTTCTTCTGATTCCGTCGATTGCTCGCTATCCGACTCGGAACCAGAACCAATAGCTGAATCGTCGCTGGCCAAGGAATTGTCGCTGCTGTTACCCGACTCTTCCGAATCACTTTGGTCGGCGTCGGTAGAGGCATTGGCGGCAAGGTCGGGGCCGCTGGAGCGAGATCCCAAGACGTTGTCTGATTGGGCGCCGCAGCCCGCCAAAAGCGTGGCGGAGCACCCAACTAGCGCCATCACCAAGCGAAGACGTGACCGCTTGAACAATGGGCTGGCACGGCGACTAGCGTCGGCTTGGGGCCGAGTTGATTGGGTCAGGTATCGGCCCGAGACGATCATTGGCTTTATGCTACTGGAAACGGGTCGCGCTAATGGGGCGGAAACGTTCGGTCCTCGTTAGGCTCCCTCACCCTTGTGTAAACAGCTCTAACCGACATAGATTGGGGGTATGGGGATACCAACACGGGCGCGGGTAGTAATAATCGGTGGCGGCGTTCATGGAGCTTCGCTGCTTTGGCATCTAGCCGAGGAAGGGTGGACTGACACGGTCCTGGTTGAGAAGGCTGAGCTTACCTCAGGGTCGACCTGGCATGCGGCCGGCCAGATCACCCGGTCGGTGGCCGATTACACCACTGCCTCGTTCCACCACTACGCCATTGAGCTATATGAGAAGCTGGAACAGCTAACGGGGCAAGCAGTATCGCTACACCAACCGGGTGGGATTCGAGTTGCCTACACCGATGAAGAAGTTGATGCGCTCAAGACTCACCTCGGCGTTGGCAACTACATTGGCTACCCGATCGAACTGGTTGGACCAGATCGACTAGCTGAACTCAACCCCTATTACGACTACACCGACGTCATCGCTGGTATTTGGACAGAAGGTGAAGGTCACGTCGACCCTTCCGGTGTGACAATGGCGTTTGCCAACGGGGCGAGGGCCGCCGGTGCCGACATCTCTCGTCGTAACCGTGTCATCGAGGTGAATTCGCTCGCCGAAGATTCTTCATCTGATGATGAATGGGAAGTGGTGACCGAGCAGGGAACTATCAGATGCGAACACGTTGTCGACGCCGCCGGTTGCTATGCCAGTCAAGTGGCGGAGCTCAGTGGCTTCAAGGTTCCGCAAGCCAATGTTCTACACCACTATCTTGTAACGGAGGAGCTTCCAGAGTTGGCGGCGGCCCCTGAATGGGAAATGCCGGTTATGCGAGACAATCGGGTAGCCGGATACATTCGTCAAGAGCAGACGTCGGGCCTAATCGGCATCTACGAGCATCGGGGAGCTGAGGAAATTTGGGCTGACGGCGTGCCATGGGAAGCGGAGAATCCTCTTTTCCCAGCAGACTACGACAAGATTGCCCCCTGGTTAGCGGAAGCATTTCACCGGGTGCCAATTATGGATGTCGGAATCAAACGAGTGGTGCATGGCGCTATCACTCACACCACCGATGGCCATATGCTGCTGGGCCCAGCGCCTGGCGTTCGCAACTATTGGTTGAACACTGGCTCATCAATAGGCTTGGCCTGGGGTCCGGGCGCTGGTCGAGAGTTGGCCCGATGGATGGTTCACGGTTCAACCGAATTGAGTTTGCGAGGTTATGACCCACGGCGATTTGGTTGGACTACCACAGACTACATCGCAGCCAAGAGCCGAGAAGACTACGAGTGGATGTTTCGAGTGCATCCGCCGGGTGAGGAACGCTTGGCCAATCGGCCCGTACGAACATCAGGGCTCTATGAGCGAACGAAAGCCAAGCGGGCCATGTTTGGGCAGGCCTACGGCTGGGAGCAGCCAAAGTGGTTCGTCCCCGAAGGTCAACCGTTAGAAGACGCGCACGGCTGGCGCCGTCCTGGCTGGTACCCAGCAGTCCGTGAAGAGTGCCGAGTAGTACGAGAAAATGTTGGTGTCTTGGATCTCAGCGCCTTCAGTAAGTATGAGGTTACGGGTCCAGACGCCCACGCGTTCTTGGATCGAGTTACGACCGGCCGCGTTCCGAGCAAGGAAGGTCGGATCGCTCTCAACTATGTGCTAACCGAACAAGGGCGGATAGAAACCGAAGTAACGATTACCAAGCTTGCTGATGAGAGCTACTACGTAATCTCTGGCCCAATGGGTGAAGCCCGAGATTTTGACTGGTTTGTTCATCACATCGACCCGGCCGAGCAAGTAGAGATAACCAACCGCACTACCGAGCAAGGTGTGATTGTTGTCGCCGGCCCCAAGTCGCGAGAATTGCTCCAGCGTTGCACCGATACCGATGTTTCTAACGAGAACTTCAAGTTCTTGTCAGCCCAAGAGATAGTCGTCGGCGGCACTAACGTTCGAGCGTTACGAGTTGGCTTTACTGGAGCCCTGGGTTGGGAGCTTCACCTTGGCATCGATGAGATGGGCGCCGTCTACGATGAGTTGTTTGCCAATGGTAGCGACCTTGGAATTGCCGACTTCGGAAGCCACGCCCTTAACTCGCTTCGTATGGAAAAGGCGTATCTAACTCGGTTTGAACTCACCCACGACATCGGACCAGCCCAAGCCGGGGTCGAGTTTTTTGTCAAACGAGACAAGGGCAGTTTCATTGGAAGCGACCGTCTTGATGATCCTCCATCAGGTAATCCGTGGAAGCTCGTCTACTTAGATGTCGATGCCGACGATGCTGACTGCATCGGTGGTGAAGGCGTGTTCTGCGATGGTGCTGCCGTTGGGTTGACCACGAGCGGCGGTTTTGGATTTACGGTAGAGAAGAGTTTGGCCTTCGCCTATATCGAAGAGGCTCACGCTGCGGTAGGCACCGCCCTTGACGTGATGATTTTGGGTCAGCTGCGGGGAGCAACCGTCCTCGATGGCCCGGCCTTTGATCCAACTAACGAACAGCTCAAGGTCTAAGGGGCTAGCTGTGTCATCTGGGTCATCAACGAAAGCGCCAGAAAAGGACGGACCGGATCGGGCCGAAGTCATTGTTGTTGGCGGTGGCGTAGTCGGAGCGTCGATTGCTTACCACTTAACTAAGGTCGGCATCTCTGATGTTCTGGTTCTGGAACGCCACGAGCTAACCGCCGGTACTACCTGGCACGCTGCCGGTTTGGTGGCTCAGCTACGTTCTACCGAGAATCTCACTCGGCTAGCTCAATACACGCTTGAGCTTTATCAAAAGCTTGAGGCCGAAACCGGTCAAGCAACCGGTTTCCGAGCGCCGGGCGCTATTTCGTTAGCCCCAAACGAGGCTCGGTGGGAAGAGCTTCGACGGACTGCAGCGATGGCTCGATACCTCGGCGTTGTAGCTGAGGAGATCAGTCCGTCAGAGATTGCTGAGAAGTTCCCACTGTGCGATGTGTCGGATCTTGTTGGTGGCATTTGGCTACCCGACGATGGGGCTGTCGGTCCAACCGACGTCACGATGGCTCTCATCAAAGGAGCGAGATCGGGAGGGGCCCGGATTTTGGAAGGAACCGGGGTTGACGATCTACTTGTCAGCGAGGGGCGTTGCACCGGCGTGATCACCGACGGCGGTCAACGCATCGAGGCTGACACTGTCGTCTTGGCTTGTGGACTGTGGACTCGTCATCTTGCGGCTAAGCAAGGAGTCGACGTTCCCCTGATGGCGGCTGAACACCATTACGTGGTTACTGAGCCGGTCGATGGATGCGACGCCGATTGGCCTATTCTCCGTGACCCAGAACGATGGGCCTACCTTAAGCCCGAAGCTGGCGGCGCAATGTTGGTTGGTTTGTTTGAGCCGATCGGTCGTCCTTGGCCCGAGAGCGGTCCGCCGCCGATTGACAAGTCGTTCATTACCATGGAACCAGATCCAGAGCATCTGGCCAACTGGCTACCGGACGCGTTCGACCGAATTCCCGCTCTACACGAGACCGGCCTGCGCTTGCTGTTTGATGGTCCTGAAAGCTTCACTCCCGATGACGCGTACATCATTGGTGAAGCCCCAAGTCTGCCCCGGCTATTCGTCGCTGCTGGCTTCAACTCGATCGGCATCCAATCTGCCGGCGGTGTTGGGATGGCATTGGCCCATTGGATAACCGAAGGCTATGCGCCAATGGACTTGAGCGACGTCGATATCCGGAGGTTCGAAGGCTTCCAATCGTCGGAGCGGTTTCTGAGGGATCGCACCGTTGAATCACTCGGTCTGCTTTACGCACCTCATTGGCCTCACTACCAGTACGAAACAGCTCGAGACGTTCGACGGTCGCCGCTTCATGATCGCTTGGCTGACCACGGCGCCTGTTTCGGTTCTCTCAAGGGTTGGGAACGGCCGATGTTTTTCGCTCGCCCAGAACTTGGAGTTGAAGCGAAGTACGAATATTCGTGGGGACGACAAAATTGGCACTTAGCTAACGAGTATGAACATGTTGCGGTCCGGGAACGGGTCGGCCTGTTCGATCTAACATCGTTTGCCAAGTTCTTAGTACAAGGCCGAGATGCGGCCGCCGTTCTCGATCGAATGTCGGCCGGAGCGGTGGCGGGTCCGATCGGCGGTTCGGTGTACACCCAGTGGCTGAACGAACGAGGCGGGATCGAAGCCGATCTCACCATTAGTCGAATCGGTGAGAATGAGTTTCATGTAATCGGTGGTGCTGGCACTCGAGCGCTTGACCTGCACTCGATTCGTCAGGCCATCGCTGATCATCCGGGAGGCCCAGCAAACGCGACGGTCGCCGACGTTACGTCGGCTTACGCGGTGTTGGCCATTATGGGACCGCAGTCACGAGCTCTTTTGCAATCGTTGACGCTAGCCGACATGAGCGATGAAGCGTTTCCGTTTGCAACGAACCAATGGGTCGACGTTGGCTCGGCGCGGTTGTGGGCCAATCGCATGTCGTATGTCGGTGAACTCGGCTGGGAATTGTATGTACCAAGTGAATTCGCAGTGTATGTGTTCGATCAGATTGTGGCCGCCGGTTCCGAACACGATATGGCCCTGTGTGGGTACCACACGTTGAACTCGCTTCGGTTTGAGAAAGGCTATCGACATTGGGGTCATGAGGTTAGCCCGGATGAAAGCCCGATAGAGGCTGGACTTTCCTTTGCCGTGGCCTGGGACAAGCCGGGCGATTTCATCGGTCGAAAAGCGCTCGAAGCTCAGCGACAAAATGGTGTTACCAAACGACTGGTGCAAATAGCGGTCCATGATGAAGCGGTTCTGCTACACCACAACGAACCTATTTGGCGCAACGGCGAAATGGTTGGCTACGTGACCGATGGAATGTGGGGCCACACTGTTGGTGCCGCGGTTGGCATGGGTTGGGTCAATCGAGGTGAGAAGTTCACCGCCGATTGGGTCAAAGAGGGCGAGTGGGCTATCGAACTGCCAGGCAAAATGGCACCCGCCAAGGTGCAACTCAAACCGTTTCTGTAGGCGCTAATAGTGGGAACAGCCAGCGTTTCAACAGTGACTGGAGCAGTGCTTGACATCACGGTTAACGGTGTCAGCACCGCTCCCGAATCTAGAACGTGGACCGATTACCTGTTCGCCGCCACAGTGGCAGTACTAGTCATTCTGTTCTTCGGGTTTATTGCCTTAAGAAATCTACGAGCGGCCCTGCCGTTATCGGCATTGATGAAACTGCTGATGGTTGCGGGTGCGTTTGTCACCGTTTTCTTGGTCTGGGCTGTGACGACCGCGTAGGGGCGGGTGATCCAAAAGCTTCTGAACGTGGCACACTTAGAGAAGTGTCCGAAGCCGCCCCCGTCGATACCCCGCAACCGGACAGCCCGCAACCGGTCGACTTCTGGACTCTATTTACCAAAAGCCAATTCGGTGTGGTGTTGGTGGCTTCATTCATTTCGAACGTCGGTCGATGGATGCAACAGGTGGTTCTGGGTGTCCTGGCGTGGGAACTAACCGAAAGTCCTACGTTTACCACCCGAGTGATTTTTGCTCAGTTTCTTCCAATGCTGCTTCTGGCGGTAGTGGGCGGAACCGTTGCCGACAGCATCGATCGCCGGAAGTTGCTAATTGGCACTCAGCTTTGGCAAGCGGTTTGGGCGTTGATCTTGGCTTGGATGGTGCTCGACAATGACATTGGTCAAAACACCTTATTGGGCGTCGTGTTTCTGACTGGGCTGTCGCAAGCGTTCTTTGGGCCGGCGTTCGCGGCAGTATTGCCGACGTTGGTTGGACGCGAAAATCTGCCCAAGGCGATTTCGATCAACTCAGCTCAAATGAACGGCAGCCGGGTCGTTGGCCCTGCAATCGGGGCGTGGATGGCGTCGCAGTTCAGCGTCTCGTTGGTTTTCACGATCAACGGGATCACCTATATCGCAATTATTGCTGCGTTGTTTGTGGTCGAGCTGCCAGACCAGGTCAAAGCGGTTGGTTCGGCCGGGCGCCGCCTGGTGTCGGGAATGCAGATCGCTCGGCGGGCAGAACAAATCCGTCGGCCATTGATAATCATGGCTACCTTCGCTCTGTGTTGCCTCCCGTTTATCGGACTGATGCCAGTGATCGCCGAGCTAAACCTAGGAGTTGACGCCAGGAGTACCCAGTACGGCATCTTGTACGGATGCTTCGGATTAGGAGCGGTAGTTGGAGCCGCCAGCGTTAGCACGGTCTTGCGTTCGCTTACCTCAGAGACTGTTGTCCGATCGGCGCTGACCGGCTTTGCCGTATGCTTAGCCGCATTGTCGATGGTGAGAACGATCGACGTTGCCTTCTTTGTCATGTTTTTACTTGGCATGTTTTACTTCACGATGCCGACGGCGCTGACGACGTTCATGCAGCTCCACCTAGCTGATGTCATACGAGGCCGGATCATGGCGCTATGGATGGTGTGCTTCGGCGGTGTCATCCCCATCAACAACTTCTTTTCCGGCCCGGCGGTCGAAGCTAGCTCGCTGTCGGTTGTTCTGTTGTTCGGCGCCTTCGTGGCCTTGGCCATGGCGCTATCTATCCGTCTGGTTCCCGGACCCGAATACGGAGAACTCGACAGCCTTGAAAACCCCTGAAAACTACTAAACCCGGTCCCTCACCGGGTCCGGGTTTAGTACCTAACATCAAATCGGCTCGCTGTCATTCTACGGGAACGCCTTCGGCGTTACGGTTCGAGAGAATGGGGGAGGATTGATGATAGAGATTGGTGCGAGCACTGCTCATTTACTGTCACAGCGTCACTGCTCACTCGTGATAAACGGCAAGTTTCCCAATGCCAAGAGCTTGAGGGAATTGTGTAAGGTCTTTGACCTCCTTGTCGGCGGGTGAGGTTGTACGACCCACAAGTACGTCCTACAACAAGAATCACCCTAGTCGCGAAGTGCAGGTTGTTGTCAACCCCTAGCAGCGTCCTGCATCAACTGAGATGGTGTCTCACTTTTGTATCGCGAAGAACTATTTGTTGCCATCTGATTGGCTGTTTTAGGTGGAGTTTGAGGCGGTACTTTGACTCGCCGAATGAGAATCAACGTCTCTCTTACGGTGTGGCCGAAGTGCAACTAGCGGTACGAATGATGATGTAGCGACTGGCATCATGTTGTTGCGTGTGGGCTTTGTCGGCGCTCAAGCGACCATCAAGCCGGTTGGTTACGGGCGTCAGCAGATGGGTTTGGATTGGTCTTAAACCGGACGTCGAGTAGGCGTGGCGCCGAGGTCGACTGCGGAGGCAATTGTCCATTTGAACGGAGAGCCTGAGCCCACCCGGTGCCGGTCTTCGTTACCGCAACGATGTAGCAGGTCAATGTGCCGTCAGGAGTAATTCTGAATCGAGCAAAGTGTCGATTGTCGCCAGAACTCTTGGCCGAGTACGCCTCGTTGTCGTGCATCTTGAAAAACTGATTTGAGATACGGAGATAGATACCAAGGACGATGATCACTGCGACAGATCCGATCGCGGATACGGCAAAGAGGGTCGCCCACGCCACCAGTTGCTCGGTCAAGCCCACAAGGTCAACGGTTGTGATTCTGGTCGCGAGGTTTGACGCAAGGCCAGTAGCGGTGAGGACCGCAGCCTGAGCTAAACCGTGAGTCAATCCGACCGAACGTGCCCGCATGGTCGCAGTAGGTGCTGAACTGTTTGACTTGGCCAAAGCGAAGACGGCAACGACCACTATTCCGATACTGGCAAGCAGTCCGACTGGCCAAACGAGATCCACCAAGGTTTCGATTACAGATCGGTTGTTCTCGGTCGGGCCTCGACGGTTCGATCCAGCGATACGCATTACGCCAAGTTGAACCACGGTGAGAAATGCAATTAAAGAGTACGCGCCGCGGTCGAAGACCAGGTCCCACCACCCGGCTGTATTCTCTCGACTCTCATACATCGACGGCCAGTTTGAGATGAGGTGAAATGGTGCTGGGTCGGCCACTTCTGGGTCGGGAAGATCGCTTTCAGGCGACGGTAGTACCCGGTCAAGGTTGTGGACTGGGTGCTGGAATGAGCCCCCGCCACCGCCGGTCAAGTGCCACTCAATCTGATCGCCGGGAAGGTCTCGACGATGAAGGGCTGAAACGTGGTAGTCGCCAGAAAGAAACACTTCCGGTCGTAAGTCAAACCTGTCGAACAGTTGAGCTAAGACATCAAGGTCGGTTGAGCCTTTCTGTCGAAGCCGCCAAAGTGGGGTGGGCACGCACACCGCAAGTCGAGCATCGTCAGGCATAGCGTCGGCAACGGCCGAGAAGTAGGTTCGCTGGGCATCGTTGATGGTTCCGTCTAGTGCCGGGTCGATTCCCCACAACCACCAGCCGTGGGCCAGTTCGCCGGCCCACCACGTAGCCCGTTGTCGAGTTTGCCACCCGCCAATTGGTTTGGCTTGGCAGAAGACTTCAGCGAACGGAGCTAAGCCCCCATACCAGTCATGATTGGCCGGGATAGCGAGCACATCGGACGGCTCGCCGCCGTTCTCCCAACCTTTGTCGTACGGTCCGACAAGCTGATTGGCGTATCGTCGCCGAGACCCACTGGGATAAACCTCATCGCCCCCAAAGACCAACAGCTGACCTCGAGGCAGGTAGTCGGGAACCATGCTCTCTGGAGGTATCGGAATATCATCAGGTAGTCCGAACTCGGGGTCAATCACCGTTTCTGGATCGATGTCGGCTTTGTTCAACCCTTGACGCCCAACAAGCCAGGCGATAGCCATCGTTGGGTCAAAGGCATCGCCCAGGTCTGATACGTAGTCAAACCAGAAGTCGTCCTCAACATCTGAATAGTCGACGACACGCTCTGGTTGGGTTGGTTGACTTTCGCGTTGAGGCTCTAGTTTTCGGTTCTTCCAGATCTCGTAGCTAATCGGTATCAGTACCAATGGATCGAACCAGCGAGTCATCCTGGCCTTCGGCCTAAACCCTAACCGGTGAGGTTCATCTGACTCTTGGCTTTGTTGGCCGTTTGCGCCGCCACCGACGTCTGGATCGTCGGTAGATTTTCGCTCGGGTTGTCCTGGCGTCCGCAGATCTGTTGCCACGGTTCAAAGTCTTGCAACTCGGCCCGGTCATAGCAATACAATTTTTCGACTATTTTGATGCTTTTCGTGTGCCAGTTGCGTCTCAGCCAGACTGGATAGAGTTCAAACTGTGTCACGTCACCGCCTCTTGTCCGTCGAATCGACGACTACGTTACTAGTGCCTCGGTTGCTAGTGGCTTGGCTCGTGGTGATTGCGTTCGTCGCTGTCGGATGCGCATCGTTGGTTGGCGATGAGGCCGACGAGTTCGACCGTCAAAGTGATGGTTCGAGCCGGGCATCATCTGAACGAAGTGATAGGCAATGGCCTGACGCCGGAGAGGTCGAGTTTGTCGCCTTGGTCGACGATGTCGAACTTTTTTGGTCTGAGGAAGCATCCGAAATCGACCTTGAGTACCAGCAGTTTGATAGGTCTCGTTTTTTCTTGCGGTCGGAGATAGAGAACGGGTTGTTCGTCGGATGCGAGTTCGATGGTGATGTCGAAGAGCTAACCGGTGACAGCGTCGCCGACAACGCCTATGTAGCCATCTGTGATGAGGGCATCACGCTCGTAGTCGATGATGAATCGTACATACCCGAATTGGTCGACCAATATGGGTCAGTTGGTCCAGCTATTCTGCTGGCTCACGAATGGGGCCACATAATCCAGTATCAGTTGAGCCGGTTCGACCAGTCAGCCATCATCGCTGAGCAACAGGCCGATTGTTATACCGGTGCCTACATCGCTTGGGCTGAAGACAACCAGGTTGAGCCCTTTGTCGAGGCCGAGGCGAGAGACCTTGCCATCTTGTCCACCCTTGAAACGCGAGACGAGCTAGGAACTTCTGCCGACAATGAGGACGCTCACGGCAACGGGTTTGATCGAATAAGGGCTACGCAAGATGGCTACGATCGAGGCGTTTCGTTTTGTGCCGCCTTTGATGAGTCGCCGCCAACAATCACTCAAATCCCGTTCTTTGATGACGAAGACCAAAGTAGTGGCGGCAACGTTAAGTTCGCCGAAGCCAACGATGAGTTGGAACAAGAAACCCGGGAGTACTTTTCGACCCTAACAGTCGAGCCTCTTGAGTCTGTTGTTGAGCTGCCGTCTCGTCGCGAACTTCGGGAGCTGTACGACTCGGTTGGGGACAATGCGATAGGGACCGCGTACGCCCGAGCCTATGGCGAGGCGGTGCAAGAATTGGAAGGCGAGGCAACAACCGGTGAAGGAGCTAGCTTGCAGCGAGCGTGCCTGGTCGGGTCGTGGTTGCATTGGTTGCTGAACTCATCAGACGAAGAAGGCCCGATCGGTGGCGACCTGTCACCTGGAGATCTGGACGAATCGATCCAAACCTACAGCTCGTCTGATGATTTGCTCGACAACCCCGGACTGGTGTTCGAACTTGTGGCCAGTCTCCGGCTTGGAACCATCGAAGGGATAGGGGCCTGTGCCCTCGGATAACTACTGACTGTTAGTAGTAGGTTCCACCGGGTGAGTAGGTTCTGTCTCCGGTTGGGGTGGCAGCGCCAATGGAGGCCGAGTCAGTGATACCCCTGAACTGGTAGCGAATGGACCGAGCTGATCAACCAATGTGGCTGACGCCATCGAGATTCCGTCAGCTTCTATTTGTTGGTTGACTTCGATGCCGATCCAGTCGCCTTGCGGATAGCGGCCGAGCATCATGGTGTAGTCAGCGTTGATATAGAACAGTCCCTCTGTCCCGCTGTTGGCGAGCGGGCATGCAATGTCTCCCGATATTGCGGCCCGAACAATTGGGCTCATTGGTTCATCATCGACCAAACACAGCGTGTCGTTTGTCCAGACTCGACTTTGCTTTCCGGTGCCCATACCCCCTTCGACCGTTCGAAAAATCCAGCCCGCTTCATCGGACGGTTCGGTTGCGTTGTCCAGATTTTTCATTGATTCTGGATCGGGCCACTGGCTTGGCGTTGGCCGCCAGATCGTGCCCGGGGGTTCTTGCCCCTCGGTAAGTAGAAGCGCCGTGACTCGACCAACTTCATGACCTTCACAGGTAATCACGGCGTCGGCTAGCTTTACCTTCCGTCCAGATCTGATTGTGGTGGTCGCAACTTGGACTGGAGCCATTGCGGCCGGCCGGAAAAGGTCGACGGTGAGTCGAGCGATCCGCCAACCGGGCTCCCCGAACTCGTTCTCAAGCGAACGAGCCGCTAGCCCGCCTATTAGCCGACCATGCAACATATCTTCAGCCCACGGGGCGTGGGCTAGAGGTTCAGGGGTCCAGCCGTCAACGGTGGTAGCGAAATAGTAGTTGCTCATTACCTCGAACAGTATCTGCTTCGCTCGTTTTAGGCGTAGCTGGGTCGACGGGCGGAGCATTTAGCTCACCCATTTCTCAACCGTTTTTACAATTACGTAGGCTCGGCTATACAGTCGACGTAGGTGACCACAATCGACGCCCATTCGAAGGCTCCCGACGAAACGTCTCGCCTTCCGCTCGTGGCCCTAGCTGTGGTAGTGGTGGTGTGGGGTGCTGGCCCGGTAATTGCCAAGCTGATAACCGTCAACCCTGTTATCGGGGCGATGTTCAGGTTTGGGATTTCAGTTCCGCTGTTGTTCGCCCTTGTCGCCTTTCGCAAACGCCGAGTCTCGCTTGACACCTTTAAGCGGGCGGCGTTGCCAGGCTTGGCTTTCGGGGTGAATCTGATTTTCGTTTTCGCAACGGTGCAAGAGGCAACCATTGCTGTTTTGTCGGTAACGGTCGCAATCCAGCCGGCGTTATTGTTGCTGGTTGCCGGTCCGATGTTCGGGGAACGACCGACATTGAAACATGTTGGATGGACGATGCTTGGAATCATTGGTGCTTCAGGCGTGATTTTGGGAGCAGGAAGCGAACTGCGGACGTCGATCCTGGGCTTGGTTCTCGCGTTCCTGGCGATGGTGATGTTCACCGTGTATTTCGTGTTGACTCGGGTTGCTCGCTCCTCCTTTGATGTCGACCCATTCGAATGGATGGCAGCGATAAACGTCTGGTCGTTCATCGCTGCAATTCCCCCAGCTCTTGTTTTGGTAGAGCCAGCTGACTTCGGTGAGCTTGATCGGACCGATCTTTTCTGGCTCGGTGTGCTGGCCTACCTGACTGGCGTCTTCGGTCATGTGCTTATGAGTTGGGTTCACGGGTTCGTCGAAGCGGCTCGCTCATCGCTCTATCTACTGGCTATGAATATCACCGCTGTCGGGTTGGCGTGGCCGGTGCACGACGAACCAATTACTCTGGCCCAAGTTGGAGGGGGTCTTGTGGTTCTGTGGGCGGTAGGTGCAGTAATCCGACTTCCGCCAAGACGTTAGGCCGTGACGAAACACTGAACCCAGCCCAATCCGAATGCAGTAGGCCCCAATTTGCCGCTAGTTTGGACTCTATGGAACCGATGGGGCCCGACTCACAACCGCCATTCGAACAGTCCGCTGGGAGGCAGGTTCCACCCGAGCCGCAAAGCCCCTACCAACCTGCTGCTTCCGCCAGTCCAGGCCAGCCTGCGGTTCCAGGCCAGCCTGCGGTTCCAAGTCAGCCTGCTGCGCCATCGTCGCCGCCTCCGCCGTCTGCACAGTCATCTCCCGCCACCAGCGGGCCGGGGACAGCGTGGTACAACGGTCCAATTCCTATTAAGGGTCTCGTGCAAGGCGAATCGATGGGGGCTGCCATCGGGCGGACGGCAGTTAAGGCGCTTACCGCCTTAGTGGTGTTGGGCATAGGATTCTTCGTCATCCCTTTTCTTCTCATAGCTACCCTGGCTGGCCTTGGTGCCGCAGCCGGCGGCGCTGGAGATGGCGGCGACGTAAACTCCGCTTCGTTTCGGACAACCGTTGCCGGAGAATCCGATGCCGACATCACCTTGGCTATGGTTCCCGTGTCGGGGGTGATTCTTACCGAGGACCAAGGCGGCGGTGGAGGACTCTTCGCCGTCACCAATCAAACCTACGGATACACCATCAAAGAAGTTCTGGCTGACTTGGCCGAAGACGAAGACGTTGACGGCATTATCCTTGACGTCAACTCGCCCGGTGGGACCGTAACCGGTTCAAAGGCCATCGCCGATGGTGTTGCCGCCTATCAAGAAGCAACCGGTAAGCCGGTAGTTGCATTCGTCTCCGGGCTAAGCGCTTCGGGCGGTGTCTATTCCATGGCGGGCGCCGATGAGATCTACGCCGACCACGGAACAATCATCGGAAGCATTGGCGTAATATTTGGTCCGTTTAATTACTACGACGGCGTCACCGCCATAGACGGAGGCATCTTAGGTGGTGGCGTTACAACCGAGAACGGAATTTCGGTCGAGTACATTACCGCCGGTAGGAGCAAGGATTTCGGCAACCCGTTTCGGCAAATCACTGACGAGGAGCGAAGTGTCTTGCAGGAGGGCGTCGATGATGCTTACGCTGAATTCGTGACGCATGTCAGCCAGGGGCGTGACATTCCTGAAGCTGATGTAGAGAAAGACCTTGGCGCTCTCATATACGGCGAGCAGCAGGCGGTTGAGAACGGTCTGATTGACGGAATCGCCAACCGGGACGCCACCTACGAACTAGCGGCGGAAGCGGCCGGTCTCGGCGATGGACAAACCTGGCGGATCGAACGGGTTGAGTCGGGAACGCCTAGTTTCTTCGGATCATTGGCATCAGCTGGAGTAGATCGCCTCGATCCTTCTGAACCAACCACCGCGACACCGGCAGCTTCAACTCATCCGATCTGTCTTGGTTCCGGTGGCCTGCTTGCCTATCACGGCGATCCAAACCTACTTTGCCAAGCCGGTTAAGCGTTATCCAATTCCGAGTATCGCCACGACGACACCATCGGCGACCTCAACGTTGACCCGATCGGTTCGATAGTCCATGGTCCCCATCAAATCTTCGCCGTCAAGCCTCATCACTCGAACTGTCAGTCCACGATCGATAGCAATCGCTGAGGCCTCTTCAATGGGGCGGCCGACTAAGTCGATCTGCGATTCGTTTGGTGATGAAGTCGATGTTTCGGTAGGAACCGAGCTTCGGGTAGTTGTTTCGGTAGAGTCCGGCTGGGTCGTGGTCGAGCTCGGTTCGGTTGTCGATGCGGTTGGTTCAATGGTTGACCCGGTTGCAGCGCCGATTGCTTGAATAGATCGATTAGCGACAGGCGCTTCGAGTGCTACCTCTAATTCGAACTGACCCTCAGTAGCCAGACACGACATAGCAGCCACATTGCGATGGAGTCCAAGTTCAAGAGCGACTGCGATGGTGCTAGCAGATTCGGCGGTTCGAACCCGAGCTCCGCTACACGGCGGTTGTGGCATCATGAATCGAACGAGGATTGCCTGAGCCTTGTTCGGATGAGCCAACACCTCGACCGGTTGAGCTGGTTGGTATTGAGTCACCTCCGGGTCGGATTCAATTCGAATCCATTGGCTGGTCATGGCGTCGGTCTCATCGGTCGTACCCTCTTGTTCTGATCCGTCGTTAGCCGACCGTTCATCGGCGGCGGTGAGACCGCCGTCATCACTTCCGCATCCGCTGACCACTGCAAGCATGAGCAGTAGCAAAACGCTGCTAGCCCAGCTAGTTAGCGGTAGTCGAAATGAGAACACCAAAACAATGATAGTTCGCCTACGGGCCGGTACTTCATCACCACGTGGAAGGGTGGCTCATGTAAAAGGCCACGAATGGCAAGCCAAGTGGGTTAAGGAGCTTGAGTATAGGTGTGGGTCTGTTGCGTATTTTCGTTGCGTTTCAGTCAGATGACACGCACAGTTGGCTGGAACCAGCGTGAACGGCCAACCGTCTTAGTTCACGTAACCAGGGCAAACCCACCTGTTGGGATCAACAAGGAGCAGATCGTGACGACCGAAATGAAGGCGCAGCACACCAGAAAGGCAGGGCCAATCGTGAGCATCATCGCGGCGATGATGCTACTACTCGTAGCCTGCGGCTCTGCCGATACCGAAGCATCAGAAACGGCCTCCTTTGACCAGGCTTCGTCCGACGAATCAATGGACGCCATGGATGGCGATTCGGCTACCGGAGCAGAGATCTTCACAGGCGATGCCATGGAAGAAGAAGCCATGGAAGAAGAAGCCATGGCGGATGAAGAGAGCTTCGAGGGGGCCGACGATAGCGCCGTCAACACACAAAGTGTAGAAGGTGAATCCGACCTGGGGGCCGGCGGCTCAACGGCTGTGAACCAAACAGCAGCCAACATTGGTCGGAAAATTATCTTTACCGCCAACCTTACGGTTGAAGTAACGGATGTCGCCGCCGCTGGTGCCCAAGCAACTGAAATCATCGAAGCTGAGGGGGGATTCCTGTTCGGTCAAGAGACGATCGGTGGAAGTGAAGCGCAGTCAATTCTCACCTTCAAGGTAGACCCGGATCGGTTCGATACAGCACTAGAAAAACTGGGAGGGGTCGGTGAGCTTCGAAACCAGACCGTTTCCGCCGACGACGTTACCGGTCCAATCGTCGACCTTCAAAGCAAAATCGAAGTAGCTGAACTTGGTGTCGAACGGCTAAAGGCCGCTCTAGTTAATGCTCCGACGCTCGAAGACTACGCCGAAATCGAGCGACTTCTCATTACCCGAGAAAGCGAACTCGCGGTCATGCGAGGCCAGCTACGAACTTTGCAATCGAAGGTTGATCTAGCGACGATTACTGTTGCCCTGGTTCAAGATCGGGTAGTCAACAATCTTGAGCTGACCGTTACCGCCTACGAAGGGTTCGACGGTGGCGCCAACTGTCCGGGGGAACAAAGCCTCCGGCCAGAAGCCGACTCGGAAGTCACGATCTGCTTCGAGCTGTTCAATACCGGCGATCAGACGCTGACCGACATTGCTATAACCGACACGGTGTTGGAGATTGACGAGGAGACCAACCTGATCGAAGTTTACGACACGCTTGATGCGTTGGAGCCTGGTCAGTCGGCGGTGGTCGCGTTCGAAACGGCCCCGGAGCGGTTCACGACTCTTCGCACCCGGGTCACTGCTATACCAACCGATGGGACAAGCGGAGAGCAAGTTGCCCCGACCGTAACAACAACAGGCAGCTACGACCTGCGAGTGTTCGGCGAAGAAGACAACCCCGGGTTTGGCGACGGGTTCTCGGCTGCTCTGTCGGTTCTTTCCGAACTATGGGTTGTAACCAAAGTGCTTATCGGATTTGCGTTGCCAATGCTAATCTTCTTGCCCTTCCTATGGTTGGCCTGGCGAGGACTCAAGGCGCTACGTCGCCGCCGACCGCCGAAGCCACAAAAAGTCGGCTCTAGTCCAACCGCAGTTCCCGCCTACGCTTCGGGGTGGACTCCGGCCGGCCAACAACCACCACCTCCGGTTGCGACGGCCGCTGGATCCTATAGCCCAATTGAAACCAAGACGGCGCAAGGTTCTGACCAGTCTGAAGATGCCGACGAGTCAGGGACTGACCTGTCGCCCGAAACAGACCCTAGCTAGTTAAGAACGTCGACCTAGCGTCGAGAAAAATCAAAAGAGTCTGGGTGGATCTGTTCCTCCACCCAGACTCTTTGCAGTTTTATGTAGCTGATACTGAACTAGCCGATGCTACGGAGATCAACGACGAAGATGAGCGTTTCGTTCGGGCCGATAGCGCCAGGAGCGCCAGCTGCGCCGTAGGCCATAGCCGGTGGAATAGTAATTTTGCGACGGCCGCCTATTTTCATACCGGCAACACCTTGATCCCAACCAGAAATAACTTGACCGGCCCCAAGAGTGAAATCGAGTTGTGAACCCCGGTTCCAAGAGGCATCAAATTCTTTGCCATCAGACCAGGCCACACCAACGTAGTCAACGCTGACTTGTTTGCCTGCGGTTGCTTCGGCTCCGTCGCCGACAACGAGATCGTCGAGTTCTAGTTCGGTCGGAGGTTGACCGTCAGGAACAGTAATTGTTGGTCGTTCAAAGGTATCCATTAGCTGAACCTATCGGGCTGCGACCATGTGCGCTACACGCGTGCCCTATGGCTCGGCTAGTCCAACGGTGATGATAATTCTTCGAGTCGCTGGATCGTATTTTGTGCCACCAATAGGACTCTGATCGATTACCTTCCCTATGTTTGGACTACCGGGGGGCAGCAGCTGAGTCCGTTGAGTGGCTCCGAATCCGGCCGCTCGGAGTAATGCAACACCGTCTGCGGTGGACTTACCGACAACATCGGGAACGGCCACCAAGTTGGGGTTCGCGGTTGTCGTTGTTGGGCCATTGGAAACAAAGACAGTAACGGCGTCGCCAGGACAAACTTGGGTTCCTGCCGCTGGTGAAGTTCTTATAACCTCGTCGACGGGCGCGCTGTCATCTTCTCGGACAATCGTGGCCGCGAAGTCAGTCAGTTGGGTCATAGCCGCAACCTGGCCACTACCAACAACATTGGGCAACGCTACTTGTACACATGTTGGGCCGGAAGACACTCGAACAACGACTGTACTTGCAGCACATACTTCGGTTGCAGCGGTTGGATTCGACCCGATAACCAGACCGGCAGCAACGGTCGGGCTAGCGATGGTCTCGACTGATGCCGTTAGGCCAAGAGCCGTCAACGCGGTTTCGGCTGCAGCCTCGGCCCGCCCAGCGAGGTCGGGGATCTTCACGTCGCAGACGCCAGATCCAGAGGAGATTGACACGGTGATCGGGCTAGGCGTACAGGCTGAAGTGCCCCCAGTTGGACTTGTGCTGATGATGGTGCCGGCAGGCACCGAATTGCTTTGAACGTCTGTCTCGGTTGGGTTGAAACCGGCTGCAGTTAGGGCGCTGAGATCGCTTCCGTCTTCGCCAGCCAAATCGGGCACCACGGCCGCTTGGCATGAGATCACCAGGTTGACCGTGCTTGCCGCTTCAACACAAGTTGAGGCTGGCGGTGTTGTCGAAATCACGTTTCCGGCGGTGACCGAAGTGCTTAGCTTCTCGGCCACGCTCACCGTTAAGCCGTTGTCCTCAAGTTGGCTGCTAGCAACTCGCTCCGATTCGCCGACAACATTAGGAATTTCGGAGCCGGTACAACCATCGGGTCCGCTTGACACGACCACCGTCACCGCGGCTCCCTTGCCGATTCTCTGGTCCGCAGTTGGGTCGGTCCGGATAACTAAGCCTTCGTCGGTCGAGTTACTTGATTCGGTAATCACGACCGGGTTGAACCCGGAAGCAGTCAGCGTTGAGATTGCTGCTTGTTCGCTTTTGCCGACGACATCGTCAACCGCAAAGGTCTCGCTACCGCTTGAAACTACAACAACGACGACTGTCGTTGGCGACGTCTGCGTTCCACCCCGAGGAGAGGTTCGAATAACGACCCCTTCTCCAATCGAAGTGGAGGAAATGTACTCAATTCGGTATCGAAGGCCGCTGGCTTCAAGCGAAGCGCCTGCTTCTCGCTCAGTTGAGCCTTTAGTGTCCGGGATAAGAATCGCTCCCAAGGCCTCCTCATTCTCTGAGATCGTGGTTGGCGCTTGAGGGTCTTCTTCTAACAGGTTGTCATCTTCAGCTGAGACTTCGTCAGCGGTGACTACTTCATCGGCGTTATTCTCGGTCGGCTCAGCTTCGGGCGTACTAGCAGTGTCAGTTTGACCCGACAGTAGAGAGGTAGCAATCACAGCGCCGACAAGGGCCACTGCAGCCACCATCAGCATTACGATTAGTCCCCGGGAACTTCGCTTCTGTTCTGGTTCGAGACGACGAACGTATTGTTGCTCCTCGCCTGACAGAGCGGCCGGAGTTTGACGAGAAATTCGCTGGTCTCCATTGGTTGTGGGGGGAAGTCCCCCAGGTGACTGTTGAGCTCCCACATCGAGACCTTGAGCCATCGCCACCGTCGAATCAGTGTTGAGTGGCGAGTTCTCGCTTGACGTTGAACTGGTATGCGGTTCTGCGGGAGTAGGAAATGGGAAAGCAAGTTCGCCGGTCTGATTGATGTGGCGAAGCTGAGCCGCAAGTTGTTGCACAGTTGGTCTGTCGTTGGGGTGTTTCGCCATGCACGCTTCGATTACTTGGCAGATCGAGTCAGGAATTCCGGTCGGTCGAAGATCGGGAACCGGTTCGGTTGACACTCGGTGCAACACGGCCAACAGGTTCGTTTCGCCGTCGGGGTTGATGAACGGCGGGTTACCGGTGACCAAATGAAACAGGGTTGCACCTAAGGCATAGACATCGGTAGGTGGTCCCGACTCACCCGACTGGAAGGTCTCGGGCGCCGCGTACCCGGCGGTAAAGCCGACTGTCGAGGTCTGGCCCATCGTGGCGCCGCTAACTGTACTAATTCCGAAGTCTGTTATTAGGTATCGTTGGTTGGGTGAGATGAGGATGTTGCCCGGTTTGATATCGCGATGCACAACGCCGATATCGTGAGCTTCACCGACCGCATCACAGACATCGGCAAGAGCGGCGCAGGCATGGCGCGGTTCTAACGGCCCCGAAGTCTTCACCTGTTCAAGTAGTGATGACGAGCACAACTCGAGAACTAAGTATGGTTGCCCGCTAGCGGTTTCACCGAAATCGTAGACCGTTACGATGCCCGGATTCTGACTCAATTTGCCGAGAGTTCGAGCTTCTCGTTTAAAGCGTCGAACGAAATCCTCATCGACTGAACTCAGAACCTTAACGGCAACATCGCGGCCAAGGTCGCTTTGTCGGGCTCGGTAAACAACAGCAGATGCCCCCGACCCGATTTGGGTCGCCTGTTCCAAGCCATTGATACCGAGATCCACAGTTGACATCCTACGACCAAGCGCCTCTAGACGGCATTCACTAGAGGTTATGCCCCCACCAAACTGCTGCTAGTGACCCGCTTGAAATTCTGCTAGAGGGTGAATTGCCTACGGCGCTGGCGGTGGTGGTGGCGGCAGAACTTCGGCCTCTTTCGCTACCGTCAGCACGATTGCAGTCTGAACTTCTTGACGAGTAGCTGGTGCGAGCGATTGGGCCGCAACGAGCCCATCGCCAGGAGTGCCAGCTGGAACCTCAGCGTAAGTGACAGTTGGCACAAGGCCGAGGGCGGTTAGGTTGGCGACCGCCGCAGCTTCGGTGGCACCGATAACTGATGGAACTACAACCGGTGCGCCTCGCGAAATAACCAAGGCAACGGCCGCCGGTTGGCAGTGTTCGACCCCTCTGGCCGGAGTCGAGCTGACCACTGTATTTCGAGCGACCAGATTGCTAAAGGCACGAGTTGTGGTTACCTGGAAGCCGAGCGACGACAGACTAGCGGTGGCTGCCAGTTCGCTCTTTCCAGCCAGTACTGGGAGAACTTCGCATACCGGGCCGGTAGACACAGTTACTGCGACATTATCGCCAGGGCACAACACTATTCCGGCCCCCGGCGTCGACGTGATCACTCGGCCCTCGGCAATTTGTGCGCTCGCAGTTTCGGTAACCACCGGAACTAGTTCGAGGTTTTCCAGTAGCAATTCAAATCGGGTGAAGAGCCGGTTGGCATGGGGCGGGACGGCCGCCACGCAAGGAACCTTGGTCACAACCACGACAACATCGGTGCCAACACAAGTTGGCGTACCAGCTGTTGGAGCAGTGTTGACGACCGAGCCAGCTGGAAGACCAGCGTTTTCCACCTCTTCGATTGTTGTCGTGAAACCAGCGGAAGTGATCACCGATAAGTTGGCTGAGGTCATTCCATCAGTGTCTGGAATTGGCTTTGCTAGACAAGAAACCGCCAGAGCAACACTGCCAGCTTCTTCAACGCATTCGCCAGCCACTGGGTTGCTTGAGATCACGTTGCCAGCCGCCTCAGCGTTGCTTAGTTGCTCAGTTGGAACTGCGGTCAATCCGGCCTCGGTCAGAGTTGCCGTAGCGGCTGCGACTGTTGTGCCTGCAAATTCCGGTAGGACCAAACCACTACAGGGAGGTCCGGTTGAGATCGTCATCGTGACGGTCGAGCCGATTCCGACTTGTTCGCCGGCTTCAGGATCGGTTGAGATGACAGAGCCTTCGTCGGTGAACGAGCTCGGCCTACGTACGACTACGAGGTCGAAACCGGCTTCAGTCAGCTCAGCCGTTGCCGTGCTCTCGGTCTTGCCGACCACGTTGATTATCGGAATCGTTTCCTTCCCAGTCGAGATGTAAACGATGATGCGGGTGTCTGTCGAGGCTGACTGGTTGGGGCCTGGTGTCGTTCGAATTACTCTGCCTCGGCTGACCGTGTTGGAGCTTCGATAGGTGATGACGTAGGAAGCACCGACATCTCTAAGTTGGCTGACGGCATCGCGTTCAGACTTGCCAGCGAGCGAAGGAACGACAAGCTCAGTCGGCTGCGGTTGACCTTTCAGGTTCGCTCGTTGACCAGGATCTGTCGAGGAGCCGGCTTGCTCGCTCTCGGCCGCTGCCGGCACGGTTGTCTCTGCACTATCATCGGTTTGCACCGTCGCGCCCGAATCGGCTGCCAGCTCAGTTGTGTCTCTTGAGATGAAGTAGATGATTGAGCCGGCGGCAACGACGATCAACAGAGCTGCAACTGCCGCCAGCGTCCAAAGATTGCGCTCTGACCGTTCGTCTGGATTCGTTATCAGGTAAGGCTGTTCACGGTAAGAAAGAAGGCCCGCATCAGTGCCCGCAGCCGACGGAACTGGAGCGGGTGCTGGTCGCAAATTGTTGTTGGCAGGTGTTGTGTTACTTTGAGGCCCCTCGACTGGTGGAGGAATACTCGGACCGGCGTCGTCGACAGACTCAGGGTCAACGGATAGTGTCGTAGTTGCATCCAACTCAATGTCGGAAGACTTCAGATCGCCTGGATTGGTCTGAACGATTGTCGACTCTGGATCGACCTGTTCTGATGTCTGGTCTGACTCGCCGCCAAGCAATCCAGCCAGGATCTGATCTGAGGACGCTTGGGCCAAACGCTCAGCTAGCTCACGAATGCTCGGTCGATCTTTGGCCTCCTTGGCCATGGCCGACTCGATAACGTCGCAAACGGCTGAAGGTACGCCTTCGGTTCGTAGGTCAGGAACTGGGTCGGTTGCCACCCGGTGAAGTACGGCCAGGAGGTTTCGTTCTTCGCCCGGAGTTACAAACGGTGGGTGACCTGCAACCAGATGAAAGAGGCTGGCTCCGATTGAGTAAACGTCGGTGCTTGGTCCGGTTTCGTTTTGTCGAAAAGTCTCTGGAGCGGCATAGGCCGCAGTGAAGCCAACGGTCGATGTTTCCCCCGCGGTTGACCCACTAACTGACGCGATCCCAAAGTCGGTGATCAAGTATCGACCGCCGGGCGACAGCAGCATGTTGGCCGGTTTGATATCTCGGTGGATAACGCCCAGATCGTGAGCGTCGGCGACTGCTTCGGTCACATCGGTCAGAAGCGAGCATGCCTCCAACGGGTGCATCTTGCCGTCGTTCTTAATCTTGTCAAGCAATGAAGATTTGCACAGCTCAAGAACCAGGTATGGCTGGCCTGATGCGGTTCGCCCGGTGTCGTAGACGGTAACTATTCCTGGGTTTTGGCTGAGCTTTCCCAGTGTTTTTGCTTCACGGTGGAATCGTCGAACGAAGTCTTCATCGACGTTACTAAGAACCTTGACTGCAACGTCGCGTCCAAGGTTGCTCTGCCGGGCGCGATAAACTATCGCAGCTCCGCCAGCGCCTATTTGTGTGGCCTCACCAAGGCCACCGATTCCAAGGTCCACACCCTCTATCCTACGACTGATCTAGGGTCATTTGTCTTCGTGGGGAAGCTCACCCGTTGCCTCATGGGTGAAATTGCTAAGTTGTCACCGCAGCGCAACAGAATTAGCCGTTAGTAGTACGTCATTTGTGTGACGGGCAGCGGCTGACATTCTTACCGTTGTTGAAATAGAACGCCTCAGGTCATCGCCGGAGCGTCGCCGATTATGGCTCGGTGTTCTCAACACTTCCTAACGCATCGTCAGTTTTGGCGACGGCCCAAAGAGACATTCGGAGTTGCAAGTATTCGTCGTCAAGAAAATCTGGGTGGAACGAGCCTCGTAGATATGCGCTTACTCGTTGGTCCGGATCCACGATGCCTTCGATTGCCTCTGAAGACCGATCCAAAAGTCGTGTGGTAGCGAGCTGAAACGCCGCTGTGATCAACGCGTCTTTGCCATCGAAGTGGTAGCTGAGAAGGCCGAGTGAAACGTCAGCCTCTATGGCCACAGTTCTCATCGACGCCCCTCGGACACCATCGCGCGTCATGACAGATAAGACGGCGTCGAGAATTTGATCTTGTGACTCTGATGTACTCACGATGCCACAACTACTAGTAGCTCCATAATGAACCAACCCTAGTAGAGCACTAGCGGCGCCAAAATTCTTACTGCTACTACAGGGGCTCGGCGTAGACAACGACGTTGTCGGTATAGCTTCGAACGGAGCGATTGAAATCTCCGCCACAAGTGATCAAGACTAGCGATGCGTCTCCGGTTCGGGCGAAGACTCGCTCAGCTGGCAATTCGTTTTTGGGGTACTGCTGAGTCTCGGTAACTACGAATTGTTTGGATGAGCCGTCGCTGTATGAAATGCTCACGTTCTCGCCTACTGCAAGCTTGTCGAGCTTTAAGAAGACTCCATCCTCGCCGTCGTACGCGATGTGGGCCGCAAGTACCGCAGCACCCGCTTCACCCGGAGTTGGACCGTACTCGTACCAACCAACCTCGTCGGCTTCGGGTACTTCCATATCTCCGTTCAGTTCCACTCCGGCAGCCAAGATGTTGGCTTCGCTAATCCGAAGAGAATCGATAGTAATGCTCGTCGGAACAACTCGGTCTCGAGGTCCGGGAATTCCAACCGGCGCTGGCGGCAACGCAACGGTACGATCACCTAAGGAGTCGGCTTCTTGTTCTGAAACGGATGACTCATCGACGATCAAAGTATCTTGAGAGGCTTCGATCGTTGGGGTTGATTCTGTCGGGGTGGGCGAACCTGTTTCGGGCTGAGCATCAGACCCGCAGGCAACGCCGACCAATGCCAGCAGTGTTACTACAATTGCTGTCGTTAGCCGACGTTGCCTAAAAGGGTGAGTCATAACAGAAGCTGTTCGCTCTAGCTAGCTTCGATGATGTTACGTCGAGTTCGAGACACGGTCACCATCCCTGCGGCCAGCAAAGCAGCGAAGGCTATCCCGGTGTACAGGCCGAGGTCGTTGCTAGAAGATACCGGGCTGTTGCCGGTGTGAACCGCAGCTGGAGCGCTGTGAAGGTCTTCGATTGATTCGGTGACGACGTCGAGCGTTTCGTCTTCGAGCGAACCGATTGCGTAGACGATGAGGTGCGTGCCTTCGACAATCTCAAGGTCAGCTGGCCCGATAACAACCGGCTCAGTTTCGCCAGTAGGAACTACTGAGGCCGAGATTGTGCCAGCATCGAGATCAACAGTGCCACCCTTACCATTCGCGACATCGACGAAGGCCGGGGATCCGTTAGCCAGAATATCAACGGCAGGGGCGGCCGCAGTATGGCGAACTGTGAGTCGACCCTCTCCGGCGTCGATCTTCGAGATGTCATTGTCGAACATCGAAACAGCAGGGTTGCCGTCGCCGTCGAGGTGGGCGATCACGGTGTAACTACCGCTTGCGGGAAGTCGCATGTCGCCAACGTCGATCGCTGTGGTGTCAGTTCCAGCAACTTTCACCTTGAGACCGCCAAGGGTCTCGCCGGCTAGTGCCGAAAGATCCTGGGTGTCTCCGAACGAGAATCCGGTGAAAACATCTTTGCCGTTGGCCTCAACGTCGACTTCGACCCCGGGAATGCCGTGGATCAAATGGATGCGGGGTCCATCATCTTCTCCGGCCGAAGCGGCTATTGGGCTTGCGAACGCAAGCATTGAGGTGGCTAGTAATGCCGCTAGGAGCATTCGTAGCGGGCGATGTATCTTTATCATGTCTCTCCCTTTGCGTGTTGTGTGCTGGTTTGTTCGGTCTCGGTTGCCGTCGTGGTGACAAGCTTCCAGTACCGAGTTCTACGCCAAGGGGGGAGGCATAGATGCGTAAACAATTTCACACAATGCCGCGCATCTGAATGGCGGCAACGAACGTAGAGCGCTCGCTATCGAAGTGAGATGCCTGCCGTTTTTGTTTCGAGGTACTCGGCGATTCCTTCGTGGCCGCCTTCTCGCCCTATTCCCGAATCGCCCATGCCTCCGAATGGAACCGCAGCTGAGGTTGGGTTGACGTCATTGATCCCAACGATGCCAAACCGCAACTGCTCGAATGCAGTCAGTGCCGTTTTCATATCTTGGGTGTACACATAGGCGGCCAATCCGTAATTGGTATCGTTCGCCATTTCGATCACTTGGTCTACATCATCGTAAATGACGACTGGGGCTACTGGCCCGAACGTTTCCTCCCGGTAGATCGTCATTTCTGGCCTGACGCCGGTTAGGACCGTTGGGGCATAGAAGAAGCCGTTGTCGAGCCCATCAGCGGTTAGCCGTTTACCACCGACTGGTACGCCAGCGCCTTTAGCCCGGGCGTCCTCCACTTGAGCTGACACTTTTGCGACCGCCGACTCATCCACCAAAGGGCCAACGCCGACTCCTTCCGTCATCCCATTGCCAGTCACGAGCCCGTTGACCCGTTTCGTCAACATGTCGATGAATCCGTCAGCAGCATCGCGGTGAACGTACAGGCGATTAGGACTAATGCAGGCCTGCCCTGCATTGAGAAATTTGAGGGCTGCTGCACCCTTAGCTGCATTGAGCGGATCGGCGTCGGGATAAACAATGAACGGTGCGTGACCGCCGAGCTCAACTGAGACTCGCTGCAACGAGGCTCCGGCTTTGGCCGCTAGTAGGCGGCCAACTTCGGTCGATCCAGTAAACGTTAGTTTGGCCACTCGAGCGTCACTGGTAAACACGTCGCCGACGGGGGCCGGGTTAGACGTTGTGACCATGTTGATTACGCCTGGTGGAAACCCAGCGTCGGTGAAGATATCGAAGATCGCTTTGGCTGAAAGCGGTGTAGCTTCGGCTGGTTTCAACACCATTGTGCAACCGGCCGCCAATGCTGGGGCCATCTTTCTTGTCAGCATCGACATCGGATAATTCCATGGCGTGACTGCCGCTACCACACCCACCGGTTGTTTGATCGATAAGAATCGTTGATCTTTACGGCCAGACGGTAACCAATCACCGGTTATTCGTCGTGCTTCCTCGGCGTACCAACGAACAAAGTCGGCGCCATAGCCAACCTCGAACTGGCTTGCCTTTAGGGGCTTTCCTTGTTCGGAAGTCATGAGTCGGGCTAGCTCATCAGCTCGCTCAGTCATAAGCTGCCAGGCTCGTTGGAGAAGATCCGCCCGCTCGTAGGCCGTTGACGATGACCACGATCGACCAGCCTCGTAAGCGGCGTCGATGGCGGCGATGGCGTCTTCAGTTCCTCCGTCAGGGACTTGCCCTAGAACCTCACCAGTTGCCGGATTGAGAACGTCGAAGGTCTGACCACTGCTGGAATCGATCCACTCACCATTGATGAACATTATGCGATAGTACCGACGGCCCCCGCATTAGATCCAACTTGTAGATCTAAAACTGGGGCCAGTCGATTCTGCGCACCTAACTCAGGGAGAAACGTTAGGCGGCTAGCGGCAGACCATCAGCATGACGACCACCATTGTCCGAAGCGTTGAACGCGTGCAGCGATTGAGCCATAGAAGCTCGCCCTCGTCGGAGGTGAGTCTTCACCGTCTCGCTTCCGCAGTCGAGAATTTCTGCGATCTCTTCGACAGTCCGGTCTTCCCAATACTTCAACACAATTGCTTGTGCTTGACGGGTAGGCAGAGACTTGACGGCCAATCTAATCTCGGGAGACTCAATCACGGTCTCGTTGACGGCTCGGAGTGGTCGAGCTGCAATTTTGGTCATCGCCTTTTGCTCCACGATATTTCGCCGAATCCGAGAAGTTGACTTGTTGGTCATGATCTTTCGAACCCAAGCTCGAGGGTTCTCGCACTGCTGAACCTTGTGCCATTGGCGATGAACATCGGCGAAGACGTCTTGGGTGAGATCCTCCGCCTCTTTCTCGTTTTTGGTCAAGATGCAAGCAAAGCTCATCAGAGAACGACTGTGCTTGCGATAAAAGTCATCGAACTCGAGCTGCGAAGTGGATGTGCTCGCTGTGGCTTGAAGCACGCTGTTGTTCATCTCAGTTAGGTTGTGGTTTCCCATTGTTCTGCTCTTTCGTCACGCCCCACCAGGACACTTCCCCGTGGCAAAGATGTGTTGCGGTGACCGGCAGGAAAAGTTGCAGCCCGTTGCGAAGTTTTTTCGAATCAGTCGAAAATCACTGATTTCTGGCCAGTTTCGGCTGTCTTCATCGCTTCTTCATTTGATCCGTGCGACACTGGGATCAGATGAGGTTGCTGTGAATCCAAACGTGACGAGCTACGCGATCGTGTTGGTTTGTTCTTGGAGGTGTTTCCCGTGAGCGTGAAAAGAGATGCTCGGAAAAGAGTGCTACTAGCTCTCGCCGCGGCGGTGACGGTGCTGTGTTTTGTCGGTCCCTTTGCCGTGGTCGCCTATCGCAGCTCTGCAGCAGAAGTTCGCCAAGAAACCGAAAGCTACGCTCGGAGCCTCATTGCCGACTCCTTCTACTTTCAGGGGAGCGACGATATTCAACCGCCCCCAAACACGTGGTATGTCAGCGTTGGGGACCAATACGTAGAACCCAAGGGAGAGGTTTGGGTGGTTGATCCGCCCTTGGTAGCTCTGGCCGAGCAGACGATCGGTAATGGTAACTACTACGTCCGGGAGTTCGAGTTCGATGGTAATTGGCTTGCCGTTGGACGGTGGATTGGCGACGATCAGGTCATTCTGTCGATTGTCGGATTAGGTGATGAACTTGACCGGCTTCAAGCGCTGCGGACCAGGTGGATCGGGATAGTTGTCATCCTAGCGGCTTTGGTAGGCGGCTTAACCTGGTTCGTTTCTGGTCGTCCGGTCGGAGCGATCGAAAAGGCCCACGACGTCAATAGAGACTTCATTGCCGATGCCGCACATGAGCTTCGGACACCACTATCCATCATTCAGGCGTCGGCTGGTCATGCGCTGTCACGGGATCGATCGGCCGACGAGTATCGGCAGTCCTTGTCTGAGATTCTCTCCGCTACTGAACGGGCTGGTTCTAGCGTGGGTGAACTGCTCGAGTTCGCTCGGTTGGAAGCAGGGCAAGCGACGCCGAGATTGGCGCCGCTACGACTAGACCTTCTCGTAGAAGAAGTTGCTGCCTCGATCAGGGTCGATGATGTGCTCATCGAAGCTCGACCGGGCGAAGCGGTCGTAGTTGACGCCGACTACAACCTTGTTCGGCAAATGATCGACAATTTGACTCGAAACGCCGCCGCTCGATCCAACAAAGTTGTGTTATCTACGGCGCTAGAAAAGACGCAAGCGAAGATTGAGATCATCGACGATGGCCCCGGATTCGACCCTGGCATTATTGAGCACGTGTTCGAACGGTTCCGACGTGGAGACCGCTCAGGTAATGTGGGGCTTGGAATGGCAATTGCTCGTACTATCGCCGAACTGCATGGCGGACGATGCGAGGCGGCAAACCGTGCTGAACCGAGTGAGCCAACCGAATCTTCTGGCGACCCAGCACAAGCAGACAAAAGCACCGGTGCCGTAGTTACAGTTTGGCTGCCGTACCGCAAAAGCTAGATGCGGCGCCGGTTACTCTTCTGCTCTGATGACCCGGACAGGTGCCCAGTCTGACGTAACGTCGTTTTCAGCCATCCACCTGATTCTGACCCGGTAGTCGTTTGACTTCGAGATCGGTGTGGGTGGGTTCCCAGTTCTAAAAAATCGCTGACCTAGCTCGGTAACGGTTGACTCCCTAAGCTCAGTTCTGAATTCGCCCCCGTTTACCGATATTTGGACTTCGCGACCGAGCACACCTTCTGGTGGCTTGTTGTCAGACCACAAAGTAAGAAGGGCTTGTTGATTGTCTACGAAAGCAAAGTAGGCATCAGCAAGTTCTGGTGGCCTAATATTTTGCCCGTCGATTTCCTCGTCCAGCTGCTCGAGTGTGGCGGAGGTCGACACGGCGGTGGTGGATGTGGTCGTCTCGGTTGGTTCGTTGGTTGGGGATGCCTCGTCCTCAGCGGATTGTTCAACTGCTTCGCTTTCAGGGTTGAACGTTTCGTTGAGCGCATCTCGACCAAGTACACCCATGGTTAGAAGTACGATCGCTAGTGCGATGGCGCCTAGGATCTTCGGCTGGGTCATCAGTTTGTCTAGGGCCGAGAAGACCGATCGTGATGCCGACGAGCCACGCGGAGCGGAAATTGGCGGGAGTTCATCGGAACTGACTATCCCCTGTCCCTCGGCGTCGGCCAAAAACATTAGATTTTCGGTTATGTCAATGTGCCACTCATCAATCGACTGATGTCGATCTTCTGGCAGCGTTGACAAGCCTTTACCTATCGAATTCAGCAGCGGTATCGGGAGGTCCTGATCGGCTAACCGATCACGCCAATCTGGGAGGGTGGTTACGGTTGCTCCAGTAAGAAACCACAAGATTACGGCTGAGGCCGCGTAGATATCGATTCGATGGTCAATCAGGGCCAGACCGGTTCGTTGTTCTGGGGCCGAAAACCCTGGTGTCCCGGCTCCGACGGTCAGACCGCTCCCCTGCGACATGTCTTTCACTAAGCCAAAGTCAGCCAGCAGCAGGCTTTCGTCTCCTCGCATAAACGGGACGCCGGAGCGATCGAGGTTCATGTTTCCCGAAAAGATCAAGATGTTTGATGGAGAGACATCTCGGTGGACTAGATCTTCGGCGTGCACTGCCGCTAGGGCATCGGTTATGACGTCGGCGAGAAATTGGACGTCTACGGCCAGTGGCTTCCAACCGTTGTTGATCAGTGTTCGGCGCCGGTGAACCAGGTCACCGCGGTCGGCGTATTGGATGACAATGTAGGGTTGGCCATCGGACGTCTCGCCTAGATCATAAACATCAACAATGAGATCAGAACGAACCCGGCGTAACGCGTCTGCCTCGGAAATAAACCGCTCCCGGATGTCCGGGTCAAAGGCATGGTTTTCGGCCAAGACTTTGACCGCCACCTGTTGTCCTAACGCGCTGACAGCCAAGTAGACAGTAGAAAATCCGCCGGTGCCGATTACTGACTGCACCTCGAACTCACCGATTTGTTTACCACTTAGGAGCGCCATGGGATCAGATTTGGCCGGTAGCGGCGGCGGCTAGCAAGGCCCTACCGCGCGAGATGTGGGCGCGGACGGTATTTATATTTAGGTCAAGGGCCGACGCAATATCTTGGTATGCCATTCCTTGAAGATCTCGCATAGTGACTGCAAGTCGGTAATGTTCTGGGAGGGCTCGCAGCAGTTCCTGGACCGAGACTTCGCTCGCAATCATCGAACTTATCCGACCGACGTCACCTAGTTCTGATCGGAACTCAACCGTCTCTTTCTTTCGTCGGAGATATTCGAGGGCCTTATTGCGAGCGAGACCAAAAAGCCAGGTGGTGAATTTCGATTCGTTACGGAACGTTCCGACCTTCTCCGCCACTGCAATCAGAACTTCTTGGTTGACGTCGTCGACTTCTGCTGGATTGATCAATATCCGACGAATCCCCGGTTCAGCCAAACGCTGGGAATCAATGGCGTACAGCAAAAGATCAATCGCGATTTCACTCCCGTCTGCAGCAGCAGCGGCTAGCTGTCCCAGTTGCTCGTTAAGTTGGCCACTCGCCCCGGCCAGACGGTCAATCTGCTCGAAAGACGGCGGTATATACTTCCCCATACCCGCCATCCTCCTATTCTATGGGTTTTTCCGGCTGGGCAAAAGGTACCCCTTTTTGCCGGTTATCGAAGAACTTGATCGACCATTTTCTTACTTATTCTCGAGGTCGGCTTCAAACTAGGCAGTTGTTGCCTGTTGCGCCTGATCACGCCGTTGGCGGCTGCGACCCAAGGGTAGTGGTTTGGGCCGGTAAGCCGATGGCCCCAGATTTGGATAGTTCGACAAGATCACCGAGCCGATCGATTTCTTCAAGTACTGACTCAATGTCGGTGCCTGGGATGGTGGCCGGTTTGCCGACAGTGACAGTTGACTCAGACAACCAGGTGCCTGGTCCGGTGGTACGAAGTAATCCAATGCCTTCGTGGTCGCGGACAACGCTCAGGCCAGCCCCCACAACGTGGGGATCCATCATCACATCATTTAGCCACAGCAATTCTTGGGCCCCGATGTTGTTTTCTAGCAGTCGACTGACGGCTTCGGCCGCCGGTCGGCGTCGACACCATTCGCTGAGCTGCAACGCGAATCCATCGGTTGATTGAACGGTCTCACCAAGCAATGGTTCGAGCTTTTCTCTCGAGGTTGTTCCAAGGAAGATCCAGCGATCTTGACACTGATAAATGCGGTAGACCGGACTCAAACCGAATTCGCTCTGCTGATCGTTACGCCACTTTTTGCTATCAAAGTCGATCATGTCTTGTGACTGAAAAACTCCAGCAGTACGAGCTAGCGACGCGTCTACTCGTTGACCGTGGCCAGAAACGGAGCGTTCGAGTAACGCAAGAAGAACGCCAGTGGCGGTAGCCAACCCAGTGCCATAATCATTGATGGTGCAAAACGGCCAAACCTCCGGCGATTCGGCGCCGCCAAACCGGCATTGCATACCGGTTGCCGCTTCGACCGTTTCTTCGTATCCGGGCATCTCGGCCCATGGGCCAGTGGTTCCGAAGGCAGTTATTGAGGAGTAGATAATGTCGGACTTGCGCGCTTTTAGCTCGTCGTAGCCAATACCGAGACGGTTGCTGACTCCAGATCGAAAGTTCTCGATTACAACGTCGCTGGTATCGACTAGCTCCCAGAAAATCTCTAGTCCTTCGACCGACGCCAGGTCTAACAGAATCGACCGCTTTCCTCGATTCACGTCGTGATGAAAAGGAACGCCTTTCCGTTTCGGATCGTTTATCTTGATCACGTCAGCGCCAAGTTCGGCCAGGGTGCGACCACAGGTGGGGCCGGCGAGTACTGTGCTGAGGTCTAGAACGCGAACCCCACTCAAAGGCAGTCCAAGGTTGGCGGCAGCGGCAGTCTTTTTCAAGTCAGTAGCTTCGAAGGGATTGGCGCCTGCTAGCTCGTTTAGCACCTCTTCTCGATGCTGCCCAGGGTGCGGAGCGGCGCTATCAGCGCGGTGCATATTCTCTGACATCAATACGATTGGTGCTGGTTGTTTCGATTGGCCCAGTACTGGATCGTGAACCGAGAGGGTTAGCCCAGAACTTGCTTGAGGGTGATCGAGCCATTCTTTAGTTGTGCGACAGATGGCGCCAGGAATCCCCAAGGCTTCGAACTGGGTTTCCCATTCTTTGGCTGGCGCGGTTTTGAACGCCTCTGTTAGTGCTCCGCGGACCTGATCTGAATGTTCGGGTCGCTTGACTAGCGCTGGATCGGTTAGCCCAAGATCAATAAGCGACGGTTCCTTTATCAGCTCGGCTAGAGCCTCAGCGTGCTTTCGTTCGATGCAAACAACATGTACCCATCGGCCGTCGGCACACCGGTATTGATGATCCCATGGTCCGAAAGAATCAGTTGACGGCCGCCTAAAAGGAACTTTGGCCATACCAAGAATGCCAACCGACTGCATGAAGGAATCGAACAGAGGGGCCTCGACGTGTTGACCTTGACCGCTTCGTTCTCGAGCAGTGAGCGCCGCCAGTATTCCGACATTGGCAATTAGGGCCGCATACATGGAGGCAATGGGCTCGCCGGTGAAAACCGGGGTTCCAGCGCGGTCGACCGGATCGGTATGGATTTGATCGAGCATGTGTCGATACGCAGTCCGAGGACGGAAGACGTCAGCGGCCGCGAGCACGACTCCCTCCCAGCCCTGAACGTTGCGTCGCTGATCGCGTCGCCCGAATGCTGGAAGAGAGGCGTAGATAAGGCCCGGGTTTAGTGCTCTGGTTGTTTCGTAGCCGAGACCAAGACGATCCATCACCCCAGGTCTGAAGTTCTCGATCACGATGTCGGCGTCGACGATTAGGCCCTTAGCCGCTACTTGCTCTCGCGGGTTTTTAAGGTCGAGACACAGGCTCCGCTTGCCCCGATTCCAGGTAGCGTTGGCTGCGGTGTCATAGGACGGACCGCTCGGGCGCTCAACCCGGACAACGTCGGCCCCTTGGTCGGCCAAGAACATAGCGGCAACTGGACCGGCCACAAATTGACCGAAGTCGACTACTCGTATTCCGTCAAGAAATCCCACAACTAGAGCGCCTCCCAGCGCCAACGTGTCCGCATCTTCACAGTACTGGACGTTCGGTCAAGTGCCGCTATGGTGGCGATGTAATTTTCCGGCAAAACCGACCGCCAGGTCCAGCTAGTCGGGAAGCTGATCTTGGCAATGCTCAGCTGAGCCAGCGTCGATTGGCGCAAACCAGGGGACCGCTCCCCATTGTTCGGCAGTGGACAATGGCACAATAGTGGGCTGTGTAATGGCGGGTACCTGAGGGCAGGCGCTATGTCACATGGCCTGGCGTCTGCCCCTCCGGCCACGCAGAACCTGATCCACTACTCGTGGCCAATTGCGGCCAATTTGGACCAATCTCACCAACCTTGAACGACCTTGCCGGGGGCTCTGCCAGGGCGGCGGTAGGCTTGCCGTTGAGGTAGATCGTTGCCACATGCTGAGAATCAGCGGAAGCGTGGTGCCGCGAATCCTTGAGATTGATTAGGGTGATGGCCAGCGGCCGTCAGTCAATTGAGCGGCTGAGGAGATTGAGGGACAGATGAGAGTTGTGTGGAAGTTTGTGACCGTGGCCATGCTGGCTTTGCTTGCCGTTAGCTGCGGCGACGGGGATAGCGACGTTACCGACACTGGCGCCGTCACCTTGCCTGGCGATGATGAGACGGCTGAAGACGCTACGACCTTGGCCGAACAGCCGACCGAGACCGAAAGTTCTGAAGCCGTATCTGAGACCACAGCGGCCGAAACTACCGTCGTCGAACAAGAATCAACTGAGAGTTCGGAAACAACAGCGGCCGAGACAACGGAAACGTCTGACACCGCTCCGGCCGAAACCACAGCGAGTTCAGAAACAACAACGGCTGATCCGGTTGACGGTCCGGCTGGATCGCTCGGTCTAAAGATCGTCTCCATCAACTTCGACAACTCTGAGGTTCAGGTTACGAACTCCGGGTCGGCTGCGGTTGACATCAGCAGCTACACGTGGTGCAACTTTCCTGAATACGTTGGTGTTGGTGGTGGTGGCGTGATCGAACCAGGAGCAACGCTTACGTTGACATCGACGGTACAAATCACGCCTGCTGCCGGCGAATTAGGCCTTTACCGTACGAGTGATTTTACCGACTCCAATGCCATTGCCGCTTACGTCGAGTGGGGCACCCCCGACCATGAACGGGCGCCGGTAGCGATTGCAGCCGGAATTTGGAATGGTGAACCGTTAACCGTCGACGGCAATATGTTGACTAACGGTTAGCTTCTGCTAGCGGTCGACGCCGCCGTAGGCTATGCCAGCCAAATGAGAGAGTTCCCGGTCGAACGTCGTGAGGTCGGATATCGAGAGGTCCGACAACTTGTCGTTGCCGGTGGCTCTTGCTATCACTTGCATTAGCTCGATCGAGGCGCTGAACCATCGTTCTAGTCTCTGAGCGGCATCGTCGATGACAAGTCGGGAGCGCAAGTCTTGACGTTGAGTAGCAATACCAACAGGGCAGGTATCGGTGTTGCAGGCTCGCATTCCGATGCAACCAATAGCTTGCATCGGAGCATTGGAAAGCGCAATGGCATCAGCTCCGAGAGCCAGCGCTTTTACAAAGTCAGTGTGGGTTCTCAGGCCGCCAGTTATTACCAGCGTAACGTTGCTATCGACACTGTCCAGGTGGCGGCGGGCTCGGGCTAGCGCCGGAATAGTGGGAACCGAAATGTGATCTCGGAATACGGTTGGGGCTGCCCCCGTCCCGCCTCCTCGCCCATCAAGAATGATGTAGTCGACACCAATTTCGATCGCAGCATCTATATCTCGTTCGATGTGTTGAGCCGACAGCTTGGCTCCAATAGGAATTCCGCCGGTAGCCGTTCGAACCTCTTCAGCCACCCGACGGTAATCCTCGGCGGATTTGAGATCGACGAAGGTTGCTGGCGATATTGCGTCCTCGCCCTCGACCAGACCTCGCACTTCGGCAATCTTGCCCTTAACCTTCGCCCCAGGCAGGTGACCGCCGGTTCCGGTTTTGGCTCCTTGGCCGAATTTGAAGTGAAAAGCGCTGACGTCCTCGACCTTGCTGATATCCCAACCGAAGCGACCGCTGGCCAGCTCGTAGAAATAGCGAGAGTTTTCGGCCTTCTCCTCGGGGAGCATGCCACCCTCACCTGAGCAAATACCGGTGCCCGCTAGTTCTGCTCCTCGAGCCAATGAGATTTTGGCTTCTTCGCTTAGCGATCCGAAACTCATGTCGCTGACGAATAGTGGAATATCAAGAGCGAGTGGACGGGAAGCATTCGGCCCAATGACGGTTGACGTTTCCACCGGAACATCGTCAAGAAGGGGTCGGGTGGCAAGTTGTGCGGTAACCAACTGGATGTCATCCCATTTGGGTAGCTCGTTGGCCGAGACGCCCATTGCGGTTACCGGACCGTGATGGCCGAGCTTGCTTAGACCCTCGCTTGCGAGCTTTCGGATTAGGGCCACATGAGGTTCATCATCTGAACCGTGAAGGTCTTGGTACCGTCCTTGATACCCGCTGTAGTCGTAGGCTTGCGGGTTGAGCTTTTCCCAGGCTGAAATTTCATCGTCATCGACAAAAACCTGTCCGTCTTCAAGCCACGAGGTGAACCGGTGGAGTTGTTCGCTGTTGTTGTATGAGCTAACTCCGGTCCGGAATTGGTAGTCCCACGAGTGAACCCCGCAGATGATATCGTCGCCTCTGATATAGCCATCGGCCATCAAGGCGCCTCGGTGCTGACACCGACCGTAGAGAACGCGGTGGTCGTCATCAAAGCGGACGATCACCAGCTCAACGTTTCCGACCGTCGCTCCAAACGGTTGTCTATCTGCGAGATCGTCCCAGCTTGCTAGCGCTATCGGTGCCATGTGTTGTCCTTTGGGATTGCCTGGATGTGAGCGTTGTCGACTACTTTTTCTATGGCGTCGCTAACTCAGGTGAGAACGGAAGTTGTTTCCTGTAGCCGATCGCGGCCACCGCGGAAAAAGTCGATCGCTGAGGTCAATGGATCGGGCTGGCTCTTGATAAACGAATACGGCATTCGAGCACCAACGTAGCCCTCGGCATTCCAGAAATCATCACTGTCGGAAAGGTCCAACCGGTCAGGCCACCAGATGCTGATATATAGATAAGGCTCATTTGACGTTTGATCCCCGGGAGACGCTCCGAATGACGCTCGACGGTCGACGTCTCCGATTTCAATTGCGGGATCGAAATGGCCCGGCCAAAGTTGTACCCGACCCGGGTCGATCGACTTCTCGTCGGCCCGAACTCGTTCCAGCGCCGCGGTTCCCATTCCCCACCATCCATCGAGGAACTGTACGACGTCAGCCGTGACTCCTAGGTCGGCGTTGACGTCGCCTAGTGGCGGGGAATCGTGCTCGGCCGCGATCTTGTCGTCGATTCCGCTCCCAATGAATTCGGCCGCGCCCGCCATCGACGAGATCGGGGTTGACTTAACGTACGAGGCCTCTTGGACGATCAGCAGATTGCCGTCGACTCGAACCTGGCGATCGTTTCCGAAGAAGGGAGTTCCGAACCCACCTTTCGTCCAACGTAAACCAAACTTGCCGTTGACCTGGTGTCGGGCTGGGGCAACAACATACGTGGCCAGTCGATGAAGGTTGGTTCGTTTCTCGACGTAGTCGTCGGGAATTTCAGCTAGGGGACGAGAAACAAGCCAGCGGGCCTTGGCCCACGACTCTAGATCAGGTCGTTCGGCCACAACCGAACTCCACGTCTTCCCAGGTCCGAATGGGGTGACGATTTGAGCCACACCGACCCCTTCTGGAGGCGGTGTTTTCAACGGGTCGTCAGCGAAGAAGGCGCCGTCATCGACGGCTGGGGGAGATGGCTCCAAAATTCGACCGATCAGGTCGCCACCCAGCACTTCGGTGGCTTCGGCCAAGGCGTTGCGCACAGATGTCATCGAGGCTCCTCGGTAGTGGTTCCAACGCCGAAGGCTTCAAGAATTTTGGTAGTGGTCGGCGAGGCGATGCTAGTGAACGTAGTAGATACCTTAGGCTCTGCAAACAATTTTGCATACCAATCAACGACCAGGTGCCTGGTGCGCCACTCAACTGGGTTTAGCTGAAAAGCTCTAACTGGTCCGAAACCGGTGGTGCTGGTTGAGCCTCAGTGTTTTTGGAGGCTGTTGCGCTGGCTCGTATCGAAGCCACTGCTCCGATTGAGCTACCGACCACAACAGTGCACGCAATCGCTGCCAACGCAGCCGCCATGGAACGTGGGGTGAGCGGCAACGAGCCAATTCCGTTCAACGTGAAAAGCGGTCGAAGGATTTGGCGCAGTGAGGTTGCCAGGACACCGACACCGGTTGCTATAGCGGCGCCACTCGTGACCACCGCTGCGGTCGAGGCGATGAGTTGCCTTGACGATGGTTCCTGTTCGCTACTCGTGTTGAGGAGTTTTTCTGTTGTCGACACTTCCGGCGGTGCATTGGGCTTGGGGCGGCCTGGCTTTGATGGTGCGGACGATATCGGATTTTCAGGGTTCGATTTCTCGGTAGTTTCGGTTCCTGCAGATCCCTCAACGTGGCTGATCGTTACTGGGCCGGTGATATTGCTGACCTGGATAACCGCCTCACCGTCGCCGACCGAAAGTGAACTCCGATGATGACCGGTTCGATGAGTTGGCTTGGTTTGCTCTGACCCACAAGACGAACAGAACCTGGCTTTACTCGGTAGTGAGCCTGTGCAGTCTTGACAGCGTTCTTTCCTGATGCCATTTTCGCTGCCGGGCTTTTGTTCATTGAGCTTGTTGCGGGCCGCAGCTTCTCTTGCCTCCATCCCTCGGCGGAGGTGGGCGCTGAAGTGATCGGTAGTTGGGCTAGTTGGCGGATCGCTTGTTGGTTGACTTGCTCGTGTAGTTTTCACGTTGACTTGACCTCATGTTTACTCTCGCGACCAGCCAGAGTACCACTGAGGTGTGACACCGAATTGGGGCGAGAGCGATGAAGAATCAGAGTTGTTGAGTTCGCAAGCCTCTCAACCGCAGTATTTGGAAACCTCAACCCAGTCGACTTCCATTTGGACCGTGTTCGGCGTCGTATGCTTCCATGCGTCGAGTTGGAGCGTAAGTCGATGTGGGTTGTCAGGAATCACATCACGGTCAGACTCGTTCAAAACATGTTCCTGATATGTCGTTGATCCGCCAGGACCCTCTCGGGAAATCATGATTCGATCGGGAGTCCATTCCATCGTCATGATTTGGAATTGGCTGCCATCGGCATTGTGAACGAATCGAGTCTGATCGCTAGTGGTTCCATAGGGTTCGTGGATGAAGGTGAAGAACGGATTTCGAGCTCCGGTTTCCACCAACGTCTCATAAATATTGTTTTCCCCATCGCGAGGGTGAACTCCTGATGCCGGCCACGTCAATGCCACGCCGCTGAGAGCCAGAGATGAGTCGTTGTCAGTACGAATCCGGAAACGATACTTACCGTACTGCTGGGTGTAATTGTGGGACATTCCGCCTGATACCAAGCTGCCATCTATCATTTTCGCCGTCATGACCAACATGCCATTCTCGACTGCGATTGCGGATGGCCGCCGCAATCCATAACCGTGGTTGCCTTCGCTGTAATACTGCGACCAGCTGCCGCTTACGCTTGTCCCGTTGAAGTCGTCTCGGAAGACACGCTCGAACTGGCCGCCGCCGGAACAATTCGAGGTTGGTGGCGCGGTTGTGGTGGTGGGTTGGGTTGTTGGTGGCGCGGTTGTTGTGGTGGGTTGGGTTGTTGGTGGCGCGGTTGTGGTGGTGGGTTGGGTTGTTGGTGGCGCGGTTGTTGTGGTGGGTTGGGTTGTTGGTGGCGCGGTTGTTGT